>DATCSW010000001.1:0-30134 GCA_036568265.1 Thiobacillus sp.
GACCAGCCACTTTGGGATGCGCAACTCCAGACCGGGGTGGTAGGCAACCGGGCAGGTGGTCAGAGCAGTGCGTTGTCGGACAAGGAAGCGATGGTGGTATGGAACACCCTGCTTAATAGCTTGCGCTTGCGGGTGGAGCCGTAACTGGAGAAATCCGTGGCTGCGTGTTATTTGCCACCTTTGTTTGTGTATGCAAGTAAGCCCATGTGAGAAGAATCGCCACCTTATCCTTTGCTGGAATGTTCTTGGCGCTAGGCTTCTGGCTTGGAGAGATGAATTCCCTTCCACAATCAACATTGCCGATAGTGGTCGGGCTATTCGGCAGCTTGATGATCGTTTGTATTGCACCTGTCAGGCTGCGGTACAAAATATCGGGAGGATTTACGCTGCTGGCGCTATATGTCGTGGCATATATTCTTGGAACGCAGTCTTTCATTCGTGCTTTTAATGCGTGCGTAACCAGAGGCGATGAGGTACGGATCCAATTGAGTGAGTACCGTCAGAAGAATGGGCACTTTCCAGATCGGTTACGCGAGCTTGACGGCGATGGACTATGTGGAAGTATTACCCGACCGACTTTGCTTACGTATGAAACAACCAGGGACGGTTATATTTTGGTCCTGAAAGATTGGCTTGTTACATACCAAGCAACAGAGGAAGAGCCGTTTCTTGCGCATAAATAGAAACGACGCGACCTGCGGAACTTGGGTGCGCATCGTCGAAAAGCTGGCTAGCGCCATCTGGGGCAGCCTCCAAAACCGCCCAGGCCCTACAGTGCGGAAGCGCCTACCATACTGAGTACGTCAGCTATCGGACTACCTGCTGATCCGCTCCTCACTTAAATACAAACTGCACCTGGCATGACCCATTGAGGCCAAACTGAAGATTGTTGTTGCACCTGTATTTCACATAATCGAGCACAGCGCGTTCGCCGTTGGCTTCCAAAAAACACGAGCTGGTTTCGATGTATTGCCCTTCGCTGGTTTTGTATAAGTCTTGTTCGACTTTGGTGATGTGGACGATGCTGATCTCGGCCTCGGCCCAGGTCGACACACTTAAACCAGCACACAGCGCGATGGTGGCAAGCGTCAATTTCATGTGCTGTCCTGCCCCCTCATGAAGTGCGGCCGGCGGCCGGAGACGCGGTTTTCAAAAAGACGTCGATTGCGTCGGTGGCATCGTCTGATGCCAGGTCACGAAAGGTGTGATCTGCGCCTTCAATGATTTTCATCTTCATGTTGGGGCGATTGGTCAGCCGGGCGAGTTTGTTTTCGAGTTTAACGACGACCGCATCGCTGCCCGCAACCAGGACCAGGATGGGAAGCCGGATGCGGGGGATCAGGTAGGGCGTGTCGAGCCGCGGGTCCTGGTTGTAGTAGGAGACGAATGATTCGGCGGTGGCGGATGTGTCGCTGCAGTTCAGCAGGCCGACTGACTTGAGGACGGTACCGCCGTTCTTCGCACGTATGTGCGCTTGCGCCGCGTTTAGCAGCGGCTTGAGCGGTTTTTGGTGGATGCGCTGATAGGTTTCGGGGCTGGTGTTCTCGGCGATGGCGGGGGCGAGCAGTACCAGCGCTTGCACGCGGGGATCGTTGCGTTCTGCCGCATACAGTGCGGTTTGTGCGCCACCGCGAGAATGGCCGAGCAAGGTAACGCGTTTCGCACCTTGTGCCTGTAGCCAGTTCATCCAGAGGCCGATTTCATCGACGGCGTCGCTGTTACGGTGGCGATGGGGGGTGCTGCAGTCGTACATGCCATGGCGATTATCCAGACCCAGGCTCAGATTGATTGCCAGCGAGCTATGCCCCCGCGCTTTGAGCAGGGTTTGCAGGTAGCGGATGAATTCCATGCCGTTGTGCGCGAGGCCGCCGTGGGTGATGAGAATGACACCCTCCGCGAGCGTTTTGTTGTCGGCCAGCTCCAGATTCGCATTGAGACTCAAGCCTTGATGGGTTTGGGTCACTTCCTGGGCATGACTCGTGCCCAGGCTCGCGCCCAGGATGCATGCAACGATGGCGTGGCGGATGTTCATGGCCGGGCTGCCTGGTCGAAGCGGAGTAGCAACTCAAAGCGGATTGCTGGCAACATGATGGACGCCCTCCATGGCTGATTCAGATTTCAGTTTAAGTTGAGCACAATGTAAGTGAAAAGTACTATGTTTCGACACTGATTGTAGCCAGAGTAAACAGTATGAATATTACGATCCAACAGATGTTGACCCTGGATGCCGTGGTTTCGCAAGGCAGTATTCAGGCCGGAGCCAAGCAGCTCAACAAAACCCATCCGAGCGTGATTTCCGTTTTGAAAAATCTGGAGGCGGAACTGGGTTTTGCACTGTTTGATCGCTCGGGCTACCGATCTGTTCTGACCAATCAGGGCAAGGCCTTCCATCAAAGTATTCAGCGTATTCTGGGCGAGATGGATGCGTTGGGTAATCAGGTCACGCATCTACGGGGGAGCGAGGAAAGCGAACTCAATATCGTCATCGGCGATATCACACCATTACCCGAAGCGCTGGGCGTACTGCGTACGTTCTCGCAGGAATATCCTTTAACTCGGCTCAATCTGTTTTTTGGCAACCTGTTTGGCCCGAATGAATTGCTGCTGGATGGCGAGATGGATTTGATGATTCATCATCTCGATAAAGCCGACTCGAGGTATGAGTATCGGGATTTTTGCAATGTGGATGTGGTGCCCGTTGTGGCACCTGGATTTTTGAAAGTGCCGATCAAACCGTCGCTTAGCTACGCCGATTTGGCTGGCTATACACAGTGCATCATCCGGGATACGTCTGTACACAGCGAAAAGCTGAACCGATTCGTGCTGGATAATGTGCCGCATCTGACGGTGGGCGATCAATACACGAAAAAAGAAGTGATCATGCAGGGCATGGCTTGGGGCCATATGCCGCTATTTATTGTTGATGACGCGATCAAGTGCGCCAAGCTGGTATCGATTGCTGGCAAGCATATCAAAGGGGTGACACGCGAAATTGTCATTGCCCGCCAAAGCACATCGGTAAAAGGCTTGATGGCCGAGCGACTATGGCAGTCGTTTTAAACGTAAGCGATAGAAATCATCGATAAATAAATCGAGATGGCCCCATAGTTCGGCCGTAGAAATAACCAGTGATTACTGGAACTGGAAGCAGCCGAAAAGCATCTTTGACGCAGCTTATTCGTCGCGCAAGGCTTCAACCGGGTTGAGTTGTGCGGCGCGCATGGCCGGTACCATACCGGCGGCCAGACCGATCAGCATGGAAATGACCAGCGCACCCAATGCGTAATCCCATGGCGTATTGACCGGTAAGCCGCTGACCGTGGTCTTGAGCAGCCAGGCAATCCCCGCACCAATAGCCAACCCTCCCAGGCCTCCCAGTGTGGACAGCACGGTTGACTCCATGAGAAACAAAGTACGAATCTGGGCGCGTGTGGTGCCCAGCGCAGTGAGCAGGCCGATCTCGGCAACACGTTCGGCGACTGCGATGTGCATCAGTGTGACCATGCCCACTGCCCCCACCAAAAGCGAAATACCACCGAGCGCGGCCACGGCAAAGGTCAATACGTCGAGCACGGTGGTGAGCGTGTCGAGCATTTGTTGCTGCGGGGTGAGCGTGAAATCTTCACGGCCATGGCGTGCAATCAGAATGCGTTTGACGTCGTCGAGCACGGCAGGCAGAGGCGAGCCCGGATGATAGGCGATGTGAATTTCCATCACGCCTTCGCGATTGAATACTTCGAGCGAGCGTGTGGTGGGAATGTAGACGGTGTCATCGAGATCAAAGCTTAGCACCTGGCCTTTGGATGCCATGACCCCAATGATGCGGAAACGTGATGTGCCGACTTGCAGGGTGGCGCCGAGCGGGTTGGCTGTGCCAAACAGTTCGGTGCGAACCTTCGACCCCAACACGGCAAATGCACGTGGATTACGCGGGTCATCGGCAGGCAGAAACTGGCCGATGGCAACCTGCATATTGAAGGCACGGGAAAAATCCGGTCCTCCGCCATAGACCGTCACGCGTCGGCTGCGGCCTTGTGCGCGGACTTCTGCATTACCCGTCACACTTGCATTGGTGTACTGCGCATAGCGTGAAGTTTGCAGCGCCAGCGCATCTTCCACTGTCAACAGGCGCGCGCTGCCGATGGAGCCCACCGAGGACCCGCGTGCGGTGGTTTTACCGGGGGTGGCGGTGATGATGTTGGTACCGAACTGGGTGAATTCGGACAAGACAAAGCGATGAATGCCATCGCCGATAGACGTCAACAGGATCACAGCGGCAATTCCTACCGCGACACCGAGCGCAGACAAAAAAGTACGCAGCCGGTGAGCGGTCAGTGCATGCAGTGCAAACCGAAGGGTGTCTGTCAGGCTCATTTCCCACCCAGGGCGACGACCGCGTCGAGTTTGGCCGCACGTGAAGCCGGCAGCAGGCTGGCCATGATTCCGGTGATCAATGCGGTGGCCACGCCAGCCACGCTGGCCCAGACCGGCGGCCAGGCGGGAAGGTCTGGATAGGCCAGACGTATCATCCAACTGCCTAAATGGCCGAGTGCGAAGCCAATGGCGCCCCCCGCAAATGACAGCCAGAGTGCCTCGGCAAAAAACAGGCGGCGAATATCGGTTGCGGTCGCGCCTATGGCTTTAAGCAAACCGATTTCAGACTTGCGCTGAGCGACGGCCACCAGCATGACATTCATCACCAGTATGCCCGCCACAGCCAGACTGATGGCAGCAATGCCTGCGACTCCCAGCGTCAGCGCACGCAAAATACGATCGAACGTGGCGAGGATGGCATCCTGCGTGATGACGGTGACATCGTCCTCGCCATCATGGCGTTGTTTCAGGGTGTGTTGAATAGCGGACTTGGCGGGCTCAATGAGGTTTCGGTTGCGCGCTTCGATCAGGATGCGAAAGAGAGTGGATGTATTGAACAATTCCTGCGCATAGTCGATCGGAATAATCGCGATTTCATCGGTGTTGAATCCCATCGACTCACCTTGGGAGGCGAGTACACCCGACACCATGAATCGACTGTCTCCCAGCCGGATGCGTTGGCCAACCACATTGCCGTCAGGAAAAAACTCTTCGGCCAGCGCGCTGCCCAGTACGATCTGCGCACTACGCTCGGAGCCATGAGCGAGAAAGCTGCCTTGCGACAAATTCATATGTCGGATCGGCAGCAGATTGGATGTGCTGCCGAGTACGGTCACTTCGCGCAGCCTGCCCCCTGATGTGAGTTCGGCCACGCCGACATTCAGCGGAGCGAGGCGTCTGACTTGTGGCAGAAGGCTGACGATACGTGCGTCTTCCAGTGTGAGATCGCGGGGGGTTTGGCCCAGCGCTGCGCTGACAATGCCGCCCGAGGTTTCTGATCGACCAGGTAACACAATGATCAGATTGGTGCCGAGTGAAGAAAACTGGCCCACCACGTAATTACGCGCACCGTCACCCAGTGCGGTCAGCACTACCACGGCTGCTACGCCTAATGCCATCGCCAGCACGATGAGGAGCGAGCGTGCCCGGTAGCTTGCCACAGTCATGAACGAGAGTTTGAGCGTATCGCGCAGATTCACTTTGTATCCTCGACAATCTCGCCGTCTCGCATGGCGATGTGGCGGTGCGCACGTGCACCCAATTCACGGTCGTGGGTGACAACGATCAGTGTCGTGCCGGTATGTTGAAGTGCTTCCAGCAATGCCACGACTTCGGCGCCGGTGCGGTGATCGAGGTTGCCGGTAGGCTCATCTGCCAGCAGGGCGGTGGGCTTGAGTATGGTGGCGCGTGCAATGGCCACGCGCTGGCGCTGCCCGCCCGACAGTTCGGCAGGGCGGTGGTGGGCGCGGTCGCGTAATTCGAAGGCATCGAGTGCCGCGTTCACGCGTGACTTGCGTTCAGCAGGCGCGATGCCCTCCAGTATCAGTGGCAGTTCGACATTTTCGGCAGCGGTGAGTCGGGGCACCAGATGAAATGACTGGAATACGAAACCGATTTTTTCGCGACGCACACGAGCCTGTTCGGTTTCGGATAACGCCGTGACCAGGGTGCCATCCAGTTCGTAGCTGCCGCTGTTGGGGTGGTCGAGCAAGCCGACGATATTGAGCAGCGTGGATTTTCCCGAACCCGATGGGCCCATGATGGAGACATATTCGCCTGATGCGATTTCGAGGTTGGTTGCGTTTAATGCGCGCACCTCCTGGTCGCCCATGCGGAACACGCGGGTGATATCGGTGAGGCGAATCATTTTGCGGGTTTGGGTTTGACTTGTACGCCCGCTTTGACCTTCTCCTGGTCAAAGGACAGCAGTACGCGGTCGCCAGCCTTCAGACCCTGAGTCACCTCGGTGAACCCCCAGTTGGCGAGCCCGGTTTTCAGGCTGCGTGATTCCAGCTTATTGTCAGCCCCCAACACCAGCACGGTGCCGTCTTGCTGAATGGCCTGGGTGGGAACACGCAGCACATTCTCGCGGCTTTCGATAATGGCCTCGACGTCGGCGCTATAGCCCACCAGCAAATGCTGTTTGGGTGGCGTGTCGAACTCGGCTTCGACATCAACTGTACGGGCCTGTTTTTCAACTTCTGTTACATACGGGGCAACACGCCGGATTTTGCCGGGAAAGGTCTGGCCGGATATCGCATCGAGCTTGATGCGTGCAATCTGGCCAGGCTTGATTCTGGGTGCATCGACCTCGTCCATGGGTGCGCTTACATATAAACAGCTGTCATCGATCAGGTCGACAGCAGGCGGAGTGGGGATACCGGGAGGCGATGGCGTGGTGTATTCGCCGATCTCACCTGTCACACGCGCCACGATGCCGGCAAACGGCGCCGTCAGCGTGGTGCGATCCAGCCCGGCGGAGACGACATTAATCTGTGCCTGTGCTCGTTTGATGTCAGCGGTGAGCGCATCGCAGTTGGCCTGTCGTGCGCGTGCTGTAGCACGCGTGTCTTCACTGTTTTGTGGGCTGACAAACCCTTTTTCGGCGAGCTGTTGGCTGCGCGCTGCATCGCGCTTGGCGGTATCGGCCATGATGCAGGCTTCGCGGCGGCGTTCTTCACTGGTGGCGAGCTGGCGGGTCGCCAGCTCGCGCTGCGCAGCCAGATCCCGATTCCAGAGTTCCAGCAACGGCTGCCCGGCTTTAACGCGATCGCCTTCCTTGACCCACAGCTTCACGATTTGTCCGCCTGCAGCAGGGGCCAATTTGGCGCGGCGGCAAGCCTTGACCGTACCCGCACGGGTGTTGACCACGGTGGACTCGACCGTACCGCGCGCAATGGTGGCGAGTTCCACTTCCGGGGGATCAGGTCGGGTGTAAGACCAGCCCACATAGGCGAGCGCTGTCACGATCAAGACGATCAGGACCAGTCGAATCCAGGTTTTAGCTTGAGGCATGGTGTGTTTGGATTTGTCCGGGGAATTGGCTGTTAACCGAGTCAATGTACCATTCAGGTCGGGATTAATCATCGTGCAACTTTCGCGCAAGCTTTTTTCAGGTGTTTTCAGATGGAAGGTAAGCTTTTTTCGCAGGATTTTTTACTGGACGGCATACGCAGTACGCCCGTTTGGGAAGCATTGCCAGATACTGCGCTCGGTGATTTCACTAACAATCTCGCGCGCATCTATGCACCGCTTACGGCTGACAGCCAGCTAAACGAGGCCAACACCGAAGCCGACATCATCGAGAAGGTGCTTGACCTGCTTGGATGGCACGATCTGACGCTCAAGCAAGTGACCGCCTCCAGCACGGGTCGTGAAGATGTTCCGGATTTCCTGCTGTTTCCAGATGAAGCTGCCAAGCAGGCCGCACGCGCCGAAAAGCGCGATGATCGCCGCTACCGACACGGCGTTGCTGTCCTTGAAGCCAAGCGCTGGATGCGCCCACTGGATCGCGGCGACGCCACCAACCGCCTCGATCCAGGCACGCCGTCCAACCAGATTCTGCGCTACCTCTCCAGTGTTGAAGTCGCCTCTGAACGCGCCGTGCGCTGGGGCATCCTGACCAATGGCGCAGTGTGGCGCTTGTACTGGCAAGGCGCGCGTTCGCGCTCTGAAGAATTCCTCGAACTCGATCTCGCCGCGTTGCTGGAAATCCCCGGAACAGAAAGGGACCTGTTCGGGGTTGAACAGGAATACGGTATCAAACTGTTTTTCTGTCTGTTCCAGCGCGACGCTTTCCTCCGCCAGGCCTGGGACAAGGAAAACCGCACCTTTCACGAATATGCTTTTAACGAAGCACGGCTGTACGAGGAAAAAGTTTCGCAGGACCTGGGTGCACGCGTGTTCGCCACCATCTTCCCGCAGTTCGCCGATGCCCTTGCAGCGGGCGATCCTGATGCTGACATTAGCTCCCCCGCTTATCTGGCCGAACTGCGTGAAGCCACGCTGATTTTGCTGTATCGCCTACTGTTCATCCTTTACGCCGAAGACCGCAACCTGCTGCCCGTGCGCGATGGACGTTACGACGATTACTCCCTACGCAAAATACGGGTAGACATTGCCGAGCGGCGCGATGCAAACGATACCCTGAGCAATACGGCTAGCCGCTACTGGCAGCATCTTGGCGACTTGTTCCACATCATTTCGCAGGGCGACCCCTCCATCGGCATGCCGGCATACAACGGCGGCCTGTTCGAGGACAGCCGTGCGCCGCTGCTGACGCGTTGCCGTGTCCCCGATGCGCACTTTGCCCCGTTATTTGACGACCTCGCGCGCCGTCCTGACCTATTGCGTGCATGGATCAACTACCGCGATCTCTCCGTCCAGCATCTGGGCGGCATTTACGAACGCTTGCTCGAATACAGCCTCACTGTTGAAGAAAACAGGATCGTCGCACGGCCAGCCAGCTTTGCGCGCAAGGTCAGCGGCAGCTACTACACGCACGATGGGCTGGTAAAACTCATCATCCGCGAAACCGTTGGCCCGCTCGTGGCCGAACGCAAAGCCGCTTTCAGCGCGCAGATCGAACAGTGGAAGAAAAGGAAAGAACTCAAGCCCGCTGATTGGGGTGTGTTGGATAGCGCAGACCCAGCCAGCGCCATGCTCGACCTGAAGATATGCGACCCCGCGATGGGCAGTGGCCATTTTCTGGTTTCGCTGGTGGACTACTTTGCGGATGAAATTCTTGAAAGCATGGCCGCAGCGGAGCTTGAGGTTGCCTCACAGCCTTGGGCGCGGGATATTACCGACCCGTGGGCGTCGCCGCTCATCAAACGCATTGCAGACATTCGCAGCCGTATTCTGAGTTCCGCGCACCAGCATCGCTGGGCAGTGACCGTAGCGCAACTGGATGACCGCCACATCGTGCGTCGTATGATCCTCAAGCGCGTGGTGCATGGTGTGGACAAAAACCCGATGGCGGTGGAACTCGCCAAGGTTGCACTGTGGCTGCACACCTTCACCGTCGGTGCACCTTTGTCTTTTCTTGACCATCATCTGCTCTGCGGCGATTCGTTATTTGGCGGAAAAGTCAGCGATATTTCGCACGAGCTGGGTAAATTTGTCGGAATGTTCCATCAAGAAGATCTCGCTCGTGTTACGCGAGCCAGCATGACGATGGAAGCAATTGGCAATCTGACCGACATTGATATTGCAGAAGCGCATTACTCCAAAGCGCTCATGGATACGGCAACTGAAGGTTTACTTCCCTTGCAGCGCACGCTGGATTTTTTGCAGGCCAAACGCTGGGCAGGCAACCCGACTGGCAGAGTGAAAGCGACTGCATCGTGGGAAGACTTAACTTTGGCGCAGAAATACGAAAGAAGCTGGTCGCAATTACTCACGCAGGAATTTGGCGAGAACCTGCTGGAATCCGTCGAGTTTCTTGCCAAACGCAAAGGCAAGTTGCCCTCGCCGCGTGAGCAGCAAGCGCATAGCATCATGCAGGCGGCACTAGCCCAGGCTGGACAAGAGCACTTCCTGCATTGGGAATTGGCCTTCCCAACCGTCTGGCAGAACGGACAGGGCGGCTTCGATGCCGTCATCGGCAACCCGCCATGGGACCGGATGAAGCTGCAGCAGGTCGAATGGTTCGCCGAACGCAAACCGGACATCGCCAAAGCCGCCCGCGCATCCGACCGCAAGAAGCTCATCGCGCAACTGGAAGCCGACAATGACCCGCTGTGGCAGGACTACCTTGCCGCGCAAGCCGCTGCAGAAGCGGCCAGCCGGGTGGCGCGCGAATGCGGCGACTACCCGCTGCTCTCCGGAGGCGACATCAACTTGTATTCGCTGTTCATCGAGCGTGCCACATCGCTTATCCATCCGCGCGGCATGGTCGGTCTGCTGTGCCCGTCCGGCATCGCCGCCGACAAGGGCGCGTCTGAGTTTTTTCGCGGCATTTCCGGCACGGGACGGCTGGCTGCGCTCTACGACTTCGAGAACAAGAAAACTTTCTTCTCCGATATTCACGCCAGCTTCAAATTCTGCGCGCTTGTATTCGGCGGCGCACAGCGCACGGTAGAGGCCGCGCGCTGCGCCTTTTACCTGCACACGCTGGAAGAAGCGGACGACCCCGCCCGCGTGCTCACCCTCACCGCGCAAGATTTCATGGCGGTCAATCCCAACACGGGTGCCGCGCCCATCTTCCGCACCCGGCACGATGCCGACATCACCACCGCGATCTACCGCAGGCAGCCGGTACTGGTCAATCGAAGTGAAGAACCGCTCAAAAAAGTCTGGCCGCTGCGCTATAGCACCATGTTCCACATGACCAACGATTCAGGCTTGTTCAAGCGGCGCGACGAATTGGAGAAAGAAGGCTGGTATCCGGTGGGCGCGAACCGCTGGAAGAAAGGCGAGGCGGAGGTGGTGCCGCTGTATGAAGGTAAGATGGTGCAGATGTATGACCATCGCGCCGCCAATGTGGTGATGAACACCGACAACCTGCATCGCCCGGCGCAGCAGGAAGCCAGCACCGATGCACAACATGAAGACATGGACTTTTATCCTACACCGCAATTTTGGGTGAGCACTTCGGAAGTATCACCGCAATATGCTGGGCAATGGTCGATTGCGTTTAAGGATGTCACCGCACCGACCAATGTGCGCACCATGATTGCCGCCATTATCCCGTTTGCTGGATTGGGCAATACATTGCCTTCGATCTTGCCGGAAGGTGATGTTCAAATCTATGCGCTTTGGTCCCCGTTATTGTTGGCGAATTTTAATAGCCTCGCCTTCGATTATTTGTCACGACAGAAGGTGCAAGGGCAGCATCTCAATTGGTTCATCGTCGAACAGCTCCCGCTGATCCGCCCGGAGCAATTCGAGCACGTGCTGGGCACAACTCGAATCTCAGATTTCGTCCGCGACGAAGTGCTGCGCCTGTCCTACACCGCGCACGACCTTGCCCCGTTTGCCCGCGACCTGGGCTACGACGGCGCGCCGTTCGTGTGGGACGAAGACGACCGCCGTCACCGTCTGGCGCGGCTGGATGCGCTGTTCTTTCAGCTTTACGGCTTGTCGCGCGATGATGCGGCTTACATCCTCGATACGTTTCCCATCGTGCGCGAGCAGGACGAAAAGGCGCATGGGCGCTATCTCACCAAAGACCTGATCCTTGCCTATATGAACGCGGTAGCAGCGGGCGACTTCACGACACGGGTCACACCATGAGCGCGATCACCCCGGACAGTGTGTCCAGGCATATACCATTCCACACAGGTTTCTACCCTGAAGAGCATAAATACCTGTAGTACTGCGGAGTACCCCTTAAGAGGGCATTGAAAAACCCATTAGGGTGCTGACCGAGCGTCGCCAGACTACGACCATGCTTAAAACCATTGTTCCTGCCCGTCTTGAATTCAAAGAGGGTGTCCCGTACTCAAGCGCTTATGGTGACATTTATCATTCTGCCGATGGTGGCCAGGGAGAGGCTCAACATGTGTTTTTGCAAGGTTGTGGTCTGCCGCACGCCTGGGCGGATCGCGCGTCATTTGTCATCCTGGAAACCGGATTCGGGACCGGGCTCAATTTCCTGACGACCTGGGCGGCATGGCGTGACGATCCCCGGCGTCCTGCCAGCCTGCATTACTTATCGGTTGAAAAACACCCTTTCAGGCAAGCCGATCTTGCCGCGTTGCATGCGCACTGGCCGGAGTTGGCCACGCTGTCCGGCGAACTGCTGGCGAGCTGGCCTGGCCTGATGCCTGGATTTCACCGTATTGCGCTGGATCACGGGCGCGTGCAACTCACGCTGATGCTGGGCGACGCCCACGATTGCTTGCCGCAGGTTCAGGCACGAGTGGATGCCTTTTATCTGGACGGTTTTGCCCCCAGCCTGAATGCCGATTTGTGGCAAACGGAACTGTTCGCCACTTTGGCGAAGCTGGCCAATCGCGGCGCCATGGCTGCGAGCTACACCGTGGAATCGACCGTGCGTAGCGGGTTGGAAAGCGCCGGATTTGCCTGTGAGAAACGCAAAGGGTTTGGCCGCAAACGGCACTGCCTGTCGGCGCGGTTTCGCGGTGACGGAAACCGGTCGGTGCGGGCCAAACCACAACACGTTGCGGTGATTGGCGCAGGCGTAGCGGGCACATCCATTGCCTATGCACTGGCACAGCGCGGTGTGTCGGTCACTGTACTGGAAGCGGCCCATGACATCGGGCAGGGTGCATCGGGCAATACGGTGGCGGTTTTCCGCCCCTTGATTTCGCGCGACGACAATCGAAACAGCCGTTTGATACGGGCAGCATTTTTACATGATCTGAGGGCATGGGATGCGCTGGGCGATGCGGTGGAATGGTCACGCTGTGGCGTGTTGCAGTTGCCCAGAGATGCCGAAGCCGCAGCCAAACTTCGTCGCGCGCTGGACGAAACGGTGCCGCCAGAAGATTTTGCGCGCTGGGTGGATCTGGATGAAGCGCGTGAACTGGCCAATTGGCCGGTGAGCATGCCGGGCGCGTTCTATTCGACGGCTGGCTGGCTGGTGCCTACAAGCTTGTGTCGCGCCTGGTTGAACCATCCGTCCATACAGTTGAGGACAGCCTGTTTGGTCAGCAGTATTCAGCCCGACTCAAGCGGTTGGCGGCTATGCGGCCCCTCGGGTGAGGTATGGATGGAGGCCGATGCCGTCGTCGTGGCCAATGCACGCGACGCATTGAGTTTGCTGCCCGAGCAAATGTGGCCACTTGAGACCGTGCGCGGTCAGGTCACACAGTTGCCAGCGGGAAGCCTGCCTGAAATTCAGCGGGTGATTGCGCGCGAAGGCTATGTTTCACCGGGCACGACTCAGCCGGTTGTGGGGGCGACCTATGAATATGGCGAGGATGATATTGAACCGAGTTTGGCAAGTAATCTTGAGAATTTGGCACGTTTGGCTACGATTTTGCCGGGGGCGGAGCGTCGATTTGAGATCGGGACCCTGAGTGGCCGGGCCTCACTTCGTGCATCGCTGCCTGATCGGTTGCCGATAGTGGGCGCAGTGAATGGCTATTCCGGGATTTACGTGGCTGCGGGTTACGCTTCGCGGGGCGTGGTATGGGCGGGATTGTTGGCTGAAGCACTGGCAGATCAAATGACCGGACAGCCGCTCCCTTTAGAGCTGGATTTGATGCGGGCGATAGACCCGGGACGTTATACGCGCTGACCGATTGGATTCAGGCCGCAGTCAGAGGTTTGCCATTACGTGAGGCGACTGAACAGCCGGCCTGGTCATACAAGCCACCCTGGTTCTTGGCCGCCTGCACCAATACATTGAGCGCCTGGCGGGTGGAACTCAGACGCAGTTCGATCAGCACGCCAATACGCTGATTCATGGCTTGAGCTTGCAACTCCATGGTGCGTAACGATTCCCAGAGCAGGCGCTGTTCGGGGCTGCCCTGTTGGGACAGCCAGGTTTGCATGCCTGAATAATCTGCTGGCAGTCCGGCAGCCAGAAGGTCGTCATGCCGCGCGTGTGCCAGATTGCTCAGGGTTCGAAGCTGCGCCATTTTGGTTGCGCTCAGCTTGGGCAACAAATCGGCTTCGCCCTCAACCAGGGCGTGTTCCTCTTGCGCCAGCACCTCCAGAAGTGCTTGCCAGGCTGTGTTTTCAGCAGGCAGCTTGGCTATTGAGGCAGGGATCGCAACGGCGGTTTCATTTGGCTGCATTCAGCATGTCCTTCACGGAATCGAGCAATTGTTCGCCAATATTGTCCGTGTTGATGGTGTATTGGCCTGAAGAAATGGCTTGTTTGATATTTTCAACGCGCGCCCGATCCACCACGGGAATGGCAGCGAGTTGGGTTTCAAGTTCTTTGAGCTGGGCCGCGCGAGGGCTCAAGGTCACCTCGGTCTGCTCGGGCTTGGCTTGCGGTGCGGCCGCAGGTTGGCCTGGGCGGTTTTCAACGGCGGTAGGCAGGCTCACCTGTTTCAGGGTGGGGTCAATTTTCATGGCAGCTTCCTGTGTTTAAGCGGACTTCACGGGGAATGGTCCTTAACTTAATAGCACATCGGCAGTTCCGCCGGAATCTGAAGGGTTGAATCATCAGAAAGCAATCATGACCTGTTGGCCGTCCTGGGCAATCCCGCTAATGACCTGCCCTGAGCGGATTTTGACGCGGACCCGATCGCCTCGGCTGGCGTTGGCCAGCGCCTGGCCTTCACTTTGAACCGAAAATCCGGGCCCATTCAGAACCACACGTGTGGTTTGGCCTTGCTGAACGACCAAAGGCGGGCGCAGCAAGGCATTCCGGAGCGGTGCGCCCGCGGCCAGCGCTGAAACCGTGCGATATCCCTGCATATCGCCCATCTGGGTGACGACATCAGTCGGCAGGCTGCCCAGGTCGCCTTCGCGCAGTGTGAAATCGGCAGCCGTTAACTCGTGATTGGCAGGCAGGGCGTGCAGGGTGACGGCATACGTACCCATCACTTGAATCTGGGCCGACAAGTAGACCGTCCATGCAGTGGGGGCCATGCATCGCACGCCCACGGTGATTTTGCCGATGCGGCGACCCCCCACGGGCTGGAAGGCATCGAGCGACCCGCAGGCCGGGAGCGCCACATTGGGTTGTTTGACCTGGATCGACACTTTGCCCGGCTGGCCGCTGTGCTGGATCTTGAGGAACTGTTCGGCGTGGCGCTGCAGCGCGGCGGGATCCTGAATGGGATCGGCAAAAACGGGGGCGGACAGGCCTGCCAGGACGGCGAGGCCGCTCATCGCATGCATGATCTTGCCCATCCACGGTATTGCCATTGTGTGCTCCCGATCTGATTTCATTGACCCTCATTGTATGGAGTGAACGCCTGACTGATACACCGAATTGAACGGGCTTTTTGCCGCTTATCGTGCGATTGAATGGACATGACCCTCACTAGGATGCAGTCATCGGAAAAAGGCTTTGCGGCACAGGCGGCAAAGTAATGAGGTGACGAAGATGCTGAATCGGTTGGATGACATGCTGAACTTTCACACCCAGGCGCTACGCGTACGCGACCAGCGCCAACAGGTGCTGGCTTCCAATATTGCCAACGCGGACACGCCGAACTTCAAGGCGCGAGACCTGGATTTCAACACGGCCCTGCAAGGCGCGCTGAAAGGTGCGGGCACCGCGGCCGGGATGGCGGTTGCGACGACGGCGCCAGGCCATATGAAAGGGGCGCCTGGCGTGGGCGCGGATGCGGGTCTTTTATATCGTACCCCCTCGCAGGGCAGCGTCGACGGCAACACCGTCGATATGGATGCTGAACGCGCCGCCTTTACAGATAACGCCGTTCACTATGAATTCAATCTGACCCGCCTGAGCCAACAGATCAAAGGCATGTTGGCAGTGATTCAGGGATAAGGAGTAGGCCATGTCTTTACTGAATATTTTCAACGTGGCGGGTTCGGCAATGAATGCCCAGTCACAGCGTCTCAATACCGTGGCCAGCAATCTGGCCAACGCCGATAGCGCAACCAGCGCCAATGGCGAACCGTACAAAGCCAAGCAGGTGGTGTTTGCCGCCACCCCGGTGGGGGTGAATGGCGCGACGGGTGTGAGTGTTGCTGCAGTGGTTGAAGACGCCTCACCCATGAAAATGGTGTACGACCCGAAGAATCCACTCGCCGATGACAAGGGCTACGTCACCATGCCGAACGTCAATGTGGTCGAGGAAATGGTCAACATGATTTCCGCTTCGCGTTCGTATCAATCCAACGCGGAAATGATGAACACCACCAAAACCCTGTTGCTCAAGACCCTGACACTGGGTCAGTGATCCCCACAAACGCTCGCAAGGACACACCATGAATACCGTACAAGACTCAAGCAATGTTGCCAGCCTGTTTGGTGCTGGCGCAGCTGGCCAGGCCAAGAACGATACCAAGGAAACCCAGGACCGGTTTCTGAGCCTGCTGGTGGCCCAGATGAAAAACCAGGATCCGCTCAATCCGCTGGATAACGCACAGGTAACGAGCCAGCTCGCCCAGTTGTCGACGGTGCAGGGTATCGAAAAGATGAATGCCAGTCTGGAAGCCCTGGCTTCCAGCCTGGGCGTGAACCAGATGACTCAGGCAGCCAATTTGATCGGCCGAGCGGTGCTGGTCCCGGGCAGTTCGCTGAGCCCCACTCAATTACAGGATGTGGTGGGCTTTGAATTGTCGCGCCCGGCTGACAACGTCACAGTCAGCATTCAGGATGCAGCGGGTGTGGTGGTACGTAATTTGATCCTCGGCCCGAGAGAGGTCGGCGTCAACGCGCTGGTCTGGGATGGGCTGACGGATAACGGTGCGACCGCCCCGGCCGGGCAATACAGTTTTTCAGTCAATGCCGCACAGGCAGGCCAACAGGTCAGTTCAATCAGCTTGAACCTGGGCATGGTGAATAGCGTGTCGCAAAACAGCCAGGGCGTGCAGCTCAATCTGGCAGACAACAAGAGTGCAGGGTATGCCGATATCCGGCAGATTTTCTAGGAAGCACGATCATCCGGCAGGCATGCCATCAGCAATCAACACAAGGAGTAGCACATGAGTTTTCAGCAAGGTTTGAGCGGCCTGAATGCCGCAGCCAAGAATCTGGACGCGATTGGTAACAACGTCGCCAATGCCAATACAGTGGGTTTCAAGCAGTCGCAAACCCAGTTCGCTGATGTCTATGCCAATTCGCTCAACGGTGGCGGTGGATCGCAGGTGGGGATTGGCGTCAAAGTGGCGCAGGTTGCTCAGCAATTCACTCAGGGCAATATCACGGCCACCAACAATGCGCTTGATATAGCCATTAACGGCGGTGGTTTTTTCCGCATGGATACCAACGGTGAAGCCAGTTACCAGCGCAACGGGCAGTTCCAGCTGGATCGTCAGGGTTTTATCGTCAACCCCACGGGCGCCAAGCTCACCGGTTATCTGGCCAATTCCAGTGGTGTGTTGCTGACCGGTGCGCCGGCTCCGCTGAGCATCAATACAGCCGATCTGGTGCCGCAGTCTACAACCGGCGTCAATGCGGTGCTGAACCTCGATTCTCGGGGTGCGGTTCCATCTGTCACACCATTCAACATGAATGATCCGCTCACTTTTAATAACTCATCGGCCGTATCGGTGTATGACAGCTTGGGTAATTCGCATACCTTGCAGACTTTCTACGTCAAGACAGGCCCGAATGCCTGGGACGTTCATGCTTCTCTGAACGGCGCGGCGGCGTTTAGCGCCGGTTCATTTACCTTTGACGCCAGCGGTGCCCTGACCTCGGGCTCGCCGGTCACCATCCCGCCGCAAGTCGTGACCACAGGCGCCAGTCCGTTGGGCTTTCCAATCGACTTCACAGGCACGACGCAGTTCGGTTCCACATTCAGCGTGAACACGCTGAATCAGGATGGCTACACGTCCGGGCGGCTGGGCGGTTTCAATATCGGTGCCGACGGCGTCATTCTGGGCCGTTATACCAATGGCCAATCGGCTGTTCTGGGACAAGTCGTTCTGGCCAATTTCGCCAATCCCAACGGTTTGCAGCAGATGGGCAACAACCAGTGGGCCGAGAGTGCGACCTCGGGCAGTCCGCTGGTGGGCACGCCCAGCTCCGGCAGCCTGGGTGTGCTGCAGTCTTCAGCGGTTGAAGATTCGAACGTCGATCTGACGGCTGAGCTGGTCAACATGATTACCGCGCAACGGGTGTACCAGGCCAACGCGCAAACCATCAAGGCACAGGACGCTGTTCTGCAGACCCTGGTCAACTTGCGTTAAACGTGACCGGACTGATTGATTAAGGAGGCAGCATGGATCGCATGATCTACACCGCCATGACAGGCGCAAAACATATTCTGGAACAGCAGGCGACGACTTCGCACAATCTGGCGAACGCGGCGACCACCGGATTCCGCGCTCAGATCGATCAGTTTCGCGCGGTTCCTATCCAGGGGGCCGCGCTTGCCACGCGCGCCTTTGTCGTCGATTCCACCACAGGTAGCGATTTTCGCGCGGGCGCGATCCAGCACACCGGTCGCGAACTCGATGTAGCGATACAGGGCCAAGGGTGGTTGGCAGTGCAGGCAGCAGACGGAACGGAAGCCTATACCCGGAATGGCAACCTGAAAATCAACGAGAACGGCCTGCTGCAGACGGCCAGTGGACTCAATGTATTGGGTGATGGCGGCCCATTGTCGATTCCGCCCGGACGCAATATTGCGATCGCCAAGGACGGCACGATTTCGTTGGTGCCGGACGGATCGGCGGCGACTGGCCTCACCTCGATCGGACGCTTGAAACTGGTGAAACCTCCCGAAGCGAATATGACCCGTGCCGACGATGGTCTGTTTCGAATGAAGAACGGTGGTGCAGCCTCGCAGGATCCTGATGTGACGCTGATTAGCGGTTCGCTGGAGTCGAGCAACGTGAATGTGGTGGATGAAATGGTCAACATGATTTCACTTGCCCGTCAGTTCGACATGCATATGAAGTTGTTGCAACACGCCGAGCAGAACGATAGCAAAGCATCGCAAATGCTTTCAATGGGTGGCTAAGCCGCCATCTTTAATTAAGGAGCCGACATGATTCGCTCACTATGGATTGCCAAAACCGGTCTGGATGCGCAGCAAACGCAGATGGACGTGATTTCAAACAACCTGGCCAACGTCAGCACCAGCGGATTCAAGCGTGCACGTGCCGTGTTTGAAGACTTGCTATACCAGACCATACGTCAACCGGGTGCCCAGTCGTCTGAACAGACGCAGTTGCCCTCCGGATTGCAAATAGGTACGGGCGTGAAACCGGTAGCCACTGAACGCATCTTTACGCAGGGCAACCTGCAGCAGACTGGCAATTCAAAAGACGTGGCCATTCAGGGCAACGGCTTCTTCCAGGTGCTGATGCCGGATGGCACCACCTCATATAGCCGCGATGGCTCGTTCCAGTCGGATGCCAATGGCCAGATGGTGACCTCCAGCGGCTATGCCGTCCAACCGGCGATCACCATTCCGGCAGACACACAAACTTTGACGATTGCGCGCGATGGCACGGTGTCGGTCACCCAGCCGGGCACGGCGACGCCGACAACGATAGGCCAGCTGCAACTCGCCATGTTCATCAACCCGGCGGGTTTGCAGAGCCTGGGTGAGAACCTGTATGCCGAAACCGCCTCATCGGGTACGCCCAGTTCCAACGCACCAGGCAGTAACGGCGCCGGCCTGCTGAATCAAGGCTACGTTGAAACATCAAACGTGAACGTGGTGGAAGAATTGGTCAACATGATTCAGACCCAGCGTGCGTATGAGATCAACAGCAAGGCGATTCAGACATCTGACCAGATGTTGCAGCGCCTGACCCAGCTGTGAGTGGCAGCATGAAGATGCTTGCTCAAGTGATGCAGCTAGCCGTGTTTGCCAGCCTGGCGGGATGTGGCGTCACGCCTTCTTCTATTGTGGACAAACCCACCACGGCTCGCCCTGAAGCGAAGGCCGCAGCAGCTGCCAGTAATGGCGCCATCTATCAAGTGGCTTCCTACCGTCCCTTGTTTGAAGATCGTCGTGCTCGGCATGTGGGGGATGTGCTGACGATCGTCATTAACGAAAAAACCCAGGCGGGCAAACAGGCATCGTCCAATGGGTCCAAAGATAATTCGGTTGATGCTTCTATCGGCGGCGTGTCGGGTATTCCGCTTAAAACACTGCAAGGTCTGGGTGTGACGGCTGAAGCATCAAGCCAGTATGCAGACAAATCAGCTGTCAATTCGAGTAACAACTTCACCGGCAACGTCACGGTCACCGTGATCGAGGTGCTGCCCAACGGCAACCTGATCGTTGCTGGTGAGAAACAGATCGCACTCGACAAGGGCACTGAATATATCCGTCTCTCGGGTGTAGTTCAGCCCGACACCATCCAGGCAGGCAATACCGTGTCGTCAGCCAAGGTGGCCGATGCCCGGATCGAATATCGCACCAGTGCAAAATTTGATTCGGCCGAAGTCATGGGCTGGCTGGCTCGATTTTTCCTGAGCTTCATCCCTATTTAATAAGGTGAACAGTATGAGATTCCCACACCTGATTCTGCTGGCTGCACTTGCCGTGAGCGGCATGGCGCATGCCGAACGCATCAAGGATATTGCTGCCATTCAAGGCGTTCGTATGAACCAGCTGGTGGGCTATGGCTTGGTGGTGGGTCTTGATGGTACCGGCGACCAGACCACGCAAACACCGTTTACCACCCAGAGCATTACCGCCATGCTGGCGCAGATGGGCACCAACCTGCCACCCGGTGTGAACATGCAATTGAAGAACGTGGCTGCGGTGATGGTGACGGCTGATTTGCCTCCGTTTTCCCAAGCGGGACAGACTATCGATATCACCGTGTCGTCGATTGGTAATGCCAAGAGTCTGCGTGGCGGCACGCTGATCATGACGCCGCTCAAAGGCGCAGACAACCAGATCTATGCCATGGGGCAGGGTAGTTTGATGGTTGGAGGCGCGGGAGCGGCAGCCAACGGCAGTCAGATACAGATCAATCATTTAAGTGTGGGCCGTATTCCGGCCGGTGCAACAGTCGAGCGTAGTGTGACTACAGCATTGGGTGAGTCCGGCACCATCAACCTGGAGTTGCGCCAGAGCGATTTCACCACGGCAGGCCGGGTGGTTGAGGCGGTGAATACCCGATTTGGCAAAGACACTGCACGTGCGATCAATGGTCGTGTGATTCAGGTTCGTACGCCTGTCGGTGAAAGCGACCGGGTCATGTTTCTGGGTGCGATTGAAAGCCTGGATGTCAGTCCGGCCCAAGCCATGGCCAAGGTCATAGTCAATGCACGTACCGGATCAGTGGTCATGAACCGGACTGTCATGCTCGATCACAGTGCGGTGTCGCATGGCAATCTGTCGGTGGTGATCAGTACCGAGCCGGTGATCAGTCAGCCAGCGCCGTTCTCCAGGGGCGAGACCGTGGTCACGGCACAGTCGCAAATCGAAATCCGCCAGCAGCCGGGTGAGGTGATGTTGCTCAAAGGCAGCGCTTCGCTGGCAGATGTCGTCAAGGCGCTTAACTCCATTGGCGCGACCCCGCAGGACTTGCTGGCGATTCTTCAGGCATTGAAGGCGTCGGGCGCACTACGGGCTGAGCTGGAGGTGATCTGACGTGGCGATAGGCGGCACTGATCTTTCATCCAAATTTGCGCTCGATGTCCAGAGCGTTAACCAACTGCGGCTCGAAGCGAAACAATCTTCTCCCGAGGCGCTGAAGCAGGCGGCTCAGCAATTTGAAGCGGTGTTCATGAACATGCTGATGAAGAGTATGCGTGAGGCCACCCCGCAGGATGGCATGTTCGAAAGCGAACAGACCCGCATGTACACCTCCATGCTTGACCAGCAGTTGACACAGCGTATGGCCAGTCGGGGGATTGGTCTGGCTGATGTCATGGTTCGCCAGCTGTCAGTTGCTGTTTCACTGCCTCCACCTGTCGAGGCGCCCATGCCTGACCAGGAGACCGCCATGACATCCGGACTGCCATTGAAACCCCCTGAGACGATGGTGCCGCAGGCTTGGGCGGCGCCTACGCCGCGGGTGAGTGATGCACCCGCGCATGTGGATGCGTTTGTGCAGCGCATGCTGCCGCATGCGCGAGAAGCCAGTGCAAGTACCGGGATTCCGCCCCATTTCATGATGAGTCAGGCGGCACTGGAAACCGGTTGGGGCCGTTCGGAAATCAGGGGGGCGGATGGCGAGAACAGCTACAACCTGTTTGGTATCAAGGCAGGTGGGAGCTGGAAGGGTCGTACGGTCGATATCGTGACCACCGAGTATGTCAACGGCAAGCCGCAGAAACAGGTGGATACCTTCCGGGCGTATGACTCCTACGCGGATTCGTTCCGTGATTACGCCAACTTGCTACGCGCCAATCCGCGTTACCGAAATGTGCTCGCTCAAGGGCAGGACGCGACCGGGTTCGCACAAGGTTTACAGCAGGCGGGTTATGCCACCGATCCCAACTATGCGCAAAAACTGGCCGGCGTCATCAGGCTGGTGGAACGCGCCTGATGAACACGCTAAAGAAATGGGTCGTGCCACCGATTCACCTAACAAGCGATCAGATCTCCTGATCTTTACTCACCAACCTGTGTATATTTAGATGGCTTCCAGCATACTCGGTATCGGTCAAAGCGCTCTCACTGCTGCGCAGGTGGGGTTGAATACGACTGGTCACAATATCGCCAACGCAGCGACCCCCGGCTATACCCGCCAGGTTGTTGTCCAGGGCGCAGCCATGGCTCAGGATTTTGGTTTTGGCTTCCTGGGTCAGGGCGCCGAGATTTCGACAGTCAAACGCATCTACAACGAGTTTCTGTCTACGCAAGTGCGGTCGGCACAGACCACCAAGAGCGGCGTGGATGTGTACTACGCGCAGATCCGACAGATCGACAACATGCTGGCAGACCCTAAATCGGGCTTGTCGCCAGCATTGCAAAACTTCTTCAGTGGAATTCAGGAAGTTGCTTCCAATCCATCATTGATCCCTGCACGTCAGGCGGCAATGTCCTCAGCAGAGTCTCTGGTGGCACGCTTTCAGGGCATGGCCAACCGGCTGAGCGAAATTTCGGATGGGGTGAACAGTCAGATCGTATCGAGCGTGAATGAGATCAATACCTATGCGGTACAGATTGCTCAACTGAACGATGCCATCGGCCGCGCTCAGCGCGCAACAGGACAGCCGCCCAATGATTTGCTGGACCAGCGCGATCAGCTGATTCTGGATTTGGGCAAGGAAATCAAGGCAACGGTAGTCAAACAGGGTGACGGTGATTACAACGTATTCATCGGTAACGGCCAACCGCTGGTTGTGGGAACCAAGACCTTCACCGTATTCAACGTATCGTCGGCCACCAATCCAGAAAAAATCGAAGTGGCCTACAAAAACAGCAATGGCAGCACGGTTGTGGTGGGGGAAGCCGGCCTCGTGGGCGGTAAGCTCGGTGGCCTGGTGGAGTTTCGCAGCAAAACGCTGGAGCCGGCACAGAATGCACTCGGACGTGTGGCCATTGGCCTGGGCAGTACCTTCAATACGCAACATCAGTTGGGCTACGATCTGAATGGTGTGGCCGGAAAAGCCTTCTTCAATGTGCCAGCACCCTATGTTGGGCCCAGCGCCAATAACGCCGGTACCGCCGTGCTCGGTGCGACCATCAGCAATGTCAACGCACTGACGACCAGTGATTATCAGGTGAGTTACGACGGTGCCAATTTCACCGTGACCCGATTGTCGGATAACACCTCTTCGGTATATGCCTCGTTTCCGCAAACGGTTGATGGCGTGGACATCAGTCTGGCATCCGGCGCGGCAGCGGCAGGGGATATTTTCCTGATCCGGCCGACTGCCAAGGGGGCCTCCGGCCTGAGCTTGCTGGTCAGTGACCCCGCCGAGTTTGCTGCTGCTGCGCAAACCGGGGCTGTGGGTGATAACCGCAACGCGCTATTACTGGGCGGGCTCCAAACCAGCAAGACATTGGGCAACGGTACGGCCACGTATCAGAGCGCCTTTTCGCAAGTGGTGAGCCAGGTAGGGAACAAAACCCGCGAGCTTGAGCTGACCAGCAGCGCATCAGCCAATTTGCTGTCTGAACTGACTACAAGCATGCAGTCTGCATCGGGCGTCAATCTGGATGAGGAAGCCACGAATCTGTTGCGTTATCAGCAGGCTTATCAGGCCGCTGCCAAATCCATGCAGATAGCCGGTGAGTTGTTCGACATGCTGCTCTCAATCGGGCGATAAGGGGTTACATCATGCGTATCAGCACACAATCCATGTTTGAGTCTGGCGCCCTGCGTTTGGGGGAGTTGCAGACCAGTCTGGTCAAAACCCAGCAGCAGATCGGAACGGGCCGCCGAATTCTTTCACCTTCAGATGATCCGGTTGCAGCAGCGCGTGCCCTGGACGTCAATCAATCACAATCGCTCAATACGCAATATGGCCGTAATCGCCAATATGCAACCAACACACTGACAACAGTTGAAGGCACGCTTTCAAGCGTGACAGGCCTGCTGCAGGATGTACGCGATATCGTAGTGTCCGCCAGCAATGGTTCGTTGACCAATACTGAGCGCGCTTTCCAGGCTACCGCACTGAATTCCCGTCTGGATGAATTGCTGGGCCTGGCCAACTCGCGTGATGCGATGGGGAACTATGTGTTCTCCGGTTTTCAGACGGGGACGCCTGCTTTCGTTAAAACAGCCACCGGCGCCACGTATCAGGGTGATGCAGGCCAGCAACTATTGCAGGTTGAAGCCACCCGGCAAATGGCCGTCAATAATTCCGGCCTATCCGTGTTTCAGGGAGGAGGTCAGGATGTCTTCAAGACCCTGACCGATCTGGTCACGTTGCTGCAAACGCCCGGTGCGCCGGCGCCGGCTACGTTGACGACTTTGATGGGTGATGTGGATCTCGCCCTGGATAACGTTCTAACCGTGCGCGCTTCCGTGGGCTCCCGTTTGCAGGAGCTTGATTCACTCAACAGTTTTGGCGAAGACCGTGGTCTGCAATACAGCCAGATTTTGTCGGAACTGCAGGATCTTGATTACACCCAGGCATTGACCAGGCTGTCACAGCAGCAGTTCACGCTTGAAGCAGCACAGCGCTCCTTTGCAAGCATCTCGAAGTTGTCGTTGTTCAATTTCATTTAATAAAAACATGGATGCCAGCGTGACAACACCAAGCGAAAAAATGAATGTCCAGGTGATGCATTTGCTGACTGGGGTCTCGACTCATGGTGATCAGCGGCTGGCTGAAGTTGAGCGTGATCTGGCACAAATGGATGTACTGCTTGAAGAAGCTATCAAGAAATTATGTTCGAGTTTCATGGCGATCCATCTTGCCGTCGAAAAGCAGCAAGAAACATTAAGCAGCATGCATTCAGATGACAAAAAATCACCTGAATGCGTGGAACGCCTGGAAACAATACAGAGTGAGATCAACCGTCACGTTGGCGCGGCGATAACCGGCCTTCAGTTTCAGGACATGACGAGCCAGTTGATCGGCCGCATGGTGAAGCATTTGACAGGCCTGCGGGATGTATTCGGAGAACTGGATTCGAGTGAGTCGCCCATACCGGAAAACAATTACGAAGAACTGGCCGATAAATTGAATCGAATCAGTGACCGGGTGTGTGCCCGCTGCGACGAACAGACTGAGAAAGTCCGCAGTAGTGTGAGCCAGCGGCATATGGAAAGTGGCGATATCGATCTGTTTTAAAAACGGTGGCTGAACAATTCAACAATTTGAGTCCGGCAACGGACGTGGCAGAAAACAAAATGGCTAAAACAATACTTACTGTAGATGACTCCGGTTCCTTGCGTCAGATGCTGGCATTCAGCCTGAAAGATGCAGGGTATGCCGTAATCGAGGCGGTAGATGGGTTGGATGGCCTGGAGAAAGCCAAGCAGCAAACGGTTGACCTGGTGCTGACCGATCAGAACATGCCTGGCATGGATGGGTTGGGGTTAATTAAAGCACTTCGCGCTATGGAGAATTACCAAAGTGTGCCGATTCTCATGTTAACGACTGAGTCAGGTAGTGAGATCAAGGCGATGGGCAAGGCCGCAGGTGCGACGGGCTGGCTGGTCAAACCATTCGATCCGGCACGTTTGACCGAAGTGGTTGGGAAATTGATTGGCTGAGTCGATTGCGATCAATCATGCAAAGTGACAAAAACGGAGTTCAAAAATGACGATAGATATGAGCCAGTTTTATCAGGTGTTTTTCGACGAGGCTTACGAGCTGCTCGCCGAAAAGGAAAAACTGTTACTGGCCCTTGATGTGTCTGCGCCGGATAGCGAAGACCTCAATGCAATCTTCCGTGCAGCCCATTCGATCAAGGGAGGCGCAGCTACTTTTGGCTTTACTGATATCACCAATGTCACGCACATGCTGGAGTCCTTGCTCGACCGTATCCGCAAGGGAGAAATGGCGTTGACACCAGAGCATGTCGACACCTTTCTGATTTCCAAGGATGTACTGACCATGCTGATGGAAGGCCATCAACATGGATCGAGCGTTGATCAGCCGGCTGTAGATAACGTGTGCCAGAAGCTGAAAGCCCTGTCACTCGGCGAGCCGGTTGACACCGTCCCAGCTCCAGCCTCCGGCTCCGTATCATCTGGGTCGGCAGCAGCAACGGCTGAACCGCTTGCAGATGCAGAAGGCAATTTCGATTTCCGTATCGAACTGCCTGAAGTCCCACAAAAAGATGTTGATGCACTGGCGGGTGAATTAGGCTTGCTGGGAACCATTACACAGGAAGTATTGGCCGACCAGCGTGTGGTGTTTCATCTGTCCACGTCTGAAGGTGAGGACAATATTGTTGCCATTTGTTCCTTTGTGCTTGATCCGGACGATCTCAAAATAACGTGTGCCAGCACGCAAGTTGCCGCTCAGGCGGATCGTGCCGAAGAATCGAGCGATCCCGGATACGAAATATTTGACGAGACACCTGCTGTCGCCGCAACACCCGCGTCTGTGCCGGCCCCTGTAGCTCAAGCCGCACAGCCTGCTGCCCCTGCAGAAGGCAAAAACATGGGACGTCGAACCTCGGATAAAGAAGGTTCGGGCCAGGAATCTTCATCGATTCGTGTGGGCGTGGAAAAAGTTGATCAATTGATCAATCTGGTAGGCGAATTGGTGATTACTCAAGCGATGATCGAGCAGCGCATCGGCGCACTGGATCCGCTTATGCATGAGCGCCTGCTGAACAGCGCCAGCCAACTTGCGCGTAACACGCGCGACCTGCAGGAAGCCGTGATGTCGATACGCATGATGCCGATGGACTACGTGTTTTCACGTTTTCCTCGCATGGTGCGTGACCTGGCCGGCAAGCTGGATAAAAAGGTCGAATTTATTACAAAGGGTGCGGCAACAGAGCTCGACAAAGGCCTGATCGAACGCATTGTCGATCCACTGACGCATCTGGTACGTAACAGCGTGGATCACGGTGTGGAGATGCCTGATAAACGCCGCGCTGCAGGCAAGAGCGAAACCGGCAAGTTGACGCTGTCAGCCGCGCATCAAGGCGGCAACATTGTGATCGAAGTCAGCGATGACGGTGGTGGCCTTAACCGCGAACGTATTCTCGCTAAAGCCAGACAGCAAGGTCTGGCTGTGTCGGACAGCATGCCAGATGGCGAAGTCTGGCTGTTGATTTTTGCACCGGGATTCTCGACTGCAGATGTGGTGACCGATGTTTCGGGACGCGGAGTCGGCATGGATGTGGTCAAGCGCAATATCGCTGCCATGGGCGGTAGCGTTGAAATTCGCTCGACCCCCGGCTCAGGCACCACGATTGCCATTTCACTGCCACTGACACTCGCGATTCTTGACGGCATGTCGGTCAAGGTGGGCGATGAAGTTTATATCCTGCCTTTGGGTTATGTCATCGAGTCACTGCAGCCTGCTGCTTCGGACGTCAAGGAAATAGCGGGTCAGGGCAAAGTGGTCAAGGTACGTGAAGAGTATCTGCCGTTGATTCCCCTTTATCAGATCTTTGCAATCGAGCCGCGTTGCACTGAGCCATCACAAGGCATCCTTGTCATTCTTGAGTCCGAGGGCAAGAAAGCTGCTTTGCTTGTCGACAGTCTGGTGGGGCAGCAGCAGGTAGTGGTCAAGAATCTGGAGTCGAATTTCCGCAAAGTTGCAGGTATATCCGGCGCTACGATACTGGGCGATGGCGGTGTGTCCCTGATTCTGGATGTTGCGGCTTTGATGCGCTCCAGCCGCCAGCTCAATTCCGATCCCGTTTTTTTCTGAGAACTGACAAGGATTTCAAGCCATGTCCTACACCACACAAACACAAAACAGCCTTCTAGACAGCGAAGAAAGTGCCGGAAATGAATTTCTGGCCTTTACGCTCGGCAAAGAGGAATACGGCCTCGATATTCTGCGTGTGCAGGAGATCAGAGGATATGAACCCGTTACGCGAATCGCTAATGCACCCGCATTTATCAAAGGGGTGGTGAATCTGCGTGGAACCATCATTCCTGTCGTTGATATGCGTATCAAATTCAATTTGGGGGAGCCCAGCTACGATCAATTCACCGTGGTCATCATTCTGAACATCGCGGGACGCGTAGTGGGCATGGTGGTGGATAGCGTGTCCGATGTGACAACGTTATCGCCTGAGCAGGTGAAGCCCGCTCCTGAAATCGGAGCTGCGTTTGATACCGAATATTTGATTGGGCTTGGCACGATAGGCGAGCGCATGTTGATCCTGGTGGATATCGACAAACTCATGTCTAGTGCAGAGATGGGATTGATTGAAAAAATTGCAGCTTAAGGCCACGGGCTGACGCTGTGTTGATTCTTAATTTTAATGATTGTCTTGATTGAATTTGAGCGGGAAGAGGGTACGAAAATGTTAAAAAACTTGAGCATTAAATCGCGGCTGGTTTTCGTGATCGGCTTCCTGTCAGCACTGTTGGTGGCGATCGGGGCGATTGGCCTGACCAGCCTAGGATCCACCAATAATGCACTGAAAGCGGTCTATGAAGATAACGTGATCGTGTTGGGTCAACTGGAACGCGTTTCTTCACTGATCAACAGGAATCAGATTGGCGTGGCGGAGTCGATTGCCGGACAACTGTCCGCTTTTCCTGAGGATCTCTCGCTGGTCGACAAGCGTGTGGCTGAGCTCAAGGCCGGCATTCAGGAGATCGATGCCCTCTGGAAGTCTTACATGGCTACCGACCTGTCCGCTGAAGAGGAAAAAATCTCCAAGGAGTTCGATGTCAGCCGTCGTAAATACGGTCGCGAAGGGTTCCTGCCTGTGCTTGCCGCTTTGGGTGGTCACGATTTCCAGCAAGCTGGCGAAATCCTGCAAGGCCCGATGAAAGAGCTGTACCCCGTCATTCGCAGCCATGCCGAGTCGCTGATCGCTCTGCAGCTTACTATCGCAAAAGGTAAGTTCGAAGCTGCCCAGTCGCGATTCGCCGTGGTGCAAACCATCTCCATATTGCTGATTGTTTTCGGGGTGGCTTTAGCCGCGCTGATTGGATTCTGGACGATTCGCGCGATTACTCGGCCGTTGAATGACGCCGTCCGGATTGCGGAAAGCGTGGCTGCAGGGGATCTGACTCAAGAAATCGATGCGAGCTCCAACAATGAAACAGGCAAGCTCATGCAGGCTATGCTGGCCATGAATAACAGCTTGATCAATATTGTTGGTCAGGTGCGTACCGGTACCGAAACTATCGCAGTGGCTTCTCGTGAGATTGCCTCGGGTAACCTGGATTTGTCTAATCGGACGGAATCGCAGGCCTCTTCCCTGGAAGAGACGGCGAGTTCGATGGAAGAGCTGACCAGTACTGTCAAGCAGAATGCCGAGAACGCCCGTCAGGCCAATCAATTGGTGAGCTCGACCGCTGATGTAGCGGTTCGTGGCGGCAAGGTTGTAGGTCAGGTCGTTGACACCATGGCCTCTATCAAGGAAAGCTCGCGCAAGATTGCTGACATTATTGGTGTGATCGACGGCATCGCCTTCCAGACCAACATTCTTGCGCTGAACGCTGCGGTTGAAGCCGCCCGTGCAGGCGAACAAGGTCGTGGCTTTGCAGTGGTGGCTTCCGAAGTACGCAACCTGGCACAACGTAGCGCAGGAGCAGCCAAAGAGATCAAGGCGCTGATTGAAGACTCCGTGGGTAAAGTCGACAACGGCGGCAAGCTGGTGGACGAAGCCGGCAAGACCATGGACGAGATCGTCAGCTCGGTCAAACGTGTCACCGACATCATG
>DATCSW010000002.1:0-2205 GCA_036568265.1 Thiobacillus sp.
ATGCGGGGAAATAGGGCTCAAAAGGTCGAAAACGAGCTCAAAGAGAGCAGAAATCCAATTCTGCGAGCGAACTGAATGAAAAATCGAACTTTTAGAGCAACGTGCCACGCATCGGCGTGGGGTATTTCAGCAGCCTGTTAAAGGCAATTTTGCAGGAGTCGGCCGCCGAAGTACTGGTATTCGATGCCGACACGTTGCAAATCCTTCAAGCCAATCCTTCTGCCGCAAGCAATTTGCAATACCCGCTCAAAGCACTCAAGAAGATGACGCCTCTGGATTGCCTGGCGCCAGAAGACAATCGGCCGTTCAACACCCTGCTGACGTTGCTCAGGAACGGCAAAAAACGGCGTACAGCCCTGAATGCCCATTGCTGCCGTCGCGATGGCACGCGCTATCCGGTTGAAGCCCGCCTGTTTGGCTCGGTCGACCATGACAAGCCGGTTTTTATTTATATAGCCAATGATGTCAGCCAGCGCGAAGCTACCCGGCAAGCGCTGGCCCATTCAGAATCCGATCTGCGTGCCATCGTGGCCAATATCCCTGGCATGGCTTATCAGGTGCTCCGCAAGCACAACGGAGAAATTTCGCTGCGCTATGTCAGTGAACAGTCGGTTCAACTGCTGGGAATCAAGTCACCCATTTTGCGCGCCCACCCCGATCGTTTCGCCAAATTGATCCTGAAAGAAGACAAGCCCGGCTATATGGCCCAGCTGGAAGCAGCGGGGGGCGTACCGATGAGCTTTAACTGGGAAGGGCGCATCTGGATGGACGCCTGGAAAGATGTCAAATGGGTCGATATTCGTGTCACCCAGCGTGAGACTCCGGAAGGCCTGACCTGGGATGGCATCATGCTGAATGTGACCCATAGCAAGTTGGCCGAAGCCGAAATCCGCCGCTCGCGCTTTCAACTCAGCGCACTGGCAGCCCATGTGGAAACCATCAAGGAACGGGAACGCCTGCACCTGGCCCGCGAGGTACACGATGACCTGGGAGGCAATCTTGCAGCGATCAAAATTGGGCTTTCCTGGCTGAAACAGCGTTTGCCCGAAGGCGAAACCATCCTGGCCCAACGCACCAGCTACCTCGACAAGGTAGTAGACCAGACAATCGAAGCTGCACATCGTATTTCATCTGATCTGCGGCCCGCGATTCTCGAACTGGGCATCGTGTCGGCCATCAACTGGCAGTTGCAACGCCTGGCGCAGAATACGGATATCGTCTGTGATTTCAAATCCCCTCACACGAGCATACCCTTGTCGCCCGATGCAACGATCGCAGTTTTTCGTATCGTCCAGGAAGCCTTGACCAATGTGGCCAAGCACGCCAAGGCAACGCATGTTAAGGTGGACCTGGAGCAGCGTCAGGACGAACTGCTGGTACGCATTCGGGATGATGGGCAAGGCATCCAGTTTGACAAGCCCAAGCGTAAAGGACATGGTTTTGGCATGCTGAGCATGACTGAGCGGGCCACCGCTTTAGGTGGCGAACTGCGTGTCCAGGCTGCCAAACAAGGGGGTACCGAGGTCAGCTTCCGTATCCCGATCGCGACTGCTTCAGCGGCGAAATAATACAATCCACATTGACTTCCTGGACAGATCCCACAGTGCCCATAGCCAAACCGTACCGCATACTCATCGTAGACGATCACGCCATTGTTCGCGAAGGCCTCAAACAAATCCTGGCTGAAGTCAGCGACATTGAGGTCGGTGGTGAGGCTGACTGCTCAAGCCGCGCGGTACAAATGGCCCGCAAAGAGCCCTGGGATCTCGTGTTAATGGATATTTCCATGCCGGATCGCAGTGGACTTGAAACGCTGGAGATCCTCAAAAAAGAGCATCCTGGAATCAAGGTATTGATGCTGTCCATGCATCGTGAAACCCAGTATGCCGTGCGTGCACTGAAATCCGGCGCGGCAGGTTATCTCAACAAACAAAGTGCGCCGGATCAACTGGTTGATGCCATACGGCTTGTCGCCTCAGGCAAGAAATACATCAGTGCTGAAGTCGCGCAGGAACTCGCCAACGAAGTGAGTGGGGAGCGCACGGGCTTACCGCATGAAACGCTCTCTGAACCGCCCCGGGTTTTGAGGAGGCTCCTTTTCCCGAGAGAATGGAGCCATGATGAAGAAATCCAAGACGAACAAATATTCCCCTGAAGTACGTGAACGCGCGGTGCGCATGGTGCAGGAACACCGAGGCGAGTATT
>DATCSW010000003.1:0-9124 GCA_036568265.1 Thiobacillus sp.
ACGGCCTGGCACCAAAGGCAGTCGTGGGTGCGGCGATGCGTAAACTGGCCCACTTGATCTACGGGGTGGTGAAATCAGGAAAACCATTTGATGCAAATTTCGCTATGAACGGGGTTGCTATTCAAGACGGTATCTGACCCCGTGTCTTTTCCTTTGACCGAAAATGTGTCTTTGCAAAACCTGGCCCAGAAGTTCCGTTATGCGTCCTTACGGCTTGCGCGGACGTCGGGCGAAGTGGATGATCTTGTCCAATTGAAAGCGCGTTTGTTTGCCGGCACGCTCGGATCTCTTGGTCAGTTCTTTTTGCACCAGGTCAGAAAAAGCGATCAGGTCCTGCCGCGGATATTCCTCCTGCACGCCCCCGTCCTGGAAGAACGAGGCAACCCAGCGCGCATCCAGTTCGTCCTGTCCGGTCTCCTGCAAATATTCCGTTGCAGCCATTTCGACGTATTCGCTCAGCTTGGGCATCGTTCTCGGCTTTTAATATAGCTAGGGCAATTCGAGCCTGACCTTTTATATCGTGGTCTGCCCCCAATTATTCGCTTGTAAAAGGTGGCGGAGCTGATGCCATGCTCGCGGCAGAGTTCGGGTACGGGTGAACCGGCCTCGGCCTGCTTAAGCACCGCAATGATCTGGCTGTCGAAAAAACGTGATGTCTTCAAGGGAACCTCCTCGGGATAGATTACGAGAAAATTCCACTTCTGGCTGCTACTGTTTTATGGGGGGATTACCGGGGAGGCAAATATGAGAAATATGAGGGAAAGGGTCAGACCCTTTAGGGGGAATGGCACGGTTGCGACGTGCGCTTTCAGTGGCTAAAGCCCAACCGCCTGTGCATGCACGCCGTGATCGCGGATTGCCTGAACAATGTCATTGGCGTGGATCATGTTCGAATCGTATACGACCTGGATGACATGGAGATTGTTGGCTTGGTGGCTGGCAGCGGCCACCGCCGTGCCATCGCGGATCGAGTCCTCGATGACTTCAAGCTCTGATTCATCCAGGGTCTCATCTATATGCACCAGAAAATCTATGGTTTCCATCTTGCGATCCTTTTGTAAAATTGTAGATATTTCCGCCCAGAAACTGGACGGGTGTCGCCACAATTCATCCTTGAGCCATGCCTGGGGGCGAGTCAGGGCAGCGAGCGCTGTTTCAGTACTGATCGGCCAGCCAACCGTCCAGCAGCGAGCAGGCTTCCTGCTTGGGTACTGAGGAATCCATGCCCTGAAGGGGGGTGTAGCAGAGGTACTGATTGCCCTCGCTATCGGTCAGGTTACGCAGCGGCATCTCGCCCAAGGTTTCGTATCCGCGCGCATCCATCATGATGAATTGGTAGTCATCCCCCACGCTGACTTCCAGCCTGCCGCCATTACCTTCGCCATACTTTTCCCACCAGGTTTCCGGGTTGGCGCCGTCGTAATAAGGCGTTGTTCCCAGCCTGCTGTCTTGATGCCAGGCCATGATGGTTGGGTCCTTCATCTTGTTTTCCTTCGCAGCGTCTTTTGCAAGCAGGCTGGCGGCCTGAAAGCCGTGATCCGATCCACGGTAATCGATCTGTATGTTTCGCATGATTGAGGTCCTTGAAATATCTTGAATGAGCCGTAAAAGCGTAAGCAGGCTCATGGAACTCTCTTTGTAGGCTAATTCCTGACAAAAACAATCAAGTATTACGACAGCGGTTCCAACCCAAGCCGTCGGATAAGCAAGGTTCGGTCTGGCAAGCCCATCAGGTGGGCCCATCACGGCGATGGTGTCTGACTCCATTTATGGTAAAAATATTGCGGGTCGAATGCCGGGGGTCACACGTGACTGAGGTCGCCGCCAGGGCGCGTTTTGAGCCAGATGGGCGTATGGTAGGCCAACGGTCGGCAAGTTCACGAAGACGGTATCGATGGCCTGAAAATTGCGTCGCAAACCCTTATGGGTCAACTTGAAGGCCAGCAGTTCGGCATCTTGATGGTTCAGGTTACAAAAGACTGAACCCCCGTTCGCTCCCCCACAGACCAACCCACTCATTGAAGGAAACCCGATGAAAAAGATACTCATGGTTTTAACCTCACACGACCAACTCGGCGATACCGGGCAAAAAACCGGCTTCTGGCTGGAAGAGTTCGCCGCGCCGTACTACGTATTCAAGGACGCAGGCGTCACAATCACACTGGCATCACCGCAGGGTGGCCAGCCACCGCTTGACCCCAAGAGCGACGAGCCCGACTTCCACACCGACGCCACCCGTCGCTTTCGTTCCGATCCGGCAGCGCAAGCCGTCCTCGCCAGCACGAACAAGCTGAGCGCGGTGGTGGCCAGCAACTATGACGCGGTGTTTTATCCGGGCGGACACGGCCCGCTGTGGGACCTGGTTGACGATGCAGCGTCCATTGCGCTGATCGAATCGATGCTGAGCACAGGCAAACCCGTTGCGTGTATCTGTCACGCCCCGGCCGTATTACGCCACCCCAAAACGAGTGATGGTCAGTCGGTGGTGCACGGCAAGTCTGTGACGGGTTTCACCAACACGGAAGAAGACGCCGTGGGTCTGACCCAGGTCGTGCCTTTTCTGGTCGAGGACATGCTCGTCAAGAACGGGGGCCAATACACCAAGGGGGCCGATTGGCAATCCCATGTCGTCACCGATGGCCTGCTGATTACCGGGCAGAACCCTGCCTCGTCCGAAGCCGCTGCCAAGGCCCTGTTGAGTGCCGTAGGGGTTGCCTGAAGCCTCGCCGAACCGGCGTCGCACATCGCAGGATCAGGTCTTGCCTGTTGCTGCAAAAGGCAAGACCTGACCGCGAGGTCTTTCGCAGGATCATGCAACCCCGTCAGCGTTTAGGTGGGTAATCCATCCGATAGGTACGGTTTGGCTGAGGTACAAAACGCCGCACCTGATCTGACAGTTCTTTGCTGTGGTACATGTCCAGGCATTTGAGCAGATTGAATTCCGCACCCCGATATTCGACCAGTGGATTGCCATAGTCACGGGCAAGATAGCGTTCAATGATGCTATCGATTGCCGCCGAACTCTTCTCGACGTCGTATAACGTCCAATCGATGAAAACACTCGCGCTGGAGCTTGCATCCTTGCCGGCCGGCGTATCACCCTTGTACGCGCGTGCGATACAACTGGCTAACACCATATCTTTGTAGTTTTGGCCATAAGTTCGCCCCGGCACCCCCAGAGAATCACCCCCACCCGTCCCAGCGCACGCGGATACGGACAGCAGCGTCATGCCAGAAAACACGGTTGCCAACAGACTCCACCTAGTCATGGAAGACTCCAGAAATAAGCGCGATTCGTTCGATACGTCGCATCCGGCTCATTAAAATAACAATGGTCATAACACGAGCTTCCATTCCACAGCGTTGCATGGCCCCGAGCATTGTCCCATCCCATCACCTCGAACAAGATCACGCCTTGCTTCCCCGCAAGCGAACCACCGCCCGATTGCGGATAACTGGCGATCAAATCTGGCTTGCCCCAATGCTGGGTCAGGAAATTGATGACATCAGGCACACGAAAAAAGTAATTCCGCCCGTCAGCACCTGATACCGTTTTACCCACGATTGCGGGAAGAGATACGCCCGTTTGATTAAGAATATAACTCATACGCACCGCACACGTATTTTCCCAATTGTGGGGTGGCGCTGCGTTGATATTCCTCGCAACATAGCCACCTATCACCTTGGCCACTTTGCCTGCCGGATCGGCAGGGCTATATATGTTCATTGAGGCAGACCAAGCTGCGGCAAAGGAAGGACGACTCATCTGGTTGCCTTGTATAAGATATAGGCCGCGAAAGCCTGGGGCAGAAACAGGCTTGCAAAGGCATGTCATGAAGCGTGCACAAAGCCTGACTAACCAAACGAATTATGTGAGGCACCCGCGACTTCATAAATAGGCCGTTCGGCTGGCGCAATTGCTGTCACGCGGTCGAAGTAAACTGAGCCGAATAGTTAAGCGGGATGGAAAGAGCGACCTGCCGCCTCATAGCTGAAGACGAATGGGTCAATGGAAGAAGTGACTCTGTAGAGGCGTTTCACGCCAAGTTCAAAAAAGCTTATTCTGGCGGCGACATATCTTTGTTTTACGGGGTCGCTCCATGACCGGAATATGGCGTTATTTTTTTGCATTAGTACTCTGCACCACAGGAAACGTGGCCGCAGATAGTGGGCATCCGAATGACACTGCCGCGGCGCTTCAAGCCTTGCTTGCTGCATCCAACCAAACCATTCCAGAATCATCAACGTGCCACGGAACCTATTTTCCCGGCCGCCAGGCAACGGTTAAAGACCTGGTGGCTGTTCAGTTGGCCTATCTTCAGTCTGGCGACAACGTAATCTCTGGCTCATGCACCAAGCAAAAGTGCTCGCTAGAAATTCGTCATGCAAACGGCGAGGATGTGTCATACGCGTCAATCGCATTTGACGTTCGTAACGGCGCTGCATGCGCATCTACATTGGCCTGCGTGATCACTCCGTGATTTTGGAGTGACAGCTAAAGCCGTATATAAAATCGTGCCCCTTCAGAAAGGAAAGATGGCAAGCATTTTTTCCCAATGCTGACTTGTCTATCGGGCTAGCAAACAATGGTGTCCGGCTCCATTTGTTGTAGCCGAACGGACTAATGTTTACGCACGAAGATTCTGCTACGATTTTTCGTAACACCATTTGAGGCACATATAGGCCCCTGTGGACGCATTTTCCCACCTGTTCAGATCAACGAATCCTAATACAGGCACAACCCGGAATCAGCTCGCAACGATTTATTCATCTGAACAAAACCGATATCGGGAAGTGAAAAACGCTGCCTTTAGTGGAAATCCAAATAACCGCAAGGAGTCGAGATGGATGCTCAAGCACCGGCAAAAACTGGTTTTGAAAGATGGCAGGATAGACTCAGCAACGCTGTCGGTGATGTGAAATGGAATGCGTACGACTGTGAAATCCAGATGGCAGTCAATAAATTCAACCAACATCTGGCCGGCACGCCCAACTATATGCCTCTAGACTGGCAACTCATCAAGGCCATGGTCTGGACAGAAACTGGCGCCATGCAAGCAGAGTGGGGGATCAAACCCATGCAGATCGGGGTGGCAGGTGATCCTGGCTTGGCGTCGTTTCTTTCCGGAACTGAAGGTGGCGATCTGATTTTGCCGCCTGCATGGAAAGGACGACTAACTACCGGTTCGGTACGTGTTATCCCAAGTCACAACATTCGGGCCGGCATCGGCTACCTACTCATGCGCATGGCCAACACCGAGTACAAAACCCTACCCGCCGCCGACAGCAAAATATATGAAATAACAATCAAGCCAGGCGATAGCATGGACAAGATCGCCAGAACACATGGAAGCACAACCGAGCACTTGAAGAAACTGAATCCAACCGCCAACATCCTTCGGCCGGGCCAGACCATTAAATTTCAGAAGGCTTCGACCCAGCGCTCCATCACTAGCTGGCGATATATTTCAACAAGCATGATTGCACAACGATACAACGGGGGCGGCGATCCCAACTACGCCAGAAAACTCGATTACGCCCTCAGCCTGATTCGCCAAGGAAAAACCACAGCATGCGCACAATAACGATCATCAATTTGTACGCGGCCTGTTCGCTACTCATGCTTGTCGGCGCGACTTCTGCCGACCCGATACAAGATGAACGTTCTGCACGTGATGAGTGCAGCGCCTATTCCCAAGCCGGCATGCGAGACTGCCTCGAGAAAAAACTCCGTGAAAGTGAAAAATCCTTAAAGCAAGCAGAAGACAATGCCAACAGCGCTCTTTGTAAATGGGATGAAGATGCGAAACAGGTCTCCGCAGCGAAAAACAAGCTCAAGTCCGCAAACACGAATTATGTTCGGTACCGCGATTCGCAATGTGCGTTCGCCGCGTCGCTTGGTGGTGGCGCCATTGGCAATGCCCTTGAGATACGTCGTATCGCCTGCGTTGCCGAATTAAACAATCGGCGCGCGACGCAACTACGCAGCGCTGTTGCTGAGTTACCGATACGATAAAGGCGGTGATGCCACAACACCCCACTCGTATCCTGCTCGCCCTCACCGTTCTACTTGCTGCCTGCAACAAAACACCTGAGGTGCAAAACGGCCAACCCGCCCCAGCCCCGACCGCAATCGACTACCACCGCAGCATTGGCTGGCTACACGGTAACTGTCTGGCGATCATGAATCCGGGCCTGTCGCCCGGCACGACCATCACCGTGGTTCAGCCGAATCAGCCTCCAGTTGTCTCAAGCGCCACGATAGCTGAACGTACCAGCAGCAGCGACACATGCAAAGCGCTGCTCGAAGACCGCCGAAAGGTCAACATAGAAAGCGGGTACACGTTCTATTCGGTTCATGCAGAACCCGAAATTAACCTTGGCATCGCCCTGCTCGGCAACACAATCCAGCCAGCCGATTACCAGTTTGATTACTGCAATACCCGAGAAGGCCTATCGTTTACGATGAAAGCACACCCTGAACAAGGCGGCGCTGAGCTCTGGAATGGCTACTATTACTTGGGTTATGAATCTGAGGTTACCTGTTCAAACCAACAGTAGTGATCAGCCATTTACTGAAGTTTGACCGGCCATTTTGTTTCCGTTGCATCACTCAAGCGTAAAGTCTTCCTCGCTCCACCTTATCGTGTCGAAATCGTTGCACTCCATACACTTGTACCAATGTACCTCGCCATCGCCTTGCTGAAGTGCGCTAAAGCCTACGGTCCCACTTTCGGCAAAGTGCTTCACTACGCGTCCATTGCGAGCGATGGCGACAAACCGACCACGCTCGCCTTGATTCGTCTCATACACACCCACGAAGAAGTTTTCCAGAACGCCGTCCCCATCCAGGTCTGACTTTAATGAAAACGAATACCCAGACTTCCTGAATGCCTCAATTTCTTCGTCCGGAATGCGGCCTTTCAGCATGTCTGCTTCAAGCGCCGAGATGTGCTTCCAGTTCTTGTCCATAGAGTGCGCGTCGAACCCACTGGTCGTTGCCGAGCCTGGCTGAAACTGGATATCAACCCACCAGGCTGTGAGCGGCGCGCTTGTCGTCGGCTCGGGCTTTGGCGAGCACCCCAGCATGACGAGCGCAACAGCTACCATCATCCATTTACCAGTCCACATGCCTGTGCCTCCCACCTGCTTACCCGACCTAATCCCCGTTGTGTCTTTTGCCTACTTACTTGTTTTGGATGTAAACAGGTCATCACAGGTGTCACACACATAATATTTGATCGCGCCGTTGCATTTGATATGACCTGTCGCGCCGGCGCGTATTTCCCATTCACACACGGTTGAGTTCTGCTTCAAGGTGCCCTCAATGTGGCACGGCGCATAGTTGTAGTGATCCCGGATGACCTTGTGCTCAACCTCCCGGGCGCGCAGAAAATATTCTTTTGCCTGCGCATTGCTAAGGTCGACATCTGAAGGGCGACACGTCTTGATGTCGGTTGAGCCAAAGTCTTCTACATAGACATCGGTGATTTGATTGGACTGAGAGTCGGTCTTTGCGCATGAAGCTAGCGCAAAGACGGCTAGAAGCATGAATGATTGAGGGTTCATTGTCTGGCAGCCGTACTTGTTCCCCAAGGGGATTGCATTAATAGTGTGTGAGCTGACCGATTTGACGTCTGGGCCCCTCAGTAGTATTGATTGTCCGCTCGCAACCGGTCTAACCACTTAGCTCTGTATGGAGCGACTACTCTATTGAGCTTCGCCTTCGGCAGACTCAAGCAAACTGATTATCGCCGTTCGGTCAGGCTGATTGGGTTTCCCCGCCAGAGCGCGTGCAAACTCCAGGGGCGTTTTTCTGTTGTCGCGATCTTTCACTCGCGGGTTTGCTCCGTTACGCAATAACAACTCAACGGCCTTAAGGTTGTTTTCAAGGACGACACCGTGCAGGATCGTCAAACCGGAGCGGCGATCTATGGCGTTGATGTTCACGCCTTTATCGAGCAGAAAAGCGACCAGTTCTTGTCTGTCTTCATCGTCTTTCGCATCGATCACCCATCCGAGACCGGTGCCTTGATTCAGCGCGGCGATTTCATCCTGCTTGCCACCGAACTTGAACAGATAAGCCTGGCACAAGGCCTTGGGCGTCATGTTGTCCAAGCCCTGGCTGCATATCAACAACGTCTCAAAATTGGTCAGTGTCTTGGCGATGACATAGCTCCATGAGCCGGCCACGAGTAAACCGGCAATGGCGACAAGCCAGAGGGCTGTTTTCTTGGCGCGCGTCATCTTATCCCTTAGCCCTCACTGGATTTAAAGACTCGACGCCGCTGACGTAGGCAATATGGGTTCGCTGCGTCTGAGTCGCCTTGGCGACATTCTCAAATAGTGCAGACAACGTCAGGCGGAAGCTGCGCTCGAGTTGCGCCCGTACTGCTGAGGATATTTCTGCGTTGAGCAAGTCCTTCTGACTCGCGTGCTTGAACCAGTGTCGCGAAGCCTTGCGACCCAATTTGGTAAGCGCCTGTTTGATGCCGGCGCCAGGGTTGTAAAACGTCTTCCAGAGAATCTCGATGAAGCCCAGCGCATAGGTTGCATCAACGGCCTCGACCAGCAGGCCCTGCGCGAAGTTGCGCAAAGGCTCGGTCATGGTCTCAACGTCAATCCGCCGTTGCATATTCGGGAAAAAGAATTTAAGAATCGCGCGGGTTTCCGCTTCGTCAAAAATCAGTTCGCTGGCGCTGAAATTGCGCAGTGTGACATATCCATCCGCCATTACTCGCTCCTGTAACCGGGCAAATATCATGGCGGCTCGGCAACCCGAAGCCAACCATGACCCGGTCAACAGCTTAGGTCACGACGCGTGCGAAGTCAGTAGGCCATTCGGATTCCGGAGTGGACGACCGCGAGCACAACGGTCGGCACACAACCACGCGTGCGCTCACCTTTTGCGAAAGATGCCGAGCTTGCCCAGGATAAAGATCAGCAGCACCGCGCCGCCGAATGCGACGATGAAACGCGCGATGCCGCCCACCGCCGCAAAGCCCAGCAGACCGGCGATCCAGTATCCCAGCATCGAACCCACCACGCCCACCACCACGTTGGCGATCCAGCCCATCTGCGCATTGGTTTTCATGATGATGCTTGCCAGCCAGCCGACGACCCC
>DATCSW010000004.1:0-147785 GCA_036568265.1 Thiobacillus sp.
CACGCGGCGCTGCAGCAGCCGCTCGTCAATACCTTCGTACCGCCCGCACAATAAAACCAGTGCACGATTCTGTCTCAGTGCGGCGTCCTTCAATTCCATCACCCGCTGGTGAGTCAGTGGGCGGCCGCGGGGGGAAAAATGCACCACCCAGGGCGTTAAATCTTCGCTGGCCAGATCCTGCAGGACGGCGTTGAGCGCGCGATCCAGCGGTTCGGCCTGCATCAGCATCCCCGGGCCTCCGCCGTAAGGGCGGTCATCCACGGTACGGTGCGGATCGTCGGTGAAATCGCGGGGGTTCCACGATTTGAATCGGTACAACCCGCGATCCAGTGCCCGTCGGGTGATGCCGTAATCCAGTACGGCATCGAACATTTCGGGGAAAAGCGTGACAGCATCGAAGCGCACCCCTTTCTCCTTAATAATCTTCGCCCCAGTCCACCTCGATCTGCCCACCCGCTACATCGACTTTGCCGATGAATTGCGCGATGAACGGAACCAGGTGTTCACGTTTGCCCTTGATCACCAGCACATCCTGCGCGCCGGTTTCCATCAGGCTATCTACCTTGCCGAGTTCGACGCCTTCGCGGTTGACTGCGGTGAGGCCGATCAAATCCGACCAGAAAAACTCGTCCTCTTCTGGCGGCGTGAGCAAACTGCGCGCCACCGAGATTTCCTGCCCGCGCAAAGCATAGGCTTGGTCGCGGTCGTCAATGCCCACCAGTTTGGCGACCAGGGTGTTGCTGTGGTCCTGGATGGTTTCGACGGTGAAATGCGTCTGCTCGGCGCCACGCCCGATCCGCCAGGATGCAAAATCCATCAGCGTGCCCGGGTCTTCGCTAAAAGACTGGACCTTGACCCAGCCCTTGATGCCGAACGGGGCGGCGATGCGCCCCATAACGACCCAGTCGTTATTCAATTCGAGCAGCCGACCCAGTCGCTGTCGTTGCTCAATTAAGCAGCGGCAGCAGCGGGCTTGTTTTTCTTGACCAGACGCGCGACGGTGTCGGACAGCTGTGCGCCGTTGCTGGCCCAGTAGCTGATGCGCTCTTGATCCAGACGCAAGCCTTCAGCACCCTCAGGGGCAGCCGGATTGTAGAAGCCGACGCGTTCGATGAAGCGACCGTCACGGCGGCAGCGCGAATCAGCGACCACCACGTTGTAGAAAGGACGGTTTTTAGCGCCGCCGCGCGAAAGACGAATAACGACCATGATTAAACCCACCGGGGAAACGGAGAAAACCGCAAATTATACTCAAATTTCGCTGGCTTGCCACAGATAAGTGCAGTGCCTGGGACTAGCGCATGCCCGGCATCATGCCTTTCATGCCACGCATCATTTTGGAGAGCCCGCCTTTGCCCATCATTTTCATCATCTTTTGGGCTTGTTCAAACTGCTTTAGCAGCTTGTTGATTTCCTGAACCTGCACTCCCGCGCCGGCTGCAATACGGCGCTTGCGCGAGGCTTTGAGGATGTCGGGTTTGCGCCGTTCCAGCGGGGTCATGCTGTTGATGATGCCTTCGATCCGGTTGACGGACTTGTCGTCAGCCCCCGCAGGCAGGTTCATCTGGCCAGCACCGGGCAGCTTGTCCATCAAGGCTGACATGCCGCCCATCTTGCGCATCTGCTGGATTTGCGCCTTAAAGTCTTCAAGGTCGAAGTCTTTGCCTTTCTTGACTTTGTCGGCGAGCTTTTTGGCTTCGGCCATATCCACCGAGCCTTGCGCCTGCTCGATCAGCGAGAGCACATCGCCCATGCCGAGGATGCGTTGTGCCATGCGCTCGGGATGGAAAACTTCCAGACCGCTGGGTTTTTCGCTGACGCCGATGAATTTCAGCGGTTTGCCGGTGATTTGACGCACTGACAAGGCCGCGCCGCCGCGTGAATCGCCGTCGAGTTTGGTCAGCACGATGCCGGTGAGCGGCAGGGTTTCGTTAAAGGCCTTGGCGACGTTGATCGCGTCCTGCCCTTGCATGGCGTCAACCACGAACAGGGTTTCGACCGGATCGACGGCAGCATGTAGCGCCTTGATCTCGGCCATCATGGCTTCGTCGATCGCCAGCCGGCCAGCGGTGTCGACGATCAGAACATCATAGAATTGCTTGCGCGCGTGGTCTTGTGCGGCCCGGACGATTTTCAGCGGGTCGCGTTCGTCACCCGCTTCAAAAAAGCTGACGTCGAGTTGCTTACCCAGCAAGCGCAATTGTTCGATGGCGGCGGGGCGGTAAACGTCGGCTGAAGTCAGCAGGATTTTTTTCTTGCGGTTTTTCAGCAACAGCGCCAATTTCCCGCTGGTGGTGGTTTTGCCCGAACCCTGCAGGCCGGCCATTAAAATGACCGCAGGCGGGGTGGCGGCCAGGTTCAATTCGGCGTTTTCGCCGCCCATCAGGCGTGTGAGTTCTTCGTGGACGATGCCGATCAGCGCTTGTCCTGGCGACAGGCTGGTAAGTACCTCCTTACCGAGGGCGCGTTCTTTTACCGCGGCAATGAAGTCTTTGACCACGGGCAAGGCCACGTCGGCCTCGAGCAGGGCGAGCCGCACCTGGCGCAGCGTGTCCTGTACGTTATCTTCGGTAATGCGGGCTTGTCCGCGTAAGCTTTTGACGACGCCGGCGAGGCGTCCGCTGAGATTATCTAACATGGCTTCCTTGTTGCCGTCGGGGACGGCATGGATAATGGGGCTGACTGGATATGATTTCCATTTCGAGATACCCATTTTAACGAATGTCTGCATTGTTGCTGGTTACTTTGTGTGTGAGCGGGCTGTATGGCTGGGTGGCCTGGCGTCTTCAGCGCACGCCGCTTGCCGTTTCCGTACGCTTTTTGTTGCCACTGGCCTTGCTGGCGCACGGCGCACTGATTTATCAGTCGATGCTGGGCTACGGCGACATTCACCTGGGCTTTGGCAACTCTTTGTCTACGATTATGTGGCTGACTGCGCTGGTGTACTGGGTGTCCAGCCAAGGCGCGCCCTTGGCACGACTGCAGTCCTGGGTGAGTGGACTGGCGGCGGTGTCGGTGCTGCTTATGGCTGTTTTTACCGCCACGCATGTCATTCCCAACTCCCAGGCACTGGCACTGCGCGCGCATCTGGTGGTGTCCTTTCTGGCCTACGGGCTGCTGGCCGTGGCTGCTCTGCATGCGGTGCTGATGACATTAATGGAGAAGCAATTGCATCGTGGGGCTTTTCTGCGAGGTGGCGCACCGCCCTTGCTGACGCTGGAAGCGATGCTGTTCAGGTCAATCGGGATTGGTTTTGCGTTGCTGACACTGGCGGTGGTCAGCGGAGTGTTCTTTTCGGAAGAACTTTTCGGCAAGGCCTTGCAGTTCTCACATAAGATCGTTTTCGCCATCCTCTCCTGGCTGGTATTCGGGGGCCTGTTGCTGGGTCGGCATTTCAGGGGCTGGCGTGGCCGCACGGCGCTGATCTGGACGATTACCGGGTTTACGCTGTTGTTGCTGGCCTATCTGGGCACTCAGTTTGTGCTGGAAGTCTTGCTTGGACGCTGAATACGGTGTCCCGGCCGCGCACTTGAATCGTTTTTTTCAGGAATAAGTCTTTGGAATACCTGTCTATCGGTACTTTGTTCGGCCTGCTCGCTGGATTGCTGCTTTTGTCCGCCTGCTTTTCCGCATCCGAAACCGCGATGATGGCGATCAACCGCTATCGACTTCGACATGCCGCTGAATCAGGCCACCGGGGAGCGATGCTGACGCAATCACTATTGAATCAAACTGACAAATTGCTCGGTGTGATTTTGCTCGGCAATAATCTGGTCAATATTGCGGCTGCCACACTGGCGACGATTATTTCCTTACGCCTGTATGGTGATTCGGACGTTGCATTGTCGTTGGCGACGTTGCTATTGACCTTTCTGATTCTGGTGTTCAGCGAAGTGACGCCCAAGGTGATTGGCGCGTCGTATCCCGAGCGTATCGCCTACCCGGCCGGCTATATCTTGATGCCGATGCTCAAGCTGACGTACCCGATTATCTGGTTCGTGAATCTGTTTGTGCAGGGCCTGTTATGGCTGATGCGGATTAAACCACCCGAGCCGGGACATGGCAGCCGCCTGGGGCTGGAAGAGTTACGCACCATCGTGCTGGAATCGTCCGGGATGTTGCCGCGCGAGCACCACCGGATTCTGGTCAACTTGCTGCAGCTGGAAGACATCACGGTTGACGACGTGATGACGCCGCGTAATCAAATCGAAGCCATCGACATCGAAGACGACCCCGAGAAACTGCGCCAGCAGATTTCCACCAGCCATCACACGCGACTCGTCGTGCATGCCGGTTCTTCGGAGAATTTAATGGGGGTATTGCATGTGCGGCGCGTATTGCACGCCCTGACCGGGGAAGAACTGGATCCCGGAACCTTGAAGGAAAATCTCGAAGAGCCTTATTTTGTTCCAGCGGGCACGCCCTTGTTTACCCAATTGCGCAATTTCCAGAGCGGCCGCAAACGGCTGGCGCTGGTGGTGGATGAATATGGCGAACTGCAAGGACTGGTGACGCTTGAAGATCTGTTGGAAGAAATGGTGGGCGAATTTACCACGCAAGCCCCATCGGATACCGGTTATTTGAGGCGTGAAGCCGATGGCAGCTGGCTGGCGGAGGGATCGGTTTTGCTGCGGCACCTGAATCGCAAGCTGGGCTTGTCTTTGCCATTGGATGGTCCGAAGACATTGAATGGCCTGTTGTTGGAGCGGTTCGAGGATATTCCCGAAGCAGGTGTGAGCCTCAAGTTGGACAATGTGCCCGTGGAAATTGTCCAAACTCAGGATCGCGCGGTGAAGATGGCGCGCATCTACCCGCCCGTACGGGCTGAAGTTTTGCCTGAAGACGCCTCAATTTAGATGAAAAATTGCCGTTAAGGGCTGTGATTCCTCATTTGTGCTGACGCCAGTGCAGAGTCGGGAGAGCTAATCTGACGCTAAAATTGTCTGGAACCGTTTATGGCTGCTGTGACAAGTAACATTAATTTAACCGGCTTGGCGCGCGCCATGGTCAACCATGGCTGGCTCACAGAAACCGATGCTGAAAGCGTCTGGAAGCGTGCCAATCAGTCGGGTGATTCATTTGTGACGGAGCTGGTCAAAAGCCAGCGTTTCAAGGCCGCCCAGATTGCCGAGTTTGCGGCGGTTTCCTTCGGGTTTCCCTACATGGACCTGGGCGCCATGGACCTGGGCGCCATGGACGTGGACAGCTTGCCGCAAGGATTGCTGGATTCCAAACTGATACAAAAGCGCCGTGTGATCGCGCTGTACCAGCGCGGCAATAAACTCTATGTGGCGACATCCGATCCTACGCATATGCAGGCGCTGGATGAGGTGAAGTTCCAGACCGGCCAGTCGGTTGAGCCTGTCGTGGTCGAAGACGACAAGCTGGGCAAGTTGGTTGCCAAGGCGGGCGAAGCGGACGAAAACACGATGGCTGTGTTGAATGCCGAGGATCTGAATCTGGATTTCGAGGATGAAGATGCTGGGGCGGCTCAACAAGACACCGGCGGGATCGAGATTGATGATGCTCCCGTGGTGCGTTATCTGCAGAAAATCATGCTGGATGCAATCAATCAGGGCGCATCCGATATCCATTTCGAGCCTTACGAGAAGTTTTATCGTATACGGTACCGCCGTGACGGAATCCTGGCAGAAGCGGCGCAGCCCCCCATGGCGATCAAGGATAAAGTCGCTTCCCGCATCAAAGTGCTGTCGCGATTGGATATCTCGGAAAAACGCGTGCCGCAGGACGGCCGCATGAAGATGGTGTTGTCTAAAAACCGTGCCATCGATTTCCGGGTCAGCACACTGCCCACACTGTATGGCGAGAAAATCGTCATGCGTATTCTGGACCCCACCAGCGCCCAGCTGGGGATCGAAGCCTTGGGCTATGAGCCGTTCCAGAAAGACCTGCTGCTGGATGCGGTGCAGCGGCCCTATGGCATGGTGTTGGTAACCGGCCCGACGGGTTCCGGTAAAACCGTGTCGCTCTATACCTGCTTGAATATTCTGAACAAACCTGACGTCAACATTTCGACCGCAGAAGACCCGGCTGAAATCCAGCTGCCCGGAATCAATCAGGTCAACGTCAACGACAAGGCAGGCTTGACCTTCTCGGCTGCATTGAAGTCGTTTCTGCGGCAGGACCCCGACGTCATCATGGTTGGTGAGATCCGTGACCTGGAAACCGCTGATATTGCCATCAAGGCCGCGCAAACCGGTCACATGGTGATGTCCACCTTGCACACCAACGATGCCCCCGGCACCCTGACACGTTTGCTCAACATGGGTGTGGCCCCTTTCAACGTGGCGTCCTCTGTAATCTTGATTACAGCGCAACGCCTGGGCCGTAAATTATGTAGTTGCAAACAGCCTGCTGAAATCCCTAATGAGGCGCTGCGGGCGGCGGGTTTCACGGAGGAGCAGCTCGACGGAAGCTGGAAACCCTTTAAACCCGTTGGGTGTGAAATCTGCGGCGGGTCTGGCTACAAAGGGCGGGTAGGTATTTACCAGGTGATGCCGATTACCGATGCCATGGTCCGCATCATTCTCAAGGGTGGCAATGAGTCGGATATTGCCGACCAGGCCAGGCTTGAAGGCGTTGTTGACTTGCGTCAGGCAGGTTTGTTGAAAGTGAAATCAGGTCTCACCTCGCTGGAAGAGGTTGAGGCCGTTACCAACATTTAAGGAATACCCCATATGGCTACAGCGACAAAGGCAGTCAAGGACGCGACCTTTCTGTGGGAAGGCATGGACAAGCGTGGCAAGAAAATCAAAGGGCAGCTGCAGGCCGGCGGTGAAGCGATGGTCAACGCCCAGTTGCGCAAGCAGGGTGTCACAGTCACCAAAGTCAAAAAACAGAGCACGTTGTTCAGTAGTGCAAAGCGAATTACCGATAAAGACATCACCCTGTTTACCAGACAACTGGCCACCATGCTGAAAGCAGGCGTGCCATTGTTACAGTCATTTGAAATTGTAGCGCGTGGACATTCCAACCCTTCCGTGCAACGTCTGCTGATGGAAATCAAGTCGGACATCGAAAAAGGCAGTAGCTTGACGCAGTCATTTGCGCGTCATCCTTTGTACTTTGACGCACTGTTTTGCAACCTGGTAGGTGCGGGAGAGTCCGCCGGTATTCTGGATGGCGTACTTGAGCGATTGGCTGTGTACAAGGAAAAAATCCTTGCCATCAAAAGCAAGATCAAGTCGGCGCTGTTTTACCCGATTTCGATCATTGTCGTGGCCTTTGTCATCACCGCCATCATCATGATTTTCGTGATCCCGGCATTCAAGGATTTGTTCAGCAGTTTTGGTGCTGATCTGCCAGGACCGACTCTGGTTGTGATGGCGATATCCGATTTCTTCGTTCAATGGTGGTGGGCGATTTTTGGCGCCATCGGTGGGGGCATCTATGCCTTGTTATATATGTGGAAACGATCACGCAAGGTGCAAATGTTCATGGACCGCGTCATGCTCAAGCTACCGATATTTGGGCCGGTAATCGAGAAAGCGACTATTGCGCGTTGGACGCGCACGCTATCCACCATGTTTGCTGCGGGCGTGCCCTTGGTTGAGGCGTTGGAGTCCGTTGGTGGGGCGTCGGGTAATCAAGTTTTCGTCGAGGCAACGAACAAAATCCGGGGTGAGGTGTCGACGGGCACAGCGCTGACCGTGGCCATGCAGAACTCCGGCAAATTTCCCAATATGGTGCTGCAGATGGCCGCAATTGGCGAGGAATCCGGCTCGCTGGATTCCATGCTGGGGAAAGTGGCTGATTTTTATGAGGCTGAAGTGGATGATGCGGTTGCTGCTTTATCCAGCCTGATGGAGCCCATCATCATGGTGGTATTGGGTGTGCTGATTGGCGGTATGGTCGTCGCCATGTATTTGCCGATTTTCAAAATGGGTCAAGTCGTTTGATGGTACTGCTGCAAATGGAACCCGCTCTCTTGACGGGGCTGGTTTTTGTATTCAGCCTGCTGGTGGGGAGTTTTCTGAACGTCGTCATTCACCGTCTGCCGAAAATGATGGATATCGATTGGCAGGCTCAGTGTGCCGAGTTGCGGGGTGAGGCGGTGCCTGATTCTCCGCGTTACGACCTGTGGTGGCCGCGTTCTGCGTGCCCGGGATGCGGTCATGCAATTTCGGCACTGGAAAATATTCCAGTATTTTCCTGGCTCTGGCTGAAAGGCCGCTGTGCGTCATGCCAGATCGCGATCAGCGGACGTTATCCGCTGGTGGAATTGCTGACCGCCACACTGTCCGCTGCTGCTGCCTGGAAATGGGGCGTGACGATCCAAACGCTGGGCGCGATATTGTTGATCTGGACGCTCGTGGCGCTGGCCTTCATCGACCTGGACACGACCCTGTTGCCAGATAGCCTGACCCTGCCGTTGCTGTGGCTGGGTTTGTTGTTCAATTTGAATGGCGTGTTTACCAGTTTGCCTCATGCGGTCATTGGCGCGATGGTCGGCTATGGCGTGCTTTGGTCGGTGTACTGGCTGTTCAAGCTGGCGACCGGTAAGGATGGCATGGGGTTCGGTGACTTTAAACTGCTCGCTGCACTGGGCGCCTGGCTGGGCTGGGAATTGCTGCCCGTAACGCTTTTACTGTCGTCTGTCGTGGGCGCCCTGGTCGGGGTGGCCATGATTGTTTTCGTCAAACATGACCGGCGTATCCCTATTCCATTCGGTCCGTACCTGGCCGGTGGCGGGCTGGTCGCCCTATTCTTTGGCGAGCGCATGACGCAGGTTTATCTCGGCCAATTTTGATGTTGGTGATAGGCCTGACCGGTGGGATAGGCTCGGGTAAATCCACCGTATCTGATCTGTTCGCCGAAAAAGGCGTACCGGTAATCGATACGGACTTGATTGCGCGACAACTGACTGCACCCGGCGGTGAGGCACTCGCCGCAATACGTAATGCATTCACAGATGTGGTGTTGCATGCGGATGGGACACTGGATCGCGCACAACTCCGGGGAATGGTATTTAACGACGCTTCGGCACGCGGGCAGTTGGAGGCGATTTTGCACCCGCGTATCCGTCTGGAGGTAGAACGATTGTTGGCCCGTGTACAGTCACCCTATGTCGTGATCGTGATTCCGCTCTTGGTGGAAAATGGTGGATATGGTGATTTGCTGAGCCGCGTGCTCGTCGTTGATTGCCCTGAAACGCTGCAGATGGAGCGAGTCATGGCAAGAAGCAGATTGACACGCGAGGAAGTTGCTGCGGTCATGGCCGCGCAAACCAGCCGGGCACTCAGATTGTCAGCAGCGGATGATGTGCTGGTGAATACGGGTACTCAAGACGTGCTGCAAGCCGAGGCTGAGCGCCTGCATCAGCGTTATCTCAAACTGGGCATGGCATTAATGCCTTGATTTTCATTATGAATCGAGGACAATCAAACGATTACAATAAAACGCATTGCGGCGTGATCCACTACGAATATCCCCTGAGCGAGCGCATCCGCACCCTGTTGCGGCTGGAAGATTTGTTCGACCGTTTTGATGCCTATGCCGGATCATCCGATCCGCATACGCACCATTCTGCGTTGCTGACGCTGTTTGAAATGACAGAAGTGGCGGCGCGTGCGGACCTCAAATCAGACTTGCTCCAGGAACTCGACCGCCAGAAAGCGGTGTTGATTGCCTTGCGCGGCAACCCCCTGGTTCAGGACACTACGCTGGAACAGGTACTGAGTGCGATAGAAGCCGCGCATCAAGGCTTGTACCAGCTTTCGGGCAAAGTGGGGCAGCACTTGCGTGAAGATGATTGGCTCATGACAATCAAACAGCGTGCAGCCATTCCGGGCGGCATGTGCGAATTTGATTTGCCGGCTTACCATTACTGGCTGCATCGGCCAGCGGATGATCGCATCCATCAGTTGAAACGATGGTTGGCGCCGTTTACATCGATACGTTCAGCAGTGGATATTGTGCTCGGACTATTGCGTGATAGCGGCCAGCCTGAGTTGCAGCACGCCATGAATGGGAGTTATCAGCAAATGCTGGAGTCGCGTAATCCGCAGCTGATCCGGGTTTCGCTGGCCGACACGCAGCCTTGTGTGCCGGAGATATCGGCCAATAAATACATGTTGAATATTCGTTTCGTCTATGCGGGATCGGGGCAGACACGCACGTGCACCGGCCAGTCTCTTGATTTTGACCTGACGTTTTGCACCCTGTGAATACGCCCCCCAAACCCATTGTTGTGGCTTGTCCCATTTGCAACCATGCTGTCACCTGGCATGCAGAGAGCCGCTGGAAACCATTTTGTAGTGAGCGCTGCAAAATGATCGACCTGGGTCAGTGGGCGACGGAAAGTTATCGCGTACCGGCGGAAGAGCAGGAACCCGATGACGCGCCCCCACTGCCGCAGTAAGACTTATTTCTGATAGGTCTTGACGCCGCCGGCAGTGCCCAGCAGCAATACGTCGGCGCCGCGTCGTGCAAACAGCCCGTTGGTGACCACACCCACCATATGATTGATCGCCGTTTCCAGTGAGACCGGATCGACAATCGACAGGCCATACACATCCAGAATCAGGTTGCCATTGTCCGTGGTAAAGCCTTCACGCAGACGCGGCTGGCCGCCCAGCTTGACCAGTTCGCGTGCGACATACGAACGCGCCATCGGAATCACCTCAACCGGCAGCGGGAACGTGCCCAGCACACCCACCAGCTTGCTTTCGTCAGCGATACAGATGAACTGCTTGCTGCAGGCCGCCACGATTTTTTCGCGGGTGAGTGCGCCACCACCGCCCTTGATCATGGCGAAGTGCTCGGTGATCTCGTCCGCACCGTCGACGTAAATTTCCAGTTCACCCACGCTGTTGAGATCCAGCACCTGGATGCCATGGCTTTTCAGGCGAGTTGCGGTGACCTCGGAACTGGCTACTGCACCGTCGATGCGGCCTTTCACTTCGGCCAGGGCATCGATAAAATAGTTGGCCGTTGACCCCGTGCCCACGCCAATGATGCCGCCACGGGCATAGTCCACTGCAGCACGTGCGACAGCTTGCTTCATTTCGTCTTGTGTCATGATGTCTTCGTCAATTTTGATGCAGGCCGCTAAGATAGCGGCATCGCCCTTATTTTACAAACCAAGAACCCCCACCCCATGAGCCAACCTGACGATTATCTCGAACGCATCCTGACCTCGAGTGTGTATGACGTGGCCATCGAGTCACCGTTAGACGTGGCCCATAACCTGTCGCGGCGCCTCAACAACCAGATTCTGTTGAAACGCGAAGACTTGCAGCCTGTTTTTTCCTTCAAGTGCCGTGGCGCCTACAACAAGATGGCCAAATTGACCGCTGCCCAGCTGGCGCGTGGGGTGGTGGCAGCCTCAGCGGGTAATCATGCGCAAGGTGTGGCACTGGCTGCCCAGAAGTTGGGCGCGACGGCGACGATTGTGATGCCGGTGACCACCCCAAAAATCAAGGTCGATGCAGTGGCCGCCCACGGTGCCGAAGTCATACTGCATGGCGATAACTATGATGAAGCCTGTGCCCACGCCACCAAACTGGCCAAGAAGACCAAGGCCACCTTTGTCCATCCTTACGATGATCCCGATGTGATCGCTGGGCAGGGTACGGTCGCGATGGAGTTACTGCGCCAGCACCCAGGCCCCATTCATTCGGTATTTATTCCGGTGGGCGGTGGCGGTCTCATCGCAGGCATGGCTGTGTATATCAAACGTTTGCGTCCGGACATCCGCATTGTGGGCGTTGAGCCGGAGGACGCCGATGCGATGGCGCGTTCGCTGTGCAAAAAGGAGCGCGTCACGCTGCCACGCGTGGGTATTTTTGCCGACGGAGTGGCGGTGAAGAAGGTTGGCAAGGAAACCTTCCGGTTGGCACAGCTGTACGTGGACGAAATCATTCGCGTCGACAACGACGCCATCTGCGCTGCAGTCAAGGACGTGTTCGAGGATACCCGCTCGATTCTGGAGCCGGCGGGCGCCTTGTCGATTGCCGGCATGAAGGCGGCTATCGCAAAAGGCAAGCTCAAAGGCAAAACGCTGGTTGCGGTGGCTTCGGGCGCCAACATGAATTTTGATCGTCTGCGCTACATCGCGGAACGCGGCGAACTGGGCGAAAAGCGCGAAGCCGTGCTGGCCGTCACCATCCCTGAAACGCCAGGCAGTTTCAAGACTTTTTGCAGCTTGCTGGGTGCGCGCAACATCACGGAATTCAACTACCGTTACGCCGACCCCAAGACTGCGCGGGTGTTTGTGGGCCTGTCGGTTCCCGGCGCGGGCGAGGGGGCTCGCGTGGTCGAACTGCTTGAGCGTCATGGCCTCGAAGCCATGGACCTGTCTGAAAACGAAATGGCCAAGCTGCATGTACGTCATCTGGTCGGCGGTCGTGCGCCAGAAGCCGTGAACGAAGTGCTGTATCGCTTTGAATTTCCGGAGCGACCGGGTGCCTTGATGCAGTTTCTGGATAGCATGAGCCATGGCTGGAATATCAGCTTGTTCCACTACCGTAACCATGGCGCGGATTATGGCCGCGTGTTGGTCGGTCTCCAGGTGCCGGATAAAGCCAAGCCTCGTTTCCAGGCTTTTCTGGACAAGCTGGGCTATCGCTACTGCGACGAATCCCGTAACCCGGCTTACAAGCTGTTTCTGGCCTGAACTGTTTTCTCATGCCGCAGCTGTTGATGCCCGGCAAGTTGTAAGCCGGGCGAATTTCAGCAGTCCGGTGGCAAGCGGCAGCACACTGAACCCGGCTCACACCGGCTCCCCATGATCGCCCGGGCGATGAGATTGACCCCGACAGGAATGCGGACGATACGATCCGCATTTCCGCCATGGACTGATGTAGTTGACGCTTTGAGGTAGGCGAACGCCCACTTGACGCGCCCGATTGATCTGGGCCCGAATCCAGGCTAATCGGGCGGCCGCAACTGGTGGATTCCGCTCAGATACCCGGTGCCAGCTGCATGTTACCCTCGCAGCATGCTACGAATCATGCTTGTTTTCCTGTTGGGGATGCTACCCACCGTGCCTGTTCAGGCGGCTTCGGGCGATGCTGCCGTGCGGCAGGCACAGCAGGCATTTGCCGCACGCAAGTTGGCGAATCTGGAGCGGGCAGCGCGCGATGTGCCGGATGATCACGTCTTGCAACCCTACGTTGAGTATTGGCGCCTGGCGTTGTCTGGCCGCAATGACGATGCGCGTATCGCCGATTTTCTGGCGCGTTATCCAGGTAGTCGGGTGGCCGAAATGGCCCGCGCCGACTGGCTGAAATCACTGGGTGCACGCGAAGCCTGGCCGCTTTACCTGGCCGAATATCCGCGTCTGATCAAGCCTGACGCCGCGCATCAGTGTTATGCCTATCGCGGTGAATGGGCGCTGGGCAATACCAACCGGCAGCGCGAAGCCGTTGCATTATGGTTTACCGGTCGCGATATGCCGTCTGCCTGTACGCCCTTGTTCAGCCTGTTGATCGAAGCGGGGCTGATCAATCAGGAAGATGTCTGGCGACGCTTCCGGCTGGCGCTGGAAACAGGTAATCCCGGCGTGGCCAAAGTGGTGGCCAACAGCATGCCCGCCGCTGAGCGTCCGCCAGTCACCCGCCTGGATCAGGCCTTGAGTGATCCCGCCCGTTTGTTGAATGGCGATAGCCTCGACATGAGCCAGCGTGGCGATCGCGAAATTGCACTGTATGCGCTCGATCAATTGGCCCGACGCAGTTCCAGCGATGCTGAGCGCGCCCTGCGCAAGCGCCTGCCGCAACTGAGCGCCCTGGAGGCCGGAGCGGCCTGGGCGCGTCTCGCTACTTGGGCCGCACGCCGGCATGAAGCCGTCGCCTTGTCGTGGTATCAACAGGCGGGTGTAGGAGCCGTCAACGATTATCAACGCGAATGGTGGGCGCGGGTTGCGCTCCGGGCAGGGGACTGGCCCACGGTGTTGCGTGTCATCACCAGCATGACCGACAGCACGCAAACCCAGTCGGTGTGGCGTTACTGGCGCGGCCGCGCGCTGCAGGCCAATGGGCAGCGATTCGCCGCCAATACGCTTTTTCTCGCATTGTCTCGCGAACCGCATTACTACGGACAACTGGCGCAAGAGGAATTGGGGCCGGTTGTGCAAGCCGCCACCATCAATATCAAGATGGGCGGTGGCGAGGTGGAAGCGATTGGCCGTGACCCGGGAATCGCGCGCGCGCTGGCTTTGCAGGATATCGGATTGCGTAGCGATGCCACGCAGGAATGGAACTGGGCCATCCGTGAGATGACCGATCCTCAACTTCTGGCGGCAGCAGAACTGGCGCGCCGCAATGAGTGGTATGACCGCGCGATCAACACCGCTGAACGTACCCGTGAGCTGCATGATTTTGATTTGCGCTTCATTGCCCCTTACCGGGAATTGGCCCAGCAGGCGGCGCGCGCGAACCAGATTGACGAAGCCTGGGTGTTTGGCCTGATGCGACAGGAAAGCCGCTTCATCAATGTAGCGCGTTCCAGCGTCGGTGCATCAGGGCTGATGCAGATCATGCCGGCCACTGCACGCTGGATTGCGCAGCGTCTGGGGATCAAAGGCTTTGACCCGGCCGAGATGCGCGACCCGGCCAAAAATATCCAGTTCGGCGCCTTTTATTTAAAACACGTCCAGACCACGCTGGATGGTTCGCCGGTGCTGGCCACCGCGGCCTACAATGCAGGGCCCGGCCGTGCCCAGCGGTGGCGTGATACGGTGCCGATGGAATCGGCTATCTATATCGAGTCGATTCCGTTTGCGGAAACGCGCGATTACGTCAAGAAAGTCATGAGCAACGCCATGTACTATGCGGCACGTTTCGGCCAGCCGTCTGTGTTGCTGAAAGACCGGCTGGGGACTGTTCCAGCGCGCAAAACGCCGGCTCAACCCGGGCCCGATACGGACGAACCACTGGATGTTGAGCGGCCGGACGTTTAGAATCAGCATTAGCTTATATACGTAACTTACTTGACCCACGCAAAACACCATGAAGATTGAACACATCTGCATCCTCGGCGGCTCCGGCTTTGTCGGTACCTATCTCGTCAGCCAACTCGCCGCCCGTGGCCTCAACGTCCGTGTTTTGAGTCATCGTCGCGAAATGGCCAAGGAACTGATCCTGCTGCCTACGGTAGAAGTGATCGAAGCCGACGTACACGACGAGCAAGAGCTCATCCAGCACTTTCGCGGCATGGATGCCGTCATCAATCTGGTCGGCATCCTCCACGAAACCAATGTGAGCCGGTCCGACCTGCCGAGCGCGCGCCGGGGCGACTTCCAGAAAGTCCACATCGAGCTGCCGCGCAAGGTCATTCATGCCTGTGGTGAATCAGGTGTCAATCGCTTGCTGCACATGAGCGCGTTAGGCGCCAACCCCAATGCCCGCTCAGCGTATCAGCGCTCCAAAGGCATCGCCGAGGCGGTGGTGCTTGAGGCCGGAATGAAGCATATTGACCATGAGAACTGGTATCTGAATGGCCCCAAATTCATACATGGCTATGGCCTCAATGTCACAGTTTTCCGCCCCTCGGTCATTTTTGGACGCGGCGATTCTTTCCTGAGCATGTTTGCCCGCATGCTGAAAACCTTCCCGGTGCTGCCGTTGGCGGGTGCGGATGCACGCTTTGCGCCGGTGCATGTGGAAGACGTGGCGCGCGCTTTTGCCGACAGCCTCGACAACACCGCCACCTTTGGCCAGACCTACGATCTGTGCGGTCCCAATTCCTACACGCTGGAAGCGCTGGTGCGCTACGTTGGCGAAGTCATCGGCAAGTCACGCAGCATTATTCCGCTGGGCGGGTTCATGTCCTACCTGCAGGCCTGGGCGCTGGAATTCAAACCCGGTAAAAAACTGATGACGCGTGACAATTTCTACGCCATGAGCGTGGATAACGTTTGCAATGGTGGCTGGCCGGCGGTGTTCGATTTCCAGCCGGTTGCGCTCGAAGCCATTGCGCCCGAGTACCTGCGTGCCGACTCTCCCCGCGCACGCTACGAAGGCTACCGCGAAAGCGCGGGCCGCTAACGCGTTTCCGCCGCCATGAAAACCTACATCGTGGGCGGGGCGGTGCGTGACCGGTTACTGGGTTTGCCCGTTGCCGATCGTGATTATGTGGTGGTAGGCGCGACCCCCGAGCAGATGTTGGCTCAGGGGTTTTTACCGGTTGGCAAGGATTTCCCCGTTTTTTTGCATCCCGAAACGCACGCTGAGCATGCGTTGGCGCGCACCGAGCGCAAGTCGGGGCTCGGCTACAAAGGTTTCAAGGTATACGCAGCGCCCGAAGTCACACTGGAAGAAGACTTGCAGCGGCGCGATCTCACCATCAATGCCATTGCCGAGGATGAAGCCGGCGAACTGGTCGACCCTTACGGTGGCCAGCGCGATCTGGTCGCACGCGTGTTTCGTCATGTCAGCGATGCATTCGCCGAAGACCCGGTTCGCATCTTGCGCGTGGCGCGTTTTGCGGCCCGATTCACCGATTTCACCGTGGCGCCGGAGACCAACGCCCTGATGCGGCAAATGGTCGACAACGGCGAAGTCGATGCGCTGGTTCCCGAACGCGTCTGGCAAGAAATCGCACGCGGCCTGATGGAAGCGCAGCCTTCGCGCATGTTTATGGCATTGCGCGACTGCGGCGCACTGGCCCGACTATTCCCCGAAATTGATCGATTGTTCGGCGTGCCGCAGCCGCCGGAACATCATCCCGAAGTCGATACCGGCGTGCACGTCATGCTGGTAGTGGATTGGGCCGCGCGGCAGCAAGCCAGCCTGGCGGTCCGCTACGCCGCATTGACGCATGACCTGGGAAAAGGCGTCACGCCGCCTGAGCATTGGCCGAAACACCATGGCCACGAAGCCAAGAGTGTGGAACTGGTGCGCGCGCTCAGTGAACGCATCCGGGTGCCGGTCGAATGTCGCGAACTGGCAGTGGCTGTCGCGCGCGATCACGGCAATGTCCACCGTGCGCTGGAACTGCGCGCGGCTACGATCGTCGAACTGCTGGAACGTGTCGATGCGTTTCGCCGTCCGGAACGGTTCGCCGAGTTTTTGCAAGCATGCGAATGCGACTTTCGAGGCCGTCCCGGCTTCGAGGCACGCGATTATCCACCCCCCGCCTATCTTTTGCAGGCATTTGCCGTGGCGCGGGGTGTGGACGCGGGCGCGATTGCACGCTCAGCCGCGCCGGACAAGATACGGGAAGCCGTGTTCCGTGCGCGCGTCCAGGCTGTGGAGGCCTGGCGCGCACAACGTACTTAAGGAGAGGACCATGCCGTACAGCGAACAAACTGTTCAATCGATTCGACCCTGGTCGGAGAAAACCTTCAGCTTCACCCTGAGTCGGCCACAGGATTTTGTGTTCGAAAATGGCGAGTTCGTCACCATCGGCCTGAAACAGGAAGGCAAACTGGTTGCACGCGCGTATTCCATCGTGTCCACCGCCGACCACGATCACCTGGAGTTTCTCAGCATCCATGTGCCAGACGGTCCTTTGACCGGGAAGCTGGCGCAGATTCGACCCGGTGACAGCGTGTGGGTGAACAGCAAGGCGACCGGTTCACTTACGCTCAACCATGTGCTGCCAGGGCGCACGCTTTACATGTTGTCGACCGGCACGGGTTTGGCCCCGTTCATGAGCCTGATCCGCGACCCGGAACTGTACATGCGCTACGAAACCGTGGTGCTGGTGCATTCGGTTCGCACCGCGGCCGAACTGGCCTATCGTGACGAAATAGAAGGCATGGATCTCCCCCAATTACGCTATGTGCCCACGGTGACACGTGAGCCCTTTGCCACCCCCGAACGTGGCGGTGACTTGTTTCGCTCGGGTGCTTTGTCGCAGCGCCTCGGCTTGCCTGCGCCCGATCCTGAACTCGATCGGGTGATGATTTGTGGCAATCCAGACATGACGCGTGAACTGACGAACCATCTCAAGGATACGGGCTGGACACTGACCAATCATCGGGGCGTCGGCAATTTCACCACCGAAGTGGCCTTTGTGATTCACCACGAATAAGACCTCCGCTTACAAGGAGGTCTTTCCGGCCAATTTGGCCGGAGGTGATTGAGTGGATTTAGTCGTGATTATTGCGACGGTGTTTGTCATGTCCCCGGCCGTGACCACGTTTGCCTTCATGCCGATCGTAGTGATGGCCTCTCGATTGATGACGGTTATGTCCGCTCCAGCCATGGTCGCGGTAGCCGTAGTTCGGTTGCACATAATGATGAGGCGGCAATACGAAATAATGGCCGGGATGATGGGCCGAATGTCCCCAGTAGTGGCGGCCACCTGATTCATACAGCACGCGGAAACCATCATGGTGACGGGTACCAAACGAGATGCTGACGCTGGGCTCGACCGAGATCACACGGCCGTAATCATGGCCATCGCGGGCCAAGGCTGCGCCAGAGGTGGTTAACAGAGCGGTTGTAATTAACAGAGTGCGTAACATGGCAATTCTCCTTTCAGGTTTAAAACGTCTGCGCCAGGCAAGACGGCTTAATCGTTTCGGTCGTAGTAGCTGTAGCGACCGGGGCGCTGATCTTCAGCCACGCTAAAGCTCACATTCAGGGTCAGCCACTTGCCAGGATCATTGGGCAGGCGAGTGCTGTAATCGCGGCCCTGAAAGCGGTAGCGCACGTCATAACCGTTTACCACCTGACGATAGTTGTCCGTCGTGCGGCAGCGTTCTACCTGGCGCGGACTGGATTCATGGCGGGTGCTGCCGTCGTTCCAGCGGTTGCCGACGACTGCGCCTGTTGCGGCGCCCACGGCTGCGGCTGCCACTTTGCCATTGCCTTTGCCCACGGTGGAGCCCAGCAGGCCGCCTGCAATTGCGCCGATGATGGTGCTGCCCGTGTTATTGCTGTCACGGTAGCTACGGGTTTCATAACCGGTGGTTTCGGTCCAGCACTCGCGGCGCGGCTCGTTGACCGTGTCGTAGATCGGTGTGCTGGATAGCACCTGAGCGCGGGCAGTGAAGCCGTCGCCATCCTGGCCTGCCTGCGGGTGACCAGCCTGAGCTGTTCCTGCAGCAGCAAGCAGTGCAGCGATCAAGCTAATATTAAAAGTGCGTGTTTTCATGCTTACTCTCCTGGGTTACATTGAAATCAATGTGGTTTCTTGCTGTTAACGACGCTCGCGTGAGCGATCTTCCTTATCGTTTCTTTCCTGCTGGCGACGCTCATAACCGTACCCATAACCCTGAGGGGCTTCGCGTCCGGCCTCGCGGCGTTCATCCTTGCGGGTACCGCGTTTGTCCTGACGGGACTCTTCAGGCTGGTCGCGCTTGGCCACGATGAACGCGCCGTCCATAAAATGTGGTGCGGCTTGAACCGGGGCGGTCAAAGCCAGTCCCAAGGTTGCCAGGCCAAAAATCAACATTTGTCGTTTAATCATCTTGTTTCTCCATTTCGGTGGTTGCGTTGCTTTGCTTCCATGCTTCACAGTTTGGTTGAGGAAAGTAAGCGCACTGTTTCACGCAAGGTCGATTTTGTAACAGTGTGTAACCAAGGTGTGAATAGACCTTGTGGAGCGCTGCTATAGTTGCCGCATGGAAAAAGATCGCATTTATGTGACTGACGATGACCCCGGCATCCGTGAACTGGTGGCGGAATACCTGTCGGGCCAGGGCTATGCGGTGGAAACGGCTGAAGATGCCGCCGCACTTGATGCTCTGCTGGCCATGCGTCTGCCCGACCTGCTGGTGCTCGACTGGATGATGCCGGGTGAAGATGGCTTGTCGGTCGCGCGCCGCCTGCGGGCGCAGCCGGGCTTTCCGCCCATCATCATGCTGTCGGCCAAGGGCGAAGACATTGATCGCATCATTGGCCTCGAAGTGGGCGCTGATGATTACCTGCCTAAACCCTTCAATCCGCGCGAGCTTTTGGCGCGCATCCGCGCCGTGTTGAGACGGGGAAGCAACCCCGTTCCGACCGCGACCGACGCTGTCAGGCGCGTTCCGTTTGGCCCGTTCAGCGTCAATCTCGATGCCCGTACGCTCAGCCGCGAGGGCGATGAAATCACCTTGACCACCGGCGAATACGAATTGCTGGAAATCTTCGTCACCCATGCGAATCGTGCGCTGTCACGCGACTGGCTAATGGATCAATTGCGTGGTTTCGAGCGTGATCCGTTTGATCGCAGCATTGATGTACGGGTGAACCGGCTGCGCAAGAAAATCGAGGACGATCCGTCCAATCCCGCCTATATCCGCACCCAGCGCGGGCAGGGTTATTTGTTCGTGCCGCAGGGCAAAGGGTGATTCCGGTTCCGCGCTCGCTGTTTGCCCGTACCGCGCTGGCGCTGGCGCTGGCATTTATTGTGTTTCAGACGACCGCGTTCTGGGTCGTCAGCCGCACGCTGATTATTCCTGTGGCGGAACGGTCGGCCGACGATTTGGCCGGATTGATCGTGCTGTCCGCACAAACCTGGGTGGAACTGCCGCCTAAAACGCGTGAAGCATTCGAGCGCGAACTGGCGCGGCAGCATGGTTTGCGTTTGACTACGGCCAATGTCGGGGCGACGGCCGATGCCCCGCGTTTCGCATTCCGCAAACAAATTGAAGCAGCGCTGAGCCGCCGCGTGGGGACCGACATCAAGTTGCGGGGCGTGCCCGGCACCAAGGCAGCCTGGCTGGATATCCCGTTGGGCGGACATGATTTGCGCACCGGGTTTTTCCCGGACCGCTATGCCGTTAAAACGCCGCTGGCCGCTATAGCGGTGGTCGCGGTGGGCACCTTGCTGAGCTTGTTGACGGCGCTGTATCTGGTGCGCCGTATTACCGTTCCCCTGGCCAGAGCATCGCGCGCAGCCAGTCAGGTTGGCGCAGGCGAGCTGCCCGAGCCGTTGCCGGAAACCGGCCCGGCTGAGCTGGCCGAACTGGCGCGGCGCTTTAATATCATGGCAACCGAGGTGCGCGAGTTGCTGGATAACCGCACCACTTTATTGGCCGGCATATCGCATGATTTGCGCACCCCGATGACCCGCTTGCAGCTTAATCTGGAGATGCTGCGCGACACCCCCAGCTCCGCACGCATCGACCGCGCCGTTGCAGATCTGGCCGACATGAATCAGCTGATCACGGGTTATCTGGAGCTGGCGCGCACTACGCAGGCTGAGATCCGGTCGCGCTTTGATCTGGCTGAACTGCTGGGTGAAATCGCGGCAGATGCGGGTGTGGAATGGTTGGCGGCGGCGCCGTGTGAAGTGGAAGCCGGGAAGCTGGCCGTGCGCCAGATTGTGTCCAACCTGATCCAGAACGCGCAACGTTATGGCGGCGAGACGCCGGTTGAGCTGGCGCTGGCGTGTGCAGACGATCGGGTGAGCATCATTGTGCGGGATGCCGGACCGGGCATCCCCGAGGATCAACTGGAAAAAGTGTTCAGGCCGTTTTACCGGCTGGAAGCCTCGCGTTCACAGACGACAGGTGGAACGGGGCTGGGGCTGGCGATTGTGCGCCAGCTGGCGGAAACGAATGGATGGAAAGTGGTGTTACAGAATCACCCGCAAGGCGGGCTGGAAGCCGTGCTGGTCATCCGGCGTTAAATTTTCAGGCGCATTCCCGTGGGGCGCGGCGCAAAATCCGAAACTCGACGAACAGTATGGTGATGCTGAACATCGACATGCGGCAGGTGCTGCCGCTGAAGAAGCCCAGCGGCGAACGGGATAAATTGATGCTCACGCTCGTGGCCCGTCCCAGTTGCATCAGGCAGCGGTTTGACGCGCGAACACGGAGAACTGGACGAACATGACAGACAGGCTGGTCAGGCTCATGCGCTCGGTCTGGCCATGAAACCAGGCAAAAGGAGAGGTGCTGAGTTCGAGAACCAGTTGTTTTTGGCCGAATTGCAGTTTCATGAGGTGCTCCTTAAGTGGGGGGGTGATGCCTGAATACTTGCAATGCTTGTGCCACGTGGGTGCGAAGCCGGTAGTTTAAAAAGTCACCAATAAATCAAATGCTTGAAGACTGTGCGATGACGCTCGCCTGCTTCATCGACAGTGGCTTTGACGGAAACCCGTCATCGGGTGTCGAAGCGGCCAACAATCGACAGCCCGTTCTTGTCAGTTTTAAGGGGTCATGTCGGCCCACCTGCGGCCACAAGGTAGAATCCGCCTTTACGATTTAAGTGGTGCGTGTTCTGCGTATCACCCCTTAAGCATGATCATCCTCAAAAATCTCAACCTGCGGCGTAGCGCCAAGGTCCTGCTCGACAATGCATCGGTGTCGATTAACCCCGGCGAACGCGTGGGTCTGGTGGGCCGTAACGGCGCTGGCAAGTCCAGCCTGTTCGCGCTTTTGAACGGCACGCTGCACGAAGACAAGGGCGACTTTTCGGTTCCGCCGCAATGGCGCATGGCCCAGGTCGCGCAGGACATGCCGGAAACGACCGAATCTGCGACCGACTTCGTCATTTCCGGCGATACTGCGCTGGCCGAAGCGCAAGCTGAAGTGACTGCCGCGGAAGAAAGCGACGATGGCGAGCGCATGGCGCACGCTTACATGGCGCTGCACGATGCGGGCGCGCACGACGCAGAATCACGCGCGCAGTCGCTGATTCTGGGCCTGGGTTTTCAAGTGCGCGAACTGAATCAGCCCGTCAACAGTTTTTCCGGCGGCTGGCGCATGCGCCTGCAACTCGCGCGTGCGCTGATGTGTCCGTCCGAACTGCTGCTGCTCGACGAACCCACCAACCACCTCGACCTCGATGCCCTGGTGTGGCTGGAAGCCTGGCTCAAAAAGTACCCCGGCACCATGCTGGTGATCAGTCACGACCGCGAGTTTCTCGACGCGGTGACCAACGTCACGCTGCACATTGAAAACGGCCAGCTCACGCGTTACGGCGGCAACTACAGCAGTTTCGAAGACATGCACGCCGAGCAACTGGCGCTGCATCAGGCGGCGTTTTCCAAGCAGCAGGAAAAAATTGCTCACCTGCAGGATTTCATCAACCGCTTCAAGGCCAAAGCCAGCAAGGCCAAGCAGGCGCAAAGCCGGGTCAAGGCGCTGGACCGTATGGAGCGCCTGGCGCCGTTGCTGGCCAATGCCGAATTCACCTTTGAATTCAAGGAACCGCAAAACCTGCCCAACCCCATGCTGTCGATCGATAACGCCAGCTTCGGCTACCCGCCGCCTGCAGGCGCGCCGCCCGGTACCCCGCCGACCGTCATCGTGCGTGGCGTCAGCAAATCCGTGTTCGCTGGTCAGCGCATCGGGATTTTGGGCGCGAACGGTCAGGGCAAGTCGACCGTGGTCAAAACCATCGCCCGTACGCTGGCGGTGGTTGAAGGCGAAGTGCTCGAAGGCCGCGGCCTCAATATCGGCTACTTCGCGCAGCAGGAGCTCGACGTGCTGCGCCCCGCCGACACCCCGCTCGAACACATGATCCGCCTCGCCCGCGACACCATCGCCAATGGCGGCGCCGGCCAGTTCAGCAGCCGCGAGCAGGACCTGCGCACGTTTCTGGGCACCTTCAATTTCAACGGCGACATGGTCAAACAGGCCGTCGGCACCATGAGCGGCGGAGAAAAAGCCCGGCTGGTGCTGTGCATGATCGTGTGGCAGCGCCCCAACCTGTTGCTGCTGGACGAACCGACCAACCACCTCGACCTCGCCACCCGCGAAGCGCTGGCCATGGCGCTCAACGAATTCGAAGGCACCGTCATGCTGGTCAGCCACGATCGCGCGCTGCTGCGTTCGGTGTGCGACGAGTTCTGGATGGTCAGCAAAGGCGGCGTCGAGCCGTTCGATGGCGATCTGGACGATTACCAGCGCTATCTGCTGGACGAGAGCAAGCGGCTGCGCGAAGAGATCAAGCAGGCGGGCAAGGTGGCGGATGCCCCGGTGGTGAAAACGGAACCTGCGCCGATGGCGGTGAAGAAACCGGTGTCATCGGGCAAGATCAAGTCGTTGCAGCAGAAACAGGAGCGGCTTGATAAAAGTATGGCTGCGCTTCAGGTTGAGAAAGCTGCGTTTGAAGCACGGCTGGGGGGAACGCTATCGGTTGAGGAGATTACTGAAACCGGCAAGCAGTTGCAGCATGTGATTGATGAGTTGGCGATTGAGGAGGGGGAGTGGTTGGTGTTGGCGGGGGAGATTGAGGGGTTGGAAGCGGGTTCTTAGACTGGGCTTTGAGCTAGCGCCCATTGGCCGGGGGTAGCCCGGCGGCTAGTTACTTTCTTTGTCTCGCCAAAGAAAGTAACCAAAGAAAGGCGACCCCAACATCCCCGAATTCCCGAAAATCGAGCCTGCCGGGTGGGCGGCAAAGAACTCGCCCCGCTTTTGCTGAGTTGATTTAATTTTGTGAGCGGGGCTCAAACACCTTTGCCGCTGATCCACCCGACAGGCTCAATTTTCGGCGGGGCTGAGAGGGGCGGAAAGTCAAAACCAGGGCGGTGATGACTGATCGACTTACGTGCTTTTGTAAAGACGAAAGTTTCCCGTATGCACGGCGAGTTGTCGTTAATGTTAATCCATCAGTTATACGATAAGAACGAAGGCAAGCAGAAGATATAAAGAAGCAAAAATACAACAAAAAATACAAGGTCAGGCCTTGCCTTTTGCTAAGGCTGAAACTCACGTTAGCTGCGGATCTGGCAAAGCAAAGCAAGGCAAGGCAAGGCAAGGCAAGGCAAGGCAAGGCGCTATGGTTGATTGCCGTTAAGGCTTTGAGGGGGCTTGGGCGACGCTTGAATGTTCAAGTTTACTTCTAATGATTTGATGAATTTGAGGCATGCTGCTTTTTGCGTTTGCAGCCGGTCGTCATGCATACCCTGAATAGCGAGTCTTGATTTGGCTACTTCTGCCAGTTGTTGCCTGATTGGAATTTCGTTTGAAATAAATGGCAGGCAGATATAACTCGCGGAGAGCGTTGGGGTTTTATCAACCAACGGCAGCACATTTTTTGGTGCGCGCTGCATTGCTTTCCCAAGTGATGCCTGAATTCCTTCTGTGTAGCAGGCATCTGAATGCTGCAACATTTCCTCAGCCAGTTGGACCCACTTTTTTGATCCGGATGCGATACCTTCGTAAGCACTGCCTTCGTATTTTTCGCAGTTGAAGTATTTCTCCAATGTGTCTTTTGGGTTTCTGGCTTTAAGCGAAGCCTCAACGGTTTCGACGCATGGGCCCGCTCGCCCGGCCTGCGATGGGTGGCCGTAAACCATCATGAACGTCCCGATCAGGATGGCACTGGATACCTTGATCATGGTGTCACCACAAGAATGTGATCACTGCTTGACGCGATCTGTTGTCTAAGCGTGGGCCCAAGAATGATGCATCCCTGTGATGCGTTGTTCTGGGCATTGTTGCCATGAATCATGAAGCCAGAACGCCCCAGAGCATTATGGCCAGCAGGCGTAAGGTTCATAGAGGTCGGCCCCTTTTGTGGATGGCTGTAAGAAGTACCGATTTGATACTGTCCTGATGGAAGGGGGCCTTGATTGGGAATACTTTGCATCGCAGGATTGTTTCTTCCGCTTGATGCAATCAGCCCCGCACCAGAATAGCCGGTGCCAATCAGTGCGCCGTTATGGTGAAGCTCTCCGGTTGATTGTGAGTACATCCAAGGCATTTCACTTCCTCTCATTCAAGCATGTTTTGCATCAGGCAGAACAGAGCACCTAATTTGTCCATGCTTTCTAACAGAAGGTTTGATCACAATCAGTAGTCCGTCCGGATAAGTCGCATGCCTGTTGCTCGCTGGGGAATCAACTTGATTGTTCCGGTTGCTTATTCGCCATGAATGGCTTGGTTTTGGCATTAATCGCCGAACGACGCGCCCGAATTGTGGCTATTTCAATGATGCCGACTGGTTTTCGATATCCGCCAGGCTATTTGTCAGCAGCCCATCACACCCTCAACCAAGTTAAAATGCCGCTTTCCCGAAAAGCCGCTGAATCTGCCGTGAAACCCACCTTTCAGGACACCATCCTTACCCTGCAACGCTACTGGGCCGAACGCGGTTGTGCGCTGCTGCAACCCTACGACATGGAAGTCGGCGCGGGCACCTCGCACACTGCCACTTTCCTGCGCGCGCTTGGCCCGGAGCCGTGGAAGGCCGCCTACGTGCAGCCGAGCCGTCGCCCGAAGGATGGGCGCTACGGCGACAACCCCAACCGGCTGCAGCATTACTACCAGTTTCAGGTGGTGTTGAAGCCTGCGCCGGCGGACATTCTGGAGCTGTATCTGGGTTCGCTGGAAGCGCTGGGGTTTGACCTGAAGAAGAATGACGTGCGCTTTGTCGAGGATGACTGGGAAAACCCCACGCTCGGTGCCTGGGGGCTGGGCTGGGAGGTGTGGCTGAACGGCATGGAGGTGACGCAGTTCACTTATTTCCAACAGGTTGGCGGTATCGACTGCAAGCCGATTACCGGCGAGATTACCTATGGCTTGGAGCGTCTGGCGATGTATCTGCAGGGCGTGGAAAGCGTCTACGACCTGGTGTGGACAGAGGGGCTGACGTATCGCGATGTGTATCACCAGAACGAGGTCGAGCAGTCGACTTACAACTTCGAGCACAGCGATGTCGATTTCCTGTTGACCGCGTTTACCGCACATGAAAAGAAGGCGCAGGAGTTGATGGCAGCGCAGTTGGCCTTGCCGGGCTATGAGCAAGTGCTCAAGGCGGCGCATACGTTCAACCTGCTCGACGCACGCGGCGCGATTTCGGTGACGGAGCGCGCGGCTTACATTGGCCGCATTCGCAATCTGGCGCGCGCGGTGGCGAAGAGCTACCTCGAAAGCCGAGCGCGTCTGGGCTTTCCGATGGCGCCGAAGGCCTGGGCGGATGAGGTCAGCACCCAGCTGGCGAAGAAGGAGGTTGCATGAGCGCGCGCAGCCTGCTGGTCGAACTGTTCGTCGAAGAGCTGCCACCCAAGGCACTGAAAAAACTGAGTGAAGTATTTGGCAGTGAAATTGAGTGTGGACTGGTCGCGCTTGATCTTATCGATCAGGAGGCAAGGGGTTTCGTCCCGGTTGATCAAACAAAAGCCAAAGCCATTGAGTATTACGCGACACCACGTCGATTGGCTGTGTTGTTGCAAGGTGTGCTTGAAAAAGCTGCCGACAAACCGGTTTCCACCAAACTGATGCCGGTCGCCGTGGGCCTGGATGCCAATGGCAAGGCTACGCCTGCGCTCTTGAAACGCCTGGCTGCGCTCGGCGCCGATGAGTCGGCCGTGAGCACACTGCGCCGCGCCGTGGATGGCAAGAACGAAGTCCTGTTTTACGACAGTATCGCCCCCGGCACCACGCTGGCTGATGGCCTGCCACGCGCGTTGCAAGCGGCGATGGCAAAGCTGCCCATCCCGAAGATGATGGCGTATCAGCTGGCCGATGGCTGGACTACGGTCAACTTCGTGCGCCCAGTGCATGGATTGGTGGCGATGCACGGCGAGGACATCGTGTCGATGTCGGTGCTAGGCTTGCAGGCGGGGCGTAACACGCAGGGCCATCGCTTCGAGGCGCGTATCAACCCGGTGGTGATTACCTCGGCCGATAGCTACGCCGCACAGATGCTTGACGATGGTGCGGTGATCGCCAGCTTTGCCGAACGCCGCGCCGAGATTGTTCGCCAGTTGCAGGCGGCCGCTGCGCCATCTGGACTGAAGCCAATCGAGGACGATGCGCTGCTGGATGAAGTGACTGCGCTGGTTGAACGCCCCAACGTATTGGTTGGCAAGTTCGAAGATATTTATCTCGACGTGCCGCAGGAATGCCTGATCCTGACCATGAAGGCGAACCAGAAATATTTCCCGTTGCTGGATAACAGCGGCAAGCTCACCAATCAGTTCCTGATCGTCTCGAACATCTCGCCCGACGACACGTCGGCGGTGATCGAGGGCAACGAGCGCGTGGTGCGCCCGCGATTGGCCGATGCCAAATTCTTTTTCGACCAGGACCGCAAGAAAACACTCGAATCACGTGTCTTGGGTTTATCCAGGGTGGTGTATCACAACAAGCTCGGCACTCAGGGCGAGCGCGTGGAACGCGTGCGGGCGATTGCGCGCTGGGTGGCGGAAAAAGTCGGGGCAGACGTCAAAGCCGCAGACCGTGCCGCGCTGCTGGCCAAGGCCGATCTGCTGACTGATATGGTCGGTGAATTCCCGGAGTTGCAAGGCATCATGGGTGCCTACTATGCGCGCCATGACGGCGAAGATGAGCAAGTGGCTCAGGCCATTGCAGACCAGTATCTGGTCCGTCGAGAAGAGACTGATGCGGTCTCGAACCTGATCAGCGAGGTGTTGCAGATTGCAGATCGCATGGAAACGCTGGTCGGGATTTGGGGTATCGGCCTCAAGCCTACTGGCGACAAGGACCCTTTTGCGCTGCGTCGGCATGCGCTGTCAGTGATCAAGTCGTTCCAGTTGCTGGGCGCCATGTCGGATTCGGAAGAACAGGGCATGCAGTTGGAGTTGGATGATCTGATTGAGTTTGCGCTCTCCACCTTTCCAACTGGTTTGCTGGGCAGCAATGCAGCCGAAGAGCTCAAGCTGTTTATCTACGAGCGTAATGCCAATCAAATGGCACCATTATTTGGCGCCGAAGCGATTGCGGCCGTGTTTGCAAGCATGCCGCCGCTGCATGAAATCACAAAGCGCATTAAGGCGGTGCGCGAATTCGCTTCGCTTCCGGAGTCGCCCAGCCTGGCCGCCGCCAACAAGCGTGTCGGCAACATCCTGAAAAAAGCTGAAGGCGAAGTGGGTGCAGCAGCAGATCCGGCGCGTTTTGTTGAAGCGGCTGAAACCGCGCTGTTTACCGCACTCAGCGAGATAGCACCCAAGGCCGATGCCGCATTTGCAGCGGGTGATTACACCGCATCCCTGCAGGCGCTGGCCGCTCTCCGGGAGCCGGTCGACGCCTTCTTCGACAGCGTAATGGTCAACGCCGACGACCCTGCGCTTAAAGCCAACCGTCTGGCGCTGTTAAATCAGCTGCATCAGACCATGAACCGGGTGGCTGACATCTCCCGCTTAGCCGCTTAAACTCACACCATGAAGCTCATCATTCTCGATCGTGACGGGGTCATTAATTTTGACTCTGAGCAGTTCATCAAGTCGCCGGACGAATGGAAACCCATTCCCGGCAGTCTGGAAGCGATTGCACGCCTGACGCGCGAAGGCTGGCGTGTGGTGGTGGCCACCAACCAGTCGGGGCTGGCGCGCGGATTGTTCGAGATGGCGACGCTGAACGCCATTCACGCCAAGATGCACAAGGCGGTGGCTCAGGCGGGCGGGCGCATCGAGGCAGTGTTTTATTGCCCGCATGCGGCTGAAATGAATTGCGATTGCCGCAAACCCAAGACGGGGTTGTTCAACGAGATTGCCGTGCGGTATGGCAGAGATTTGATAGGGGTGCCCGCGGTAGGGGATTCGTTGCGTGATCTGGAAGCTGCGGCCAGTGTCGGCGCCCGCCCGCTGCTGGTCAGAACTGGAAAAGGCAAAAAAACCGTTGTAGCAGAAGGCTTGCCCAAGGATGTTCCGGTATTCGCCGATCTGGAAGAGGCTGTCGAATTTTTGCTCACGGCGGCCGCATGAGTTTGTTCCGCTCGGTGATTTTTGCGGTCATCCAGACCGCACTGACGATTTTCTTCAGCGTGGTGGCCTTGTTCAGCTTCCCGTTTTCGGCGCACGCGCGCTACCGGTTGATCACCGGATATAACCATTTGGTGCTTTGGTTCGCTCGCTGGGTGCTGGGGATTCGCTATGTGATTCAAGGGATTGAGCACTTGCCGGCGCAACCCGCCATCATGATGGCCAAACATCAGTCGGCATGGGAAACCGTCGCGTTTCTGTGTTTGTTTCCGCCGGTTTCGCCTGTCATCAAGCAGGAGTTGCTGAAAGTGCCATTTTTTGGCTGGGGGTTTCGTCTGCTGAATCCGATTGCGATTGATCGCAGCGCAGGGCGCGAGGCTTTGAAGCAGATCGTCAAGCAAGGTATGGAAAAGCTCGCGATGGGGTTTTGGGTGTTGGTGTTTCCGGAAGGCACGCGCATGACCCCCGGCGAAAAGGGACGCTACGGCATTGGCGGTGGCTGGTTGGCCGCTGAATCGGGCGCCCCCATCGTGCCCATTGCCCACAATGCGGGCGAAGTGTGGCCTAAGAACGCTTTCATCAAGCGCCCCGGAACCGTCACCATCAGTATTGGCCCCGCAATCGACACGGTGGGCAAAAGTGCGGCCGACCTCACACGCGAAGTGGAAGCCTGGATCGAAACCGAAATGACGAGGTTGCCCCCTGCTGCCGCGCGCCAATAGCGGCGTTCTGCAGATCGGCGACGCCGCCGTTCCCTATGCGTTGAAGCGTTCGCGCCGTCGCCGTACCCTGGGACTGACCGTGACAGCGTGCGAGGTGCGCATACACGCGCCCAGCTGGACGCCGCGCGGAGAAATCGAGTCCTATGTTGTCCAGCAGAAAAGCTGGTTGCAGCGTGCCTGGACGCGGATGCAGGAGCAGGCGCAGGCATCTCAGCCTGCTGCCAATGAACCGCTGAATGCGGTACGTTATCTGGGACGCAGTCTGAAACTCGAAGTATTTCCCGCCTTGTTCAGCGAAGTGCGGCGCCATGGCAACTCACTGCATATCTATGCGCCGCATGATGCGGATACACATGCGCTGATTCGGGACTGGTTACAGGGTCGTGCCGAACGTTTTCTGGCTTGGCGCCTGATGCGCATTGCTCGCAGACTCGGCCGCCAGCCGAGCCGGTTTGCCTTGTCCAATGCGCAGACGCAGTGGGGCAGTTGCACACGGCTTGGCCACATCCGGCTCAACTGGCGCTTGATACAAGCGCCCGTCAGTTTGATCGATTATGTGGCGGCACATGAACTGGCTCATCTCGTTCATCTCGATCATTCGCCCCGATTCTGGGCGAAAGTGGCCGAGATTTGCCCCGATGCACTTGCGCGGCGTGCCGAGTTGCGCACAATGGGCACTTCACTTTTCCTGATTTAACTCAACCGGGTTCTAAGACGATGCGCATACTTCATACCATGCTTCGTGTGGGCGATCTGGATCGCTCGATTGATTTCTACACCCAGGTGCTCGGCATGACACTGCTGCGCCGCAAGGATTATCCAGGTGGAAAATTCACGCTGGCCTTTATGGGGTATGACACGGAGGACCGCGCCAGCGTACTGGAGCTGACCTACAACTGGGGCGTGGACAAATACGAGTTAGGCGGCGGCTACGGCCACATCGCCATTGAGGTCGACGATGCGTATGCAGCGTGCGAGGCCGCCGCTGCCCAAGGTGGCCGGGTGGTGCGCCCGGCGGGTCCGATGTCACATGGCACGACCGTGATTGCATTCATTGAGGACCCGGATGGCTATCCGATTGAGTTCATTCAGAAGGGTACGGCTGGCTGGGTTCAGCCAAGCGCCTGATAGATTGGTTCGTTCAATACTGAACGCCGGTTTCGGTTTGTCCTTGTAATTGCTTGTTTCGCCTCAAGGTGAACTGGAGGCGTAGCGTGTTTCTGGCTCGCCACATCTATTTGAGGAGTGTGTCGTGCCCGATCTGTTTTCTCCCGCCCGTTTCGGCGCTATCGAATTATCCAATCGCATCGTGATGTCATCATTGACCCGTAATCGGGCCGGCGCGGGCAATGTGCCTACCGCGCTAATGGCTGAGTATTATCGCCAGCGTGCATCAGCCGGTCTGATACTCACCGAGGCGACGCCCATTTGCGCAGAAGGCCATGGTTATCCACGTACGCCCGGTATTCACACGCACGAACAGATTGCGGGCTGGAAACAGGTGACACAAGCAGTGCATCAGGCGGGTGGCAAGATCATGGTTCAACTGTGGCATGTGGGGCGGATATCGCACCCTGATTTGCAGCCAGGTGGGGTGGCACCGGTAGCACCTTCGGCCATTCGGCCGGCCGGGCAGGTGTTTACCGGGCAGGGCATGCAAGATTACGTCACGCCGCGCGCGTTAGAAGCGACTGAAATCCCCGATGTGGTGACAAGTTATGTTGCCGCTGCCCGGCATGCGATGGAAGCCGGGTTTGATGGTGTCGAAATTCATGCCGGGAATGGATATTTGCTCGATCAGTTTCTGCGCTCGTCGACCAATCAGCGTACTGATCAATATGGGGGAAGCATCGAAAACCGCGCGCGTTTGTTGCTGGAAGTGATGGCGGCGGTGTGCCACGCAATCGGTTCTGATCGCGTGGGGGTCAGGCTGTCCCCCGTGACGCCGTTTAATGACATCAGTGACGACCACCCACAAGAGACATTCAATTATGTCGTGACCCAGCTCAATCCGATGAATCTCGCGTTTCTGGATTTATTGCAAGGAACGGGTGGCACGCCGCATGAGGAGTGGTTGCCCTATGACTATGATCAATTGCGCACGTTGTATTCAGGCAATCTCATCCGCAACAACGGCTATGACTTTGAAACAGCGCAGCACGCCGTGGAGTCCGGGAGTGCCGACGCGATTGCCTTTGGCAGAATGCTGCTGGCCAACCCCGATCTGGTTGAACGCTTTCGAACCGGCGCAGCGTTGAACACGCCTGATGATGATCGGCTCTACATGGGTGAGGCAAAGGGATATACCGATTACCCGGTACTTGCGCAATAAGCGTTTGCATTAAGCGCGCAGCAGCGTTCGTTCGATGCCGGGCGCCTGATTTTGTATCGTCGAGCCGATCATTCACTCATTGATACAGGCAGATGGTTGGTTGGTGTCGCGCGGTTGCGTTGTCATCCAGACCTCCCTCGCAGCGTCAGGGCGATAAATGTTGAGCGATGGATTCGTAGGCGGCAACCGGCAAAGTCTCGGCCCGCAAACCCGCGTCAATACCGAGTTTGGCGAAGTCTTCAGGCTTTAACAGGCTGCCCAGCGTATTCCGTAATGTCTTGCGGCGCTGCGAGAACGCCGCAGCCACCACGCGGGCGAACAGGGCTTCATCGAGCGGCACAACTTCGGCCGGCGTTTTGGGGATGAGTCGCACCACGGCTGAATTGACCTTGGGCGGCGGATTAAACGCGGTGGGCGGGACATCGAGCAGCCATTCCAGATGAAAACGCCGCTGCAACATGATGGTCAAGCGGCCATAGTCATTGGTGGAGGGTTCGGCGACCATGCGCTCAACCACTTCCTTTTGCAGCATGAACGTCATGTCACGGATGTGTGACGAGAAGGTCATCAGGTGGAACAACAGCGGTGTGGAGATGTTGTAGGGGAGGTTGCCAATAATGCGCATATCCTGCCCCAGGCTGCTGAAGTCGAATTTCAGGGCGTCACAACTATGTATGGTGAGACGCTCGGCTGGCCAGCTTCGCTGCAGGCGCGCGACGATATCGCGATCCAGCTCGACCGCGTGGAGATGCGCCAGGCGTTCGAGCAGGGGGCGGGTGAGCGCACCCAACCCGGGTCCAATTTCGACGACTGTTTCCTGTGGTTGTGGGCGAACGGCATTGACTATGGCGTGGATGATGCCGTCGTCAATCAGGAAATTCTGGCCGAAGCGCTTGCGTGGGGTGTGCATGGTCGTAATCGGTTGGCGTTCAGGCGCGGTGTGCTCGCGCGGCCATGTCGATGGCCACTTCGATGGCGGCCAATAGACTGCCGACTTCCGCGCGACCTGTCCCCGCGAGATCAAGAGCCGTGCCATGATCAACCGACGTGCGGATGAAAGGCAGCCCCAGGGTGATATTCACGCCCGTGCCAAAGCTGGCGTATTTGAGAACGGGCAGACCCTGGTCGTGATACATGGCCAGTACGGCATCACAAGGTTCATTACGGATGCGCGAGAACAGGGTGTCAGCGGGCAAAGGGCCCACCAGGTTCATGCCCTGCGTGCGCAGATGCGCGATGACGGGTTCGATGACTTCGATTTCCTCGCGCCCTAAATGACCGGACTCACCTGCATGCGGATTCAGCCCGGCCACAACAATACGGGGGGCGACGATGCCGAATTTGGTTCGCAGATCGTCATGCAGAATGCGGATCACTTCCTCAAGTAGTTGGGGTGTGATGGCCTGGGCGACCTCGCTCAGTGGCAGGTGCGTGGTCGCAAGTGCGACGCGCAGGCCGCCGCCCGCGAGCATCATGACGACTTTTGTCGTATGGCTATGCGCGGCCAGGTATTCGGTGTGGCCGGTGAATGCAAACCCGGCGTCATTGATGATGCCTTTATGTACGGGTGCGGTCACCATGGCCTGATACTGCCCCTGCATGCAGCCTGATAGCGCTGCGTCGAGCAGGGCCAGCACATGGGCGCTATTACGAGGATCAAGTGTGCCCGGCGATACCGGTGCACCGGCTGGGATCGCGCGTACATGGAGCGCGCCTGGCTGGTGAGGGGGGATGACCTCACTGGTGATGAAGTTGACGTGTTTGCCGAGTTGCGTTGCGCGCGCACGCAAGACGTCCAGGTCGCCGAGCACCGATAAACGACAAGGCAAAGCCTGATGCGAGAGTGCGATACAGAGATCGGGCCCGATTCCTGCGGGCTCGCCCGCGGTGAGCGCAAGCGTGGGCAATGTCACGGACTTATGCCCTGCCGTAGCTCAATTGATGGGGCGCAGTTCGACGTAAGCCGAGTCGCGAATCTGACGTACCCAGTCTTCAAACGCTTCTTCAGACTTGCGCTCGCGGATGGCCTGCCGTGCAAGCAGTTTCTGGCGTTCCTGAGTGACATCCTGATTCCGGCGCTCCAGAACCTGGATCAGATGCCAGCCAAAGGGTGACTGGATGGGCGCACTCAGTTCACCTGGTTTCAATGCATCCATGGCTTTCTCGAATTCGGGCACGGTGTCGCCAGGGTTGAGCCAGCCGAGATCGCCGCCCTTGGATGCGCTGGCGTCCTCGGAATGTAAACGGGCCAATTCGTCGAATTTGACGCCATTGTCGATGCGCTCTTTCAGTTGAAGCAGCCGATTTCGCGCGTCAGCTTCGGATGTCAGCTCGTTTGTTTTAATCAGGATATGGCGTGCATGCGTCTGTGTGACGTTGAGCGCGGCATCCAGACCGCGTTTCTCGTACAGCTTGAGAATATGAAATCCGTTGCCGCTTTTCAGCAAGGGACTCACCTGACCCGCTTGCAAAGGCTTGAGTGCCTCGGCAAAAAGTGACGGCATCTTGCCGCTGGGGCGCCAATCGAATAAACCGCCTTGCAAGGCATTGGGTGCGTCGGAATAGCTGGCAGACAATTGAGCAAAATCCGCTCCTCGGACAAGTTGGGCCAGAACGTCCTCGGCTCGGGCACGGCGTCCCTGTATCAGTTCCGGTGACGCGCTTTCCGGCACCGTTATCAGGATGTGGGCAAACTTGTATTCTGTTTCGACGCCTTGCTGGGCCTGGGTTTGCAGATAACCTTCGATTTCTGCATCGCTGACCGAAATGCGGTTGTCGACATCGCGTTCACGGGCGCGCGCGATCAGGATTTCATTGCGTAGAGTATTGCGCAAGGTATCCAGGCTCAGCCCGTCTCGCGTCAATGCGGCCTGAAGCCCGGCCATGTCCAGATTGTTTTGCGCGGCGATGCGCTGCAATGCGCGCTCAACCTGGGTGGAGTCGACGCGTACGCCCGTGTTGCGAGCATTTTGCTGTAAGGCCAGCTCAGTGATCATGCGTTCGAGCAATTGCTTCTCGAGTACGTCGCGTGGCGGCAGGGGGGTGTTTTGTCGTTTGAGGTTTTGGACCGCCTCATCAAATCGTTTGGCCAGTTCCTGTCGGGTGATCACTTCATCGTTGACAATCGCCACGATGTGGTCGAGAGGCGTGACAGCCGTGACAGCCGCCTGGACAGGAAACTGGCTGGATGCGGCTGCCAGGAGCACAGCGAGCATCATGAAAGGACGGCGCCAATCAGGGCGTTTGAAGAATGTCATTGCTTGGCCTGTATCCGGGAACACTTTGTTTTAACACATCAAGCGGATTGGAACCCAGACGTCCCATGCCGCTCAACTCCAATTGAAAGAATAACGCATCGGTCGACTGGTTTTCTTTGGTGGCCAGACGCTGGAAGACACCGCGTAGCGCCCAACAGCCTGCGTTGTACTCAATACCCGCCAAACCTTCGACAAGTTTGTTGTCCTGGAATGAATAGTTGTACCGGAACATGCCATACCAACGATTGGCCAAAGGCCATTGACCCGACAGATCAACCTGTTCGGTGGATTGGTCAATGAAACGGTAACCAAAGTTCAATGTCCGACCCGGACTGGGGCGGTAGGATGCCCCCAGATTTTGGCGGATGGTGGTTCCATTTTGTGTGTCAAATTGCCAGGCGGTGTTCACCCGCCAGTTACGTGTGATTTGTCCACTGACTGCGGCCAGCAGATCGGTCGCGTTACTGGTCCTGGGACTGATGCCAGGTAAGGTGACTTGCTGGGCAGCGAAGTAATAACGTTGCCCCAGCGTAACCTGCAGACGCTCCAGGCCGCTCTCGGCCTCGGTGAAACGGCTGGTAATGGCGATGGTCAGCTGGTTGGCGTCATTGATTCGATCGCCGCCAATGAACTGATTCTCGGTAAACATTTGTGCATAGTTGAAATCCAGCTGGGCACTGTCAAAAACCGGGATCGCTGACTGGTTGCGGTAGGGAGCAAACACGTAATAGGCGCGCGGCTCCAGGGTTTGCTGGTAGTCATTTCCTGCGAAGTGGAATGGACGGTCAAACGTGACGCCACTGTCGAGGCTGAAAATGGGCAGGTTGCGCGTGAGCCGCTGTTGAGCCGCATTGTTATCCAGCGCGTAGTAGGTGCTGTGCCAGCCCAATTGAGGGGTCAGGAAACCGAATGAGTTGGTCAGCGGCAGGCGTACGGTGGGGTAGGCGAGTACACGTGTACCTTCGGTCAGTGTGGGGTGGGCGAAGCGGGTGGCTTCGGTTTCCAGTTTGAATTCCAGGCCGCTATCCAACGTGTGGTGCATGCCAAGGCGTGCGTGCGGCAAGCGTGCATAAGGCTCGGTAATCTGGCTCGATGCAGTGGAATCCTGCAGTGTCTGAAAACTTTGTGCGCGCAGTTCGGCATTCCAGTTGGCATGTTGTGAAGTCAGCCAGATTTCGCGGTTCAAATGAGATACAGACGTAGTGGAAATCAGGTTGGTCAGATCCCGGAAATAATCATCGTCTGACACGCGGTTGAATTGCATGCCAATTTGGGTGGCGGAATTCAGCTGGTAATGATTACTGAGCGACACGCTCCAGCGCGAGCGGTTGGCCTCGTTGTCGTTGGGCAGGAATTCGGCGCGGTTGTCGCCGCTGAGATTATCTAGCAGGTAACGGAACTCCCCCCCTAACTGAACGCCGCGTTTGGATAGCAAGCGGGGATAAAGCGTCGCGTCGTAGTTGGGTGCAAGGTTGAAATAATAGGGCATCAGAATATCGAGGCCGCTGCGTTCAGTGGTGCCGAACGTGGGCGCCAGCAGCCCGGTCTTGCGCTCGTTATTCAGAGGGAAATCCAGCCAGGGGGTATACAGAATGGGCACCCCAAGAAAACGTAAGGTGGCATTGCGTGCGGTGCCCACATTGCGACTTTTATCGATATCCAGGTCGTTGACCTTGAGGTACCAGTCTTCGTTATTGACTTCGCAGGTGGTATACGTGGCGTCTTTCAGCTTGTAGCGGTTTTCATCGATAAAATCGATGTGCTCGGCTTTGCCGCGGCCATTCTGGGCGATCAGCCGATAAACCGGCTCGGAAAGTTCACCGCTGTAATCGTTCAGGTTTAATGTCAGTGAATCGCCTTCAACCAGTAGCGATGGCTGCTCCAGACGTACCTGGCCACGTGCCTTGACCTGGTTCAAGGTGGTGTCATAGCGTAGCCAGTTGGCATAGAAATTGTTTCCAGCCTGGCGAGCTTCAACCCGGCCACTCGCCTCAATGATATTGGGTGCGGTCGATTCCAGCTTGTCTGCTGTTAAAAACAGAGGCCCCGCTTTGCCAGCCATAGTGGAACCGCCTAATTCCACATCTTTTTTCAGGACGAGTCCCTCCGCTGCCGCAGGCAACGCGGAAAGCAGCAGCATGACAAACGCAAAGCGGGGCAAGGTGGTCAAGCGATGTAAAATCCGGGCAAAGGTTAATTGGAACAGCGTGATTCGGAGCAACATGGCAGTGGAACGTTTGCAAGCATTAGAGGCCTGGGCCGCACAACAACTCGGGGAAGACACCGTTGATATCAGCCCGGCGTCGGCGGACGCCAGCTTTCGCCGTTATTTTCGTGTCACTGCCAAAGGACGCGATTATATCGTGATGGACGCGCCCACGGCACATGAGGATTGTCGGCCTTTTATTGCAGTCGCCCAGTTGTTTGCCGAAGCCGGTGTCCATGTGCCGAAGGTCATGGCGCAGGACCTGGATCAGGGCTTTTTGCTTTTGACCGATTTGGGTGACACCACCTACCTTGCTGCGCTGAATCAAGCTGCGCTCAATCCAGCCGAGCTCAATCCAGCCGAACTCAATCCAGCCGAACTCAATCCAGCAGAGCCTGCGCCGGCCAGCCTGTATCCAGTTGCCCCCAATTTACCGGTGGCGCGCAAATTGTATCTGGCGGCCAACGATGCCCTGATTCGTATCCAGCAGGCGAGCTGTCCCGGCGTGCTGCCCGAATACGATCGCGTCCTGCTGACTCGTGAGTTGATGCTGTTTCCCGAGTGGTATATCGAAAAGCATCTGGGTGTAACCCTGAGCGAGGCGCAAGCCGCCACGCTCAACAACGTGTTTGAGCAGATTCTGACCAATAACCTCGCCCAGCCCCAAGTGTTTGTGCATCGCGACTGGCACTCTCGTAACTTGATGGTGAGCGAACCCAATCCCGGCATTCTTGACTTTCAGGATGCGGTCTATGGCCCGATCACCTACGATCTTGCCTCGATTTATCGCGACGCCTATATCCAGTGGGACGAGGAGCATCAACTCGACTGGGTGATTCGTTACTGGGAGCAAGCACGGGCTGCCGGGCTGCCGGTACAGCCGGATTTTGGCGACTTCTGGCGTGATTTCGAGTGGATGGGCGCGCAACGCCACATCAAGATCCTCGGCATTTTTGCGCGTCTGTACCACCGCGATGGCAAGGCTGGCTATTTGAAAGACATGCCGCTGGTGATGGATTATCTGCGCCGCGTATGCGAGCGTTATATTGAATTGAAACCGTTGCTGTATTTGTTGGATGAATTGCAGGACAAGCAAGCACAGGCGAGGGTGACACATTGAGTATTCCCGGCTTGAACGACGCGACCGCCATGATCCTCGCTGCCGGTCGCGGCGAGCGCATGCGACCGCTGACCGACCACACCCCCAAGCCTTTGTTGAAGGTGGGCGACAAACCGCTCATTGTTTGGCATATCGAGCGGCTGCACGCGGCGGGCTTCACGCGCATCGTCATCAATCACGCCTATCTTGGCCAGCAAATTGAGGACGCATTGGGGAACGGCGCCGCATTGGGTGTGTCGATTGAGTATTCGCGTGAGGGCATTGCGCTGGAAACAGCCGGCGGCATTGCCACAGCGCTGCCGTTGATTGATCGTGAGGTGTTTCCGGTGGTGAATGGTGATATCTATACCGATTTTGACTTCAGCCGCCTCGCCGAACCGATGACGCGCCTGGCGGCGGGTCAAGACCAAATGCATCTGGTGATGATTGATAATCCGCCGCACCATCTGGCGGGTGATTTTGTGCTGGAGGCCGGGCGAATCGTCAACACGGAACGCGCAGCGGCAGATCATCCCGATCGACTCACTTTTTCCGGCATTGGTGTTTACCATCGCAGCGTGTTCGCGGACACCCCCGCCGGGGCGAAGGCGCCACTTGCGCCGCTGCTGCGGCAGGCGATCGACGCCGAGCGGGCGAGCGGCGAACACCATCGCGGACGCTGGACCGATGTCGGCACGCCCGAGCGCCTGCAACAACTTGATGAAAGCTTACGCAACCATGTCTGACATTCAGAATTATGTGCAACGACGCGCGCGTCTCGCCGCCACTTTGGGTGAGGGCATTGCCATCGTCGCCACTGCGCCGGAGGTGCCACGCAATCGCGACTCTCACTACCCTTATCGGCACGATAGTTATTTCTACTGGCTGACTGGTTTTAACGAGCCCGAGGCAGTGGTGGTGCAGGTGGGTGGCGCCGAGCCACAGTCGATCCTGTTTTGCCGCGACAAGGACGAATCGCGCGAAATCTGGGACGGCTTTCGCTACGGTCCGGAGGCGGCACAAGCCCATTTCGGCTTCGACGCTGCATACTCGATTACGGAGCTCGACGCCAAGCTGCCCGAGCTGATGGGTAACCGAGAGCGCCTCGCCTATGCCGTGGGGGATAACCCGGCGTGGGATGCGCGCGTGATCGGCTGGCTCAATGCGGTGCGCGCCAAGTCACGGCAAGGTGTGCTTGCTCCGGGGGAGATCGTCGACGTGCGGTATGCGCTCGATGAGATGCGCCTGATCAAGGATGCGCACGAACTCGCCCTGATGCGTCGCGCAGCGGAAATCTCCAGCGGCGCGCATCGCGCGGCCATGCGCGCCGCCAAGCCGGATGGACATGAATACGAGATCGAAGCGGAACTGTTGTCGGCCTTTCGCCGTGGTGGCGCCGAGGCGCCGGCTTACAACTCCATTGTGGCCAGTGGCGCTAACGCTTGCGTGCTGCACTATGTCTTCAACAACGCGCCGCTGCGCGATGGTGACTTGCTACTGATCGACGCGGCTGCCGAGTTTGGCAGCTACGCAGCTGACATTACCCGAACCTTTCCGGTCAATGGCCATTTTTCGGCGGCGCAGAAAGATGCCTATGAAATTGTGCTGGCCGCGCAAATCGCAGCCATTGACGTCGTGCGTCCGGGCAGTCACTGGAATGCCCCGCACGATGCGGCAGTGCGCGTGCTGACGCAGGGTATGGTCGATTTGAACCTGCTGAAAGGCAGCGTGGATGACCTGATTGAGGCTAACGCCTACAGTCGTTTTTACATGCACAAGACCGGCCACTGGTTGGGGCTGGATGTGCACGATGCGGGCGAATACAAAATCGATGGTGAATGGCGTGCGTTGCAGCCAGGCATGACGCTGACCGTTGAGCCGGGCATTTACATTCGCCCTGCAGATGATGTACCCGAGGTCTTGTGGAATATCGGCATCCGCATCGAGGACGATGTGGTGGTGACCGAATCGGGTTGTGAGGTGATGACCACGCCGCCCAAAACCGTGGCCGAGATCGAAGCGTGGATGCAGGGCTAAAACCTGTGCTGATCGTCGGCGCCGGCCCGGTCGGCGCCGTGTGTGCGCTGGCGCTGCGGCAGCAGGGCATCGACGTGCAGGTGCTGGAAGCGCAGCCGGCCGATGCGCGTGCCGATACGCGCACGCTGGCATTATCGTATGGTTCGCGTTTGATTCTGGATCGCTTGGGCGTGTGGGACAAGTTGGAAGGCGTGACCCCGATCACCCGGATTCATATTTCCCAGCGCGGCGCACTGGGCATGGCGCGCCTGTCGGCCGATGAAGTCAAGGTGCCGGCACTGGGTTATGTGCTGCCGTATGCCGCGCTCACGGCCGCGCTGAAACAGGCGCTGCAAGACGCACGTATCACCGTCGATTACGGCGTGGCAGTTGAGCGCATCGAATCAGCGCTGGATCATGCCCGTGCCCACACTTCAGCGGGCCACACGCTGACAGCCCCGCTCATAGTGGTGGCCGATGGCGGTCGCGGTGATGCAGCGCCCGACCCCAAGTTTTCGCGTGATTACGACCAGATGGCCGTGGTGTGCGAAGTACAAACCGAGCTGCCGCATGCGAACCAGGCGTTCGAACGCTTTACGCCCGAAGGTCCGGCGGCACTGTTACCTAAACATGATCGATACGCTTTGGTGTGGACGGCAAGCAATGACGACGCCCAGCGTATTGCCGCGCTGCCCGACGCCGAATTCTTGAGCGCGTTGTATCGCCACTTCGGGGGTCGGCAGGGCCAGTTCCTGTCCGCCACGCCGCGCAAAACTTTTCCGCTCAAGCTGGCCTATACCGGCAGCCAAGCCGATGCACGCGTGGTGCGCATTGGAAACGCCGCGCAAACCCTGCACCCGGTGGCGGGGCAGGGCTTCAACATCGGGCTGCGCGATGCCTGGGAATTGGCGAGCCTGTGCGGCGATACGCCGCTCGATGCGTTGGGCAGCCCGGCCATGCTGGCCGCTTATGTGCGCGGACGCCGCGTCGATGTGTTGGGCGGCGTAGGCTTCACCGACTTTTTGGTGCGCGTGTTTTCCAACGACATCGGCCCATTGCGCCACGCACGCGGTCTGGGTTTGCTGGCGCTGGAAGCCTTGCCTCCGCTGAAGCGGTTTGTCGCGCGGCGCATGATTTTCGGCGCGCGCGGATGACGATGGAACGCTATCAGGCCGTCATCGTTGGCGCGGGTCTGGTCGGCGCGGCCGCGGCGCTGGCGCTGGGTCGGCAAGGGCTGCGGGTCGCGCTGGTCGAGCGCCAGTTGCCTGCGGTGCCGACTGATACTTGGGATACTCGTATCTACGCCATCAGTCCCGCCAGTCAGCGGTTTCTCGAGCGCATCGGAGCGTGGCAGCGCATGGATGCGAGCCGTGTTCAGCCCGTGTATCGCATGGACGTGGCAGGCGATGCCGCCGGCACGATCCGGCTCGATGCTTATGAATCGGGTGTGTCGCATCTGGCTGCGATTGTCGAAAGCGGTCGCCTGCAACATGCGCTGTGGCAGGCACTACAGGCTGATGGCAGTGTGGATTTGCTGTGCCCTGCCGAAATTGTTGCGCTAGATTGGGGTGCGCCGTATTCCAGTCTGACACTGGCCGACGGCAAGCAATTGGAAGCCGAACTGGTTGTCGGAGCCGATGGCGCGGCCTCGCGCATCCGCGAATGGGCAGGGCTGGAATCGACTACCACGCCCTACGGCCAGAGTGGTGTGGTGGCAAATTTCGAATGCGAACGGCCGCATCGCGGTACTGCGTTTCAATGGTTTTTCGACAGCGATATTCTGGCCTGGCTGCCTCTCAACGGGAACCGCCTGTCGATGGTGTGGTCCACCCAGTCAGCGCATGCAGATGAATTGCTGGCACTGGATGTTGGCTCGCTGGCCGATCAAGTGCGACAGGCGGGCCACAGCCAGCTTGGTGCCTTGCATTTGTTGACCCCAGCGGCTGCTTTCCCCTTGCGCTTGATTCAAGTACAGACACCCGTTGCGCCGGGCGTGGCGTTAATCGGCGATGCCGCACATGGCGTACACCCGCTGGCTGGGCAAGGTGTGAATCTGGGGTTTGGCGATGCCGAAGCGCTGGTTGAAACACTGGCGCAGCAACATCGACACGCCCGTTGTGGCGATGTGCGGGTATTAAACGCCTATGCCCGTCAGCGTGCAGAACCGGTACAACGCATGCAGACGCTGACGCACGGATTACATCATCTGTTTGCCGACGAACGCGCCGCGTGGTTGCGCAATATGGGCATGCAGTGCGTCAACCAGCTGCCGCCGTTGAAAGCCGCGCTGGTGCGCGAAGCAATGTCCTGAAACTTTTTTGATGATTTTGGAGCACCACATGAAATTCATTCCTTTTGCGTTGGCCGCAAGCCTGATGATGACCTCGGCGGCGCAAGCCAATGAAAAACTGATTCGCACTACGTTGGCGAGCCAGTTTCCTGGCGCGCAAATCAGTTCGGTTGTTAAAACACCGTACAGCGGATTGTTCGAGGTGTACCTCGATGGCCAGTTGGTTTATGTGGATGCCAAGGCGCAATACGTGTTCACAGGCGATGTGATTGATCTCAAGAAACGTCAGAACTTGACGCAAGCGAGGTTGAATCAGCTACAGGCCATTGATTGGAAAACCCTGCCGCTAGGCAATGCACTCAAGACTGTTAAGGGCAACGGCTCGCGCAAACTGGTGGTGTTTTCCGATGTGGATTGTCCGTATTGCCGTAAATTCGAGGCCGAGTTGACCAAGGTCGACAACATCACCGTTTACACTTTCCTGTACCCGATCGAAGGTTTGCATCCCAAAGCGGTGCAAACATCCAAGCAGATCTGGTGCGCGCCTGATCGCAACAAGGCCTGGGACGACTACATCACCACCGGTAACGTGCCCAGCAATGATGGCAAGTGTTCAAACCCGGTTGATGAAACCATTGCACTGGGTGCCAAACTGAAAATTTCCGGCACGCCCACGATTATTTTCGCAGATGGCCAACGTGTTCCAGGCATGGTGCCCGCTCCACAGCTTGAACGTTTGCTGGCTGCCCACGCCAAGTAAACGAGTCAATATGAGCTCGCAATTCTGGGACGAGCGGTACGCGACTGACGATTACATATTTGGCACAGCGCCCAATATGTTTTTGACCAGCCAATCGGACTTGATCCTGTCGGGCATGCGTGCGTTGGCAATCGCCGATGGCGAAGGACGCAATGGAGTGTGGCTGGCCGAGCAAGGCGCGGATGTGCATTCAATCGATTTTTCTCCCGTTGCGCTGGAAAAAGCGCGCAGGCTGGCCGAAGAACGTCGCGTCACGCTGGCGTTTGAGCAGGTCGATGTGCTCAACTGGGACTGGCCCGAAGAAACATACAATCTGGTTGCCGCCATTTTTATTCAGTTTGCCCCACCGCCCGGACGTGAACGCATCATTGAAGGCATACGGCGAACCCTCAAACCCGGCGGTTTGCTGATATTGCAAGGCTATACCCCCAAACAGATCGAGTTTGGCACCGGTGGTCCACCCCATGTCGAGAACATGTACACCGCTGATTTACTGCGCAAGTGGTTTGGCGATTGGGATATCAAACACCTGAACGAGCATGAATCATTTGTAAACGAGGGCAGCCATCATCATGGCATGTCAGCGTTGATTGATTTGGTGGCCAGAAAACCCTGAGAATGGGCGCGCGCAATACACGCGCCCATCAGATCAATGTGTCGGCAAGCGGGTACTGGGGCCGAACACTTCGTAATGCAGTTGGGCGGCTTTGAACCCGAGCCCTAACAGCGTGGTGTTGACCGCGCTCATGAAAGGCTGGGGGCCGCAAAAGTACGCATCTGCATCCGGCTGGCCAAGCCATTGCGATAGCACTGACGGGTTGAGATAGCCCCGGTGGTCGGCGCCGTCGTCTGTTTCATAGCTGACGTAATACTTGAAGCCATGCTGGTCGCTGAGTTGACGCAGTTCGTCAGCCATCACATGGTGCGCGCGGTCCTTGCAGCAGTGAATGAACACCAGGTTGGATACATCTTCGCCCGTCTCAATACGTTGCAGCAGCATGCTCAGTAGTGGCGTAATGCCCACGCCCCCCGCAATCAGCGCCAGCGCATTTTCTGGATGTTTTACGGTGAATTCGCCCGTCGGCGGCTGTAACCAGATCTGGTCACCGCGCTGTGCGCCGTGCAAATGATTCGACACTTTTCCCATATAACTTGGGGGCGTACTTTCCGCCTTGATCGTGATGCGATAGTGGTCTTTTCCGGGTGCGTTGGACAGCGAGTACTGACGAATTTCGTCGTATTCGTGTCCCGGTACCTTGACCTTGATACCGATATATTGACCCGGCTCGAAATCGGCGATGGGCTGGCCGTCTTCGGGCTGCAAATAAACTGACTTGATCCCGCTGGCCTCATCCACGATGTCGCGGATGACAAACGCGCGGAAACCACGCCAGCCTCCTGATTTGTTTTCGTTGTGACTGTAGATGTTTTCTTCTGTCTTGATGAAAATGCCAGCCAGTTGCCCATACGCTTCACCCCAGGCGCCCAGAACGGGGTGGTCGGCTTCCAGCCCAAGATGGTCCTGGATCGCCTCCAGGAGATACTTGCCGACGATGGGGTAGTGCTCAGGTGCAACCTGCAGGCTGGCGTGCTTATGGGCAATGCGGTTGACCATCGGCCCCAGGTTTTGCAGTGCATCGATATGCGTGGCATACATGAATACCGACTCGGCCAATGCGCGGGATTGTTCACCCTGCGCCTGATTCGTCATGTTGAAAATGTGTTGCAACTCCGGGTGGTTGGCAAACAGCTTCGAATAGAACAAATCGGTAATTGCCTTGCCTTCCTTGGCAAGCAGCGGCGCGGTTGACTTTACCGTGCTCAATGTTTCAGCAGATAGCATGAGTTTCCCTGACAAATGAATGGTTGTAAGATTCAAGTTATATGAATGTTTGAACTGGAATATTAGATGATACTTACATAGTCGGTCAAGTTAAGATGCAGCAAGACAAACGGAGAACATCAACGCATGCGGCTCACCAAACATACGGATTACGCCTTCAGAGTGCTGATATATCTGGCTTCTCTGCCAGAGGATCAGCTGTCGACCGTGCAGGAAATCGCTGAAAAGTTCGACGTGTCGCGCAGTCACATCATGAAAATCGTGCACAAGCTGGCAAGTGAACACATCATCCATGCCAGCCGAGGTCAGAACGGTGGAATCAAGTTGGGGCAACCCAAGGAAACCATTAATCTGCGCACTGTGATCGAATTGATGGAAGCCACACTGGCGCCGGTCAATTGCGATGACCCGCTTTGCCGTATCAAGCAATGCTGCGCCCTGAGAAATATTCTGTTCGATGCGCAGCGGCAATTTCTCGAGCATGTCGAGCAATTCACATTGGCCAACCTGGCTGAACCAGCGGTCTCGATTATTGGATTGCTGAACAAGACCCAACGAAGATGAACATCATGGCTTGTGGATAACAGCCAGAATCAGGAGATAGAAAATGATGACAGTAGAAGCACTAACAGAATTTCTGGGATGGACCTCGCTGATTAATTTAGTCATCCTTTTGCTTTCAACCATCGGGCTGCTTGCAATGCGAGGGACTATTACGGGAGTTCACTCCAAATTATTTGGATTAGATGAAAAAGATCTGGGTCGAGCTTATTTTCAATATCTAGCGCAATACAAAATTGCGATAATCGTCTTGAATATTGCGCCCTATATTGCTCTCAAAGTGATGGCCTAATCGGGTATGCGTCGTACTTAATGCGTCTAACAAGCCGCTCAAGCCCACGCGTACTTCGCGTGGGTTGGCTCCAATGTTAATCGTGGCATAAGAGCAGCAGCGGACATTCGCTTAGAACACTGTGAAAGGTCGCGCCTGGCCGATTTGTGCCCCCGAATAGATCCAACAATTTATGCGTTAACCATCGTGGGTTAGTCGCTCTGCTTCTGTTCCGCCCGAGCCAGCTCGCGCAGTCCATCCAACGCCTGCTTCAATGTGGCGTTGTGACTGTCACGCGGATACACCATATAAGCGGGCAGTTTGAATTGCGGGGCATCGGGCACCCGCCATAGCAGCCCATCATTCATATAGTGGCGCAACAAGCGATGTGGAAAATAGCCGCTGCCGCCATAAGTCAGCAGTTGTTGCACGCCCAGCCAGCCGATGTTGGCGACCAGAGCAGGTGGCGGCGCGTCAGGATGGTGGTCACTGAACTGGGCGTGAAATTCCGGTCCCCAATCGACGTGGATGTAGCCATCGTCCGGCCAGCCGCGTTTGAGATCGCTGGTCACCAATAACAGGGTTTCGTCGAACAAGGCTTCGACCACCAAGCCGGGGCGGGTGGTTGGCGTGTACATGACGCCGATGTCTACCGTGCCTTCAATCAGGCCTTGCATGATGTCAGCCTCGAAGCCGATTTCCAGGCGGAGTGAGACATCGGGCGCGGCTTTTTGCATCCACGCGACCCAATGTGGCAGGAAGCCTTCCCATACTGCAATCCGGCCTGATAGTGTCAATACATCGCTAAATCCTTGCGGCAAGCCGACGTCGTGGAGCGCCTGCTCGACGGTGCGCACCAGATGCTTGGCGTGGCGCAGGAATCGCTTGCCTGAAGGCGTCAGCTCCGCGCCATTGCGTCCGCGCTGAAACAGACGTGCACCCAGTTGCGTTTCCAGAGAGTGGATGCGCGCACTCACAGTGGATTGGGTGACATGCAGTCGGCTGGCGGCGGCGACGAAATTGCCGGTGGCGGCAACGGTCAGAAAGGTTCGGGCGAGTTCAGTATCCATGGTGGGGAGGATTATATATCGATATTTTCGATATTAGACACCAATATTTATCGTTGGATCAATATATGAGAGGTCCCTAGACTAGCCCCATCGTAATTTTCTGGAGTCTGCCATGGAACACACAACTGACCTGGCCACCCATATGCCTGAGCGCGATGCCGAAGGATATCTGGTCGACCCCAACGACTGGAATGAGGATGTTGCTCTGATTTTGGCGCAAGGCGAAAAAATCGAGATGACTGAGGAGCATTGGGACGTCATTCGCTTCATGCGCGAATTCTATGACGAGCATCAGGTTGCTGCTGACGCTCGTTTTGCCATCAAGCACTTGGCCGAACGCGTTGGGCGGGAGGCGCAAAAAAAATTGTTTGTGTTGTTCCCGTATGGATATGTCAAGCAGGCGTGCAAGATTGCCGGCATGAGACGTCCGCGTAATTGGAGTACAGGCTGAATGGTTCGCAAGCTGGCTTACACAGTATCGGAGCGCGAACACTGGATTTCAGCCGGCGGTGGGTTGATTGGCATCCTCGCGACGCTGTGGGTGGGGCATCTCTGGTTGGGCGAACATGGCAGTGGGCTGGCGATGGCCTCAATGGGTGCGTCGGCTGTGTTGTTGTTCGCCGCGCCGCATGGTGCGCTGTCGCAACCGTGGCCGGTGTTCGGTGGACATATGATATCAGCGCTGATCGGAGTGACGTGTGCACACTGGCTGGGCGTTGATGAACCCCTGTTGGCGGCCTCACTGGCGGTGGCACTGTCAATCGCTGCCATGTATAGCTTGCGCTGCCTTCATCCGCCGGGTGGGGCCACCGCCCTGTATGCCGTGCTGGGGGGCGATGCGGTACATGCGCTGGGCTATGGCTATGTACTGAATCCGGTGCTGCTGAATGTGATGGTGTTGCTATTCGTGGCAGTAGCGTACAACTACCCACTTCACTGGAGACGCTATCCGCAGTGCTGGCATCGTTCAATTTCGGCGCGAAATGACAGCGTTGATCTGGTGGGAGACGCGGAAGAAAAGCACATGATCCCGCACAGCGATCTGGTGTATGCGTTGTCCCAGATCGATACTTTTGTCGACGTGAGCGAGGAAGACCTGCAACGGATATATGCTTTGGCCTTGGGGCACTCACACGCCCCCACGCTCGAAGCGCAAACTGCTGATTGGGACTCGCGCGTCAAGGTTTGACTGGCTATATAGGGTAGGGATTAAAGGTGATACCCGGATGGAGTCCCTTCAGTACTGTGCTCGACAGAACTGTTGCGCGGTCCGGATGTCAGCCAGTACAGGTTGGCAGTTTGTTCACCGGTGAACTCAGATCGACAAAGGCAATTGATGACTCGGCCTGTACGGTATGCGCCCGGACAGCCGGGCATCCCTCCTACCTGGACATCCAGCGACAAGGATCTGGTTGGCACTGCGATTGGCTCGTCGCGCCTGTGGTTCACACTTGGCCGCGGCATCGTCAACGAAGTCTATTACCCGCGTATCGACATCCCGCAGATACGTGATCTGGGTTTCATCATTGCTGACGATGCGGGGTTCTGGGTTGAACTCAAACGTCTGCGGGGCTATACCCTCACCACACCTGCTCCCGGCGTGCCTTTGCCCACCCTGGTTCATCGCCATTCTCGCTTCACGTTCACACTCCGCATATGTCCAGACCCGAACCGCGATGTGCTGCGCCTGGAAATGGATCTGCAGGGCGACCCCGCATTACGTCCCTACATATTGCTCGCCCCGCATTTGGGAGGCACCGGCTGGAAAAACCAGGCAGCGGTGGGGACACATCGGGGGCGGCGCATGCTGTCGGCCCGGCAAGGCCCGTTTGCGCTGGCCTTGCTGGGTGTGGATACGGAATATTGCGACGTGCTGGGTACAAGCTCGGCGGGTTATGTAGGCGAATCGGATGGCTGGCAGGATTTTGCCCGCCATGGCCGCATGACCTGGAACTGGGACGCCGCGGGCCCCGGCAATGTGGCACTGATGGCGGCGCTGCCGTGTCAGGTCAATCTGGCGCTGGGATTTGCGACATCGTCACAGGCCGCCGCTACGCTGGCTTTGTCCAGCCTGGCCGAACCTTTCGAGCAAGTATGGGTGCAACAGCGCATGGCCTGGGCCGATTGGCACGCGACCCGTGAAACCCGATGTCCGACGTTTGATTTGCCCGATGTGTTGAACGCGCAACTGTATCTTTCGGCCCAGGTATTGAAAACGCATTCGGACAAAACATACAGCGGGGCGATCGTGGCCAGTCTGTCGGTGCCATGGGGTAATCAGGGTGAAGAGCGGGGCGGCTACCATCTGGTTTGGCCGCGTGATCTGGCTGAGTGCGCGCAAGCCCTGCTGGCATTGGGTGGGGAGGCCGAAGCGCGCGCCGTGCTGGGCTATCTCATGGCGGCCCAGAACCCGGATGGCCACTGGCATCAGAATCAATGGCTGGGTGGCAGCCCTTATTGGAAAGGTTTGCAACTGGACGAAGTTGCCTTTCCGGTTTTGCTTGCCGTGAGCCTGGCCGAAGCGGAGGCCCTTGGGGACATGCCAGTCAGGGATATGGTGCGTCGCGCGCTGGCTTTTCTGCTGCGAGAGGGCCCGGCCAGTCCGCAGGACCGGTGGGAAGAGGATGCGGGGGTGAATCCGTATACGCTGGCCGTCTGCATCGCCGCTTTGGTGGCGGGTGCCGAGTTGTTGCCACAAGACGAGCGAGCCTTGCCTGTCCTGATGGCCGACTACTGGAATGCCCGCCTGGAGGACTGGTGTGTTGCGCGTGGCAGCGCACTGGGACAGCGCCATGGCATCCAGGCGCATTACATTCGAGAAGCTCCTGTCGAAGTGATGTCTTGCCCGGCCGCTCTGCGTCGGCACATGGCCATCAAAAACCGGGATGATGCGCTTGATCTGGAAGCGGCCGAGCAGGTGGGCGTCGATTTTCTGCAATTGGTTCGCCTGGGATTGCGTCGTGCAGATGACCCTCTGATTCTCGATACCTTGAAGCTGGTGGATCACCTGTTGAAAACCAACACACCGAACGGCCCGGTCTGGCATCGCTATAACGGGGATGGTTATGGTGAACATACGGACGGCAGACCTTTTGATGGAACCGGGGTGGGTCGTGGCTGGCCATTGCTGACCGGTGAACGTGGTCACCATGCCTTGGCGCTGGGTGAAGATCCATTGCCTTATCTCGTCACGATGAATGCCATGGCGGGCACGTGCGGATTGTTGCCAGAGCAGGTGTGGGATGCGGAAGCTTTGCCTGAATATGGCCTGTCGCCTGGCCGGCCGACGGGCTCGGCCATGCCTTTGGCCTGGGCACATGCCGAGTTCGTCAAGCTGGCCGCTTCACGCGCGGTGCAGCATGTGATCGACTGTCCGGCTGCGGTCAGTCGTCGCTACGCTGCCACCCGACCGAATGCCGCCACCTGGGTTTGGACGCCAGGCGCGAGCATTGCGCATCTGGACACGGGGCGTGCCTTGCTGATCTTGTTGCCACGGCCTGCAACCATCCGCATGGGGTGGGATGGGTGGAACGACATACACGATGTGCCGACCGCCTCCCTGGGGCTCAACCAGCATGGTTTGACGCTGTCGTCCGACCAGTTCGCAGGGCGCCGGGTGCTGGATTTCACCTGGCAATGGGCAGATGGGAATTGGTTAGGTGAGGATTTTCAGATTGAGCGGGTGGGCTGATCGCCACCGGAATGACGTCTGCGTCGCCGTGCGGCAAAATGAACAATCAAGGCCAGTATCAAGATGGCCAACATACCCCAGTGCTCGACTCGATGCAGATTACTGCTGTAACGAGCCAGGAGCGCGCCAAAGAAATAGCCGGTGCCGGCAACCAGCGGCGCCCACACCAGAGCGGACAGTAGATTGAGCAGCAGAAAGCGCTGCCATGAAATGCGGCTCATGCCCACGGCGATGGGCAATGCCGTACGCAAACCCCATGCAAAACGCATGGCCAGAATGATCGCGATTGGGTGACGTTCGATCAACAGCAATGCGCGTTGTACACGCGTATCCAGCCAGGGGCGCTGAGCGGTCAGGCGGGCGCCTTGCCGGCGTCCGAGCGCAAACCAGATCTGGTCACCCATCACGGCTCCGAGCATGGCGATGGCAAGCACGGCCGGAAAACTGAGATAGCCGCGGTGAGCTGAGTACCCCGCCAACAGTAAAACCGTTTCGCCTTCCAGCAGGCTGCCGGCAAACACGGCGGCCAATCCATATTGCGCAATCAGCGTGGCGGGATTCATGCCACATTCTAGCCAGGCACGGGATCAGTGGGTTACCAAATGGCAATGTGTCCGTAAAGCCTGCGTGCAATAGCGCCGGATGGATAGAGCTCTGATTTCCAGTTTGCAGGTGCATCAGTTGGGAACTGTTTGAAAGATTCGAAGATCAATAACGAGGCCTCCACCCAGACTGAAAGGACTCTACTCATGCAAGCCTTACCCCGTACCTGGACGATCAGAATTGTCGCGGCGGCCGTACTGTTTGCGCTGGGCAACGCGACCCATGCCTGGCTGGCGCCGGCCAGGCATGCCGGCTTGCCCACGACGCCGGTTGCTGCGGGTGCCCCGGCGCCGGTACCTGCCGGATTGCCGGATTTCACTCCGCTGGTACAACAAAATGCCGCGGCCGTCGTGAACATCAGCGTGATCCGTCATGCCGTGGATGGCATGGCATTGAATGGCGTCCCCGAGGCATTCCAGCATTTTTTCCAGCCGCCGCCCGATGCAGATCTTGAGCAGATTGGCGTAGGGTCAGGATTTGTGATTGAGCCGGATGGCTACATTTTGACCAATGCGCATGTGGTCGACGGCGCACGCGAAATCAGCGTCAAGTTTGCCGACAAGCGCGAGCGCAGCGCGAAAGTGATTGGCGTGGATCCGCTGTCGGATATTGCGCTCATCAAGGTTGATGCCAAGCATTTGACGACTGTGAAAATTGGCCGTTCCGATACCTTGCGTGTCGGGCAATGGGTGCTCGCGATTGGATCGCCTTTTGGGTTTGAACAATCCGCTTCACAAGGCATCGTGAGCGCTTTGGGCCGCAGCTTGCCGGGCGATGCCTACGTGCCTTTCGTACAGTCTGACGTGCCGATCAACCCGGGTAATTCAGGCGGGCCGTTGATTGATCTGGCGGGCCGCGTGGTGGGAGTGAATGCGCAAATTTACAGTCGCAGCGGCGGGTATCAAGGCGTGTCTTTCGCCATTCCGGTTGACGTGGCCATGCAGGTGGCCGCGCAGCTCAAGGCCGACGGCAAGGTGACGCGCGGCTGGCTGGGTATCGGCATACAGGCAGTCAACCAGGAGTTGGCGGCTTCATTCAAGCTTGACCAGCCCACCGGCGCATTGGTGGCGTCAGTTGCGGCCGGGAGCCCGGCGGCCATTGCGGGTATTCAACCCGGTGATGTCATCCGCAGCTACGATGGCAAGCCGATTATCGAGGCAGGTGATCTGCCTCCTAAAATCGCGGTCACGCCGCCGGGGCATGATGCCGCGCTCAACGTGTGGCGCGATGGCAAGTCGATGGGGGTGGATGTAACGATCGCCCGTTTGCCTGAACAGGTGGCTCGCAAGGGTTAAAACTCCTGGTTTACGCTGGCCATGCGCTGCCGGCCTGTGGGATGGCGTACCAGGGTAATGGGTTTGATTGCAGTTCATTGCAATGTGGCGCGAGCCCTTTGACTGCCTTGATGAATGCGACGCCATGCTCGTTGAGCAATAGATGGTCGACGGCTGGGATGAGCGCCGCCAAAGCAACGCTTCTTGGTGCATGGCTCCACAGCGAAGAGGCTTCAATTAAGGCCAGTTCTGGATGTATAACCAATGAATAGTCTAGAATAAAACGATTGATAAAATCGAACGGGTGGAGATGACGCTTCAAGAACTCAAGTATCTGGTGGCCCTGGCAGATTACGGTCATTTTGGACGTGCAGCAGAGTCTTGTTTTATTACCCAGTCCACCTTGTCGACCCAACTCAAGAAGCTGGAGGATTTTCTCGGTGTGACGTTATTTGATCGCAGTTTGAAGCGCGTCACGCCGACGCCGATCGGTCAGGAAATTCTGCAGGCTGCCCGCAATGTCGTTGAGGAGTCCGAGCGCATCAAAGAGCTTGCCAAGCATGCGCAAGACCCCATGTCGCGCACCTTGCGCCTGGGCATCATTCCCACGCTGGGACCGTATTACCTGCCGTTTGCATTAACGCTGATACACAAAAAGCATCCTGGGTTACGGATGCTGCTGCGTGAGGAAATGACACCGCATATTTTGAGCCGCCTCCTGGATGGAAAGCTGGACGCCGGTTTACTGGCCTTGCCGGTTGTGGATGAGGGCCTGCGGGTTGAGCCCTTGTTCTATGAGCCTTTCTTTGCCGCCTTGCCGGCAGGCCATGATCTGGCCAAACAAGATGTGCTGAAAGTGAGTGAGATCATGGTCGAGAAATTATTGCTACTTGACGAAGGCCATTGCCTGCGCGATCAGGCACTCGATGTATGCGGAGCACGTTCGCCAGGGCGAGAAGAGGTGCGTGCCACCAGCCTGGAAACGTTGCGCCAGATGGTGGGCATGGGACTCGGCATCACTTTGCTGCCTGCGTTGTCGGTCGATGCCGGTCCACGCATTGGCAAAAAGTCTGTCGAGATTCGACCATTCAAAAAACCTGTGCCCGGCCGTACGATAGGCTTGGTGTGGCGTAAGCGTGCACCGTTCCCCGAAACCTTTGAGCGTCTTGCTGCAAGCTTGAAAGCCAATTTGCCTGCTGAAGTGGAGCCTGTTTGATGTCTGAGCTGAATGACCCCCGTGTTTTTTTTGCAGCTGAACGCACCCTGCTGGCGTGGAACCGCACTGGACTTTCATTGATGGCATTCGGTTTTGTCATCGAGCGTTTTGGCCTGTTCATGCATATGTTGCGTCAAGTGACCGTTCACACAGGGCGAGATTTCTCATTCTGGATTGGGGTCGCATTCATTGGACTGGCGCTGATCGTGACCAGTTTATCCATTGCCCAATATCGACGGGTGCTGGCAACGCTGAAGCCGGTTGAAATTCCAGAACATTACTGCACCTGGACAGGCGTCGTGATGAATCTGTCCGTGATTGTTTTGGGCATTGCGCTGACGGTCTATCTGTTTACCGAGTTTTAGCCCCGTTTGGTTCAAGCGACCGCGACGCTTTTAATTTGTGCGATGACCCGCATGCCGGGCTGAAGATTCAGGGCATGCGCCGATTTTCGGGTGATGCGCGCGAGCAGTATGGTGCCTTCCATTTCCAGTCGAACCATGAGCTGGCCCGGTGCGTCATCAGCGAGTTCAACGATGCGAGTTGGCAGCAGATTCAATATGCTGGTTTGGTTCGGCGGGGTGAGCGTCAGGCTGACGTCACGTGCCCCCACCCGTACGCGTAAGGCTTGGCCGGGCGCAGCATGCAGGCCAGGCAATTCGAACACGATATTGCCACAGGCAACCTGCGTCATCTGAAAAGCAGGGTCGTGCGAGACGACCGTGGTGTCGATGATGGTGCCGGCTGTGTCGCGATGCGCCAGCGGCAGATCGAGCCGGGTCAGGCCTTCGGCTAGCGGGCCCTGATAGGTGATTGTTCCAGCGTCGATCAATAGCAGCGTATCGGCCAACCGCGCCACTTCGTCGAGCGCATGGCTGACGTAAATGATCGGCAGTTCGAGCTGCCGATGCAGGCGTTCCAGATACGGAAGGATGTCGGCGCGGCTATGTGAGTCCAGCGCCGATAGCGGCTCGTCCATCAGCAGCAAACGCGGGCTGGCCAGCAATGCGCGGCCAATGGCGACGCGTTGACGCTGTCCGCCGGACAATTGTTGCGGAGCCTGTTGTAACAGCACACCTAGCCCCAGCCACTCGACTACATCGTCGAAGGCAATGCGGCGTTCGGTAGCCGGCACGCGCTTCCAGCCATATTCCAGATTGCCGCGCACACTCAGGTGCGGGAACAGGCTGGCTTCCTGAAACACATAACCGAGTGCTCGGCGGTGCGTCGGAATAAAGATGCGTTCGTCTTGCCAGACTTCACCGTTCACCGTCAGCGAACCCGGTGCACGCATGAGTCCGGCAATCAGCCGCAGTAGTGTCGTTTTGCCCGATCCCGATGCGCCAAACAAGGCCGAGACGCCGCGGGCTGGCAGGCTGAACTCGGCATCGAGCTCGAAGCTGCCGAGCGTGGAACGAAAGCGCGCGTCGATGGTACTCATGCGGACACGCGTTGCCACTGGCTACTGTGGCGCCCCAGCATCAACAACACCACAAAGGAAAACACCACCAACCCCGCGGACAACAGATGCGCCTGGGTGTATTCGAGCGCTTCGACGTGATCGTAGATCGCCACCGATAACACGCGCGTTTCGCCTGGAATATTGCCGCCCAGCATCAGCACCACGCCGAACTCGCCTACTGTGTGCGCAAACGCCAGCACCGCGGCGGTAATGAAGCCGGGGCGCGCCAGCGGTACCGCCACACTCCAGAAGCGATCCCACTGCGAAGCACGCAAGGTGGCCGCCACTTCAATCGGACGCGCGCCAATGGCGGCGAACGCGTTGGTGATCGGCTGCACCGCAAACGGCAGCGAGAAGATGATCGAGCCCACCACCAGTCCGCCAAAGGTAAAAGGCAGGGTGTCGAGACCAAGCTGCTGCATCCATTGGCCGATGATGCCCCTGGGGCCGAGTAGCACCAGCAGATAAAACCCCAGCACTGTCGGTGGCAGCACCAGCGGCAGTGCCACCAGCGCAGTCACCGCCGCACGCCAACGGGTTTGCGTGTGGGTGAGCCACCACGCCAGCGGGGTGGCAATCAGCATCAGCAACAGTGTGGTCACGGCCGCGAGCTGCAGCGTGAGCGTGATGGCCGAAATGTCGTATTCGGTTAAGGTCATGGCCTAGCGTTCGTAGCCAAAGCTGCGGATCAGGGTGAGTGCGGTACCCGGTGTTTTCAGGTAATCGAACAACGCACGGGCGGCATCATTATGCTCACCGCGCTTCAGCAGCACAGCATCCTGACGGATCGGCGTGTGGAACGAGGCGGGTACAACCCAGACCGATCCGCCCGCCAATCTGCCGTCCTGTATCACCTGTGACAGCGCCACAAAACCAAGCTCGGCATTGCCGCTGGCAACGAACTGATAGGTTTGCGCAATGTTTTCACCGATGACGAATTTTTTCTGCACGGCGTCGATAAGTTTGAGCTGGGTCAGCACCTCGACGGCCGCGGCCCCATAGGGCGCCAGTTTAGGGTTGGCAATGGCCAGCCGTTTAAAACGGTTTTGCCTGAGTACCGCATCGTCGCCGACAATATAGCCCGGGCGGTCGCTCCACAGCACCAGACGGCCAATCGCGTATGTCTGGCTTTGTACGGCATCGCCTTCACGCATCAGGCGTGCAGGCGTTTCAGCATCGGCCGCCAGGAAGACATCAAACGGCGCGCCATGTTTGATCTGCGCATAAAATTTGCCGGTTGCCCCGGTCGAGAGTGTGAGTGTGTGGCCGGTTGCCTGCTCGAACTGCGCAGCGATTTTTTTCATTGGCGCGGCAAAGTTCGACGCCACGGCGATATGCGCTTGTCCGGCATGCGCGGTCGCTGGCAGCAAACACGCCAGCAGGGCAAATCGCAAGCAGAGGGAAAGGGTGGGTGGGTTCATGGCGTGATGATAGCCGGACGAATGCCGGGCAGGCGGCTGAAGCTGTCGCGTTTGACGGTTTCAATGAAGTCAGCCACATAGGCACGTTCGATGTCGGACGCGCGTACGGCTGCGTACAGCTCGCCCCACAAACCATGCGCGCCGATGGGACGCGCGGCAATGTAGCCGCGCTCGAGATAGGGCGCAACCGCCCACGCGGGCAGGGCGGCCAGACCGCGCCGGCTGGCGACGAGCTGGAGAATCGCCACCGTCAGTTGTGCTTCGCGCCGCGCGGGCTTGATCCCGGCCGGGTTGAGCACCCGGCGGATCAGGTCGAGCCGGTCTTCGGGCACCGGATATGTGATCAGGGTTTCATCGGCGAAATCACGCGGGTGCAGATATTTGCGCTTGGCCAGCGCGTGTGTGGGTGGCATCAACGCCAGCATTTCAAAGCCGAACAGCGGTTCATACACCACGCCTGAACGCGATGTGGTTTCCGACGTGATCACCAGATCGGCGCGGCCGTCCAGCAGCAAGCCCACCGGGTCGGCCTGAAAACCGCCCAGCAGATCGAGGTCGACCAGCGGCCAGACGTCGCGATAGCTGTCCATTGCCGGCATCAGCCAGTCGTAGCAGGTGTGGCACTCCACCGCGATGCGCAACTCGCCCGCGTCGCCATCTTTCAGCTTGGCCAGGTCGCGCAGCGCGGATTCCACTTCAGGCAACGTGGCATGCGCCAGCGCCAGCAGGCGTCGACCGGCTGCGGTGAGTTGGACCGGGCGCGCCGCACGCTCAACCAGCGGCAGTGTCAAGGCTTCTTCCAGCGCCTTCAGTTGATGTGATACCGCCGACTGCGTGAGATGCAGGCGTTCGGCAGCGGCTGTCAGCCCGCCCGCTTCTACCACGGCTTGCAGCAACCGCAGGTGGCGTAATTCAATATGAGCGTTGTTCATGTTTGTGATGAATAATATTCGTTTGTTTCATGTTACCCGTGCCGGCATCATAGTGTCCAACATTCATTTGGGAGCATACACATGGCACTGGCACACGTATTGGGCGTTCCGCGCATCGGCCCGCAGCGCGAACTGAAGTTTGCGCAGGAAGCATTCTGGCGCGGCGAAATCGACGAGGCTGCACTCAAGGCGGTGGCGAGCGGCATCCGCCAGGCCAATTGGCAGCACCAGCACGCCGCCGGGCTGGATGTTGTGGCGGTGGGCGATTTTGCGTTTTACGACCAGATGCTCAACCACGTCGCGCTGCTGGGTTGTGCGCCACCGCGCTTCGGCTTTGGCGACCCTATCAATCTGTCGCAGTATTTCCAGCTGGCGCGCGGCAATGCCGATTGCCACGCCATGGAAATGACCAAATGGTTCGATACCAACTATCACTACCTGGTGCCCGAGTTCAAACCGGACACGCAGTTTTCGCTGGATCAAAACTGGCTGTTCGACGAAGTGGGCGAAGCCCAGGTGGCCGGCTTTAACGCCAAACCCGTGCTGATCGGCCCGCTCAGTTTCCTCTGGCTGGGTAAGGAGAAAACTGCCGGCTTCAATCGACTCGATCTGCTGGACCGCTTGCTGCCGGTTTACGCGCAGATACTACTGCGGCTGAAGGCGCAAGGCGTGGAATGGGTGCAGATCGACGAGCCGATCCTCGCGCTCGATTTGCCGGTTGAATGGCGCACTGCGTTTGAGCGTGCGTATCACGCATTGAACAGCGCGGGAATGAAACTTCTGCTGGCCAGCTATTTTGGCCCCCTGCGTGAAAACCTGCTGGTGGCGCTGAAGCTGCCGGTGGCCGGCATTCATGTTGATTGTGTGCGCGGCGGTGACGAACTGTCACAAGTGATCGACTGGTTGCCGGCGACCAAGGTATTATCGGTAGGCGTGATCGACGGCCGCAATATCTGGAAAACCGATCTGGCCGCCGTGCTTGATCGCTTCGATGGTCTGCATCAAAGGTTGGCCGATCGCTTGTGGATCGCACCGTCGTGTTCCCTGCTGCACGTTCCGGTGAGTCTGGCTGCCGAATCCCGGATGGATGCCGAACTCAAAAACTGGCTGGCTTATGCCGACGAGAAAATTGCGGCACTGACCACGCTCAAAACCGCATTGAACACAGGTCGCCAAACCGTGGCAGTGGAACTGGCTGGAAACGCACAGGCACTGGCATTGCGCCGTACTTCATCCCGGGTACATGATGCGGCCGTGAGCGCGCGGCTGGCTGCGCTGTCGACGGTGCATGACGTCCGCAACAATCATTTTGCTGCGCGCCAGACCGCACAGCGCGCGCGTTTCAAGCTGCCGGCTTTTCCCACCACCACCATCGGTTCGTTTCCGCAGACGACGGAGATCCGCAGCGCTCGCGCGCGTTTCAAGCAAGGCGACATCAGCGAGGCTGATTATGCCGCTGCGATGCAGCGCGAGATCGGGATTGCCGTCAACAAACAGGAAATGCTGGGGATTGACGTGCTGGTGCACGGCGAAGCCGAGCGCAACGACATGGTCGAATATTTTGGCGAGCAGTTGTCCGGTTACGCGTTTTCGCAACATGGCTGGGTGCAATCCTACGGCAGTCGTTGCGTCAAGCCGCCGATCATATACGGCGACGTGTCGCGCCCCCACGCCATGACCGTGAGCTGGACCGCCTATGCGCAATCGCTCACCACGAAACCGATGAAGGGCATGCTGACCGGCCCGGTCACCATGCTGCAGTGGTCATTCGTGCGCGACGACCAGCCGCGCGCGACCACCGCGCTGCAGATCGCACTGGCCATCCGCGACGAAGTGGTCGACCTCGAAGCCGCCGGCATCGGCATCATCCAGATCGACGAACCGGCCTACCGTGAAGGCCTGCCGCTGAGAAAAACCGACTGGCCGGCCTACCTCGACTGGGCCAGCCGCGCGTTCCGTATCAGCGCCTCCGGCGTCGCCGACACGACCCAGATCCACACCCACATGTGCTATTCGGAATTTAACGACATCCTGCCCGCCATCGCCGCGATGGACGCCGACGTCATCACCATCGAAACCAGCCGCTCGGACATGGAGTTGCTGCGCGGCTTCGGCGAATTCAATTACCCCAACGAAATCGGCCCCGGCGTCTACGATATCCACAGCCCCCGTGTGCCGTCGACACAGGACATGACGCGACTACTGGAGAAAGCCGCACAGGTCATCCCGCCGCACAACCTGTGGGTGAATCCCGACTGCGGTTTGAAAACACGTGGCTGGGCCGAGACGGAAACGGCGCTGGGAAATATGGTGAATGCAGCGCGGGCGTTGAGACAGACGTACCGCACGTCGCCCGAATGTTAACCAGCAGGGATGTGGTTAGCTAACGGTTGAACTGAGCCGCCCGGGCCACCTTGCCAGCGTGCGTCAGCTCGGGCAAGGGTTAGCCGCAATCTTTGTCTTCGGCTTGCGTGCGACCACGGTGACGAAGGATTTAACCTTCTCGTTTGGGGCCGGGAAATCCTGATACTCGCAGTGCAGGATCTCCCAGCCGGCAAAGCGTTTGGTTAGTTCATCTCGTGAGAACAGGCAGTGGGCCGTCGGATCGAACATGTCGAGGTAGGTGGTACCTTCGATGAGTACATTGACAATGGCGATTCCGCCCGGTCGCACGTGATGCTGCAGACTGCTCAGCTTCCCGATGGCGGTGGGGCAATCGAAGAACATCAATAGCCCAATGGAGACAACCGCGTCGTAGTCTTCGCCAATCTCATAGGTGCGAAGATCAGCCTCCGCAGCGCTGATTGGAAGTGACTCTGCCTGAGCAGCCTGGCGCAGGTGCTCGATTGCAGTGTGACTGGCGTCGAGGGCAAGCACGCGGCACCCCTTTCGGGCTGCGGCGATAGCGAGATTGCCAAGGCCACAACCGTAGTCGAGCACGGCACCCTGGAGATACACGAGCGCCGCTTGTTCGAATGGATTGAGCGTTAGGTCGGTGTTCCGTACCTGCTGCTGGAACTGCGTCTCGAAGAAGTGAATGCTGGTATCAGAGCTCATGGTGTAGATGAATGGATGTGTCCCTTTAGTGACTTAACATCGAGCGCGTTGGCATTGCATGAGCGCCGTCCAGCAATCCTATGGAGCGAGGTTGCGCTGTTAGGTGCGGCGCTCATTTTCAAACCAGGATAGATGCGCAAGTGCACGATGAGCAAGCTGCTGCAACCCAAACACCATGTTAATCGGTGTTGTCTGACTGGACGACGGCATGCTGTTCTTTCCAACGAGCCTTCGCTGATTTTCATAATGGCTATTGTATGCATTTGATATCTTCAGCGCAGCATCCGGTTATACATTGTGAAAATGAGACCAGAGCAGACGGACTATGCCCTTTTGGGGGCGCTTTGCTTAGGGTGAAAACATGAGTTACCCGTGTACCCGCCATTTCACAATATTGGAAACTGACAGGCTCGAGGTATATCCGGCAATCCGCTGTTGTGTAGATGGCGAACCTGTTATCAAAATGAGTGTCTATCCGGGCTGATACATTGATACCCATATTGATGGGGCAAGCCTGGAGTCGTTTAGAATCGTCGCATGGTGAAGGCATCCCGCTTACTTCTTCTGCTTGCTGCTTGGCCTGTCCTCGGTCACGCGTCTTCGCTCGATCTTCCCACGCAGCCGGGCACGTTCTGGTTGCGTCTCGATGCGCTGCCCGAGCCGGTGCATGCGACGCCGGCGCAAACCGACACGCTGCGTTTCGACAGTCTGTCTGCGCTCACCGAGCACGCGCTGCGTGAGCGACCCGAATCGCGCGCGGCCTGGCTCGGGATTCAGGCCGAGGCGGCGCGGCTGGATAGTGCAAGTGCTGCCAACTGGCCGACGCTGACAGGGCAATTCAATTTCACGCGGAATCGTACGCTGACGAGTTCAGGCGCATCGGTGCCTACGTTGCATCGCTATGGGCCCAGCTTGAGTCTGGCGTATGTGATCTACGACTTTGGCGCGCGATCGGCCAGCATTGATGCGCAGCGCTACCAATTGATCTCCACCTTGCTGACCGGTAACCGGGTGTTGCAGAACACGATAGCCGAAGTCGAGGCCGCATATTTTTCGGTGTTGGCGGCGCGCGCGCAGGGGCAGGCATTCACCGAGCAGGAGCGGGCGCTGAAAACCAGTGTTGATGCGGTCAATGTTCGATTGCAGGGCGGTCTGGCGTCGCGCGCTGACGTATTGCGTGCACGTTCGGCACTGGCCGAATCCATGGTTGCGCGTCAATCTGCCGAGCGCGATCTGGCCAAGGCCGAGGCTGCGCTGAAACAGGCGGCAGGCATTGCGCAAACCCAGACCTTGAAGCTTGATTGGGCAACCGCCGCGCCGACGGCGCAGGAAGCCAACACCCTGCTGGCCGATCTGCTGGCCGAGGCCGAGCGGCAACGCCCGGATCTGCGCGCACTGCAGGCATCTGCGGCCAGTGCGCGTGCCGAAGCCGAACGTGCGCGCGCGGCGCGTTGGCCGAGTGTGTCGCTGGCGGCGAATACCGGCCGCACTTTTTTTCTGGAAGATGAACGGATGCCGTCGAGCACCTATAGCGTGGGCGTGAATGTGTCGGTCCCGTTGTTTGACGGTGGCCGGCTGGCAGCACAAGCGCGTGCGGCTTTACGCGATGCCGAGCGGCTGCAGGCAGAGGTCGACAGCCAGGCGGGGCAGGTGGCCTTGAATGTGACCGAGGCATATCACGATGTACGGTATGCGCAGGCGCAGCGTGAGGGCATCAATATTCAGTTTGACAGTGCCAGTGAATCGGCGCGCGCGGCCGAGGCGCGATATACCGCAGGGGTTGGCAGCCTGCTCGAATGGTTGACCGCGCAGGCCGATCTGGCGCGCGCGCGGCAAAGTGAAGCACAGGCCGATGTTGACTGGCTGGCCGCTTTTTCCCGTTTGAACCACGCGCTGGGCCGTTTGCCTGCCGCACCACCAAAGACGAGTTCGCCATGAAGCTGCGTATTTTTTTAGTCATCATCGTGCTGGCCATTGTTGCCGGAGTGGTCTATCGCATTCAGCACCAGGAGTCGAGCGGTGATAAAAAACGCGGCGGCGGTGATCGTGCGCTTAGTGTGAAAACCGTACCGGTGGTGGTGCGTGATTTCCCCCGTGTGATCGACCTGCCCGGCACGCTGGAAGCGGCGCAGCAGGTGGCTATCGTGTCGCAGCTGAGCGGCGCTGTGTTGAAACAGCATGTGCAGGAAGGCGATGCGGTACGGGCGGGGCAAGTGTTGTTCAGCCTGGATGGGCGTCCGGCGCAGGCGCGCATCGCGCAAAGTCAGGCCAGTCTGGCCGGCTCCCGTGCCGAAGCCGCCGAGGCGGAAAAAAAGGTGGAACGTTTGAATCCGTTGACGCAGTCGGGTTACATCAGTCGCCAGGAATTCGACGATGCCAAGCTGGTGCTGGAGTCGGCGCGCGCGCGCGCCGGCACCGCGCGCGCTGAGCTAGACGCCGCACAACTGGATGCCCGTTACGCACAAATCCGTGCACCGATTGCAGGGCGGATCGGACGTATCAACGTGCGTGCAGGTAGCCTGGTGCAGGCGAACGGTGAACCCCTCACTACGCTGCTGGCACCCGGTGCGCTCGATGTGCGCGCCAGCATTGCGCAGCAGGATTGGCCGCAACTCGCAGCGGCGCGCACGCAAGGCAAGGTGATGGCGGATATTGCCTATGCGGCTGATGCCAGTTTGAATGCGCGGGCCGAGCTGGTGTTTGTGGATGCGCAGATCGATCCCGCCACCGGTGCGGTACCGATCAAACTGCGTCTTGTGGGCGCGCCTCCGGCGTTGCTATCGGGTCAGGGCGTGCGGGTACGGCTGCTACTGGGGGTTGAACCGAATGCCAAGGTGGTGCCCGAGGCCGCACTGCAACATGCGCAGGATGGCGCCTATGTATATGTGGTGCGAGACGGTAAGGCCGTGGCGCAAACAGTTGAATTGATCCGCAGCCTGGATGGTGAGCAGGTGGTGGAAGGCGAGCTACGTGCAGGCGAGCCGGTGGTGATCGAAATTCCGCAACGCCTCAAGGATGGTGGCGCAGTCAGCCTGGCGGGCAAGCAGAAACCTGCCGCTCCTGCTGGAGCAAAGGCGCGCCCATGAATCTGTCGCGGCTGTTCATTCAGCGGCCCGTCGCCACGCTGATGCTGGTGCTGGCGATCGCGCTGTTTGGCGCAATCGCGTATTTGCAGTTGCCGGTGAATGATCTGCCGCAGGTGGATTTCCCCACGCTGCGCGTGTCGGCTTCCTTGCCTGGCGCCAACCCCGAAACCATGGGCAATACCGTAGCCACACCCCTGGAGCGACAACTGGCCACAGTGGCGGGTATCGAATCGATGAGTTCGCAGTCGAGCCAGGGATCGACCAACATTACCCTGCAGTTTGAACTCGGTCGCGACATCGATGCTGCCGCGCAGGATGTACAGACCGCGGTCGCACAGGCGGCGCGCAATCTGCCGCAAGGCATGGACCCACCGCAGTTGCGAAAAATCAACCCGGCCGATTCGCCGATTCTGTATCTGGCACTGTCGGCCGAGCGCCTGCCGCTGACCGAACTCGATGCCGTGGCCGATTCACGCGTGGCGCAGCGGCTGTCGAGCCTGTCTGGCGTGGCACAGGTGCTGGTATACGGCTCACAAAAATATGCCTTGCGCCTGTATCTCGATCCCGCCAAATTGCTGCAGCGTGGGCTGACTTTTGCTGACGTGATCACGGCGGTGCAGTCGGCCAACGCCAATCTGCCGTCTGGCACGCTCGACGGCGCCACCCGTGCCTACACCGTGAAGGCGCCCGTGGCGCTAAAAGACGCACACGATTTTGGCGAGATCATCGTGGCGTATCACGATGGCATCGCGCTCAAGATGAAAGACCTCGGTCGCGCCGAAAACAGCGTCGAGGATGACAAACGCAAGACCTGGTACAACGGCACCCGCGCCATCGTGCTGGCGGTGCAACGCCAGCCGGGTGCCAACACCGTCGAAGTCGCCGACCGCATACGCGCGCTGTTGCCGCAGATTGAATCCGAGCTGCCGGACGGCGTAAAACTGCAGGTCCATTTTGACCGCTCGCTTTTTGTAAAAGCATCGCTGCACGAGGTGAACTTCACGCTGATACTTGCGTTGGGTCTGGTCATCCTCGTGATTTTTGCTTTTTTGCATAACCTTCGCGCCACGCTGATCGCCGCACTGGTGTTGCCGAGCTCGCTGCTCGGCACCTTTGCTTTCATGCATCTGGCGGGTTACAGCCTCAACAACCTGTCGTTGATGGCGATCACGCTGGCCATCGGCTTTGTGGTCGACGATGCCGTGGTGGTGATCGAGAACATCGCGCGCCACCTGGATATGGGCAAGAGCCGGATGCAGGCTGCGCTCGACGGGGCGCAGGAAATCGGGTTTACGGTGCTGTCGATGACGATCTCGCTGGCTGCCGTATTTTTGCCGATCCTGTTCATGGGCGGCATGATCGGTCGGCTGTTTCAGGAGTTCGCAGTCAGTATCGGCGTTGCGGTGATTCTCTCCGGCGTGGTGGCGTTGACGCTCACGCCCATGCTTTGTGCGCGGTGGCTGGTGCACGAGCCGCTCAACAATCCACTGTCGCGATTTTTCGATCGGGGCTTCAATCGCTTCCGCGACTTTTATGGCGACACCCTGCGCGCCAGCATGCGCCACCGCGGCGCGATGCTGTTGCTGTCGCTGGCGGTGTTGATCGCGATGCTGTGGCTGGCGGGGCAGGTCAAGCAGGGCTTTATTCCACGGGTTGATTCTGGAATGATTTTCGCGGGCATCCAGTACCCGGAAGGCATCCCGTTCGACGAGCTGAGTAAACGTCAGGAACAGATCTCCAGCATCGTGCAAAAGCACCCGGCTGTCGCAGGTTTGATGTCCAGCGCGGGTCAGCGCGGGGGCGGCGTATCGGGCTCCAACTCCGGGCGTTTGGTGATTCGTTTGGCACCGCGCGAGTCGCGTCCCGGCGCCGATAAAGTGATCGATGAATTGAAGGTGGCCACGCGCAAGATCGGCGGCGTCAATATCTCGTTTCAGAATCCGGCATCAATCAATGTGGGCTCTTTGATTTCAAGTAGCGACTATCAGTTGACGCTGACGTCGGGTGATTTTGAAGCCCTGAAAGTGGCGGCAGCTGCGGTCGAGAAGCGGCTCGAATCCGTGCCGCTGATCGATGAAATCAACAGTGATCTGGAGCTGCGAAATCCTGAGCTGCGTGTTAGTCTCGACCCCCTCGCGGCGGCACGTCTTGGCGTGACCTCGCAACAGGTGCAGCAGACCCTGTACAACGCACTGGGTGGGCGCCGCATCAGCGAGATTTACGGCGCGAGCGACCAGTACGCGGTGAGCATCAAGGTGCTGCCCGAATCGCAACTGAGCCCGGCGGTGATTGGCCAGTTGCCGTTACGCACCACATCAGGTGTGCTGACTCGGCTCGATGCGGTTGCCACTGTGGAAGCGGGCGTGGGGCCGATTTCGGTGCAGCACTATGGCCAGCAGCCTGCCGTGACTCTGTCGTTCAACCTCGTTGCGGGCGCCTCGCTCGACGCTGCCTTGGCAGCAGCCTACGATGCAGCGCGCGAAGTGGTACCAGCCGAGGTGGCGCTGGAGTTCACTGGCTCCGCACAAAAATACAAGGAATCCACTGTGCAGCTGCCGCTGCTGCTGCTGATCACCATTGTCATCATCTACATGGTGCTGGCCGTGCTGTACGAGCACCTCGGTCATCCGCTCACCATCCTCACTGCATTGCCATTGGCAGGTTTTGGCGCGCTGCTGGTGTTGCTGCTGATGGACGAGGAACTCAACATCTTCAGCTTCGTCGGCATCATTCTGCTGGTGGGTTTGGTGAAGAAAAACGGCATCATGATGATCGACTTTGCATTGACCCGACAGCGTGCGGGTCTGAGTGCAGAAGAGGCTATCGTCGAAGCCTGTCTGGTGCGCCTGCGGCCGATCATGATGACGACCTTTGCTGCGATTTTTGCCACGCTGCCGATTGCCATTGGCTTCGGTGCCGGGGGCGAGGCGCGGCGGCCGCTGGGCATTGCCGTGGTCGGCGGCCTGTTATTCTCGCAGTTCCTCACGCTCTATATCACGCCAACTTTCTATGTGAGCATGGCGCGCCTGGAAGCGACGCTGAAGCGTTGGCGCACGGGGACCTGAATCAATCATGCCATACACGGTATGGCTGCTTTTGCAGGGAGAGCGGACTGTCATTCCAGCCAGGTTGGAGGGCTGAGTGTCGGCCCAAGCGGTGGTGCCCCCAGCAAGGAATATGTGTGCGCTCACTGCAGCTGAGCGGTCGGGTGTCAGTCAGACAACCGAAGCCTGCTTGCCGGGAATGGACACGTACTCGCGGAGTTGGCATCTGACATGCCTGAATACTGCTCCTGGGTTGATGTGAGCTGAATTTGAACCCGCAGCCAGTCAAAAATTGTTATTAATTGTTATTAATTGTTATTAGCTGATTTTGTTCCTATTCTTCTTTTAGTGAATGCGTTGCTGACATTGAGGGAGGATGAAATGCAAGTGAACCGAAGACAGTTCTTCAGGGTCTGCGCAGCGGGGGTGGGCAGTTCCAGCCTGGCTGTGTTGGGTTTCGCGCCTGGGGCGGCGCTGGCGGAGGTGCGTGCGTTCAAGCTGGGGCGTGCCACTGAAACACGTAGCACCTGTCCCTACTGCTCAGTGGGTTGCGGAATTTTGATCTACAGCCTGGGCGACAATGCAAAAAACACCCATTCGGAAATCATGCATATCGAAGGGGATTCAGACCATCCGGTGAACCGCGGTACGCTCTGCCCGAAAGGTGCCGGTTTGCTCGATTTCGTGCACAGTCCGAACCGGCTCAAATTTCCGGAATACCGCGCGCCTGGCAGCAAGGAATGGAAGCCCATATCCTGGGACGAAGCCTTCACTCGCATCGCCAGGCTGATGAAGGACGATCGGGACAAAAATTTCATCGTCAGAAATGACGAGGGCGAATTAGTGAATCGCTGGATTTCAACTGGCATGCTCGCCGCCTCAGCCGCGAGTAATGAAACAGGTTATCTGACGCATAAAGTCGCACGCAGCCTGGGGATGCTCGCATTCGATAATCAAGCACGCGTTTGACACGGCCCTACGGTGGCAAGTCTTGCCCCGACGTTTGGCCGCGGTGCCATGACCAATCATTGGGTCGATATCAAGAATGCCGACCTTGTCCTCATCATGGGCGGCAATGCTGCCGAAGCACACCCCTGCGGCTTCAAGTGGGTGACCGAAGCCAAGGCGCACCGCAAGGCCAGGCTGATCGTGGTCGATCCGCGCTTTACGCGCTCGGCTGCTGTATCCGATTTCTATGCGCCGATCCGCTCCGGTTCCGACATCGCCTTCCTCGGTGGCGTCATCAATTATCTGCTCAGCAACGACAAGATCCATCACGAATATGTGAAGAATTACACTGACTTCAGCTTTCTGGTGAAGGAGGAATACAGTTTCGAAGACGGCATCTTTACTGGTTACGATGCGGAGAACCGCACATATGACAAATCCACCTGGGGCTACCAGATCGGCGCTGACGGCTACGTGGTGACCGACCCGACGCTGCAAAACCCGCGTTGCGTATACCAGATGATGAAGTCGCACTATTCGCGCTACACGCCGCAAATGGTGAACACCATCTGCGGCACGCCGCAGGACGCTTTCCTCAAGGTATGCGGGATGATTGCCGAGACTTCAGCTTCCGACAAGACCATGACTGTCATGTATGCCCTGGGCTGGACCCAGCATACGCAGGGTTCGCAGATGATCCGGACCGGTGCCATGGTGCAACTGTTGTTGGGCAACATCGGGGTGTCGGGTGGTGGCATGAATGCGTTACGCGGCCACTCCAACATCCAGGGCCTTACGGACCTGGGGCTGTTGTCCAATTTGCTGCCTGGCTACATGACCCTGCCCAGTGATGCGGAGCAGGATTACACGGCTTACATCGAGAAACGCGCGTTCAAACCGATGCGTCCAGGCCAGATGAGTTACTGGCAGAACTACAACAAGTTTTTTGTCAGCAATATGAAGGCTTGGTACGGTGATGCGGCGACCACGGAAAACAACTGGTGCTACGACTGGCTGCCCAAGCTCGACAAGGGCTATGACCTGCTTCAGGTGTTCGAGAATATGAGCCGTGGCGAGATTAACGGGTACATCTGCCAGGGCTTCAATCCACTGGCTGCCGCACCGTGCAAGGTGAAGGTTTCCGGCTCTCTGGCCAAACTGAAATTCCTGGTCGTGATTGACCCGCTCGCCACAGAGACCTCGGAGTTCTGGCAGAACCATGGCGAGTACAACGATGTCGATCCTGCCCAGATTCAGACTGAGGTGTTCCGCCTGCCCTCTACCTGCTTCGCCGAAGAAGATGGTTCTCTGGTCAGCTCCAGTCGTGTGCTGCAGTGGCACTGGAAAGCAGCCGAGCCTCCGGGTGAGGCCAGGGGGGACCAGGAAATTCTGGCGGGTATCTTCCTCAAGATGAGAGCGCTATATCAAAAGGATGGCGGTGCCTTCCCTGACCCCGTCCTCAATCTGACCTGGAAGCATCGTCAACCCGATGCCCCTGCGCCGGAAGAACTGGCGAAGGAATTCTCCGGCAAGGCTTTAAAGGACGTGACCGACCCCAAGGATGCAACCAAAGTATTGGTCAAGTCCGGGGAGCAATTGAACGGCTTTGCCGAATTGCGCGACGATGGCAGCACCAGTTGCGGCTGCTGGCTCTTCGCCGGCAGTTGGAGCGAGAAGGGCAATCTGATGGCGCGGCGCGACAACGCCGATCCTTATGGCATCGGGCAGACGCTCAACTGGGCATTTGCCTGGCCGGCCAACCGGCGCGTGTTGTACAACCGTGCTTCCTGCGACGTGAATGGCAAGCCTTATGATCCCAAACGCAAACTGATCGGATGGGATGCCGGCACGGGCAAGTGGACGGGCTCCGACATCCCGGACTTTAAGGTCGACTCTGCCCCCGAAGAAGGCATGAGTCCTTTCATCATGAACCCTGAAGGCGTGGCGCGCTTCTTTGCGGTGGACAACATGGCGGAGGGTCCTTTCCCCGAGCACTATGAGCCGATGGAGTCGCCGCTGGCTGTCAACCCTTTGCACCCGAAGAACGACAAGGCACAGTCCAACCCGGCAGCACGGGTGTTCAAGGACGACTGGGCGACTTTCGGCAAGCGGGACAAGTTTCCCTATGTGGGCACAACTTACCGGCTCACCGAACATTTCCATTTCTGGACCAAACACGCACGGATCAATGCCATCCTGCAACCTGAGCAATTCGTGGAAATTGGCGAGGAGCTGGCCAAAGAAAAAGGCATCAAGGCCGGCGATCACGTGCGGGTGAAGTCCAACCGGGGTTTCATTGTCGCGTTAGCAGTGGTCACCAAGCGCATTCGCACGCTCGATGTCGCAGGTCAGAAAGTGCATACCGTTGGGATGCCCATCCACTGGGGCTTCATGGGTCTGGCCAAGAACGGCTATATCACCAACACGCTCACCCCTTTCGTCGGCGACGCCAACACCCAAACGCCGGAATTCAAATCGTTCCTCGTGAACATCGAGAAGGTATAGGGAGGCGAGCATGGCACTTCAATCACTCGATATCACGGCCCGATCAGCCACCACGACGCCTTCTCCTTCTGTTCGAGGGGAAGCGATCAAGGTGGCCAAGCTGATCGATATTTCCAAATGCATCGGCTGCAAGGCCTGCCAGGCTGCCTGCATGGAATGGAACGATCTGCGTGACGAGGTTGGCACGAACGCCGGGGTCTATGACAACCCGTCCGATCTGAGCGATCAGTCGTGGACCATCATGCGCTTCTCCGAGGTGGAGGTAGAGCAGGGCCGGCTGGAATGGCTGATCCGCAAGGACGGGTGCATGCATTGCGCCGACCCGGGCTGTCTCAAAGCCTGTCCGTCACCCGGGGCGATTATTCAATACGCGAACGGCATCGTCGATTTCCATGAGGAACACTGCATCGGTTGCGGCTATTGCCTCACTGGCTGCCCCTTCGATATCCCGCGCATCTCGAAGAAGGACAACAAGGCCTACAAGTGCACGCTGTGCTCTGACCGGGTGGCGGTGGGCATGGAGCCGGCCTGCGTGAAAGTTTGCCCAACCGGGGCCATCGTGTTCGGCTCCAAGGACGATATGACCCACCACGCCGAAGGACGCATTACCGATCTCAAGGAGCGTGGCTACAGCAATGCGGCGCTATACGATCCACAAGGCGTAGGCGGTACCCACGTGATGTATGTGCTGCAGCATGGCGACCAGCCCGAGCTGTATGCGAATCTTCCCAAGGATCCGAGCATCAGTCCGCTGGTCAGCTTGTGGAAAGGCGTGACCAAACCGTTGATGAGTCTTGGCATTGGCCTGGCCGTCTTTGCTGGCTTCTTCCATTACGTCACGGTCGGTCCCAAGGAAGTGGAAGAAGAGGAAACGGATTGACTTGATCCGCATGTTTCCTTTCAACGACACCAAGGAGCAAGCATGAGAACGATGATCCAACGCTACACGGCCTGGGAGCGCGGCAACCACTGGGTAGTGGCCATTACCTTTATTCTCGCCGCCCTTTCCGGGCTGGCGCTATTTCAACCGGCGTTTTTCTTTCTCACCGATCTATTCGGCGGCGGCCCCTGGACGCAGATACTGCATCCCTTCATCGGGGTGGTGATGTTTCTGTTCTTTATTGCCATGGCCGTGCGGTTCTGGCGTTTCAACCATTTCACGCGAGCCGACCGCCAGTGGATGAAGCGTTTCGGCGATGTCATCAGGAATCGTGACAAGGGCCTGCCTGAGCAGGGCAAGTACAACGCCGGACAGAAATATGTGTTCTGGATCATGGTGGTGTCTATTCCCGTGCTGCTGATTTCAGGCATTGTTGTCTGGCAGCCGTGGTTTGCGCCGTACTTTCCGATCTGGCTGCAGCGCGTGGCCGTTGTCGTCCATGCGCTGGTCGCGTGGATCATGATCCTCGGCATCATCGTGCACGTTTACGCGGCCATCTGGGTCAAGGGCACGATGGGGGCCATGACGCGGGGAACGGTTTCCAGTGCATGGGCCAAGCACCATCACCGGGCCTGGTACCGCGAGACGACGGGCAAATAACCGATATTGTTTTTTTACAGGGACCCTCTGACGCATGACGACAACTCTTCTGCAACCCGGTGAAATCGAAGCGGCGGCTGGCGATATTCCTGAACTGCGGTTGCCACCCGCCGATGTGTTTCTTGCGCGCGCCGCCCGGTTGGAAGAATTGGCCGGGCAGCACACTTTGGCTGACTACCTGCGCTTTGTTGCGCAACTTGCACGGGCACAACATGCGCGCCTCGCGGCAGGCCCTGAATCGAGCCTGCCCACGTCTGAACAGCTGGCGCAATGTCGTGAATATGGCATGCCTCCGCTGGCGCCTGCCGGGTTGGACAGGCCGGCAGGCTGGCAGGAAACGGCCCGGCATCTGGCCCGGGCGGTTCTTGCCTCATTGCCAGCAGCCGGACAAACCGCGCTGCAGACGATTCTGAACAGTCAGGATGCCTGGCTGGACGAACAGGCCGGGTGGCTATTCGAGAGCAACACGTCAGACCTGGATGCCGGTATGGCACCGGTGATCGGCGCTGCTCTTCAAGTGCATTGGACGCACCTCGCCCGTCAGCTCGAACCCACTCAGGTGGCTCGACCCGAACATCCCAATCTATGCCCGGTGTGTGGATCCCATCCCGTCAGTTCGGTGCTGCGCATCGGCGGCGCCGAGAGTGGACTACGATATTTGCATTGCACCCTGTGCAGTTCAGAATGGCACGTGGTTCGTGCCAAGTGCAGCAACTGCGACAACACACGCGGTATTGCCTATTATCATCTGGAGGGTGACGACAAGGTGGTGCGTGCTGAAAGCTGCCCAGAATGCCAGACTTACCTTAAAGTCATTTACCAGAACAAGAACCCGCAGGCCGATCCCGTGGCCGACGACCTGGCTAGCCTGACACTTGATCTGCTCATGGACGAGGCGGGATATGCCAGGAGCGGGATCAACTGGTATCTGATTCAAGGTCAAACATAGACAGAACGCTTTACGGTTTCAAACCGTCGACCCATCAACGCAAAGGGATTGTCTATCGTGCATAGCGCCCCACCCCGCCCGCCCTCGATTGATCGCGTCCTTAACTGGGCTGCCGTTGTTCCCCTGATCGCCGAATTCGGTCGCGAACTGGTGCTTTCCGGCGCGCGCAGTGTGCTCGATCGTGCCCGCCAGGCCGCCCACAAGGGTGAAATGGTGGACTACACCGAACCTGCCGTGGCATCCCAGCTTGCCGTGCATCTCGCGCAACACTCCGCCACCCGCTTGAAACGCGTGTTCAACCTGACCGGCACAGTGCTACACACCAATCTGGGCCGCTCACCCTTGCCGGAAGAGGCAGTAGAAGCGCTGCTGATGGCGGCACGCCATCCCTGCGCGCTCGAATACGACCTTGAAACGGGTGGGCGCGGTGACCGTGATGACGTGGTGGAAGGTGTGTTGTGCGAACTCACCGGCGCAGAAGCCGCCACCGTGGTCAACAACAATGCCGCAGCGGTTTTTTTGTTACTCAACACCCTGGCGCTACGTAAACAGGTGATCGTCTCGCGCGGGGAACTGGTGGAAATCGGTGGTGCTTTCCGCGTGCCCGACATCATGAGCCGCGCCGGCGCCAAACTGGTGGAAGTAGGTTCCACCAATCGCACCCATCTGCGCGACTTCGAAGACGCCATTGGCCCGCGTAGCGCCATGCTGATGAAAATACATACCAGCAACTATGCGATTCAGGGCTTTACCGCCAGCGTGCCGGAAGCCGATCTGGCGCAGCTGGCCCATGCCCATGAACTGCCGTTTGTGGTGGACCTGGGCAGCGGCACCCTCATCGATCTGGCGCGCTTTGGTTTGCCGCATGAACCCACACCGCAGGAATCCATCATCGCCGGCGCGGATCTGGTGACATTCAGCGGTGACAAGCTACTGGGTGGACCGCAAGCCGGCATTCTGGTGGGAAGCCAGGCGTTGATCCAGCGCATCAAGAAGAATCCGCTCAAGCGCGCCCTGCGCATCGGCAAACTCACCCTGGCAGCACTGGAAGCGGTGTTGCGCCTGTACCGTGATCCGGACCGGCTGGCTGAGCGCCTCACGACCTTGCGTCTGCTCACCCGGCAACGTGCCGAGATTCAGGCGCAGGCCGAGCGTCTGCTGCCATCCATGCAACAGGCGCTTTCTGCCTGGCCGGTGAGCGTGAGCGTCGAGCCGGCCCTGTCACAGATCGGCAGCGGCTCACTGCCGATTGACCGGCTGGATAGCTATGCCCTGGTGATGCGGCCAAGCACCCGAAAGCGCGGCGTCCTGCACGACGTTGAGGCCGCATTGCGTGGTTTGCCGATGCCGGTGATCGGCCGCATCAGCGATGGCGCGCTGCGTCTGGATTTGCGCTGTCTCGGCGATGAGACGGTTTTTCTGGCACAACTGTCAGGACTGGGTGCGCCGTGATCGTTGGTACCGCCGGACATATCGATCATGGCAAGACAACACTGGTGCATGCACTCACCGGCGTGGATACCGATCGCCTCAAGGAAGAAAAAACCCGGGGCATTTCCATCGAACTGGGTTACGCCTATCAGCCGATGAATAACGGCGAAACATTGGGTTTTATCGACGTGCCCGGCCACGAGCGTTTCATCCACACCATGCTTGCTGGTGCGGCGGGCATCGATTTCGCGCTCCTGGTGGTGGCGGCAGACGACGGTGTGATGCCGCAGACGCAGGAGCATCTGAATATTCTCGACTTGCTGGGAATCAAACGGGGTGCGGTGGTGCTGGCCAAGATCGACCGCGTGGATGACGCTCGCATCGCGCAGGTCGAGCGCGATTTGCACCGTTTGCTGGCCGGGACCCATCTGGCCAGCATGCCGGTTTTTCAGGTCTCGGCAGTGACTGGGCGTGGAGTCGATGCGTTAAGAGGCTACCTGCACGAAACTGCATATACCCAGCCCCATCCGGGCACCGAAGGCGGCTTCAGATTGGCAGTCGATCGCAGCTTTTCGCTTAAAGGGGCAGGGACGGTTGTCACGGGCACCGTGTTTTCCGGCAGGGTGCAAGTGGGTGATGAACTGAGGATCAGCCCATCGGGCAAAACGGTGCGCCTGCGCAGCCTGCATGTCATGAATCAGGCGGCACAATCGGGCGTGGCCGGACAGCGTTGCGCACTCAATCTGGTTGGGGTGGGCAAGGAAGCGGTCCGGCGGGGTGATTGGATTGTGACACCACGCCTGCATGCACCCAGTGGGCGATTCGATGTGCGGCTTACGCTGTCGGATCATGCGCCACACGCCTTGCAGCACTGGGCGCCCGTACACCTTCATCTTGGGGCGGCCCATGTCATGGCCAGGGTTGCGCTGCTAGCGGGAGCAAGCCTGGCCCCGGGTGGCACCGCGCTGGCGCAGATTGTCACCGATCAGCCCATCGGTGTACTGCATGGCGATACGTTTATTCTGCGTGCTGGCGACGCGCGCCACACCCTCGGCGGTGGCCAGGTACTGGACCCGAACGGGCCGGCGCGCAAACGAAGCACACCGCTGCGCCTGGCTGAACTGGCCGCGTTGCAACTCGACGACACCACACAACGTCTGATCCAACTGCTTGAATTGTCCCCCCATGGGCTGGATCTGGGAAACATGGCGGTGAACTGGAACCGGGAAAACCTGGCGGATGATTTACCGTCCAGCAGCAAGCTCGTCCGCACCAATGGCGAACGCTGGGCTTTTTCAGAACGACACTGGCGCAATCTGCACAATCAGCTGCTGACGGATATTGAAGGCTTTCACGCGCTGTTCCCCGATGAATTGGGACCCGATGCGGCCCGTGCGCGACGGATGTTTTTGCCTCGCTTGTCGAGCATGGTCTTCGCTGTCCTGATCGAGGAATTGATGGCTGCGGGAACGCTGCAACGCAGCGGTGCATGGCTGCACTTGCCGACGCATCGCATTACCCTGAGCCCGCAGGAAGACGTTTTGTATCAGCGTATCAGGCCTCGGCTAGCGTCGTCTTTCGATCCGCCCTGGGTACGCGATCTGGCCAGACTGAGTGGCCAGGATGAGGCAACCATGCGACGCTTGCTGCAAAAGCTGGCGCGCCAAGGCAAGTTGTATCAGGTGGTGCGTGATCTCTTTTATTTGCCAGACACGGTGGCCCAGCTTGCCATTGTGGTTCATGAACTTGAAAGCACTGCGGGCGAGACGCGCGCAGCTGAATTTCGCGACCGTACCGGCATCAGCCGTAAGCGTGCGATTCAGGTATTGGAGTTTTTCGACCGGGTAGGCTTCACCCGCCGCGTGGGCGAGGCGCATCGAATGCGCAATCCTGAGATGTTCAGCAGCGATGAGAAAATTGTTTGAAATGGAAGGGAAGCGTGCCTGGTGGTGCGGCCGGACTTCAAATCCGGTTGGGGGTGTCAGTCACTCCCGGGTGGGTTCGACTCCCACTTCCTTCCGCCATGATTTAGCATGCGGGCGCTACGTTTAGAGGTCTTATTGAGACAAGTGCTCACGGCCACTGGTTGGCCTGTGATCGTCCGGAACGTAAACCCGATTCTGGCGGGACGATTCCGAAAATCAGCACGGGCAATACCATGACCTGGACCCGTTGCTTAAAGGCTGGCAGCGTGCACGTGACCTCGAAATCAAATGGCACTTCGGTCTCTCGCAGACGGACTGACAGCGTGGGAAATCGCCTCGGTTAGATGTCAGAAGGCAGCTGCATATGACTGAATAACACGGTCGCTTGATTACATCACCCAGGCCAGCGCAGCATAGCGCGCCAGCTTGCCGATTGTGACCAGCAGCAAAAAAACAAGGACATTGACGCGCAGTACACCGGCCACCAGGCACAGCGGATCGCCTACCACGGGTAACCAGGCCAACAGCAGGCTGGGACGGCCGAAACGCTTGAACCCGTTCTCGGCGCGGGCGAATTGACGATCCGCTTTTTCGCTGCGATGTTGCAGGGCTTTTCGCCCGAATCGGCCCATGCCATACGTGATCAAACTGCCAAGCACATTGCCGACCGTGGCGGTCATTACGCTGGCAAAGGGGTCGGCCCCTTGATGCAGACGATAAAGCAGGAGTGCTTCTGATCCGCCGGGAAACAGGGTCGACGACAGCAACGCCGAGCCGAATAGTGTCCAGTCAAACAATGGAATTATTGACAGGGGCCAAGCCGCTTGGCATTCAGCTTTTGACTGAATTCGCTCATGCCTTCTATGGCGGGGTCGAAGCGCCCGCTCATGAAGATGTCATAGCCTGAGGCATGCGTACGTCCACTGGCGCGGCCGACCATGCGCGGGCCACCTGGCGTGGCGCAACTGAAATCGTAGCTGACTTTGTCGCCACCCTGGTTCAGGTTGCTGATAGTGCACCCCTTGTTTTCGTTGGTGGCATAGGCTTTCCCATTGGCCACGTCCTGTTCGGTTATACATTGCCGAAACGTGCTGACCGGCATTTGCATGGGCATGCCTTTCAATACCATTTGCATGGAGATGTCATAGAGGCCAGGCTGGATGGCGGGAGCGGCGTGGGCCGTAAATGGCAGTGCAACAGCAAATAAAACGGTAATCGGCAAACGACGCATGATGATCTCCTGAGTCTGAGGGAAGGTAGTGTTGCATATTCGGCGCAGACCGGAATCCAATTGATATTGTCAATCAACTTGATCGGGATTATCTGTTGGATAAATTGATTGATATCATCTATCATGTTTAATGTATTGATTGACATTGAGAATTAACCCGACAGGAGCCGTATATGAACACGATACAGTCACCCACCATCCAGAACCTTGAAGCGGCCTTCGCTGGCGAGTCGATGGCTCATACCAAATACCGTTACTTTGCCAGGCTGTGCCGCGCGGCGGGGGATGAGGCCACCGCGAAAGTATTCGAGTCCACTGCCGACCAAGAGCTATTACATGCTTTTGGGCACGCCGAACTGCTATTCGCCGGAGAAACAATGACTCCGTTCAAATGTCTGCAATACGCCATTGAGGGCGAGACTTATGAGTACACCGAGATGTACCCCAAGTTCCGTCACGAGGCGATGGTTGAGGGCAACACCGCAGCGGTAGCCGAAATGGACGAGCAGATCATGGAATCCAAAGAGCATGCCGAGATGTTCAAGACAGTGTTGGAGAAAGCCGCCAAGCGCTTTGCTGCGCTGGTCAAGGTGGAAGAAAAGCATGCAAGGCACTATCAGGCGCAGCAAGACGCTATTTCGGCTTGATTGATATTTAACTCATTAGAAACGATCGAAAGGAATCAAGATGAAAGCATGGCAATGCATTGTGTGCGGGTATGTATACGACGAAACCAAAGGCGATCCCGAGCATGGCATCGTGCCCGGAACCCGTTGGGATGATGTGCCGGAAAGCTGGGCATGCCCGGATTGCGGCGTCACGAAAATGGATTTTGAGATGGTTGAAATCACGATTTGATTGATCGCGGTCTGATTAAGCATGGTCTGATTAACCATGGTTTGAATCAACAAGATTTGAATCAACAAGATTTGAATCAACGTGGCTTGAATCATTCATTCATCGCTGGCGTGTCACGGTCACGTCAGCACATCCAGGGAGTATTTGATGCATCCCATCGTCATTGTGGGTTCCGGGCTGGCCGGCTACACGCTGCTCAAAGAGTTTCGCAAGCGTGACAGCACCTCACCTGTCGCGCTGATCACCGCGGACGACGGCGCGTTCTATTCCAAACCCAATCTGTCGAACGCACTGGCCGCCAATAAAACATCCGAGGATTTGGCGAGTGCCAGCGCCGACAAGCTGGCAGTGGATTTGAACGTCACGATCATGGCGCATACGCGGGTCAACGCGATTGATACGGCCACCAAGCGGGTGAGTATTGATGATGGCGAGCTCGATTACAGCAGCCTGATACTGGCACTGGGCGCCGACCCGATCCCACACGGATTGATGGGTGATGGATCAGCAGCAGTATTGGCGGTGAACGACTTGACCGATTACGCTGTTTTTCGTGGCGCCATCAATGGCAAAAAGCACGTTACCGTCCTGGGTGGTGGGCTGATCGGCTGCGAGTTTGCCAACGATCTGGCGCATGCCGGATTCGCGGTGGATGTGGTGCACCTGGGCGACTGGCCGCTGGAACGTTTGCTGCCGGTTGAAGCTGGCAGGCGTCTGGCAGATGGGTTGACTGCATTGGGTGTGAGCTGGCATTTCGGCCACACCGCCAGGCGGGTCGAAACCAGCGCCAGGGGGGTTGAGGTTGAACTGGATCACGGTGCCAGGATTTCAACCGATGTGGTCTTGTCTGCGATTGGCTTGCTGCCGCGCATTCAGCTGGCCCTGGCCGCGGGCATCCCGGTCGGGCGGGGCATCAAGACGAATCGTTTGCTCGAAACCGGGGCACCGAACGTCTATGCCATGGGCGACTGTGCTGAAGTCGACGGGCTCAACCTGCCTTATGTGATGCCGTTGATGGTGCAGGCGCGTGCGCTGGCGGCCACACTCACCGGCACGCCGACGCCGGTGCTGTATCCACCGATGCCGGTCATCATCAAAACGCCGGCGCACCCGGTGGTGGTGGTGCCGCCCAAAGTCAGCGCGGCCGGCGGCTGGAAAGTCGAATGCAGCCATACCGGCGTCAGCGCGTTGCATGTCGATGAAAACGGCGTGCTACAAGGCTTTGCGCTCACCGGTAGTGAGACCAGCCGGCGGGCCGCGCTGGTGAAAGCACTCCTGGTTTAAACGTGTTGATCCCTTAGTCAGGGCTGTCCGTAATCGACGGTTGCAGTGCGTCGATCAACGGGCAGCTCACCTTGCCCTTGCTGGCCTCGCAACGGCCCACCAATTGTGCCAATGCGGTTTCGATGCGTTGCAGGTCGGCCAGCTTCTCCCGCACCATTTCTAGCTTGTGTTCGGCTATGGCCCGGGCTTCCGAGCAATGCATGCCGTCATCCAGATTCAACAGCTGTGCAATCTCGTCCAACGTAAAGCCAATGCGTTGGGCAGCCTTGATGAACAGCACGCGTGCCACATCAGCCTGCGCATAGTGGCGGATGCCGCCCAGTGGCTTGACCGGTTCGGCCAGCAGGCCACGCCGCTGATAAAAACGGATCGTTTCGACATTGACGCTCGCGTCACGCGCCAGTTTGGAAATCGTCAACATTTTCGCTTGACTCTGTAGTGGGGTACGGACTTTATGCTACGTCCATCGAGATCATCCGGATAGTCCCATGAACATGAAACCCACCCTCTGGGCCAGTGCCGCCGCCGCGATCGGCGCCTCTTTGTGTTGTGTTGCACCGCTGGTGCTCATCTCACTTGGAATAGGCGGTGCGTGGATGTCCACGCTCACCGGACTAGAGCCCTATCGCCCCATTTTTATTGCGCTCACACTGGGTCTGCTCGGGCTGGCGTGGGTCAAGTTGTACCGCCAACCGGTTGCGTGTGAGCCGGGCCGGGCGTGTGCGGATGGCACCGTACAGCGCCGGCAGCGTTTGATTTTCTGGATCGTGGCCGCTTTGCTGTTACTGCTGCTTGCTTTCCCCTGGTATGCATCGCTGTTTTATTAAGGGGGCTGTATGAACCCATCCATTATTCTGGCGGCTGTGCTGGTTGCCTGTTCAAGCCCGTTGCTGGCTGCGCAAAAGACCGTGACACTTGGCGTGCCCGGCATGACCTGCGGTGCTTGCCCGATCACGGTCAAAAAGGCGATTTCCAAAGTGAATGGCGTGACCCAGACCGAAATTGATTTCGACAAGCGTCAGGCTGTGGTGACGTATGACGATGCCAAGGCCAGCGCGGATCAAATCATGCGTGCCACGGCCCATGCCGGCTACCCATCAACGATCAAGAATGGTGCCCAATGAGCGACTGTATTCCGGACTCCACCATCACCTGCCCACTGTGTGGTTACGCGAAAATCGAGACCATGCCCACCGATGCCTGTCAGTGGTACTACGAATGTGAGGGATGCCACGAAGTGTTGATGCCTTTGCCGGGTGATTGCTGCGTGTATTGCTCGTATGGCACGGTGCCGTGCCCGCCGGTTCAGGCCAGCGGCAAAGCGGGTGCGCAATCAGATGGTTGTTGTTCGGCCTGAGCGTTGTATCAGGTTGCCTAGCAGCTTGGGCAAGGTTCCACCGGCAAGCCGCGTGCAATCCATCCCGGGCCAGCGGCGCTGCCCACCATGCCTTCCTTGATGTTGTAGACGTTGGTGAAGCCGACTTCCTGCATCACCTTTTGAATCTGCGTGGTGCGATTGCCGGTGCGGCAGATCAAACCAATCGGTGCATTGCCATCGCCTTTTACTTCAAGTGCAATCTGACGCAGAAAAGCAATCATCCCCTCAGGGTGTTCCATGTTGATGCGCTTGGCGCCCTTGGCCACGCCGGTTTGCCGCCATTCTTCGGGGCGGCGGATGTCAATCAGCGTCATCTTGCCGGCTTCCACCAGCGCAAACGCTTCAGGCGCTGACAGGTTCGGGCCGGGTTCAGCGGCATGGGCGCCGAACGATAGCACCGCCAGCGTGGTTACGATAAATGTAAAAAGGCGTTGCGCAAGCATGAATACTCCAGCAATAAATGAACCTGCCGCATAGTTTATCTGGGCAGGCGAAAGTTCCGTTAAATAACTGCATAGTCAGACAAGCCAAGTTGCGCGAAAATACCTTATGGATATCTTTCGCATCTTTCACCTGCAATGCGCGCGGCGCCTGACCGCGCTACCCGAATCTCATCCCTGTTCGCGGCTGCACGGCCATTCATTTATGGTCGAGCTTACCCTGAGTGGCGACCCCGATCCCAAGCGGGGCTGGGTGCTCGACTTCGCCGACATCGAAACCGCCTGGCAACCCATTCATGCTGCGCTTGATCACCGCACGCTCAATGACATTGCCGGGCTGGAAAACCCCACCAGCGAGAATCTGGCGATCTGGTTGTGGCAACAACTTCAGCCTGGCTTGCCTGGCCTGTCTCAAATCAAAGTGATGGAAACGCATGACTCGGGGTGTATCTATCGAGGGGTTTAAAAGCCTTTGGTAACGAGATACAGGCAATTCAATAATCAGTACGCTTTCCTGGATGGGGCGGCGGGTTGCGGAGAAAATTTAAACCACGATGCAGCTAATCAAGGGAAATCAAATGTCATTCTGTTTGAATCAACGTGTGTATGCCGCGCTATTGTTGGGTGTGTTTTCAGCCAGCGGTTGGGCCGCAGAAAATCATCATAATGCCAAGGCGCAGCATGCTGGTGTAACGAGTCCTGTTTGCCAGGGTTTTGGCCCGCAAACGCCGCGTGACATCGACAATGTTGCGGGTGAAAACGCACGCAGCTTTTCGCTGGCGCCGAGCTACCAGGAAATGAATTTGTGCAACATTCATATGCACAACAATGCCGAACATAAGGCCAAGGATTTTTCGATTGATGCGGGTCCGGGTGAGCATGGGCATGGCGGGGGCTACCAGTGCAGCATGAGCAAGTCACTTTCACCGGCTGAACTCCAGGCTCCGGCTAAAAATGCCTGCAAGAGTATCAAGCCCGGAGACACCATAGAAGTGCACTGGGTGTATTCATCGTGCGACGTCAAACCGGGTGAAGGTCTGGGCTCCTGCATGTCGCCGAGTTGTGCCAACCCGGACCTGCGTGTTGAAACGCAAGTGTTCACTGTTGTCAATGACCCGGCGGCCTTGAACTTTAATACCATGACTTACGATGGCAATCTGGTGAATAAGCTCCATCAGGCGAAATCGCTGCCGGTCAATACGGGCAAGCCTGTTGAGTTCATGGGGTCGACCACGGGACCGAATACACTGAGCAGCAATGTTCGCCACTGCAAGTCACCTGGAGTGTTCGCCCAAAATGCGCCAAGGTGGATATCACCAGCCTGAGTGAATGGTGTGAGGGAAATGTGTTTAAGGAAAACGAAGCGCATGGTGTGAGGACATTGGTCATCAATCCCAAGCTGTTGTCAAAAATCAAGTAACGGCATGAGCCAGGGGCTTTCAGGTTGTACGTTCCTCTGACGACTATCGGGATGGCCGTCGCTTCCTATTGTTTGGCAGGAAGCGACGGCCCTTTATGTTTGTGTGACAGTGGGTTATTTCCGAAAATCAGCGGGGCTGGTTTGCGTAGTGTGTCAATTATTGCCGCTTAGTGCCGTTAAGTGATTGTTACATGAGTGATCCATACAACCTGGCCCCCGTCTGTGACGGCGCGAAGCATGGCATACCCACAATACATCCCTTCCAGGCCGGTTTTGAGTCTGACTGAATTAGGTCAGTGCAAAGTACGCCTGGGAATCATCATCGCGGGCGCAGCCTGGTATCTGTTCTGGCTCTTGTATAACCAGAGCCCGGGCACGATTGAAACCTTATCGATCAACGCAGTCTATTTCCTGTATGCGATCTTTCATTTGCGCTGGACACGCCGGAGCCCTGAATTCAATCCCGGCAGAATGGCCATCGTTACCCTGGCTGACCAGACGCTTGTCATCTATAGCTTTATGTATGCGACTGAAGCGTTAGGTGTGCTTTATGTATTTGCCAGCCCATGGATATCCATCGGCAACGGCCTTCGATTCGGGAGGCGATGGATGTTTTATTCGGCTACCGTGGCCGTCGTGGGGATGGTTCTGACCGGAATTTTTTCGGCGTATTGGCAGCAGAACATGATTCTATTGCTCGGTTTGCTGATTCTCAACGTGACCGTACCCGCCTATGTTGCCGTACTGCTCGTGGGGCTGGAGGAGTCGCATGCCCAATTGGCAGAATATGCGGATAAATTGGAAAAGCTCGCGTTGCAAGATGAGCTGACAGGGTTACCTAACCGCACCGCACTGTATATCGAGCTCGACAAGGTGTGTGCATACGCAGATCGCCATGATCTGGCGGTTGCGTTGCTGTATTTTGACCTGGATGGATTCAAGGTTGTCAATGACTCGTATGGTCATACCGTGGGTGACAGCCTGCTCCAGGAGACGGCCTTGCGCGTCAAGGACATCCTGCGTAGCGAGGATGCGGTCGCCCGCCTGGGGGGGGACGAGTTTGTCGTCTTGCTGCAAGGTCAGGATTCGGTGGACCGCGCTCAGTTTGTCGCAGACAGGATATTACGAGCTGTTCTGACGATCGATGTCATTCAAGGACACGCTGTCAGCGTGAGTGCATCTTTGGGAGGCGTTGTGGTGCATGGCCATGAGGCTGCCCGTATGAGTGCTGAGCAATTGCTGCATCAAGCTGATGTGAATATGTATCAGGCTAAACGCGAGGGTAAGAACAGATCGGTTCTGACCGGTGAAGCGGCGATGACGCTGTCGCTTTTCCCCTCTGATTGTGCTGATGCTTTGCCATTGCTGATTCCTCAGGAGTGAATAAATGTGGTCGCTTTTTGGAGGCTACCCGTTCGAATACTTGCATTAATCTAATAATCGTTAGATTATTCGCATTATGGATAAGCGAAAAGTCAAAGACCTGCTCTACGAGGAAGTCGCTCGCATCGGCAAGGCCGTCTCCAGCCCCAAGCGGCTGGAACTGCTGGAGATTCTTGCGCAGGGCGAAAAAACAGTTGAGGCACTGGCGGCCGAAGCCAATATCGATATCAAGTTGGCGAGTGCCCACCTCAAAGTGCTCAAGGCGGCGCGCCTGGTGGTGGCGGAGCGCGATGGGCGCTTCATCGCCTATCGATTGTCGGGGGAAGACGTCAGTGCACTGTGGGTCAACCTGCGCACGGTGGCTGAAGAGCATTTGGTTGAGCTCAAAGTGGCGATGGATGGCATTTTCTCAGCGCCCGAAAAGCTGGATACCGAAACGCGACGGTCGTTGATGAGCAAGGCGCGGCGCGGCGAAGTGGTGGTGATCGACGTGCGACCGACGGCCGAGTACAAAAATGGCCATTTACCGTTTGCACGTTCAATGCCGCTGGATGAAATTCGCCAGCGCATCAAAGAATTGCCTGCTGACAAAGACATCGTTGCTTATTGCCGCGGACCCTTTTGCATGATGTCGGCCGAAGCGGTTGCCTTGCTCAAAGCGCATGGCTTGCGTGCATACAAAATTGCCGACGGTACGCCGGAATGGCAGGCGGCAGGTCTGCCGCTGGCTGAGTCCTGACTGATTTCAGTTACCCCATTTCACTAGGAGCACTCATGTTTTTTCGTCAATTGCTGGCTCAAGATGCCACCTTGTCCTATTTCTTCGGCTGCGGTTCCTGCCATGTGGGTGTGGCGGTGGATCCGGTGCTCGGGGACGAAGACTGGTTTATCAATGAAGCCGTCAAACAGGATGTGAAGATCACACATGTCATCGACACGCACGTGCATGCTGATCATTTTTCTGGAGGTCGCGCGCTGGCAGAAAAAACGGGTGCGCTGTACTGCCTGCACGAGTCCAACATCGGTCGTGTGAAGTTTCCAATTGAATCGCTCAAAGACAAACAGATAATTGAAGTGGGTAATGTCATTGTCGAGGTGCTGCATACCCCCGGTCACACATCTGATTCCATCTGCCTGACCGTGGCTGACAAGCGCCGGGCCACCGATTCCGATGCCGCACCCTGGTTTGTGCTCACCGGTGATACGCTGTTTGTAGGCAGTGCAGGGCGGCCCGACCTCGCCGGCAAGGAAGCTGAAATGGCGGGCCAGCTTTACGATACCTTGCATCAGCGCCTGCTGACGCTGGCACCTGAAGTTGAACTGTATCCCGGCCATACATCTGGCAGTGCGTGTGGTGCCGGCATGTCGGGCAAGCCGAGTTCAACCATCGGCTTCGAAAAGCGCTGGAGCACCATGCTTGCCCTGAGCAAGAAAGCCTTCATTGCTGAACTCACGGCTTCGATTCCGCCGCGTCCTGCGGAGATGGATCGCATGGTTGCATTTAACCTCGGCAACTGAACATGTCTGCATCTCAATGGGTGGCGGAATATCGTTACGGCATACGCAACAATCTTGCCCAGTTTTCGCACCAACTGATCCAGGTGTTTCTGGTTGGACTCACGATCGGCATGTTCCGTACCGTGGTGCCTGCGCTCGCAGAAACCGAATTCGGCGTTGCCAAAGGTTCGTTCATGATGTTGATGGCGTTTGTCACCGCCTTCGGCTTTGTCAAAGGCACGCTTAATTTCGTGGCCGGGCGTTTGTCTGAGCGCATCGGTCGCAAGAACGTGCTGTTCATTGGCTGGCTGGCTGCCGCACCGATTCCGTTCATGATCATGTATGCGCCGACTTGGAACTGGATTGTGGCGGCAACCGTGTTGTTGGGTGTGAACCAGGGGTTGGCGTGGTCAATGACGCAGACCGCCAAGCTTGATCTCACCACGGCCGATCAGCGTGGCCTCACGATTGGCATCAACGAGTTCTCCGGCTATTTTGGTGTGGCCGTGGCGGGGGTGATTACCGGCTATCTGGCCACCGCATACGGCCCGCGCGAAGGGCTGTTGATGTTTGGGCTGGTCGTCGTGACGCTGGCCAGTTTGCTGACTTTGCTGTGGGTAAAAGACACATTGCCGTGGGCGCTTGCTGAAGGTAAAAAGCACGCCGCCGGCTTGATGACCGGGCCCTTGCCGCGCTATCCCACCAATATTTCTGCGCATCCAGGTACGTGGGAGGTTTTCACGCTGATGTCGTGGCGTGACAAGCGCCTGGCGTCGATTAGCCAGGCCGGTTTAGTGGAAAAGTTCGTCGATGCATTGATCTGGGTATTTTTCCCGGTTTACTTGTATCAACACGGGCTCTCGCTCGCAGGCATTGGTTGGGTGGTCGGTGTGTACGGCTTTGTCTGGGGCATTTCGCAATTCGTGACCGGCCATTGGTCCGACCGTATTGGTCGTCGCAAACCGATTATTTGGGGCATGTGGCTGTGTGGTGCTGGTGTGGCCATGGTGTTGATGGGTGAAGGCAAACTGTGGTGGTCGTTTGCTGCTGCGGTGATGGGCTTTGGCATGGCGTTGCTGTATCCGACCCTGTCGGCAGCCGTGTCCGATATTGCCCATCCCAACTGGCGTGGCTCGGCCATTGGCATCTATCGCTTCTGGCGGGATTTGGGTTACGGCATCGGCGCCTTGTTGCTGGGGGCGGTGGCGTCCCTGTTTGGGGGTATCGAGGCTGGCTTCTGGTTTACCGCGGGTGCCATGTTTGTGTCTGGCTTGGTTGTGTTGCTCGTGTATGAAGAAACACATCCGGGACTGAACCCCGCTGAGTCATAAATGCTCGTCAACCGGACTATATGGGCCGCTGCGCAGGAAAACATCCATTAGTACATAAGATATTGTTAATATGCCGGATGCTTTTGTTAAGGAAGCAGGTTTTGCTCGACCAGCCTTGGGTTTGGGGCAAGACAAATGGCCAGCACAAGTCATAAAAGGAATAGACGTGATCGAATTACACACCCCTATCAGGTTCATCGTAGTCAGTCTGCTGCTCGCCCAGTCGAGCCTGACAGCAGCCCATCCCATGCCAACCAGCGGCCAGTTGGTGGAACAAACCATGCCCTGGGAGCAGGCTGCCCCTTCTGGGTTATTACCGGCGTTGAAGGTGGATGTGTGTGCACATTGCGAGCTAAGCCGTGAAGCCGTTTCCGAGATAGAAAAAGGCTACGTGATCGCTGCGCTGGCGGCCGGATACCAAATCAACATTCTGGAAACAACAGAGGTACGCATTGTTGAAACGGGCGTGCTGGAAAACGGCATGCCTTTCGCAAAAGGCGAAACGGAAGGCATGTGGTTTCGAGCCGGTGGGCTGGTTCAGGGCGAGTCCATGGGTAGCGTCGCAGGCCGACTGACCTTTATGATCCTGTCCGGTAACCGTTAGCAGTCTCGACCTGTTGCCTGAACATTTGCCGGTTGAAGAAGGCGTGCATTAACCCAGGTTTACAGCCAACGCCGCCTTCTGAACACGAGCAGTAAAACCGTTGCAATTGTGCCCATTACACTCAGCAAAATGAAGTACCCGGAACGCGACTTGAGTTCGGGCATGTTCTCGAAGTTCATCCCGTAAACGCCCGCCAGGAAACTCAGCGGGACAAAAATCGCCGTCACGATGGTGAGAATTTTCATGATGTGGTTGAGCCGGTGAGAAGCGAGCGAAATATAGCCTTCGATCAAGTCTGACGACACTTCGTAATACAGCGTGGCGAGACTGCCTGCCCGTTCCTGATGTTCGTACACATCCTTGATTTCATGTATCCGCTCGGCCCGTATGTGTGATGGCGGGTTGTTGATCAAGTCGAGGAATACCTGCTGGTGGTAAACCAGTACGCGCCGAAATTTTCTGAGCGTAGTCTTGTAACCCATCAGATCCGAGAGGATGGCGTCCTTGGGGTGGGTGACGATTTCTTGTTCGAGATCTTCCAGCCGTGGTTCCAGCGTCAGCAGCCGATTCAAAAATCGGTCAACCGATATGCGTGATAAGCGCAGCGCAATCGTGTCGGGGCCGCTGGCGAGAAGCGCACCATCCTGTAGTGAATCTTGCCAAAGCTTGTCTATGCTGGGCGATGAGTCTGAATGCCGGGTCACCAGAAAACGTGCACCGATAAACATGGCGATCTGAATGGTTTCGAATTCGAACTCGGTGGTGTCGGGCCCCAGGCCTTTCAGCAGCATGAACACATGGTCATCGAAAGCTTCGATTTTGGGCTGATGGCGGCTGCGCTGCGCATCGTGAATGGCCAGCGGATGCAAGCCAAAACGTTCCACCAGAATTTGCAGCTCGATACCGGGATCGTTGTCGGAAAAATCGGCCCATATGATCGTGTCAGTTTGTTCCTGCCAGACAGATAGCAAGGCCTCATCGCCTGTGGTGATCGCCTGCGTGGCAGGCTGATAGAGCATGGTGCGTATCATATGTTTTCACGGCTGATGGATGCAGCGTAGCGCCCATCACCAGTATTGTCGTTAAAGAATATTACCTGATCAGGTGAACCCCCAATTTTTTCGGCGTAGTGCGATGACCAGGATGACGCTGCCGCATGCCGCAGCAACCAGGGCGGGGAACAGAACCGTTGTGACTGAATAATGTTCCAGAGCCAGAATGACGATCAGGTTTCTGACCAGAAACAGTGCAAAAAAAGTCATGGATTCGGACTGCGGGTATACGTAAGCTTTTCGCAGAGTCGGACCAAAACCCAATACGTCGATGACAGTTAATACCACCACCGCCCATACCGGGTCGGAAGTCAGGTACCAGAGCGGCAAGGACGACATGGCTGCCGCGAATACGATCTGGTCAACCGGGGTGATGGCGACATCTGCTCGCTTGATATAGGCCAGAAAAGCGATGGCGAGTGTGACGCAACCAGACACACCGATGGCCCAGGCCCCCGCGCCCCCGCCAGCCTGGAGCTGCGCTAGAAATACGATCAGCGTGGTGGATGCCCAGATGATCCAGGAAAACACATGGGGTTTGACGACCCCCTTCAGGATGTCGCGTATGTAGGGATAGAACGCCAGCAGCGTCAAAGCAATGGCGACGCCACTTAATATTGCCTTGTAACCCATTGCGCCCATGTCCCCAGTTTGATGTTTTGAATCCGGTCACACGTATTTTCCGCCTAACGGGCGGGGAGCATCAAAATGTGTTGTGCTGTCTGGGGTCGGTGCGGGTCGCACAAGCGCGTGAACAGTCAACTAGATTTTCTGGCTGACGCAGAGAGTTGGCGTGATAGTTGGGTGGTGACAGCAAGGTGCTGCGCAAGGACAACTCACCATGAGTTCAATTTCGTATATGAATTGAACTACGTTCCATGAACGATCGTGATGTGGGGCGTTTGCCGTTTGGCGTGTTCCAGTTCGACTGCAAGTTTTTGTAATTGAGCACGGTCCTGGTCACATACCCGTTTCATGTGTGCCATCCGTTGTGCCGCAACCAGCCGGGTGTGCAGAATTTTGGCATTGACCGTACTGGCCATATACCCGTCTGCTCCACTTTCATATGCCCGGATAGAGTGTTCCACATCGTGCAGATCATCCATGAGCACGATATAGATGCCGCGACCTTCTTCGGCCTCGCGCAGGGTCTGACACAGGGCGAGGCCGTCCATTTGTTCCAGATTACAGTGCGCGATGATGACGTGTGGTTTCACATCCAGTGCAGCCACCATGGCAGCGTGGCCATTATTGGCGGTATAGAGAATGTGATCACCGTCTTCGGCCAAAAGCGCCAGGGTCTTGCGACGCGTGAATTCGTTGCTGTCAGCCACCAGAATGCGTAGCGAGGAACCAGATTTTGCAGCCTGGGCTTCTGCCTGGGTGAATTCGGAAAAGGAGGGCAGGGGTTCGGTTTGGATTTGCAGGAGTGTGCCCCAGTCGTGCCATTCTGCGATTACATCATCAATCAGGCGTGCAGCATCGTCAGACGGAATATCGAGTCGGGTGGCCTGCGAGAGCCATATTTGTGTCAAATGGGGGCGTTGATCGGCTTGGCATAAAGCCAGGTCGGCCAATTGATGGGCCAGGCGCAACATCACCACCAGACAATTTGAGCGCGAGTCCTGGACATTTCCGGAGAAGCTTTGGCTTTCATAAAGTGCCATCGGCTTGGTAAACACGCCGGGCAGCCCCCACTCAGCCAGCATGATGGTGGCCAATTCGATGTGGTCGGTATCCAATTGAGTGCGTTCAATTTGTGCCAGTGACTGGCTGGGATGAGTCTGATGATCCGTCAGAACTACGCTGTACTCCTTGGGGTAAATACTGGCCAATGCCAGTTGACCAATCTGGGCCAGCAGACCGCAGATAAATAGCTCGCTTGATTCGCCCGCTCGCACCCGGGTGGCCAGTGCCTGCATGGCCAGGCCCATCAGGAGTGAATGAGACCAATACCGGGCGTAACCGAATGCCTCGCATTTGCCGTCTCGATACTGATCGATCAGCGAAAATCCCAGCGCAAGCTGACAAGCTGCCTGTATACCTTTACGAGCCACAGCCTCCTGAATCGATACCACCGGGCGCGAGATTTGTGACGCACTATTGGCCAGTTTGATCAAGCGGCTGGACAAGGCAGGATCGGTTTGAATGGTCAGCGCAATCTCGCCCAGGGTGACGTCATCACGTTTGGACAAAGCCAGAACGGCCAGCGCCACCCCTTTGGGGCTGGGTAGTTGCACATCGATAGTGTGGTGTTCGGGCTGCATGTTGATTCAACCTGTAGGTGGGTGGCTGCTGTAGACGGGGCGGCAGTCCGGCTATCAATTGATCTATCGACAAGCGTAGGGATAAATCAAGGTGGCCCGGGATGATTTTTGTGTGGATGCCACACAGACCAGGACAGGCAGATTTTCAAGACGCAGTTCATCAACCACGCACCAATTTGTTGCACCTCATCCATCAGGCGCACTGTGGCCGGGCACATGAGGTTCGTCGACAGGGTTTAGGCACAGCCAAAGCGTTGAAATCATTGCATTGTGCCGTGCTGGCACAGACCCTGCGTGCAGAGTGAGGCAAGGAGCCTACATGTCTGTTGTTTCATCTGTCTGTTGTTATTGCGGCACCGGTTGCGGGGTGTTGATCGAGTCGGACGCGGGGAAGATTACCGGTGTGCGCGGCGATCCTGCGCATCCGGCCAACCGGGGCAAGCTGTGCACCAAGGGCGCGACACTGGCCTTGTCGGCGCAGGCGTCGGGCCGTGCGCTGTATCCCGAGTTACGTGCCGACAAGGCATCGCCGCGCCAGCGCGTGAATTGGGAGACGGCGCTGGATCACGCTGCAGAAAAGTTTGCCGCGATCATTCGCGAACACGGGCCGGATGCGGTGGGGTTTTATATCTCAGGTCAGTTGCTGACCGAGGATTACTACGTGTTCAACAAGCTCGTCAAGGGCTTGATCGGCACCAATAACATCGACACCAATTCACGTTTGTGCATGTCGAGTGCCGTGTCGGGTTACAAGGCCACCTTGGGCGCGGACGCACCGCCAGGTTGTTACGACGACATCGACCACGCGGGCACGCTGTTCATCACCGGGTCGAACACGGCGTTTGCCCATCCCATTCTGTTTCGTCGCATCGAGGCCGCGCGCCGTGCCAACCCCAACCAGAAGCTGATCGTGGTGGACCCGCGCCGCACCGATACGGCGGTTGAGGCCGACCTGCACCTGGCGATTTTGCCGGGCACCGATGTGGCGCTGTATCACGCCATGCTCAATGTGATGCTGTGGGAAGAGCTGATCGACCGCGATTACATCGCCGCACACACCGAAGGCTGGGCGCAGTTGCGCGAAACCGTGCGCGAATATACGCCTGAGAAAGCCGCTACGATTTGTGGCGTGGCGGCCGCCGATATCGTGCAGGCCGCACGCTGGTTTGCCGCCGGGCCGACGCTGTCGTTGTACTGCCAGGGTCTGAATCAGTCGACCTGCGGTGTTGACAAGAACGCGACGCTGATCAACCTGCATCTGGCAACGGGCAACATCGGCAAGCCGGGCGCGGCGCCGCTCTCGCTCACCGGGCAGCCTAATGCGATGGGCGGCCGCGAAGTGGGTGGCATGGCGCATCTGCTGTCGGCACATCGCGACATGAGCAACCCTGAACATCGTGCCGAAGTTGCCAAGCTGTGGGGGGTGGACAGCGTGCCCGAACAGCCTGGCAAGACCGCGATTGAACTATTCGAGGCGGTGCGCAAGGGCGAGATCAAGGCGCTGTGGATAGTCTGCACCAACCCCGCACAATCGCTGCCCAACCAGAAGCGGGTGCAGGAGGCGCTGCACGCTGCGGAATTCGTTGTGGTGCAGGACGCGTTTATCGATAGCGAAACCGTGCAGTTTGCCGATCTGTTGTTGCCCGCAGCCACCTGGGGCGAGAGCGATGGCACGGTGACCAATTCCGAGCGGCGTATTTCGCGCATGCGTGCAGCGGTTCTGCCGCCGGGTGAAGCGCGTCCCGACTACCAGTCGGCGGTTGAGTTTTCGATCAAGCTGAGTGAAAAGCTGGGGCGTGATGGCAAGCGACTGTTTCCCTATACCTGTCCCGAAGATGTGTTCAACGAACACCGCGAATCCACCCGGGGCCGCGACCTTGATATCACCGGTCTCAGCTACGCCATGCTCGACACCGGCCCGCAGCAATGGCCTCTCCCCGAAGGCGCCATCACGGGCAAGGCACGTCTGTATGAAGACGGCGTATTTCAGACGTCGAGCGGCCGGGCGCAATTTCACAACGCGGCGTATTGCCAGGTGTCCGAGCCGACCGACGCGCGCTTTCCGTTCCATCTGAATACCGGACGCTTGCGTGACCAGTGGCATGGCATGAGTCGCACCGGGCTGGTGTCGCGGCTGTATGCCCACGTCGAAGAGCCAATTTTGTCGATGAACGGCAAAGACATGGAACGCCGCAAGTTGCAGGACGGCGATCTGGTGCGGGTCAAAAGCCGGCGTGACAGCCTTGTCATCAAGGTGCAGGCCAGCGAGGCATTACGGAGCAGCCAGGTTTTCATTCCCATGCACTGGGGCGGGCGCTTCATGGCCGGGATGGGGGTGAATGCGTTAACGCTCGACGCTTTTGACCCGGTTTCCAAACAACCCGAACTCAAGCATGCCGCGGTGCAGGTGGAAAAAGTCACGCTGCCGTATCGGCGCACGATCATGCGACGCGGCGATGGGGCGACCTTGCTGCGCCTCGCCCAGCCGTTCATCGTGCATTTTGATTTCGCCAGCGCCACGCTCACCGGCCGCGACAACAGCGTGCTGGTGTTTGAAACCGCAAGCGAAGGACCGTTGGCCGAAACATTGGTGCAGGAAATGGATGCCGCGTTTGGGCTGGATGATCCGTTGCTGACGATGAACTATCAGGATGCGCGTCGCGGCATCTGGAAAAAAGCACGGGTGGAAGACGGTGTGATTACCGGCGCGCGTCTCTCCGGCGAAACCGCCGCACGAGATTGGTTGAAAAGCCTGATCGCCGACGGCGCACCGGCCATGGACGTGCGGAACTGGCTGCTGGCACCGGTTGAGCAACCGCCAGACGGGCAGGCCGGACGCGGTCGCATTGTGTGTAATTGCCTCAACGTGGCCGAGCCCGACATCGTCGCGGCGATTGCCGGCGGCGCCGATCTCGTAGTGCTGCAGGCCACGCTTCAATGCGGCACCGAATGCGGCTCGTGTGTGCCCGAACTGAAACGCATGCTGGCAGCGAATCGGGTGGCCGTATGAGTGCCATTGTTTTTTGATGTGTGTCCAGCGATGAACTACGCCGCCCTCATACGTCAGATCGAAACCGGCGAGACCATCGACTTTACCGAGGCACGCGCATTGGGCGCCGCTTTGCTCGACGGCGGCGTGCCGGAACTGGAAACCGCAGCGTTTCTGGTCGCCTTTAATCAGCACGATCCTGGACTCGATGCCTGGCTGGGTTTGCATGCTGCACTCTCCGAACGCTTGCCGGATTTAGTGGAATCACCCGGGCCTTATCGCACCGTGGTGTTGCCGGCGTATCACGGCGTGCGCGCGCATCCGCATCTCACGCCGTTGCTGGCGCTGCTGCTGAAAGGTTTTGGCGTGCCGGTGCTGATCCATGGCGTGCTCGAGGGCGGTGGCGGTGTGGCTGCGGCGTATGTGCTGCGAGAGTTGGGCATCATGCCCAGCACCACCACGACGCAGGTCAATGCGGGGTTGCGTGACGCCGGGCTGGTGTTTGCGCCAGTGGCCTTGCTGAGTCCGGGGCTGGCGTCCTTGCTGGCGTTGCGCGGGCGGCTGGGCATCGATGGATGGGTGACGCGGCTGGTGGCGATGGCCGATGTGCTGGGCGAGCGCTCGATTCGGATTACGCCGGTGTCGTGCGAACAGGATATGGCTACCACGTGTGAGGTGCTGCAGGCACTGGGTGGCCATGCGCTGCTGATGCAAGGCTGCGAGGGTGAAGCATTTGCCAATCCATTTTTGCGGCCCGATATGACGCTGGTGCAGGACGGACAGGTGCAGCATTTATACGATGCGCAATCGACGCCTTCGCCGCTGACTGGTCTGCCCGCGTTTGATGCGCGTGCGACCGGCGCCTGGACCCGCGAGGTATTACACGACCACCTGTCGCTGCCGTTGCCGATACGCAATCAGTTGGCGGCGTGTTTGTATGCCGCGGGCTATACCGAAGACCTCAATCAGGCGCGCGCGATTACCGCGATCAACGGTTTCGGTCGGGCGGCCGCGTAGTTTGTGTGCATGCCGTTAATACGGGCACCTTGATGGTGCGTGTTTCTGTTTTTCAGCGTGTCTTTCAATCCACAAACCCTTTGTATACAGGCCGTTCAGACAATATTGGTTGTCTGGCATAGGGGTTGCTTTATCAAGAGATAAGGGCGTACGACGCTCGTCAAGATCGCCGACCGCAGTCTGCTGCGGTCATCAAATTCAAGTCTGAATGTTTGGAGTAGCGGGATGGATATGAGTGAACCCATGGACAAAGGTCCGAAGATGAAACTGGTGATGGTGGGCAATGGCATGGCCGGTGTGCGCACGCTGGAAGAACTGCTGAAGTTGGCTCCCGATCTCTACGACATCACCGTGTTTGGTGCCGAGCCGCACCCCAACTACAACCGCATTCTATTGTCGCCGGTGCTCGCGGGCGAGCAGACGGTGGACGACATCGTACTGAACCCGCTCGACTGGTACAGCGATAACAATATCACCCTGCACACAGGCAAGAAGGTCGTAAAGATCGACCGCAATGCGCGTGCAGTCGAGACCGAAGACGGCACGCGCGCCGAATACGATCGCCTGCTGCTGGCTACCGGTTCCAACCCCTTCATCCTGCCAGTGCCGGGTGCTGATCTGCCGGGTGTGATCAGCTTTCGTGACATTGCCGACGTCGACGCCATGATCCATGCCTCCAGCCAGTATCGCCATGCCGTTGTGATCGGCGGTGGTCTGCTCGGCTTGGAAGCCGCCAATGGCCTGATGAAACGCGGCATGGACGTGACCGTGGTGCACATCGCACCGTGGCTGATGGAACGCCAGCTCGATGAGCCGGCAGCGCGGCTGCTGCAAAAAAGCCTCGAAGCCAAGGGTATGAAATTCCTGCTGCAAAAGCAGACCGCTGAACTGGTGAAAGCTGGTCGTTCTGATTCGTCGCCTTCCGGCGAAAGCGATCGTGTGGCTGAAATCAGGTTCAAGGACGGTGATGTTGCGCCTGCCGATCTGGTGGTCATGGCGGTGGGTATTCGCCCCAACACCGAGCTGGCCGAGTCATCCGGCCTGCATTGCAACCGCGGCATCGTCGTCAACGACACCATGCAGACATTTGATCCGCGCATTTATTCCATCGGCGAATGCGCGGCACACCGCGGCATTGCCTACGGTCTCGTCGCGCCGCTGTTCGAACAGGCCAAGGTGTGCGCCAACCATCTGGCACATTACGGCATCGGCCGCTACGAAGGCTCGGTCACCTCAACCAAGCTCAAGGTCACCGGTATTGATCTGTTCTCGGCGGGAGACTTTACCGGCGGCGAAGGCACCGAAGCGATTCTCTATTCCGACCCTATCGGTGGCGTCTACAAAAAGCTCGTCATCAAGGACAACAAACTGGTCGGCGGCGTGATGTACGGCGACACCGTCGACGGCTCCTGGTATTTCTCCTTGCTGCGCGACGGCAAGAACGTCAGCGAGCTGCGTGACCATTTGATGTTCGGTCAGGATCACTGCGGCAACCTCGGTCACAGCGGTATTAACAAGGCCGCCAGCATGACCGACGACATGGAAGTCTGTGGCTGCAACGGTGTGTGCAAGGGTGACATCGTCAAGGCGATTCGCGACAAGGGTCTATTCACGCTGGAGGACGTGCGCAAGCACACCAAGGCATCAAGCTCGTGCGGTTCGTGTACCGGCCTGGTCGAGCAGATTTTGTCGGTGACTGCGGGCGGTGATTATTCGGCCACACCCAAAACCCAATCGGTGTGTGGCTGCACCGACCGCACGCATGAAGAGACGCGTGCGGCGATCAGGCAGAACAAGCTGCTGTCGATTCCGCAGGTCATGGCATTCATGGAATGGCGCACCCCCAATGGTTGTGCCAGCTGTCGCCCGGCACTCAATTATTACCTGTTGTCCACCTGGCCGGGTGAAGCCGAGGACGATCCGCAATCGCGTTTCATCAACGAACGCGCCCACGCCAACATCCAGAAAGACGGCACCTATTCGGTGATCCCGCGGATGTGGGGCGGCAACACCACGCCGTCCGAATTGCACCGTATTGCCACGGTGGCCGAGAAGTACAACATTCCGACCGTGCACGTCACCGGCGGTCAGCGTATCGACTTGCTCGGCGTGAAGAAGGAAGACCTGCCGAAAGTGTGGGCCGATCTCGACATGCCGTCGGGTCATGCCTACGGCAAGGCGCTGCGCACGGTGAAAACCTGCGTCGGCTCGGAGTGGTGTCGTTTTGGCACCCAGGACTCGACCCGAATGGGCATCGATCTGGAAAAGGCATTTTTTAAAATGTGGGCGCCGCACAAGGTCAAGCTGGCGGTGTCGGGTTGCCCGCGTAACTGCGCTGAAGTCGCGATCAAGGATGTCGGCATCATCGGTGTCGATTCGGGCTGGGAAATCTACGTGGCCGGTAACGGTGGCATCAAGACCGAAGTCGCGCAGTTCCTGGTCAAGGTGAAAACCGATCTGGAAGTGATGGAGTACGCGGGCGCTTTTTTGCAGCTCTATCGTGAAGAAGCACGCTACCTCGACCGCACCGTTCACTACGTTGCGCGCGTGGGCCTGGATTACGTGAAGCAGAAGATCCTCGACGACCACGAAGGCCGCCGTGCGTTGTACGAGCGTTTGATTTTCTCGCTGTCGGTTGAACGTGACCCGTGGGTTGAGCGTGCCAAGGAAGGCAAACTCAAACACGAATTCGAAGCATTGACGGTGTAAAGAATGCATGCCGTTGGCGTAAAGGCTCGCCGCTCACGCCATGCGAAATATTTTAAAGGACGAAACAATGAGTAGCTGGTTGAAAGTATGCAGTCTTGAAGAGATTCCCCCGCTCGGTGCACGCGTGGTGCGCCACGGCGATATCGATATCGCCGTGTTCCGCACTACCGACGATGAAGTGTTTGCAGTCAAAGATCGCTGCCCGCACAAAGGCGGCCCGTTGTCGCAAGGCATTGTTCACGGCAAGAGTGTGACTTGCCCGCTGCACGGCTGGAATCTTGAACTGGCCAGCGGTTGCGCAACTGCACCGGACGAAGGCTGTGCGCAGAAATATGAGACCAGGCTTGAGTCGGGTGTGATTCACCTGAACCTGGCCTGAGCACGCACAACAAACATTCCCTAAGGAACCTGTCATGACACGCGACTTCTGGAAGTCGGGGCATACGCCTACGCTTCTGTCTGCTTTTTTGTATTTCGACATCGCCTTCATGGTGTGGGTGATGCTGGGTCCGCTGGGCGTGCAGATTGCTGCCACGCTGGGTCTCACCGCCGCGCAAAAGGGCATGATGGTGGCCACCCCGGTGCTGGCGGGCGCGTTGTTGCGCATTCTCATGGGCCTGCTGGTAGACCACCTCAAACCCAAGAAAGCGGGACTGATCGGTCAGGTGGTGGTGATGGCTGCACTGCTCTGGGCCTGGCTGTTCGGTATTCACAGTTACCGTGAAATTCTCATTCTGGGCGCAGCACTCGGCTTTGCCGGGGCGTCATTCGCCGTGGCCTTGCCGCTGGCTTCGCGCTGGTATCCCCCGCAGCATCAAGGTACGGCGTTGGGCATTGCCGGCGCGGGCAACTCGGGCACCGTGATCGCTGCCTTGCTGGCACCGGGCCTGGCCATGGCTTATGGCTGGGGCAATGTGTTCGGGCTGGCACTGATCCCGGTTGGCATGGCGTTTCTGGTGTATCTGTTTTTTGCCAAGGATGCACCCGATTGCCCGCCGCCCAAATCCTTGCACCAGTACCTCAACGTGCTGAAAGATCGAGACGCCTGGTGGTTCATGTTTTTCTATTTCGTGACCTTTGGCGGCTTTGTCGGTCTCGCGTCCAGTCTCACCATTTATTTCAACGACCAGTACGGCATGACCCCGGTACATGCGGGTTATTTCACCGCAGCCTGCGTGTTCGCCGGGTCCATGGTGCGCCCCATGGGCGGCATGCTGGCTGATCGCATTGGGGGCATTCGTACGCTGTTGATGATGTATCTTCTGGCCGGTGTGTTCCTCATTGCCGTCAGCTTGGGTGCGGCCAGTGCATGGGTGGCGCTGGCCGGATTCATGCTGGCCATGGGGAGCCTGGGTGCGGGTAACGGTGCCGTATTCCAGCTGGTACCGCAACGCTTCCGCAAGGAAATCGGTGTCATGACCGGCATGGTCGGTATGGCGGGTGGCGTAGGTGGCTTCTATCTCGCTGCAAGCCTGGGTTACATCAAGGGGCAAACAGGCAATTATCAAATTGGTCTGATTATTTTTGCGGGCTTGTGCTTTGTCGCACTGGTGGGACTGGTCGTCGTGAAACAGCGCTGGCGGACTACCTGGGGTGCCGCTGCCATTTCTGGCGCACGCGTCTGAGAATCACGTTTGGCAAGCTTAGGGGCGTGATCCTGGTGACCCCATAGGGCACAGGATCATGCCCCTATAATCGCCAGACTGCCCCCAATTTATCGCTATGCCCCTCACTCTTGAATTTGGCTATGCCACTGCAACCGGTCCGCGCGAGCGCAACGAGGACTATGGCGGCTACGTTGAGCCGGAAGCGCAACTTGCAGCGACCAAGGGCATGCTCGCGGTGGTGGCCGATGGCGTGTCCGGCGGCACGCATGGCCGCGAGGCCGCCGAAGCCTCGGTGCGCAATCTGCTCGCCGATTACTACGCCACCCCCGACACCTGGGAAGTGCTGCACGCGCTCGGCACCGTGCTCACGGCAATCAATCGCTGGTTGCATGGGCAAACCGCTTCACGCGCTGACCCCGGCGGCATGGCCACCACGCTCACTGCATTGGTGTTGCGTGGCCGCCGCTATCACTACGCTCACGTCGGTGACAGCCGGCTCTATCGCATGCGTGGTGAAAGCCTGGAGGCGCTAACCACCGATCACGTGTGGGAAACACCGGGCATGTCGCATGTATTAAAGCGTGCGATGGGGCTCGATACCCACGTGTTGCCGGATTTTGGCGAAGGTGACCTGACTGCCGGCGATGTGTTTTTGATTGTGTGTGACGGCGTGTGGGAGCCGCTCGGCCAGCTGGGCTTGCATCAGTTCCTGAAACTGCATGACGCACCGCAACGGGCCGCCGACGCGCTGGTGGCCGCGGCGCATGCGCAAGATGGCCAAGACAACGCCAGCGCCTTGGTGGTGCGCGTAGTAGAGGTTGGCGATGTCGAAGAACCGATTATTGAGGCGCATGAACTGACGTTGCCGGGCAAGCTTCAGCCCGGCGCGCGGCTCGACGATTTCATCATCGAAGCCGAGTTGCACAGCGCACGCGATACCTTGATCTATAAGGCACGCCATGCTGAATCCGGACAACTTTGGGCGCTCAAGACTTTACAACCCGTGTTGCAAGGCGACGCGGAGGCCGCCCGTCGTTTGCTTGCTGAAGAATGGTTTTTGAAGCGGGTGCACTCACATTATTTTCCCGACGTGCTGCCCTTGCCGGGTCGAAATTTCCTCTACTTTGCCGTGCACTATTTTGACGGCGCGACCCTGCAGGACAAACTCGACACCGGTCAGCATTTCTCGTCGGTCGAAGTCGTCACCCTTGGCATCCGCATATTAAAAGGCCTCGCCGCGCTGCACCGGCTCGACATCATTCATCGCGACCTCAAACCTGCCAACCTGCACGTCGACACAGAAGGCAAACTCCGCATTCTGGATCTGGGTGTGGCGCGTTGTCCCATACTCGATACACGTGAGAATTTTGCGCAGCCCGGCACCCCCAGCTTCATGGCGCCCGAACTCTTCAATGGAGCCGATGCCAGTGTGCAAACCGATCTGTATGCGGTGGGTGTCACCCTGTATCACCTGCTCACCCGCAAATATCCCTACGGCGAAATCGAGCCGTTCCAGCGCCCCAAGTTTGGTGAACCCGTGCCGCCTGCGCGTACCCGCCCCGACTTGCCTCCCTGGCTGGAAATCGTGCTGCTGAAAGCCGTGGCACGTGAACCCAGTGAGCGCTTTGAAACGGACGAAGAAATGCTACTCGCGCTGCAGCGCGGCGAAGCCAGCCCGTTGCTCCGCCGCCGGGCGCCGCTCATTGAGCGGTCTCAGGCCGGTGCCTGGCCGCTGGTTGCTGCGGCTTCGATTGCGCTGAACGTGCTGTTGCTGTTTTTGCTGCTGGCGAGTTGAGCACGCGACATCCGCTGTTGCTTGCATAGGCCGTGTCCAGCAAAGTGTCAGGTTCGGGTGGAGTGAACGATTATTGACGCCTCAAGCTGATCAGCAATACCCCGATGACCACCAGAGACGATCCCGCGATTTGCAGCAGGGATATGCCTTCTTCCAAAAACAAATAGGCCATGTAGATGGTGCTGATGGGGCCTACTGAGCCGATCAGGGAGGCGTTGCCTGAACCGATGCGCCGTATGGCATAGGACAGCATGAAAACAGGCAGGACAGTTGAAAATATTGCCATGGCAAAAGCGAGGGTGTACACCTGAGGAGGCAATTGAAGTGCGCTAAGCGGATGCGTCAGCGAAAACTGCAATAGCACGGCAGTACAGGCAACAATCATGGCATAGGCGGTGAATCGCGTGGCGCCGATGCGTGTGATCGCATGGCCCGCGCCCACCAGATAGATGGAATAAGACACGGTGCTGGCGAATACGAGAGATGCACCGAGCAGGATGCGCCCTTGCATGGTGTCCATGTCGTGGACGAATACCAAAGCGATGCCGGCGTAGCACAAGGCCATGGCTGCAAGCACGCGGTGACCTATCGCACGTTTATAGATGAGCGCGGACAGTACGACGGTAATCGTTGGGTAGAGAAACAGAATCAGCCGTTCGAGGCCGGCTGATATGTATTGCAAGCCCAGAAAATCCAGCAAGCTGGAAAGGTAGTAACCGATCAAGCCCAAAATCAAAATCAGTCCCTTGTCATGCCGGCTTAGGGGTTGGGCGTGACGGCGCGCAGCCCAAAAGGCGACGCCAATAAAAACAGGAACCGAGAATGCCATGCGCAATGCCAGGAGGGTGACGGCATCTGTGTTGTGGGTGTAAGCGAGTTTGACCAGGATGGCCTTGCCCGAAAACCCTATGGCGGCCAGTAGCGCGAAGATTGCGCCGATCAAGGTGTCGCGCTGGGATACATGAGGGTGTTCCGGATTTGCCATGATTCAAGATCCTGTAGTGGGCACGGGATCATCGGCAAACATGGAGCACTGCGGATGATCCGCAGTGCTCGGTCAAAACTAAATTAAAACGCGGGTGAGCAGCGGCATGGGAAATCGATCCCTAGCCACAGTCGTGTGGGGAAAATGCGAGTGCATGAAATGGGGTGCGCGGAGTTCATGGCTTGAACATACCGGGAGGCGGGGGGCACGTCAATTCTTTGCCCAAACTGGATGGGCTGTGCGAGATCGATCAGCTGATAGCAGGCTTTACGCAATGGGGCGTTGGCTCAGGGCGCCACTCAAGTCATCGTGCAGCGTGATCACGTCTTGGATGTCCGGGTGAACGAAACCGCTTCCCAGTGAGTGCGTGTAGGCACAGGCGGCATATGCTTGAGCGACGGCTTCATATTGGGTCACCCAGCGGTTTCTAACGGGGAGTTGCTCCGGTGAAATGGGCCATACGCCGGGACGAGGCTTCATATGGGACGGGATGCTAATCCGCCAGGGTTTGGGGCTGACACGTGCGCGAAAGCATTGCTGGTTCTTGCACATTTTGACGTACAGCGGATCGGTGCCTGTCTCACTGAAGAAGCTGCTGGCATCGGTGTCGGCCGGGTGAAAAGTCTGATGCGTGGCTAGCACACGCAGACCGGCGGGGGTTCGATAGATACGCAGATTCCACGCGGGGTGTCGTGAAATGAATTGTTCCAACAGGCGGAGCGACATGCGGTCAGCGCCTCCGCTTATTTTCTGGATGAGGCGGTCAAGCACGGCGGCCAGCGGATAACTGAGCAGAGCGGCCAACAAAACCAGGACCAGGCCGAGAGTCCAGGATTGCGACATCCAGCTTGCGGCAGCAGCGCAGACAAACAAGACACTGAACACCAGAACGGATGTGCGAAGCGTGGACCTGTTTTCGAAATCGATGTCTGCGAACAGTGTTTGTGGGGTATTCAGACATCGGGCCCCGTAGGTATTTCGGGTGATGATGGTGTCACCGTGGCGGCTCAGGATTTCCTCACGGATGGGCACGCCTTCGGCACCGTTGTAGGCTCGTTTGGGTTCTCGTCGAACGAGTTTTTCGCCTGATTGAATGCGTTCAAGTGCTTCATGGGCACGGCGATCCGCATGGGCCTGGGCGTCGGCTTGGCTGATGTCGGACCAGCCAAACCGGCGTACCGTAATTTGATGCCCTTGTTGTCGGTCTTGGACACGGCCTTCGGCCCAGTATTCAGGAATGATCATTTGTTTGCCCAATACACGAGATGGAGACGTTACGCTTGTCTGCCTGATGAGTCAGCGTTTTATTGAAGCAGGCTCCGGTCACGTTGTGCCTTGTCCCACTCTACATTTTTGAGGCAGGCGCCCAGCTCGCGTGTGTCTTTGGCAGCGCTGTGTTGCAACATCATGCAGACGGAAAAATAAGTGGCGTAACGGTCAATCTCTTTTTCGTTGGTTAAGCGGTCAGGGAACTTTTTGTTGGAACGGTCCAGGCAATTGTTTTTCAGTGGCGTGAGTTCTTGCAGGCATTGTTCGCGGGTGACCTGGAAGCAGGTCAGGTAGCCTGCTTGATCGCAAAAGAGATATTCACCATTCTTTTTCAACTTCGCGCGCGTGAACTCGTCGGCAAACTCCATGGCGTATTCGCGGGCAGGTGTGGAGGGCCCGGGTGACGCGGCGGCGGACTTGGGCGGGGTGACCGGATTGGATGACGGGGTGGAGCATGCCCCCATGGTCGGGATTGCGCTAGCCAATAGAATCCAATGTAAAAACTTGATCACGTGCTTTCTCCTGATAGCCGGAATCTGCGATGCATACCGGAGGGATTTGTTTTTTTGTGTTGAAGATGCGCTGCTCGCAGGTCGGTAAATGTATGCGTCGGGTTGATGATATCGGCTGTTAGTGATTTGGACCAAACATGCTGCTGCAGGTGATTCGAGTGCGCGGGCCGGATGAGCCAATCTGACTAATGTATTCCCGGACGCATTCAATCTGTATGCAGTAGTGCGGGATCCAGCAGCATATAACCCGCAGCCCGTTTGGACTTTCTGTTGCCGTCGTCGCTGACGATGATGATGCAGGGCCGTCCGTGGATGAGAGCGGGGCATAAACCCTCGGCGTGCGCCAGTCCGGGCAGGCCTTCGATGTGAGCCCGGCGCGGTGCCTGGTCGGGGTGCCCGTCCCATGTCCAGAGTTGAAACTGAGCGGGTCCGCCGGACGTGGGCCCGCTGATGATCAGGTAGCGAAGCAGGGCTGGAAAGTAGGTGAGGCCACGAATGCCATGGCCGCCCAGATTGAGCGTGATCAAAGTGTCCGATACGTGGGGCATGGCCCGGTGCGCAAACATGGCGACATGATTGTCTACGCGGGCGATGATGGCATGGTGGTCGAGCAACGGGCTTCGAAAGCCGATCAACAAACTGTTCTGGTCGGCGCTGACTTCCAGTGCTTCAATATTCAGGCCTTCGTCGTCTTTGACGTTGCGTATTTTTGACGCGGATTTCAAATGAGGATGCGCATCCAGCAGAGCCGGCTTCAATCCCCGGACCACACAGGGTTCGACGATGCGGTCGTCCTCGATTCTGAATCTGACCAGTTTGTTACGCGCTTTTTTTTGATGACCGTCGCCGTCTCGTGAGTGCGATGTGATGGCATAGAGCCATCCCGCCTGGTCACACGTCAAACCTTCCAGATCATCCAGCTTGCGAAAACGCTGGTGGGAACCCTTGATCCGTGTATCCAATGGTGTACGGGTCATGTGCTCGTCGGGATGAATGGTGACAAGGCTCAGCGGATGCTGGCTTTCATCTTCGATAACCAGCATCCTCCCATCGGGCAATTGGAGAATGCCGGAAGGTTCATACATGTCGGTAAACGGACGAAAGCTGGGTGGGGTTGAAGCCATCAGACATTGTCGCTTGCCTGAAGCAAGATGCAAGACGGGGCCATCTGTTCATGGTTGGCCAAACCATCTGAAAATGTATCGCAAGGTTGAGGATTTTCTGGCAGGTTGTTTGGACGGCCGTAGCTCGGGATTCGATTTTTACGAATTGGGTGCCTGGACGTTTTAGCTGCGGGCGACTAGCCGCTTCAGGGCGCACGCAGCATAATTGAATCCTCGCGTTCCAGATTGGAGCTGTATGCGTAGTTTGTTTGTTCTCATGCTGGCTGGCTTGTTGGCCGCGTGTGTGACCCCTCCCATCACTGATCCCGTCCCCACTCAGCCTGCACCACCGCCGGTTGTGACGCCGAAGGCTGCGCCTAAAGTTGCCCTGGTGCTTGGCGGAGGCGCGGCAAGAGGGTTTGCGCACATTGGCGTCATCAAGGCACTGGAGGCGCAGGGCATCGTGCCGGATATGGTGGTCGGCACCAGCGCGGGCTCGGTGGTGGGCGCACTCTACGCGTCGGGCATGAGTGGCTTCGAGATGCAGAAGCTTGCGCTGCAAATGGAAGAAAGCATGGTGGTGGACTGGACATTGCCCAATCGTGGGGTACTGAAAGGCGAAGCGCTGCAGGATTTCATCAACCAGAAAGTCAAAAACCAGTCCATCCAGAAGATGCCCAAGCCCTTGGGTATTGTGGCGACCGACTTGCAGAGTGGGGAACAGGTATTGTTTCGTCTGGGGAATACCGGCATTGCCGTTCGCGCCTCCAGCACCTTGCCCGGCATTTTTCAACCGGTTGAAATCAATGGCCGGGATTTTGTGGATGGTGGTCTGACTTCACCGGTCCCGGTCCAGTCAGCGCGCGCAATGGGTGCTGATTTCGTGATTGCGGTGGATATTTCCAATGTGGCCCGGCGAAACAAGCTTGCCGGCACCATGGACATCATGCAGCAGACGTTTGCTGTCATGGGGCATGCCATCAGCTTGCATGAGCTGAAGGAGGCTGATGTCGTCATCCGGCCGATAACTTCGGCGATCAGCAGCACCGACTTCCAGGACCGGCATCTGGCCATACTGGAAGGCGAAAAAGCCGCCGCGGCTGTCATGTCGGAGCTGAAGATCAAACTAGCCAAAGCGCGGGCGCGCTAGAGGCCGAAACTTACGCTCAACCGATGCGCGTGGATGATCCGGCATCCACCGGGTGTGCAATGCGGTCCAGAATGATTTCCGCGACCCGTCGACTGGATGGCAAATAGGTGTGGATGGTGGGTATGCGGATTTCATCCGTAATCCACGCCGCACCGGCTTCGGAGACAGACACGATGCCGTCGTTCAATTCCCCATCAAAGGGATTGAGTCGGCCCGTCCAGCCGGTCACCCCCAGAATGCTGGTCACGGGAACGGAGCATTGCGCAATGTCGGCCATCCCGGAAGGCGAGGCGAGGCGCTGCCCGCAGTCACCCGCCAGCGCGCGAAAAAACCAGTTGCGCTGCAGCACCCGCGCAAGTTTGGAAGACTGGATTGGCGAGCCCAACAGAAAGAGCCGGACTGGTGGCCGGGAGCCAGGCGGCAATGACGTCATCGCGGCTCTCAGCAGCAACCCACCCAGTGAATGGCCAATCAGCACGATCTCGCCATCGGCGGATAGGTCGTGGATACGGGCCGCGAGGCGTATCCGGATCGCATCGAAACGCTGGAATGTGGATGTGTAGCCAAACGCGTGTGGCACGACGCCCTGGGCCTTGAGTCGTGCCATCAGGTGCCACCCCGAGATCGGTGAGCGGCCCATGCCATGAACAAAAAGTGCTTGCACGTGGACTCCGTTATAAATGGGACGACTGCCCGCTTAAGAGGCTGATTGGTATCTGGCGCAGCAATTGTTTTCAATCAAAAGTGAACCTTTATACCAAACAGGGGTAAAAGAGAGTGCGAGATCTTTTTCTGGAGCGTGATAGATGATAAACGCACGACACTTCTTTTCCTGTGCGGTATTGGCCTGTGTGTCCGGATGGACGACTCAGGTGTATGCAAGCGACCCCCCGGGTTTGATCGGCCAGAAGATCTCTTTTGCGCCGATGCCCGTGGAGATGCACCTGCAACCCAATGAACGCCCCGCGATGATTACGGCATTGCCGTGTGCGGCAGTCAATAAAATGACGATGGGCTTCCCGCCCGTGGCAGCGTTCGAATCGTTGATGTTCCAGATGGTCGCGATCATGAATAACATCAACATGATGCCGATGCGCTTCGAGCCGGTCTGCTCTTAGTCAATTCATTACAGTGCATCATGAAACACGCCAAGGTATTCACCTTGGCGTCTGTCTTTACCACTCGCACTCATGCACCGAAACTAGACAAAGACGTCGATACGGCTGCCTGTTATTGGGTCTGCGCGCGCAGGCGTGATGGAACTGGAATACAGAAAATTGTCTTCCCTGTCTTTCGACTGCGAAGCGATGTCGGCCTGCTCGTGGGGTGTCGATTGCGTACTGGTGTCGTGCAGGCGGGCTAAATCGGTTGTTGCGGCCTGTTCGATTCGTGCTTCGGCCTGGCTGATTTTGTTTGCAACAGCCTCGATTGCGGCCTTGCCTTCAGTCGTGTCGGCGGAAGCGCAGTTGACGCACGCCGACAACTCCTGCTTGTAGCGGGATATTTGGGCTTCGATTCCTGTTGTAGAGGCGCCAGTTGTATAGGCTGGGACAGATAAGGGCGGCGATCCGGCTGCGGACACCATGACATGCTCCATTCATCAGCATGTTCAATGCCATGAACTGTTTACGACTGGGCCAGGCCATTCTTGAATGGCGGTGATGGCGGGCCACCCAGGTGCGGCCTGGGGTCAGTTGCGATCCTCCTTCAACGCAACCCGGTCTGCCTTATTTCAGCTCGGTGACCCAGACTCCTACATCGAGATTGGCGCCGGGCAGGCCGATGAACGACCCGGAAATGGGCGGCACGGATTCGGGCAAACGGGCGACGGCGACGGGGGTGTGGTCTGTACCCACGATGAGGCCGATGGTGGGGTCGAATCCTTTCCAGCCTGCGCCGGGCAAAAATACTTCGGCCCAGGCATGGGTGGAACCATAGTTTTCGGATGAAGGTTCGGCGTGCAGATAGCCGCTTACAAACCGTGCAGCCAGACCCAGATGACGCACCGCTTCCATAAATAAATTCGCAAAGTCACGACAGGAGCCGGTGCCGCGAGCCAGTGTGTCGGCAGGGGTTTGCACGCCCGGTTCTTCGCGCACCTGATAGGACAACGAGCGGTTGATGTGGATGCACAAGCGCTGCAACAGGGCGTAGGTCTGGATGGGCTCGCTCGGTTTCCACTGGGCCGCGACCCATTTGACCAGCGGGTCGCGGGCAGGCAGTTTGGCGGCTTGCATATAGGGTCCCAACACCATGCGGTCTTCCGCAGAGTAGGCGAATGGATAGTCCGTCGCGTAGATATCCACCAGAAAATCGAGCGGTGCTTCATTGAATTGCTGGATGATGACTTCGCTTTCGATCAGCAACTGTTGGGTGTGCGTGTCGAATGTTGCGATGGCCACTGAATTGTCTTCCACGTCGCGGTGCCAGCGCAGCGTGGCGGCCGGTGTGATGTCGAGCGTAGAGGACTCGATACGCAGTTCGTGGCCTTCTTTGGGGCGCAGGCGCAAGGAGTGCGGTTCGAGCCATACTTCGCCCGAAAAGTTGTAATAGGTTCGATGAAGGATTTTAAAGCGCCGCATGATGCATTCTACCTTCTATGTAGAAGGGATCCGGCGCGCGGCGCCTGCCCATCAAAAATGCAGGGTGTCGATTTCGGTATAGGCATGCTTCAGCCACATCTTCACGCGCTGCCGTTCGAGTATCCCCAGTGCATGTGCATCGTTGCTTTGAGTGGCCGACCAGAAGCTGCTGCTATGGCTGTCGATCTTGATCATGGACGCTTCATGCAGGCGCTTGATGTTGATGATGCGGGCATGCAATTCTTGCGCGCGCCTCTTTTCGCCGGAGGCTTCGAGTATGTCGAAGTTGTCGCCGCGAATATGGTTTTGTACCAGCACGTAGTTGAGGCGTGAGCCAAACCGGTCGAGCAGTTTTTTCAGCAGGTCAACCGAGTCACGACCCGAGTCCATCACGTGCCAGTAGGTCAGCCCCAATCCCATCTCGCTCGACAGTTCGATAAGCCCGGATTCGTCCATCCATTTCGTCAGCGCATCCTGCGTTTGCGCGGCCAGATCCACCAGGATGTTGCGGTTGGGTTCGGCAGCTGCCGCCTCGACGATGGCGTCGAGGCTTTCATAACTGTCCACCACCACGGGCGAGGCGTAACCCGCATAAAAACGCATCAGCGCGCCGTGGGAGCGGTCGGTGTCGAAACCCAGAAACGCCCGCTTATGATCGATCAGGTATTGCGCCAGAAGGCGGGAAACCAGCGATTTGCCAACGCCGCCTTTTTCGCCGCCGATAAAGTGGATGTGAGCCATGTGTATTCCTTGTACGTGGTGGATTAACGCCGACGCAGATCGAGCGTGTGAGGGAATTCTGCCAGGGTTGCTTCAATGGGCGGTGCTACCGGTCCGGGCGGCGTGCCGCCGGCGAAAAAGCGTGCGAGGGGCGCGATCCACGGTGGTGGTGTCACGCTGCCCGCGGTGTGGCCCCAATCCTGGAAGCGGGTATGGCGACGCGACTCGGCTTCCATCGCGTTGATCGGGAATGTATCGTAACTGCGGCCACCGGCATGAACGACTCGATAGGTGCAGCCGCCAATCGCGCGACCGTTCCAGGTGTCGATCAGATCGAACACCAACGGCGAGTGGATGCCGATGGTAGGGTGCAAGCCGGAAGGTGGCTGCCAGGCGCGATAGCGCACGCCGGCGACGGACTCACCCTGCACGCCGGTGGCTGTGAGCGGTACGCGGCGACCATTGCAGGTGAGCACGTAGCGGCTGTCGGTGAGGCCATTGACCTTGACCTGCATGCGCTCGACCGACGAATCGACATAGCGCGCAGTGCCCTGGCTGGTCGATTCTTCGCCGAGCACATGCCAGGGTTCGATGGCGGTGCGCAGTTCGATCTGGATATCCTTGATCTGCAGCGTGCCATAGCGCGGGAAACGGAATTCCAGAAACGGCTTGTACCAGTCGAGCTGGAACGGGAAGCCGGCGGCGTTGAGGTCGTCGATCACATCCTTGAGGTCGGCCCACAGGTGATGCGGCAACATGTGACGGTCGTGCAGCAGCGTGCCCCAGCGTACCAGTGGCTTGCGATACGGCCGGTCCCAGAAGCGCGCGACCAGCGCGCGCACCAGCAGCATTTGCGCCAGGCTCATGCGCGCGTGCGGCGGCATTTCGTAGCCACGGAATTCGAGGATGCCCAAGCGTCCGGACGCCGAATCAGGGGAATACATCTTGTCGATGCAAAACTCCGAGCGGTGCGTGTTGCCGGTCAGGTCGGTCAGCAGGTTGCGCAGCAAACGATCCACCAGCCAGGGCTGCGGCGTCTCACCTTCCGGCATTTGCTGGAAGGCAATTTCAAGTTCATACAGCCGTTCTGCACGACCTTCGTCCACGCGCGGTGCCTGACTGGTCGGGCCGATGAAAAGCCCAGAGAACAGATAGGACAGCGCCGGGTGATGTTGCCAGTAGGTGATCAGGCTGGCCAGCAGATCCGGACGCCGCAGGAAAGGGCTATCGGACGGCGTCGCGCCACCGAGGGTGACGTGGTTGCCGCCCCCGGTGCCGGCGTGGCGCCCGTCGAGCATGAATTTTTCGGCGGCCAGTCGCGATAGTCGGGCTTCTTCATAAATCGTGGTGGTGGTGTCCACCAGTTCCTGCCAGCTGTGCGCCGGATGAATGTTGACTTCGATCACACCGGGGTCGGGCGTGACGTTGAGTTTTTCTATGCGGCTGTCGCTGGGCGGGGTATAGCCCTCGATCGTCACAGGCAGTTTCAGCTTGTCCGCCGTGGTTTCAACGGCCGCCAGCAGATCGAGATACTGATCGAGGGTGCTGGTGGGCGGCATGAAGATGTGCAGGCCGCCATCGCGCGCTTCGATGCACAAGGCGGTGTGCGGTACCTCGACGGTTTCCTTGACGGTAGGCGTCTGCGGATGCACGTCGGGGTGAGTCGGCGCGCTGGCGACATGGCTGCTGTAACGCGCAGCCACTTCACCATGAAAGTTGGCCAGGGGGAGCTGGGCTGCAAACGGATCGACCTCGACGGTTGGCTCGCGATCGTCTTCGGCTACCCAGGGCAACGAAGCCAGCGGCAAGCGCAGGCCCATCGGGGAGTCGCCCACGGTGAGATAGAGGCGGTCGCGGCGCAGTTGCCAAAGCGCGCTGTGCCAGTGTTGCGCTTTGGGGCGCCATGCCAGTGGCAAGATAAAGCCGGTGGGCGTATTGAGCCCGCGCGACAGCGTGCTGGCCAGCGCGCCGCGCAAACTGGCACTGTCCAGCTCGGTTTTGTTGAGATCGATATTGGGTGGCAGTTCGGCCTCATGCAGCAGGGCGGCGAGCGCATCTTCATACGCCGGCTGCGCATAATCCGTAGCCAGCCCCAGATGCTGCGCCAGCGTTTCCGAAAAGCGCTGGGCGTCGAGGTGTGTATGGCCGTAATCCTTGCCGGCGTCGGCCAGCAGCGCCTCGTTTTTCCATACCGGCATGTCGTCGAGTCGCCAGTAAAGGCCGAGCGCCCAGCGCGGCAGCGGTTCACCGGGGTACCACTTGCCTTGCCCGGTATGCAGCAGCGAGCCGGGCGGCAAACGTTGCTTCATGCGCCGCACCAGCACTTCGGCGCGCTCGCGCTTGTGTTCGCCCAGCGCGTCGGTATTCCACTCAGCGCCTTCCATGTCGTCGATCGAGACAAAGGTCGGCTCGCCGCCGTGGGTCAGGCGCACGTCTTGCTGCACCAGCTTTTCATCGACGGCATGACCCAGCGCCAGAATCGCCGCCCAGTCTGTTTCGGAATACGGCAGCGTCACGCGCGGATCTTCGCGGATGCGGTTGACCGAATTGCTGAAGCTGAATTCGACTTCGCAGGGTTCGGTCATGCCATCAATCGGCGCGGCAGACGAGGGATGTGGCGTGGCGGCGAGTGGAATGTGACCTTCGTCGGCAAACAGGCCCGACGTCGGGTCAAGACCCACCCAGCCCGCGCCCGGTAGATACACCTCGGCCCAGGCATGCAGATCGGTGAAGTCGGCTTCGGGACCAGAAGGGCCATCGAGCGACTTCAAGTCGGACGTCAGTTGGATCAGATAGCCGGATACAAAGCGTGCAGCCAATCCCAAATGCCGCAGGATTTGCACCAGCAGCCAGGCTGAGTCCCGACACGAGCCGATGGCCTTTTCCAGCGTTTCTTCGCAGCTTTGAACGCCGGGTTCCATGCGAATGGTGTAGGCAATATCTTTTTGCAGGCGCTGGTTGAGCGCAACCAGAAAATCATTGGAAGGCGTGCGGTCACGCGGCACATCGGCCAGCCAGGCGGCGAGTTTTTCGCCTGCGGGCTCAGCTTCGAGATAAGGCGCAAGCTCGCGTTTTAACGCAGCTTCGTATGTGAAGGGATAGTGACTGGCAGACTCTTCGATGAAGTAGTCGAAGGGATTGATTACCGTCATGTCAGCGATCACCTCGACGTCGACCGAGAACTCGGTGGTCTTGTCGGGGAATACCAGTCGGGCCAGGTAGTTGCCGAACGGATCCTGCTGCCAGTTGATGAAGTGATCTTCCGGCGTGACTTTCATCGTGTAGCTGACGATGGGGGTACGTGAATGCGGTGCCGGGCGCAACCGGATGATATGCGGACTGAGTGCAACGCGGCGATCAAATTTGTAGTGGGTCGTGTGGCGAAGCGCGACGTGTATGCTCATAATTTTCGGGAGTCCGGGGTTGGTGCCTTACCAGCGATACCTAGCCAGTCGGACGGGTTTTGAGTCATGCGGGAGACCACACCGTACAGCTCATCGAATGTCCGCCGCTCATCATGGTTTTGCATCATGAAAACACGATGACTTGTGTGCAGATGTGCTGTTCCGCACGCAAGCATGAGCTGGTGGGAGGGGTCGGTTGGCAGAGCCCTGCCGAAGCGTCCTGGCAGAGGTCATGCAACACTCATGGTGAGGGTAAGGATAACAGGCCCATGTTTTTGGCCTGATTTCGGACAGATTGCCCATCGTCGACATGATGCAATCGATACGATAACCCAGACCCATCGCTCAGGCCTGGTGCCGGGGTCTCAGCCCCGCATTTGCTCATCGTGGTCGTTTCCGCCGGCGACGACTTGCACCGGTTGCTGGTTCAGTTCCCAGTCAAAAGCGGGCAGGCCGTTTAGCGCGAGACGCAGGCCTTCGTTCCAGGCGTCGCCGAGCGCACGGTAATAGGGGTCATTTTCCTTGAACACCATGTGGCGCCCCATATCCAGCGTGTTACTGGTATAGAGCATCAGTTCAACCGGTGGGCCAACCGTGAGGTTGGATCGAATCGTCGAATTGATCGACACCAGCGCACAACGCGCCGCCTGTTCCAGCGTGGTGTTGTGACGAACCACACGATCCAGAATGGGCTTGCCGTATTTGGCTTCACCAATCTGCAAGAAAGGTCGCGCGTCTGACTCGTGGATGTGATTGCCCTGTGGATAGACCATATAGATCTCATGAGGCTGACCAGCGATCTGGCCGCCAAAGATGAAGGTGGCTTCAAAATTGGTGCTGGCGGTGTCGCGTTCGGCCTGAATGCGCTGCACTTCGCATGAGACCGTGCCAACGTAATTGACCGCCTCACTCATCGTCTGCACCGTGGACAAGTTGGGCAGGGTGCCCGTTTTTTCATCATCCTGCAGCCGCTTCACCACGCTTTGCGTGGTGGCGAGATTGCCCGCAGCCAGCAGCACAAACATGTGATTGCCCGGCTTCACGAACGTGTGCATTTTGGAATACGTGCTGACATGGTCGATGCCAGCATTGGTGAGCGAGTCGGAAGCGAAAATCAACCCGTTGTCGGTTTTGATGGCGACACAGTAAGTCATGGCATGGGGCAATACGAATAGCTGAGCCTCATCGTGCCCGTAATTTGACACAGACTCAAGCTTCGCCGCTCCAGCCGGGCGTAAGGGCTTGATTTCCGGTGGGCGCCTATTTTTAAGGGCGCGCCCGTTGCGTGCCGTGCCGCTGGAATCCTATGGCCCCATATGGTTTTTAAACGGTGGATCGCCCGTTTGGCTGGAAAGCGCTCGGGGATTGTTCTGAGGCTGTTTCTGGTGTCATTGCGCGCCGCCATGATGCTGCACAAAAAACGCGGCCCCCGTAGAGGCCGCAAGATCGGAGGAGAATACCAACCCTTGCGGGCGGAACAACCTGGCCTTGCAGCAGGGTGCTCAATTTGGATATAGCATGGCGCGTGCCTGATTCAAGCAGCCTCGATGACCCGTCACAGAAGACACGCAAGGGCGCGCACGCCACTGTGGCATGGCGCTCGTTTAGTTGATCAATGGCGGATACCGGGCACACTCAGCTTCAGCCCTTGGTTGAGTGCTGATAGCGCAAGCTCGATATCGCCGTATTCAACAGCATCGGGTGGCAGTTCATTGGCGCGTATCGCGACGTTGCACCACTGAAAGCGTTTGCGCAGATCCCAGATTTCGCTACGACTGGTGCGGAAGGTCGGGAAGTGTGCAATTTGTCCTTTGGTCCCGGTTAGCCATTGGCCACGTATCCATTTATTGGCACCCATGCTGTGGCAATCCATGCAGGCAAAATTGAGCTGACCGATTTTGCGCGTCATCAACGCGTTGCCACGTTTGATTGCCGCAACGGCTTCTTTTGATTGAGTGTCCACCTTGATGGGTGAACCATTAGCGAGATAACGCAGATAAATGGCCATATCCACGTTGTCACCGCTCTGCATCAGGAGATCCTCCCCTGTAGTGATGCGGGCATGCCGGGTGATGAACTCTTCGACGCCGATGACTTTCTTGAGCCGCGGCTCATACTTGGGCATGGAGGCCGCCCAGCTTTTGAAGCTTTTCTGTGGCGTGGCGTGGCAGGAAGCACAGGATTTCCCAGTCGGGCCCGCTCGCTGGTAAACCAGGTCAGCCCGCTCCACGGCCGCCATTCCGTCATTCACAAAAGGATCAAGATTGTCACGGGTCTCTGTTGGTATGGGGCGGGTGGTGGGGTCCTCCAATGCGTCCTTGAATGCGGTGGGCTCCTTGAGGGTTTTCAGGAAGGCAACAATGTCAATAATCTCCTGGGAGCTGAACAGCTTGTTGGTGCCCCAGGGCGGCATCATCGAATGCGGGTTCACGCTGCGTGGGTCGTAGACGTAGTTGAACAGCCATTCATCGGTGCGCTGCCAGATGCCGATGGTGGACAGGTCAGGGCCGACGTTGCCGGGTAGCGCGGGCGTGGTTTTGCCCATGACGTGACAGGCGACGCAACTGCCGCCGCGCGAGCGGTCGAACGACAGCTTCTCACCGTTCTTGGGGTCACCGACAATCGGGCCTTCCAGTTTGGGAGGTGGAACATAAGCTGGCGACGCCATATTGACCAGCGTGTTGTAGTCTTTCCAGTCTGTGGCGGGCCAGCCACCATAGCGACTCCAGGGCCGAGTTGAGGCAGGTTGTCCCAGCTCCATTGGCGCGCCTGCCACCGCCTTTTTTGGGGCGGCAGGACTGTCAAAGGAGAAGGCCGTGAGCGCACAAGCACTGAGCACTGCAGACAACGAAATGTGTACGGCATGGTTAGAGGTACGAGCAGCGTGTTCCATTTAAATACCCTCCTTGTGTCCATTCAGAAAGAGCCTGTATCTGTTAGTGCAGGACGTACAAGCTCAATATAGTCAGGGAAGGTAGAAAATGCGGGGGCTGAACAAGTAAACTCAAGCCAGGCTCAATGCGTTCCTGAGCCAGTCAGGCGGAGGGTGTTTGAAGGGCCAGGTAAGGGGGCTAAAAGCCCCCTTTACGTTTCATCTGTGCTTGCCAGGATTGCCCTGGCACTCGGTTCACCGGCAGCGAGACGAGCCGTCTTGATGCTTTTGCCGTTAGTGATTCCGATATGACTCGAACCAGATCACAAGGTGTTATTTGCAACGCATCTCCGGTGTGAGGTTCATCCATTTAATCAGCCAGTTTTTCGCACGTTCGCGCGCATGCCGTTTGGCGATTTTTTCCTCCGGCGTCTGGTCGGGGCGGAAGTCGAAGGCGCGGCGGGCCATGGGGTATTCCTGCCACTCCACCGGTACGCCGCGCTCCCATAGGGCGTAAAACGCGCGGCCGCCGTTCATGCGGCGCAGTTCGTAGTCGGCATCCCCGATGAGGTAAAGGATGGGGGTGGTGATCTGCATGATTTCGGGCGCGATGCGGAAGAGTTGATCCGGCTCGGGCGCGTTGGGGTCTTGCATGTGGCCGTAGTAGCTGACCATGGTGGCGATATCCTTGCCACGCTTGGCGGCGAGGCGGATGCCGTAATAGGGGCCGCGTGAGAGGGCGACGATGCCGACGGGTTGTTTGCAGGCGTTGGGCATTGACTTCAGGTAATCCAGTCCCGCTTCGACGTCCATTTCGGTTTCGGGATTGTGGGCGGATGGCCAGCGCTCAATGAAGCGGCCGCTTTGCCAGTCGGGGGCGACGACGAGGAAGCCTTGTTCGGCCAGCTCGCGTACGTGGGCGCGCTCGTCGCCTTCGTAGCCGCGTTTGGCGTGGATGAACAGCACCGGGGGGAAGGGACCTTTGCCGGCGGGGGTGGCGACTTCAACGGGTACTTCCGAGCCGTCAGCTGCCTTGATGGTGGTTTTGATCAGATCGACGGCGTGTACTGCGGTCGATGCGGTCCACGCCGATGCTAAGATGGCGCTCGCAATGATGAGTCTTTTCATGGTCTTCTCCGGGTGTGCTTATGATGCTTATTCTAAGCCGGTGTCGGTGTTTGTCTTACCAGTCCAAAAGTACTCCAGATTGTGTGCACACGTATTAGGCCATATGGGGCTGCAGACGTTGGGTGTGGTGTCAGGCCCGGTTCGGGTCAACAGGGCTGAATAACGGTGAACGCGTCTATCGAAGAACCGTCGATTCCTGTTCGCGTTCAGCGCCCGCTGACGGCGATCTGGATCTCTCTGGGCCTGCACGTGGCCTTGATTGCCCTGATACAGGTGGCGCCGCCTGGGGCAGGCAGGGTGAACGGGCCGGTGATTGAGGCACGATTGATGTCGGCCCAAGCGCCTCAGCCCAACGTCACGCCAGAAGCGCAACCGGCCGACGCCGCACCGGTGCTTGCCGCCAGTGACTTGCCTGATGCAGTGCCTGTGTTATCTGAACCGGCGCCGCCTGACCCTGTCCCGTCTGAACTGGCGCCCGCTGACCCCGCCCCCGCCGAGCCCGTTGTGGTGCCGCCAGAAGCGCCGGTGGTGATCAACAGCGGGGTGGATCTCACGTTTTATGGTTCGCGTGATGTGGATGTGCACCCCCAGGCCTTGAATCGGATCATTCAGACATACCCGCCCGAGGCAGATAAATTGAGACTGTCGGGCAAGGTGGTGCTGCAGCTGAAGCTGGAAGCCGATGGCAGGGTGCTTGAGGTTGAGGTTTTGCGCGCGTCTCCACCCGATATGTTTGATGAGGCCGCTATTGAGCCTTTCCGTACGGCTCGCTTTGCCCCTGCGCTCAAAAATGGCCGCCCGGTGCGCGCGCTGATGCAGATCGAGGTGACGTTCGACTGGCCGGGCCGCCCTGAATAAACAGAGCGTCCGGTTGCAGTGATTCAGATTCTGGCCAGCCCGTGCAGGATGGGGCAATCCGGCCGATGGTCGCCATGGCAACTTTTTGCGAGCGTCACCAGCGTGTCGCGCATGTCGGTCAGTGCGGCAATGCGCTGATCGAGCTCGGTAATGTGGGCCTGGGCCAAACGCTTCACATCGCCACTGGCGCGCTCGGGGTTGTCCCACAGCGAAACCAGTTGCCGAATCTGCTCCAGCGAAAACCCGAGGTCGCGCGCCCGGCGGATAAAGCGCAACAGGTGCACGTCACGTTCATGATATTGCCGGTAGCCGGACAGCGTGCGCGGGCTGGTGCGGATCAGGCCAATGCTTTCGTAATGCCGGATCATTTTGGCCGACACGCTGCTCGACTTGGCGACTTCCCCAATATTCATTTCTGATCTCCCGCCGGCCGCCAGCGCCGCAGCAGCAGCGCGTTGCTCACTACACTCACGCTGGAAAACGCCATTGCCGCGCCGGCAATCACCGGATTGAGCAGACCCGCCGCCGCGAGCGGTATCCCCACCATGTTGTAGATAAAGGCCCAGAACAGGTTCTGCTGGATTTTGGCGTAGGTGCGTTTGGAGATGTCGATGGCGTCAGCCACCAGCGCCGGGTCGCCGCGCATTAAGGTGATACCGGCGGTGTGCATGGCGACATCGCTGCCACTCGACATGGCGATGCCGACGTCAGCAGCAGCAAGTGCGGGCGCATCGTTGATGCCGTCGCCCACCATCGCCACGGTTTGGCCTGTTGCCTTGAGCTGGCCGATCTGATCGGCCTTGTCGGCGGGCAACACTTCAGCCATGACTGTGTCGATGCCGAGTGCTGCTGCGGCCACGTCGGCGGCGCCGCGGTTATCGCCGGTGAGCATCACTGTGGCAATGCCCAGGCCTTTGAGTTTGGCAATGCCGGCAACTGCCGTGGGTTTGACCGCATCGCCAAAGGCCAGCAAGCCGATGGCGTGGCGGTCGCTGACGCGCGCGAGCCACGAAACGGTGCGGCCTTGCGATTGCAGTGTGTCGGCGGCGGCTTCCAGTTCGGTGGTCGCCACGTCGTTGTCTTGCATCAGCCGACGGTTGCCGAGCCAGTAGCTTACGCCGGCAATCTCGCCCGAGATGCCGCGACCCGGCAAGGCTTGTTGCGCGGCGGCCAGCGTGGGCGTGAATGCGGCGAGCTTGGCTTGGGCCAGCACGGCATGGGCGAGCGGATGTGCACTGCCGGTTTGCAAGGCGGCGGCCAGCATCAGCACATCGTGCTCGGTGCTGCCCTCGGCGGCCAGGGTATCGGTGACGTGCGGCGTACCGTCGGTGAGGGTGCCGGTTTTATCGAACACCACGGTGCTGACTTTGTGCGCGAGCTCCAGCGCTTCGGCATCCTTGATCAAAATGCCGTGACGCGCAGCCACGCCAGTGCCCGCCATGATCGCGGTCGGCGTGGCCAGCCCCAATGCACAGGGGCAAGCGATCACTAACACCGCCACCGCGTTGAGGATGGCTTGCTCGGCGTTGCCGCTGGCAGCCCACCAGCCGATGAACGTCAGCAGCGCGATGACCATCACCACCGGCACGAACACCGCGCTGACTTTGTCCACCAGCCGCTGGATCGGCGCCTTGGCGGCCTGCGCGTTTTCCACCAGGCGGATGATGCGCGCCAGCGTGGTTTCGCTACCAATGGCTGTGGTGCGCGCGATCAGCAGACCGTGCGCGTTAATGGCGCCGCCCGTCACGTTGTCACCCACTTGCTTGTCGATCGGCATCGATTCGCCCGTGAGCATCGATTCGTCGATTTGGCTGTGGCCTTCCGTAATCACGCCATCAACGGGGACGCGTTCGCCCGGACGAATGACGACGTGGTCGTCCAGCTTGATCGATTCGATGGGCACATCGCGGTCGACGCCGTCGGCACGGACGCGGGCAGTCGCCGGGCGCAGCGCCTGCAGGGCGCGTATGGCCTCGGTGGTCTGTCGCTTGGCGCGTGTTTCCAGCCATTTACCGAGCAGTACCAGGCTGATCACCATGGCCGACGCTTCGAAATACAGGTGGGGCATTGCATCCGCGGTGGTAAGCAGTAAGTACACGCTCAGCCCGTACGCCGCGCTGGTGCCCACCGCTACCAGCAGGTCCATGTTGCCGCTGCCGGCGCGCAAGGCCGCCCAGCCCGCGCGGTAAAAGCGGGCGCCGAGCCAGAACTGCACGGGTGTCGCCAGGGCCATTTGTATCCAGCCCGGCAACATCCAATGTGCGCCAAACAGACTGCCGAACATCGGTAGGGTCAGGGGAATCGACAGCAGCATGGCCAGCGCCACGGGCCACCAGCTGGGTAGCGTGCGGGTGGGCGCGACTGCGGCCGCACCTGCTGCTTGCGGCACCGTCGCACCATAGCCTGCGCGCTCCACTGCGGCAATCAGTGCAGGTACGGTGATGCCTTTGGCAACCTTGATCGTGGCCTGCTCGGTCGCGAGGTTGACCGTGGCTTCGAGCACGCCCGGCACTTTACCCAGGGCTTTTTCCACCCGCGCCGAGCAGCTGGCGCAGGTCATGCCAGTGATATCCAGCGCGTGGGATTCGGTGGCTACGCTGTAGCCAGCCTGTTCGATAGCGCGTTGTACCGACGCGGTGTCGGTTTCGCCGGTAACGGTGGCCTGTTCGGTGGCGAGATTGACAGTGACTTCGGTTACGCCTGGGAGTTTTTGCAGTGCTTTTTCAACACGGGTCGAGCAAGTGGCGCAAGTCATGCCTTCGATGCCGACTGAGATGGGGGGATTCATGTGGGCTCCTGATGAGTGTGGGTGAGCATAGCTTTAACCTTCCCATAATGGGAGGGTCAAGCGTTTTATTCAAACCTTCCTTTGAATTTTCAAAAGAGGGCAGACGGCTTCAATCCTGGATGCGATACCCCAGGTCGGTAATGAGGGTGCCCAGCACCTGGGCGGGGTCTTCACTTTCGACTTCTACCCTGCCTGTATCCAGTGAAATGTTGACGATGGCGTCGGGATCATGGGCGTGTATCGCCTGGGTGATCTTGTTGACGCAGCTGCTGCAACCCATGCCGGCTACCTGAAATTCATGCATGTGGGTCTTCCTGTATGGCCCGGTCACATGACCGTGAAACCGAGCGTCAGCCTTCCCATGATGAGAAGGTCAAGCCCATGTTGGCACATGGTGTCAATCAATAGCGGGCAAATAGTTTGGTCACGCAGGAATGGCCTGTGATATTCACGGTGCGACACAGCCGCGTTCTGCACCCGCACACTTTATATGAGCGGGCGACCGCGCAGGGGCAGCGCGTAATAGTCGGCCAGGCGCGCCATTGCCGACAGATTGGTGAGTTTCAGGCGGCTGTTATCCAGGCTATAGAGTCCAGCTGCATGCAGTCGTTTGAGCGTTTTGTTGGTATGAACCAGCGAAAGCCCCAGGGCGTCTGCGATGTGTTGTTGGGTCAGCGGGAATGGCACCCCTGCGGGGCCGCCCAGGCCGACGCTCTCAGCGCGCTTGTATAAATGGATCAACAGCATTGCGATACGCTCAGCCGCCGAGCGCCGACCCACTGAGAGCAGGTTTTCGTCGACGATCAGTTCTTCGTGAGCACATAGCCAGGTGAGATCGAACCCCAAAGCCGGGTGATTGCTATACAAATCCCACAGACGCTTGATTGGAAATACGCATAGATCGGTGTCTGTTAGTGCCTCTACTCCGTGCGGCGAAGCTTGGCCGAGTTGATCCTGCAAACCAATGAAATCACCCGGTAAAAGGAAATTGAATATCTGGCGTCGGCCGTCACTGAGCGTGCGGTAGCGGAACGCCCATCCCGATAGCAAGGTATACAGATCACTACCGCCGCGTCCTTCACGCAAAACCGGACTGCCCGCAGCAACTTTGGTTTGTCGCTCTTTGAACTGCTGAATAAAGTCGATCTCCGCTTCGCTATTGGCGGAAAAAGCCCCAGAAGAACGTAACGGACAATTGATGCAAGACGTATGTGAACTCATCATATTGTGGGGTCCAGTGGCCTAAGTTGCGGGAAGCAATAAAACGAATGATGTCGAGGTGGACATGTCTTTTTACATTGCTACTGGCAGGATATAAGCATACGGTACAGCATTCCCGTCTGGAGTAATGTGTGCCTGATCGCTATCAATTGATTTACTTAAGTCATCTTGCACCTGAAGAAACTGCTGATTGCGTCTCCCAAATTGTTCGCACCGCACGTCAGCGCAACCCGGCACTCGGGGTGGGAGGACTCCTGATATTTGATGGCGGACGTTTTTGCCAATATATCGAAGGAGGCGCCGAGATAGTAGGCACCCTGGCAGAACAGATACGCATGGATACCCGGCATGTCAATTTCCAGGTGTTATACCAGTCACATTTTGCGGGCCCTTACTTGCTGGCTGAGCGTGGGCTGGAGTACGCCTTGTGTTATGACGACTGCCTGGACCGTTTCGAAGACGTGTTTGACGCATCGGCCATTGCGTTATTGCACGATCTGCGCCCCAGACTGGACATGGAACCCAAACGCCAAACCGCTTAGGTTTGATCTGACAGCATTTCGGCTTTGTCCTACGTTGTCCTACCGTCTCTGCTGACTGTTGTATTGGGGGCTTTTGTCTACAATCCTGTTTACAGGCTAGGGTATGTGGCTGCTACCGAATGGAGCGTGTTGCGCCTGTCACGCTATATATTTGCGTAGCGGGCTCCATGCACAAACAGGAGAAGGCATATGAAATCCAGCACAACAAAATCTCGCGTTCAGGGTGAAGGTGATTATGATTCTGCCCGGAAATATAACCAGAGCACCCGTGAATTTGTAGACTCTGGAAAAGTGGAAAAAGCTGCCAAGCAGTCCGCCCCACGTAATGCAAAAGAGAAAACAGAGATGCGCCAGGCTGAGACAGAAGGCCGCTCTCGCGCCAAGCCTGCCGGGAACGAAGGGCGCGATGGCAATTTGCCTGGCCAGCCAAAACCGACTAAGCGCGCACCGGCTAAAAACCCACCCAACAAACCTGTAACGGAAAAGTTTCCCGGGCGCTAACCCGCGTCTGAGTTTTTCATTCGCTCACGCGATTTGTATTCGTTACCCGTTGGTTACACGCAATCAAGTATTAGGAGCATGAGATGACTATTCTTTCTTCGAGCACAATCGCCGGCGATAAGGTTGTTAACCGAAACGGCGAAGGCCTGGGTGATATCAAGGATCTGATGATCGATGTCGATAGCGGCCGAGTTGCGTATGCCGTACTGGAATTTGGCGGATTCATGGGGTTGGGCAGCAAGCTGTTTGCCGTGCCGCTATCAGCCATGGAGCCAGACACCCAAAACAAATGCTTTGTTTTTGACCAGAGTAAAGAAAGCCTCAAGAACGCGCCAGGATTTGATAAGGACGACTGGCCGACTTTTACAGATCGGGACTGGGGTTCAAGCGTACATCAATATTATGGAGTCCGGCCTTATTGGGAATGAAACGGGTTGTCTCAAAAGACAGGTAAATCGTGTTTGATGTTTTGCTCGAAGCCCCTTAATTTGGCCAGCTGCCTGTTGGCCGTTCACACAAGGTCAGGCACAAGGTCAGGCACAAGGTCAGGCACAAGGGCTGGATTGAGGGCGCTTGAACATCGAGTTCAATGGAATGAACCCAACCCTTACAATTCAAGGAGCGCTTTATGTCGAATACATCAAGCTGGGGTCTCTGCATTCAGTGCAAGTGGTGGCAGATCGAGCCGGATGCATCCCTCGAAAAAATCACACATGGTCTGTGCATCGATGAAGACCTGCAAAAGTATGTGCTGCGTGTGTCAGGCGGAAGCGGGTGCAATCGGTTTGTAAATGGTGTTCCCGCACGCGCGCAGGGGTCAGGTTCGACTCCTCCGGTGGCCAAGCCCGCACGTTGAATATTTCATGGTGCCCGCCACGTATTTGACTGTGGCGGGACGCAGACACCACACATTAGAACCATTTCCAACATGATTGAGTGCGCTGCATGCGTTCAGACGGCGCGCACTGCTATGGGGTATAGGACGGGTTCAGGTCAGTTTTTGCCTACCTTTGTTACTCGATACGGCTGACATTGTTCTAGGTGGAATCGGATAGTGAATCAAATGGGTCATCCCTAAAGTGAGAACACGCTGGGTCAGCAATGCCATGCATCAAGGTGTGCTGTTCGGCCAAACCCAAGATTGATTCCATTCAAGGAGATGAAAATGAAGATGAAACCTCATGCAGCCCTGCTTTTCGTTTTGGGACTCGCCGTGATGAGTCCGACCTACGCCGCAGACAGGAAGGACATGATGGAGGAGAAGGCAGAGGCCCGATACGACGCATCAAAGGATAGCGCCAAACATAATTATGAAATGGCTAAAGACCATTGCAAAAAAATGTCTGGAAACGCGAAAGACGTGTGCATGAAAGATGCCAAAGCTGCATACGTGGAAGCCAAGTCTCAGGCCAAGGCAGATGAAAAATCTGCCAAGAGCCAGGCAGAGGCTGACGAAGATACGATGAAAGCACACTATAAAGCTGCCAAAGAGCGGTGTGACAGTTTATCTGGTCAAGCCAAGGACACTTGCATCAGTGAGGCCAGGCACAAGTATCACCAGTAATCAGGTTTTAACGCCAGGCTGACATCCAGGCGGTATCTGGAAATTGGCCTGGTTTCTACAGGCTCGTGCTCAAGGTGCCGCCATCGATTGGTTGCAGTCGGCGCATCTGATTAGTCTTTCAGCTTTCAGGAAGAGGCCATCACGATGAGGGTGGTTTCAACTCAATGGCAGTTCAACTCCTGATTCTTGATTGACGATCATATTTTAATCAATGCGTTGGGCTGTCTCTTGAGCAGCCAGCTTCGGTTTCGATTTTCAAATTTTTGAGGCGCTACCATGAACCAAACCATGAACCAAGCTCAGAATACGATGACTCATGACGGTGAAATTCCGATTTACGATGCAGTGAGAGATATGGACCACGACAAGTTGGCAGAAACGATTAATCGAAATGCTGCATCCCTGCATTTCGATTTGACTGACGAACATCTGGACGTGATTTTTTGTCTGGTGGACCATTACAAGCAGGATTGCAAATCGCGTGATTGTCTGGCCGCGCATGAACACATGCGTTTTCTGGAAGAAGCCTTTGCTTCTAAAGGCGGAAGCAAATATTTATACATGCTTTTTGATGCCATGCCTGGCATGCGCGGGGTGCTCATGCCGATCCACGAGTTAGCAGGCTTGCCTGCCCTGAGGCTGGCATCCGACGAGGGATTCGGTACGGCATTCTGAGTTGCCGTGTCGATATCGGTGCTCTGATTAAGTAACGTCAGCCCTGTCGAACATGTCAGCCTCACCGTGTTGCGGCTGGCTACTGATCTGGAGCGGCCGACGCGACTGGTCGCGTTCGTTAGACGATTACTTGTCTGGACCCGGAGGGTAAGCGGAAAGCTTTCGTGTGTTTGATGATGATGGAAAAGCCAGGTTGGGTTGATCAGGTTGTATCATCTGCCAAGGACTTGCCATCGAAAACTGGCATCCCTCTCGCTCGAGGTCTTGCTGAGACCGTTACATGAGAGCACCCATGTGCGCCTGGAACAATCCGTATGGTTCGCAGTAAACCGCCCGCTCAATGCTCAACCAATCGGGATAATCGATGCTGCCTAACCACACTACAACTACCGACAATGAAGCCAAACCAGGCGTGCCGCTGGAGGCTGGGGCGACCAACGGGCGTGGCCCATTCGATTCCCACAACATCCCGCTGCTATTGCTGACCGTTTTTGCGGTTATTTTCGTGCTGGACTGGGCGCGGGCCGTTTTCATTCCTTTGGTGTTTGCGGTCATCATCAGCTACGCACTTTCCCCTATTGTTAATTTGCTGGAGCGGTGGCGCCTTCCCCGCGTGTTGGGTGCAGGCCTTGTTCTGATGCTGATCGTCGGCGGAGCGGGTACTTTGGTCTATTCGCTCAAGGATGAAACATCGAGCATGATCGAGACCTTGCCGCAAGCCGCCCAGAAATTCCGTCAAACCCTTAAAAAGGAATGGGGTAGCTCCTCTAAAGGTGCAATTGAAAATGTGCAGAAGGCAGCCACCCAGATCGAACGTGCCGCAAGCGAGACAGGAGCGGGCGCACCGGCTATCCAGCGAGGTGTAGCACGCGTGCAGATCGAAGAACCAAAATTCAGTATTCGAGATTTCCTGTGGAATGGCACGCGAGGCCTGATCTCCTTTATGGGATTGGCGGTCCTGGTATTTTTTCTGGCCTATTTTCTGATGGTGTCAGGCGATGTCTTCCGGCGCAAGCTGGTCAAGCTGTCCGGCCCCACGTTGAGCAAAAAAAGAATCACGATTCAAATGCTGAATCAAATTAGCAGCCAGGTTCAGCGTTACTTGTTGGTTCAATTTTTGACCAGTGCCATGGTTGGCGTTGCAATATGGCTGGCATTCCTGTCGATCGGATTTGAGAACGCAGCCGTATGGGGTGTGACCGCAGCCATCCTGAATACCATTCCTTATTTGGGCCCGGTCATCTTTGCGGCTACCACGTCCATTGTGGGCTTTATTCAATTTGAGAGTCTGAGCATGGCGTTGGTCGTAGCCGGGATTTCACTCACCATTAATACCCTGGAGGGCTATCTGCTCACGCCATGGTTGACGGGCCAGGCGTGCCGCATGAATGCGGTCGTGATTTTCCTGGGCGTATTGTTTTGGGGATGGCTGTGGGGCGTTTGGGGTCTTCTGCTTGGCATGCCCATCCTGATGGCAATCAAATCGATTTGTGACCATGTCGATGAATTCAGGCCCGTCGCTGAATTCATGAGTAATTAATCTCGTTTGAATCACACCCGATCATCGGTCTGCCTGTAAGACTTGCGCTGACGTATTACGCTTAGCGCGTTTGATCCACCTTCATCATCCATTGTCACCCTCCTGGGAAACCAGCCTGCGGTGGCATGCTGAACGCGTGCGGTAAACAGCGTCAGAACCAAACCTCCTAGAGTCCTACATGCTAAAGCGCTGCCTTCTTATAGGGCCGCCGTGCATGGCCTCATATATTGACCACATGGCTGTCTGTGGCCATTCACTGGGGGAGAAAAAACATGCTGAAGTGGGTGCTTATATTTGCTGTGATTTCACTTGTCGCGGGGGTGCTGGGATTTACTGGAGTAGCAGCAGGTGCGGCGAGTATCGCAAAAATAATTTTTTATGTTTTTCTGGTTCTACTGGTACTGGCCATTCTGGCAGGAGTGATGGGATACCGGGCATTCTAGCGGTGTTTCATCTCCACTCTTCCGGGGTGAACTCAAGTCTGGAGAGCAGTATCCCTGTGTCGCGAGTCAATTATTGATTTGATATGAAAGGAAATGAAAATGAATGTATATGCCGGTAAGTTACTCGCAGCTGCGATGGTGGCGAGCACCCTGGTAATGGGTGGCTGTGCCGTCACGCGCGATCAATCGACTGTTGGGCAGTACGTAGACGATTCGGCCATTACCACTCAGGTCAAAGCGCGTTTTGCAGAAAGCCCGGTGGTGAGCGCTATGGCGATTAGCGTCGAAACCCTGAACGGAACCGTTCAACTGTCCGGCTTTGCCAAAAATGCCAGCGAGCGTTCGACGGCTGAATCCATTGCTCGTAGTGTGAAACATGTTCGGTCAGTCAAGAACGATATCGTGATTAGACCGTGATTTGAGATACGCACGTGGTTTTCGCGTGCGTGGTTGGTGTAGGTGTGTTGTGTAAGAGTCGTTTCAAGTAAAGGAGATAGACATGAACTGGGACATTATTGAAGGTAACTGGAAAAAGACTAAAGGCAAGGTCAAGGAACAGTGGGGTAAGCTGACAGATGACGATTTCGATGTCATCGAAGGCCGTCGTGAGCAGCTTTCTGGAAAAATCCAGGAACGCTATGGCGTCAGCAAAGACGATGCCGAGAAGCAGATCGACACATGGCAGAACCAGGCCAGAGACGATTGGTTTCATTAATTCGAGCCATCTCTGCAATGCTATTCTGAAGCTTGTGTCTGGATAGTGATTGCATAGGCGATGTGTTCGGACATCCTTCCTGATGGGCGGTTTCACGGGTCGTTACGTGAAATCGCCCTGTGTTTTTTATAACCAGGCTCTGAATTAGCCATTCACCGGCTGTGATGACCTGCCCATGGCCACTGGATTTCCCATCGGGTGGCCCAACGGCATGACACCAACGAGGCAGGACGTTTTCAAGTTGGTTTAAGAGATGGGCCGTCTATGTTGCAAGTTCGACGTTGCCAGTACAGTTATTACAGTTATATCGAATGTCCAAGGGCACTCCGATAATTGGAATGCCATCCCGTTCTGGCCACTGCTGTTTAAACAGATGCACGCCAGGGTTTTACCTGTATGGGTGTTTGTATAAAGGGAAACAGGTGTACCGACTGATCCTTTGGTTGCGGAATCAAGAGAATGGTTTGTGGCTCAAACCTGCTGTGGGCAGTGTGCTCGCAGTGCTGTTTGCTTTGCTGGCGGCAGCCGGCAATCATTTGATTAAGCCGGGTGTCTTACCCGATATTGATCTTGAAACGCTGGACAGTTTACTGGGGGTGATCGCATCGAGCATGCTGGCCGTCAGTACGTTCTCCTTGTCGATCATGGTTGCGGCCTTCGCCTCGGCATCTTCAGCCGCCACGCCGCGGGCAAGCGAACTGGTGATCGGGGATGAAGGGACGCACACCGCCATTGCCAGCTTTATTTCGGCTTTTATTTATTCCCTGATCGCCAAGACTGCTCTGGGCATGGGGTATTACGGATCGACCGGACGTTTTTTGTTGTTCATCAGTACCCTGGGCGTACTCACCTATTTGATCGTGACGTTGATACGCTGGGTCAAGACCTTGTCGTCGCTGGGTCGTATGAGCAATACGCTGGCCAAGATAGAAAAAGCTGCCGCAACGGCCATGTGTGCGCATCGGCACGCCCCTTGCCTGGGTGCGCGTACAGGTGCGCAGGAACGCCCTGAAGGCATGCATGTGTATGCGAGCGGAGTCGGTTATGTTCAGCACATCGATATGCAATTGCTGCAAAAGGAAGCGTGTATAGCTCAAGTGCTGATGCACATACGCGAACGTCCCGGGTCATTTGTAAATGCGGGAACCGTGTTGCTGACTATCGAGGGTGTCTGGACGACCGAAACCGATCGCTTGCGTGATGCTTTTGTAATAGGAAACACACGCAGTTTCGATCAGGATCCCCGTTTCGGTCTGATTGTGCTCAGTGAGGTTGCACAGCGCGCACTCTCTCCTGCAGTCAATGATCCTGGCACGGCTATCGCGGTGATGAACGCCATGACGCGGGTGCTTGTTGATGTGTACCCCGAATCTGATGAGGCGGAACCGCCAGACCACGATCGACTCACGCTGGTCAGTCTGAATGAGGCTGATTTTGTGCGCCAGGGTTTTGATCCCATTGCGCGTGATGGCGCGGGTACGGTGGAGGTGCTGATCCGCATGCAAAAACTGCTATCAGTGATTGCTGGACGTGGCGGGGACACGTTGGCGCGCACAGCTAAAAAACAGGGAATCACTGCCATGCAATGGGCAGAGCATGGCTTAGTGCTGGATCAGCACAAGGAAGCAGTCCGGCAGGTATTTGAGTCATTATTTGAGGACGACCAACCGGCGAAGCTGCCTGTACGGTAATCGATTTGTTGCAGTTGATGTCGATCACCGTTCAGGCCGCTATTAGTCGCCCGTCTGCAGCTGGGCTGGCTATTGCTTGAGTGTTCGGGGGTCTGGCGGGCGGCTGTGGCTGTTCATGAACTTGGCAACGTCCCATGCCTGCTGGTTGCTGAGTATGCCGCCCTGACCGAGCGGCATGTTGGCCTTGATGAAGCCTGCCGCGTTACTGTCTTTTGACATGCCCGCACCACCATTGAACGAATTGCGGCCCCATAAAGGCGGGAATACATAGCGCCCTTTGGCCTGGGTGCCCTGGCCATCGGCGCCATGGCAAATGGCGCAATTGGCCTCGAAGACGGCCTGGCCGCGTTGGATGTCCGGAGTTTGCGCCGGGCTTTCCAGATTGGGGTAACCGCGCCCCGCCAGTTCTACCCCGGTGGGGGCACCTTGGGCGAGCCAGAAGCTGTAGCTCGTGAGTGCAATCAGTTCTTTGCTTCCGGGTGGAGGGGCCTTGCCATTCATGCTGAAACGGAAGCAACCCGACAGGCGGTCTTCATAACTGTTGACCTTGTGATTTTTCTGGCGATAGGCCGGGTACATGACATAGGCCGCCCACAACGGTGCAGAGTCTGCTTTTCGACCTTCGTCCAGGTGGCAGTTGACGCAATTGAGTCCGTTGCCGACATATGCCCGCGCATAAGTCTGCGTATCGTTGAAGATATTTCTGCCCAGACGGATCGCGTCGCCAAATTCACCAGCGGGAATGCTGTCCGGATCGGGGGGCACAAATACCGCTCGCTGCAAGCCTGATTCTGCCTGTCCGGATGACGGTGTGCCGTTTTGCAGTGGGGCGTCTGAAGAAGCTTGAGTGCCCTGAAGCGAAGCATCGAGCGGTTGTTCATGGCCCGTGGTCAATGGCGCCCCATCTGCAGACGGGTGTGTCTCTTCTTGGGCCAGGTCTTTTTCAAGCTGCTGGGTTGAAAACCAGACCACAGTTGCCACGGCCAGCGTGATGACCACGACCATCACGATCCAGGAAGGATGGAATTTACGGGTCTGTTTCTGGCTGGCAAACCAGTCTTGAATTCGGTTGGACATTACTCGCCCTTTCCTGTCGCTGCGGGGTTCTCAAGATAGAGACTGACTGCTGCTATTTCAGCCTTGGTCAATTTGACGGCTACTGATTTCATCAGGTTTTGTGGGTCGTTACTGCGCAAATCGGACTGCCAGGCCAGCAGCTGTGCTGCTGTGTAATTGCGAGGTTGTCCGGCTATCGATGGAAAGTGAGGGGCGACGCCGGTGCCACCTGCAGCATGACAGGCAAAGCATGCTGGCATGCCATCTCGCCATTTCCCTTTCGTGGCCAGTATTTCGCCCAGTTTGTATTCGGGTGTTGAGGGAGAGGTAGCTGTAGCAGGTTTCCACTCGGGCAGCCCTGCATAATATGCGGCCACAGCCTTGATCTGTTCAGGTTTCAGGCCACTGGCAATCGGTGCCATTTGAGGGTTGGCGCGTTTACCGCTGGCAAAGTTTTGCAACTGTTTTTCAAGATAGGCCTGGTTTTGTCCCGCCAGGCGAGGGAAACCCGCTGCGGCTTGCCCCTCGCCTTTTGCGCCGTGGCAGGCCACACATGCGAGGACACCGGGGGCTCCTTTCTGCGCGAGTGCAGCACCGGCCGCCTCGTCAGCGTTAACGTGTGTCGACCCAAGCGCAAGCGCCAGCAAACCGATAAGCGCGCATATCCGGACGAGTGGCTCGTTGGGCAGCATAAGCTTGGCGCAATTGGCTTTGATTCGATGCATTGTGATCCTTTCGTTGGGTCATATGAAATCAGTCACAGATCAAGCTGGATGGATTCAGGCTGAATCAGAGGCATGTGGATTTCATTCGTTCTGTCTTTAGTGGCAGTGTAGGACGTTTCTGCTGCTTGTCGAATCGCGTCCGAAGCACACTCAAGTGGTTTGTGATGGAAGAGGATCAAACTGATATACACATCAAAGTGGGGTTAGGCTGACCTGAAGTGAGTCATCACTTAGTCCTGTCGATTTGTCCGGAATCACCCGGTATTCGAATGCTCGCCAGACAGGTCGACTCTATAACGTAAACGGCCGAACACTCCAGAGCCAGGTCGGTCAAAGCCAGTATTCGAAGCGAACAGCCAGCCATTCCTTAAGCCGAAGCAGTAGTGAACGGTGCTTCCATTGTTGCGGGTCTATGGGAGTCGATTGCGCCCTGTCCTCTGCAAACAGATTATTCATTTGTTGAGAAAAGTCGGTCCCCAGAATGACGGCATTCAACTCATCGTTGTGCAAAAAACTGCGCCAGTCCAGATTGGTTGATCCGATTGTGGACCACACGCCATCGATTGTGGCGGTCTTCGAGTGCAGAACGGCACCCCGCCTTTCGTACAACTTGACACCCGCATCCAGCAATTCCGCATAGTGTGAACGTCCCGCATGAAAAACCATCCATGAATCGGTTTGACCGGGCAGGATGAGTTCCACGTTCACCCCTCGTTGGGCCGCATCAGTGAGTGTTTTGAGTAACTCGGGGTCGGGTACGAAATAGGCATTGGTCAAATGCACATGGCGTTCCGCATGCTCGATTGCAGAGAGCAACGTGAGGTAGATGGGCGACTCATCGGAGTCGGATCGGCTGCCAATCGCCCGGACGATTTCGTCACCTTGGGCCTCGATTTTCGGGAAATACTGTTTGGATGCTAAAGGTGGGCCTTCCTGTCTGCTCCAGGTGTCCATGAAAAGTTTCTGAAACTCTGCTACTGCAGGCCCCTTGACTTGCAAATGGGTATCGCGCCAGCCGGCCTCAGACTTTTTTGCGTCTGCAGTATTCCGTGCGCGGCGTACGGATGAGCTCGATCCTCGGGAATACGATTCGCTGATGTTGATTCCACCGAGGAAAGCCGTTTTCCCATCGACCACCAGCAGCTTGCGGTGGTCGCGATTATTGAGTGTCCATTCGTTTTTGTTTCCCTTGGCAGGATTAACCGGGTTGTACTCAAGCAATTGAATGCCTCCCGCACTGAGACGTTCAAAGAACTCCGCGGGTGTATTCAGGCAACCGACACTGTCGTAAATAATATTGACTTGTACGCCGGCCGCCTGCTTTTCGAGCAAGAGATTCGCGAATGTGGTTCCGATCTCGCCGTCTTCGAAGATGTAGGTTTCCAGGTTGATGTGGTCCTGAGCGGCGCGTATTGCGGCAAACATCGCCTGATAGGTGGCGGGCCCATCTTTCAGCAAGGTCAAGCGGTTGCCTGTAACCAGCGGGCTGTCACGATTAACGTTCTGTGCGAACGCGAGATGCCTTTCCAGGATCTCGCGACGACCCGCCTCGTTTGTGAGTTCTTTGAGGATGGCCGAACTTGTGTTCGCTGATACGGGGCCTTGTGCGTTTTCGAATTGCACCGCGTTAGCCTTTTTGACAACAGCGGCTGAACCCATGCCAGGCAGACTGGCACAGGAGGTAGACAGCCCAATCAGGCCGCATGCTGTGATGCATTTGATGATCTTTGAGAAGCAGCACATTTTTGGGGCTTATGTTTGCATGACGCGTATCGTAAAAATGAATGCGCATTTACCTATCCGCTGGGAACTGTTTAGGGTTGGGGCGGTGCGTTGATTGGGTGGTGTTTTTGAAAAGCAAGCTCAGAATCTGGCCGCCATGTGACAACGATGCGGCAAGTGCCTGACGAACCAACAGCCCAAGCAGGATGGATCCGCCCAATGCATTCCAGGGTTTGAGCCGAACCAGCAGCGCGCCAGTCAGTGCTGCAGCAGACAGGCTGGCATAGGGGTGCTGTCGCACCCATTGGCGCGCTGCCGGGGCAGCACTATCCGTCATCGCGCCGAGATACCCCATTACGCTTGAGTCATCACGGGCACGGGTTTCCCATAAACGTTGGCGCAAGATTTCCCGGTTGTTTTCCAGGAGCCCTGCTGCGTTGGCAGAGGGAATAGGGGGCAGGTTTTCCTGTGTGGTTGTGTCGTGCAACGTATTCATGACCTGGGCTCCTGATTGTCAAATAGCTGGATGTCCTGATGGAGCTGTGCTCGTGTGCGGGGGAACGAGCCACTTGCAGGGGTACGCCACAGGCGCCAGCCCATGACGAGCGCCCCAGCCAGCGGCACCGCTGGCACACCCCATAACAGCCAATGCGTATTCCCTGTTACCGCGTACAGCATGAGCGCAATGCCCGCAAACAACAGGCTTGACATGACGCCGCCCACCAAAACCAGCAGGTATCCGATTCGTCGTGTCTGATGCACATAGAGCACATGTGCATCCTGCTTGACGAGTGCGGTATAAGCGGCGACATGTCTTGCTAGTAACGCGGGCTCATTGAGTAGCACCTTGAATAGAGGGGGCCACATAGAATAGATGAGTCTCCGTTGGCCGGACTGCGATCAGTTAACGATGGACATGGTGTTTGCCAATCACATTGGCCAGCAACGCGATCGCTGCGCCGGCTGTGGCAGCCAGCAAGAGTGCTTTGAGCGGTTTTTCCTGGACATAATGCGCCGCCTGATCGCTGGTCTGATGGATGATTTCTTGTGCCCGAGCCGTGCCACTGCGTAACGCCGCGTTACCACGAGCTGCAAGTTCTTCGGCACCGGCACGAGCTTCCTCGATCGAACGCTTGGCATGCTCGGAAGCCGCGCTATTGCTTAGCTCGTTTGGAGTGTTGGTCTTGTTGCTCAGGGGATTTGTTTCCATGGTGGACTCCTGGTTGAAAATCAATCGTGATGGATGATGGGTCATGATGGTTTTTGATACGTAAGCAGCAACATGACTGCTTGACTCAAGCTTATGTCAGCCATCCGTCGGGCCATATGGGATGCAACCGCTTTGGCATGTCCGCTAACGCACCCAGTCTGTGTAGGAAGCGTCTGACAAGTACCAGCAGAGCCAGCTTGTGCTTGTCTATATGTGTTGATGAGACAGGGGTATCCACTGAGCCCATCAGCATCTCTTCAAAACCGGCATCTTGCTATGTTCTCGAAAAGAACGGATTGATAGGGGGTGGCACCGGTTATTGTTCGGTCACCGATAAGGCGGAACGCGTTTGTATGCGGCTTGGGTAGTGCCAGAGCGCGTGTGTTGGCCATCATGTTGTCAGCGTTTTCTGACAAGGAATTAGGTGGGGACTTATAGTGGCGGGGACTCAAGTGTCTAAGCTAGGACTACTGAATCATTCAGAAAGTGTGCATATCACCGTCCAGGAAGCTGGGGTGGTTTGGACATGCCAAGTCTAGGAGGCCACCATGTTGTATTACGCGCTCGTCTTTTTTATTATTGCGGTTATTGCGGCTGTACTCGGATTTACGGGTCTGGCAGCCGGTGCAGCAGGAATTGCCAAAATTCTGTTTGTGGTGTTTCTGGTGATGGCGATTGCAACCTTCGTGGTCAATTTGATGCGTGGTCGTTAGGCCATGAATCAAGACCAGAATCGTCAGCATCAGGATCGATCGTGTTACATCTAAAGAGGATATGGGCATGATTCAGGTCGCCATCCTGGACGATCATCAGATCGTTCGAACCGGTTTTCGTGAACTATTGAGCGAAGACTCCACGATCACGGTCAGCTTCGAAGCAGGGGACGGAGATGAGGCACTCGCTTTATTACGTACTTCACCGTGTGATGTGCTGTTGCTTGATATATCGCTACCCGGGAAAAACGGGGTGGATGTCTTGCGCTCGGTGCGCCAGAGGCATCCCAACGTCAGGGTCTTGATCCTGAGTGGTTTTCCTGAGGAGAGCTATGCCTTGTCCATGATTAAAAATGGCGCCAACGGCTATTTGTGCAAGGATTGTGATCAGGATGAACTGCTGCGAGCGATTCATACCGTGGCAAATGGACGTCGTTATGTATCGGTACGCGTGGCAGAATTACTTGCCGATGAAATGAGTGGAGCACGCAGTGGCGTACCCCATGATGCCTTGTCAGACCGTGAGCTTCAGGTTTTTCTCAGGTTGGCGCGTGGGGAAAGCGTATCGGATATAGCGGCTCAATTGAATTTAAGCGTTAAAACCATCAGCACGTATCGTTCGAGACTGACTGAGAAACTCAGTGTTGCGAGCAATGCAGAATTGGCAACTTATGCCTTGCGGCACGGCCTCATCACTCAATAACAGTAGCCCGGCCAAGACCGGACACGGAATGCGGAATTTAACTTCTTCGTTGAAAGTATTTCTGATTGAGGACTCTGCGCTTTTGCAGGAATTGCTCATGGATATGTTCAGCGAGCTTGAAGGCGTCGAGTTTTGTGGCTGTGCGGATGGTGAAACCGAAGCGCTGCAGAAGCTTGCCGAACTGCCGATCGATCTGGTTGTAATCGATATTGAATTGAAACAAGGCAGTGGTATTGGCGTACTGGACGCGCTGCAGACAGATTCAGGTCAATATGGCTCGCCACGCAAGGTGGTGCTGACCAATTTTGCACATCAAAGCATGCGCCAGCGCTGTGAGCATTTTGGGATGGACGCATTTTTTGATAAATCGCTGGACGTGAGTCAGCTGATGGACTACGTGGCAGACATGGCGCAGCAGAAAAACTCCTTTTCCTGAGAATATCGACGGCCCTTGATAGATCGTTTTTAAATGGGTAGCTCCACCAGTATGGAAGTGCCCGCACCTGGGGTCGATCGAATGTCGAGTTTTCCACCATGCGTAAATACCCGGTGCTTGATACCAGCAAGACCATGCCGTGCAATTTTGGGTGAGGCCATATCGAATCCAATGCCATCATCGCTGATAAATAGTTTGATGGTTGTATCGGTGACGGATAAGGACAGACTGACATGGCGCGCTTGAGCGTAGTTCTGGATGTTTGTGAAGGCCTCCTGAATGATGCGGAACAGGCTAAGCGAAACGGCTTCTGAGAATTCGGGTTCAATTGATGGCAGATCGGGATTGAGTTCGATCTCGTTTGCCTGCCGGAAATCACGGATCAGCGCGTTTACGGCCTCCAACAGACCCAGGTCGGTTAGTAACGCGGGGCGCAGATCATTGGTAATCCGTCGTTTCAGCGTGATTCCGCTTGTCAGCGTGCGCCGCAGTCGAGTAATTCTTTGAGAGATCAACTCACGCGCATCAGGGGGGATGTGGCGTTCAACCCAGTCGGCATCGAGTTTGGCTGCAGTCAGCAGCGCGCCGAGTTCATCGTGTAACTCACGCGCCAGGTTGAGCTTTTCAGTCTCGCGCACATTCGTTAAATAGGTGGCCAGATTCGTCAATTCCTGGGTTCTGATTTCAACTTCGCGTTCAAGTTTTTCGTTTTCTTTCAGCAGCAAGTCGTTGATTCTTTCTTGCAACTCCTGTTTTTTCTGTTTTTGGGTAACGGACAATATAAGCAATAGCAGGGACACCAATGCAAGCAGCACCGTGATGATTTGCGAGTTCTGGAAGCCGGCAGCCGATTGTTCAACGTTTAGCGCGTTATATTCGATCACCTCTTGTTTGAGGGCGCTGTGGTGGCTGCGATAGGTTTCCATCGCCAGATTGTCAACCTCCAGCCAGTTGTTATCGATTGCGATGCCCTGCTGCGCCTGTGAGATGGTGGTTTCAAGTATCAGCGTGACTTTCTGAGCAAGCTTGATCAGCTCGATCGCTGAGGCATGCATCTCGGGACGATCGGTGTAATCCTGTTCAATCGCCACCATCGCGTCGCGGATACTTGGGATCGCTGTTCCGTAGGGGCGCAAATAATAAGGGTCGCGTGTTAACAGATAGCCCCGAGTGGCTGATTCCGCATCGAGTAGCAGTCTTTTCAGTTGGTCCAGATTGTTCCCTTTCTGGCTCACAACTCCAAATTGTTTCAAGGCATCCAGTCCCGCCGTGGCTTGCAGATAGCTTGAAACCAGCATGGCGATCAGGGTGGCGATACCTATGGCCAAGTAAATGTGCGAACTGGTGTGCAGTGGATCGCGTAGCGCCTTTGCAGTCTTGTGTGGTGTTTTGATATTCGTATTCGGCATTGCTTGATCCTTCTGATTAGCTCGCGCAAGGGAAGCGCAGGAATCTTCCGACAAGTGTTTCCGCGTCATCTGACAGACTGATTCAAGGCTAAATCATACGATGGTTTAACTGGTGGATGGTATCCCAAACCAGTGGCCATGATAGGCACGCAATTTTCTTAACGCAGGAGAGCAATATGAATCCATTACTGACCATACTCATCACTTCCGTTTTTGTAGTACTTGCCGGCTGCAATACCGTAGCAGGTGCAGGTAAGGACCTGGAGCGAGGCGGCGAAAAAGTACAGGATGCCGCGCAAGATGTTCAGAAACAGATGTAGCTTTTTCCTGTGATCTCTTCCATACATTTCTCAGGAGTCCCCAATGACTAAAGCCGCTACTCAAGCCGTCAAGAAAAAGCCATCTGCAGCTATTACTGATCCCGGCGATTTTTTGTCCAGCGTCAAAACAATCCGGGCGCGCGCCCGTAAACATATCGAAGAAGGCGCGATGACCGGTGATTACAAATTGAATGCGAAAGCTGCGGTCAAGGTTTTAAATGATGCACTGGCAACCGAGTTGGTTTGCACTTTGCGCTATCGTCAACATTCATTTGTTGCCAAGGGGATCAACGCGGATCCCATTGCACAGGAGTTTATGGTTCATTCCAATGAAGAGCTGGCGCACGCTGATCTGATAGCGAAGCGTATCGTGCAGCTGGGTGGCGATCCGGAATTCAACCCGGACATACTCATGCAAAAGTCACATGCAGAATATGTGACCTGCGACAAGCTGGAAGACATGATCCGTGAAAATCTGGTGGCTGAGAGAATCGCAATAGAAAGCTACCGTGAAATGATTCTCTATTTTGCAGAGCATGACCCGACCACGCGAGTGATGCTGGAAGGTATTCTGGCGATGGAAGAAGAGCACGCAGACGAACTGGCTGACTTATTGCACTGAGTTTGCAGCTTGCCAGATGACGGCCGTATGAGGCCCTGGTTATTGAACACAATAGGTGCTCAGCCAGGGCGTTAGGTCATTTAGGCAATAACACCCACATGCGGCCGCGCTGTTTCATACGTCCAGCCAGTTCTCCCGCTGCATTGCCAAAACCCCAGAAGAAATCGGCTCGCACCCCACCGCGGATGGCGCCGCCCGTGTCCTGCGCCATCATCAGTTTGTTCAGCGGTTGTGGTGAGTTGGGTTGCGTGGTGGCGAGGAACACGGGCGCGCCCAGTGGCAGGAAACGCGGGTCGACCGCAATCGAGCGTTCGCCCGTGAGCGGTACGCCGAGCGCGCCCAATGGGCCTGGCAAGCCCGGTGGCAACTCGCGGAAAAAAACATAGCTCGGATTGCTGGCAAGAAGCTCAGGCAACTTGTCGGGATTTTTAACCCCCCAGTTCTTGATGCCCTGCATCGAGGCCTGTTCGAGTTTTAATTCACCGCGCTCAATCAGCAATTTGCCAATCGACAGATAAGGATGACCATTCTGGTCGGCATATCCAACCCGCATGTGAACGCCGTCAGGCAGCTCGATCCGGCCCGATCCCTGAATTTGCAGGAAGAACAAATCCACCGGGTCGTTGGCCCAGGCTATGGGTTTGCCGTTAAAGCTGCCATTGGCTGCTTCGATGTCCTTGCGCGTGGGGTAGGGCACAATCTTGTTGCCCACCAGTTTGCCGCGCAGGCGCAGGTTTTTGAGTTCGGGATAGACGCTTGCCAGGTCCACCGCGATGAGATCATCCGGTGCCGCAAGCAACGGGAAGCGTGCACGCGCGGTGCGTACGCGGTCGCCTTTTAATAGTGGCTCGTAATACCCGGTCACCATGCCTTCGACACTGCCGTCTTCCTGCGTGGATTGATAAGGCTGGAAACGCTGTTCGAAAAACGCACGGGCGGTCGCATCGTCGGGTGCTGTCATGTCCACCGCTTCGGAACAGACGCCTTGCCAGGCAGCGCGTTTGATCAGCGTTGAACAGCTTTGCAGAAAAGCCCCCCAGGCTTCGCTAACCGAATCTTCTTTCCAGGATGGCACAGCGCTCCATTCAACCGGCTTGAGCGTGGGGTAAGCTACGGCCAGCGAGGGAACAGGTGCGGGCGTTGGGGTGGGGCGTGGCGCCGGAACAGGTTGGGGTACGGGTGGCGGCACCGGTACGGGCAGAGGCGCAGGTGGTACCGGTACCGGCAAAGGTGCGGGCGGGACCGTAGGCGGTTGTGTCGCGCAAGCCGACAACAACAGGACAAGTAACCAAGGGCTTGCGCGTAACAGCTTCACAGGTGAATATGGCTCACATCAAAAACACACGCCGAGTATAACAATGGAGAGCACACGCTAATGGATAGCCAGGGACTGGAGTGGTTGTTGCTGGAGGCAGGGATTGCGTTGGGGCTGTTCATATTCATCGTCTGGTGGACGATGAAGAAGTAGTGAAGCTCAGGTGTAATGCCCGTTCAGTGCAGCACACGCGGCATTGATAGCGTGAACTTGGGGATCTCGGCGTCAAATTTGATGCCGTCTTCTGCCACCATCTGATAGGTGCCATGCATGGTGCCTACCGGCGTCGACATCGCGGTGCCGCTGGTGTATTCAAAGCTTTCACCCGGCTGCAGCAGCGGCTGCTCACCCACCACGCCCAGGCCTTTGACTTCCTGTGTGACGTTTTCCGCATCGGTAATAATCCAGTGGCGCGAGATCAATTGCGCGGCCACGGTGCCAGTATTGGCAATGGAAATCGTGTAGGCAAATACGTAACGATCAGACGCAGGATCGCTCTGTTCGGCGAGATACGTTGTGTCGACGTTGATGCTGATGTGATATTTGGTGCCTTCTGCCACGGGAATACCCAACGATATTGGAATGCGTTGAGTGTAACGCAATGACGTGCGGGCTGCTAAAATGACGGGGTTTTCTCAAATTCCCGGAGCCTCACATGACGTATCGCATCGCACCGTCCATCCTGTCCGCCAACTTTGCCAAACTGGGCGAAGAAGTGGACATGGTCCTCGCCGCCGGCGCCGACATTGTTCACTTCGACGTAATGGACAACCATTACGTGCCCAACCTCACCATCGGTCCGCTGGTGTGCGAAGCCCTGCGCAAGCATGGCGTGACCGCGCCGATCGATGTGCACCTGATGGTGAAGCCGGTTGACCGCATCATCCCCGACTTTGCCAAGGCGGGCGCCACCTACATCACGTTTCACCCCGAAGCGTCCGAGCACATCGACCGCACCATCGGCCTGATCAAGGAAAACGGCTGCAAGGCCGGTCTGGTGTTCAACCCGGCCACCCCGCTGGACGTGCTGGAATACACACTGGACAAGATTGACATGGTGTTGCTGATGTCGGTGAACCCCGGTTTTGGCGGGCAGAAGTTCATTCCTTACGTGCTCGACAAGGCGCGCGCGGTGCGCAAGATGATCGACGATCGCGGCCTCAAGGTGAACATCGAAATCGACGGCGGCGTGACCCCGGCCAACATCGCCGAAGCGGCGCGTGCAGGCGTGGATACGTTTGTCGCAGGCTCGGCCATTTACGGCGCGGGCAAGGACAGCGATCCGCAGCGTTACAACAGCGTGATTGCCGCGATGCGCGCCGAACTGGCTAAAGTTTAAATACTAGGGATCAGGATTCAGGGGTAGGGAGGCTTTGTGCTCCGTGCCTTTGAAATATGCGCAGCCATAGACCGCACAATCCCTGACCCCTGACCCCTGACCCCTGACCCCTGACCCCTGACATCTAAAGAAATGAATTTCCCGCTTCCGATTAAAGCCGTTGTCATTGATCTCGACGGCACCCTGATCCATACCGCGCCTGATCTGGCCCACGCCGCCGAGCTGATGATGGCTGACCTGGGCAAGCCCTGTCCGTCGCTGGAGACCATTTCCACCTACATCGGCAATGGCGTGTCGCGGCTGGTCAAGCGCGTGCTCACCGGTGAAATGGATGCCGAGCCCGATGCCGCACTGTTCGAGCAAGCCATTGCCCTGTATCAGAAGCATTACGGCGAACACGTGTCGCTGCATTCGCGTCCGTTCGACGGCGTGGTCGAAGGCCTCGACGCCTTCAAGGCGATGGGCGTGCATGTGGCCTGCATCACCAACAAGGCTGAAGCATTCACCCATCCGCTGCTGAAGGACACCGGCCTGTTCGATTATTTCGAACTGATTCTGTCCGGCGATTCGTTGCCCAAGCGCAAGCCCGATCCGTTGCCCTTGCTGCACGCCTGCGAAGTGTTCAAGGTAAAACCCGCCGAATTGCTGCTGATTGGCGATTCGCTTAACGACACCCAGGCCGCGCGCGCGGCGGGTTCCCCCGTGTTCTGCGTGCCCTACGGCTACAACCGCGGGCGCCCGGTCAGCGAACTCGATCTGGATGCGGTGGTGCCGACCCTGGTCGAAGCCAGCAAACTCGTCTGCAAGGCGAACTGATCATGGAGATGCCCGTGAAATCCAAGCGATGGTGTGACTGAAACGCGCTTTCCCACGTTTCGTTTTCGCCTTTCACTTTTCACGGAGTCATCATGACTGAACAAGACTTTTTTGATCTCGCCCGACAGGGCTTCAACCGGATCCCGCTGGTGCACGAACTACCCGGCGATCTGGAAACGCCGCTGTCGGTGTATCTCAAACTCGCCAACGCGCCCTACACCTACCTGCTGGAATCGGTGGTGGGCGGCGAACGCTTTGGACGCTATTCCTTTATCGGCCTGCCGGCGCGCACCGTCTTGAGAGTGCGTGCGCATCTGCTGACGGTAGAAACCGATGGCAAGGTGGTCGAGGAATACAGCTTGCCCGATCCGCTGGCCTTCATCGCCGAATTCCAGGCGCGCTTCAAGGCCGCACCGGTCGCCGGGTTGCCGCGCTTTACCGGAGGGCTGGCTGGCTATTTCGGTTACGACACCATTCGCTACATCGAAAAGCGGTTGGCCGACAAGCGCAAGGACGACGTGCTGCACACGCCGGACATCCTGCTGATGCTGACCGAAGAACTGGCGGTGTTCGACAATCTGGCCGGCAAGCTTTATCTCATTACGCATGCCGATCCGATGCAGCAGGACGCCTACGCACAGGGGCATTTACGCTTGCAGGCGCTGGCCGAACAGTTGCACGCACCGGTGTCGCTGCCGGTTGAGCCGGTGGCCGATGTGGCCGAGCCGACTTCCGAGTTTGGCGAGGCCGCGTTCAAGGCCGCGGTAGAAAAAGCCAAGGATTACATCGCCGCGGGCGATGTCATGCAAGTGGTGATTTCGCAGCGCATGGCGCGTCCTTTTACCGCCTCGCCGTTGTCGCTGTATCGCGCATTGCGCAGCCTCAACCCGTCGCCCTACATGTTTTTCTACGACCTCGGCGGCTTCCATGTGGTCGGCTCGTCGCCCGAGATTCTGGTGCGACTCGAAAGCGATACCGTCACCCTGCGTCCCATCGCCGGCACCCGCCCGCGCGGGCTCACGCGCGAGGACGACCAGCGCCTGGGCGAAGAGTTGGTGGCCGACCCCAAGGAATGCGCCGAGCACTTGCAACTGCTGGATCTCGGACGCAACGACACCGGACGCGTCGCCGTCACCGGCAGCGTCAAGGTCACCGAGCACATGCAGATCGAGCGCTATTCGCACGTCATGCATATCGTCTCCAATGTCGAAGGCAAGCTGAAGCAGGGGCTGTCCGCACTCGATGTGCTGCGCGCCAGTTTCCCCGCTGGCACGGTGTCGGGCGCGCCCAAGGTACGGGCGATGGAAATCATCGACGAACTCGAACCGAGCAAGCGTGGTATCTATGCCGGCGCGGTGGGCTACCTGGGTTTCAACGGCGACATGGACCTGGCGATTGCCATTCGCACCGCCGTGCTCAAGAACGGCATGCTGTATGCACAGGCCGGCGCCGGCATCGTCGCCGATTCGGTGCCGCAGAACGAATGGATGGAAACCCTGAACAAGGCGCGCGCGATCATTCGCGCCGCCGAGCTGGCGCAGGCCAGGTTCGGCGGGGAGGTGGCGTAATCATGTTACTGATGATCGATAACTACGACAGCTTCACCTACAACCTGGTGCAGTATTTCGGCGAACTCGGCGAAGACGTCAAAGTCATCCGCAACGACGAGATCGATGTCGCCGGCATTGCTGCGTTGAAGCCCGACCACATCGTCGTGTCGCCCGGTCCCTGCACGCCCAACGAAGCGGGCGTGTCGGTGCCGCTGATCAAGGCATTCGCCGGCAAGGTGCCGATCCTCGGCGTCTGTCTCGGACACCAGAGCATTGGCCAGGCCTTCGGCGGCAAGATCGTGCGCGCGAAGGAATTGATGCACGGCAAGACGTCCATGATCCAGCACAGCGACGTCGGTGTATTCAAAGGCTTGCCCAACCCGTTTCGCGCGACGCGTTACCACTCGCTGGTGATCGAACGCGAAACCTTGCCGGACTGCCTCAATATCACCGCGTGGACCGACGACGGCGAGATCATGGGCGTGCGCCACAAGTCGCTGATCGTGGAGGGCGTGCAGTTCCACCCCGAATCGATCCTGACCGAACATGGCCACGCCATGCTGGCAAATTTTCTGAAGGAGCGCGTGTGATCCAGTACAAGGACATCCTGTCGCTGCTGCTTGATCGTCACGACCTGCCGCGCGACCTCATGCTCGCCGCCATGCGTGCGCTGATGGGCGGCGAGTACACGCCTGCGCAAATTGCCGGACTGCTCGTGGCATTGCGGATGAAGGGCGAGACCGTGACCGAAGTCGCGGCTGCGGCCGAGGTCATGCGCGAGTTGTCGACCAAGGTGCCGCTTGCCGGCGTCGAGCATCTGGTCGATACCTGCGGCACGGGCGGCGACGGTGCGCGCACCTTCAACATTTCCACTGCGGCCGCGTTTGTGGCGGCGGCGTGCGGCGCGCGCGTGGCCAAGCACGGCGGGCGCTCGGTGTCGTCGACTTCGGGCAGCGCAGACGTGCTGGAAGCGCTGGGCATCAATGTCAATCTTGCGCCCGATCAGGTCGCCCAGGCCGTGAAGCAGTTCGGCGTTGGTTTCATGTTCGCGCCCAATCACCACAGTGCGATGAAACACGCCGCGCCGGCACGGCGCGAACTCGGTGTGCGCACGCTGTTCAACCTGCTCGGTCCGCTCACCAATCCGGCAGGCGCGCCCAACCAGGTCATGGGCGTTTTCAACCGCGAGCTGCCCGGCACCCTGGCCCGCGTGCTGCAGAAACTGGGCAGCCGTCATGTTCTGGTTGTGTATGCCGAAGAGGGGCTGGACGAAATCAGCCTGGCGTCGCCCACCGTCGTCGCCGAACTGAAAGACGGTCATGTCTCCGAATATGAGCTTGAGCCCGGCCTGTTCGGTCTGCCGCAGGTGGCGGCCAGCGAACTGGTGGTGAGCGGCCGCGATGAAGCGGTCGAGATGCTGCTCGCTGCGCTGGAGAATCGCCATGCCGGCGCGGCGGGGATCGTCGCGCTCAATGCCGGTGCCGCGATCTACGTGTCGGGCCGCGCCCCCAGCCTGATGGAGGGCGTGGCACAGGCGCAGCATGCCATCGCCAGCGGCGCCGCGCGCGCGGCGCTGGAGCGCTATCGCGCCTTCTCTCAATCGGACGCGATGAGCCTGACATGAGCGACATTCTCGAAAAAATACTTACGACCAAGCACGCCGAGGTCACTGACGGACTGGAAGCCATACCGATGGGTGAAATGCGCGCGCGCGCCGCCGCGGCGGCGCCGGCGCGGGATTTTGTCGGCGCGCTGCGTGCCAGGCTGGCGGCGGGTTTGCCGGCGGTCATCGCCGAAATCAAGAAGGCCAGCCCGTCCAAGGGCGTGATCCGGCCCGATTTCAAGCCCGACGAAATCGCCGCCAGTTATGAAGCCGGCGGCGCCGCCTGCCTGTCGGTGCTCACCGACCGCGATTATTTTCAGGGCAGCACGCATTACCTGATGCAGGCGCGCGCGGCATGCAGCCTGCCGGTACTGCGCAAGGATTTCATCATCGACCCCTATCAGGTCTATGAAGCCCGGGCGATGGGAGCCGACTGCATCCTGCTGATCGTCGCCGCGCTCAAGCTGCCGCAGATGCAGGCGCTGGAAGCGTTGGCGCACGAACTGGGGATGGCGGTGCTGGTCGAGTCGCACAACGCCGCGGAACTCGACGCTGCACTCCAGTTGACCACGCCGCTGCAAGGCATCAACAACCGCGACCTGCGCACCTTCGAGGTGAACCTGGACACCACGCTAGAACTGCTGCTGAAAATTGGGGCCGATCGTATCGTCATCACCGAATCCGGCATCGTCACGCCCGAGGATGTGGCACGGATGCGCAGCCATCAGGTGAATGGTTTTCTGGTGGGGGAGGCGTTTATGCGGGCACCTGATCCGGGCGCCGAACTGGTGCGGTTATTCGCTGCGTAAACGGTAAAGTTTGCTCCGGGATGGCCGTAAGCAGCTTAGGGCAACAGAGGGTATTCCGAAAATTTTGAAGAGCCGGTGTTGGTGTGAGTCGGACAAACATGCGGGAATAAGTTGGATTCAATATTTTGCGGGCTTCCACTTCCTTGCCTGATCACTGAGGCAACAACTAAAAAGAGGCCCGTCGGGACAATTATGAGCCGCACTGCATTTTCTTTTGTCGATCGGCGACTACTCGTGGCTTGGGTGCTTGCGCTGGCTGCGCCTTGGGTTGGCGCCGACGAAATGGACACCCAGGCCACGTTTAGCCTGTATGCGCCACAGGCGAGCTCGGTCGAAATCATCGGTGATTTCAACCAGTGGCAACATGGGGCGACGCCGCTGGTCGGCCCGGACGAAACAGGCAGGTGGAAGACCACGCTGACGTTTCCGGGCAGCTGGACCCGCATCGAATATGTTTACTGGGTAAACAATGTCTCCAGGCAAGTCAACACAGAACAACCCATTGTTCCTGATGGTTTTTCTGGTGAAAACAATGTACTTGTCCTGCCATAAGCTGCATCCGGTTTCCAGGGAGTGTAACTTTCCTCGCACATTCGTCGTCTTAAGCAATAAGGCAAACAATTAAATAAAGGCTATGTGTGTGGGAGGTGGCGTGTGATGTCCGACAAGGCGCTGATCGATGCCTGCCTGGCGGGGCGGTCAGAAGTGTACGAAGTCCTGGTTCTGCGCCATCAACAGAAGGTGTTTAACGTGCTGTATCGGTTTCTCGGCAATTACGAGGCGAGCCAAGATATCAGCCAGGAAACCTTCCTCACCGCCTACCAGAAGCTCGATATGTATGGCGGGAGAAGTGCGTTTTCTACCTGGCTGTGCCAGATCGCGCTCAACAAGGCGCGCGATATGTTACGCAGCAACGGCACCGACTCGCTGTGCGAGGATGTGGCGGATTATAGCGACACTCTGGTTGCGGCCGATTCGACGCGGCCCGATCGTCGGGCGGAACGGGAGCAGGTGCTTGACTGTATCCAGGGGGTACTCAATCGCATGCCCGTACATTACCGAGAGGTTTTGATTTTGAAACACCTGGAAGAACACAGCAACGAGGAGATCGCCTCGATGCTCGACGACACGATCGATAACGTCAAGGTGAGGACGTTCCGCGCCCGCCAGATGTTCAAGCAACTGTATGGAGGATTGTCATGAAAGAATCGCAATTCGATGAAGCTTGGCAGCGTTATCTGGATCGGGAAACGAGCCAGTCCGAAGAAACCGCTTTGCTCGCTC
>DATCSW010000005.1:0-6706 GCA_036568265.1 Thiobacillus sp.
AGTGACGATGCCGGATAAATGGTTGGCGTGGCCGTTGCCGTTGAACCACAGCGGCGCGTTGCCGGTGGCCGCGCCCACGCCGCCGGGTTGGGTGTTTCCGGTCTGGTCGGGTGTGCCTTCGCCGTTGTAGACCGCGCCCACGATCACCGGGCGGTCCATGTCGCCGTGGGCAAACGCCACCACCACCTCCTGGCCGATGCGCGGAATCCACACCGCGCCATAGTTCTGCCCCGCCAGCGGCGTGCCGATGCGCGCCCAGGTGCTGCTGGTTTCGTTGGCCGGCGCGTTGGAGTCGCCGCTGGGGTGGGTTTGCCGATTGTGTGCGGCCTGCCCGCGCTGCCAGTGATACTGGATTTTGATGCGATGGTTGCGGTCGGTGTCGAGCGGGCTGCCGTCCATGCCCACCACGATGGCGGTGCAGGTGTGGGCACGCGGCTGGCCGGAATGGGTGGCGCGCGCCACGCCGAGTTGACGCGTCGCCCCCACCGGCACCGACCACAGCGGGGCGGGGCGGGCGTGCAGCGGGGCCAGGGCACCCAGCGAGCGACGTCCCAAGGCGGGCAGGGCGAGCGGGCGCCACGTGACGGACTCGGGCACCACGGTGAACACATTGGCATACAGCGGCGCCTCGCTGGCGTTGTTGTTCGTCGCATCGGCCGCCGGCGCGCCGCCTTCGGCGTGCTGTACGCCGCCGCCCAGTGCCTGCTGCACGATGCGGCTGAATTCGGCATCAAAGTTGTTGCGCGCACTGTGGGTCACGGCGAGCACGCGCACGGCGTTGTCGTCGGCGGCCATGGGGTCGGTAGTGGGGGCATCAAAACTGCCCCAGCTGCCGCTGCGCTGACTGAGCGTGAAATGCGCGCTGGGTGCGAGGCTGCGCACCGTGCCGGCACCGAATCCGGTTTGCATGTACGCATCAAAAGCCTGCTGGGCGAGGGTGGCATAGCGTTCGCCGTCGGCGCTGTCAAACCAGCTGTATTGGCCGGGGTCGTCTTCCACCGTGAGCAGCGCGGTAATCGCGGCCAGCTCGTTGTCTCGCGACAGCCGCGGGTCGTGGCTCACCATCACCGGGCGGGTGTCGAGCGTGGCGTAATCCCACGACTGCGCGCTATAGGCCAGCGGCGCAATCTGATGCTGGGGTTGCCAATGCTGAATCGTGTCCTGCGCCTCGGTGGCGTCGCCGCGATGAAAGGGCATCAATCAGCGCTACGCGGAGGGCGGGCCTCTCTCGACAGCTTGATTACGGTTGCTGTAGCCAAGAAAGTGCTGAGCCAAAATACGACATAAAAAAAGAATACCCAAAAAACAAACGACTCTGGCTCCGTACTCATGTCGAAGCAAACATCGCCGCCATAGCGGGACGGCCGCAAGCAAAGCGATTCTGTCAGCCAGGCCCCCAGCAAACTGACGCCACTGCTCAGTACAGCAACGATCATCGCCAGTAAAAAGGCGGCTGCAACGAACGTGGGAATTGCCGGGCTGGTTTCTGGCTCTTTTGCCGGACTAGCTTCTTCAAGCGGCGTTCTGAGCATATTATTTAGCGCAAATCCCATCAACGCAGGTAACCAGATCGGGAGTGTGATCAATCCTGCGATTAAAAGGGTGGCCACAAGCAGTACCTTGAGCACCTTGTGTTTTTGCACCAGCTGCGCGAAGCGCGATGTGTCTGTGTTCAAGTAGCGAATTCCGCTGCTGACTTTTCGATGAACGGGAGATTTGCGTCGTTTATTGGTACGAGGGCTAGCGGTAGCTCCCTTTGCTTCACGCATCATGTTTCCGAGATATCAGGCTGTTCTTAGATGCGGATGCTGCTCGTCTCGCTGATACGGATCGTTGGGATCCACCTGGCATTCATCTTCCACCCACTGCGGCCATTGGGGGATTTTGCTGGTGCGCATGGCGAGGACGCGGAAAGGCCAGGCGAGGAGAGTGAAGGGTAACGCGATGATCCAGCCGCCTGCCCATCCGGTATTAAGCCGTAAAAAACTGTTCCAAACGCCTTCTCTGCTGTGGGCTATTGGCATAACAACATCGACGTGATCCAGCAGGTTCTTCGGGCCTTCTTCCATATAGCGTCGCACGAACTCCCAGTACCTGAACAGATGATGGGTTTCCTGTACATTATCCGGATAGGCACTCAGTTCTTCTTTGGACAACTTGTCATAGTCGCTTAGCGCAAATGTCTCCTTGATCGTGACGCCATCGGCGTCGAGCACGTGGCCACGAATGTCGTCGTAAGTGCTGCGCGGTCGTCCTTTGCCTACCGTGAAGAATACGTCCTTCCATGGCATGGCCAGCACGGTGCCGTCCAGGCGGAAGACATAGATTTTGCCGTTCTTGCGGTTTAGGCGGACGGGATAGTGAGTGTAGGCGAAGGATTCTTTACGGAAGAGCCAGACGGCGATGAGGATAAATGGGAGAAACATCACAAAAAAAATCGCCAAAAATAAAATTTCCTCCCACTTTTCGCCGGTCGGTAACGAATCAAACCGGTGGACGCTAATTGATACTAAATAGATTAGAAATCCAGTAATGATGACAACCATTACGACCGCAAACAGCGTCACAAATCCCTTCTCCCCAAAATATTTATCCACCATTTCCAGATAGGTCGAATTCATGCGTATGGTCGAGAGCTGATTGAGCGGCTCTACCTTAAGCCGCTTGTCCTGCATGACCTGAGATGTCCGCTCTTGTTCAGTAAGCGGGCGGTTGATCTTGAACTTGAGTAGTAGACCGAGATTGTCCATCAGGCGGTCACCGCTTTCAGTTTGTTCAGTTCTTCCTCAGCGGTTTTGAAAGTCTTGTTCTTAAAGTAACCCGCCTCCAGCCATTCCTGTAAGGGGTTATCGCGGATGTAGTCGATGAGAAAAGATAGACCGATGGCAAGTAGCACCAGAATCAGGCCGATGCCGGTTACCATTGCTCCGCCCATGAGCATCATGACTGCGCCGCCGAAGCCTAGGGCGGCGGAGAGGCCATAGGCAACCGCAAGCCCCTTCTGACCTTTATTAAAAGCTTCCGCCGCTTTCCCAAGATCAAATACCGCCACAATCACCGCCCCGGCGACACCGAGACCTTTGCCTAAACGTTGTAGCCATAATCCAGATTTCTTTATAAACTCCGAACCGTGCTTGAGCCGCGTCGCCGGCATCTTCCCCATCGCCTCTCCCAGCGTTTCCGCCGCAGTCCCCGCCAGCGCCGCCACGCCTGCGCCATAGCGCCACTGCGCTTCGGCGATACCTTGCTTCTTTTGCGTGGCCTTGTCGAGCTCTTCGCTCAACGTGGTGAGGGCCACGATTTGCAGCATGGCACCGAGTGTGGCAAAGGCGAACGGGGAGGCGGTTTTGCTGACCGTGGTGCCGCGCGCGAGGACGGCGCGCCAACGCCCCAATTCCAGCGCTTCGAGGTCGTTTATGTTGGCGATAGCTTTGGCCAGCGCGGCGGCCTGCGCGCGCTGTCCGGTGTTTTGCGGCACGCCCTTGAGCACATCCAGATCGACCGCTGCCAGAAAGCGCTTGCTGCGTCTGCCCGAGATCTTGCCGCCCTTGATCTCGAGCAGCTTTAATTCGCGCGCGACTGCCGCCTTGATACCGTGGGGCGGCTTCATTTTGCCTTGCGCGCGCGCTTGTTCGCGCATCAGTTCGTTGATGAGAAATTTCTGGAATTCCTCCATGTTGCCCATGATTTCGAGGCGCACGATGGGGGTCTTGCTGATAACGCCGGCAGCGATCAGCGCCTGCGGCAACGCGCCGCTCTCGGCAAACTGCTTGATCAGTTTTCCTAGCGGCCCCGAGACTTGCAGAATCAGTGTACCGAGCAGGTCAGGCTTGCCCTCGATGACATGGCCGACCATTTTGCCCACGTTGCCGATCATGCCGTCCCACGGCAGGGCCTTGGGGTTGGTGCTGTTGGACGTGCCGCTGGCGATGATCCTGGCGACCTCGTCCTGGTTGAGCGCCAACCCGCGCAGCAACAGATTGGTTTTGTCTGTGATATCGCCCATGAGCCAGTCGGCATAGACGTCGAAGCAGGCCTTTTTATCCTGCGTGTCGCCGATGCAAAGCGTAAGGGTGGCGGTGTAGGCCGCACCACTGTCGGGGTCGGCTGGGTCGTAATTGCATTCAAAATACGCGGCCATGTGCTGGTTTTTCATCCAGGCGGCGTGGGCCTGGGCAAGCGGGGCAATGTACTCAGTATCAAAAATCTGTAGCTTTTCTTCGTAACTCTTCTGAAAGGCCGTGCGCTTGGGTTCGTCGTATTTGTTGAGGTATTTTTTCCAGCTGTTGTCGGCAGCTTTTTGGAGTTGGGCCACTGAAACGTTGGGGGTGTCTGGTGCAAGAGGGTCGATCTCATCCATAAAGAAGATCCCGGCCGTGCTGCCGTGGATGTTGCGGGCGCGGAGCCTGATCGGATCGACCAGGCTGAGTTCGGCCTGATGTGCAATCGCCTTGCGCAGCGAGACAATCGTATCGCTGACCGCCAGGGGGTGTTGGAAATCATGCCGCCGAATGAAGCGCTGATAGTGCTGGCTCATCGCGGTGGAAATCTCAACCGCCATGCCTACTGGGTCGTGCAGGCTGAGGATGATGCCCGAATCTTTTCGCAGTGCGTTGGCGGCGGCCAGTGTTTCTTCGAGTTGGGGCTTGCGCGCGTTGAAGGGGAACACTGCATCCTTGAAACCGCCTGCAGTCCGGGCTTTGGCCGGATCGCACGCATATTCCGCCACCTTCCCGCTGAGTTCCTTGAGGGCATGCACATTGGGCTGCTTGGCGTGGGCAAGTGCCTTTTTGACGTCGAGCATCTGCATGTGTTTTTTGCGGTAGGCGGCATCTTGATGCTTTTTGAGGACGGCAGCTGTCCATTCAACGTCGCTAAAGCCAAACCAGACCTGGGTGGCGTTTTTGGGGTCGGGAATGGTGATCATTCCCGCGACTTCCTGATGCCCGGCCCGGTCGCATGGCTTTTTATCCGCGGTGTAAACGGGCGGAACCGGCTTGCCGACCTGATAGCGCATGAAATGCGCGCTGTTGGTTATAAAGTAGCCTTCCCAGCGCTTGCGTGCTTCGTCGTACACATACAAATAACCGTTGCGCAACAGGCGCCGGGTGTAGTGGGCATGGCTACCCAAGCCCACTATTGCTTTACCGTCTGCATCCAGCGCGCGGGTCGAAGGAGCACCGGCGGTTTTCGGGGCAATGGCATAACGCACGGGTAAAACGGGGAGCCCGCGTTTGTCGCAGAATTCACAGCCGGGTTCTATCTGAATGGTCATCGCGTTATGCCTTGGGGAATGCGGGTGATTGTAAATCGAAGCGGATACGTTGCCAGTCTTCTGGCTGCAGCAGCGCAACAACGTCGTGGTAGGTTTGCTCTTGCGGGTCGCGTTCAGCCAATAACTGTTGAATGCGAGGGTGTGCGTCAAACTGAGACGACAGGGAGCAGCCGTGCAATGCGAACAGAACCTGATCGTCTTCCGATGTCAGGCCATAGGCCTGTGCGCGCGCGATCAAAGTGTCTACCGTGCGGCTCATGGCAAAGTAATCGGCTGGGTCTTCTTCACGGTAGTGGAACCGTTGGCAGTTCGGCCCTGTAGTCCCGTCTGCCTGCAGATTATTCGGCTGTGCAGTCAGTTCGGCCAGGGTGCGGTTAATGGCCTGAACGCGAAGTAGCTGTGCCAGTTGTGTTTCCTCGATCAGGCGGTGGTTGGGTGCCTCGACTGCTGGCGCAGTGATGCTATGCCAGCATTGATCGTGGTAAATGCTCCAGACTTTTATGTTGCCGAATAGAGCCCTGATTTGTGCCGGTGAATATATCCGTTGCAACTGAACGAATACGCTAGGTGCATAGCTACGTAGCAGGAATTTTCTTCCCAGCGTTGTTTGTACGATTATTTTTTGTACCCAGTGCCGGTGCAACTGTTCGATGCTGGCATCGCACTTGAATAAGCAAACGATTGGCAATATTTCCTGTGCGCGATGTTTACTTTCAAGCAACGAGAACAGTGCCTGTTGTGCATCGTTGCTCAGCGCGGATAAATCCAGTAAAGCTGGAAGGCTTTCGATATCACCTTCCATTCCCATGGGTACGATGGGTAAGAGATCGGGTGCAATTTCAGCAATGCCCTGCTGACTCTCGCCCATAAGACACCGGTCGATTAATGCGTACTCATGCTCTTTCAGCAAACGAAATGGTAAGGGGACGTTTTCAAAATGTGTCATGGCTTGGTGCCGCAAGTAACTAAAGTCGATTAGCTAATTGGCACGACGGCCCCGCCATTTCGAGCGGCACTGCTGCTTTTCAAGGGGCAAAGCTTCATCTTCCCCTTCGCCAACCCCTCCACCTTAGCCCCCGCACCTGCCGGCGTCGTATGGCTCTTCGGATTCCCCATCAAGTTAATCGCCCCGGCCGACTGCAGCACGATCTGCCCGCCCTGGATCGTGATCGCGCTGCCGCCGGCGGCGAGCAGGATTCTGGTGGGAGTGTCGGCGGTGATCCGGGTATGGCTTGCGACGGTGACGGTCTTGTCGGCGTGCATGTCGATCTTGCCGCTGTGCGCTTGCAGGTGCGTTTGCCCGGTGGCAGCGTGCAGGCGGATGCCGGTGGTGGCCACCACCTTGCTGGTGTCTTGCGCTTTGCCATAGGTAAACAACACCGTGCCGCCGTGGCTGATGTGTTGCAGATTGCCTTGCGCACCTTGTTCGAT
>DATCSW010000006.1:0-174994 GCA_036568265.1 Thiobacillus sp.
GCCAGAGCAACCCCGACGACCAGGCTTCCCTCACAGTCATCCGCCGCGGCTTCCACACGCTGAAGGGCAGCGGGCGCATGGTCGGGCTGAACGAACTGGGCGAAACCGCGTGGCGGCATGAGCAGTTGATGAACGGCTGGCTGGCCGAGAAAAAGCCGGCCAGCGGCGACCTGTTGCGTCTGGTCGGGCGTGCCCGGGGGGTGTTCCAGGACTGGGTGAACGCGCTGCAGGCCAATCAGTCCGCGAACCTGCCGGTTCCCGCCTTGCTGGCGGCGGTCGAGCGCGTAGCACAGGGACAGCCGCTGGATGTGGCGCCGGTTCAGGCTGCTGCTCCGGTCGGGCATGTTGCCGAAGCGCCGGCTGCGAATGCGCCGGACTTGTCCGGAATGGTTGCCGAAATCGGGATGCCGGCAGAAGCCGAGGCGGTAGAGGAAACCGACGTGGCGGCCGTTCCGGAGGTCGAGGCGGTGGCCGCAGTCGAAGTGGACGTTGCGGCCGATGCCGAAGCGGAAAGCGATTGGCTGGCCCTGTCAGCGACCGAGCCCGTTGTCGGGCATGAGGACGCTTTCACCGCACTGGAAAATGAGGCGACGGATGCTACCGAGGCCGCCGCCGCTGAAACTCCGGTCGAGTTGGTCGGGCACGCAGGCAGCGAAGCGAATGCCGATGCCGCATCGATCATGGTGGACGACGTTCAGCCTGAAGCCGAAGAGGCACGGTTTGAGCTGCCCGTGCCTGAGGTGGGCGCGATCATCGAATATGCGACGCCTGTGGCGTCGTCTGGTATTGAGCCAGCCGTCCAGGAAGGTGCCGATGCGATGCACGCGGAAACGCATGCAGAACTTGCGGCCCCGCAAGGCGACGCCGAACCTCTTGATGCCGAAGCCCTTGCCGGGTCGTATGTGCCGGACGAGATCTGCATCGGACCGGTTTGTCTCTCCACCGGCCTCTACGAAATTTTCATGACCGAAGCGCATCAGCGCTTGGCGGTATTGAGCGAAGAGGCCGAACGCCACGCCGAGGTTGCGAACAGCGCGGTCAGCGAGCATGCGCGCCGTGCGATTCACACCCTGGGCGGGATTGCGGGTACTGCCGGCATCACGGCCTTGTCCGAGTTGTCGCATGCCCTCGAGCAGTATTGGAACCGCTTTGTGCACGTCCCAATGCCGTCTTCGCATCTGTCGCTGGTCCAGGACACCGTCGCGCGCTTGCACGACATGATTGCAAGCATCGAAAGCGGGCATCTGCCCGAAGGTGCGGCCGACCTGATCGCGACACTGGGCGAACTCGAGGATGAGCAGGCCCCGCTGGCACCCGAACCGGCCCCTGCGACGGTGACCGACACGTCGGACGAACTTGCCGTACCAGCCGCCGATATGCAGGAAGAAGCGCCTTCCCCGGAAGAAATTCCTGTCGAGGCAGTCAGCGCCATCGAGCCGACCGAAGCCAGCCAGCCCGATGCGGCGCCCGGCCTGCCGGATGTGAGTGCGCTGGTCCCGGACTTCAAGCCCGCCACGCCGTCGCCCGTATTCGAGCGGCGTGAAGTGGCCGATGAAATCGACCAGCAGTTGCTGCCGATTTTCCTCGAGGAAGCCGACACGCTGGTGCCCGATACCAGCGCGCAGCTGCGCGCCTGGAAGGATGCACCCGCCAATGCGGGCCCCCGCGATGCGTTGCGCCGCAACCTGCATACCATCAAGGGCAGCGCGCGCATGGTCGGCGCGATGCGCCTGGGTGAACTGACGCACGTGATGGAATCGCGCGTGATCGCCGTGATCGAAGGCCATCTGAGCACAGGCACGGACGTCTTCGACACGCTGGAAGCGCAGCTCGATCGTCTGGCCGATGCCGTGGAACGCCTGAAGCAGGGCGATCTTGCGCCGGTCATCGAAGACACGCCGGCCCCGCTGGAAGCGCCGGTCGAACCGGTGCTGGGCCACGCCGAGTCCGCGACTGCGGTGGCCGCCACGATGGCCGATCCGCTCGCACCGACGCAGCCGGTCACGCGCGACAGCAATGCCCTGACCCTGCGGGTGCGTGCCGACTGGATCGACCGCATGGTCAACCAGGCTGGCGAAGTGGCGATTGCGCGTTCGCGCATCGAGAGCGAAGTGTTCGCGTTCAAGCGCCACGTCAACGAACTGTCAGAAGCGCTGGTGCGCCTGCGCGGCCACATCCGCGAAGTCGAGATCCAGGCCGAGTCGCAGATGCAGGCGACCTTCCAGACGCAGGGCGTGGCCGAGGAATTCGATCCGCTGGAGTTCGACCGTTTCACGCGTTTCCAGGAAGTCACCCGCTTCCTGGCCGAAAGCGTGAACGACATTTCCACGGTGCAGCACATCCTGCTGGCCCGTCTGGGCGAGGCGGATGCTGCGCTGATCCAGCAGACGCGGCTGAACCGCGAACTGCAACAGGATCTGCTGCGGGTGCGCATGGTGCCGCTGTATTCGGTGGCCGAGCGGCTGTACCGTACGGTGCGGCAGACCGCGCGCGACGTCGACAAGCGCGCGCAGCTCGACATCCAGGGTGGCGAGCTCGAAATCGACCGCTCGGTGCTGGAGAAGGTCACTGCGCCGCTGGAACACCTGCTGCGCAACGCGCTGGCGCATGGCATCGAGGAACCCGAAATACGCCGTGCGGCAGGCAAGGCGGAATTCGGCGAGATCGTGCTGTCGGCGCGCCAGTCCGGCAATGAAATGATGCTGACCGTGAAGGACGACGGTGCCGGCCTCAACTACGCGCGCATCCGCGAAAAGGCGGAGGCCAACGGCCTGCTGCTGCCGGGCGTCGAACCGACCGAAACCCTGCTGGCGCAGATGATCTTCGCCGCCGGCTTTTCCACTGCCGAGGCGGTGACCGAGGTGGCGGGGCGCGGCGTCGGCATGGACGTGGTGAAGAGCGAAATCTCCGCGCTGGGCGGCCGTATCGACATCGTCTCCGTGCCGGGCGCCGGCACCACATTCAACATCTACCTGCCGCTTACCCTGGCGATGACCCAGGCGGTGATGATCCAGGCGGCCAAGCACGATTACGCGCTGCCGGCACCGCTGGTACAGCAGGTGCTGGAACTGAAGCCGCACGAACTGGAACAGGCGATGGCGGCCGGCGAGTTGACGTGGCGTGGTGCGCGCTATCCGTTCTCTTATCTGCCGCATCTGCTGGGCGACACCGAGGCGGTGCACGAGGTGCAGCGCTACAACCCGGTGGTGCTGCTGCAAAGCGGTTCCAGCCAGGCGGCCGTACTGCTCGACGTGATCGAGGGTACGCGCGAAATCGTGGTCAAGAACATCGGTCCGCAGATGGCGCGCATTACCGGCGTCTCGGGTGCCACGGTGCGCGGCGACGGGCGGGTGATCCTGATCCTCAACCCGGTGCCGCTGGCGCTGCGCTGGGCCAGCATGCCACGTACCGTAGTGGAACGCACGGCGCCCGCCGAGGCCGTGGAAGTCAGTGCTGCCCTGCAGCCGCCGCTGGTTCTGGTGGTCGATGATTCGCTCACCGTGCGCAAGATCACCACCCGCCTGCTCACCCGTGAAGGCTTCCGCGTCGACAGTGCGAAGGACGGCGTCGATGCGCTGGAAAGGATGCACGACCTGATTCCGGACGTGGTGCTGCTCGACGTCGAGATGCCGCGCATGGATGGTTTCGAGCTGGCGCGCGTGATGCGCAGCGATGCGCGCCTGAAGTCGGTTCCGATCATCATGATCACCTCGCGCACGGCGGACAAGCACCGCAACCACGCGATGGAAATCGGCGTCAACGTGTACCTGGGCAAGCCGTATCAGGAACAGCAGTTGCTCGACTCGATTGCCGAGCAACTGGGGCAGGAAGCGGCCGTTCCGGCGTAATCGCGTACTGGACGAAAAAAACGGGCGTTTTGCGCCCGTTTTTTTTCGCCCAATGAAATGGCGGCTAGAGTTTCAGGTCGGCGAGGTCTCCGCCGGCCAGGGCATTGAGTTGCGCATCGCCCTGTGCCGGATCACGGTGATAGGTTGCCGACAGGCGGCGCGCTGTATCCAGCCAGTGGGCTTCGGCCGTTTTCACCACAGAAGCCAGTTTGGCGGTATCGCCGTTGCCGAGCCAGGCTTCGTACGCCTGCGGCAGCGCCGGGAACAGGGCGCGACGCAGCCCTGAAAGATTCGCCAGGTAGAAATGCAGCGAGCCGGTGGCCTCGCGTTCGAGCAGCGTCGGCAGCGTCACCAGGCAGTCGGCCAGATGGTCGCGTACCGCGCGCGCCAGCAGTTCGGCGTGTCGGGACGCGAGCTGGCCGAGCATCGCATTCCAGTCTTCGCCCAGCAGCGATTCGGCGCGCGCTTCGCCGATCTCATGCAGGATCATCGCCTCGCTCTCTGCCTCCGCCATGCGGTCGAGCCCACGCTCGATGTCGCGCTCGAAATCGTAGTGTGCGAACGCGCGTCCCAGCGCGGTGTCCTTTTCCTTCCATTGCCATTCTTCGTACTTGTTCCACAGTAGGCGGCGCACTGCGTCCATGCGCAGAAAGATGGCGCCGTCGCGCATGGCGGCAGGCGGCGCGATCAGGTCGCGTGCATATTCGCAGCCGGCCACCAGCACCTGCACGCCGTCTCGCATTTCGGCGCGCTTGAGTTCGGCCAGCACGAAATGCGGTTTGCGGAAATGCCCCAGCCCGCTGCTGTAGACCAGCCCTTGCGGGATCAGCGCGCGGTTGATGTCGTCTGCTTCGAACGGATCGATGCCGGACTCGGTGAGCGGAAGCGGCGCGAATTCCTCTTCCTCGATCGCGTCCCACAGGCTCTCGCGCGCGTTCAGCCAGTCGCCGAGTTCGTCCTTGGGCAGGCGCGCGCCGTAGGGGATTTCCATTTCCCAGCGGTAGTACTCGCGCATCTCCAGCAGGAAGGTGCACATCGTCATGTCGCGCGCATGGCGGGCGTCGGCGATGGTGCAATTCTTTTGCACCGTGTCGATGAGAGCAGAAAGTTCAAGCATCACACACTCCTGAAGACAGCTTTATCTGGAGTGTACAAATAAAAACAGCCCGTGCAACCGGGCTGTTTTCAGGGGTATTGCAGGCTTTCGGCGCTGTCCGGCCCAGCGGCCGGACGGCGGGTTAGTGGCGGCGGTTGGCGCCGAAGAAATTCTGGTCGGCGCGCGAGCGGCGGGAAAGTTCGAAGCGCGCGGCCTCGGCGCCGCTGAACTGGCCCGCGATCTGGCCATACACCTCGGTAGCCCAGGCCTTGTCGTTGAGCGCATCGGCGATGCCCTCGGCCCAGCGCAGCTTGTCGGCCGGCTTGCTCAGATGGGTTCCGCATTCCGCATACCACTTTTTAAGCGTCGCGGCGGGCAGGGCAAAGCCCTTCAGGCGGTCGATGAACTGGATGCAGGCGTCGCCATTCGGGCAAGCGGCCGCGGCAGCTGCATAGAACTCATCCGCCCGGGCGTCGTTGCCTATGGACGCATACAGCCGGCCGATGTGGGTGAGCGCAAAGTGATCCTTGGCCTGGGCGCGCGCGGCTTCCAGCAGGCGGCCGGCTTCCGTTGCATCCTGCGTCGCGGCGAAGCTTGCCTCGGCGAGTTTGGCGGTGTCGTAGACCGTGGCATTCGGATCCGCCGCTAACGCGGCTTCGCGCGCGGCGAGGTAGGCGCGTGCCTTGGAGACGCCCAGTTCACGGTGTTGCAGGTGCGCGGCGGTGACCACGAGGTCCTTGAACGCGATGAAGTCGGTGGCGTTTTCCGCTGCGCGGTCGAGCAAGCGGCTCAGCCAGTCGGTGTCGTCGAGGTTCTTGTCCACCGCCAGCATGATGGGCTTGTAGCGCGAGAACTGGTAGCCGGTGCCGTCGAGCAGGGTTTCGGCCGACTCGATCAGCTTGGCGGAATAGAACGGGTCTTCCAGTTCCAGCCTTACGCGCTCGGCCAGGGCGAGGAACTGCTTGACGCTGACCGCTTCCTTCTCGAGTTGCTGGAATTCCATGTAACGCGCGTGGTTGGCCTGGCGCTTTTCCAGCTTGGTCTTTACGCGCGCCAGACGTTCGGCATCGTCGGCCAGGTGCGCTTCCACCGCAGTCACCAGCTTCTGCATTTCGTCCAGCCCGGCCACGGCGTCTTCGGCCTTGTCGAGCAGGGCCGCGGCGCCCGGTTTGTCGCCCACGCCAGCCAGGCCTTCGGCGAGTTCGATGTAATCGCCGGTAGCGGTCGCCAGGTCACCCGCCTTTTTCAGTGCGGACTGCATGAATGCGGTGTCGCCCGCTTGCCTGGCTGACTCGATCAGCGTCTTGGCGGCGCTGAAGTCGGTGGCGCCAGCCAGGGCGCGCTCGTACAAGGCCTTGGCGCGCGCTGGGTCGCCCAGCGTCTTGGTGACTTCGCTCGCCAGCGACAGCAGGTCGGGCACGCTGGAGAGCTTCTCGCCGGCCTTGTTGAAGATCGCCGCGGCGTACTCCTTGTCGAGCAGGTGCTCGGCCGAGGCCGCCGCCAGCTTGCTGTACTCGACCGCGCGCGAGATTTTCGCCTCGGCCTTTTCCAGCACCTTCTTGGCGAACGCGCCGTCGGCGATGACGCGCATCACGTTCTTCGCGAGATCGATCAGCGGGTCGAGGTTGCCGGTTTCCTTCAGTGCCTTTTCATAGGCGCCCACTGCGGCCGCCTTGTCGCCCAGCACCTTGAACTTGGCCTCGGCAAGCGCAACCTGCTCCTCGCCGCTCATGCAGTAGTCCTCGGCAGTCTGCAGCAGTTCCTCGGCGCGGCCCTGTTCGCCCAGCGCCTTGTAGACAATGGCGCACGCCGCCAGGTCCTTGGTGAACTGGCAGTCGTCCGCCACGCGGTCCATCAGTTCCTTGGCGTAGGCCGTATCGGCAGGGTCCTGCAGCGCTTCCAGCGCCAGGGCGGCGTAGTCGGCGCCGCCGCTGCATTGGGCTTCTTTGGGGGTGAGGGTGTCGCGGGTGGCCATGGAGTGTCTCCAGATGAAGGTAACTTAACCGGGCAATTTTCCGCCTGTGGGCGTGGACAGCCAAATAAGTAATGTCGATGACGGTATTAGCGACGGCATAGGATCCGACAGCGATCGCGATCGAGGCGCCCCGAGATCAAGGCCTGGCGTGAACGAAAAGCGGTGAATAGTGAAGCGGTGAGTGAGCAAGCCTTAGAGGACGTAGCGTGCCAGATCTTCGCGGGCGGCGAGCGCGGCCAGGCGGCTGGTGACGGCTTCGGCATCGACCACGTATTCGCCGGTGGTGCTGCCGGCGTCGAAGGATATGTCCTCAAGCAGTTTTTCCATCACCGTATGCAGGCGGCGCGCGCCGATGTTTTCGGTACGCTCGTTCACCTCGAATGCGATCTCGGCGATGCGGCGGATACCGTCGTCGGTGAATTTCAGCGTGACGCCTTCGGTCGCCAGCAGGGCTTCGTACTGCCGCGTGAGGCAGGCATCGGTTGAGGTCAGGATGCGCTCGAAATCCTCCACCGAAAGCGCCTGCAGTTCGACGCGGATCGGCAGCCGCCCCTGCAGTTCGGGGATGAGGTCGGATGGCTTCGACAGGTGGAATGCGCCGCTGGCGATGAACAGGATGTGGTCGGTCTTCACCATGCCGTACTTGGTCGAGACGGTGGTGCCCTCGATCAGCGGCAGCAGGTCGCGCTGCACGCCCTGGCGCGACACGTCGCTGCCGTGGGCATCGCTGCGGGTGGCGATCTTGTCGATCTCGTCGAGGAACACGATGCCGTTCTGCTCGACTGCCTCGAGCGCCTGCTGCTTGGTTTCCTCGTCGTTGATCAGCCGCCCGGCCTCCTCCTCGGTCAGGAGTTTCATGGCTTCGCGTACCTTCAGCTTACGGGTCTGCCGACGGGTTTGCCCAAGGTTCTGAAACATGCCTTGCAGCTGCTGCGACAGGTCTTCCATCCCCGGCGGCGTAAAGATTTCCATGCTCGGACTCACTGCGGCGACCTCGACCTCGATCTCCTTGTCGTCGAGCGCGCCTTCGCGCAGCATCTTGCGGAAGCGCTGGCGCGTCGCGCCTTCCTCGCGCTGCGGTTCGGGCTCATTGAAGCCGACGCTGCGCGGTGGCGGCAGCAGCGCGTCGAGAATGCGTTCCTCGGCGGCTTCCTCGGCGCGGAACTGCACCTTGGACGTGGCCTGCTCGCGCATCTGCTTGACTGCGGTTTCCATCAGGTCACGGATGATGGTGTCCACGTCGCGCCCGACGTAGCCGACCTCGGTGAACTTGGTCGCCTCGATCTTGATGAAGGGCGCGTTGGCGAGCCGCGCCAGGCGCCGTGCGATCTCGGTCTTGCCGACGCCGGTCGGGCCGATCATGAGGATGTTCTTCGGCGTGATTTCCTGGCGCAAGGGCTCACTCACTTGCTGGCGGCGCCAGCGATTGCGTAAAGCAACCGCCACTGCGCGTTTTGCTGCGGCCTGGCCGACGATGTGCTTGTCGAGTTCGTGAACGATTTCTTTAGGGGTCATGGAAGTAAAGGGCGAAGGGTAAAGGGTAAAGGGTGTGTCCCTCCCGGCAGGGAGGGTGGCGCGTCGCGCCGGGTGGGCCTCACCCTTCTCCCTTCACAGCGTTTCAATGACGTGATTCTGGTTGGTGTAAATGCAGATGTCTCCAGCAATAGTGAGGCTCTTTTTGACGATTTCAACCGGACTGAGGTCAGTATTTTGCAGCAGGGCGCTGGCGGCGGATTGGGCAAACGCGCCGCCTGAGCCGATGGCGGCAATCCCTAATTCGGGTTCAAGCACATCGCCATTGCCCGTAATAATGAGCGAGTGTTCAAGATCAGCCACCACCAGCATGGCTTCGAGCCGCCGCAACATGCGGTCGGTACGCCAATCCTTGGCGAGTTCGACCGCGCTGCGCATCAAATGCCCGGAATGTTTCTCGAGTTTGGCTTCGAAGCGCTCAAACAGGGTGAAAGCATCGGCCGTGCCGCCAGCGAACCCGGCCAGCACTTTTTCCTGATACAGCCGGCGTATCTTGCGGGCGGTGGATTTGATGACAATGTTGCCGAGGGTGACCTGGCCGTCGCCGCCGAGGGCAACGTCTGCGCCGCGTCGGACAGACAGGATGGTGGTACCGCGATATTGTTCCATGGGAGGCATAATAAATGACGCTCAACTTGGCCAGCGGCCATTGGAGCCAGGCGGGACTGCTCCGCCTAGGGGTGAAAAGAGGGGCAACGCATGCTTAATCGGGGTGCTTGGGAACAAGCTGGGCCAGTTGATCGATTCCCATGACGCGGAAAAGTTCATGGATGAGGGCATTGTGGCCACGCAGGGTGATGGCTTTGCCGCTACCCAGGCACTGCATGAGTACGCTGATGAACTGGCTCACACTGCCGTAATCCACGCGGGTGACTTTGGACAAGTCGACGAGCACGATATCGTGCGTGGCGGCGTAGCTGCCAAGCTGCTGCAGCATGCTGTCGTTGCTGGGAGTGATTTCACCGCTGAGCTGAAGGGCGTCGTCCGCAGGTTCAACGGCGGGGGCCTGCACGACGACGGCTGCCTGTACCTCGTTCCAGGAAGGCGGAGACACCTCAAATCGCACGGCGTAATCCACTGCCAGGTCTTCGAAGGGTTCTTGCTGACCGAGCGTTTGATAGAGCTCAAGCAATAACAACCAGTGTACTGCGCGGCTATGGGTTGCCCGGTTCAGGTCGAGCAGCAGCGCGATGAAACGATCAACGCCGCTGACCTGGAGCTTGCGTTTGGCCTTGAGCGCCGAACTTAAAATTTTGGCACATTCTTCTGCACCCGATTCATCAACCAGTTCAATGCGCGAGAAGTTGATTCCCACCACAGCTTTCTTGTCAGTGGCGTCAATCGCTTCTTTGAGGGTGGCGACGGCTTTTTTGTCCAGCAAGCCGGGTAGTTCAAGGCTGGTAACTTGTGCAGGCTGGGCTTTGGCGGTACTTGCGCCGTTGCCGTTGCCATTGGTTTTTTGCCACACGGGTGGCGAAGTTTCAAAGCGCACCGCGTATTCCAGCGCCAGTTGCTCAAAGTCTTTTTCGCGATGTTGAATGGCATAAAGATCAAACAGCATATGCCAGCCGCGCCGATCGCCAGCTGACATAATGTCTTGCAACATGCGTTCGGCCATCTCGATCTGGTTGCTGGCGTACAAAATCGCCGCCTCATCGACAGGCGATTGTGGCGCGCCACTCGTTTCTTCGACAACAATTCCACTGGCGCCCATGTCCATGGTCATCATGGTTTCAGTGGGGAGAGGTTCTGCGGCAGACGCCTGTCCCTGCACTTTTTTCGGTGCAGGCTCGGGTACTTTGTCTTTGCCTTTTTTGAAAAACGGAAGAGCCACGTATTGGAGGGTCTGAATCTGTAAGTTGGTGATGGATACTAGCGCTGTCGGACCATTGCGGCAACCCGTAATGCGTGCCTTCCAAGGAGTGCGACGACCGCGAGGGCCACGACAATAGCGGGCACAGTGGACCAGTCGAGCAGAGCAGAGGCGGCCAGACCGGCTGCGTAGGGCATGCGCCCAGGAGCCGGCCGGTCAACCCAGGCCAATAACGCCAGCGATGCGGCATACAGCAAGCCAATCTGGCCTGGCGTTGTCAAAGGATCTATCCAGTAGCTCTCTGAGCCTGTATTTCGCGCTGAGCGGCTATTTGCTCAATGCCGCTGGGCGGATACTTGGGCCTTTAAAACTGCCCTCTAAGTCCGAGTATGAGGGCGCGTCCTGGTAACGGTGCGACATCCTTCAAATAAGAAGTATGGACGCGCATTTCATCGTCGAGCAGGTTTTTCCCTTGCATAAAGACCGTATAGCCGATGGATTTGCTTTGCTTGATACGGTAACTCACTTCGGCGTTGACCAGTGTGTAAGCGGGGGTCGCTGTTTCGAGTTGCGCCAGACGGTTTTGGCGCGTTGCACGAATCACACTTAGATTCGTCGCCCAAGGGCCTGACTTATGATCAAGTTGCAGCCCGAACCGTTGCGGTGGCGTGCGGGGCGCATTACCGCCATCCACTTTGCCCCGCACGGTATCGGTAAACAGACGCAAGTCGAGCGTGTCAGGCAGCAGCGTGAAGACGGCCTCCGCTTCCAGACCATAAAATCTCGCAGCCGTCTGCGCTATATTTTGCACCCGATATTCGCCATTGAGATCCAGTGTGCCGGTATCGTCAACACGATCCGCCACACCGTCATTGTTTGTGTCGGCACTGCGCTCGAAAATGTAGTCGCTGATCCGATTATGGAATACATTGACTTTCCATTTCACGGCGCCGGCGGTTTTGCGCAGGGCCAGATCGATGTTGTTTGAGGTTTCCTTGCTCAAGGCATTGTTACCGGTTTGATAGGTTCGTGTGGCGGCATGTGCACCGTTTGAATACAACTCTTCCGTCGACGGCGCGCGTTGTCCGTGTGTGGCCGTCAGGCCGAGTCCGTAGCCATCCATGAATTTCCACAAGACGCCCGCGGAGGTGCTGTAGAGATTGAATGCCCGTGAAGGATTGGTATCGCCATCCTGCGGGTTTTGCGTGGCGCGCTCGGCCCGTCCGCCAAGCTCCAGCCGCCAGCGCGCCCAATTACGTTCCTCGACCAGGAACAGGCCGGTGGAACGCGATTGGGTGGCCGGCACCAGGGCCTCCTCGCCCAGGGCGGAAAAATTCCGGTCCTGCAATTGCACGCCGAGCACGCCCTGCCAGTTCGCTACAGGCGCATGCAGAAGCTCGACGCGGCCCTCGAATCCCTGATTGTTAAACCGGGTTCCGATCTCGCCACTGCCTTCGATTTCGGCGTGTTGATAGTCGTTGTAGCCCATCCGCACCTTGAGCCGCTTGAATCCCCGGAAGGGATCGTCCAGTTCGCCCGCAATATCGTAACGGGTTTGCTTGAGGTCGATTTTCGTGCCATTGGTGCCGGGTATGCCATACAGGCTTTCCAGTTGCGAAACCGATGCGCCCACAAAGCCCCGCTCGCCGATAAAAGACCCGCCCACGGACACGCCGTCCGAATCGAGCGCGCTGTTGCCGACCCGGCCCGCTGGCGTGTCGTAATCGCCGGTCTTGCGTTTGAAACCATCCACATTCCAGGATGCCTGGCCTGCGCTGCCCATCACGTTGAAAGCCCCGCTGCGTTCTTCTGTTGCCGAATTGCCCCGCAGTTCGACATTGCCCGTCGGCGATTTGAACAGGCGGTTCGGAATGCGGCCCGTCACGACGTTGACTACGCCGCCCGATGCCCCGCTGCCGTAAAGCAGCGTCGCCGGGCCACGCAGGATTTCGATTTGCGAGGCGTTGAATGATTCGGCTGTCACCATGTGATCCGGGCTGAGGGCCGAGAGATCTTGCGTGCCGATTCCGCCTTCCAGTACCCGAATGCGCGGCCCATCCATGCCACGAATGATGGGTCTGCCGGCGGCTGGACCAAAGGCGCTTGACGTCACGCCCAGTTCCTGGGAAAGCGTGTCGCCGAGGCTCGCTTCGCGCTTGCGGCGCAGATCGTCGCCCTGCAACACGGAAACGGGCTGTGCCAGGTCGAGTTCGCCAAGATTGGCGAAGGGCAGGGCCGTCACGACGACGGCTGTCAATTCAACGTCCTTGCTGATGTTTTCGGCATGCGCTGCGGTCATGCCCAGCACGGCAAGCGCCGAGACAAGGGCATTCGGCTTGAACAATCCTGCTGTTTTTTGTAGGCAGGTAGCACGGAGGGGGCGGGTTGCATATTTCATATCAATTTCCTGAATAAAGGAATGGAGGCGCCGCTTGTCATGGCAGGGGTTGCGCGTGCCGAGTGCGTGCAGCTTCTGTATGGCCGGAGCCAAATCAGAAGGCGACAGACGTAATGGCCCGACAGCGCGTCAAATGACGCACACTGCCTGGACAAGCCGGTTAAATAATAAAAGGGGGAATTACGCTAACGGAGGCGCGCGCGCTTGATAGCGGCAGGGGATGCTGCCCAAAAAAGGCAGGGGTGGGGCAGATGTAACAAATAAATTCGGGCCATTGGCAAAACTCAGGCTGCAACTAGCCGGCAGCGCACTGCCCAGCCCATGTCCAAGGAGGTGTTGGCAGGCCGGAGAATGCGTGTTGCTCGCATCCTCCCATGGATGCACCGCGCCATGCACCGCCACCGCCAGCTGTGCCAGTGCCAGGCACAGCACCAGCGTCAGGGCTAGCAGGGGATGAATGCGGCGGGGATGCATAGGGTTTTTATTCAGGATGAGCCGTTTGATGTCTTTTCGAAGCTGCGCAAGCATCCCGAAGGGGCAAGCGGGGGGTGGCTATTTCTACCGTTTATCCATGCTTAAGCAATAGGCGCGGCCAGGTAAAACCTCTCGTCGTTATTTTGCATGCTCATGGGTTAACGAGATTGTGCTCTACTCTCTGGAGGAATCAACAGGGGGAACCGGATCATAGCCGTGGTCGCAGCCTGGTCGGCAGCGCCCAATCCGTTTGGCCGCTAACCAGCCACCCTTGAGCGCGCCGTGCTTTTCGATGGCTTCCTTGCCGTATTCCGAGCAGGTTGGCAGATAGCGGCATTGCCGGCCCAGCCAGGGCGAGAGCGCGAGTTGATAGACGCGAATTGCCCCAACCAGCGTTTTTTGCGCCAGGTTCATGATGGGGCCGCCTGATCAGGCACGACTTGCCCACGTGCTGCGCCGGTAAAGTCAGCCAGCAATTTGGCAACAAACTCAGGATCGAGGTCGCGCACAATGAACACGAAGCGACTACGGTGATCGTCGTCGGGCCAGGCATCCAGCCGGACTTCCGGATACAGCACATGCTGGACGCCATGCAGTACCACGGGCAGGGTTTCGCCTTGCAGGTTGACCATGGCCTTGAAACGCAGCAGGTTTTCGGCCCGAAACGAAGTCAGCATATTGAGTGCGGACTGCAGGCCATAGCGGTCTAACGGTGCATCAAGCACAACAGAAAACGCCTGGATGCGTGTGTCGTGCGATGAAATCTGCGGTTTGCCGCCCAGCTTGCCTGCGTGTGCAGGTTGGTAACGGGCGGATTGCATCCAGCGCACGACCTCAAGCGACCGCGTGTCGGCGTTCCATAAACCCAGATTCAGGATGACGGCGGGATTGAGCTCGCCATGCGTCACGGGCAGTATTTCTGCCGCCGGGTTCAGCGCAGCCAGTCGCTGACGTAGCGCCGTGGTTGCCTCGGCTGTGGCGAGGTCTGTTTTGGTGAGCAGTATTTTGTCGGCGATCGCCACCTGCTTGACGGCTTCGAAGTGCGTATCCAGTTGATCTGCCCCAAATACGGCATCTACGGTCGTGACGACGCCATCCAGGCGAAAGCGTGCACGTATCCAGTTGTCCTGCAGCAGGTTGTCGAGGACAGGAACCGGGTCAGCCACCCCCGTTGTTTCGATGATGACGCGCTCAAACGCAGGGATGTCGCCCTTTTGACGGGCCATCCACAGATTCTTGAGGGTGGGGGAGAGGCTGCCCGAAATCGTGCAGCAGACGCAGCCGCCCGACAGCAGCGCCATCGGCCCTTCCATTTTCTGGAGTAATTGGTGATCGAGCGCTACTTCGCCAAACTCGTTCATCAGGATGGCGGTGCGCGGCAGGTTGCGCACCAGATGGTTGAGGACGCTGGTTTTACCGCTCCCCAGAAAGCCGGTCAGCAGCGTGACTGGCAAACTGGTGTCTGTCGGGGGGGTCACCCGCTAGTCACCTGCGACACCAGATTTTCACCAGCAATCATGCGTGGCTGGCGGCTGATACCGCGTGGCGGAGCAAGCATGCGCTTCAGAATGAAGCAGGTGTACGGAGCGCTCCAGCCATCCTGTACGTTCATGAAGGGCGCCTTCAAGACTCAGGCGCGCTGCCTTTCCAGCTTTTCGTGGCGTTCCTGGGCTTCGATGGAATACTCGGCTGTTGGGCGCGCCAGTAGCCGGGCCAGTCCGATCGGGTCGCCGGTTTCCATGCACCATCCGTATTCGCCACTATCAATACGCGTTAATGCGGAATTGATCTTCTTCAGCAGTTTGCGTTCGCGGTCGCGTACGCGCTGTTCCAGCATATGCTCTTCTTCAACCGTGGCACGGTCGTTCGGATCGGCGAAATTCTCGTTTTCCTTGAGCGTGGCGCCCGTGTCCGCGGCATTGCTGAGCATTTCTTCGCGCAAGGCTTCGAGACGTACCCGAAAAAATGAGAGCTGGGTCGCGTTCATATAGGCCGAGTCCGGCATTTTCAGAAGTGCAGCGTCAGTGAGCGGTTTGGAGGTGGTCGGCATCAGGGACTCCGGGTTTCAAATGCAAATACTGTTGATCGTGTGCGTAGCCAGACAGCTGGTTGACAGACCGGCTGGCAAACTCTTCAAAAAGTTGAGCTGTAGCGGGTGGTGCAACCCTGCATCATAACCCGTGTGCCCTATATCGGCACCCCCCATCTATTGCTTGTTGTCGTGCAGGGCGGTGAAAGAGACAATGTGAGCGTGACGGGGTTCCCCCACAGGAAGGGGCTGCACCGTGAACCAATATGGCCTCACAGGAGATAAGCGATAATCAGATGATGAACAATGTGTTGCTGGCCACGCTTGTATTCAGCCTGCTGACGGCGTGCGGCCGTGATGCGCCATCCGGGCCGCCGGCGGATATCCGCCCGGTGCGGGCTGAGCGGGTGGATTGGCAACCTGGTCAGGGTAGCGCCCGTTATGCAGGTGAGGTGCGCGCACGGTACGAAACCGATCTGGCTTTTCGTGTCGCGGGGCGGGTGGCCACCCGGCTGGTGGAAGCGGGCACGCAGGTCAAGGCGGGCCAGGTAATCGCCACCCTGGACCCTCAGGACTACGCTCTGGCCACGCGTGCAGCCCAGGCTCAGCTGGCTGCGGCCGAATCCGAATCCAGGCTCGCCAAACAGGATTTACAGCGTTTTACCGAATTGCGTGCCCGGAATTTCATTTCCCAGGCCGAGCTGGACCGCCGTCGAACGACGACCGAGTCGGCGCAGGCGCGTGAACGTCAATTGCGCGCCGAAGCCCAGCGTCAGGGTAACCAGCAAAGCTATACGCGCTTGACTGCGCCGCATGCCGGGGTGGTGACGGCAGTGGCTTTCGATAGCGGACAAGTGGTGGCTGCCGGGCAGACCGTCGCCCAACTGGCCCGCACGGGCGAACGGGAAGTGCAAATCGATGTGCCGGAGAATGCGCTTGATAGCGTGCGCGCAGCCAAGCGCTTGACCATCCGTCTGTGGTCCGCCCCCGACATGCGCTATCCAGGTCGATTGCGTGAATTGTCTCCCATGGCGGATGCCAATAGTCGAACCTATCGGGCGCGCGTCAGCTTGCTCCAGCAGGATCCCGCTGTGAAGCTGGGCATGACGGCCACGGTGGAAGTTGAAACGGTGGTTGCCCCTCGCCTGTCGGTGCCGCAAACCGCGTTATTTGAAGTCAGTGGTCGTCCCCAGGTGTGGGTGGTCGATGCCGGCACGCAAAAAGTTGCAGCGCGCAGTGTGGAAGTGGGTGCGCTCGATGGCGATCGCGCAGCGGTCGTTTCAGGGCTTGAAGTGGGTGAATGGGTGGTGACTGCGGGTGTTCATAAACTTGCCCCGGGTCAACAAGTGCGCTTGCCACGTCTCCCGTCACCATGACGAACCCAGACTCGTCTGGTCGTCCGACGCCGCCTTTTCAGCCCGGGCGCGGCAACTTGTCGCGCTGGGCGATTGAACATCCCGCATTGATCCGTTTTTTCATCATCCTGATCGTGCTGGTAGGCGCGCGGTCGTATTTTCAACTGGGGCAGGCGGAAGACCCGCCATTCACGTTCAAAACCATGTTGATCCAGGCAAATTGGCCGGGCGCCACAGCCGAGGAGGTGTCCGAGCAGCTGACCGAGCGCATTGAAAAGAAGCTACAGGAAATGCCCGAGCTGGATTTTGTGTCGAGCTATGCCAAACCGGGCGAAACCGCGTTATTCGTCAATATCAAGGAAGACACACGCGGGCGCGATGTCGCGGATGCCTGGTATCAGATTCGCAAGCGCATCGGTGACCTGAAACCGCAGCTTCCAGCCGGCGTGCAAGGGCCTTTTTTCAACGATGAGTTTGGCGATACATTCGGTTCGATTTATGCGTTTACGGGCGAGGGCTTCAGCCGGGCTGAACTGCGTCTGGTGGCAGACAAAGCGCTGCGGACGGTACGTCGGCTGCCCAATGTGGGCAAGCTTGAATTGTTTGGCGTGGTGCCAGAAAAAATTTACATTGAAATGTCTGTGCAGAAGCTTGCCACGCTGAATTTCAGCCCGCAGCAGATTATTCAGGCGGTGCAGGAGCAGAACGGCATCGTCGCCAATGGCCGGATAGAAAACAATACGCTGTCGATTCCCTTGCGCGTATCGGGACCCTATTCCGATGTGGACCGGGTGCGCGAAACCCTGATCAAGGTTGGCACACATCGTGTGCGCCTGGGGGATATCGCTACGGTGTCACGTCGCTATGAGGACCCGCCGGCCGTGTCGATCCGCTCGCAAGGTGAGCCGGCTGTATTGCTGGGTGTGTCACTGGCGCGTGGCGGGGATGTGATTGCCATGGGCCGTGATGTGTCAGCGGCCATGCAGGCACTGCAAAAAACCTTGCCCATTGGCATGGAAATCCAGCAGATCCACGACCAGCCCAGCATCGTGAGCAGTGCAGTCAACCTGTTCATGACCAGTTTTCTGGAAGCTGTAGCCATTGTGTTGGCGGTCACATTTCTGGCGCTGAAATGGCGTGCGGGTCTGGTCGTGACGCTGTCGATTCCTGTGGTGTTGGCGATTACGTTCACCGTCATGTGGTTGTTCAAGATCGACTTGCATCGGATTTCGACGGGCGCGCTGATCATTGCCCTGGGCTTGCTGGTGGACGACGCCATCATTGCAGTGGAAATGATGGCGCACAAACTCGAGGCAGGCTGGGGGCGCTACGAAGCGGCAACCTATGCTTTTCAATCCACGGCATTTCCCATGCTGACGGGCACGCTTCTGACGGCGACGGCATTTTTGCCCATTGCGCTCGCCAAATCGATGGTGGGTGAATATACCTTTGCCATTTTTGCAGTGACTACCACCGCTTTGCTGTCGTCCTGGCTGGTGGCGGTCATTGTGACGCCTTATCTGGGCTACGAGTTACTGAAGCCAGCGCACGGTGTGACAGATGAACATGCGACCTACCATACGCCGTTTTACCGGCGCTTCCGGTCATGGGTCACCTGGTGTGCCGAGTATCGCTATAGCGTCATCGTCGTGACCGCGCTGGCGCTGATTGTGGGTGTGGCCGCGATGCAGCACGTGGAAAAACAGTTTTTTCCGCAGTCCGACCGGCTGGAGATTCTGGTTGAAATGTGGCTGCCGGAAGGGGCCTCAATCGAGGCCACCCGCGCTGAAGCCATCCGGTTCGAGCACATGCTGCGAAAAGACCAGGACGTCGCCCATGTGCTGACTTATGTGGGCCAGGGGGCGCCACGCTTTGTGCTGGCGCTGGATCAACGATTGACCAATCATAATTTTGCGCAGCTGGTTGTGATTGCGCAGGATGTTCCAGCGCGTGAGCGCGAGATAGCGCGCATTCGACATGTGTTTGAAACTGATTTTCCCAATGTGCGCGGCCGTGCGGTTCGCTTCGAGTATGGGCCGCCATCGGGGTATCCCGTCCAATACCGGTTATCCGGCTCGGATGTCGGGCAGTTGAAGCGTGAGGCCGAGAAACTGCGAAAAATCGTCATCACACACCCGCAGGTGACGGCAGTGAATCTGGACTGGAATGAGCAGTCACTGGCCGTGCGCGCCCAGTTGGACCAGGACAAGATCAAAGCGCTCGGACTGAGTTCGGATAGCGTGGGCCGCCTGGTTGCGATGCAGTTATCCGGCGTGGCGGTGACCCAGTTCCGGGAGAACGATCAGTTGATCGATGTGGTCTTGCGTTCGCCGCGTAGCGAACATCGGTCGGTGGATGCCTTGCAGTCGCTCCCCATCGGCAGTTTCAACGGACAAAGCGTCACGTTGGGGCAGGTTGCATATTTCAAGCCGGATTTCGAGGATGGGGTGATCTGGCGGCGCGACCGTTTGCCCACCATTGCCGTGCGAGGCGATCCGGTGGGCAGCACGCAGCCCGCCACAATCATCACCGCGCTGGCGTCGCAGGTTGAAACATTCAAATCGCAGTTGCCACCGGGGTTTCGACTGGAAATAGGCGGCCCGGTAGAAAGCAGTGCCAAGGCCAATGCGGCCATAGCGGCATCGTGGCCGTTGATTGTGATCACCACCCTGAGTTTGCTGATGCTGCAACTGGGCAGTTTTTCGCGATCGATGCTGGTGGTGTTGACCGCTCCGCTGGGCATTATCGGCGTCGCGGTAGCCTTGCTAATAAGCGGTCAACCGATGGGCTTTGTTGCTTTGCTCGGGATTATTTCGCTGGCAGGCATGATCATGCGTAATTCGGTGATTCTGGTGGACCAGGTCCAGCAGGACATTGCGCGAGGCTTGTCGCAGTGGGATGCGATTATCGAATCGACCGTGCGCAGAATGCGACCGATAGTGCTGACAGCAGCGGCCGCAGCATTGGCTATGATTCCTTTGTCACGTTCGATTTTCTGGGGGCCGATGGCCGTGTCCGTGATGGGCGGGTTGATTGCGGCGACGGTGCTGACCCTGTTTTTCCTGCCGGCCTTGTATGTTGCATGGTTCAAGGTCAGGCCGAACGACGTGTCCAGTTGAATCAGGCGAGGAGGTGCGATGAAAGCCTTGGTAGCAGGATTGGTGTTGTTGACGAGCAGTTGTACGTCGTTTGAATCACCCGACCCGGCATCGCCCTACTATGCGTACACAACGGGTTGGGTGGCACGACTCAACCAGCCGCTGGTGATTCCGCGTGATGCTGCAACCGTGCGGTTGCAATACGGGGAAATCGTGCCGCGAAATAGTGTGCAGGAATACGATCCGTACTGCGTCGTGGAATTGAATACCGTGAGCGCCGAACCACAGGTGTTGAAACCCGGCCGCTTCGAAGTGTGGCGGGTCTCTCGCAGTGTCGAAACCCTCGCGGCGCGCCGCTCGCCTTTTATCCAGGTTGGGCATGCGTATGGCGACAGAGGCCCTTCGTTCCTGTATTACAAAACGACGTTTCAATTGCGCGATCCGCAACAACCGGATTTGCGCAGCATGACGTGTGCCTGGGATCAGATGGCTCCGTTCAACCGGTCGATGATGCGCCATCTCACACTGGATGAGATGCGCCGTGCATTAGGCGCCTGGTTTACCTTGATTCCCCCTCCGGAGCGCTTATGAAACCCGTGCATACACGCGTGCAGCCTGGCACGCGCGTCAAGCTATCGAAATGGGATGCCGACGACAGAAGCATGATCGGCGGTAAAAAAAGCGATGCCCGTGATCGACTGGATCAAGCGCGCGCGCAACTGGAAACCCTGCAAGAGTTGTTGTACGCCGAAGGTAAAAACAAATTACTGGTTGTGCTGCAAGCCATGGATACGGCGGGCAAGGACTCGACGATACGACATGTTTTCCAGGGCGTGGATCCGTTGGGTGTGAAGGTGGCCAGTTTCAAAACGCCTACCGCGTATGAATTGGCACGCGACTATTTGTGGCGGGTTCACCAGCATGTACCGGGCGCAGGCGAAATCACCCTATTCAATCGTTCGCATTATGAAGACGTACTGATTACCCGGGTCAATGGGTGGATCGATGCGGCTGAATGCAGGCGTCGATATCGACAGATCAATGATTTCGAGAAAATGCTGGCTGAAACAGGCACGACGATCCTGAAATTTTATTTGCACATTTCTCGTGATGAGCAGAAAAAGCGGCTGGAGGCTCGTCGTGATACGCCGGAGAAGCAGTGGAAATTCCTGCCGGGCGATCTCACCGTACGGGCACAGTGGGACGATTACATGAAAGCCTACGAAGCGGCGTTGTCGGCCACAAGTACGGCTCATGCACCATGGCATGTGATTCCGTCCAATAGCAAATTGGCACGTAATCTGAGCATATCGGGCTTGCTGATTAAAGCCCTTGAAAAACTCAACATGCGCTATCCGGACCCGGTCGAAGGTGCCGCAGATACCGTGATTGTCTGAGCGTTACTGCACCAGTTTCAGTTTGACTGCCTGTGGCGGCTCGATTTGAAAATTGGCAAAGGGCCGCCAGTTGGGTAGCGCCTCTGGACGATGCACATGATAGCCCTGCAGGTAGTCCACGCCGATCTCCTCCAACATCGCGGCCATGTCGGCATCTTCCACCTGTTCCGCGACCGAGTGCATGCCAAAGTCACGCGCGAGTTGCGCGATGGAGCGCACGATGGCCTGATCGCGACGGTCATTCAGCATGCCGCGCACAAAGGCGCCATCGATCTTGAGAAAATCGGCCGCCAGATGCTTGAGATAGAAGAAAGACGAAGCATCGCGCCCAAAGTCGTCGAGCGCGACCTGACAACCGAGTTCGTGCAAACCTTGAATCAGGCGTTGCGCATCGTCTAGATTGACGACAGCCGCGGTTTCTGTGATCTCGAAGCCGAGCCGCTCACTGGCCACGCCATACCGCTCCAGCAGGTGATGCAGGGTGCCGAGGAAAAACTCGTCCGCAACCGTTTTACCGGACAGATTGATGAAGTACACCGCTTTGTCTTCAGGTTGGGCGGCCAGATAGGACACGATCGCTTCCAGCATCCAGCGGTCGAGAATCGGGGCCTGCCCGTAGCGTTCCAGAGCGGGTAACAGCTTGGCGGGCCCTTCAATGACACCATTGCGCTGCCAGCGGATCAGCACCTCGTAATGCGGTTGTCCCTGGCTGGAGGTGGGTTGGATCAGTTGGCGGTATGGCAGGAACTGGTTGCCTTCCAGTGCCTGGGCAAAATCGGCCGCCCAGCCCATTTCGGTTTCCAGGCGACGGAAACCGACTTCGTCTGCCTCATACAGCATGACGCGTCCGCTACCTTCCATCTTGGCTCGATAGCAGGCCATATCAGCTTGGACCATGATATCGCCGGCGGTGGTTTCGGCTTGGGTGATGGGTGCGATGCCGGCGCAGGCGCCGAGCGTAAAGCGGCGTCCGTTGTGTTCAAAACGGAATTCGCGAATGCGCTGTATCAAATCGCGACAGATCAGATTGGCGCTTTCCGGGCTTGTGTCGAACAGGATGAGGCCGAATTCGTCGCCCCCTAAACGGCCCAGATAGGCGTTGTCCGGCAGGTTTTCCTGCATGGTTTTGGCGAGATCCAGCAGTAACTCGTCGCCGACCGAGTGGCCACACGTGTCATTCACCAACTTGAACTGATCGAGATCGATATAGCAGAACGCGTGGCGTTGTGAGTGCTCACGTGCGGTTCGCATGGCGCGTGCCAGACGACCCTCTACCGCGCGCCGGTTGGGAAGCCGGGTGAGCGTGTCGTGGAAGGCCATGTCGCGCAAGCTGTCCAGCAACTGCTTTTTCTCGGTTTCGTCGCGTAGTACGTAGACGTCGCCCACCCCCTTGCTGCTATCCAATGGCGCACAGCTGTAGCTGATGGCCAGATCGAGTCCATGATGGGTACGCAGTTGAGCTGAACCTGTCTGTCCGCGCAGGTTGGCGGCACCGGGCAGGAAGCAGGCAGGCGCATCCTTCTTGCCTGTCATGTGATCCAGGCGCATCAGCTGGTCGAGTGGTTGGGCCAGCGCATCTCCGAGCGGAACACCCAGCAGATTTTCGGCCGCCGGGTTCAGGTAACTAACCTGATGCGCCGCATTGGTCACGATCACGGCATCATTGATGGATTCCAGTGTGACCTGCCAGCGCGCTTTTTCTTCGTTGATGGCTGCCTGGTCGTGTTTGCGTTGCGTGATGTCAAAGCTGATGGACAGATATTTCAGCGGTTGCCCGTCATCCCCCTGGATCGGAATGATCGTGGTGGCCGTCCAGAACAATCTACCGTCCTTGGCGCGATTGCAAATTTCACCGCGCCAGGTGCGGCCGCTGGAAATGCTTGTCCAGAGTTGAGCGAAGAACGCAGCATCATGCGAGCCCGAATGGAGGACACGATGGTTTTGGCCAATCAATTCTTGGCGAGCATAGCCACTCAGAATGCAGAACAGTTCGTTGGTCAATGTGATGTTGCCGGCGAGATCTGATTCCGACACGCTTGCCGCACTGTCCAGGGCTTTTTGCTGCTCTTTGAAGTTGGTGAGCAGTTGCTCCAGCGACACGCCCATCAGATTGAAGGCGCGTGCGGTTTCCTGCAATTCGGGTGGGCTGGATGAGCTGATGGGAATACGCGTGCTGTAATCGCCTGCTTCAATCTGGCGTGCGGCGGCGCGCAGCCGATCCAGGTCCTTCAGGCTGAATTTCAGGAGCAGATGAATCAGCCATCCCGCCAATACAAATGCGATCCCGGCGATCAGGACGAAGCGGGTGCCAAGGTGCCACAGAAAATCTTCGAAGGCACTGGGTGAGGGTTGAATGCTCAGTTGCCCATAGTGAGCCCCTCCCACGACAAGGGTGTGCTGCAAAACTGGCAAATGCAGTCCCGCGAGTTGGTCAAACCATTTGGGATGCCCGATCTGGAGCGGTTGCGCTTCGGCCCGCAAGACCCGCCCACCCGGGGAGCGGTATTCGGCCCGCAACAAATTACCTTGTTCCACCGGGGTGTTGAGATGCGCCTGCAAGGCACTGTAATCCTGCACGATTGCAGCATCGGTCACGACCTGCGATAACGCGGCCAACTGAGCGGTCGCCTGAGTTTTAAGCGCGGCGTCCGCATCCTGGCGAGCAATGGACATGGCTTCCTGGCCAGCGAAGGCAAATACGCCTAGCAGGATGATCAGACCGGCAGACATGATGCGCCCCTGCACGCTGAGCCGGGAGAGGCGCTTGCCTTTGAGTTTCCGGTTCAGTTTGTAAAGAATGGGACTCATGCGGGCAGAATCGGCCCGAGCTCAGATTCCTGAAGGGCGAATTGAAAATCCGTGTGGAAGTGAGCACAGGCTTACTTTGGAAGGCCCGCCAGGCTGTTATGGTTTCTTGCGCGCGCGCGGATGAGCCTGGTCGTACACCTTGGCCAGGTGTTGCCAATCGAGATGGGTATAGACCTGGGTGGTGCTGATACTGGCGTGACCCAGCATTTCCTGTACGGCGCGCAAATCGCCGGACGATTGCAAGACATGCGTGGCAAATGCGTGACGCAGCATATGGGGGTGAACATGCTGGCCGAGGCCGGCATGTGCTGCCCAGCGCTTGAGCCGCAACTGTACGCTGCGCGGACCCAGACGGCTGCCGCCTTGATTGATGAATAGCGCAGGCTCGTCGTTTCGGATCAGCAGTTTGCGATGCTTGAGCCAGGCAGCAATGGCCGTCAGTGCTGCCTGGCCGACCGGGACAATGCGGGTTTTGCGGCCTTTACCGGTGACCTGCGCTTCGCCATTTTTGAGATCAAGATCGTTCAGGTCGAGCCCGTTTAATTCCGCCAGACGCAGACCGGATGAATAAAACAATTCGAACATGGCGCGGTCGCGTGTTTGCAAGGCATCATCTGAAGCCGCATCGGCGGCGCCATTGAGCAATTGGGTACAGACGTCGGGGGAGAGCACCTGCGGCAGGGCACGTGCCATTTTGGGAGGGCGCAGGCCCGTGCAGGGGTTGTGGGTGTAGCCCAATCGGCGGCAGGCAAAGGTGTAGAAACCGCGCCAGCTCGACAAGTGGCGTGCCACGCTGCTTGCAGCCAGCCCTTGGCCGCGCAATTTGACGATGGCTCCCCGGATGTCGCTGATGTTCAGTTCGACAAGCGCTTGATTCACTGTCAGTTTGCGAAGTTGCGCCAGATCGCGTTGATAGGCCGCAACCGTATGTGAAGACAGTCGCCGCTCAGCGGCGAGGTGTTGCAGATAATGTTCTACCGGTTCCACGATCCGCTCACGGCGAGGTCAGGACTGCATCCGGATCAAGGCCGCGCTGACCAGCTGTCCCACTCGCTCAATGTAGAGCGTGCCCATGCCGGGATAAAAACGCTTGGCTTCTTCAGACGCCAGTACCAGCACGCCGATTGGGGCGCCCATGGGCGTGGGCCGTAGTGGAATGCAGGCAAAGGCACGCAGGTGGGGCGATATTTCACCAAACCAGTCGCTGGCCTCGGCTACGGCCAGCGCGCCACACACGGGCTGTGCCATGGCAATCACGCTTTCCCGGCCCGCAGGTGTCATGGCGTCGGTCACGCCGGGCGCAGCATCTTCCGGCAGATCCCATGCGCGCAGCACATGGTGGGGGACTTCGAATCCGTCGCGCAGGTGAATATTCAGGGCGGCGGCGATATCCTGCGGCGTGCGGGCTGTCAGCAGCGCCATGGTCATGGCGTGCAGCTTTTCCGAAATGCCGTCGTTTTCTTCACCGAACTGTATCAGTTCGACCATTTTGGTTTCCAGCATCTGAATTTTGTCGCGCATCGCGATGAGCTGGCGTTCGCTCATCGAAACGGCATGCGTGCCATGCGGATGCGGAATGTGCAGGTCCGCCAGCAGGGTGGGATGATCGTTGAAGAAATTCGGATGCTGGATCAAAAAATCAACGATGGTTTGTGCGTCCAGTGTGGTGAGTTGTGTGTCCATTAGATTTCCATTTCTCCCTCAAATACAGTTTCTGCCGGACCGGTCATGTAAACCGGTTGATTGTTGCCTGCCCATTCGATCATCAGGTCGCCGCCGCGTGTATGTACGCTGACCGGGCTTTTCAGCCAGCCCTGGCGGATACCGGCCACAGCGGCTGCACATGCGCCCGTGCCGCAGGCCAGGGTTTCGCCCGCGCCGCGTTCAAATACGCGCAAACGGATATCGTGCGGCGTCAGTACCTGCATGAAGCCGGCGTTGACGCGTTGGGGAAAGCGCGTATGGGATTCGATTGCGGGGCCGAGTATGTCGACCGGTGCGCTGTCCAGGTCGTTGACACGCAGCACGGCGTGGGGATTGCCCATCGACAGTGCTGCGATGCTGATGGCGTGCTGGCCGACCTTGAGCGGATAGGTCAGCGCTTCGGCATCGGCCACGAACGGAATGTCGGCCGGCGCAAAACGCGGCGCACCCATGTTGACGCGTACCTGGCCGTTGTCGAGTAGCTCGGGTTCGATGATGCCGGATGCCGTTTCCACACGGATGCTGGTTTGATTGCTCAGCCCCTGGCTTTGCACAAAGCGCACGAAGCAGCGTGCGCCGTTGCCGCATTGCTCAACTTCACCGCCGTCCGCATTGAAGATGCGGTAGCGAAAATCGACTCCATCGCGGGTGGAGGGTTCGACCAGCAGGATCTGATCGCATCCCACGCCAAAATGACGATCGGCAATACGGCGATATTGCTCGGTCGTGAGCGTAATGGACTGCGTAACGCCATCGAGCATGACAAAGTCATTGCCCAGTCCCTGCATTTTGGTAAATCGAAGCTTTGTGCCCATCGTATTCATTCTGTTTTGAGCCTGATGTATTCCTTGAGGATACAGCGGTCCATCACCACCGTCATGCCACCCGCTTGTGCTTGTCGCGCGGCGCTTTCCGATACGATGCCTTCCTGTATCCAGATAGAGGGCAAGTGTAGCGCCAGGCATTGCTCAACGATAGCGGGGATATGCTCGGCGGCACGAAACACATCGACCAGATCAATGGCAAACGGGATGTCGGCCAGGCTGGCGTAGGCTTGTTCGCCGAGCACTTCGTCCACCAGAGGGCGCACTGGCACGATGCGGTAGCCATACCGTTGCATTGCCTGTGCCACGCGATAGCTGGGCCGAGCGGGCTGTGGCGAAAGTCCGACTACCGCGATCGTCTGGACGCGATCGAACAGCGTACGCAGCGTGGCGTCGTCAGGGTTTGAAAAACTCATCGCACGTGTTCCATGACGTAATCATCCATCACAAACCCATTGCCAATATCGAATACACGCGATTCGATGATGTGGAAACCATATTGTTGATAAGCCGCAATCGCTTGCGTGTTGCCACGGTTGACCTGGAGCCACAGTCGCTGGGCCTGTTGCTGTTGCGCCCATTGCTGAATGGCGTCGATTAACAAGCCGCCGATTCCTCGACGTTGAGCGGTCGGATGAACATAGAGCTTGTCGAGCTTGCACGCCTGGTCGCTCATCATGGCATGCGCAAAACCGACCAGCGCGTGTTGATCGTAGGCCGTCCACCAGCCATGTGCGGGGTCATCGAGTTGAAGGCGAATGCGCTCCGCTGTATAGCGGTCGTTCAGCATCGTGTCGATCTGCGCCTGTGAAATCAGCGCGGGATACGTGGCTTGCCAGATCACGCGCGCCAGCGCACTGACCGGCTCGACTTCCGTCGCCGTCAGACGATGCAGGTGGATCTCACTCATACAGGCTGACGTCTCCTGCCGGGCGCGTCTTGAAGCGGCGGTGCAGCCACAGGTACTGCGAGGGCATTTCACGGATGCGATCTTCGATAAAGCGGTTCATGCGGGCCACGTCGGCATCCAGGTCGTCGCTCGGGAAATTGTCCCACGGCGGGTAAAACCGTACTCGATAGCCTTCATCGCCCGGCAACTGATGCGTGATCACGGGCACGATCTGGGCGCCGGCCACCTTGGCCAGACGCGGTAGCGCTGAAATAGTGGCAGCTGGGATGCCGAAAAAGGGCGCGAAAATGGCATTGCGACGGCCCTGGTCCTGGTCGGGCAAATAATAAAACGGCAGACCGGCCTTGAGCGTCTTGATTACCGGTTTGATGCCATCGGCTTTGGAAATCAGCACCGGCGGCACAAATCGCGTTCGTCCATGCATCACCATGTTGTCCGAAACCGGATCTTTTGCCGGGGCATACATGGATGCAATCGTGCGATCCATTGTCAGTCGCACGCCACCCATGTCGAGCCCAACAAAATGCGGCGCCAGCCAGATCACCGGCCGGACGCCATCGCCCATCGCCGCTTCGGGATTGTCGATCTGGATGAGTTGACGCAGGCGTGCTTCGGACCCCCACCACAGCAGTCCGTGCTCGATCACCGCGCGCAGAGACGCTTGATACGTTTGGGTCAGCCAACGTTTGCGGACGGCTTCGGGCGTATCGGGAAAGCACAAAGCCAGATTGGTGGCGACGATGCGCCGCCGCCGCCCCGGACGTTTGGACAGCAGCCAGCCGAAGCCATTGCCCAGTGCCACTTGAGTCGAGAACGGCAACCAGTGCAGCAACCACAGCAGCGCAACGCTTAACCATACAGGCAGCAGTGAAGGCAGAAACAGCGAGTCTGCTTTAGCGGGCTTCATGCGTGGGATGGCTTTCGGGGGCAGGCGCGCTACCAGGCCGTTTGTGGCGGTTGTAGCTCCATAGGTATTGTGCCGGGAAGCGTCGCACGACCGTTTCTACGCCCTGGTTGATCTGGATGGCGGCCTCGGTTTTGTCTTCGGGAAAGTCTTGATCCAGCGGATACACATGCAAGTGATAGCCGCGCCCCCAGCTGAGTCGTTCGGCCACCACGTAAAATGCGGCTGCCCGCGTCTTGCGTTGCAAGCTGGCCGTGAGTGTAGGTGTGTACGCCGGACGCCCCAGAAAAGGAGCCCATACGCCGTCCCCACTGGAAGCAACCTGGTCAGGCAGGATGCCGATCGCTTCGTGACGCTTGAGTGCGGCGAGTTGTGCACGCACGCCGGATAAATCGGTCGGAACCAACCGGGCCTGGCCACGCTGGCGACCCGCCAGCATTAGCGCTTCGAGCACGGGCTGACGCGGGGGTTTGTATAGCGCGGTAAACGGGTGCCGTGAGGCGTAATAGAGATTGATGATTTCAAAGCAGCCAATATGGGGTGCAATCACGATGACGCCTTTACCGGCTTCCCGCGCAGCATCGATGTGTTCCCAGCCGCTACTGCCTTTGACCAGTTTCAGTACGTCGTCATAAGGACGCAGCCATACGGGCAGTAGTTCGATAATCGCCTTGCCTGCTTCGCCTATCGACTGTCGCAGCAGGCGTTTGCAGTCACGTCCGGGTGTACAGACTCCGCTGTCGAACACGTTGTTGCGCATCCTTCCGGAATGGCGGCCTGGTGCCCAATAGATGATCCAGCCCAGCGCGATGCCCAGTCCGTGCAAGACCGGGAGTGGCAAACGGGCCAAAAGTTTGAACAGGAATATCACGTGATATTGACGCTAAGGGACGAAGCGCGGCACAATGGCGCCGCCGCCGCGTTAATCTGGACAACTTGCGGGCGGGATACAAATACAGCTAAAGCGTCGCCGCTCTGTTTGTCCCCCGAGTCGGTTACGCAACTGGTAACTGGGGCAAAAACTGGAGCAATCATGCAAAAAGATTTCATTTTCACGTCTGAGTCGGTTTCGGAAGGTCACCCCGACAAAATGGCGGATCAAGTGTCGGACGCAGTCCTCGACGCGATTCTAACCCAGGACAAACAGGCCCGTGTGGCATGCGAGACACTGCTGACCACCGGGTTGTGCGTCATCGCGGGCGAAATCACCACCTCGGCCATCATCGATTACAACCAGGTTGCGCGCCAGACCATCAAGCGCATCGGATACGATTCGTCTGATATCGGCTTCGATTACAACACCTGCTCGGTGCTGGTCACGATCGGCAAGCAATCAGCCGATATTGCACAAGGCGTGGACCGCGCACATGACGACAATCTCGATCAGGGCGCGGGCGATCAGGGTCTGATGTTTGGCTATGCCTGTAACGAAACCCCGGTGTTGATGCCGATGCCGATCTACCTCGCGCATCGACTCACCGAGCGCCAGTCTGAACTGCGCAAGGATGGCCGCCTGCCGTGGCTGCGGCCGGATGCCAAGTCGCAGGTATCGATTCGTTACGTCGATGGCAAGCCGCACTCCATCGACACGGTGGTGCTGTCGACCCAGCATAACCCCGACATTTCACACGCCCAGCTGACCGAGGCGGTGATCGAGGAAATCATCAAGCCGGTGTTGCCAAAAGAGATGCTGTCCGCCGACACGCGCTATCTGGTCAACCCGACCGGGCGCTTCGTGGTGGGCGGCCCGATGGGCGACGCGGGCCTCACCGGCCGCAAAATCATCGTTGATACCTACGGCGGTTCCGCGCCGCACGGCGGGGGTGCATTTTCCGGTAAGGATCCATCCAAGGTCGACCGTTCGGCCGCCTATGCCGGGCGCTATGTGGCAAAAAATATTGTCGCTGCGGGCCTGGCAGACACATGCATGGTGCAGGTGAGCTACGCGATTGGTGTGGCCAAACCAACCTCGTTGATGGTCGATACGTATGGCACTGGCAAAGTGTCCGAAGAAAGGATTGTCGAACTGATTCGGGCACACTTCGATCTGCGCCCCAAGGGCATCGTGGCGATGCTGGATTTGCTGCGCCCGATCTACACCCGGACCGCGAGCTACGGCCATTTTGGTCGCGACGAACCGGATTTCACCTGGGAAGTGACCGACAAGGCCGCCGAACTGAAAGCGGCTGCAGGCTTATAAGCCTGCAGCCAAACATGGCATAATCCCCCCTTTGGGCGACCCGTTCGCCCCCCTGGACTGAGGAGCGCTGCGACTATCACCCGATAGCCAGGCTCAGCCCAGGCGAAGCTTCAACCGCGCTCGTTGACTTGCAGCGGTTTTGCGGGCAAACGAGCATCAACCCGACCGCTGTCATTCAAGGAGTTTCACCATGAATGCAGTATCTATCCTCTCCAGTTTCAACGATTACATCATCGCCGACCTGTCATTGGCAGGCTGGGGACGTAAAGAAATCAAGATCGCCGAAACCGAAATGCCGGGCCTGATGGCCATCCGTGACGAATTTGCCGCCGCGCAACCCCTGAAAGGTGCGCGCATCACCGGTTCGCTGCACATGACCATCCAGACTGCGGTGCTGATGGAGACCTTGACAGCCCTGGGCGCCGAATTGCGCTGGGCGTCATGCAACATTTACTCCACTCAGGATCATGCCGCAGCCGCGATGGCTGCCGAATGCATCCCGGTGTTTGCGGTGAAGGGCGAATCGCTCAAGGATTACTGGGACTATACCCACCGCATCTTCGAATGGACGGATGGTGGATACTCCAACATGATTCTCGACGATGGCGGCGATGCCACCCTGCTGCTGCATCTGGGCGCACGTGCCGAAAAAGATATCTCGGTGTTGGCCAACCCCACCAGCGAAGAAGAGCGCGTGCTGTACGCCGCGATCAAGGCCAAAGTGGCAATCGACCCAACCTGGTATTCGGTGCGTCTCGCTGCAGTCAAAGGCGTGACTGAAGAAACCACCACTGGCGTGCATCGTTTGTATCAAATGCACACGCGCGGCGAACTCAAATTTCCCGCCATCAACGTCAACGACTCCGTGACCAAGTCCAAATTCGATAACCTGTATGGCTGCCGTGAATCACTGGTCGACGGCATCAAGCGTGCAACCGACGTAATGATCGCCGGCAAGGTTGCCGTGGTGGCAGGCTATGGCGACGTCGGTAAAGGCAGTGCACAGGCGCTGCGTGCGCTGTCAGCGCAGGTATGGGTCACGGAAATCGATCCGATTTGTGCCCTGCAGGCAGCGATGGAAGGCTACCGCGTGGTCACCATGGAATATGCGGCCGACAAGGCGGACATCTTCGTCACCGCGACCGGCAACTACCACGTCATCACCCATGACCACATGGCCGCCATGAAAGACCAGGCCATCGTCTGCAACATTGGCCACTTCGATAACGAAATCGACGTTGCCGGCATCGAGCAATACGAGTGGGAAGAGATCAAGCCGCAGGTCGATCACATCATTTTCCCCGATGGCAAGCGCATCATCCTGCTGGCTCAGGGTCGTCTGGTGAACCTCGGCTGCGGTACCGGCCACCCAAGCTATGTGATGTCGTCTTCATTTGCCAATCAGACCATTGCCCAGATCGAGCTGTGGCAGGAACGCGACTCCGGCAAGTATCCGGTTGGCGTCTACACCCTGCCCAAGCATCTTGATGAAAAAGTTGCGCGCTTGCAGCTGCAAAAGCTCAACGCGCAATTGTCCGAACTCTCGGATCAGCAGGCTGACTACATCGGCGTGCCCAAGCAGGGCCCTTACAAGACCGACCACTACCGTTACTGATCCGTTACCCCGAAAGGCGACCCATGCGTTTGCTGCTGCTGTGGTTTTTGAATGCCCTGGCCCTGTTGGCAGTGACGTATCTGTTGCCGTCGATTCAGGTGTCGGGACTGGGCTCGGCTTTGCTGGCTGCGCTGGTGCTGGGTTTTTTCAATACGTTGGTGCGACCCGTGCTGACGATACTGACGCTGCCGATTACCGTCATTACGCTGGGCATTTTTTATCTGGTGTTGAATGGCCTGCTGTTCTGGCTCGCCAGTGCCTTCATCTCCGGATTTGAAGTGCACGGATTCGGTTCGGCTGTTGTGGGTGCCATTCTGTACGGGGTCATCGCCTGGGTGCTGTCAGCGCTCATTCCAAACAAGAGGGAGGCATGAAGAGAACATGACCGAACGCACTTTCAGTTTCGAGTTTTTTCCGCCGAAGACGGCAGAAGGCATGGACAAGTTGCGCGCCACGCGCGAACAGCTTGCGCAACTCAATCCCAAATTTTTCTCGGTGACCTTTGGCGCCGGGGGCTCCACCCGTGACCGTACGCTCGAAACCGTACGCGACATCCAGGCTTCCGGTAGCGCGGCTGCTCCGCATCTGTCGTGTATTGGTTCAACCGAGCAGAGCATACGTGAAATACTGAGCGAATATAAAAGCCAGGGCATCCGTCATCTGGTCGCCCTGCGCGGCGATTTGCCGTCGGGCAGCATGGATGTGGGCGAATTCAACTACGCGAACGAACTGGTGGCCTTTATCCGTAAAGAAACTGGCGATTGGTTTGAAATCGATGTCGCGGCCTATCCTGAGGTCCATCCCCAGGCGCGTTCCTATACCGTGGATCTCGCCAACTTCAAGCGCAAGGTCGACGCCGGCGCGAATTCGGCTATTACGCAATATTTCTTCAATGCCGATGCCTATTTCCGCTTTGTCGATGATGTGCGGGCACAGGGCGTGACCCTGCCCATCGTTCCCGGCATCATGCCGATCAATAACTATGTGCAGCTGGCGCGCTTTTCCGATGCCTGCGGCGCCGAGATCCCTCGCTGGCTCAGAAAAAAACTGGAAACCTATGGCGACGACATGGTTTCGCTGCGTGCATTCGGACTGGATGTTATTACTGATATGTGCGGCCGCCTGCTGGCAGGTGGCGCGCCGGGTCTGCATTTTTACACCATGAACCAGGCCGGCCCCACTACCACCATCTGGCAGCGGCTGGGCCTCTAGGTCTGCGACCCATGCCAACCCACAAAGCCCGCTTTTAGCGGGATTTGTTCATGGTGCTGTCTCACGCTGCGCCCGGTAGGCATGTAAAATCAGTGGCTTGTCCTTCATCGCCTGCTCATCATGAATGCCTTGTGGATACTGGCCCTGCTCATCCTGATTTCCGGCGTCTTTTCGCTTGCAGAAATGGCGCTCGCGTCATCGCGTCGAGCGCGATTAAACCAATTGGTGGAAGCGGGCAATAGTGGTGCGGTCACGGCGCTGGCCATCAAGGATCACCCCAGCCGGCTGCTGGCGGCGAGCCAAACGGGCATCACCGCTGCCGCGTTGCTGATGGGTATTTATGGCGAATCGGCCTTGTCATCCTCGATTGAAACGGCCATTGGCGTCAATCTGCCGATGCTCGCCAATTGGCAGGGCACCATTGCCTTCACGCTCACCATCATCATCGTGACAGCGGTATCCATCATCCTCGGTGAAATTGTGCCCAAGCGGATCGCGCTCGCCAACCCGGAAAAAGTGGCGGCCTTTTGTGCGCCGGCCATGTCGCTGTTCATTCGTCTGTCGTCGCCTGCGATCAGCTTTTTGTCCTTTGTAGCAGATCGCGTGCTGGGGCTGTTGCCGGTTCAGGCTGCACCTGCTGTCACCAGCATGGAAGACATTCTGGCGTATGTGGACGAGGGCCAGCGGGCAGGCTCCATTGCCCCCGAGGAGAGCCAGTTATTCGGCAACGTCATGCGTCTGGAAGACTGGCGCCTCGCCACAGTCATGACGCCAGCGTCGGACGTGGCCTGGCTGGATCTGCTGTCGCCACGCGAACACAACCTGCGCCTGTTGCAGGAAGCGCCGCATTCGCAACTGCCTGTCTGCAAGGGTGACCTGCAACAGGTGATCGGCATTGCCGAAAGCCACGACATTCTGAAGGCGGCCATGCTCGGCGACATTGACTTTGCCGAACTGCCACTGGCTCCTCCCTTGTTTGTGCCCGCCACCCTCAATTTAATTGACTTGCTGCGGACCTTCCGCCAGCAACGTGCCACCTTTGCACTGGTGGTGAGCGAGTTTGGATTGACTGAAGGCATTGTCACCCTCGACGACCTGATGTATTCGTTGGTGGGAGACATGGTGCCGGGTATCGATGATTCCGAGGACTCACTGGCGGTGCGTCGCCCGGATGGCTCCTGGCTGCTGGATGGGCTGCTGCCTATCGACGAGATGAAGGACAAGCTGGATATTCGGCGCGTGCCGCAGGAGTTCCTGGGTAACTATCACACCGTGGGCGGTTTTGTGCTGGCCTCGCTGGGGCGTATTCCGCGCAAGTCAGAATGCTTTACCTGGGCGGATTGGGAATTCGAGGTGGTGGACGTGGACCGCAACCGGGTGGATCAGGTGTTGGCAACACAAATCTCAACCCAGACCCTGCCGTCCGACGATAACACGCGTTGCTGAGTCGTTTTGCCCTCGCCCAGCTTTGTCCAGGCCAGGGTTTTCGGCGGATGCCTGCCTGAATATAGGCAACGTCCTACCGACCTTTCGCACCCGATCAACTACGATGACTGTGTCCTTGTCCGATCCGGCAAGGCATGAGTCGAGCCCGTCCTGGGCAGGTCGACATAGGACGCGAAAAAAGTGAGGAGATCAGCATGCAAAGAATCACATTACCCGACAGCAATGTGAAGGATTTTATGCAGGCGCGTCGCGCAGCGGTAGGCAAGGCCGGCGAAATGCTTGAATGCCCTGTCATCGTGGCCTGGAAGGACGACAGGAACGGCAGGTCGGCTCCGGACATTCCGGGCGGAAAAGAAAACCGCTGGCATGACTATGGCGAGAACAACGAAGGCGTGCTGGAACTGGAGGTGGCAAGCGACTACCATTTCATTTTCACTGAGGCCGAGGGTTTCGACGAACCCGATATGAATCTCGCCACCCTCAACGATAACGGGATGCGGTTTATGTGTCTGAACAACGCCTGCACCGAAGAGGACAAGGCCAGGCTGGGTTATTTCGCGGGCGGCGGTATCGGCGGCTAGCCACCTACCCAACTGATCCGGGTGACGGGTACAACCCGTGAAACCAGCAGTACGTGTTACCGCGTGGCTGCCGCGTCCTACGCAATCAATCTTCTTATAGGGAGTACACCATGGGCATTGGAACCATACTGTTGATCGTCTTGATCTTGATCCTGCTCGGAGTGATTCCCGCCTGGCCACACAGCCGTGGATGGGGCTATGGCCCCAGCGGCGGCATCGGCCTGCTGGTCGTCATCCTGATCGTGTTGCTGGTAATGGGCTTGATATGACGGGTTGCGTCCTGCACCCCTGCAGCGGGTGCGCAGACGGCCCCGCCGTGCTGGTGAGTCAGGCAGATTTCGGCAAACAGGCTTTCAACGCCTTCAGGCAGTAGTCGACGTTTTCCTGCTTGGCTGAATAACCCATCAGACCAATACGCCAGATCTTGCCCGACATGTCGCCGAGGCCAGCACCGATTTCGAGGTTGAACTCGTTCAGCAGGCGGGCGCGAATCGCGGCTTCGTCCACGCCTTCCGGCACATAGATCGAGTTGAGCTGGGGCAGACGGGCGGCTTCATCCACCACATACTTCAGCCCCATGCCTTCGAGTCCAGCCTTGAGCTTTTCATGCATGTTGCGGTGGCGCGCCCAGGCGTTTTCCAGGCCTTCTTCTTCGAGGGTGACCAGCGCTTCGTGCAGGCCGTACATCGGGTTGATTGGCGCGGTGTGGTGGTAGGTGCGCTTGCCAGCAGACTGCCAGTAACCCAGCACCAGATTCAAATCCAGGAACCAGCTTTGAACTGGGGTGGTGCGCGCCTTGACACGGGCAACAGCACGCTCCGAGAACGATACGGGCGACAGGCCGGGTGTGCACGACAGACACTTCTGGCTGCCGGAATACACCGCATCAATGCCCCATTTGTCCATGTAGAGCGGGGTGCCGCCGAGGCTGGTAACACAATCCATGATGGTGAGTACGCCGAATTCCTGCGCGATCTTGCCGAGGGTTTCTGCATCCGACTGTGCGCCGGTTGAGGTTTCAGCGTGAACGAAAGCCAGCACCTTGGCGTCGGGGTTGGCCTTGAGTGCATCGCGCACTTTTTGCGGGTCCACTGCCGTGCCCCACGCATCGTCGACCATCGCCGGCACGCCGCCGCAGCGTTTGACGTTTTCCATCATGCGACCACCAAACACGCCGTTGCGGCACACGATGACCTTGTCACCCGGCTCCACCAGATTGACGAAGCACATTTCCATGCCGGCCGAGCCCGGTGCGGAAACAGGGAAGGTCAGTGCGTTTTCAGTTTGAAATGCCATCCGCAGCATGGACTTGATCTGCTCCATCAATTCGACAAAAGCCGGATCGAGGTGGCCGATGGTCGGGCGCGCCATGGCATCGAGGATGCGCTGTGGCACGTCGGAGGGGCCGGGGCCCATGAGGATGCGCTTGGGGGGAATGAAAGAAGTCGTCATAACCTTGGTCTCTGTGTGGAAACATCAATAAAAACAAGGGCTTGATTTTACGCGTAAATGGACAGTCATGAAAATGTGAAAGGGCACGCATATCGTTCTGGACATTGAATTAAAACCATAGTCAGAGCGCGGGCTGGGATCTATGGTGAAAGTTTTCCCGTCGAGCGAGGTCAAGCATGAACCATCCAGCTTATCGGTTTGTATTGGCCAGCGTTGTACTGGCCAGCGCTGGGCTGGCGTATTGGGGCGTGTCCGGCCTGGTGTCGAGTGTGTGGGCGAATCCCGCGTCGGAGACGGCGTTGTCGGCCGCTGATCGGGTGGCGGTATTCAAGGCGGCGGGAGCGGTTCAGCGCAAGGGCAAGTGGGTGATTTGCGACCCCCCTGCCGACAGCGGTGCCCCGGCCTCAGAAGCCATGATCGAGCAAGTGCGCGACATCAATGGGGATGGTCGTCCCGAAGCCGTGGTGGCCGATGGCGGGACCTATTGCTACGGCTATGCAGGTGTGGGGTTTCAGTTGCTGAGCAAACAGGCAGATGGCACCTGGCGCGTCATGACGGGTGCCATCGGCATCCTGGAAACGCTTAAAACTCAAGGCGTGGGCGGGTGGCCGGATATTTCGATTGGTGGCCCGGGGTTCTGCTTTCCGGTGCAGCGCTGGAATGGCAAGGCCTACACGTTGAACCGTTACGAATATGAAGGGAAACGCTGCAAGCCGCAGCGTTAAAGCTTACTCGGGGGGTGACGCAAGCGGTTTCTGTATCTTTTCCTGGCCTTCAGCAGGCGGTTCACCCATCAGCGGTTTCATCGCAGTCAGCATACTGTTGAAAATGCGGGGATGGACTTTCTCCTGCTCGGCCAGCATCTGCTTCATGGCGTAGCGTTGCTGCGGCTTGGCAAAGCAGCCGGGGCAGTTTTCGAATATCACTGGCAGACCGGAGTCGGCAGCGAAGGCGCGGGTCTGGCGTTCGCGCGCATAAACAAATGGCCGGATGATGCGCAGATCACCCGCGTCGTTCAGGTAATGCGGCGACATGGTGCGCAGCTTGCCGCCAAACAGCATAGACATCATCAATGTTTCGGCGAGGTCGTCCAAATGCTGGGCCAGTGCAACGACGTTGCAGTTCTGCTCGCGCGCCACGCGGTAAAGAATGCCGCGGCGCATGCGCGAACAGTACGCGCAGAATGAATCAGACTCCTTGGTCAGCGTTTTTTGTCCTTCGGCGACGATGGGTTGTGACTCCAGAAAGTAGGGCACGCCAAGCTTGGCCAGATAGGCGGTGAGTGGCGACGGATCGTATTGGTCGGATTGCGGATCGACGGTGCATGCCAGCAGCTCGAATTTGATCGGCGCTTTTTGTTGCAGGTGATGCAGGGTGTGCAGCAATGACAGCGAATCCTTGCCGCCTGATAATCCAAGCAATATGCGATCGCCGTTGCGGATCATGCGGTAATCGCCAATGGCGCGACCGGCATCGGTGAGGAGCGAGCGTGAGGGCTTGACCCAGCCGGTGGGGGTGTCGTGGCTCATTGGGTAAATTGTAGTGCGTGGAGTTGGGCGTAACGCCCTTTTTTGGAGATGAGTTCGGCATGGTTGCCGACCTCGACGATGCGTCCGCCTTCCAGCACGACAATTCGACTCGCGCGCTCGATGGTGGAGAGGCGATGCGCAACCACCAGGGTCGTACGGTTTTGCATCAGCGTTTCGAGTGCGGCCTGCACATGGCGTTCAGATTCGTTATCCAGGGCTGAAGTGGCTTCGTCAAGAATCAGAATGGGCGCATTTTTTAAAATCGCACGAGCGATGGCGATGCGCTGGCGCTGCCCGCCCGAGAGGCGCATGCCGTTTTCGCCGATCAACGTTTCGAGGCCGTCTGGCATGGCCTGGATAAAGTCCCAGGCATGCGCGGCGACGCAGGCGGCACGAATTTCATCTGCCGTGGCGTCGCGCTTGTTGCCGTAGGCGATGTTGTGCGCCAGCGTGTCGTTAAAGAGCACGACGTCTTGCGACACCAGTGCGATGTGATTACGCAGGTTCTGCAAGCGGATGTCGCGGGTGTCGATGCCGTCGAGTTCGATCATGCCGGCGTCGGGATCGTAGAAGCGTGGCACCAGATTGGCCAGGGTGGTTTTGCCTGAGCCCGAGGCGCCCACCAGCGCCACGGTTTCGCCCGGTGCAATGTCGAGTGTGATGGTGTCGAGTGCGGGCGTGGTTTTGCCGGGATAGGTGAGCGTCACCTCGCGCAGAGCCAGCCGGCCTTCGATGCGGTCAAGTGTTCGGGTGCCGGTGTCGCGCTCGGCGTCCTGGTCGAGCATGGTGAAAATGGTTTCGGACGCGGCGAGTCCGCGTTGCATCTGGTCGTTGACGGCGGTCAGACGCTTGAGCGGCGCAAACAACAGCAGCATGGCCATGAAAAAGGAAACAAAGCCACCGACCGTGGTGGTGTTGCTGGAGGCTTGCCCAGCCGCGATATAAACGATGGCAGCGAGTGCGATGGCGGCGATGAACTGGATCACGGGTTCGTATACGGCATTGGCGGCCACGCGCTTCATTTCGAACAACCGGGCCAGATTGGCGGCGTGGCGAAAACGTGTTTGTTCGTATTCCTCGCCACCGTAGAGTTTGACTACGCGATGCCCGCCCACCGCCTCATCGACGACCTGGGTAAGGTCGCCGATATTCTGCTGCGCCTTGCGTGACAGGCCGCGCAGACGTTTGCTGGCAAGGCGCACGATCCACAAGGTCAGCGGCACCAGTGCAAACACGATCAGCGTCAGTTGCCAGTTCAGCCACAGTAAATAGCCCAGCAGCCCCAGCACGGTGACGGTGTCGCGCACCAGCGTGGTGAGTGAACTGGTTGCGGATTGCGTGACCTGCGTGACGTTGAAGGCCAGATGCGCAATCAGCTGGCCGCTCGGGTTCTGGTCGAAATAGCGCGTCGGCAGCGTCATCAGCTTGTCGAACATCGCGGCCCGCAAATCCATCACCAGTCGGCTGCCGACCCACGCCATGCAATAGGTGCTGATGAAACTGGTGATGCCGCGCACCAGAAACAGCGCCAGCAACAGAATCGGAATCCAGCGGATGAAGTCCGGGTCCTTGGCGACAAAACCTTGGTCCAGAAGTGGCTTGAACAGCGCCGGCAGCATCGGTTCGGTGGCCGCAGTCAGAATCAGCGCGACGATGGATAGCGCAAACATGCGCCAGTAGGGTTTGACATAGCCAAGCAGACGGCGATAGAGCACTCGACTATCGTGAGTAGGGGTCATAGCAGCAGGATCGTCGCCAGTCCGAGGAAGATGAAAAAGCCCATGCTGTCGGTGATGAAGGTGAGCAGCACCGACGAGCCGATGGCCGGATCACGGTTCATACGTTCCAGCGCCATTGGAATGAAAATGCCCGCGAGTGCAGCGACCAGCAAATTCAGCAGCATCGCCAGCGCCATCACACCGCCCAGCGCCGGGTAGTCGTACAGCAGCCAGGCAAAGACACCGACCACCGAGCCCCACGTCAGACCATTCAATAGGGCGACACTGATTTCCTTGACGACGAGGCGGCGCGCGTTGGCTGTGGTGATATGACCCAGCGCCAGCCCGCGTATGATCAGCGTGATGGTCTGGTTACCGGTATTGCCGCCAACACTGGCGATGATCGGCATCAGTGCCGCCAGCGCGGCGAGTTTTTCGATGCTGCCTTCGAAGGTGCCGATCACGCGCGACGCGATGAATGCCGTGCACAAGTTCACCGCCAGCCACATCCAGCGGTTCCTGGCCGCGTGCCATACGGATGAAAACAAATCTTCTTCTTCTCGTAGGCCGGCCATCGACAGCATGTCGGCGTCGGCCGATTCGCGGATGAAATCGACGATCGCATCCACCGTCACCCGGCCCATCAGGCGGCCCTGCGCATCCACGACCGGTGCTGTCACCAGGTCGTAGCGTTCGAACGCCTGCGAGGCTTCGTCCGCTTCGTCTTCAGGATGAAACTTCACGAAGTCTTCGACCATGATCGCAGCCACCGACGCCTCGGGGTCGGTGGTCAGCAAGCGTTTCAGCGGCAGCACGCCGATGATCGCGTCGTTACGATCCACCACAAACAGCTTGTCGAGCTGATCAGGCAGTTCGCCCAGGCGGCGCAGATAGCGTAGCGTCACTTCCAGCGTCACGTCGGCACGGATCGTCACCATTTCGAAATCCATCAGCGCGCCGACCGTGTGTTCCGGATAGGCCAGCGCAGACTGCAGGTGTGCGCGTTTTTGCGCATCCAGCGTGGTCAGCAGTTCGGTGATGACGTCGTGCGGCAGATCGGCCGCAATGTCGGCAATTTCGTCGGTGTCGAGTGATTCGGCAGCGGCCAGCAACTCCGCCTTGTCCATGTCCTGGATCAGCGTTTCGCGAACCGAGTCGGAAACCTCCAGCAGAATTTCGCCGTTCTGCTCCGCGTTAACCAGCCCCCATACCAGCCGCCGCTCGTTCAGGGGCAAGGATTCGAGTATGTAAGCGATATCGGCCGGGTGCAGTTCATCCAGTCGGCGCTGCAACTCCGCCAGCTGTTGTACGTGTTCGCGGTTATTGGTCAGGTCTTCCCGCATCCCACCCTGCCTGAGGACGTACTCTTCCACCTGCCGCATCGTGGCGAGCAGCATCTGGATCTGTTCCAGGCTGTTTTCCAGATTGTCTTGCGACTGATTTTCGAGGGAGTCGGTCATGATCGCGCAGGGTTCAAAGCCACGTGATTGTAACGTGCTATGGCATTTAGGCGGGTAGTGCCAGCAGACTCGATAGACAAACGAACGATTTGCCGTTTACGGGCTTGGTATCCGGGTTCGTTTTAGTTACGTCACGTGTTACGAGGCATCTGTTATGAAGACTGCATGTATCTCGAGGGCTTGGCGCTTTAGGCATGATCTTTCATTCATGACGTATCAATCTTGAGAAATGTTTTCTATGCTGGTTGACTGGATTGTCGAAAATCAAAGTCATCAGATGATCCGAATCACAGACAGCAGCGCTCATAAGGAGATAGTTCATGATTGGACCAGTCGTGGTGCGCCATCCGTTGAAAATCATGCTGGTCTTGAATGCACTGATTACGGGTGGTTTGGCAGGCTTGCCGTTATCCGTTTCCGCGCAGGATATTCCACTCGCGCAAGCGGCCGATGATCCCAAGCTGAAGTGGGGGGGATGCCCGCCATTCATGCCGAAGGGATGCGAGATCGCGGTACTTCACGGCGACCCGGCCAAGCACAACCTTGACGTTTTTTTCAAGGTGCCCGCAAACTCTGAAATTCCGCGCCATTGGCACACCTCGGCGGAGCGTATGGTACTGGTGTCAGGCGAACTTGAAGTGACTTATGACGGGCACAAAACCTCGGTGCTCAAGCCGGGAATGTATGCATACGGCCCGCCCCGGCTTCCGCACAAAGGCTCGTGCAAAAACGCTGGGCCTTGTGTGTTGTTTATCGCATTCGAATCGCCGCTTGACGCAATTCCAAGTGAGGACCCGCCGAAAAAATGACTCAACTGGGGAAAGCATAGCCGCTTAGCGGGGAACGCGTGCATACCCCATATACCGCTGGATGACAGCAACACGCCGTTGATAGGCACGTGAACTGCGGTTGTTTTCATACCAGCGCGGATTCGGAACCATGGCAGCCATGCGCGCGGCCTGGTCGCGGCTGAGGTTGGCGGATGACGTCTTGTAATAGCGGCGAGCAGCCGCTTCGGCGCCATAGATGCCGTTGCCCCATTCGATGACGTTCAGATACACCTCAAGAATGCGCCGCTTGCTCCAGGTCGCTTCGATCATCAGCGTGATAATGGCTTCCTGACCCTTGCGAATAAAGCTGCGGTCGCCAGACAGGAACAGATTCTTGGCGAGTTGCTGGCTGATGGTGGACCCGCCGGCCACAAGCTTGCCTTTTTTCAGATTCTTTTTGACCGCGGTCTGGATGCCTTCGACATCGAAGCCTTCGTGGCTGAGAAATTTGCCGTCTTCAGCCGCCACGATGGCGCGCTTCAGGTTGATTGAGATACGGTCATACGGCACCCATTTATGGCGCAGCTCAGCACCGGGCTTTTTTTCCTGCTGGCGTGCGAGGCCCGCTGCCATAAAGGCGGTAGAGGTGGGATTGTGATCGATCCACCACAACACGTGTGCAAAGATCCAGAGCTGATACAGCAACACCAGCGCAATGGCCGTGGCGACGGCTTTGCCCAGCCAGCCCATCACGGTGCGGATCATGTGCGCAGGGTTGCCATGAGGGTCGCCGTTTCCGGGCGCACGCCACGCCAGGCCAGAAATGCCTCGGCGGCTTGCTCGACCAGCATGCCGAGGCCGTCACTGGTGGCGGCATCATGCGTGCGTGCGAAACTGAGAAAGGGTGTATCGCGGCCGTACATCATGTCGTAGGCCAGTGTGTCGGCGGTGAAAAGCTTGGGCGACAGTGGCGGCAGTTCGCCGGCGAGGCTGGCTGCGGTAGCGTTGATGACGACATCGAAAGGCACGTCAGCCGCCTCGAAACTGCAAGCCGTGACGCCGCGGCCAAACAGGTCGGCCAGTTCCTGCGCACGGCTGACCGTGCGGTTGGCGATCACGAGCGTGGCCGGGTGTTGTTCGAGCAGCGGTTCGATCACGCCCCGTGCAGCGCCGCCCGCGCCGAGCAACAGAATTCGCTTGCCATCGAGTGGGCGGTGCAGGTTGCGGGTGAGATCGGCTACCAAACCGGCGCCGTCGGTGTTGTCGCCTACGATGCCATCTGCTTCAAATATTAATGTGTTGACTGCGCCGGCGCGCTGGGCACGTGGACTGAGCCGGGTGGCGAGTGTGTAAGCCGCTTCCTTGAACGGCACCGTTACGTTGGCGCCGCGCCCGCCGGCTGCGATAAATTGCGTCACGCTCTCGGCAAACCCGTCGAGCGGCGCGAGGATGGCTTCATACGTCATATCCTGCCCGGTCTGGCGGGCAAATGTGGCGTGGATCTGCGGAGATTTGGAGTGGGCAATCGGGTGCCCGAATACGGCGTAACGGTCAGTCATGAGAATGCGCTCGGAATCGAGCGCATTCTAACCGAGGCGCGCATTGCCTTGGCGTAAGTCACGGCCGCAGCATGTTCAAATTCTGCTGGACAGGAGTCGGTTGTGGCCGCACAGCGTCAGTTTTGTATCCAGGGTAATTCGCGTTGTTTCCATCCATTGAGTTCATTGCGATGGCCGGTGGTTTTGTTGAGATCGCCTTCCACGCCCTCCAGCACAAGGTAGCAACTGCCGCGGCCAGCTTCGGCGCAGGCCGCAGCTGCCCGGTGCGAGCGATGGCCGGTGCGGCAGATGAATAGCAGCAAGGATTCCGGATCGGTGGCCTGGGCCAACTGGTTCTGAAAATGCGGGTTGAGCACCCACCCTGGCCAGCTTTGCCACTCGATATGAATCGCGCCGGGAATTGTGCCGGTAAATTCGAGTTCCGCCTGTGCGCGCACGTCGATCAATTGGGAGCCGGGTGCCAATTGCAGGAGTTCATGCGCCTCGTGCGGCAATAATGCGCCCATGTACGGCAAGGACTGCGCCTGACTGCGGGAGTGCGCGGTATCGAGCAGTTCGGTGATGCGTCCCATGCGGGTTCTCCCTTGAATGAGTGTTCAGTATACGAAAAGCGGGCGCTGATGCAATTTGCACCAATGTAGTGCAAAAAGGATTTGTATGCATTGTTTTGGTGCGTTCGGAAAGGTGGGTCAAGTGATATGTCGCTGTATCTGCCTTGTGGCACAATGTTCGAGGTTCAATATTCGCATGGCACGGATACTGCTACGAGCATAGTCGTAGCATTGTGTGTATGCCCTACCCGTGCAATATGCAACGCCGTAAATTCATTCCATTACTAGTTTGAGGAGATTCACCATGGCCGTGGCCGATGTGATCAAAATGATTAAGGACGACGGAATCAAGTTCGTCGATCTGCGTTTTACCGATACCCGCGGCAAAGAACAGCACGTGTCGATTCCCGCCCGCCTCGTAACCGAAGACTGGTTTGATGACGGCCACCCGTTCGACGGTTCCTCAATTGCAGGCTGGAAGGGTATTCAGGCGTCCGATATGCTGCTCAAGGCTGATCCCGAGTCCGCCTGGATTGACCCCTTCTTTGATGAGCCTACCGTGATCCTGACGTGCGACGTGATCGAGCCGTCCGATGGCAAAGGTTATGAGCGCGATCCGCGTTCGGTCGCCAAGCGCGCCGAAGCGTATCTGAAATCCACCGGCATCGCTGATACCGCTTACTTTGGCCCTGAGCCCGAGTTTTTCATTTTTGATTCCATTACCTGGCACGACAATATGTCGGGTTGCGCTGTGCAGATTAATTCCGAAGAAGCGTCCTGGTCGTCGGCTGAAAAGTACGAAAACGGCAACACCGGCCACCGTCCTGGTATCAAGGGCGGCTACTTCCCTGTCCCCCCGGTTGACAGCCTGCAGGACATCCGTGCCGCCATGGTGATTGCGCTGGAAGAAGCCGGCATCCCGGTTGAAGTGTTCCACCACGAAGTCGCCACCGCAGGTCAGTGTGAAATCGGTACCCAGTACAGCACGCTGACCAAGCGCGCCGACTGGACGCAAATGCTGAAATACATCGTGCACAACGTGGCGCACGCCTACGGCAAGACCGCGACGTTCATGCCCAAGCCCATCGTGGGTGACAACGGTTCCGGCATGCACGTCCACATGTCATTGTGGAAAGACGGCAAGAACCTGTTCGCCGGCAACGGCTACGCAGGGCTGTCCGAGATGAGCCTGTTCTTCATCGGCGGCATCATCAAGCACGCCAAGGCACTGAACGCGATCACCAACCCGTCGACCAACTCGTACAAGCGTCTGGTCCCTGGCTTTGAAGCGCCGGTGATGCTGGCCTACTCGGCCCGTAACCGTTCGGCGTCAATCCGTATTCCGATTGCCGCCAGCGAAAAGGCACGCCGCGTCGAAATGCGTTTTCCCGACCCGATGGCCAATCCCTACCTGTGCTTTACCGCGCTGATGATGGCGGGCCTGGACGGTATTCAGAACAAGATGCACCCTGGCGATCCGTCAGACAAGGACTTGTACGACCTGCCGCCGGAAGAGGATGCCAAGGTGCCTAAGGTTTGCCACAGCCTCGACATGGCGCTCGATGAACTCGACAAGGACCGTGAGTTCCTGACCCGTGGTGGCGTGTTCACCAATGACATGATCGATGCCTATATCGAACTCAAAATGATCGAAGTCACCAAGTTCCGCATGACGACACACCCCGCTGAGTTCGCGATGTATTACTCGCTGTAATCGCGTACGCAACGAAAGTGACAAGGCGGCTCCGGCCGCCTTTTTTTTTACGCCTGGCGCGGTGAATGGCGGCGTGGGTACAGGTAGTCAAGATTCCGTGTGAGTGTCCGTTATCAAAGGGGTACGTTACACTTGATATCATGCTGATCACCCGCTTTTCTTTACTGTTGAGCCTGTTTCTGGCCGCCCCTGCGCAGGCCGATATCTATAAATACGTCGATGAAAACGGACAGGTGACATTTACCGATGTGTACAGAAAAGGTGCCAAGCGCATCGATTTGCCGGGCGCGCCTACCCCATTGCCCGCAGCCACAGTCAAAACGCCGGCCCGCGCGTCGTATCACCCCAGTCCGGCCAATTTCCCTCGCATCGATGCCAATACCCAGCGGAATCGCGACGATATCCGGCGCCAGGTGTTACAGGATGAAATAAATGGCGAACGCCGGAATGCCGAGGATGCGCGCAAGCAATTGCAACTTGGGGAACGTTTGCGACCAGGTGAACATGCGTCCGACTCAACTTTCACCAATCGAGTGAAAAAGCTGAAGGCCACGCTTGAGCAGCATGAACAAAATATTGCTTCCATACAACGCGAATTGGCCAATCTGAAATAATCGGTTGGCGCTGTCTGCGAGTCACCAGGCGTTCTACCATCAATATTGAAGCGCCTTCGGGCAATGGCTCCATCAGGGTGCCATGATTGGTCATCTATCAAGTGGGCGCCCACTCCACGCTCAGAAGCTCTAGCTTCAACAACCATGCTCTACCCGCAAGGGGCAGGCCGTGACTGTAAGCCGACATGTCGGCAACAGCCACGCTCTGGCACAATCAGTGCTTCTATTGGATGCATGAGCACAATGCCTGCTATGCCTCATGACTTTTCTGGTCTGGATTGTCTGTCCACTGGCGCCATGGTGCTGGATGTGGACGGCAATATCATTTATGTGAATCCCGCCGCCGAAACCTTGTTGGGGGTATCGGCAGCGCTGCTGATTGGGGAACAGGCGACAAAGGTTTTTGAACGCAGTCCCGAACTATTGAACGCCATTCATACAGCGCGTTCCGAGCAGGAAACGGTCATTGAATACGAGCTGGATCTGATCATGGGCGTGCATCCGACGATCCGTGTCGGCTGCAGTGTTGCGCCTCTGGAATACCCTGCTCTGGCCGTGCTGGTCGAAATGCGTGCTGTCGATCCACAGCTTCGCATTGCCCGTCTGGAGCGCGCGCGTCTGCAGCAGGAAGCGAATCGCGATTTATTGCGCAATCTGGCGCATGAAATCAAGAATCCTTTGGGTGGCATCCGGGGGGCGGCGCAATTGCTCGAGCACGAACTGCCGCGGGAATCATTGCGCGAATACACCCAGGTCATCATCAAGGAATCGGATCGGTTGCAGTCCTTGATGGAGCGCTTGCTGACGCCACATCGCATGCCCCATTTTGGTGCGGTTAACATACACGAAGTATTGGAGCGCGTTCGCAGTCTCATTCTGGCGGAAACGCCAAGCGTAGAGCTGCGTCGTGACTACGATTTGAGTCTGCCGGAAATTCGGGCCGATGCCGAACAGTTGATCCAGGCAACGCTGAATGTCGCACGTAACGCGGTGCAGGCGATGTATGGTCAGGGCGAAATCGTACTTAAAACACGGGTGGCGCGCCAAATCATGTTGGAGAGTCGGCGTTATCGATTGGGGATGCGAGTCGAGATTATTGATAACGGCCCAGGCATACCCGATGAAATCCGCGAACAGATTTTTTACCCGCTGGTGTCAGGTCGCGAGGGGGGGAGTGGCCTGGGGCTGGCGGTGGCGCAAACACTGGTGGCACAAAACCACGGCACGATCGATTGCGAAAGCCAGCCTGGTCTAACCGTATTTGCGATTTTTCTTCCGTTCTCTGATTGAACACCATGCCCAAATCAAGCTGTGTCTGGATTATTGATGATGACCGCTCCATCCGCTGGGTGCTTGAAAAAGCGTTGTTGCGGGAGGAAATTCCGTGCATGACTTTCAGCTCGGCTGGCGATGCGCTGCGTGAAATGGAACGCAGCCAACCGAGCGCGGTACTGTCGGATATCCGCATGCCGGGCGTATCGGGGCTGGAATTGCTCCAGGCCCTGAAGGAGCGCTTGCCCAAAGTACCGGTCATTATCATGACTGCGTATTCCGATCTCGATAGCGCGGTGGCGGCATTTCAGGGCGGCGCGTTCGAGTATTTGCCCAAGCCGTTTGATGTGGACCAGGCGCTTGAACTGGTGCGTCGCGCACTGGCAGAAAATGCCAGTCGGGATGTTCCTGCGAGCAGTGATGCGCCGGTACCGGAAATCCTCGGTCAGGCACCCGCCATGCAGGAAGTGTTTCGTGCCATAGGCCGCCTGGCGCCGTCGCATGCCACCGTCATGATCACAGGTGAGTCGGGTAGTGGCAAAGAGCTGGTTGCGCGCGCCCTGCATCGTCATAGCCCGCGTGCCGCTGCGCCGTTTATTGCTTTGAATACCGCTGCGATTCCCAAGGATTTGCTGGAATCCGAATTATTTGGACATGAGCGTGGCGCCTTTACTGGCGCGGCCGCGCAACGACGCGGCCGCTTTGAACAGGCTGATAGCGGTACGCTGTTCCTGGATGAAATCGGCGACATGCCGGCCGAACTGCAAACCCGTTTACTGCGTGTGCTGTCTGATGGTCAGTTTTATCGGGTCGGCGGGCATACGCCCATCAAGGTCAATGTGCGAGTGATTGCCGCCACCCATCAGGACCTGGAAGAACGGGTGCGTGAAGGCTTGTTTCGTGAAGATTTGTTCCACCGTCTGAATGTCATTCGCCTGCGTTTGCCTGCGCTACGTGAGCGTCGTGAAGATATTCCCTTGCTGGTTCGCCACTTTATGCAGAAGAGTGCGCGTGAACTCGGTGTCGAAGCCAAAGGTGTATCGGATGCGGCGCTGAAAACGCTGATCAGCCTGCCGTGGAGCGGTAACGTTCGCCAACTTGAAAACGTCAGCCATTATTTGACGGTGATGGCACCCGGCCAGGTGGTCGAAGTGGGTGACTTGCCTGCAGACTTGATGCAGGGATCTTCTCTTCAGACCAGTGGCGACTGGTTGCAGGAGTTGGCAGCCGAGGCCTGTGCGCGCCTGGCGCGTGGCGAGGCGGCCATTCTGGATGAGTTGACCCAGGATTATGAGAAAACACTCATTGAGGTGGCGCTGCGTCACACCGGCGGGCGCCGCATTGAGGCCTCACATTTATTGGGATGGGGGCGTAATACGCTGACCCGTAAAATTCATGAGTTGGGTATGGATGACGAACCCGAGGCGGGTGGGACCAGCTGATTACCGTATATCCAGCCAACAAAAAAGCCGACTGCGTGTCGGCTTTTTTGTTGGCGGGGGTCGCTTTAAGCCGCTTTGGCTTCTTCCAGCATTTTCTGCATGTCACCCTTTTGGTACATCTCAATCATGATGTCCGAGCCACCAATCAGTTCGCCCTTGATGTACAGCTGGGGAAAGGTTGGCCAGTCGGCATAATGCTTCAGATTTTCGAAGATCTCGGGATCGGCCAGTACGTTAACGGCCAGAAAGTCATTCAGGCCACATGCCTGCAGGACTTGGGCTGCCCGCGAGGAAAAGCCGCACTGCGGAAACTGGGGCGTGCCTTTCATGTACAGCACAACGGGGTTATTGGTCACTTGGTCACGAATACGGTCTAACGCGGTCATTCTCGGCTCCTGAACAATACTTGACTGGAATAGTCGGGAATTATACGCGTGAGGGCGGTCACGTCAAGCGGGTTTCGGCGTGCCGGCGTCCTGAAATGGACTGATAAATGCCTTGTGGAACAGGTGTGGAACCAGTAGATACACCGGCATGCGCAGCCAATGGGCGCGAATGAAAGCCGCCAGGCGTGCAGCAGGTGTGAAGGTGTCGTCGCAGCTTGCATGATCAGGCGCCAATGCACGCGTGAAGATACGGTCCATCAGGGCCAGCAAGGCGCGATTGGGCGCTGTGGCAGATAGCCGCGTGATCACGCTCTCTGGCACAGGCGTATCCAGAAAATACTGCACATAACGCAAGGCATAAAACAGGGAGCGACTGAGTTGGAGTTCATCGGCCCGGTCGAGCAGGCAGGTCCAGAAATCGGGGCGGGAGGTCGCGGCGCGCAGCAGTAAATCCAGATCGGTCAGGTCGCGCAATCCGTGCGGTAATTCACCATCGTGAAACAGGTGGGTGGCTGAATGCAGAATGCGATCTTCGGGCGCCAGCACATAGACACCCGGCAGACTCTCGATGGCGATCGCCCGGCTGCGCAGCTTGGCCGAATCGGGGTGATAGCGGGCGGTATCCGGCAAAATGGCATGGTGCATGTCGATAATGGATTCGCGATGCAAATGCTGAAGGGGCGGGATTTCGTGCATCCACCGACGGTAATAGCGTTTGTCGTATTCCGACAGGCCGGTTGCGTGCCAGCCGGACAGCATCAGCAACGATTCCGCCTCTTCGATCTGTTCGCGAGGTACGAGAATGTCGATGTCGTTGAACATTCTGCCTTCCGATGCGGGGAGTTCTGCCGCGACGTAGGCCGCGCCCTTGAGCACGATGGGCGCGCTTCCCAGTTCAGCCAGGGCGGTGCGGAGTTGTTGCAGCTCCCAGCGAATTGCAATTTGCTGTTTGGCCGCCAGGGTCTCAGCTGCTTCGAAATGCCAGCGTACCCCCGCCGGAATGGATTCCGACAGATCGAGCGTGCGAATTCGATGTGCCAGGCGCGCCAGCAAGCCGGCGGCGCGCGCCTGGCGAACCAGCAGGTCCCATTCACCCATCGAAAAATGCGCAATGGTGTGGGGCGACCGCAAGGTGCGGGAAAGTAAATCGCGTGACTTCAACATACGGTCAGGCAGGCGGTGTATTGGCCAGTTGGTCGAATGCGACGATGGCCTCATCCAGTTTGCTATAGCGAAAATCGTAGCACAGGGTTTGATCGATCAGGGCGGCTCCGACGCGAAACCCATCCTCGCCCAGATGACTGTAATTGAACGCATTCTGCGCCAGGAACATAAAGGTCTGGGCTTGTGAACGCGGGGTCATGCGAGTGGGGGCACCGGCATCCCATTTGGGAAAAATCACCCAGCCGGGGCGAGCCGATTCGTGCTGGCGGCGTACGCTTTCGCGGGGCGGGCACATGTGGGCCACGGTTCCCTTGATGGTGTCGAGTGATGCACGATTGATATAGACATCAGGCGCAAACTGTCGAATCACATCGATGGATTGGTTTTTCAGGCTGACGGGGCGCGGCAAAGGATGAATCAGGCCCGTTTTTCGATCAATCAGCGTGAGTTCATCCGACAGCAGTCGCCAGCCGGACAACACCAACCCGGCCGTCAACGTGCTTTTCCCAGAGCCTGGCGGAGCAGGCAGGATGGCGGCCCGGCCGTTTTTTTCGACTACCGCTGCATGAATAATCAGGTATTGATGCGCTTGCGTGGAGACGCACCAGTTGAGGCCCCATTCCAGCATAGGGAACGCCTGGTCACGCGGCAGGGGCTTGAACGGATGCATGCCATCAAACGAAAACACAGCCTGTGGTCGTAACCAGCGGCGCGGGGTGTTGGGGGCGTTAACCGAAACATGGAAGTCGGCAAAGGATTCGTGCGTACTACGGATTTCAAATTGGCCGTAGAGCTCGGTCAGACCATGGGCGACATGTGGAATTCTGGATTGGACCCGAACAGAAAAAGGACCGGTTCGCATCCAGATTCCCGCTCCGGCCAGTTGGCGCCGCAACTCGGGCTGAGGCATTTGTAACAGCTTCATGCGTGTTCCAACAGATTGATTGCACGCAGCTGATCGAGCGTGTCTTCGGTCAAATCCTGGAGTTCAGGCGTATCGGCTACGCCGATGCGAGTCGCCAGTGAGGTGGTCAGTTCGGTCAGGGCGTACCCTGGATGTTCGCGGCAGATTTGATACAACGCGAGCGTCAAGGGCTTCAGGTAATGCGTATCCCCGGAAGCCTTGTCGTATACAACCGCTTCGCTTCCCCAGCATTTCAGCAGGCGGGGGGAAAGCGCCGAAACATCTGCCATGTATGCGCTTAGTTCAGCGGACAGCCGCGCTCGTTCAGTTGGGCAAGCGAGTCTTTCAGTTGCGAGGCGCGATGCAGGTTAGTGCGGAACAATGCGGTCAGTTCGCCCGGGGTATAGCCATAGTTGACGTTCGGATGGGCGGAATTGAGCAAAGCGGCCACGGCATGAAAGCCCAGGTTGACCGAAACCGGGTCGCATCCCATTTTGCCAATTGCAAGTCCGTTTGGCTTCTTGCTGCAGTCGGGTTGCTTGCTATCAGGCGTACAGTTGCCATTACCGTTCAAACCGAATACTTCGAGCAGGGTGTAAGGCTGGTTATTGCTGGGATTGACGTACTGGGTCACGCCGAACACCGTGTTGAATTTGTCGTTTGGCTTGAAGCCCGTTGCGGCCCAAGAATCCAGATGTTGGCACTTGCTCCAGTAACCGGGGGTACAGCCTCCACAGGCGGGGCCTTTGGGCGCCGATAAATTACCTGAAGCCATACCGGAAATGGTGCATTGGTTGGCCCATACCGGGCGGCTGGCCAAGGTGAAGACAGCCGCCACACCGAGTGCTGCACCGCTCAGCTTGCGACGCGACGGATTGATTTCATCGCTGGATTGGGCTGGATTCGGGATGTCTTGTGTGTCGGGTGAGCGGTCGGTCATTTTTGGCCTCGGTCATCATTGTTTATTCAATGAACAGGTTAGAGCAAGAATCGCACCAATATACAACCAACTCGACTCGACTGGCTATCCATCGGCGTTTTCATAGGGTTTGCGCGGGCTTCCCGGGTGGCTTGTGTAAATTATTCCGACACTTTGGCCCCGCTGACGCGAGCATGACCCGCCAGATCGGACCATGATTGAGGCGCTTGTAGCGCGTGTTGATTGAGTAAGGCCCGAACGGCTTCCGCCTGGTCGTAGCCATGCTCCAGCAGGAGCCAGCCACCGGGTTTGAGGTGGGTAGGTGATGCGGCGATCAACTGGCGTATGTCATCCAGGCCGTCTTGTCTGGCTGTCAGTGCGGTAATGGGCTCGAATCGAACGTCGCCGCGTTCGAGATGGGGGTCTTGCCGGGCAATGTAGGGCGGGTTGCTGACGATCAGGTCAAACCGATGTTCGCCGAGCGCGGTCAACCAATCGCTTTGCAGGAATGTGATACGCGCGCCGAGCTGGTCAGCATTGCTGCGTGCGACGGTTATGGCTGCCTCGGAACGGTCTACCGCGGTGATGCGGGCGAGCGGTCGTTCCAGTGCCAGGCTGATGGCGATGCACCCACTGCCGGTTCCCAGGTCGAGCACCTCAAGCGGCTGGTCGGAGGGGATGCGTTGCAGTGCCAGTTCGACCAGCAATTCGGTATCAGGACGCGGGATCAACACATCGGGCGTGACCCGAAACGAGCGCCCATAAAATTCGCGGTAGCCGACGATGTACGCGATGGGATGGCCTTCCAGCCGCTGAGATAGCAGGGTTTGGAACGCTGTTGTTTGCGCATCAGGCGTCTTATCGGTGTCGTGCGCGATCAACCAGGCGGCGTCTACTGCCCATGCGTGGGATGCGAGCACACGTGCTTCCAGTCGGGCTTCGCGCTTGTCCAGACCAAGCGCTGCGGCTATCTGGGCGGTGGCGTCGTCAAGGAGCTGCGCGACATTCACTCAGGCTTCGCCGGACAGGGTGGCCAGCAATTCGGCCTGGTGCTCGGCCGACAGCGCATCAAACAGCTCGGTCAAATCGCCATCCATCATCGCATCGATTTTATACAGCGTGAGGTTGATGCGGTGGTCGGTGATGCGCCCCTGCGGAAAGTTATAGGTGCGAATGCGGTCGGAGCGGTCGCCCGTGCCGACCAGGCTTTTGCGGGTACTGGACTCGGCGGCTTGCTGCGCCTGCAGTTCGCGGTCTTTCAGCCGCGCCGCCAGCACGCTCATCGCCTGGGCCCGGTTGCGGTGTTGCGAGCGGTCGTCCTGGCATTCGACCACCAGGCCGGTCGGCAAATGGGTGATGCGAATCGCGGAATCGGTCTTGTTGATGTGCTGACCACCGGCGCCCGATGCGCGATATGTATCGATGCGCAGGTCAGCCGGGTTGATGGTGATTTCGCTGACTTCGTCGGCTTCGGGCATGACCGCCACGGTACAGGCCGAAGTGTGAATGCGGCCCTGCGACTCGGTTTCCGGGACCCGTTGCACGCGATGGCCGCCTGATTCAAATTTCAGCCGTGAATAGGCGCTCTGGCCGGCAATGCGCACGATGGCTTCCTTGTAGCCGCCGACCTCGCCGGGGTTTTCGGATACCACTTCCACCTTCCAGCCCTGCCGTTCGGCGTAGCGCGTGTACATGCGCAAGAGGTTGCCGGCGAACAGCGCGGACTCGTCGCCGCCGGTGCCGGCGCGAATCTCCAGAAAGATATTGCGTTCGTCATTGGGGTCTTTCGGTAGCAGCGCAGTTTGCAGCTCGTTTTCCAGTTGCTCAATACGCTCTGCGCTGTCAGCGAGTTCAGCTTCGGCCAGTTCGCGCATGTCCGGGTCGGCCAGCATGTCGCGCGCAGTGTGCTGGTCGGCCTCGACTTGGCGGTACAGGCGATACAGTTCCACTACCGGGGTCAGGTCGGCATGCTCACGCGTGAATTTACGGTAGCGGTCCATGTCACTGGCGATTTCGGGCTGCGATAGCAGGGCGTCGAGTTCCTCGAGCCGCTCGTCGGCGCGAGCGAGCTTGTCGGCCAGCGAGGCTTTCATTCCCGGTGTAACCCGTACAACTGGCTGATCAGGCGGACGAGCTGCTCGCGTTCGTCTGTGAGGGCGTGGTTGAGCGCGTGGCTTGGGCCGTGAAGCAGCTTGTTGGACAGGGCATGGCTCATTGCCTCGAGCACGACCCGTGGGTCCTCGCCGCGCGCCAGTGCTTTTTCGGCTTTTTCGAATTCGTGACGACGGTAGCGTTCGGCGCTGTCGCGTAAGGACCGAATGACCGGCACAACTTCGCGGCCTTCCATCCAGTGCACAAAACTTTCCACGCTGGTTTCGATGATCGCCTCGGCCTGTACCACTTGCGCGACGCGGTTGTCCATGCCTTCGCGCACCACCTGGCCCAGGTCGTCCACGGTGTAAAGGAATACGTCGTTCATGTCGGACACTTCGGCTTCGACGTCGCGTGGCACGGCCAGGTCGACGATGAAAATCGGGCGATGCCGGCGCTGCTTGATCGCGCGTTCGAGCAGACCCTTGCCGAGAATCGGCAGCGGGCTCGCGGTCGAGGTAATGATGATGTCGTAGTTCGGGAGCTCGTCCGGCAAGGCCGTGAGCGGGATCACGCCGGCGCCGAAGCGTTCGGCCAGTGGCCGCGCGCGTTCGGCGGTGCGGTTGGCTACCGTCATGCGACGCGGATGCTGCGCGGCAAAGTGGGTAATACACAGCTCGATCATTTCGCCCGCGCCAATAAACAGGCAGGCTTGCACTTTGACGCTGGGAAAAATGCGTTCGGCAAGTTTCACTGCAGCGGCAGCCATCGATACCGAATTGGCGCCGATTTCGGTGCTGGTGCGCACTTCCTTGGCCACCGAGAAGGTGCGCTGGAACAGCTTGTGCAGCAGCAGACCCAGTGTGCCAGCCTCTTTGGCAGCCTGCACCGCCTGTTTCATCTGGCCGAGAATTTGCGTCTCGCCCAGTACCATCGAATCGAGCCCGGCTGCAACGCGGAATGCGTGTTGCGCGGCTTGTTCACGCGGCAGGGCATACAGATAGGGCGCAAGTTCACGGCGCTCGATATGGTGGAAATCGGCCAGCCATTGCGTCACGGATTCGGGCGAAGGGGTATTGCAATACAACTCGGTGCGGTTGCAGGTCGACAGGATGGCAACCTCGGACGCGCGCTGACTTTGCGTCAGTTCATGCAGCGCTTGCACCAGCTTTTCGGGGCCGAACGCGACCTGCTCGCGGATCGCGAGTGGCGCAGTATGGTGGTTGATCCCGAGGGTGAGAAGCTGCATAACGGCGAGGGCCGAAAAAGAAGACCACTATTTTACCCGCTGCCTAGGCTGTGCGGGCAGGGGCTTTGCCTAAATCAAAGCGCAGGCGGTCGTAATAGCGCCCGCGATAGAGCAGACGGCGGTGTGTAGGCGCGTCGGTAAACGCGCTGCGGGTGTGCAAAATGTTATTGCAGACGAGGCCCATGCCCGGTAACAGGTGAGCATTCAGAATGTATTCCGAGCTGGCGAGGATATCGGTCAGGGCTTTGACCGCAGCCTGCGTAGCCGCGTCCGCTTTCCAGACAATCGAACGGGTACGCGCGGTGTAACGCATGGTGAGAAAACCCTGGTCGGGGTCGACGGCAAACACCGGGCCGCTTTGTTCGGGACGGGCGATATCGTCATCGTCCATGCGGGCGGGAATGGTCATCGCGTCCGGCTGCATCAGGGCGGCGATGTAGTCTGGATTGAGATCACGCAGCTGGATGTAAGCGATTTCGTGGTCGAGCAGGGCATTATCGCCACCCGATTCTGCATCCTGCGCGCAATGCAGTGTCATGCCGAGAATGCGTTTATCGAGTGCGTTGTAATAGCCGTCGGTATGCCAGTTGATCGACTTGTTGGTGTAGGGGATGAATTCGCCGCGTCCGCTGCTGGCTTCATCCGCCGGGGTGATACTGGACAAGCCGTCTTCGTCAGACAGGTAATTGCCTTCCAGCCGGACGAGGCCCAGCTGCCTGGCAAGTTGATGGGGAAACGATTTATCAGCAGCGGGATGGTCGGGCGCATGGTAAATGACCATATTGCTGCGCGCGCAAGCTGCAGCGAGCGCCGCCATTTCAACTGGGGTGACATGCCTGGGGTCACCCAGCGTGACGATCAATTCCTCGACGCTGCGCGGGTAGGCGACGAGTTTGGCGTCACGCCAGTCGCGATACGCTGCCTCGTTGGACAGATCAAACGGAGACGGCGAGACAGGCATTTATTCCGGCGGCAGCATGTCAGGTGAGCCAAAGCCACGTTTGATCGGCGCGTCTGACAGCAGGCCAGTAAAGCTCTTCCTCACCGTGCCCATCATTTCAGGCATTTCGATGTCCATGATCTGGTCCATGATCCAGGTTTTGTCGTTGTCGCCCATTTCCTCGCGGATTTTCAGACTCAAAAAACGTAATGCCGGAAAGCTGGCCTTTTCTTCGTCGGGAAACTCGAACTCGGAATAGTCTTCGAAACGGCGGTTCAGAAATTCGATGAATTCGGCCTTGAAGTTGCGGTTACCGTCGGGGCCCGCCACGCTGATGATGTTTTCTTCCATCAACTCGCCCAGCCGGTTGGATACGGATTGAAGCACGGCAGCACGACGCTCGGGCGAGAGTGTGGCATAGGCCATGCGGTCGCAGTAATGCGCCAGAAACGCGACAAATTCGGCAATCAGTTTGAAGCCGCGCGCCGGGGTAATGATGTCGTAGTTCTCGCGGCCGAGGTTGTCGACCGCCTTGTCGGCGACACGCCAGGTCGTGGTGGCCACCGCGCTGGCGATTTCATTGGGGGTGCGCTCGCCATCTTTTTTGAACCAGATGGTGCGGACTCGAACAGGTTTGACCATGGGTGTTCTCCTTGGAGTCGCTTACGCGACTTCTCCAGTAGCGACTGGGCGTTGCGGATCTCGAATCCACTCGCTCCATGAGCCGGGGTAAAGCTGTGAGCCGGACAAGCCGGCAATTTCCATTGCCAGAATATTGTGGCAGGCGGTGACGCCAGAACCGCAGGTGTGTACGACATTTTCGGCGGCGACGCCGTTCAATAATTGTGTATAACTTGTGCGCAGTTCGTCGGCTGGCAGGTAGGTGCCGTCGAGATCGAGGTTTTCTTCGAACACCCAATTGATCGCACCCGGGATATGGCCGGCCACGCTGTCGAGCGGTTCACGCTCACCACTGAAACGTTGTTCCGGGCGGGCGTCGACCAGTTTGTGCGCGGTGCTTAGACGAATACGGTCGATCGTGGCCGCATCCACGCCCCAGTTGGCGTGGTCGGGGCAGGGGTACAGGTAGTCTTGCGCAGTCATGTTGGGCATGCCGTCGGTCAGTGGATGCTTTTCGCGTGTCCATTTGGGCAGGCCACCATCGAGCAGCGCGACATGTTGGTGGCCGAGGCCACGCAGCAGCCACCACAGGCGTACTGCCATCGAGCCAAAACTGTCGTCATACACGACCACTTGCGACTCGGGGGTAATGCCCCAGGCGCCGAGCTTGGCGCAAAACGCAGCCAGATCCGGCAGCGGATGGCGCCCGCTAGTGGGCGTGACAGGGGAAGACATATCGTCGTTCAGATGCGCATAGTGCGCACCCGGAATATGGCCGATCGCATACGCGCGCCGCCCTGCTTCGGTGTCGGCGAGCGTAAAGCGGCAGTCGATCACCACCCAGCTCGGGTTGTCGAGCTGGGTAGCCAATAATTCGGTGGATACAACCGTGTTGGACATAAATTGACTTCAACCATTAAAAATGGGGGCTGTGGCGTAATGAGCCGCCAGATAGCCCCCTGACTTAATAGCCGCCTTTGCCGTAAGGCTTGGGCAGGCCGGCCACGCGCGGGCCTTGGCGGGCGGGCTGGTTGGGGAACAGTTCATACAGTGTCTTTTTCCAGTCCACGCCGTCGTGCAGGTCGCTCAGTTCAGCCACCATGTTGCGGAAGTTCGGGGTCTGGCCGTCGTCCTTGTATTTGTCGCGCAGAAAATTCACGACTTGCCAGTGGGCCTCAGTCAGTTTGATTCCTTCGGCTTCAGCAATGATCGGGACGATCTCGTCGCTGTAATTGGCTTCCAGCAGAAACTCCTCTTCGCCAGTTTCCAGTTCTTCGCCGTTCAACATATAACCCATGATTATTGCTCCTTTCAGATTTGGTTTTTAAAGAATCACCGGTACGACCGGTGCAATGGATTTATGCGGGATGAATATCCCGCAGCCTAACAAACGGTTGCGCCCCAAGCCTTCGTCCTGAATCTGCAAGGATTTGTGGGGCGGGACGCCGTGCAACATCAAACTATAGCCATGGATTGGGCCGGATGCAGTTTGCAGGGTTTGCTGCTTGCCGCAGATAAACCCGCAGCGAATTTCGAAATGGCCATCAAGTTCGCGCATCACATCCTGTACGAATTGTTCTTCACCCACGCCGCCCGTGTCAACGAAGTGCGCATAGATATTGCCAAAGGGGCTGAATGCGCGGGTTTTGAAGCTGCCGATCTGCAGGGGATGCCCCTGCAGGTCGAACGAGTGGCCGCACAACTTCTGCGTGTCGTCTATCCGGGTTTTGGGGACGCGCATGAAGAGTTTGGTGCGGCGGTTGATGTTCAGTGTTGCATCGCCGCTGTTGGTTTCTGCGCCTTTAAGGTGCTGAATACCCGAACCGACGTCCTCACCCATCCAGGGCAACACCCTTGATACGGCATCGGCCAGTAATTGGGCATTGTCGGTCGGGATGGTCGTGCCAACCAGATCGAACTGCAGATCAATCATGTGCGGCGTGTATTCCTCTGGCTTGTCTTCAGGCCAGCTCGACCATGTCACGATACGTCTCCAGCGTGTTCCTTGGCCCACGCGTGCATGATATCCGCCCATTTCTGTGCGCTGGTCGGATCCACTTCAAAAATCGTAAAACGCTTGTTTTCACGGATCCGGATACGCAGGAACGGAACGCCCCCCGACTCATGCGTAAAATTCTGGAACTCGATTTCCTGTCCGCCAAAGGGCAGTCTTAACTTGTCGATGTGGGTGATGTCAGCCATGTGGTTTTGATCCGTTCATAATCTGTCTTGGGTCAATTACATTGATCCAAAACTGGTCCAGTTGTCCTGAATGAGGGTGTGAAGCTGTTTTTCAACCCTGTGATGTCCATGGACTTGCGTTAGCAACAATATTTTAATACTCTTATGGATTCATGTGGCGGTTGCGTAATGTCTCATTCTTTTGAATGAAGAGGCATTACCGCGTTGGGGCAACTTGCCTACTCCATAGTGGTAGGTTCATACCTACCCATATGGAGTAGGCGTTTTACCCATCAGAATGATGGTGGTAAGTACGTCTAACCAATACGATGATGGCATACCGTTAAGCTAGCCTGCTGAGCGGGCATTTCGAATTTATCTAGGAGAGAAAACTATGGCAAAGCAAATGATTGATACGCCCATGCTCGATCAACTCGAAAGCGGCCCGTGGCCCAGCTTCGTGACCGGTCTCAAGCGCCTGGCTAAAGACAATGACATGATGGTTGACCTGATGGGTCAGCTGGAAACGTCCTACCAGAACATGAAGGGTTACTGGAAGGGTGGTACGGTTGGTGTGTTTGGCTACGGTGGTGGCGTCATCCCCCGTTTCACCGAATTGAAAGACGAAAACAATAAGCCTTTGTTCCCTGAGGCTGCTGAATTCCACACCCTGCGCGTGCAGCCGCCCGCAGGCATGCATTACACTTCTGACCTGTTGCGCAAGATGTGCGACGCCTGGTCGGAAACCGGTGGTTCGGGCCTGATCGCGTTCCACGGCCAGTCCGGCGACATCATGCTTCAGGGCTGTAAAACGGAAGATGTCCAGAAGGCCTTCGATCGGTTTAACGATATGGGTTTCGACCTGGGTGGTGCCGGTCCCGCACTGCGTACCTCCATGTCCTGCGTCGGCGCTGCCCGTTGCGAAATGTCCTGCTACGACGAAGTCAAAGCACTGCGCACCGTCATCAACAACAACCTCGACGACATGCACCGTCCGTCGCTGCCTTACAAGTTCAAATTCAAGTTCTCGGGTTGCCCGAACGACTGTGTTAACGCGATTCAGCGTTCCGACATGGCGACCATCGGCACCTGGCGCGACAACATCCGCGTGAACGAAGCTCAGGTTCAGGATTATTACAAAGCACACGGCATGAACGATCTGGTCAACGACGTGATCAGCAAGTGCCCGACCAAAGCCATCACGCTGGTTGCTTCCGACAAGTTCCAGGCTAGCGAGACCGTGTCCGCTGCTGCGCTTGGCGATGGCAACACCCTGTGCATCGACAACAAAAACTGCGTGCGCTGCATGCATTGCCTGAACGTGATCCCCGGCGGCCTGCTGCCTGGTAGCGACAAGGGTGTTTCGATCCTGGTCGGCGGTAAGGGCGTGCTGAAGATTGGCGCGACCATGGGTACCGTGGTGATTCCGTTCATGAAGCTCGAGTCCGACGAAGACTTCGAAAAGCTGAACGAACTGGCTCGCAACATTCTGGACTTCTTCGCTGAAAACGCGCTGGAGCATGAGCGCACCGGCGAGATGATCGAGCGTATCGGTCTGACCAACTTCCTCGAAGGCATGGACATCCCGGTTGATCCCAACATGATCAGAGAGCCGCGTTCCAACCCGTACTTCCGTTCCGATGACTGGGACGAGCAGGTTGAGAAGTGGAACGAGTACAAGGCCTCGACCGCTGCTTAATAGTTCGCTTAACCCGGGTCTGGCACTCGCCGGATCCGCGTATTAATTCTGTTGGAGATAAAACATGGCTGATTTACGCCCGCCTATCGAATCCGGCGCACCGGATCCGATGCCCTACATGCACCCCGTGATGGTCAAGAACTATGGCAAGTGGTCTTTCCACAGCCATCCAAAACCGGGTGTCCTGTATCACCGCGCTGAGTCCGGCGATGAAATCTGGACGGTCAAGGCCGGTACAGCGCGTCAAATGGATCACTACACCATTCGTGAGCTGGCCGACATTGCCGACCAGTATGGCGACGGTTTCGTGCGTTTTACCGCGCGCTCCAATATCGAATACATGGTGACTGATGGTACCAAGGTCGAGCCGCTGATCAAGGCGTTGAACGACAAGGGCTATCCCATTGGTGGCACCGCCAACTCGATTTCGATGATTGCGCACACCCAGGGTTTCCTGCATTGCGACATCCCGGGCACCGACGCTTCCGGCGTGGTGAAAGCGTTGATGGATGAGTTGTATGATGACTTCGTCAAGTGCGAGATGCCTAACCGCGTCAAGATGTCCACCTCCTGCTGCGAAATCAACTGTGGCGGCCAGGCCGACATCGCGATCATCATTCAGCACACCAAGCCACCCAAGATCAATCATGATCTGGTTGCTAACGTGTGTGAGCGTCCTTCGGTTGTGGCGCGCTGCCCGGTTGCAGCAATTCGTCCTGCATTGGTGAACGGCAAGCCGTCACTGGAAGTGGACGAGAAGAAATGCATTTGCTGTGGCGCCTGTTTCCCGCCCTGCCCGCCGATGCAGATCAACGACCCCGAGCACTCCAAGCTGGCAATCTGGGTGGGTGGCAAGAACTCGAATGCCCGTTCGAAGCCAACCTTCCACAAGCTGGTTGCATCCGGCCTGCCGAACACGGCACCGCGTTGGCCTGAAGTGGCCGAAGTGGTCAAGAAAATCCTGTCCACCTACAAGGAAGATGGCAAGCCTTGGGAGCGCATGAATGACTGGATCGAGCGTATTGGCTGGCCCGCATTCTTCGAGAAAACCGGTCTGCCCTTCACCAAGTATCACATTGATAACTGGCGTGGTGGTCGTGCCAACCTGAACGCTTCGGCGCACATTCGCTTCTAAGCTGTTTCTGGACGTTGTCATCCCGCCGCGGCTTCGGCTTCGGCGGATGTTTGATAATAAAGACTGAATTTTTCGGAGTTTGACCTAGCCATGCAACTCGGCATACTTATTAACGAAGGGCCTTATACCCATCAGGCCAGTGATACTGCTTTCCTGTTCGCCCGTACGGCAATCGAGAAGGGTCACACCGTTCCGCGCGTGTTTTTCTACCATGATGGCGTGAATAATTCCACGCGTCTGGCTACACCCCCCCAAGATGATCGCAACGTATCCGCACGCTGGTCCAAGCTGGCTGCCGAGCATGGCGTTGATTTGGTGGTATGTGTGGCGGCTGCCCAGCGTCGCGGGATTACGGATGACGTGCTGGCGCCTGGCTACCGGATTTCCGGTCTGGGTCAATTGGTTGAAATGGGTATTCAGTACGATCGTCTCGTGACGTTCGGCGATTGATAGCCAAAGATTGAGATATTCGAGATGAGCGAAATGGACGAAATGGACGACGGCTCAGGCATCGTCAAGAAATTCATGTTCCTGAACCGCAAGGCGCCGCACGGTACTGTGTATGCGCTGGAAGGTCTGGAAGTGGTGCTGATTACCGCTGCTTTCGATCAGGATGTGAGCATGGTGTTCACCGATGATGGTGTGTATCAGTTGGTTAAAGGCGTCGACACCAAGGGTATTGAGGTCAAGGACTTTTCCAAGACGTATCGTGCACTCGATGGCTACGATATCGAGAAGCTGTATGTTGACCAGAAGTCGATGGATGCGCGTGGTCTGACTGAAGAAGACCTGATTGTGGATGTGACGGTTTTGTCTGCTGGTGAGATGGCTAATCTCATGGCTGAGCAAGACATCGTGATCAGCTTTTAAGGGGACAGATATGCTGCATATTGTGAACAAATCGGCTACAGAACGGGGTTCGCTGGAAAGCTGCCTCGCCATGGCCACAAAGGGTTCTGCTGTACTGCTGATCGAAGACGCGGTTTACGCGGTGACGAATGGCAGCACGGCAGCGGCGAAAATCCAGGCAGCTGCGGCTGATCTGAAGATTTACGCTCTCGGTCCTGATCTGGCGGCGCGTGGCATGTCCGGGCGTGTGTTGGACGGAGTCAATGTCGTGGATTACGGCGGTTTTGTGGATCTGGTTGCAGAACACAACAGCTGTCAGTCTTGGCTGTAAATTCAATTTAAGGAGTGTTGCTATGCCCATGGTAGATATCGCTGGTAAAGAGTACGAAGTTGACGAAGAAGGTTATTTGGTTGACCTGTCGCAATGGAATGAAGACGTTGCCAAGTACATGGCCGTCGAAGAAAAAGTCGACCTGACTGACAGCCACTGGGAAGTCGTTAATTTCCTGCGTGAGTATTACGCCGAATATCAGATCGCACCCGCTGTTCGCGTGCTGACCAAGGCTATTGGCAAGAAGCTCGGTCCCGATAAAGGCAACAACAAGTATTTGTATGAGTTGTTCCCCTACGGCCCAGCCAAGCAGGCTTGTAAGATTGCGGGTCTGCCCAAGCCCACAGGCTGTATCTAAGTCGAAAAGCTTTCGGGTCGCCCCGCTATGGTTGCCGGGGCGACTTTGATTCAAGGTTTGTGTTTCCCAATTGAATGCGCCCCATTCAGTGACGGTGTCACGGCATGTGCGTTTGATTCGTAAACAGAAACGTAGTTAGGGGATGAGTTTGTCTACAGTGACGATGATTTACGCCGGGATGTTTTACATCGCAGCCTTGTTGCTGGTTACCGGGCTGGTCTACAAAATAGTGGATTACAGCCGCACACCTGCGCCGTTGAAAATCCCGACTACGCCTGCGCCGACTACACGGACGGGTGTGATCTATCGCATGGCCAAGGAAGTGGTGGTGTTTGAATCACTATTCAAGGCCAATAAGTGGATCTGGGTGTTTGGCTGGTTGTTCCACTTCGGTCTGTTGCTGGTACTGCTGCGTCATCTGCGCTATTTCACCGAGCCGGTCTGGTTCTGGGTCGACATTATTCAGCCGTTTGGCATGTATGCCAGTTACATGATGGTGATTGGATTGATTGGTTTGTTGGCACGCCGCTTTCTGGTTGATCGGGTGCGTTACATCTCGACCCCTTCTGATTACCTGATGCTGGTTTTGATTATCGCAATTGGTGCGACGGGCATGTTGATGACTTTTGTCGTACACACCGACATTGTGGCACTGAAGACGTTTTTCCTGGGTTTGATGTATTTCGACGTGCAGCCGCTACCTACAGATCTGCTCCTGCTGGTTCATCTGGCGCTGGTCGCATTTTTGATGCTGATCTTCCCGATCAGCAAATTGCTGCACGCACCGGGTCTGTTCTTTAGCCCGACGCGCAATCAGGTCGATAATCCACGCGAGAGCCGTCATATCGCGGCGTGGGCAGCACGGCTCGACAAGAACAATTGATTCGTTGGCATTGGTTAGCGATTAAGTAGTACGGACAAAGGACTTACAAGTGGCCGCTCCAGTATTTGACGTTCCGGAAATCAAAGACGAAATCGAAATTCCGAAGTTGCAGGAAGGCGTGATGGCGCACGTCAAAAGCTTTCCTGCGTCTGAGAAAATTCAGGATTTCATGGGTTATCCGCATGAATTGGGTGAAGACTGGAAAGAGCGTGCCATCGACAAGATGGGCGACTTGCTGGGCAAGTATCGTTCGCTGAAGGTTTTCCTGGATGCGTGCGTGCATTGCGGCGCGTGCACTGACAAGTGCCACTATTACCTGGGCACCTCGGACCCCAAGAACATGCCAGTCGCGCGCCAGGACTTGATGCGGCAGGTGTATCGCCGCTATTTCACGACAGCTGGAAAATTGTTCCCGAAACTGGTGGGCGCCAAGGATTTGACCCAGGACATTCTGGGTGACTGGTACAACTACTACCACCAGTGTTCCGAGTGCCGTCGTTGTTCGGTGTACTGCCCCTACGGGATTGATACCGCTGAAATCACGATGGCCGGTCGCGAGATCCTGAACCATGTGGGCATGGGGCAGAAATACTCGAATGAGATTCTGGGCAAAGTGCAGAAAGTGGGTAACAACCTTGGCCTGCCGGGCCCTGCATTGATCGATACCCTGGAAGGGCTGGAAGAAGACATCGAAATCGATACAGGCGTCGCAGTTAAGATTCCACTCGACGTCAAGGGCGCTGAAGTGTTGTTCATTACGCCATCCGCAGATTACTTCGCCGAGCCCCATGTGGAATCCCTGATGGGCTATGCCAAGGTCTTTCATGCGGCGGGTATTAGCTGGACGATGTCTTCGCACGCTTCAGAAGCCGGCAACTTTGGTCTGTTTAATGGTAACTACGAAACCATGCGCGCGGTTGCCATGCGGATTCGCGATGCGGCACTCGAACTGGGCTGCAAACGTATCGTGGTCGGTGAGTGCGGTCACGCCTGGCGCGTAGCTTATAGTTTCTGGAATACGCTGACGGGTATTGGCTATGGCGGAGATGACCCGTTTTCGATTGAGCTGCAAAAGCAACTCGATCCGACGTATCCGCAGCCCCAGCATATTTGCGAGTTGACCAACGACCTGATCAAGTCCGGCAAGATCAAGGTGGATCCCTCACTGAACGATGATCTGATTGTGACTTACCACGACTCCTGTAACGTTGCCCGTGCATCGCGTATGGGTACCGAGCCAGGCGGTCAGTTCACCATCCCGCGTGAGTTGATCAAGTCGGTGGTGAATAATTACCATGACATGGCAGACGGCACGATCGGTGAAGCCACATTCTGCTGCGGCGGTGGCGGCGGCGTGCTGACCGATGACCTGCTGGAAGTCCGTGTCAAAGGCGCACTGCCACGCGCAACCGCACTGAATAATGTAGTCAAGGAACACAAGGTCAATTTCATGGCCATGATTTGTGCCATCTGCAAGGCGCAGTTCACCAAGGTGCTGCCCAAATATGGCTTCGACATGAGCATGGTGGGCGGAGTGCATCAATTGGTCAGCAAGGCAATCAAGCTGGAAAAAGCTGAATAAGCCGGCCGATTGCAATTAATCTATCTTTAGTTACGTAAGCGTTAGGAGAACCAGCATGGCTGTCACGACGAATCAAGCAAAAACCGAAGGTCGTTCATATCGTCGTTATAAAGAAGGCGAGAAAGAAGGCCAATTCCGTTCTTCTCAGGATATGATTTTCCAGGCTGGCTGGACGCACAAGTGCCCCGAGTACATGCTTGCCACACCTCCTTGCCAGGGCTCTTGCCCGGCCGGTGAAGATATCCGTGGTTATTTGAACATCGTGCGTGGTATCGAAAAACCGCCAGCAGGTGTGACCTGGCAGCAATACGCTTTTGAGCGTGTGACTGCAGCCAACCCCTTCCCCGCTGTCATGGGTCGTGTTTGCCCAGCGCCTTGCGAGTCTGGCTGTAACCGCAACATGGTCGAAGACCACGTGGGTATTAACGCTGTCGAGCATTTCATCGGCGACTGGGGTATCGAAAACAGCATGAAATTTACGCCGGCTGGTGTATCAACCGGTAAAAGAGTCGCGATCATCGGCGCGGGTCCTGCGGGTCTCGCAGCGGCTTATCAGCTGCGTCTGCGCGGCCATGGCGTGACCATTTTCGACGAGCATGAAGAGCTCGGTGGCATGATGCGTTATGGTATTCCGGGCTTCCGTACGCCGCGTGAAATGCTTGATTCTGAAATTGGCCGCATTATCGACATGGGCGTTGAGACACGTCTGAAAACTCGTGTCGGCACCGATGTGAGCTATGACGAAATCGACAGAGAATACGACGCCATTTTCATGGCAATGGGGGCCCAGTCGGGTCGTCCACTGCCTGTTCCAGGTGCGGAAGCACCGAACGTCGTGACTGCTGTTGCGTTCCTGCGTGCCTTTAACGAAGGCCGTTTGCAACACGTTGGCAACCGCGTGGTCGTGATCGGCGGCGGTGATACGTCGATTGACGTGGTGACCGTTGCACGTCGTCTGGGTAACGTGACCAAGTCGGGCACCGCGGATGAGCGTCCAAGTGCTGAAAACGTGATTTCCGGCCACATGGCCCATGACGTTGCTTCAGTTTCTGCTCGTGAAGGCGCAGAAGTGGTGCTGGTTTCCCGTTCCACGATCGACAAAATGAACGCCAGCAAGCACGAGATTGAGCACGCACAGCAAGAAGGTATCGAAATTCTGGGTGGCGTAACGCCCGTTGCGATTATTCTGAATGAACAAGGCCGTGCCACTGCACTGCGTGTGTCTGACTTTGTGATGGAAGGCAAAGAGACCAAGCTGGTTGAGGGCACTGAACGCGATCTGCCGGCCGACCTGATTGTTTCGGCGATTGGTCAAGGTGTGGACTTTACCGGTCTGGAGCAGTTCAACAACAATAACGGCTTGATGAAGGCCGATAAAAACTATCGCTTCCCCGGTAGCGAAAAAGTCTTTATCGGCGGCGACGTGATTCGTCCGCACCTGCTGACCACGGCAATCGGTCACGCAGCCATCGCTGTAGAAGGTATTAATGACTTCCTGGGTGGCAAGAAAGATCTCAGCAAGCGCCCGAAGGTTGACGTGCATCACTTTGACCAGATCCGTAAATGGTTGGAAGCTGGCCATGAGCTTGAAACGGCAAAAGGTCTGGTGCATGGTACGGACTCCAGCAAGATCGGTCTGCACAACTTCGAAGATGCTTCGGCACGCCATATCACGTCGTATTCCGAATTGTTCCTGGGCCATTTCCCGGCAGTGAGCCGCAATATCCGCGACGTAACCGTGCTGGACAAAGAGGGTGCTTTGGGTAACTTCGAGGAGCGTCTGCACACACTGTCGGAGAAGGCGGTAGTAGACGAGGCCAAGCGCTGCATGTCGTGTGGTCAGTGTTTCGAGTGTGACAACTGTGTGGTGTACTGCCCGCAAGTTGCCGTGTTCAAGGTCAAGAAGAAAGACAACCCCACCGTGGGTCGTTACGTTGACACCGACTACGGCAAGTGCATCGGCTGCCACATTTGCGCCGACGTGTGCCCGACCGGTTACATTGTCATGGGTATGGGTGAGTAAACGTGACTGGCAAGATGACACAATTCCTGGCTTTGGGTGTGGTTGCGTTTACAGCCGCTGCTTTGGCTTGGGCTGGGTCCGAGACCCAGCCCAAGCCAAGCGGGGTCCCCAAGCCGGTAATCACCAAAGCAGTCAAGGGTGAGCAATGTGTGGAGCCTACCGATTACATGCGGCGCAACCACATGAAGGTGTTGGATGGCCATCGTGACAAGACGGTGATTGAAGGCATTCGCACCAAGAAGTACAGCCTCAAGGAATGTATCAATTGCCATGCAAGTGAAACGACTGGAAGTGTAGCGGCAGCCAAGGATGACTTCTGCATCAGCTGTCATAGCTATGCTTCGGTCAAGATTGACTGTTTCGATTGCCATTCGACGAAGCCGAAAGGTTCAAGCGCCATGCATTCGCTGAATGCGGAAACTGCCCATTTCAAACACAAACTGGCTGCCAACGTGAATAAGCCGGTGAGCGCGGCAGACATGGCTGGAGTTGCCAAATGAGTGAACTGAACTCGAAATCGGACCTAACCCCTGCCTCGCCTGAGCGTCGCCGTTTCATTGGCGCTGCGACAGCCACGGCAGCGGGCTTGACGATTGTTCCTGGTGTCATGTTGTACGAAGTGGCCCATGGGCGTCCCGAAGACCAGGCAGCCAGCAGTGCAGTACGCTGGGGCATGCTGGTGGATGCAACCAAATGTGCCACGGGTTGCGATGATTGTGTGACGGCTTGTAATACCGAGAACGGGCTGACTCCGGTTGCTGAAAGCAGCAACCCCAAACAAGCGCCGCAATGGATACGCAAGCTGGAACTGCAGGATCCGCTGACGCAGATGGAAACCAATCTGCCGATGATGTGCCAGCATTGCGCTGAGCCGCCTTGTGTGGACGTCTGTCCGACCGGTGCATCGTTCAAGCGGGCCGATGGTCTGGTGCTGGTTGACCGCCACACGTGTATTGGCTGCCGTTACTGCATGATGGCCTGCCCCTACAAGGCGCGCTCGCTGGTACATGAACCCCTTAACGACACTCAGAAGCCGGATGTGCCGCGCGGGGTTGGTTGCGTCGAGTCCTGCACTTTTTGTGTGCAGAAAATCGATCGCGGCGACGGCACCACTGCCTGTGTGGAAGCCTGTACTGCATCAGGTCACAACGCACTGGTCTTTGGCGACATGAATGATCCTGAGAGCGAGATTTCGAAGAAGCTGCGCGAACTGCCCACCAAGCAGGTACGTGCCGATCTGAATCTCAATCTGGGCGTTCGCTACCACGGAATCTAAATCATCATGGCAAGCATTACTTTCCGCGAAGTCGAGGGCAGCAGCCCCAAATACTGGATGTTGTTTGGCGCGCTAGGTCTGTTCGTACTGTTTGGCGCGATCGCCTGGAACACCATGCATCACTACGGCCACGTCGTGACCGGCATGGATAACCAGATCGTCTGGGGCCTGCCTCACGTCTTCGCCGTGTTTCTGATTGTGGCCGCTTCGGGGGCGCTGAACGTGGCATCGATTGCCTCGGTATTCAACAAGCCGATGTACAAACCGCTTGCACCCTTGTCAGCCATTTTGGCGCTGGCGTTGCTGTTGGGTGGATTGTTGGTCCTGGTGTTGGACCTGGGCCGATCGGATCGATTGATCGTGGCCATGACGCACTTCAACTTCAAATCGATGTTCACCTGGAACGTGTTTCTCTATACCGGCTTCTTTGGCCTGGTGGGTGCTTACCTGTGGACGATGCTGGATCGCACCGTCAAGACCTACTCCAAAGCCGCAGGTACGGCTGCGTTTATCTGGCGTCTGGTGCTGACGACCGGTACAGGTTCGTTGTTCGGATTTTTGATCGCACGTGACCTGTATGGCACAGCCATGCTGGCGCCCATGTTCATCATCATGTCGTTTGCTTATGGTATGGCGATCTACCTGATGGTACTGACGGCCGCTTATGCATGGACTGGCCGTGCACTGGGCGATGCCGTGATGATGCGGCTGAAGAGCCTGCTCGTGGTGTTTGTCGCCGCAGTCCTGTATTTCGTCGTGGTGCATCACATGACCAACCTCTACTTCAGCAAGTATCACGCAGTCGAGGCTTTCATTCTGCGTGATGGCGGCATCTTCACCACTATGTTCTGGCTGGGACAGGTCGTGATCGGTTGTGTGGCCCCGCTTGTGATCCTGATGAGTGGGCTGGGCAAGCAACGTACCTGGATCATGATCGCCTGCGCGCTGGTGGTGCTGGGCGGCTTGGCGCAGATGTACGTAACCATCATTGGCGCACAAGCCTTTCCGCTGGACATGTTCCCCGGTTTGAATGAAAAGAGCAGCTTTTACGACGGCGTGGTGCACAGCTACACCCCCAGCATGCCCGAAATCTTCCTCGGACTGGGCGGCATTGCGATTGCATTGCTGGTGACCACGTTTGCGGTCAAGCTGCTGAGTTTGTTACCTGTCAGCCTGGACGACGAAACTGTCGCCAAACTGGAGCATTGAGCCTAGATTCTGTCCGGATGCTCCGGACAGAGGGTCAACCGGCATGAACTCGCTCGATACCCAATCCAAATCAACTGCACGCGGGGCTCATATGCCCCGCGTCTTTATTTCTGCGGCGCATAAGTCTTCGGGCAAGACTACGTTGACGCTCGGCCTGTGTGCCGCCCTGCATGCCAGGGGGCACACCGTTCAAGGTTTCAAAAAAGGGCCGGACTATATCGACCCGCTATGGATCGGGATGGCGTCACAACGGCCGTGCTACAACCTCGATTTCCACATGATGGAACAACACGAAATCGAGTATCAGTTCAGTCTCGCAGCGGCCCAGGCGCGGATCAGTTTGATCGAGGGTAACAAAGGCCTGTATGACGGGCTGGACCTGGATGGCAGCAACAGCAATGCGGCTTTGGCAAAACACTTGGCTGCGCCTGTGGTCTTGGTGGTGGATGCGCGTGGCATGACGCGCGGTGTCGCGCCGCTGATTCTCGGCTATCAGGCCTTTGATCCGGAGATCCGGATTGCCGGCGTGATTCTCAACAATTTGGGCGGCAGTCGGCATGAATCGAAACTGCGTGCGGTGATTGAGCATTACACCGATGTGGAAGTGATTGGTGCCGTCCAGCATGATGCCAGCCTGCAGATCGCCGAACGCCATCTGGGTCTGGTGCCGGCCAATGAACACCATACTGCGCTGTCACGCATCCACCATGTCGGCGAGCAGGTGGCCGCGCAGGTTGACCTTGATCGCTTGCTGGCCATTGCGGACAGTGCACCGGAACGAGAAATCGTCGCCACCGAAGTTGCCGTGTTGCATGACACCCCGGTTCGAATCGGGATTGCACACGATCAGGCATTCGGGTTTTATTACAGTGAAGACCTGGATACGCTGCGTCAAGCCCAGGTTGAACTGGTTGAACTGGACACCCTGAACGCTCAGAGACTGCCGCCACTGGATGGATTGATCATCGGCGGAGGATTCCCCGAGATGTTCATGCAGGCACTTGAAGCGAATACCGGCCTGCGCCAGAGCATCAAGCAAGCGATTGAGGCAGGATTGCCTGCCTATGCAGAATGCGGCGGGCTGATGTATCTGTCGCGCAGCCTGAGTTGGCAAGGCCGGACATGTGAGATGGTAGGAGTCGTGCCGGGCGATACGCTGATGCATGATCGACCCGTGGGGCGTGGTTATGCCAGCCTGCTACCCACGGGAGAGGATCGCTGGCAGGAAACGCACAGCATTCCGGCACACGAATTTCACTATTCCAGTCTGGAAAATCTGCCAGCCGACTCCATCTATGCTTATCAGATGAAACGGGGCCATGGCATAGACGGGCAACATGACGGCTATCAGTTACACAACCTGCTGGCAGCTTATGTGCATCGTCGTGGCACGGGCGACCAGGGTTGGATTGCACCATTTTTAAATCAGGTGCGTGCGCACAAGACGCGCGCTGCCACATCCATTACGAGGGCTATTCCATGATCAAGATAACCGATGCTGCCGCTGAGCAGATTCGCGCCGTTTCCAACAACCCTGATGTGTTTGGCATGATATTGCGTGTTGCTGCTTATCAGGAAGACGACGGCAGTGTGAATTTTGCGATGGGGTTCGACCATGAGCGTGAAGCGGATGAACAATTGATCTGCAACAAGATCGCGATCCTGATCGCCTCGCCCAGCACCCCTTATTTGCAGGGCGTGACCCTCGATTTTGTTGAGATGAGCCCGGGCGATATGCGCTTTATCTTTATTCCACCGTATTCGGCTGAAGAAGACGCCGATGAATCCGATGCCGGCACGGAATCGGGTGCAGACCCCGAAACCCCCGCCGAGTAAACACCATGGATTACCTGCCGATTTTCCTCGACCTGCGTGAACGCACCTGCCTGCTGGTGGGTGGATCGGAGATCGCCGCCCGCAAGGCCGAATTGCTCCTGCAGGCGGGGGCTCGCGTTCACGTGGTGGCGCCCGAGTTGCATGCTGGCTTCAAACGCTTGCCGCACGTCGATCAGCTCGAACACGTAGCCGACCGATTCAGCGACAGCCAGCTGGATGGCAAGGATGTGGTCATTGTGGTCGAGGAAGATGTGGCTGCTGCCCAAAGGGTGGCGGATGCCGCACGCGCGCGCCACATTCCGGTCAATGTCACCGACAAGCCTGCTTTATGCAGCTTTATTCTGCCTTCGATCATCGACCGGTCGCCCATCATGGTCGCGGTGTCCAGCGGCGGGCAGTCGCCGGTGTTGGCGCGTATGCTGCGTGCACGTCTGGAAACGCTGATTCCTGCTGCTTATGGGCGACTGAGCTCGCTGGCCGCGCGTTACAAATCGCACGTGCGCGAGGCAATCAAGCCCAAGCAGCGCCGCGCGTTCTGGGAGAAAGTGTTTTTATCGCCGATAGCCGAGATGGTGTTTTCCGGCCGTGACGTCGAGGCCGAGGCCGAATTGCAGGCCATGATCAAGGACAGCGCGAGCAATGAGATCACGCGCGGTGAGGTCTATCTGGTTGGTGCAGGTCCAGGCAATCCCGATCTGCTGACGTTCCGGGCCCTGCGCCTGATGCAGCAGGCCGACGTCATTGTGTATGACCGACTGGTTTCGCAGCCCATCCTCGATATGTGCCGGCGCGATGCTGAACGCGTCTATGTTGGCAAGGCGCGAGATGACCATGCCGTGCCACAGGAAGAAATCAACCTGATGTTGGTGCGGCTGGCCAAAGAAGGTAAGCGCACGTTGCGTCTGAAAGGGGGCGATCCGTTCATCTTTGGTCGCGGGGGTGAAGAAATCGAAACCCTGGTCGAGCACGGCGTGTCATTTCAGGTGGTGCCGGGCATTACGGCTGCAGCCGGTGTGGCCTCTTACGCAGGCATTCCGCTCACGCATCGCGACTATGCACAGTCGGTCACTTTCGTGACCGGGCATCTGAAGGACAACACCTTCAACCTGAATTGGGAAGGCATTGCACGCCACGATCAGACCATAGTCATCTACATGGGCCTGAAGGGTTTGCCCCTGTTGTGCGAGGCGCTGATCCGGCACGGCCTGACGGCCGAAACACCGGCTGCAATCATTCAGCATGGCACGCTGCCGAGCCAGCGCGTGATCACCGGCGACCTCAACACGCTGCCTGCGCTGGCCGAAGCAGCCGGACTCAAGGCACCCACGCTCATCATCGTGGGGAATGTCGTCAAATTGCGCAAAAAACTCGGCTGGTTCCAGCCTGAAATGCACACTGAACAGGCCCAACATACGCCGCTCGAAGTGCCGGATCACCTGCGCTGATCGAGAACGGGATGGCTGCCGCGCTTGTCCAGCTCACGACGCGTGCTGATATTGAAGCGCTGGTGGCGTCGCTGGTGCAATCTGGCGGTCGCATTCAGCCTGTCGAATGGGAAGGCCAGCGGGCCTGGCTCAAACTCAGCGTGCCGCAACCGCCCGCCTGGCGTTATCAGTTGCTCGCCGGGATGGCCCGGTTGATCCGTCAGCCTGCCTTGCAACCGGTGCGGCCCGACGGCGGCGAGACCGGCATCCGTAATGAAGTCTCAAGAATTAACGCGCTGGCCGTCGCGGGGGTGCGTGTTCCATCCCTCCTGGCCCATGCCGATCGCTGGCTGCTGATTGCAGACCTGGGGCACACTACGCTCGAGTCGCTGATCCGGCATGCTGACGCCGATACGCAATTGAAGCACTGGCAACTGGGTGCCGATTACATTCAGCAGGTGCATCGCTCGGGGCAGTATCTCAGCCAGGCTTTTGCGCGCAATTTGGTATGGTCGCCTGAAGCGGGACTGGGGGCGATCGATTTTGAAGATGATCCGGCCAGTATCATGTCATTGGATCAAGCCCAGATTCGCGACTGGCTCCCTTATTTTTTTTCAACGGCAATTTTTTTCAAGCATCGTTTGCCGCTTCTGTGCAAAAGCATACACACCACGTTGTCACATGAGTCCCCTGCCGTTCGCGCAGGCGTGACCCAGGCTCTGCGCCGCACTGCCTGGCTGCGTGCTTTACGCTGGCTGCCCCGTGGCATGCAGCGTCGCGATGTATTGAAGACGCAGTGTTATGGCGAGTTGGCACGCGTGTGTGGGAGCCGCGGCATTGGTGAATGAGTCGGTTTGAATGTATCGACTGCACGAAGCGTGTCCGGCAAGTAGTCTCATATTCAAGACAGACTAAAATGACCCCACACACTGTACTTCCCGATTTCCCAACATAAAGGTATGCGATGGTTGAACACAGCCTGGTCAGCATCAGCGACGTTGTGATTCTGGGTGTTGCGGCCCAGTGGATAGGGTGGCGCATACGCGTGCCCTCCATCCTGCTGTTGCTGGTCTTCGGCATACTGGCCGGACCGGTTTTGGGCTGGGTCAATCCGGCTAGTTTGCTGGGGGATTTGCTTTATCCAGTGGTTTCGCTGGCGGTGGCCATGATTTTGTTTGAAGGCGGACTGAGCCTGTCGGTGAAGGAATTTCGTGCCATCGGTGGCGTGGTGGCCTGGCTTGTCACGCTCGGTTCAGCCATTACCTGGTTGATAGGCGCGATCGCAGCGCATTGGATTCTTGGGCTCGAATGGCCCCTGGCCGTGCTGTTAGGGGCGGTGCTGGTTGTCACCGGTCCAACTGTGATTGGGCCCATGCTGCGTTTCATCCGGCCGACCGGGCAGACGAGCGCCATTCTTAAATGGGAAAGTATTGTGATCGATCCCATTGGCGCGATGCTGGCCGTGTTGGTATTTCAGGTCATTCTGGAGTCGGGTACGCAGCCCGTCATAGTGGTTGCCGGGATCGTTCTGAAAACTATCGGGATTGGAGCCGTACTGGGATTGCTGGGCGCATTGATCCTGGGGTTCTGCATGAAGCGTGACTATATCCCCGATCATCTGCAAAACCCGGTAGCGGTCATGTTTGTGGTGGCTGTTTTTACTGGCGCCGATCTCTTGCAGTCCGAATCAGGCTTGCTGGCCGTGACGATCATGGGATTTGCATTGGCTAACCAGAAGGTCGTGTCGGTGCAGCACATCGTCGAATTCAAGGAAAATCTGCGCGTGTTGTTGATTGCTGGCGTATTCATTTTGCTGGCAGCACATTTGCGCCCTACCGATCTTGAACAGATTGGTTTTGCGAGTTTTGTTTTTCTGCTGGTGCTGGTGCTGGTGGCGCGGCCGGCATCCGTATTTGCGTCCACGTTAGGCAGCAAGCTCAGCATCAAGGAAAAACTGTTTTTATCCTGGATGGCGCCGCGTGGAATAGTAGCCGCAGCAGTCGCGGCCATTTTTGCACTGCGTCTGGAGGAGGTGGGGTTTGCCGGAGCTGAAGCGCTGGTACCGCAAACCTTTTTCGTCATTATTGGTACGGTAGCGTTGTATGGGCTCAGTGCCCCACTGGTGGCGCGTCGTTTGGGTCTGGCAAAGGCCCAGCCGCAGGGTGTATTGTTTCTGGGCGGCCATCACTGGGTGCGTGGTATCGCGAAAACCCTGCAGGACGAAGGCTATCCTGTGATGCTGGTTGACAACAGCCGGCATAATATTTCAGCCGCGCGCATGGCAGGTATTCCGGCTTTTTATGCCAGTGTTTTTTCAGACAACATACTAGACCGCGTCGAAATCAGTGGCATTGGCAAACTCATGGCGATGACTGTGAATGATGACGTCAACTCGCTGGCGGCATTGCACTTTGCACAATTATTTAGCCGCTCACAGGTTTATCAGCTCATGCCGGAAGACGATAGCCTGCTGGACGCACATTCGCGTCATCTGCGGGGCCGTTTATTGTTTGGCAAGGGATGGACCCATGCGGCGCTGACCGATTGGTTTACCGATGAAGCCGTCGTCAAGAAAACCAAGCTCAGCGAAGAATACGGACTGGAAGAACTGAAAACCCGGTATGCCGGCAAAGTGCTGCCACTTTTTCTGATTACCGAGACGGGTATCCTTCAGGTTTTTACGACCGATAGCACAATCAAGCCTCAGGCGGGTCAGGTCCTGATCAGTCTGGTGTTACCGCAGGCCGAAGTGGTTGAGCTCAAGGAGTCGACCGCCTCCAGTTCAGAGATGGGTGACGCACAAAAGGGATAGATTGTGCAGTGGTTCGATGCCCTGTTCTGCAATAGCAGGGGTGTTAACCAGGAGGTAACGCAGGTTGGCTAGAAGGTTGGCTAGAAGGTTGGGTAGCCAGGCTGCGATCAAGCTTGTCTTCCACCTCACCCATATAGGCCGACAGACTGCGCCCAGATTCTTCAATTGCGTTGAGTAAGGCCTGTTCCATGCCCTCCACGCGGACATTGAGATCGGTTCGCGCCTGCTCATGCGCAGCCTGCAACTGTGCGAACGTTTGATCCAGCTGGGTACGTAAATCGTTGAGGCGTGAGGCCTCGGCTTTTTCCGCCAGTTGCTGCTGGACCTGAAGCTCTTTTGCGAAACGGCGTGCGTCCATCAACATGGTGGTGCGCAGGGTCAAGACATAGGCCGTGAACAGCGCTACAAACACCAGAATCAATCCCAGTAAAACCCATCCCAATGGGGCATCGAGCTTGAAGGCGATGAAGGACAGCGGGGCGGGCGTACTCAAGGTGGTCCAGTTTGCCAGCGTGAAGATCCCCAGCAAAACCATGCCTGCAAAAATGAGAGGGCCTAATACTTTCATGTGTTGCCTCCAGTTCAGCGAAGGTGGGGGTGATGCATGCGCCGTGATATTTCGGCGTATCTCATGCGCGGTCTCAGGAACGTCCGCCGGGAGTGACGCGATTTTCGACAGCAAACACAGCCGCCTCGACGCGTGAAGACAGATTCAGCTTGGCCAGGATGTGTCGCACGTGCAACTTGACGGTGTCATGACTGATGTCGAGCGTACGGGCGATGGCCTTGTTGCTTGCGCCGCGCGACAAGTGGGTGAGGATTTCGCGTTCACGCGGGGTCAGCGCGTCGAGCAGCGAGCCTGCATCCTGGTCGTCTTTCTGGTCATATAGCTTGACCAGTTTTGCGGTCATGGCTGGCGCCACCACGGTTTCCCCACGCTGGGCGCGCTTGATGGCATCGACCACCTCGTCTGGCTCCATGCTTTTAAGCAGATAACCATTGGCGCCGGCGCGCAAGGCGCGGGCAAGATCGTCCTCGGCTTCGGAAAGCGTGAGTATGAGTACCGGCAGCGTGAATCCATCAGTACGCAGCTCTTGCATCAAGGTGATACCGTCGGTGCCCGGCATGTTGAGATCCAGGATGAGGACATCGGGACGGTGCGCTTTGAGCAGCATCGAGACGTCATCCGGCGTGCCGGTAAACGCGGTGACCTCGATTTCACCGCTCTGCTCGAGCAATTCGGCCAGGCCTTTACGGAACAGCGTGTGGTCGTCAACGAGGATGATGCGGGTGAGGCTCATGTGGAGTGCTCGGATTTGTGTTGGGGGAAAACAAGGCGGATCACGGTGCCCCCTGCCGGTCGACTTTCCACACTGAGCTTGCCGTTCAGCTTGGCTGCGCGTTCGCGCATGATGGTGAGGCCGAAACTTTTACCCATGGTGGAAGATTCGTCGTTTTTCTTTTGTACGCCCACGCCATCGTCAGCGACGTTCACCAGATACTGGCCTTCGACCAGGTCGAAGGTGATGACGACATGCCGCGCGCGTGCGTGCTTGGCAATGTTGTAGAGCGATTCCTGAATGATGTGGAACACCTGGATTTCTTCGTCGGGCGTCAGCGAGACATCTTGTACCAGATTGAGAAAGTCGACGTCGGCATTGGCTTTTTTGCGAAAGCTTTTGGCCAGTTCCTGAATTGCAGGTACCAGCCCGCGCGGATTGATGCGGTCGCGATACTGGGTGATGAGATCGCGCAGGTCTGCATAAGCCAGGTCGACCGCTTCCTCGACGTCGACCAGATAACGGTTGGCTTTCGGGTAGTCCTCTTGGCGCATCGAATCAGACAACACGGTGAGCCGCATCTTGGCGTAAGCCAGTGTTTGCGCCAGTGAATCGTGTATCTGGTTGGCCAGCATCTGGCGCTCGTTCATTAACGAAATGCGCATGTTTTCACGCGTGAGACGGGCGTTTTCCAGTGCGATTCCAAGGTGCTCACTGATCGAACGAAACAACAAGCGCACGTCTTCCGGGACGGCGTTGCCTTCTTCCATGAACAGGTTGTAGACGCCCATGACCTGATTCTTGTGCATCAGCGGTACCGCCACCACGGTGTTGCAAGTGTCGCTGAAGTAGGCATCGTTGGCCTGTTTTTTACAGAAAGCGACATTGTTCCAGCTACTCACCGTCATCTCACGCGCAGCTTTGCCGCACACACCGCAGTCCACACTGACCAGATTTTCGTGCTCGACCAGATGGGCGGGGAGACCGACCGAGCTGATCAATCGCAGATGGGTGCGGTCATCGGTGATGATGCGGACCGCGCCTGCCTGCGCACCAGCGAGCCGAATCATGGTCGATAGAAATCGCCCCAGCAATTGCTCGACATTGGCGTCGGTGGACAGGCTGGTGGTGATTTCAGACAACACCCGTAGCGCCGGAATGCTGACATCCCCGGCGTCGGTGTGGGTGTGCTGAATTAGCGGATGAACGTTATCACTCATGGCAGTTTGGCAAAGGAGATGGCTCCAGCATATCCGATATCCATGGGAAACCTAACCGACTCTCCTGCAAAGAGCCGGTCTTCAGGCGTGGCACGCTGAATGGTGCAACGTTTGTTTCATGGTGCCGCAGGCGGGGGGACGGCGGACGCCGGCTGCCCAGCCGCTGGCTTGGCGGGTATCGCACTGGGTGTGGGGGCTGCCGTAGGCGGTTTGACGGGCATGGGTACCACCACATTCGGCTCAAGGTCTTCCGGGAATCCGCCGCGAGTGGGCGGTTCTTTGGCGGGTGGCGCTGCCTGGCTGGTCGAGCCATCCGGTTTTTCCGCAACCGGTTTGCGAGGCACGACAGGCACGGGCGGCGGTGCGGGTGGCGCGGCGGCTGCTTCCTGAGGTGCGACCAGCGGTTCCGGCGGTAGTGGGAAGAGGTGCGGCTGTAATTGTGGCAGTAACGTTTTCAGAATTTGCGCCGTGAGTGAACTGGTAAATCCAAATTGACCAGCCTGTTCACCAGGGACCAAGGCTGTCAATGTACCGAAATGGTGGTCGCCCAGGTAAAAGGCAAACGTGGCGGTGCGGTTGACCACACGTGACTCGAGCAATTGCCCACCCTTGCCATAACGTTCGAAACGGTGGTCGCCGGTGCCGGTTTTGCCACCGATTTTAAGTGGTTGACCGGCGCCATCCTTGAGCGCGCCGGCAAGTCGTGCAGCGGTTCCGCTCTCGACTACACGCAACAGCGCGCGTCGAACAGTTTGGGCGACTTCGGCTGGCATCAGGCGCTCGCCCGTGACGGGTCTGAGTGACAAGCGGGTGTCGTAAGGGGTATCCGCGGCAAAGCGTAAGCCCGAAATGCTGACCATCGGGGCGCGTACCCCGTCATTGACCAGAATGCCCATCAATTCAGCCAGGGCTGCGGGGCGGTCACCCGAGCTGCCGATGGCCGTGGCGTAAGACGGCGTGATGTTATCGAAGGGATAGCCAAGCCGCTTCCAGTCGGTGAGCAGACTGTCAAAGGCCTCAACTTCCAGCAGGCTTTGGATGCGGATGTCCTGCGCATTCTTGCGGCTGGTTTTAAACAGCCAGTCATAGACTTCCAGCCGCACGCCTGCTCCCCGTTCGTACAGGGTACGCAGATCGGTTTTGGGGGCGATGCGCAAGGTTTTGACCACCCACAGTTCAAGTGGATGGATCTGGGTGACATAGCCTCGATCGGCGAGATCATAGGCATCCTGGGCATGCGTTTTATAGAGCGAATCCAGTGTTTTGGTGCTGAGGCTGGTGCTGGACGGGATTTGGGCGTGCAGCGCGGCAACGTAGGTTTCAAAGTTTGCGCGCGGTTCCAGATAGCGGAACACCGATGTGAAACGGCGAGGGTTGCCGCGAACACGCGCGTACAGGCTCTCAGCCATTTGCGCCGCAGTCTGGTTTTTGTGGCGCTGGTAGAAACGATTGGTGAACACGCGACCTTCCTGGTCGACAAATCGGGCCAGATAGGTGTCGCGCAGCGGGTTGTTGGCATCTTCCAGGATCCGTGCCGCAGCGCCAGGGGTGGCGCTGGCGTAGTGCCGGACAATATCGCGCATGATGCGGATGTAGACGAGGTTGACCGAGTTTTGTGTGGCCTCCCATACGTCCATCGCACGGCTGTTATCGCGCGCGTCAAAGTTGGCAAAATTGTGAAGTCCGCCGCCGGTGAAAAATGTTTCGGGCGAGGCGGAATACCGGCGATCCATCGCGGCGTTGAGAAGCTCGTCCAGCGTGATCTTTGGCTGACCTAACAGCATCGTCGCCACCCATTGCGACAGCACATTACGTTGTGGCTGAGCAAATTGTGTGAGTTTGGCTGGATCCAGCGACCGGTAGTTGTTGTAAAGACGTCCAATGATTTCCAGATAGGTCACCAGCGTACGCAATTTGGCAGTTGACCCCAGATCGAGACGGGTCTGGCTATTGATGTCGAATGGTTGATTCAGATTGTCGGCCTGAATGCGCAGTTCGTTGCCGCGTGGGGTTTTTTCATACAGCGTAAAACTGTAAATCACATTCGCCAGCGGGTTGTTGGGTTGCAGCAGACGGTGACCGATCAGGCCGGATGCCGATGCTGCTTCGAGTTGGGCCAGGCTTTGCAAATACTGGCTGACAATTTTTTGTGCGGGCTGATTGATCGTGGTGTTGACCTTCAAATCCAGGCGATCCAGGTCATACAGCCGCGGTTCGCCCAGCAGTGCTGCAACCTGAATGCGCTGGGCATTCGTGGCCTTCTGGTCGACAAAACGGGGTGCGGGTGGGTCTATGCGTTGGTCGGTGCTGCGCAGCTTGACCTTTTTGGCCAGCTTGGCCAGTTGCGGGGTGATGACGTTGGCATTGGCGAGGAGGTCAAGGTGGTCATCTGTCAGCGCATCCAGGGCTTTGCGGTTGGCTGCCAGATAGTATGAGGGGCGGCGTTCCGCCACGATTAACGACAGCGCATGCTTCAATGCACTGGCATACGCGGTGTTGGTGTGTGGGGCCTTGGTTGAAAGAATGCGATTGGTTTCAGCAAAATCCAGGCCGTACCAGGCCCACAAACCATCTCCTACGCCATTGACCTCGCCGATGCGGGGGGCGGCAGCCAGCGGGACGGTATTGAGGTAGGCCATTACCGTTTTGCGCCGCATGGGCAGGGTGTTGGCACCATCCAGATACGCGCGCAGGCTGGCGGTGGCCATTTGACGCAGCTTGTCTCCCATGCTGTTGGTGAGGCCTTCAGGCGAATGGCGATATTTCTCGATCTGGGTTGGAAGCGTGCTGCCGCCTGGCACGTTGCGGTTGGTGTCGATCAGGCTGATCCCTTTTTCCAGCAAAGCCTGGGCGAGTCGATCCCATTCCACCGCAGGGTTACGGGTTGGGTACTGTTCGGTCAGCAGTTCGCGATTCTCGATGTAGAGCAGCGCATTGACGAGCACTTCCGGAATGTCTTCAAAGCGATTGTAGATACGCGTAGGGTGCAGTCCCTGATAGAGCAAGGCACCATCGCTGTCGGTCAGACTGATGCCAGCCTGGTCTTTCTCGTGATACGGTAAAAACAGGCCCAGATCATCCACCCGTTCCATCTGGATGCTGATCTTGGCCTGCTGGTCAATTTGCCAGCCCGCCTTGTCCAGGCGCGTCAGGTATTCGGGCAGTTTGGTATAGCCCAGCCGGATGTCATAAGGCCCCTTGCCGGGAAAACGAATCCGGCTGGAAGGGCCATCCCGCATCTGCCAAGTCATTTTCTGCGCAGTTTTGGCAAGGTATTTTGCTTCCAGTGCGGACGACAGCAATTCCCAGGCGATGAGGCCAACCAGTCCAACCAGCAGCAGCAGAACACCAAATGAAATGAGAAGACGACGGGGGGTGATTCGCATGATTTACTGGATCCAGTCGCGTCCGGTCAAGAAGTCGCTATACAGTTTGGCTTCCGGTGTTCCCGGTTCGGGCCGCCAGTCATAGCGCCATTTCACGATGGGGGGCAGCGACATCAGGATCGATTCGGTTCGCCCACCTGATTGCAGTCCGAACAAGGTGCCGCGGTCGAACACCAGATTGAATTCGACATAACGGCCGCGGCGGTAAGCCTGAAAATCGCGCTCCCGCTCACCATAGGCGTGGTCCTTGCGGCGTTGCAGAATCGGCAGATAGGCATCCAGAAACGCGTCGCCCAGGCTGCGCGTCATGGCAAAAGCGTGTTCGAAGCCGCCCGCGGAAAAGTCATCAAAAAACACGCCGCCCACTCCGCGGGGCTCGTTACGGTGTTTGAGAAAGAAATAACGGTCACACCACGCTTTGAAGCGAGGGTGCAATTCGGGGCCAAATGGATCGAGCGCGTGTTTACAGGTGGTATGGAAGTGACGTGCGTCATCTTCGAAGCCATAGTAAGGCGTGAGATCCATGCCGCCACCGAACCACCAAACGGGCGCTTCGCCATCCTGCATCGCCACAAAGCAGCGCACATTCAGGTGGACAGTTGGAGCGTAGGGGTTACGGGGGTGCAGGACCAGCGAAACCCCCATGGCCTCCCAGCGGCGTCCGGCGAGCTCGGGGCGGTGAGCGCTGGCAGACGGCGGCAATTGATTGCCAAGTACGTGCGAGAAATTCACGCCGCCACGCTCCAGCACGTGCCCATCCTCGATTAAACGCGAAATCCCGCCGCCGCCTTCGGGCCGGTCCCATGAATCGGTGCGAAATGACGATCCATCAGTCGCTTCAAGCGCTGCGACGATACGTGACTGTAAATCGAGCAGCCAGGTTTTGACGGCACTGGAATCGAACGAAAGGTTTTGGGTGTCGATGGCAGGTATCAAGCTCAAGTACGCGGTCCCTTGGTCAAGGTGTGGCAGGGGTGGACGGTTCGGGTTGCGAGTTTCATCCGGTTAGATAAGGTCGGTCTATTTCTTGCGATCCAGCGCGCGCCAGCCAATGTCGCGACGATATTGCATGCCTTCGAAATGAATGCTGGCGATGGCATCATAGGCGCGTTTTTGTGCCATGCGTACACTGTCGCCGAGCGCTGTCACAGCAAGCACACGGCCTCCGCTGACCACAGTCTGGTCATTCTGGATCGTGGTTCCGGCATGGAATATTTGCAAATCATCGGCCGTCGCGGGTAGTGCGTTGAGTGTCGCACCATTTTTAGGTGCGTCGGGATAGCCCGCTGCAGCCAGTACGACGGCAAGTGCGGTACGACGGTCCCATTCCACCTCTATCTGGTCGAGTGTGCCATGAATGGCCGATTCCAGGATGGTGATGAGATCGGACTTCAAGCGGATCATGATCGGCTGGGTTTCCGGATCGCCCATGCGGCAATTGAATTCGAGCACCTTGGGTACGCCATCGGCTCCGACCATGATGCCGGCATACAAAAATCCGGTGTAGCGAATACCATCAGCCGCCATCCCGTCTACGACGGGATGAATCACTTCGCGCATGATGCGCGCATGGAGCCCAGGTGTGATCACGGGGGCGGGCGAGTAGGCGCCCATGCCGCCCGTATTAGGGCCCTGATCCCCGTCCAGCAGCCGTTTGTGGTCCTGGCTGGAAGCCAGTGCCAACACATGTTCGCCATCGACCAGCACAATAAAGCTGGCTTCCTCGCCGACCAGACATTCCTCGATTACCACACGGTGCCCGGCTTCTCCCAGGGTGTTGCCTGACAACATGGCGTCCACCGCGGCATGCGCTTCTTCGACGGTTGCTGCTACCACCACCCCTTTGCCTGCGGCCAGGCCATCGGCTTTTACTACAATGGGGGCGCCATGGTGGTCAATGTAGGCGTGAGCCGAATCGGCATCCGAGAAGGTGCCGAAAGCCGCGGTCGGTATGTTGTGGCGCGACATGAACTGCTTGGCAAAATCTTTTGAGCTTTCGAGCTGAGCCGCCGCTTGCGTGGGGCCAAAAATTTTCAGACCGGCTGCGCGAAAGGTATCGACAATGCCGGCGGCCAGTGGTGCCTCAGGTCCCACTACGGTGAAAGCGATGTCGTTTTCACGACGCACAAATTCGATCAACGACGGAATGGAGGTCAGCGGCACATTGACGAGGCCTTCCTGATTGGCCGTTCCGCCATTGCCAGGCGCAACAAATACCTGGGAGACACGGGGCGATTGGGCAAGCTTCCATGCCAGTGCGTGTTCGCGGCCGCCAGAGCCAATGACAAGGATTTTCATAGTGTGTTAAGCCGTTATGCGGTTATTGCGCCACGCCCACACAAGAAAATTTGTTTGGGCGTGGCGCCGTGAATTTTAATGGCGGAAATGGCGGGTGCCGGTAAACACCATGGCGATACCATGTTCATTGGCGGCGGCGATCACTTCGTCGTCGCGCATTGAGCCGCCGGGTTGAATCACGGCCTGAATGCCTGCCGCTGCAGCCTGATCGATGCCATCACGAAAGGGGAAGAAGGCGTCCGAGGCCATGACTGAGCCGGGCACCGCCAAGCCAGCGTGTTCGGCTTTAATGGCAGCGATGCGTGCCGAGTTGATGCGGCTCATCTGGCCCGCCCCCACGCCGACCGTCATACGATTCTTGGCGTAGACAATCGCGTTGGATTTGACGAACTTGGCGACGCGCCAGGCAAATTGCAGATCGTCCATTTCCTGCGCTGTCGGTGTGCGCTCGGTCACCGTCTTCAGTTCGCCGTGCAGCAGCACATCGGCGTCCTGTACCAGCAAGCCGCCGGCCACGCGCTTCATATCCATTTGTGCGATTGCACCCGACCACGCGCCGCATTCGAGCAGGCGCACGTTCTTTTTGGCGGCCACGGCGGCCACGGCTTCGGGACTGACCTCGGGCGCGATGATCACTTCGACGAACTGGCGATCGACAATGGCTTGCGCCGTCTCGCCATCAAGTCGGCCGTTAAAGGCGATGATGCCGCCAAAGGCCGATTCGGGGTCAGTCTGGTAGGCACGGTTGTAGGCCTCCAGCAGGTTGGCGCCGTATGCCACGCCGCACGGGTTGGCATGCTTGACGATGACGCAGGCGGGCGCCGTGTCGAACAGTTTCACGCATTCGAGCGCTGCATCGGTGTCGGCGATATTGTTGTACGAGAGTTCTTTGCCCTGCAATTGGCGTGAGGTGGCGATGGTGCCGGCCGGCGCGTGGGCTTCAACATAGAAGGCGCCGGCCTGATGGGGGTTTTCACCGTAGCGGCAAGTTTGCGCGCGAGCAAACTGCAGCGTCAGCTGTTCGCCGAACGCTTCACGCTCGCCTGCATCATTCAGTGCAGTGAGGTAGTTGCTGATATGGCCGTCGTACTGCGCGGTGTGCGTGAAAGCCTTTTTCGCCAGACCAAAACGGGTCGCGTCGCTGAGCGCGTCGCCGTTGGCCTGCATTTCGGTGACCAGCGCCGGATAGTCGGCAGGGTCGGTGACGATGGCGACGTGGCGGTAGTTCTTGGCAGACGAACGCACCATGGCCGGGCCGCCGATATCGATATTTTCGATCGCGTCATCCAGGGTGTGTGGCTTGGAAACCGTCGCAACAAACGGATACAGATTCACGCACACCAGGTCGATGTAAGGCATGCCATGTTCGGTCATGGTGGCGACATGCTCGGGCAGGTCGCGCCGGGCCAGGATGCCGCCGTGTACTTTCGGGTGCAGGGTTTTTACCCGACCGTCGAGCATCTCGGGAAAACCGGTGTATTCACTGACATCAATGACCGGCAGGCCAGCATCACGCAGCACCTTGGCGGTGCCCCCCGTTGAAAGCAGTTCGACGCCGGCGTGGCTGAGAGCACGGGCAAATTCGACGAGTCCGGTTTTGTCCGATACAGAAAGCAGGGCGCGCTGGATTTTCGTGGGGGCGGTAGTCATGTTGGTTTAATCTGAGAGTCCGTATTCGCGCATTTTCTTGCGCAGTGTATTGCGGTTGATGCCGAGCATGTCGGCTGCGCGCGTCTGGTTGCCTTCGGCGCGATCAAGGATATAGACCAGCAGGGGTTTTTCCATGGCACTCAAAACCATGCTATAGATTTCACTCGGTGTTTCTCCATCGAGATCCTTGAAATAGCGATTGAGTGACCGCCGCATGCACGCGGCGATTTCGTTTTCTTCTATCATTGAGTTCCCCTTATTGCCGCAAGTTATGCTGCCAGCCGTGAGGCCGCAGGCAGGTCTTGTATATTGTTGTTTTCTTGGTTGCTTTCGTAGCGGAGTCGGTTGTCTGCCCGTGCTGCCTGGGCAAAGTATTCATTCACAACGGAAAGTTGTTCGGCCACAGAATCCAGCCGATTCATGGTGTGGCGGAATGCACTGCTGCCCACCAGCCCGCGCGTGTACCAGGAGATGTGCTTGCGCGCCACGCGTACCCCCGCGACATCACCATAAAACGCATGCAGATCGTGGATATGCTCGAGCAGCACCACGTGGATCTCTGATACTTCGGGCTGCGGCAGGTGCGTGCCGGTATTCAGGAAATGTTCGATTTCGCGAAATATCCATGGGCGACCTTGTGCGGCGCGGCCGATCATCACCGCATCCGCGCCGGTGTATGCCAGCACAAACTGCGCTTTTTCCGGGGTGGTGATGTCGCCGTTGGCAATAATCGGAATGCGTGCCGCGGCTTTTACCGCGCGGATGGTGTCGTATTCGGCGTCGCCGGTGTAGGCGCAGGCGCGGGTGCGGCCATGCATTGCCAGCGCCTGCACGCCAGCATTCTCGGCAATGTTGAGGATGCTTAATGCGTTGCGATGTTCGCGGTCCCAACCGGTGCGAATTTTCAGCGTGACGGGTACATCGGGTACGGCTTGCACCACAGCATCCAGGATCCGTGCGACCAGGGTTTCGTCTTGCAACAGTGCCGATCCTGCCATCACGTTACAGATTTTCTTGGCCGGGCAGCCCATGTTGATATCAATGATCTGCGCGCCGCGATCAACATTATGGCGTGCAGCCTCGGCCATCATCGCCGGGTCGGCACCCGCGATTTGCACGCTGATCGGATCGACCTCGCCATCGTGGTTGGCGCGACGTGCGGTTTTGGCCGAGCCGTACAGCAGCGAGTTCGAGGTCACCATCTCGGACACGGCCATGCCCGCGCCCAGCTTTTTGCAAAGCTGGCGGAACGGCCGGTCGGTGACCCCAGCCATGGGGGCCACGATCAGACGATTTTTGAGAAGGTGAGATCCGATGCGCATAAGGGATGGCATTTTACCCTTGTCGCGCGCCCCAACCAAGCTGCTCAGACTTTACATTCCTTTATTGGAGTAAGTCTTTCAGGCGTTTAGTATGAACGCCGCTGTATTTCATCAATTAAGGGGGAAGAAGCATGAGTTTTATGACCGAATTCAAGGAGTTTGCAGTCAAGGGCAATGCGATGGATCTGGCCGTGGGTGTCATCATCGGCGCGGCATTTGGAAAAATTGTCGACTCCATCGTCAAGGATTTGATCATGCCGGTTGTGGGTGCCGTATTCGGTGGCTTCAACTTCTCCAACCTGTACATTGCGTTGAGTGATGTGCCTGAAGGCGTGGCTAGCACGCTGGATGCGGTCAAGGAGGCGGGCGTGCCGGTATTGGCGTACGGCAACTTCCTGACCATCCTGATCAACTTCCTGATCCTGGCATTCATTGTCTTCATGCTGGTCAAACAGCTCAATCGCATGAAGAGGGAAGCACCGCCTGTGGCACCGGCTGCGACACCGGAAGATATCGTGCTGTTGCGCGAAATTCGTGACAATCTGAAAAAGTAAGCGTCTGCAGTTTGCGAAACCGCTGGGTGGTTTCGCAGCATGAAAAAGGCGAGCATGGTTGCTCGCCTTTTTCGTGGATGGGCGCGGTATGAAGGCTAGTGTGCTGCTTCCCAGTTCGGCCCTTCCCCCATCCCTACGCGTAAAGGCACCTTGAGTTCGGCCACATTACACATCAACCCCGGTAACTCGGTACGGACGTGGTCGAGCTCTTGCTCGGGTACTTCCAGTATCAGCTCGTCGTGCACCTGCAGCAGCAGGTGGCTGGACAGTTGCTCGCGGTCGAGCCAGCCTTGCACGGCGATCATGGCCAGCTTGATGAGGTCGGCGGCGGTGCCTTGCATGGGCGCGTTGATGGCGGCGCGCTCGGCGCCCTGGCGGCGTTGCGGATTTTTGGCGTTGATCTCGGGCAGGTACAGCCTGCGGCCGAATACGGTCTCGACGTAGCCTTGTTTGTGCGCGGTTTCGCGGGTGCGCTGCATGTAATCGGCCACGCCGGGGTAACGCGCAAAGTAGCGGTCGATATAAGCCTGCGCTGCCGAGCGGTCCAGATTGAGCTGCCCGGCCAGGCCAAAGGCTGACATGCCGTAGATCAAACCGAAGTTGATCACCTTGGCCATGCGTCGCTGGTCGGCGGTGACCTCATCCAGCGATGCGCCGAACACTTCGGCGGCAGTGGCGGTGTGAATATCGAGGTCGTTGGCAAACGCGTTCAGCAAGCCGGGGTCATCGGACAGATGCGCCATGATGCGCAGCTCGATTTGCGAATAGTCGGCTGACATCAGCAGATGGCCGGGCGGCGCGATGAACGCCTCGCGGATGCGGCGGCCTTCGGCGGTGCGCGCGGGGATATTCTGCAGGTTGGGGTCGGAGCTCGATAGCCGCCCGGTGACGGCCGTGGCCTGCGAATAATTGGTGTGCACCCGCCCGGTTTTGGGGTGCACCATCAGCGGCAGTTTGTCGGTGTAGGTCGACTTCAGCTTGGCCATGCCGCGGTAGTCGAGGATGGCACGTGCGATCGGGTGATCCAGTGCCAGCTGCTCCAGCGTATCCTCGTCGGTGGACGGCGCGCCGCCGGGGGTTTTCTTGACGACAGGCAGACCCTTCTGGGTGAACAGGATGTCGCCGATCTGCTTGGGTGAACTGAGGTTGAACGGCTGGCCGGCTTCCTGATAGGCACGCTGTTCCAGGTCCAGCATCTTCTTGCCGAGCTCGCCGCTCTGAATGGCGAGCAGTTTGTGGTCGAGCAGGATGCCATTGCGCTCCATGCGGAACAGGATTGCGGCTACCGGCAGCTCAATCTGGCGATACACATATTCGAGCTTGTCTGATGCAGCGAACTGCGGCGCCAGCGCATCGCGTACGCGCAACGTAATGTCGGCATCTTCTGCTGCGTAATCGCTTGCCTGCTCGATGGCCACCTGCTCAAAGCCGATGCGCGACGCGCCTTTGCCGGTGACGTCGTCATAGCTGATCGTCGTCAGCCCGACGTGGCGCGTGGTCAGGTTGCCGAGTTCGTGCGACTGATGCGCCTCCAGCACGTAGGACTGCAACAGCGTGTCGTCCAGCACGCCGGTATGCTCGATGCCGCCGAGCGTAATGCCGTAATTGGCAAAAATATGGCGGTCGTATTTGAGGTGCTGACCGATGATTTTGGGCGTGGGGTTTTCCAGTAGTGGCTTGAGTTTGGCCAGCGTGGCATCGCGATCAAGTTGCGCCGGCGCGCCGGCGTAGTGGTGTGCCAGCGGTATATAGACGGCGACGCCGGCCGCGGTGGCAAACGAGATGCCCACCAGTTCGGCCTGCATGGCATTCAGCCCGGTGGTTTCGGTATCGAGCGCGTAGGCGGGCGCGGCGTCCAGTTTGGCGATCCAGGCGTCGAGCTCGGCCTCGGTCAAGATCGTTTCGTATTGGGCGCGATGATCACCGCTGCTGTTTTGTTCGGGCGCCGTCGGCTCTTCGGTAGCCGCCGCGTCGAGTTCGCGCAGCCAGGTGCGAAACGCATAGCGCTCGAACAGCGGACGCAGTGTGTCCAGGTCGCGCGGTTGCAGCGTCAATGAATCGAGCTCGAATGGCAAATCAACATCGGTCTTGATCGTGATCAAGGCACGTGCTTGCGGCAGCCAGTCCAGCGCCGTACGCAGGTTGTCACCGACCACGCCTTTGATCGCGTCGGCATGCGCCATCAGATTGTCGAGCGAGTCGTATTCGGCCAGCCATTTCACGGCAGTTTTGGGGCCGCATTTGACCACACCGGGTACGTTATCCACGGTGTCGCCAATCAGGGTCAGGTAGTCGATGATGCGGTTGGGGGGTACGCCAAATTTGTGGGTCACACCCGCTTCGTCGAGCGTTTCATCGCTCATGGTGTTAACCAGGGTGACGTGATCGTTGACCAGTTGGGCCATGTCCTTGTCGCCGGTGGAGACGATGCTGCGGATGTTCTGTTTGGCCGCTTCCACCACCAGAGTGCCGATCACATCGTCGGCCTCGACGCCATCGATCACGATCAGTGGCCAGCCCTCGGCGCGGATCGCCGTATGCAACGGCTCGATCTGGCTGCGCAAATCGTCCGGCATCGGCGGCCGCGTGGCTTTGTAGTCCGGATAGAGATCGTCGCGGAACGTTTTGCCCTTCGCGTCGAATATGCAGGCGATATAATCGGCTGCATGTTCGCGGCGCAGCTTGTGCAGCATGGACAACACACCCTTGATTGCATTGGTGGGCTCGCCCGCAGGATTGCGCAAATCGGGCAGCGCATGAAATGCGCGGTACAGGTAGGATGAGCCGTCCACCAATAACAGGGTTTTGCTGAACGAGATTACACTGGGCTGATTCAATTTAGACACACTCAAGAGGCGCACACCATGCACTTGGATAAAATACCGATCTCCGCAGACCCGGCGCGTACCGCCGAAAATGACTATTCGGCGCGTGAATCGTGGCGGATGCTGGGGATTATGGCAGAGTTCGTAGAGTCCACCGAGCGGTTGGCGTCCATCCGCCCGGCCGTTTCGATCTTCGGCAGCGCGCGAACCCCTCACGATCACGCCTACTATATGCTCACCGAGGAAATCGCGCGCAAACTGTCCGATTCCGGTTTTTCGGTCATTTCCGGCGGTGGCCCTGGCATCATGGAAGCCGCCAACAAGGGCGCGTATTTTGGCAAGTCGCCGAGCATCGGCCTGAACATTCAGCTGCCGCACGAACAAAGCGGCAATCCGTATCAGGACATCAGCCAGACTTTCAAGCATTTCTTCGCGCGCAAGGTCATGTTCGTCAAATTCGCGGCAGCTTATGTCGTGATGCCCGGCGGCTTTGGCACGCTGGACGAATTGTCCGAAGCGCTGACGCTGATCCAGACCGGGAAAATCCCGCGCATTCCCGTCATTCTGGTGGGGTCCAAATTCTGGAGTGGGCTGATCGACTGGTTCAAGGCCACCCTGACCGAAGAAGGCATGATTGCGGCCGAGGATATCGACCTGATGCAAATCATTGATAGTCCCCAGGAAGTGGTCGACGCCATCTTCAATCATTATGAGAAACGCGGTTTCATGCCCTCACTGGCCGAGCGCGAAATCCAGCTCAGCCTGTAAGCAACCGGTTGTTCGTCTAAACTGAAATTGTTCGTTCCCTGGAGTGTTTCATGCGTGTATCCATCCTGTTGTTGGCCTTGATGTTGAGTGGGTTGGCCGTAGCGGCACCCCCGTCCGACCGCCCGCCCGGTCTCAAGCCGGTTCCCGATGGCGCGCCCGGCCCGGACGACGTGCCGGTCGTGACGATCCAGCCGAGCGGCGGGGGGCGTGTGGTCGAATACCGTTCCAATGGCAAGCTTTACATGATCAAAATCATTCCCAGGATCGGTAAGCCTTATTACTTGATCGACCAAAAAGGCGATGGCCAGTTTGCCCGGCGAGACAGTCTGAGTCCCAACACGCGGCCGCCAATGTGGGTCGTGAAAGAGTTTTAATTTCGCAGTTCCGGGCCTTGGCAGATGCTTCGGCCCGCAGCACGACTCAAAATTCGAGCCGAAATGTCGTCCGGTGTCGGTTAAAATGCGCCGCATGAATTCCGCATCCAATCAAGATATCCCCCGCAAAGTCGCGGCCAGCGAAGGCTTTCAATGGGTCACCGCCGGCTTTCACTTGTATCGCAAAACCCCTTTGTTGTTGTCCGCGGCGTTTGGTGTGCTGTTTGGACTGATTATGGCGTTCGGCCTGATCCCGCTGATAGGCAGCTCGTTATCTGACCTGGCATACCCCTTGATGGTGGCAGGCTTTATGGCAGCGTATCGCACACTGGATAATGGCGATGAGCTCGAGCTGCCGCAATTTATGGCTGGCCTGAAGGGTCCATTGATTCCCCTCATGACGATAGGTGCAGCCCAACTGCTGGGCAGCGTACTGATCGGACAAGTCATGATTGCCATGGGCTTTAATCCGCAGGCCGTCATGGACGTTGCGCGGAGCAGCAATCCTTCACCTGCCGATATTCAGGTGGTGATGAATCAGGCCATGCCAGCCATGCTCACCGGGCTGGCTCTGTTTGTGCCCCTGCTGATGGCAACCTGGTTTGCCCCCGCCCTGATCCTGTTTGGGGGCGCCCGTCCCATGACCGCATTAGGCGTGAGCCTGCGTGCCGTGGCGAAAAACTGGGCCGCCGTATTGCTCAATCTGATGACGCTGGGTTTGGTACTCATGCTCGCTGCGTTGATTCCCATGCTGCTGGGTTTGCTGATCGCCATGCCGCTTTTGTATGGTTCGCTGTATGCCTCGTATCAGGCTATTTTTGCAGTGTGGGCCGACGACCGCGCGCCAACCGACGACAACGTCGTGCCGCTGAACCCGGCTGACCATTCAGACCGCTGACAGGTTGGCGTAAGCCAGTGCCAGCCATTTGGTGCCGGCTTCGCGGAATTTAACCTGCACACGCGCGTCCGAGCCGCGGCCTTCAAAGTCGATGATGATGCCGGTGCCGAATTTCGGATGAGCGACGCTCTGCCCCACGTTGTACCCCGTATCGTTGCCGAGTTGGGGGCTGCGAGGTGCGGCGGGCGCGGTGTAGCCACTTGATCCTTTATACCCGTAAGCAGGCGTGCCACTGGATACGTAGCTGGGCTCACGGCGATTGAGATTGAGCAGCACCTGCTCGGGTAATTCGTTGAGAAAGCGCGACGGCATGTTGTAGCGCACCTGACCATGCAGCATGCGTGACTGCGTGTGCGACAGATACAGGCGGCGGCGCGCGCGGGTAATCGCCACGTACATCAGGCGCCGTTCTTCTTCCAGGCCGTTTTCCTCATTCGCACTTTGTTCGTGCGGGAACAGGCCTTCTTCCAGGCCGGTGATGAATACCGCGTGGAATTCCAGGCCCTTGGCCGCATGCACCGTCATCAGCTGCAGCGCGTCGTTGCCAGCAATGGCCTGGTGTTCGCCGGCTTCCAGTGCGGCATGGGCGAGAAAGCTGTCGAGCGTGCTTGCTTCGGCCTCGTCGGCACTGTTTTCATCCGAAAAGAGTGTCGCCGCGTTCACCAGTTCATGCAGGTTTTCCAGCCGGTCGGCGCCGTCCTTGTCCGCGCGGTAGTAATCCGCCAGCCCACTGGCTTCGATCACATGGTCGATGGCTTCCGCAAGCGGCAGGTCGCGCGTGACCTGTTTGATGTCTTCGATCAGCTTGGCGAAGCCTGCCACTTTACCGCTGCCCGTGCAGGCCGCCTGCCACAGGCTCGCACCTGATCGCGCGGCGTGGTCGGCCAGTTGCTCCAGTGTGCGGGCACCGATGCCGCGGGTGGGAAAATTCACCACGCGCAAAAAGGCACCGTCGTCTTCCGGATTGGTCAGCAGCCGCAGGTAGGCCAGCGCATGCTTGATTTCCTGCCGTTCAAAAAAGCGCAGCCCGCCGTAAACGCGGTAGGGCACATTGGCTGAGAACAGCGCGTGCTCCAGCACCCGCGACTGCGCGTTGGAGCGATACAGCAGCGCCATGGCGGACAGATTCGTGCCTTCGCGATTCAGCGCCCGGACTTCCTCCACCACAAAGCTGGCTTCTTCCTGATCGGAATAGGCGTCGAACACGCGGATCGGTTCGCCTTCGCCTTCGGCTGTCCACAAATTTTTGCCGAGCCGGTGTGCATTCTGGGCAATCAGCGTGTTGGCCGCGGTGAGGATGTGGCCGTGGCTGCGGTAGTTCTGCTCCAGCTTGATGACATTGCCGTGCGCAAACTCGCGCTCGAATTCGGCCATGTTGGCGGTGTTGGCGCCGCGAAAGGCGTAGATCGACTGGTCGTCGTCGCCCACGGCGAACAGCGCGGTATGGTCCCCGGCAAACATTTTCAGCCAGCGGTATTGCAAGGTGTTGGTGTCTTGAAACTCGTCGACCAGAATGTGCTTGAAGCGGTCGCGATAGTGTTCGCGCAGCGGCTCGTTGCGATACAGCAGTTCGTAGGATCGTAACAACAGTTCAGGAAAGTCCGCCACGCCTTCGCGCTGGCATTGCGCGTCGTAGGCTTCAAACAGCTCAGCCATGCGCATCGAGTATTCATCAAAGGCTTCGGCGTCGCGTGCGCGTCGACCGGCTTCCTTGTGGCCGTTGATGAACCACTGCACTTTCTTCGGTTCGAATTTTTCCGTGTCAACGTTCATCGATTTCATCAATCGCTTGACGGCAGACAGCTGATCCGAGCTGTCCAGTATCTGGAACGATTGCGGCAAGCCCGCTTCGCGGTGATGGGTGCGCAGCAAGCGGTTGGCCAGGCCGTGGAAAGTGCCGACCCACATGCCACGCGTATTGATGGGCAGCATGGCCGAGATGCGCGTCAGCATCTCCTTGGCCGCCTTGTTGGTAAACGTCACCGCCAGCATGCCCAGAGGCGATACCTGGCCATTCTGGATCAGCCACACCATGCGTGTAGTCAGCACGCGGGTCTTGCCCGAGCCGGCACCCGCCAGAATCAGCGCAGACTCATGCGGCAAAGTTACAGCTGCGCGTTGTTCAGGATTAAGGCTTTCCAGTAGATGGGCAGACATACGAGGGTAAGATCAGGCGGTCAATCGTGAATTATAAAGGTCTCACCATGGTGAAAATTTTGTTCTTTGGGGATCTGGTCGATACGCTCGGCATGGCGGCCGATGAAATTGAGCTGCCACCCGACGTGACCGATGTCGAACGCCTGCTGTTCGTATTGTCCCAACGCGGTGAAATGTGGAAAAAAATGTTACTGGGTAATCCCAAACTGAATATCACCATCAACAAGCAGTTTGTCGAGAAAACCACGCCGGTCAAGGACGGTGATGAGATCGCGTTGGTGGGATTTGCTGTGATTTAACGCGCTGGATCGGCTACCCGTGCAAACGCGCGCCAGCCGTGTGGGATAGGGGGCTTGACTTGCAGGTTTGTAGCTGGCAGAGTGAACAAGCCAGTTAACTAACTATGAGGCGAGGGCACGGCGATGAGCGCCAACGTTGAGAAAAAAGCACGTCTGACCGAGGCCGCCGCCAAATTGATCCATCAAAACGGATTTTCTCAGACCACGCTGGCGGATATTGCAGCGGCGGCGCAAGTGGCGCTGGGCAGCGTGTACTACTACTTCAAATCCAAAGATGAAGTCGCACAGGCCATTCTGGATCGCCGGTCAGGTGATTTAGCCCGCTTGTTGAAAGAAGCGGAGCAACTGCCCGACCCGCGTGCCCGGCTGGACGTTTTGATCCAGATATGGGTAGACGACCGGGAGATCGATGCCTGGCACGGATGCCCGATTGGCAGTCTGTGCTACGAGTTGGCCAAAGGACGGGGGCCATTGAGCGACGCTTCGGCGCAACCCATCAAACTGATGGTTTCCTGGTGTACCGAGCAATTTCGCCAGCTGGGACACGTCGAGCAGGCATCTGTACTTGCGCACCATCTGGTGTCTTGTCTGCAGGGCATCAGTTTGCTGGCCAATGCCTTCGTCGACCCAGACCTGATTTTGGCGGAGACCGTGTATCTGGCCGGATGGCTGGACACGCTCCAGAAAACATGAACGCAAGCAACCAGACATAGCCTGGTTGCAGAAACCGGTGACGTGTGCGACCGGGTATTTGAACAGCACACAGAATTAATAATGAAGGAGACGTAATGAATATCAAATTGAGCGCAATTGCCGTCGCAGCGTTTGTTGCTATGGCACCGGCCCACCAGGCCCTGGCGGAAGCGTTCGCACCTTATGGAACGGCCAAGGTGGACATGCACAAGATGCCAGCGACCGATACGGTCTTCGATGTCAACTACGAAGATCCAAATAAGCTGGGTACCCTGTACAACTTCGTCAAGAACACCAAAAGGGAGACCGGCGGCAAAGTAGTCATCGTGACGCACGGACCTGAACTGCGGGCGTTTGCGAAGGAGAACTACGGGAAATACCAGGGCATCATGGACAATCTGGCTGAGCTGGCAAAAGACGGTGTGGAGTTCAAAATGTGTAATAACGCCATGAAGGCTGCCGGCTACAGTGCAGAAGACATGCATGGCTTCATCACCGTGGTGCCGGCGGGTTTCCCGGAAGTCGCCTACTGGCAGGGCAAGGGTTACAAGTACATTAATCCGCTGCCACTTCCAGTTAAAGACGTTCGCTACATCGACCAGCCTCAACTGAAGAAGTAAATCGGTACCCAATAGGGGCTGGAACCTTACGGACCAGCCCCGATTTGTTTGTGCATATCTTGGGAGACCGCAAGTGAAGTGGAATTACTTACTCTTTTCAGTGGTTGCCCTACCGTTCTGCGCGGGTTATGCCGTTGCCGATACACAAGCCCCCTGGGGCAGCGCCACTGAAATTCATCAAACCTATTCCGGGCAGAAAGTGGTGTTCGATACCACATCGGGCACGCTCGCCGGCTTGACCAGCGTGCTGGACCGGGCGAGTTATATCAGCCAGATTGGTGAAGCCGATCCGATGGACGGCAAAATCGTGATCGTACTGCATGGGGAGTCCATCCCGTTTTTTGCGATCAAGCATTACGACAAGCATCGTGCGTTGATGCAGCGCGCCTATAGTCTTTCTGTAGGCGACATTGTCGAATTCCGGCTGTGCAAGGCGGCGGCTCATCTGCAGGGATTCAAGCCTGCGGATATTCATGGTTTTATCAAGATGGTCCCCATGGCCGATGCGGAAATCGTGCGGCTTCAGCAGGAAGAAGGGTTGGCCTACATGCGCTAGGCGTAGCTCGATACATGGGCGTTCTGAACCTGTGGGTTCCGCACGCACGCCGGCTGGCTTGGCGTTGAACGGAAATGAATGATACCGCGCCATCCTGGTGGATAATTGGCAGACGCATCAAGCGATCAATTCCACTGCTACTACCCTATGCAAGCCTGCTTTGTCATTCCACCGGAAGAGGTTGAAATCACCGCGATCCGGGCGCAGGGAGCCGGCGGGCAAAACGTCAACAAGGTTTCCAATGCAGTGCACTTGCGTTTTAACGTTGCGACCTCGTCGCTTCCAGAAGCCATACGTGAGCGGCTTCTGGCTCTGGGCGACCAGCGCATCAGCAAGGATGGCGTCGTAGTGATCAAGGCACAGGCATTTCGCAGCCTGGAAAAAAACCGTGCCGAAGCGCTGCGGCGTTTGCAGGATCTCGTGGATAGCGTGGCGGTGTTGCCCAAGAAACGGCGGCCGACTCAACCGACGCGATCTTCGGTCAACAAGCGGCTGGAAGGCAAGGCGCGCCGTGCGACTGTGAAGTCGGGTCGAGGGAGGGTGGACGAGTAGGGTCGGCGGTATGGCCGAAAGTCGCTGAATGAAACGATCGTATAGTTTTGGATATTCATGAACGAAACGCAGCCTAACAATCCTCTCCATGGCGTCACGCTGGAGCGGATGCTGAATGAATTGGTGCTTGGCTACGGCTGGGATCGGCTGGGACAGCAGATTGACATCCGCTGTTTCAATGATGAGCCCAGTATTGCCTCAAGCCTTAAATTTCTGCGACGCACGCCCTGGGCACGAACCCAGGTCGAAGCGCTCTATGTCAACATGATGACGGGCAAGACAACTCCCAACACCGATCGGTAATAACATCCATGACCTATGAAGAATACCTGGACGAAGTCACCACACTCATCACGGAAAAATATGACTTGAGTGACGAGGAGGCGATCGAGATGGTGATGCGCGCCCAGGCAGATGACTTTTTTAGCAGTCATGATGACGACACGTCGATCTGCACGCTGGATCGTGCGCATCATGACGCGAAAACGGTATTCATGGGCTACAAGTGAGTGGCATGGCGGCTTGCCACGCCGGTTGGCATGGGATGCGGTCAGAACGTAAGTCGCGGAATGGCGATCTGTTTCGAGTGCGGCGGGTTGAATACAGCAGGCAAGTCGCCCCCTGAAGGCTCGTGCCTTGGTATAGTTCAGGCTTGTGGACAGGAATTTCAGCTGTTCACATGAGATAGACAGCATTTCATTCGGCCCTAGCGGTTATCAAAGGAGGTCTCTTGGCCAAACCCAATTACCAGTACGAGAAGCGCCAGAGGGATCTGGCCAAGAAGCAGAAACAGGAAGAGAAACGCCGGCAAAAACTTGCGGCCAAGGCGGCCGAAGAAGGGGGCGTTGCATCACCTGATGCTTCATCCGACAACCCCGCAGAGTCGGAGGCGACGCCGGGCAACGAGACGGCGCCTGACGCGTAAACCGACTGCAATGCGGCGGTGGTGCGAGCGTTCACTGCTTGCGCGCAGTCTTTCTTGCACCCACAAAAAAACGGAGCTTAAGGCTCCGTTTTGATTGGCGAAAAACCGGCCTTATTTGTTTTTGGCCGCGATCATCTCCTGAATGATCGGAGCCAGGATTAATTCCATGGCGAAGCCCATCTTGGCGCCAGGCACAACGATGGTGTTGCGGCGCGACATGAAGGAGTTGGGGATCATGTTCAACAGGTAAGGGAAATCGACCCCCTTGGGTTCGCTGAAGCGGATCACGATGAAGCTTTCGTCAGGCGTGGGAATATCGCGCGAGATAAAAGGGTTGGACGTGTCGACGGTGGAGACGCGCTGGAAGTTGATGTCGGTACGCGAGAACTGCGGAGTGATGTGGTTCACGTAGTCCGGCATGCGGCGCAGGATGGTGTCGACGATGACGTCGGCCGAATAGCCACGTTCAGCGCTGTCACGGTGGATTTTCTGGATCCACTCAAGGTTGACGATGGGCACCACGCCAATGCCGAGGTCGACATGTTTGGCGACGTCGGCCTTGTCAGTTTTCACCAGACCATGCAGACCTTCGTAAAACAGCACGTCGGAGCCGGGAGGCACATCTTCCCAGGGCGTGAATTCGCCAGGGTTGAGGCTGGTTTTCAGGCGCTCATTGTGCTCGGCGGCTTCTTCGTCGCTGTGGATGTAGTAGCGTTTCTTACCGCTGCCGGTTTTGCCGTAGGTTTCAAACAACTCGGCCAGTTTGTCGAAGTGATTGGACTGGGGGCCGAAGTGGCTGAATGTGGTGTTGCCTTCGGCTTCTGCTTTTTTAACAGCCGCCTTGAAATCAACCCGTGACAGGCTGTGGAAGCTGTCGCCTTCGATCACGGCAGCATTGATCTTTTCGCGGAAGAAAATGTGCTCAAACGCGCGCTTGACGGTGGTGGTGCCGGCGCCGGATGAACCCGTGACCGCAATAACGGGATGCTTCTTGGACATGCTAGGACTCCCTGAAGAGGTAAAAATAGATGCGAAACCGCAGCATTTTACCTGCAAGGGGCAGGCCGTGGTAGTGGCGGCACGCAAGGCCCTGCCCACGTATGTCTTGCGGGGCAGGAGGCTGGCCGTCAAATGTTTGCCATGCGCGGCTATCGAATGTGTGTCACATCGAAAATTCCAGGCGTTCCTCGACTTTTTTCAGCGCAGCGGCGGCACACGCGGCATCTTTTTCGCCGCCGGGTGCGCCCGATACGCCTACCGCGCCGATCAGGCTGCCCGCCGCGCGTATGGGCAGTGCCCCGTCCATGACGATCAGCCCGGCCATGTGGTTGAGTTCGGGACGGATATCGCCTCGTGCAGCGCGAAATGCGCCTGAATCGATTCCTGACATGATGGTCATGCCAGCCTTGCGCTCGGCAATTTCCAGCGTGTGGCGTGCTGCGAGCGTGTCGCGCAGCGCAACCTGCACGTTGCCGGCGCGGTCGAGTACAACAGCCGAGACGTTATAACCGTCCTTGCGGCAGGCTTCGACTGAAGCCATGGCAATATCGCGCGCCATTTCCAGCCCAATCTGTTTGACCGGTATCACGTCAATTGCTGTCGCCGCAGCGTGAACCATGGTGAGCGGCAGTACGATCAGGCAGGCGGTTTTTGATAAGCGATTCATGAAGTCTCCTTAGCTATGTGGGATCGCGATAAGTAGGTGGGGCTGAAGCAGCTTATAACGATTTCATCATAGTGGTTTTCAAGGCATAACAAGCAGCAGGCCGTTGCGACGACTGTGGGGCAAATAGCACGGAGCCCTGCTGCAGCAAGCACAACAGGGCTCCGGTTGATGGAATGCCTCAAGGAAAACCTTGAGGGTTCAATTTACATGCCGTTCAGGATGAACACTTCTCGATGGCGATCGCGATCGTCTTGCTGACAGGGTTGATGGCGCCAAACCCGTTTCTCACCAGCGGCCAGGCATTCAGGGTGAGCGCGAAGGAACAGGTACCGATCAGTCCTGCTGTCATGGGAGTGGCCGGGATAGACGCCGCAACAGGCAGCGGCACGATGCCGCTGTTCTGGGTATTGCCACCCAGATTGCCCGACCCGCCGGTGATGCCTTTGACATAGGACAGCCCCCAGCTATGCAGTCGGCCGTGAGGCTGGTTGACTTGAATGTCGACACTTAACCCCGGTATGGCGCTGAATGGAACGACGCCACACGTACCGCTGGCACCCGGCACGGTCAGGCCTAGCGTTGGCGCTTTGTTGTCAACCAGGATGACCAGATCGCATCGGTTGGCCATGGGTGGAAGCGGTCCCGGGGGCGCATCGGTCCCGTCGCGGTAGTCCACCGCAGCGGATGTCAGCTTGCCCCCCGTTTCGTCAAACACCTCAAGCCGCACGGTGTACACCCCATCGGCCAGTCCAAGCGCCTCTGTTGTCAGCCAGCCCAACTGGTCGCGTTTGTACCAGTAGTAATCCGCTGTATTGCGGATCTCATACAAGCCGGACACCCCGTTGACGGGCGGTTGAGGGCCGATGGTCACCACTTCGGAATCAAAGGTGATTGTGTTGACCCGGGTATCGGTGAGGGGGTAGTCGATCGGGATGAAACCGGTATTGTCATTCGGGTCGGCATTTGCCAAGCCGCTTTTATACGACAGCCGGTAATAGCGTTTGGGTGCGCCGTTGGTCAGCGCATCACCAAATACCCCGCTGAGCAGCAGGCTGCCGCCATACGCCCAGTTGTTGAGTGTGCCGCCAAACGCGAGATTGCCAAACTTGCCACTGGTCTGATTGATTTTGTAAACCTCGTCCAATCCAACCAGTGTCAAAAAGGTTGCCGCCCCTTCTGGCTGGGGGTTGCAGTGGCTGCCGCAGCGCACGGTTTCGTTGTCGAGAAACAGATCGATATGCGCGTGGGAGGTGTTCCAGCGGGTACTGGTATAGGGGTCCAGATAAATGACGGTGGGCACGCCGTTGATGATCTGGGTGAGCTTGACGATGATGTCCGGGCGGCCATCGAAGCGCAGGCGGCCGTGCCGGAAATGGAATGGATACCAATTGAAGCAGCAATTGAAATAACCGCTGCAATCGGTGGTGGTTTCGCACACTTCAGCCTTGCTGTAAAAACAATGCGGAAAAACCAGCCACGGCGGGATCTTCGAGCTGAGGGTCAGTTTGTCCAAACGGGTGGCGATTGCATGGTCCATCAAGCGCGATTCGCCCACTCTGGACACGTCAAGCGCCGACATGGCTCGAAGCGGTGGATCGGGTTGCGGGTTGAATGCAACCTCAGACCCCACTCGACTCATGCCCGCCATTTGCGGGGGCAGCGGCTGCGGATTCAGACTGACTCGATCCAGATTGAATGCATCTGTCACGGCATTCAGATCCAGATCGGGTGCCGGATCGGGTCCGGGGAAGGGACGTGGGGGAAAATGCGGTTCCTCCAGGAGTTCCGGGATGCGGATGACCGGGCGGTCCAGCAACTCGGGCCAGCGTTTACGCAATATCGGCCACAAGCAGAATTCGCGATCGACATCGAAAATTTCGACTTTGACGAAAGGCACCGGGCAAATTTCCGTGTGGCCGTCATGGTGACTGACTTTGCGTACGTGGCCGCTGATACAGATGCGCTGAGGCCACCAGGGCCGCCATATGGCCAAGGGCAAGTTAGCGTCGTAACGAAGCTGATATTGCGATCCTTCCCCCTTCCAGGATTCAGCGGGCAATGTCGACTTGTGGGCGCTTGAGTGACGAATCTGCTGAGAGTCGCCGGCCGGTCCGACCAGTACAACCACATCGGTGGGCTGGGTCAGGCTTACTTGCATGCAGTAATTGCCTTTTTCATCGAGAGGCGCACTACCGAGCGAAGTGCCGGCCTGGTCGAAAGCAAAGACCGACAGCGCCATGCTGTCGGGTTCAAGCTCGGCTTGCTCGCGCTGGATGCGACCTTCCAGGATGAAACTGCTGTCACTACGATTGTCGGGGGGTGTCTTGGTTTGAGCCATGAAAAACTCCTTGGTGATGAGTGGATGCAATAAAGGGGATTACTCGACGTCTGCGCCCGCAGGGCAGCAGCGGTAGTCCTGATGCTTGTCGAGCAGCTCGATCTGTTTTTTCAGCAGCGCGTGCTGCAGCCGCTGGCTTTCAAGCTCGAGCGCGATGGCTTCATCCAGCGCGGGTTCGCACACATCGCATTCGTCCAGGCAGGAACGCACGTACATACCGGCTGTTGGCAGAGAAGAAGTGCGCTCAAACTCGAGTTCGATAATGCGTTTCTCGTTGACCTGGCCGTTTTCCTGCAGATAGCCCTCTTTGACCAATTCCGCATTCACGTTTTTAAGCGCTTTGTCCCGAATTGCCTCGGGTATGGGCTCAGGGTCGGCAGCTGCAGCAAATTGCGCGCTGGCAAGGTTGATGCGTCCTGCGGCCACGGTCGCCGCTTCCAGTTTGGATGCGACTGCGACGCGCTGGATTTCGGGTCGTTTGGGGTCGGTGGCGAGGACGCCGTTGGGGATGACGTCGATGCTGCCATCGTTGAGAAACGCGTTGGGCCGCACGGTGGAATTGGCGGCAGGATCGATGACGCGCCGGTAGATGCCCACAATTTTGAAGCGGATGGTTTGGGTTTTGTTGATCTGATAAAAGTAGAAAGTGATGGCCCGGCAGCGGTTGGGATTCTTGAATTCCCGCGAGGACGATTCAAAGTGGTCTTCCGTCGTCCCCTCGGCATGCGACCGGGTTGAAACCTCACCGATGGAAATCGAGTTGGCTGTTCGTGTTGCCATTTCGGAACGGCGATCCGAGGCCTGGGCATGCGTCGAGAGTTCGCGTAGAAAACTGCTGGTCGAACTGCTGTCCCAGGAGCCACTGACATCGACCGAAGGGCCGGTCAGAAAACTTTCAATCGCACCACTGGTTTCACCATGTCCGCGCGCTGAGCCTTTGCTGCTGCTATTGGCATTTTGGCTGTCGCGGACCGTAATGTCTGTCATGGAATCGTGAACGCTGGATGCGTAAAAGCGTTCTTCTGAGGTTTGCTGGTTGCGGTAGGACAGCTGACTGCTGCTGTCGAACGTGAACCGGGAGCGCCGGTCGGAGGTGAACAGCTTGACCTTTTCGCCAGGGAACAGGGTGGTCGAGTACACCAGGTCGCCCAATGCCAACGGCCCGGGACAGCGCTCGAAGCGTGCGTGGATGATCACTTCCACATACACCTTGCGGTCACGGTGACTGACCTGGGTGGGATATTTCAGCCGGTAATTGAAATCGAGTACGTCGCACGCAGGGTCGGCGGGAAACTCGGGACAACAAGGCACTTGCAATGCATTTTCGGTAGACATGTGGACACTCCAAAACAAAGGTTGAACAGGGTTGTCGTTCTCCGCCCTTGTATTTCAACGAATGTCTGGTGCTGCCGCATCCCTCAATTGGGGTATTGGGTCAGCGTGTCCTGAAAATGTTGAGGAGTGTGATCAGTTCGGTCTGGCGATGCGTTTCGGTTTTGGCGAGGATGGATTTCAGTTGGCTGCGCAAGGTGTCGTAGGAGCGTCCCCAGTTTTGCGCGCAACGTTTGAGGCTGGCTCCTTCAACCAGCGCTTCGCACAGCTTGAATTCGGCAGGCGTGAGCTGGAAATGCTGCGCGACGCAGTCGGGTAGTCGGGTGGCAGATTGCGCACCTCTCAGGATGAGTGTCAGTGTTTTTGCGGGAGCGAACCCGGATGGCATATCCGGATAGGTGGGGCGCAGAACGAGAACGATGGGAGAAAGTCCGGGAATCAGGAACGTAGTGGATTCCCCGCTTGGTGCCGCTGCATGGGCCAGCGCGATATCAAACTTTGATTGCAAGCCGCGGTTTGGCATCAGCAGGCGGTGTGGGTCGAGCTTGATGTGGGCCTGTTCAAGCAATGCGTAGGCCAATTGGTTGCCATGCAATGGCATGCCCTGCGGGCTGACCAGCAGAAGACCATCATCCGCTTCTTCCAGCATGGCGTGCGCGTAGGCTTCCTGATGGCGTGCGCGTTCGAGCTCGAATGCCAGGGCAATGGCGGTGTTGAGATGGGGCAGTAAAAAGGCGAGTTGACGCCGTTCGCCCGGTTTGAAAATGGGTCGTGTGGGACTTCGCAGGAGTGCGATACCCGAGCGCGGGGCGTTGCGTCGTCCCGCTGTTCCAATCGAAAGGGTGTATTGATCCATCCACTCGGGCGAAGCGACCAGTCCAGATGGGCTGGGGTCGCGCTGAACCCGGGTTTCCCGCGTGATGACAAAGGGCGGGTGGCTGGCATCGGACAGGAACTCAGCCCCGGCCGTCTGTTTGATGAAATAGTCGCGACGATAACCGGTGCCCTGATCGATTCCGAGCTGAATCGCATCCGCCTGCACGCTTTGGGCGATCAAGCCCAGCAGATCAGACAAGGACTGGACGCCAGGCGCCTGACTGTTCATGGCCTGCGTGATCTCGGTCGGCGTCCAAACAGGGCGAATCATCGCACTGCATTCATGGTGAAGCCGGTCAATCGTTTAACACTGCATAAGCCCATATCCTGCTCCGTAGAGTGGAATGTGCTCCGCTGATTGTTATGGGTCGACTGAAAGCCAGGTTGAGGCGTGTTCGCCCGAATAGCGCCTGGCACTCTTCTCGTAATGGACCCACGCGTCATGCCTGTGGGGCCATACAAGGTATGGGATGACTGGGCCCAGCCGGGAAGGTTCCCGCGCACGCGCGGGCTGCCCGGTGAATGGGCAGGTCAAGGGTATAATCGCGGGCTGTTGATAGACACCTGAATACACGGTTTTCCATGCAAGAAAAATATACCCCGGCTGACCTCGAGCACGCCGCCCAAGCCCATTGGAAGACAAGCCAGACGTTTCGCGCGCAAGAAGACGATGCGCGTCCCAAATACTATTGCCTGTCGATGTTCCCCTATCCATCCGGCAAGCTGCACATGGGCCATGTGCGCAACTACACCATCGGTGATGTGCTGGCGCGTTATCACACGCTACGCGGATTCAATGTGATGCAGCCGATGGGTTGGGATGCGTTTGGGCTGCCCGCCGAAAACGCAGCCATTGCCAATGGCGTGCCGCCCGCCGCCTGGACCTACGCCAACATCGATCACATGCGCACGCAGTTGCAGGCGCTGGGCTTTGCCGTTGACTGGTCACGCGAGCTGGCCACCTGCAAGCCGGATTACTACCGCTGGGAACAATGGCTGTTCACCCGCCTGTTTGAAAAAGGCGTGATTTACAAGAAGTTGGCGTCGGTGAACTGGGACCCGGTTGATCAGACCGTGCTGGCCAACGAGCAGGTGATCGACGGGCGCGGCTGGCGCTCGGGCGCGCTGGTCGAGAAACGCGACATCCCGATGTATTTTTTTCGCATCACCCAATACGCCGATGAGTTGCTAACCGGCTTGGACAGCCTGCCGGGCTGGCCCGAGCGGGTGAAAACCATGCAGGCCAACTGGATCGGCAAGAGCGTCGGCGTGCGCTTTGCCTTCCCGTATCAGTTGGATGGCAAGGACGAACAGTTGTGGGTATTCACCACCCGTGCCGACACTATCATGGGCGTGACTTTCTGCGCCGTGGCCGCTGAGCATCCGCTGGCCACCCGTGCGGCGCAAAACAATCCCGCACTCGCTGCTTTCATCGCCGAATGCAAGCAGGGCAGCGTGGCCGAAGCCGACATGGCGACGATGGAAAAGAAAGGCATGGACACCGGCCTCACCGTCACCCATCCACTGACTGGCGAGTCGATCCCGGTGTGGGTCGGAAACTACGTGCTGATGAGTTACGGTGACGGCGCGGTGATGGCCGTGCCGGCGCATGACGAGCGCGACTTCGGTTTTGCGCAAAAATACAGTCTGCCGATCAAGCAGGTGGTGGCGGAGAAGGGTGAAGGGGGAAGGGAAAAGGGTTTCTCGACCGACGCCTGGGACGAGTGGTATGCCAGCAAGACGGGCTATTGCGTGAACTCGGGCAAATATGACGGCCTGGATTACGCGGCTGCAGTCGACGCCATCGCTACCGATCTTGCCGCGCTGAATCTCGGCGAAAAGAAAACCCAGTTCCGCCTGCGCGACTGGGGCATTTCGCGCCAGCGCTACTGGGGCTGCCCGATCCCGATTGTCCACTGCGCCACCTGCGGCGACGTGCCCGTACCGGCCGATCAACTGCCGGTGGTGTTGCCCGAAGACGTGGTGCCGGACGGCTCGGGCAATCCGCTCAACAAGCTTGCGAGCTTCATTCACTGTGAGTGCCCGACTTGTGGCGGCCCGGCGCGACGTGAGACCGACACCATGGATACCTTCGTCGAGTCGTCGTGGTACTACGCGCGCTATGCCTGTCCCGATTACGACGGCGGCATGCTCGACGAGCGCGCCAACCATTGGCTGCCGGTCGACCAGTACGTTGGCGGCATTGAGCACGCGATCCTGCACCTTTTGTATGCCCGGTTCTTCCACAAGCTGATGCGTGACGAGGGTTTGGTGACGAGCGACGAGCCGTTCCAGAACCTGCTGACACAAGGAATGGTGGTCGCCGACACGTTTTACCGTGAGTCAGCCGAGGGCAAGAAAACCTGGTTCAATCCGGCGGATGTGGAACTGCGCGAAGGCGTGGCGGTGCTCAAGTCGGATGGTCAGCCGGTGATTGTGGGCGGCACCGAGAAGATGTCGAAATCTAAAAACAATGGCGTGGACCCGCAGGCGCTGATTGATCTGTACGGCGCCGACACCGCGCGACTGTTCACCATGTTTGCCGCGCCACCCGAGCAGAGCCTGGAATGGTCGGATGCCGGGGTCGAGGGCGCGCACCGTTTCTTGAGGCGGCTATGGAAGCAGGCCTATGAGCATGTACAGGGCGGTGTCGTCGCTGCCTGTACCGGTGGGGACTTGCCGGAAGCGGCCAAAACACTGCGCCGCCAGTTGCACCAGACGATCCAGAAGGTCAGCGACGATATCGAGCGCCGCAAGCAGTTCAATACTGCGATTGCGGCCGTGATGGAGCTGATGAACGCGTTGGCCAGGCTGGAAGGTGACGATACAGCGACGCGTAGCGTGCGCCAGGAAACACTGGAAGCGGCTGCCGTGATGCTGGCGCCCATGGTGCCGCACATCGCCGAAGCACTTTATACCGAACTCAAGCCGGGCGCCTCACTGGCATGGCCCGTAGTGGATGCGGCTGCGCTGGTGCAGGATGAAATCGAGCTTGTGGTGCAGGTTAATGGCAAGTTGCGCGGACAGATTTGTGTCGCAGCCACGGCCACCCGCGAGGTGATTGAAGCCATTGCGCTTGAAAGCGAGGCCGTGCAAAAGTACCTGCAAGGCCAGTCACCGAAAAAAGTGGTGGTGGTGCCGGGACGATTGGTTAATATCGTCATATGAACCGTCGACTCTTCCTGGCCCTCTTTCCTGCTGCACTCGCAACCGGGTGTGGTTTTCAGTTGCGTCGTCTGGGCAACATTCCGTTTGCCAGTCTGTATGTGGATGCGCCAGGCGACAGCCTGGTGGCGCTGCGCGTGAATGCTTTGCTGAAAGCGAGCAAATCGACCCGATTGGTTGGAAATGCAGCTGAGGCTGATGCCGTGTTGAAACTCAACCGTGAAACCATCAAGAAAACCATTTTGTCCTTGTCGGGTGCCGGGCGCGTGACAGAGTATCGGCTGAGCCTGGACATGAGCTATACCATCACGGGCAAGGACGAGCGCGAATTGGTTGTGCCCGAAATCATCGAGCTGAGCCGCGACATGACCTACGATGATTCACAGTTACTGGCCAAATCGGCCGAGGAAAGCCTGTTATACCGTGACATGGGAGAAAGCGCCGCGCGGCGAATTATCCGTCGCCTGCAGGCAATCAAGCCTGGCAGCACGCGTTGAATATCCCGGCTGAACGGCTGCCCGATCAACTTGCGCGTGAACTGGCCGCCTTGTATGTGGTGGTGGGAGATGAACCCCTGGCCGCGCAAGAGGCGACCGATGCCATCCGGACAGCAGCGCGAGCCGCTGGACACAGTGAACGCAACGTTTACACCGTGATGGGCCGCTACAACTGGCAGGGTATTTTCGCCAGTGGCGAAAATTTTTCTTTATTTGGCGAGCGCCGGCTGACCGAGATTCGCATCCCTTCCGGCAAACCCGGTGTAGATGGCGCCAAGGCACTGGAAGCTTACTCCGCCAATTTGCCTGCAGACACGCTGACCCTGATCAGTTTGCCTGGACTGGACTGGAAAGCCATGCAGACGCGCTGGTTTGCCGCGCTAGCCAAATCCGGTGTGGTGGTTGAAGCCCGCGCGGTGGGTCGTGCGCAGTTACCCGACTGGATTGATCGGCGCTTGTCCAAACAGGGTTTGAAAGCCGATCGTGCCGCGCTGGCGTTTCTGGCCGATCAGGTCGAAGGCAATCTGCTGGCAGCGCAACAGGAAATCGACAAGCTTGCACTGTTGTTGCCGTCGGGGCCTGTGACACGGGCGGATGTCGAGCACGCGGTGGTCGATGTGAGTCGTCTGGAAGCCGATGCCCTGCAAGATGCCCTGTATTCAGGCGATGGCGCACGCTTTGCCCAGATCGTGTATGACCTGAAGGATGCTGGCGAAGCGGTGCCGGCCATCCTCTGGCAGGTGTCTTCGGCGGTACGGTTGCTGCTCAGGCTAAAATGGGCCGTGACACAAGGCGAAAGTCTCAATAGCGTGATGCGAACCCTGTGGGGACGTGACAAGCAACGCGCGCCGCAAATCGAGCGCGCCGTGAAACGACTGGATCTGGCGCGGGTCGAAATGGCACTGGCCGATCTGGCCTTGATTGATCAACAGGCCAAGGGACTGGAACGAATGGGGGACCCTTGGGACACCTTGCTGCGCGTAGGCCTGACTTTGGCCGCTCCTATCGCTGCCCCTATCAAGTAATGAAAGAGATGATGGACGTTAAACACTATATGCAAACCCTGGGCAAACAAGCGCGTGAAGCCTCGCGCGCGATTGCCCGTGCCGATACCAACCAGAAAAATCACGCCCTGGTGGCAATCGCGGCGGCGATTCGTCGCGATGCTGCCAAATTGCTGGAAGCCAATGCGCGCGACATGGAACATGCACGTGCCAGCGGGCTGGATGCCGCCCTTTTGGATCGCCTCGAAATCAACGAACAAACCGTGGCGGGCATGGCCGAAGGCCTGGAACAGATTGCCGCATTGCCCGATCCGGTCGGCGAGATTACCGATCTCAAATATCGCCCTTCGGGCATCCAGGTGGGCAAGATGCGGGTGCCGCTGGGTGTTATCGGCATCATTTATGAGGCGCGTCCCAACGTTACGGCAGATGCGGCCGGGCTGTGCCTGAAATCAGGCAATGCGGCGATTCTGCGCGGCGGCTCCGAAGCCCTGCACTCCAATCAGGCGGTCGCCGCCTGCGTGCGCGAGGGGCTGGAAGTCGCCGGCCTGCCCGCGACTGTGGTGCAAGTGGTCGAGACCACCGACCGTGCCGCGGTGGGCGAACTCATCACCATGAAAGATTATGTCGATGTCATCGTGCCGCGCGGCGGCAAGGGCTTGATCGAGCGCATTTCCAGCGAGGCGCGGGTGCCGGTGATCAAGCACCTGCACGGTAACTGCCATGTGTATGTGGACGATCGGGCGGATCAGGCCAAGGCAGTGAACATCGTTGAAAACGCCAAGACCCAGCGCTACGGCACCTGCAACACCACCGAATCGCTGCTGGTTGCACGCGGCGTGGCGGATGCGGTGCTGCCCGAGATTGGTCGGGTGTTGGCAGACAAAGGCGTGGAAATGCGCGGATGCCCCGAATCCTTGCGCATTTTGCAGGGTGCTGCCATTGCTGCAGACAAGTTGAAAGCCGCGGTGGAAGCCGACTGGCATGAGGAATATCTCGGCCCGATTATCGCGATCAAGGTGGTCGACGATATTGATGCCGCGATGGACCATATCAACGTCCATGGTTCGCATCACACCGATGCCATCGTCACCGAGGACTATGGCCGTGCACGGCGATTCCTGCGTGAAGTGGACTCGGCCAGTGTCGTCGTCAACGCTTCGACCCGCTTTGCCGATGGGTTTGAATATGGGTTGGGCGCAGAAATCGGTATTTCCACCGACAAAATTCATGCGCGAGGCCCGGTTGGACTGGAAGGCCTCACCAGCCAGAAGTGGGTGGTATTGGGGGATGGCCACGTTCGTGGCTGAATGATGTCGCCGATTGGCGTTTTCGGCGGCACCTTCGATCCGATACACTTCGGGCATTTGAGGTTGGCCGAGGAAATGGCCGCGGCGTTGGGTTTGAGCCAGGTACTGTTCACCCCTGCGGGGCAACCCCCGCATCGTGCACAGCCGGGCATTGCATCGATCCACCGGTTGGAAATGGTGCGGCGGGCCATCGCAGGCAATCCGCTATTTGAAGTGGATGCGCGCGAAGTGGCTCGTCCGGAGCCCAGTTATACCGTGGATACGTTGACTGCGTTACGCGGGGAGCGGGGGTTTGAGCAACCGCTGTGGCTGATGCTGGGCGCCGATGCCTTTCTCGGCTTGGCAAGCTGGCATCGCTGGCAGCTGCTGTTTGATCTGGCCAATATTGTGGTGGTGACCCGGCCCGGCGCGCATACGCTGCACCCCGATACGCTGCCGGAGCCGCTGAAAAGCGAAGTTTTAAAGCGCCAGGTGACCGACCCATCGGCAGCCGGGCCTGCAGGATCCGTACTACTCAGGCAGATGACGCCGCTGGAGGTTTCAGCCACCGCCATCCGCGAAATCCTGAGCCGGCAAGGCAGCGCGCGTTACCTGTTGCCTGATGCCGTGCTTAACTACATACACGAACATCAACTTTACCTACAGACATGAACCTTAAAGCCAAAATCAAACTCGTCGTCGACGCGCTCGAAGACGTCAAGGCGCAGGACATCACCGTACTCGACACCAGCAAGCTCACATCGCTGTTCGAGTGCATGGTGATTGCCACCGGCACCTCCAACCGACAAACCCGTTCACTTGCCGACAATGTGCGCGTCAAGATGAAAGAGGCTGACGAATACGTGGGCAACACAGAAGGTGAAGACAGCGGTGAATGGGTGCTGCTCGATCTGGGCGAGATCATCGTGCATGTGATGCAGCCCGCTGCGCGGGCGCATTACAACCTGGAAGAGCTGTGGGGCGCGGGTGAAGCGGCGCGGGCACGGCATATTCAGCCCGATCACTAAGTGAAACTGCATCTGATCGCCGTCGGCCACAAGATGCCCGGCTGGATCAATGCTGGGTATGAAGACTACGCGCGCCGGATGACAGCCGACCTGCCGCTGCTGCTGACCGAGATCAAGCCCGGGCATCGGGTGGCCGGGGAGGACGGTGCCCGCGCGCGGCATATCGAGGCTGAGCGTATCGTGGCAGCCATGCCTGCCGGATGTGTGCCCGTGGTGCTGGATGAGCGGGGCACGCAAACCACCACGCGCGAACTGGCTGGCTGGTTGCAAGGCTGGATGGCCGAAGGTGTGTCGCCGGTGTTTATCATAGGCGGGGCAGACGGGCTGGATGACACTATCAAGACCCGTGCTGGCAAGTTGATGGGCCTGTCGAAGCTGACCTTGCCGCATGCGTTGGCGCGGGTGATGTTGGCCGAGCAGTTATATCGTGCCGTGTGCATCAATAAGGGACATCCCTACCATCGGGATTGATGGGGAGACTATACATGCTGGTTGATAAACGAATTTATCTGGCATCGCAATCGCCGCGACGGCGTGAACTGCTCAAGCAGATCGGCGTACCGTTTGATGTGCTGCCATTGCGTGCGGTCGCCGGATTTCTGGATGTGGTTGAAATCCCGTATGCCGATGAAGCGGCAATCGACTTCGTTCAGCGGATGGCGGCAGAGAAGGCCGCCTGCGGCTGGCACGCGGTAGAGGCACGCCGCCTGCTGCGGTTTCCGGTCATGGGCGCCGATACGGTGATTGAACTGGATGGTGCGATCATGGGCAAACCGGCGGGGCGTGTTGAAGCTGAGGCCATCTTGAAGCAGCTATCCGGCCGCAGGCACGCGGTTCATACTGCGGTCGCCATCCAGCATGAAGGACGACTGGAACAATGTCTTTCGACCAGCCTGGTGACGTTTGCTGCGATTGATGCGACCACCATCGCGCGTTACCTGGAAACAGGCGAATATCTGGGCAAGGCTGGGGCGTATGGCATTCAGGGCCGCGCGGGTATGTTTATCGAACATATCGAAGGCAGCTACAGTGGCGTCATGGGACTGCCGTTATATGACACAGCGGTATTGCTGAGAGCGTTTGGCCTGGTCGTATGAATCATTGCCTAAATCCAAGCTGACTGAGCCGTGTTGCTCACGGCGCACATTCGAGTCATTTTCGATTTGGAAATTGAATAAGCGGTTGCCATGAGCGAAGAAATTCTCGTCAACGTCACCCCGCAGGAAACCCGTGTCGCCGTGCTGCACCTGGGATCGGTTCAGGAGCTGCACATCGAACGGGCCCAATGCCGCGGGCTGGTCAGCAATATCTACATGGGGCGCGTTGTACGGGTGTTGCCTGGCATGCAGTCCGCGTTTATCGACGTGGGTCTTGAGCGTGCGGCTTTCCTGCACGTGGCCGACATTTGGGAAGAACGCCGTAACGGTGATCCCGAACGCCCCATCGAGCAGATTCTGCACGAAGGCCAAAGCCTCATGGTGCAGGTGATCAAGGACCCGATCGGCACCAAGGGCGCCCGGCTTTCCACCCAGATCAGCTTTGCCGGACGTTATCTGGTGTATCTGCCGCAAGAAACCCATATTGGCATTTCGCAGAAAATCGAAGGTGAGGAAGAACGCGAACTGCTGCGTCAGAAATTGCATCAGTTGATGCCACCCGACGCCGGCGGCGGCTTCATCGTACGCACCATGGCTGAAACGGCCGAAGACGACGAAATGCGAGCCGACATCGAGTATCTGCGGCGCTTGTGGAGCAGCATCCAGTCGCGCGGCAATTGCGTGGTGCCCTGTTTGCTGTATCAAGACCTGGACTTGGCCTTGCGCGTGCTGCGTGACTTTGTGAACAGCGACACCACGCGCATCCTCATCGACTCACGCGAGACCTATCAGCGCATGACCGAGTTCGCACAGAATTACACGCAGGCCGTGCTCGAAAAACTGCAGCACTTTGATGCCGACCGGCCTTTGTTCGATCTGCATTCAATCGAAGATGAAATCGCCAAGGCGCTGGGGCGACGCGTGGATTTGAAGTCGGGGGGCTACCTCATCATCGACCAGACCGAAGCGCTCACCACCGCCGACGTCAACACCGGTGGCTTCGTCGGTACGCGCAATTTCGACGACACCATTTTCAAGACCAACCTCGAAGCCGCACAAGCCATCGCCCGACAACTGCGTCTGCGCAATCTCGGCGGCATTATCATCATCGATTTCATCGACATGGATAACGTCGAGCACCAGGACGCGGTGTTGACTGAGTTGAAGAAAACGCTGGCGCGCGACCCCACCCGCACCACCGTCAGCGGCTTCTCGGCGTTGGGGCTGGTCGAAATGACGCGCAAGCGCACACGCGAATCACTGGCGCACGTGCTATGCGAGCCGTGCCCCACCTGTGACGGCCGGGGCGAGATCAAAACTGCGCAAACCGTATGCTACGAAATCCTGCGCGAAATCCTGCGCGAGGCGCGTCAGTTCGACGCCCGTGAATACCGCATCGTCACCTCGCAAAGCGTGATAGATCTGTTTCTGGACGAGGAATCCGGCAGCCTTGCCCAACTCATCGACTTTATCGGCAAGCCGGTATCGATGCAGGTCGAGACCAGCTATCCGCAGGAACAGTACGACATCATTTTGTTGTGATAACGCTGGCTCCACCAGACTATTGGCAGCAGGCCTGCACTGAGCTGGCCTTAGCCGACCCCGTCATGGCCGCGCTGATTGCGCGCTTCCCCGATGCCGTGCTCACCAATCGCGGTGACCCATTCCAGACGCTCGCCCGAGCCATCGTCGGCCAGCAGATTTCAGTCAAGGCGGCCGATAGCGTATGGGCACGCTTTGCCGAATTTGCGCAACACGTCAGCCCCGAACATATCGTCACCCTCGAACAAACGGCACTCGCTGCGTGCGGCTTGTCGCGCCGCAAAGCCGAATACCTGCACGACCTCGCAGGGCACTTTGTCGATGGGCGGGTCGAGCCCGCGCGCTGGACAGCGATGGAGGACGAAGCCGTCATTGGCGAGTTGATCGACGTGCGCGGCATTGGCCGCTGGACCGCCGAGATGTTCCTGATCTTCAGTCTGCGCCGGCCTGACGTATGGCCAGTGGATGACATCGGCCTGCAAAAAGCCGTGGCCTTGCATTATCTGAGTGGCGAACGGCCCACCCTGAAATCCCTACGCCAACACGGCGAACGCCATGCGCCCTGGCGCACTGTTGCCACCTGGTATTTGTGGAGAAGTCTGGACCCGGTAGTCGTGCAGTATTGATTATTGTATTTTGAATGTTGCATGAGGGGCGTATGGTCGCCTATTGCCTGCGGTTAAATTAGTGTTAGGTGTTGTTTTAGTTTTTTTATAAAATCTAAAACAGTACCCGGACTTGTTTTAATTACCGCGAGGCACCTCCGATGAAACATTTTCAATCTGGTCAGTTGATCCAGCAAGCGCATTATAAAAACTTTCAACCCAATCCGATCAACCGTGCATGGGTGATGGATGACATGGGCTTGCTTCAACTGCTTGGTCAGGCAGACCGCGAGTTGGGCAGACTAGACATGTATTCCGAGTACATTCCAAACATCGATCTTTTCATCCGTATGCACGTGCTGAAGGAGGCGACCCAATCGAGCCGAATCGAGGGGACACAGACGAACATGCAGGAGGCGCTGCTGGAAAAAGAGGACGTTGCGCTGGAGCGGCGTGACGACTGGGAAGAGGTCCAGAACTACGTGGTGGCAATGAACGAAGCGGTGGACCAGTTGAAGGCGCTGCCTTTTTCAGCACGGCTGATTCGTAAGACACATAGAACGCTAATGCAGGGAGTGCGCGGCAAGCACAAGCATCCGGGTGAGTTCCGGCAGAGCCAGAACTGGATCGGAGGAGCGAGCATTGACGATGCGGTGTTCGTGCCACCGGTGCATGCCTCCATCGGCGAACTGATCGGCGACATTGAGAAGTTCATACATAACGACCGGCAGCATTTTCCTGAGTTGTTGAAGATCGCGTTGGTGCACTACCAGTTTGAGACCATCCACCCTTTCCTGGATGGTAATGGCCGGGTGGGGCGCCTATTGATTACGTTGTATCTGGTGAGCCGGGGGCTACTGAAGCAGCCGGTGCTATATCTGTCAGACTTTTTTGAGCGCAATCGCCCGCTTTATTACGACAATTTGATGCGGGTGCGGGAAAAAAACGATCTACTGCAATGGTTCCGTTTTTTTCTGGTGGGAGTCATTGAAACGGCGAAAAGCAGCATTTCAACATTCGACAATATTCTTAAGTTGCAAAAGCAGGTGGAATTACAGTTGCAAACGCTGGGCAGCCGAACGGCGAATGCACAGAAGGTGATGCACGCCCTTTATCAGCGTCCGGTGATTAATGCAGCTAAAGTGGGCATAGTTGCGGACGTGTCGGCGGCCTCAGCATACAAGTTGATCGCTGATTTAGAGCGGTTAGGGATACTGAGGGAAATCACCGGAGGTAAACGCGGCAAGGTTTATGCGTTCAATGCCTATATGGGATTGTTTAAATAAAGACCGGATGCAGTTTATGCAATCTACACTGCCTGGGATGGCCGATCGGAACTGACGGGGGGTCTGAGGTACTGCTATCTTGGCGAGGGGTGCATCGAGAGTCACTACCGGTGATAGTGGCTGGGTGAGCAGAAGCTTGTACTAACCGGGCCTTCATTTACCTAAAGAATTTAGACTGATCTCCGCCACAACCGGCGCATGATCCGATGGCCGCTCCAGTTTGCGCATGTCGCGATCCACGGTACTGGAGGTGCAGGCGGCAGCCAGCGGTTCGGTGAGCAGAATGTGGTCGATGCGCAGGCCGTGATTGCGGCGGAAGCCCATCATGCGGTAATCCCACCAGCTGAACGTTTTTTCAGGTTGGTCGAAGAGGCGAAAGCTGTCTTTCAGGCCGAGTGCAAGCAAGGTCTGGAAGCGTTCGCGTTCGGGAGGGGAAACCAGAATGCCATCTTTCCAGACTTCGGGGTCATGGACATCGCGATCATCCGGTGCGATGTTGTAGTCACCCAAAATAGCCAGTTGGGCGTGGCGCGTGAGTTCGTCTTTCAGCCAGACGGTCAGCGCGTCGAACCAGGCGAGTTTGTAGGGATATTTGTCGGAATCGAGCGACTGGCCGTTGGGGCAGTAAACACATACCACGCGAACCCCATCGACGGTAGCGGCAATCATCCGTTTCTGTTCGTCTTCAAAGTTGGGGATGCCTGCCTGGATATCGGTAGGCTCACTGCGGCTGACGATAGCGACACCGTTGTAGGTCTTTTGCCCGGCAAACACCACGCGATATCCGGCCGCTTCAATCTCGGCGCTCGGGAATTTGTCGTCGGTGAGCTTGGTTTCCTGCAGGCACACCACGTCGGGTTGGCGGGTGGCGAGAAAGTCCAGCAATTGAGGCAGGCGAACTTTGAGGGAGTTGACGTTCCAGGCGACGAGTTTCATGCAGCGAGTTTACCGCAGCTGCCGTGCGTATACGAACCTGAGAAGGGGGAGAGGGCTATGTGCAGTTCAGCCAGCCTCTCGCACTACTTGGTGGCAGGAGCGGGCTGGGGTGCAGCAGCTGGAACGGAGGGGGGCGCAGCCGGTTCAGTCGTCGTTTTGCGGCCGGTCACGACGGATTTCGGATAACCCGCGCGGTCCAGCGCCGCATGCCACTGGTCTGACTCAAAACCATCAATTTTGTCACTGCCGATGACCAGCACAGGTACGTTTAAGCGTCCGGTGATTTTTTTCAATTCTGCCTGCGCATCCGGGCTGGCTTGGGGGTCTTTGCTGCTGAAAGGAGCGCCTCGATCATTGAGCAGCTTGCGCGCCTGGTCGCATGGGGCGCCGCAGGCACTGGCGTAAAGCGTGAGCGGGAATTTCTCGCGGGCAGTCTGGGTGGCGTAGGAGTCGCCCGTTTCGATCAGGTTGCCCTTGAAGTTTTTCTGCTGGGCGTTTCGGACGCTGGGCGGGGGAGGCTGGTCGCTGTAAACGGTGTGGCCTTGCGCATCCTTCCACTGATACAGTTGACCAGCCAAAAGCGGCGTACTGGCCATTGCCACACACGTCAGTGCCACGAACAAGCCTGTTTTCATTCCTCACCCCCGTCAATATATACAAAAGCGTTAACGGCCAGATTCTTCTGAAGCTTTACCCGGATGTGACAACGGCCCTATCCCGGTTCCAGCGCCCGAAAGGCTCAAGTCCAGGGGGAATGGCTATGCGTCAACAACCACGCTCCACCCGCAAGGAGTAGGCCGTGGTTGTAAAGCCGCTAAAGCCCTGGCAGGACTCCGATCCACTATGGGCTCAAGCCCATGTGGAATCGTATGCGTCAACAACCACGCTCCACTCGCAAGGAGTAGGCCGTGGTTGTAAAGCCGCTAAAGCCCTGGAAGGACTCCGATCCACTATGGGCTCAAGCCCATGTGGAATCGTATGCGTCAACAACCACGCTCACGCCATGCCGTTGTGGCGGAGCAGGGCGTCGATGGTGGGTTCGCGGCCACGGAAGGCCTTGAATGACTCAAGCGCCGGGCGGGCGCCGCCCTGGGCCAGGATCTCGCTCCAGAAACGCTGGCCGACTTCGGGATTGAGTACGCCACCATAGCCTTTGGCTTCGTCTTCGAACAGTGCATAGGCGTCGGCTGACAGCACTTCCGCCCATTTGTAGCTGTAATAGCCCGCTGCGTAGCCGCCGGCGAAAATATGCGAGAAGTTGTTGGGGAAACGGTTGTAATCCGGCGGGATCAGCACGGCAACCTGTTGGCGAATGTCGTTGATCAGGTCGAGCGCGGTGCGGTCACCGCTGGGGTCAAAGTCATCATGCAGATGCATGTCGAAGCTGGCGAATTCGATCTGGCGTAACGTCTGCAAGCCGGACTGGAAGTTCTTGGCAGCCAGCATCTTGTCGAACAATTCGCGCGGCAGGGCTTCGCCCGTGTCTACATGCGAGGTCATGTGCTTGAGTACATCCCATTCCCAGCAGAAGTTTTCCATGAACTGGCTCGGCAGTTCGACCGCGTCCCATTCCACGCCGTTGATGCCGGATACGCCAATTTCCTCAATCTGCGTGAGCAGGTGGTGCAGGCCGTGACCGGTTTCGTGGAACAGGGTGATGACTTCGTCGTGGGTGAACTGTGCGGGTTTGCCGCCCACCGGGCCGGAGAAATTGCAGTTGAGGTAGGCCACCGGGGTCTGGATGCCATCGGATTTTTTACGGCGGGTGATCACGTCGTCCATCCACGCCCCACCGCGTTTGGAAGCGCGGGCATACAGATCGAGATAGAACTGGCCGACGCGCTGGCCGTTGTGGTCGGTGAGTGTGTAGAACTTGACGTCGGGATGCCACACCGGCGCCTGGTCTTCGCGGATATGCAGGCCGTAAAGCGTTTCCACCAACTTGAACAGGCCCGCCAGTACGCGCGGCTCCGGGAAATAGGCTTTCACTTCCTGATCTGAAAAACTGTAACGCGTGACGCGTAATTTTTCAGATACATAGGGGGTATCCCAGGATTGCAGGTCTCCAATGCCGAGGTCGCGGGCGAAGGCCTGCAATTCAAGAAAATCTTTCTCGGCATAGGGGCGGGCGCGTACGCCGAGTTCGTCGAGAAACTTCAGCACCTCGGCTGGGGTGTCAGCCATTTTGGCGGCCAGCGAGACCTCGGCGTAGCTGTTGAACCCCAGCAGAACGGCGGCTTCGCGACGTAGTTTGAGAATGCCGGCAATCAGCGCGGTATTATCGAATGCGGGTTTGCCGAGTTCGGAGGCGCGGGTGACATAGGCGCGATACAGCTGCTCGCGCAGCTCGCGGTTGTCAGCGTATTGCATCACCGGCAGATAGGACGGCATGTGCAGTGTGATTTTCCAGCCGGACTTGCCATCGGCTTCAGCCGCCGCCTTCATGGCTTCCAGCGCGTCGGATGGCAAGCCCGCCAGTTGGCTGTCCTCGTCGATGAACAGCGCGTAGTCATTGGTAGCATCGAGCAGGTTTTCCTCGAACTTGGCTGATAGTTGCGCGAGTTCTTCCTGCACCTGCATGAACCGGGCTTTTTTGTCGGTTGGCAGTTCAGCGCCACCGAGGCGGAAATCACGCAGTTCGTTTTCAACGATTTTCTTGCGCGGGTCAGACAATGCCGCGTAATCGGGGCGAGCTTTCAGCGCTTTGAATTTGGCGAACAAGGCTTCGTTTTGCCCCATTTCGGCATAAAAAATGGTGATTTTTGGCAAGCAGGCGTTGTAGACCTCACGCAGTTCGGGCGAATCCATCACCGAATGCAGGTGTGAGACCTGTCCCCAGGCACGGCCCAGTTTCTCGTTCGCGTCATCCAGTGGGGCGACAAAGGCGTCCCATTCCGCGGGGGTGTCGGCAGATTCGGCCTGTTTCACAGCCGCGCGGGCTTCGGCCAGTAACTGGTCGATGGCGGGAATGACGAATTCGGGTTTGAATTCGGAAAAACGGGGCAAACCGGAAAAGTCGAGCAATGGGTTCATGGCGGGATGACAGCTTGGAGGGAGAGGGGAATTATACTTTCGGGTTGGAAGTCGAGATTTCAACCCCATGACAGACAAGGTTAACGTACATTATATTGCGCCACATCACGGTGTGACCCCCACGCTGGCTGCCGGTGCCTGGGTGCATCCGCGTGCCACAGTGATTGGTGAGGTCGCCCTGGACGCGGATGCATCAGTGTGGCCTGGCGCGGTGATTCGCGGCGACGTCAACAGCATCGCCATCGGCGAAGCCAGCAATATTCAGGATGGCAGCGTGCTGCATGTGTCACACAAGACGCCGGACAATCCGGCTGGTGGGCCGCTGGTTATCGGCGCGCGCGTCACGGTGGGCCATACGGTGATCCTGCATGCCTGTACCATCGAGGACGAATGCCTGATTGGCATGGGCAGTATCATCCTCGATCGCGCGGTGATCCAGAAGCATGTGCTGCTGGGCGCGGGGTCCCTGGTACCGGAAGGTAAGGTGCTTGAGTCCGGATATCTGTACCTGGGGCGCCCGGCCAAGCGGGTACGTGAACTGACCGCAGACGAAATTGCCTATTTCAATTATTCCGCGCAGCACTATGTGCAATTGGCGCGGTCGTATCAACATGTTTAATTCTCTGGAAATCGAATGAAATTCGCCAAACCGATTGTGATGGCCGCCGCAGCGCTTGCTGTTGTAGGTGCATTGTTTTACGCGCTGATGGATAAACCCAGCGCCCCGACTGCCACGTTTACCACGCTGGAAGGCAAGCAGATTGCGCTCAATGATCTGCGCGGCCAGTTCGTATTGGTCAATTTTTGGGCAACCTCCTGTCCTGGTTGCATCAAGAAAATGCCCGATATGATCGAGACCTACAATCAATACAAGGGGCGTGGGTTTGAAGTGATTGCGGTGGCGATGAGTTATGACCCGCCCAATTATGTTTCCAGCTTTGTGGAAACGCGGCAGTTACCGTTTCCAGTGGTGCTCGATAAAGAGGGTGAGCTCGCGCGGATGTTCGGTAATGTGCAGGTCACGCCTACCACTTTTCTGATTGGCAAGGATGGCAGCGTGCTTGAACAAAAGCTCGGCGATTATGATTTCGACAAACTCAAGGCCATGCTGGACAAGGAGCTGACTTGATCAAAGTTTGGCTTGCGGCCGTGTTGGCCGTTTCGTTGGCTGCGTGCAGTATGCCTGGTGTATCCAAGACAGCTCACTCATCTTCTGGCAAAGTGGCTTTGCCGGTAGCCCCTCCGCCGCCCCTCGTGGCTGATGATCCCCTCATGTGTCCGGCTGACGTCAAAACCTGCCCCGATGGCAGTTATGTCAGCCGCAACCCCAACCAGGGCTGTGCGTTTGCGCGTTGCCCGGGCGACACCCAACAATAACTTTTCTGGATTTTTGATTCATGGCGCAATACGTTTATTCCCTCAACCGTGTCGGCAAGATTGTTCCGCCCAAGCGGCATATTTTGAAAGATATTTCGCTCAGCTTTTTCCCCGGTGCAAAAATTGGTTTGCTGGGCCTGAATGGCTCCGGCAAGTCCTCGCTGATCCGCATCATGGCGGGGGTGGACACCGACATCGAAGGTGAAGCGATCCCGATGGCAGGCATTCGCATTGGCTATTTGCCGCAGGAGCCGCAGCTTGATCCGACGCATACCGTGCGTGAGGCCGTGGAAGCTGGACTGGGTGAGATCGTCGAAGCCAAAAAAAGGCTTGAAGAAGTCTATGCAGCCTATGCTGAGCCCGACGCCGATTTCGACAAACTGGCCGAAGACCAGGCGCGCTGCGAAGCGATCATTGCCACGTCGGGGGCCGACCTCGACACCCAGATGGAAATCGCTGCCGATGCCCTGCGTCTGGCACCGTGGGACGCGGTGATCGGCAATCTGTCGGGCGGCGAGAAGCGCCGTGTCGCGTTGTGCCAATTGCTGTTGTCCAACCCCGACATGCTGCTGCTCGACGAACCGACCAACCACCTCGACGCCGAATCGGTCGACTGGCTGGAGCAGTATTTGGTGCGCTATCCGGGCACCGTGGTGGCGGTGACGCACGATCGTTACTTCCTCGACAACGCCGCCGAGTGGATACTGGAACTCGACCGTGGTCATGGTATTCCGTGGAAAGGCAACTACACCAGCTGGCTGGAGCAGAAAGAAGCGCGTCTGGAAACCGAAGGCAAGCAGGAACTCGGGCGCATCAAGACGATGAAGCAGGAGCTGGAATGGGTGCGGCAGAATCCCAAAGCGCGCCAGGCCAAATCGAAAGCGCGTCTGGCACGCTTCGAGGAACTGAATTCAGCCGAATACCAGAAGCGCAATGAAACGCAGGAAATCTTCATCCCGGTCGGCGAGCGTCTCGGTGACAAGGTGATCGACTTTACCAACGTGACGAAATCCTTTGGCGACCGCTTGCTGATCGACAATCTGTCATTCAGCGTGCCGCCCGGCGCCATCGTTGGCATCATTGGTCCCAACGGCGCAGGTAAATCGACACTTTTCAAAATGATCACGGGCCTGGAGAAACCGGACAGCGGAGAAGTCGATATCGGCCAAACGGTGAATCTCGCTTACGTCGACCAGAGCCGCGATGCGCTGTCGGCCGACAAAACCGTGTTCGACGAAGTGGCTGAAGGCCGCGACATCCTCACCGTTGGACGCTACGAAATCCCGTCGCGCGCTTACCTCGGCCGCTTCAACTTCAAAGGTGGCGATCAACAAAAGCACGTCGGTAGCTTGTCAGGGGGCGAGCGTGGCCGTCTGCATCTGGCCAAAACGCTGATTGCGGGCGGCAACGTGCTGCTGCTCGACGAGCCATCGAACGACCTCGATGTGGAAACCCTGCGCGCACTGGAAGATGCACTGCTGGAGTTCGCTGGTTGCGTGATGGTGATCTCGCACGACCGCTGGTTTCTCGACCGTATCGCCACCCACATTCTCGCCTTCGAGGGCGACTCGCAGGCGGTGTTCTTCGCGGGTAACTACCAGGAATACGAAGCGGACAAACGCAAACGTCTGGGTGAAGAAGGCGCTAAACCCAAGCGCATCCGCTACAAGCCGATTAGCCGCTGATTTGCGTCGCGTGGCCGTGATGACGCACTTGCGGCAGGGCAACCAACCGATTTATCGTGCCAGGTAAGGTGAACTCTTTTCCTGGCAGCTCAACCTGACCGAGGTGGATCATGACGCAAGAATCGCGTATTGCCCTGTTGATCGATGCCGACAACAGCCCTGCCAGCAAGCTCGATGAAATTCTCGATGAGCTGGCCAATTATGGCGTGATCAACATCCGGCGTGCCTATGGCGACTGGAAGAGCCGGCATCTGAAATCATGGGAAGCGGTGCTCCATGAATATGCCATCCAGCCGATGCAGCAGTTCGCCTATACCAAAGGCAAGAACGCTACCGACGCCGCGATGATCATCGACGCGATGGATCTGCTGTACACCAAACAACTCGACGGCTTTGGCATTGTTTCCAGTGATTCGGATTTCACACCGCTGGTGATGCGCATTCGAGCCAATGGACTGAAAGTGTTTGGCTTTGGCGAGAAGAAAACGCCCGCACCTTTTGTCAGCGCCTGCTCCACGTTTCTGTATCTGGAAACGCTGGGTGCATCCATTGAAATCGAATCCAAGGTGGCGGTAGAGGCTGAGGCTGGCAGCACGGCTTCGCCGGCCCACAAAGCGGCAGCTGTGAAACTGAGTGCCAAGGAACTCAAAAGCGATACCCGGCTGGTCGGCTTGTTGCGCAAGGCGGTCGAGGCCGGCGCGGACGACGAGGGTTGGGCGGGTCTGGGTTCGGTTGGCCAGCATATTTCCAAGCAGGCCTCGTTCGACTCGCGCAACTATGGCTACGCCAAACTCAAGGATCTGTTCCAGGTGATCGGCCTGTTCGACATCCAGACCAAAGACAAGGGCGTTTATGTGCGCGATAAACGCTCGGCGCAACGTTCGACCGCCACGCCTGCTTAACCTGGATGGTTGCCTATGATTCTCGACACCCTGGCCCAGGCTGACCGCTACCTCACGTTGCATCCGCTATTTGCGCGCGCTTTCGCGTTTTTGCGCGACACGGATTTGCTGGCGCTCGACCCTGGCGTGCATGCCGTGCAAGGTGAACAGATCTTCGCCATTGCCGAAGCCTGCACCGGGCGCACGCGTGCAGAGGCCAAACTGGAATGTCATCGCCGCTACATCGACATTCAACTGGTGCTCGAAGGCGTGGATGAAATGGGCTGGAAGCCATTGGCCGAATGCGTGGAGCCAGCAACCGCATACGATGCCGCGCGCGACATCCGGTTTTTCAACGATGCGCCGCGTAGCTGGATTGCCACGCCGGCCGGGTCATTCTGTCTGTTTTACCCGGACGATGCGCATGCACCGTTGGTGAGTACCCTGCAGGGCACGAGCGCGAAGTGGATTCGCAAGGTGGTGATGAAAATCGAATTATAAAGAATTCACGTGGGACTTCAGAAACACGAAAGGATGCCGATTCATTAAAACCGTCTTCGATGAATCCGTCATGCGTTTCGCCCTGCTGACCCTGCTGGCCTTGAGTAGTGCTTGTGCCCAGGCTTCAGCCCCCACGCCGATTTTCGTCCTCCATGCCTACGGTCAGGAATACCCCTGGACCAAAGGCCAGCATCAGGGGTTTGTGCAGGCATTGGCTGAAGACACCGTGCGGGCTTACCTGCCCAAGGTGGAGTATCTCGATACCAAACGTGCGATTTACAACACGCAATACGCTGATTTTTTCGGTAGCTATCTGCAAACCAAATATCAGGGCTACCGGCCTGCGGCGATCTATGTGTCGGATGACAATGCCTTGTCGTTTGCGCGGTCTCATCTAAACAAGGTGTTCCCTGGCGTGCCGATATTTTTTTCGGGGGTCAACAATTACGACGTCAGGCAGCAGATTGACCCAACCCGCATCACAGGCGTATTCGAAAAAAAAGAGATCGCGCCCAATTTGCGCTTGATGCGCCAGATTGACCCGAATATTCGGGAAATCGTCATTGTAGGTGACGCCAGCGAGACCTATCAGGCGATCGAAAGAGAAATCCGCAAAGAGCTGGCACACCATGCCGATATTCGCGCCACCTTCCTGTCGGGCGGTTTGATTGAAGATTTGATGGCGCGCCTGAAAAAGCGCAAGGAACGGTTTGTCTTCCTGACTACCCTGGGTGCCATGAACAATCGGGAGGGGCGTACGCTCACGCTTCCCGAAACGGTCGAATTCATTGTGAGCGCAGGGAATTTTGTTGTGTTCAGCATGGAGGACGCCTACCTGTACCCGGGTGTACTTGGCGGCTACGTCACCAGCGGTCATCTCCAGGGCCGTGACGCTGCACAGCTACTCATCCGCCATCTGAGCGGGACGCCCATGGCGGATTTGCTACCAACCGAGGTGAGTCCCAATGAATACATTCTGGATGAAACAGAATTGGAGAAGGCTGGACTCGTTTTGTCCGATGACATCGCATGGCAAGTGAACTGGGTTCGTAAACTGCCAACCTTCTATGAGACTAACCGAACCATCATTCTAGGTACCTTGTATGGGCTAGCGGGACTATTGTTGGTCAGTCTGATTGCGGCATTGCTGTTATATGTCAGAAAAAATCGCCAGATTGCGCGAACCTCCCGTCAGTTGGGCGAAACCAAAGAAAGCCTCGACCGGGCGCAGCGCATCGCTCACATGGGCAATTGGGACTGGCAGATTGCCGAGAACCATTTGTTCTGCTCCGAAGGGGTTTATCGTCTGTTTGGGATGGGTCCGGCCGAACAGGTCGCCAGTTATGAGTCTTTCATGGAAAGGATTTTTCCGGAAGACCGCAAAAGGGTGGGTAATGCGCTGAAAAATGCCCTTAAAAATGGTTCGGCTTACGATATCGACCATCGGATCGTGCGTCAGGATGGCATGATCCGGATTGTTCACGGCAGTGCGGAAGTGGTTAGGGACAAACAAGGGAACGCCATCCGCATAAGCGGAACCCTGCAAGATGTCAGTGAACAACGGCAGGCGGAGCAGCTGTTGCGGGATAAGGATGCTCATCTTGAATTTGTTGCATACCACGACGCACTGACCGGTTTGCCGAACCGTGCCTTGCTGATGGATAGATTGCACCATGCCGTCAGCCGGTCCGAACGGTCAGACAACCGGATGGCCTTGCTGTTTATAGATCTGGACCGATTCAAAACGATTAACGACAGCCTGGGACATGCGGTAGGCGATACCGTGTTGATGACAGTTGCCGATCGCTTGAAGGTCTTGATGCGGGGGGTTGATACGCTGTCTCGTCTGGGTGGCGATGAGTTTGTTGTTTTGATTGAGGATATTGCAGACGGGCAGAATGCAGCAAACGTTGCGGAAAAGGTCCTGCTTGCCCTGGAAAAGGTCATGACCATCGGCCACTACCCCCTGCATGTTTCGGCCAGTATTGGCATCAGCCTATATCCGGAAGATGGCAGGAGTGCAGCGATGCTCTTGAAACACGCTGATGCCGCCATGTACAAATCCAAAGAAGGTGGACGCAATACTTTCCACTTTTATGAAAAAGGGATGACCGAACGTGCCATGCGGCGCGTTCACCTGGAATCCAGATTGCGAGCCGCGTTTGCTGAGCAATCCCTTGAAGTGTTCTACCAGCCACTGGTGAATCTGGAAACCGGTTGCATTTACGGTGCAGAAGCTTTGATGCGCTGGTTTGACTCGCAGGAAGGGGCTATTTCACCCGATCATTTTATTCCGCTCGCAGAAGACACGGGCCTGATCATTCCCATGGGCGAATGGGTTATCCATCAGGTGTGCCTGGATCTGAAAAAATGGGAGTCGCAAGGCGTCTCGCTTGATGGGTTCGCCATGCACGTCAATCTCTCAGTCAAACAGTTGATGCAGAAAGGGTTTCCCGAACGATTGACGGGATTGCTTGCTGGGACTTCGGTATCCCCGTCACAAATCGTATTGGAGCTCACTGAAAGCAGCATCATGGAAAGCGAGACGCTGGGCCGGGATGTGCTGACCGCGTTGCGCCAGATAGGTGTCAGCATTGCCATTGATGACTTTGGAACAGGTCATTCTTCGCTCAGTCGCCTCAAGCAATTGCCTATTGGCGAACTCAAAATCGATCGCAGTTTTATCCGGGATATTGATGACGAGGGGGGCGATGCGGCCATTGTTCAGACCATACTTGCCCTATCGTCCAGCCTGGGCTTGAGCGTCATCGCAGAAGGGGTTGAGCATGCCAGCCAGGCGGACTTCCTGCGCAATCATGGGTGCGTGCGTGCGCAAGGGTATTACTATGCGCGCGCCATGCCGGCACACGCGTTTTTGTCGCTGCTATTGGCCGGGAAGCCCCTTGCCGACCCGCTGCCTGCGATCGGGGATGCTTGTGTTTCTCCCGGGCTGGGCGCGAGGGATGGTCAATAATGTGGGGGAATTTCGTCACGGGGGACGTGCCCATCCTCGGGCATCACGTCTTGCATGCGCTGATGTAGCAGGCGTAATTGCTGCTGCAATAAATCAAGCTGGTTTTGCTGACGGACCACGGTTTGATTGAGTGTTTCAATCAGGTCTTCGGCAAAGACCAGCTTGGCTTCGAGTTCGTTGAGGCGGGTGTCCGTGATGGTGTCGGTGTGCATTATTGTGCGGACGGGCGTAATAGCGGCGTCACCAGTTTCTCCAGCCGGGGATAATGCACCTGTCCAGCGATTTTGTGACGAATGTGCCCATCCGCATCGAGAATGAATGAAGTGGGCACGCTCTTGACGTTGCCGAATGCGGCCAGAACGGTGTCATTGGTTGGTGTGGCCATAAAGCTGTAATCCTTGTCTTTCATCCAGACAGCAATCTGTTCCGGCGTATCGTCGACACTGATCGAGACGACTTCAAAGCCCTTGTCGCGATAATCCTGCCAGAAGCTGTCGATCACCGGTTTTTCCTTGCGGCAGTAGGGGCACCAGGTCGCCCAGAAATTCACCAGCACGACTTTGCCCTTGAGTGATTCGCTGGTCAGGATGCGTTGATCGGGCAAGGTGACGTGCCAGGGATCGGCCACCAGATTGATATCGCTGACGTCAGCCGGCGGGCGAAACCACAGCCAGGCGACCAAACCCAGTAAAATCAGGGTCAGCGGACTCGGTGTCCACTTCTTAATAAAGGCTTTTTTATCCATGCTGTGGCTGAAATCGTTTCATATCGTGATGGTGGTGAGCTGGTTTGCCGGTTTGTTCTATCTGCCGCGTCTGTTCGTCAATCTGGCGATGGAAGAGAACGATGCTGCCTACAACCGCCTGCTGCTGATGGCGAACAAATTGTATCGCTTCGTCTCGCCTATCATGTGGCTGACGCTGATTACGGGTATCTGGCTGTGGCTGGCGTATTTCCCGCTCAGCATGAACTGGATGTGGTTGAAGCTGATTCTGGTGGTCGGACTGGTCGGTTATCACCACGTTTGCAAGCGTTTGCTGCGTGGGTTCGAAGCCAGACAGAACACCAAATCGCATGTTTGGTTCCGCTGGTTCAATGAAATCCCCGTTATTGTGTTGTTGATTGTTGTATTGCTCGTAGTGTTGAAGCCCTTTTAAGTTCTGAGAAAGCCCCGTTTGAATTCCAAGTCTCCAGCATCTCGGCCACGTCCCACCAAAACGTCGCACCCCGTTCGCCCTGAACGCGAGGCGCTGCCCCCGGCCAGCCATTTCGCCACCTGCCCGCGTGGGCTGGAGGCCTTGCTCGAAGCCGAGCTCACAGCGGCCGGCGGGCAGGTAGTGCGCCAGGTGCCCGCCGGCGTGCTGTTCATGGCCGATGCTGCCGCCGAGATGCGTGTGAACCTCACCTCGCGCATTGCCACCCGCATTTTGCGCAAGGTCGGTTTTACCCGTTATCGCAAGGAAGAACATATCTATCGCGCCGCGCTTGAGTTGCCGTGGCACGAGTGGTTCGACGTCAACAAAACCATTGCGGTAAAAGTGGGCGCGCAGAACGCGCCGCTGAAAAGCCTCAATTTCATCACGCTCAAGATCAAGGACGCGATCTGTGATCGCTTCCGCGAAGAAACGCGTGAGCGGCCGAGTGTGGACACTGACACGCCGAATGTCCCGATCTATGTTTTTTTCACGGCTGACGCAGCGACTTTTTATCTGGATACCAGTGGCGAACCGCTGTTCAAACGTGGCTTCAAGCGCGAGGCGAGTGCTGCTTCGCTCAAGGAAAACCTGGCCGCCGGGCTGTTGATGCTGTCGGGCTGGCATCCCGGCACACCGCTGTTCGACCCAATGTGCGGCGCCGGCACCATCCTGCTCGAAGCCGCTGACATGGCGTTGAATCGCGCACCCGGCCGGGGTCGGCATTTCGCGTTTGAGCATTACCGTGATTTCGATGCCAAGTTGTGGAAACGGATCAAGGCCGAAGCGCAGGCGCAGGAGAAACCGCTGGCGAAGTTGCCTATTTTTGGTGCTGACCAGGATCGCTGGGTGCTCGACAAGGCGCGCAACAATCTTGACGCGGCGGGCTATGCAGAGGCCATCGATCTGGAAGTGTCTGATGCGCTGGAACTGAAAGCGCCGGCGCCGACGGGCACCATCGTCACCAACCCACCCTATGGTGAACGGATCGGCGAAGCCGAGGAGTTGGCAGCGTGGTATCCGCAACTGGGCGATTGGTTGAAGAAAAATTTCAGTGGCTGGGAAGCATGGATCATTTCGGGCGATCCCTTGCTGCCCAAGTTGTTCGGTCTCAAGGCCAGTCGCCGTATCCCGCTGTTCAACGGCCCGATCGAAACCCGTTTTCTGCAATACAAGATTGTCGCGGGTTCGATGCGGGACAAGCCGGCTGCCAAGCCGTCCTGAGTGTCATCATGCTGACCGCATCCATGCGTCTGACAGGCACCCTCGATGACGGCGCCGAAGTGTATCGCAGCTATTTTCTGGTGGCAGACTTTGGCTCGCACGGCAGTGGCATTTCATCGATCGTGCCGCTTTCGATGGGCGCGCCGATGCCGGACGATGACCATATGGCCGTGAAGTACGGTGGCGAAGAGATGGCCCTGAAAGCCGCAGCAGAAGCCATCAAGGCCTTGCCAGGTAATCAGGGTCTGGAAGTACGGGTCGTCATCAATCCTGAATAAGGGCGAGCGACTTGAAGTGCTTAAACTTTAAACGATATCCAGATGGTCCAGCCCGGCCATCATGTCGCGGCCTTTGGATTCCTGCCCATGTAATTTGATCTTCAGGCGCAGGTCGTTCAGGCTGTCGGCGTTTCTAAGCGCATCTTCGTAGGTCACCATGCCGGCTTCGTACAGATCGAACAATGCCTGGTCAAAGGTTTGCATGCCCAATTCACGCGACTTTGACATGATTTCCTTGATCTCGTGCACATTGCCCTTGAAGATCAGGTCGGAAATGAGCGGTGAGTTGAGCAGGATTTCGATGGCGGCGATGCGGCCAGTTGTTCCCTTGCGTGGGAGCAGACGCTGCGAAATAAATGACTTGAGGTTGAGCGACAAATCCATCAGCAGCTGGGCGCGTTTTTCTTCCGGGAAGAAGTTGATGATGCGGTCAAGCGCCTGGTTGGCGCTGTTGGCGTGCAGGGTTGATAAACACAGGTGACCGGTTTCGGCGAAGGCGATGGCGTATTCCATGGTTTCCCGGTCGCGAATCTCACCGATCAGAATCACGTCAGGCGCCTGGCGCAGGGTGTTTTTTAGTGCAGAGAACCAGTTGTCCGTGTCGATGCCAATTTCACGCTGGGTGATGATCGATTTCTTGTGTTCATGTACATATTCGATCGGGTCTTCCACCGTGATGATGTGGTCGCAGGCGTTGGCGTTGCGGTAACCCACCATTGCCGCGAGTGAAGTGGATTTACCCGTACCCGTACCGCCGACAAAGATCACCAGCCCACGTTTGATCATGGCCACGTCTTTCAGAATCGGTGGGAGGTTCAGCTCCTCCATTTTTGGAATGATCGTGTTGATCATCCGCATCACGATACCGATACGACTTTGTTGCACAAAGACGTTGACACGAAAGCGGCCAATCTCGGGGGGCGCGATCGCAAAGTTGGATTCGTTGGTGGCTTCAAAATCGTTCCACTGGCGCTCGTTCATGATCGAGCGTGCCAGTTCGCGGGTATGTGCAGGCGTCAAGGTCTGGTTGGATACAGGCGTAATCTTGCCGTCGACCTTGATCGCAGGGGGAAAGCCTGCGGTGATGAACAGGTCGGACGCATTCTTCGCCAGCATCAGCCGCAGCAGATCGTGGACGGTTTTCTCGGAATTCATCGTTTAGCCCTCAAGCAAAAAACGCGTCTTTGTTTTGCGCAGCACTGCGGGCCACGCCTGAAGCAACGATATTACGCTTCACCAGATCTTGCAGGCACTGGTCGAGCGTTTGCATGCCGATGTTGCCGCCAGTCTGGATGGATGAATACATCTGCGCGACCTTGTTTTCCCGGATCAGGTTGCGGATGGCTGGCGTGCCAATCATGATTTCATGTGCAGCGACGCGACCGGTGCCATCTTTGGTTTTAAGCAAGGTTTGCGAGATCACGGCGCGCAGCGATTCGGACAGCATCGAACGTACCATTTCCTTTTCGGCTGCCGGGAACACGTCGACCACACGGTCGATGGTTTTGGCGGCGGAGGAGGTGTGCAGCGTGCCGAACACCAGGTGGCCGGTTTCGGCCGCAGTCAGCGCGAGGCGGATGGTTTCCAGGTCACGTAATTCGCCCACCAGAATGACGTCTGGGTCTTCGCGCAGGGCCGAGCGCAGTGCGTTGGAAAATGACAGTGTGTGCGGGCCGACTTCGCGCTGGTTGATCAGGCATTTTTTACTTTGGTGAACGAATTCGATTGGATCTTCAACCGTCAAAATGTGCGCGTACTGGTTTTCGTTGACGTAATCCATCATGGCTGCCAGGGTGGTCGACTTGCCTGAACCGGTTGGCCCCGTGACGAGTACGATGCCGCGCGGCTGATCGGAAATTTCCTTGAAAATGGGCGGGCAGTTGAGTTCTTCCAGTGACAATACCTTGGACGGAATGGTCCGGAACACCGCGCCGGCGCCATACTGCTGGTTGAATGCGTTGACGCGAAAGCGTGCCAGTGAGGGAATTTCGAACGAAAAGTCGATTTCCAGCGTTTCTTCGTAGACCTTGCGCTGGCTGTCGTTCATGATGTCGTACACCATGCGGTGTACGTCTTTGTGCTCCATCGGCGGCAGGTTAATGCGCCGGACGTCGCCGTTGACTCGGATCATGGGGGGGAGGCTGGCCGATAAGTGTAAGTCGGAGGCCTTGTTCTTGACGGCAAAAGCCAGCAATTCAGAAATATCCACGCATGCCTCGCTCAGTAATGGGTAGGGTTTTAACAGATAATAATCGCAAAGGTTAACGGCGTGAAAACGCGCAAACTTGAGTTTGGAATGACTTCTTTAGCCGACACACCTGAAAGTCGCCTGCATGCAGTGCAAAGCAGAATCGCCTGTGCCATGGCTGAGGCAGGCCGCGATGGGGGACAAATTACCCTGTTGGCGGCAAGCAAGACTTTCGATGCCGTCGCTGTTCGCGAACTGGCGATATGCGGTCAGCAAGCGTTTGGCGAAAACTATGTTCAGGAAGCTTTGGATAAACAGCTTCATTTGGCTGATTGGCCCTTGGTGTGGCATTTTATTGGGCCTGTGCAAAGTAATAAGACCCGGGCGATTGCCGAGCATTTCAGCTGGGTTCACAGTGTGGATCGGCTTAAAGTTGCTGAGCGCCTTGCGGCGCAACGTCCCCTGACGTTGCCTCCGCTACAGGTTTGTATTGAGGTGAATGTGAGCAATGAATCCAGCAAAGGGGGTGTCGTGCTGGATGAGTTGCCCGAGTTGGCAGCTGCAGTGGCGCAGTTGCCCAATCTGCGGTTGCGGGGCTTGATGGCCATTCCGGCGCCGAGTACTGATCGAAATGAGCAGCGCGCCTCGTTTCGACAAGTCAGGTTGGCATTTGAGGATTTGATTGCGCGCGGGCACGCCCTGGATACGCTGTCGATGGGCATGTCAGGCGATCTGGAGGCTGCCATACTGGAAGGCGCGACGATTGTACGAGTTGGTACGGCACTATTTGGTGAGAGGAACAAGCAGCATGCATAAAGTCAGTTTTATTGGTGGCGGCAATATGGCAGCCGCCATCATCGGAGGTTTAATCGCCAGTGGCACTCAACCGACCGATATTGAAGTCGTGGAGATCAACGCCGATGCGCGTGCGCAGATGGGTGCGCGCCTGGGCGTGGTGACCCATTCCGATCTATCGCAGGCCCGCCTTTCAGGCACGATTGTGCTGGCCGTCAAACCTCAAATCCTGCCTGAGGTTTCAGCCGTGCTGGCCTCCCGGTTGACAGGGCAACTGGTGGTTTCAATTGCGGCAGGGGTTCGCGTGGCTGACCTGTCTCGCTGGATGGGTGGGCATCAACAGATTGTGCGAGCCATGCCAAATACCCCGGCGTTGGTTCAAGCCGGAATGACAGGCTTGTATGCGCCCGCTGCCGTGCGTGCAGAAGCGCGTTCGCAGGCTGAATCGGTGCTGCGTGCGGTAGGCGGTGTTGTGTGGGTGGACGAAGAGCCGCAGCTGGATGCCGTCACCGCCGTTTCGGGGAGTGGCCCCGCCTATGTGTTTTACTGCATCGAATCGCTGGAAGCGGCCGCATTGGCTCAGGGCCTGCCGCCCGCCACGGCGCGTCAGTTGGCGCTACGAACCTTTTTTGGGGCGGCCAAACTGGCATTGGAATCGGGCGAAGAACCGGGTGTGCTCCGTCAGCGTGTGACCTCCAAAGGGGGCACTACCGAGCGTGGGGTCGCCGCACTGGAAGCGGGCGGTGTCAAGCGCGCAATCGCACAGGCGGTGGAAGCGGCCAGCCATCGGAGTGCCGAACTGGGTGATGAACTGGGGCGCCTGGCATGATTTCGGGCGCGCTGGGCTTCCTCCTTCAAACACTGGGCAATTTGTTCGTGATCGCAGTCTTGCTGCGTTTTCTGATGCAGTTGTTTCGGGTGCCGTTCCGCAATCCCTTTGCCGAATTTATTGTGGCCATTACCGATTTTGCGGTCAAACCCCTGAGGCGACTGGTCCCCGGCGTATTGGGTCTGGATTGGGCGTGCCTGTTACTTGCCTGGCTGATTGAGCTGATTGTCGTGCTGGCCATCTACTGGCTGGACGGTTATCCCTTTGCCTTGGCGGGCAGCAAAGCCTGGCCGGTCATGATGGGGCTGGCGACCGTGCGCCTGATGAGCTTGACGGTTTACCTGATCATTGGCCTGACCCTGTTGCGGGCCATCTTGTCATGGTTAAATGCCAATACACCCTTGATGCCGGTGGTCTATGCCCTGTCCGAGCCGTTCCTGCGGCCATTGCGTCGGTTTGTCCCCCTGGTTTCCAACGTTGACCTGACGCCATTGGTATTGTTTATCCTGTGTCAGTTGGTCTTGATGGTGCCAATTTTTGCGATGGAACGCGCATTACTCGCTGCGCTTTAAGCGCTTGCGTGGGCTTCTTTGATTAATGGGGTTCAGCGCATTGTAAAAAGTAGCGGGTGAAGGCTAAAGATTGCGTATGTTCAGTCGATAAAGAGCGGAGTGCGTCGTCACAGGTCCGGTGGTGCGCATGGTGGGTGAGGCGCGATTGAGCGCCTGAAGGAGAGGACCCCCAGCATTACCGTAGCGGTGTGCGGCATGGACACACCTTGGCGTGCAATCGACATAATCAAAACCAAATGAGCATTCACCTGGAACAGGAAGTGGCCGATTACAGCGATCGGCGCATGAAATTGGCGACGGCCATTACGGATTATGCTGATTGGCTGGATCGCCAGCACGGTATTGATGCCGAACGCACGCTGCGGCTTGCTGACACTGCTTCCACACTACGCCAGGACAAACTGGTGGTGGCTTTTGTCGCAGAATTCTCGCGCGGCAAAACTGAATTGATCAACGCCCTGTTTTTTGCCGATCATGGCCAGCGTTTGCTGCCATCCGATGCCGGACGCACCACCATGTGCCCGACCGAATTGTTTTCCAATATCGATGAGGCGCCGTGTCTTTGCCTGTTGCCGATCGAAACACGCCGTCGCACCGAATCGCTTACGCACCTGAAACGCATGCCTATCGAGTGGTGCCGGATCAGCCTGGACCCCGAAGATCCCCGGCAACTGCAGGAAAGCCTGAAAAAGCTTACCGAGACCAAGCCGATGACGGCAGTCGATGCGATCGAAATGGGACTCTGGAGCGGGGACGACCCCAATGAGCGCCACCAGTTGCGCGCTGACGGTACCGTCGAAGTGCCTGCCTGGCGTTACGCGACCGTCAACTACCCGCACCCGCTGCTGCAGGCCGGACTGACCATCCTGGATACCCCGGGACTGAATGCCCTGGGCTCCGAGCCCGAACTGACACTTTCCGTAATCCCCAATGCGCATGCGGTCATGTACCTGTTGGCCACGGATACAGGCGTGACGCGCTCAGATCTGGAAATCTGGCAGAAATACGTTCATCGCCATGCCAATTACCATGTGGCAGTGTTGAATAAAGTCGACATGCTGTGGGATGAACTGAAAACCGATTCTGAAGTGCAGGCCACCATTGAACGCCAAGTCGAGGAAACAGCGCGCGTGTTGAAATTGCCGCGCAGCCGGATTTTTACCGTCTCCGCGCAAAAAGCCCTGGTTGCCAAAATACGAGGTGATGCTGAACTGCTTGTACGGTCAGGGATCGAGTCGCTGGAGTATCTGCTGGCCCATCAAGTGATACCGGCCCGACGCGACATGCTGTATCACGCAGTCAACCGTGAAGTGAATGCATTGCTCGAAGAAAGCCGCATCGACATGGTGGCCCGAGTCAAACGCAGTAGCGATGAGTTGATACAGCTGACCCAGCTTTCGGGCAAGAACCGTGAACTGATCGAACAGACGCGCACCGCCCTGCTGCAGGAAAAAGACAGCTACGATGCCACGGCCGCTCAATTTCGGATCACGCGCAAAATGCTGAAAGCACAGGGAGCGCATTTGCTGACCCATTTGTCGGATGACACCCTGGGCGTGATTTGCAAATCAGGCCGGGCCGCGATGGAGGCCAGTTTGACTACGCGCGGACTGACCAACGGTATCCGCCAATTGAGTGAACAGATGAGCGAACGCCTGAAGCAGGCCACGCTGCAGGCGGACAATATGCTGGACGCGCTGGATCAGGCCTATTCGCGTTTCCACAGTCAGCACCAGCTACCTAAAATGCAAGTGCCCCGGCTGGATTTGGGTGCTTACCGCAATCGTCTGGAAGGCCTGATGCGTGAAACCGAGGCGTTTTGCAAAGACCCGGCTAACTTGATGCTTGAAAAACGTTTCATGATCCGGCGCTTTTATGCCGGGCTGGCCGAAGAAGCGCGCAAAGCCTTCAATCTGGCTCGACACGAAGCGGAGCGCTGGTTGCGGATCGCATTGGACCCCGTCATGACGCGTATCCGCGAACATAAACAATATCTGGATACGCGACTGGACAACCTGAAGCGGATTCTGGAGAACATGGGCACCTTGAATACCCGCATGGCGCGGGTCAAGGAAAATATCCATGGGCTACGGCAGGACAAGGCTGAGCTAACCCGGCTCACCGCGCAGTTTGCGGTCTGATTTCGGTCATGGAATCAGGATGCGTGCCTAGGCGTTGAGCCGGCTTAACAGGCCGGCTGTTTTGTCTGGGTCGGTGTTTCTGAGCAGGCGCTGGGCGAGCGGCACCAAGTCTTCCAGATGGGATCGCAGGATTTGTTGCTTGACCTGCAACAAGCTGGCCGGCTGCATTGAAAACGATCGCAAGCCCAGCGCCAGCAACAGGCGCGTTAACTGCGGGTCCCCCGCCATTTCACCGCATACCGAGACCGGCTTGCCCAGTTTGGCGCCGGCACGGATCGTTTGCTGAATGAGTTGGAGCACCGACGGGTGCAACGGGTCGTACAAATGCGCGACGCTGTCATCCGAGCGGTCGATCGCGAGCGTGTACTGGATCAGGTCATTCGTGCCGATCGATAGAAAGTCCAGCTTCTCGGCAAAATAATTGGCAGCCAGGGCCGCTGCTGGCACCTCGATCATGCCGCCGATAGGGGTGGCCTCGTCAAACTTCAGGCCATCCTTGCGTAGCGACGCGCGTGCCTCTTCAATGCGCAACAGCGTTTGCTTCAATTCGGTGAAGCTGACCAGCATGGGGATGAGGATGTGGATCTGGCCGTGCTGGGATGCCCGAAGAATGGCTCGCAGTTGGGTGTGGAATAACCCAGGCTCAGCCAGGCAAAGTCGAATGGCACGTAAACCCAGGGCCGGATTGTCTGCGACGGTGTGTCCCCACGGCGCCTGCTTGTCTGCACCGAGATCGAGTGTGCGGATGGTGACGGGTTTACCGGCCAAGGCTACTGCGATGGCTTTGTACGATTCGTATTGCTCATCCTCGCTTGGCAGGTCGTCTCGATTGAGAAACAGGAATTCGCTGCGGAACAGGCCCACGCCCTGGGCGCCGGCTGTTTTAACGGCATCCACATCCTGCAGCAGTTCAATATTGGCCATCAACTCGATCGGCGTACCGTCCAGTGTGGCGGATTTGCTGGTTTTGAGGCGTTTGAGTTTGTCGGTATCGATGCGCCATTGATTTTGACGTAACCGGTATTCGGTGAGAACGGATTCATCCGGATTGACGATCACGACCCCATCGCGGCCATCGACGATCAATAAATCATGATCGCGGATCAGACCGCGCGCATTGTGCAGGGCCATGACAGAAGGCATGGCCATGCCGCGTGCCAGAATGGCCGTATGCGACGTTGCGCCACCCAGATCGGTGATGAACGCGGCGAAATGGACATTCTTGAACAACACCATGTCGGCTGGCGAGAGTTCGTGCGCAACCAGTATCCGTTCAACATCGAAATCCACATCGAGCGGCAAATGACTGGGATGCCCCACCAGCATCTTCAATACCCGCTGTACAACCTGGACGACATCTTCCTGACGACTACGCAGATAGGCGTCATCGATTTCCTCAAAGCGTGCCACCAGCGCATCCATTTGCTGCGCCAAGGCCCATTCGGCATTGCATTGCGTTTCGCGGATCAGCCGCTTGGGTTCCTCGGCAATCATCGGATCGCCGAGGAACATCAAGTGCATGTCGAGAAAGGCAGATAACTCCGCGGGGGCACCCGCCGGGATGTGGCTGCGTAGAATTTCGAGCTCAGCGCGCGTGGAGAGGATGGCTTTTTCGAAGCGCGTCAATTCTTCCTTGATGTATTTGCGTTCGAGCATGTACTGCGGTACTTCGACACGCGCGCTCGATGCCAGATGGGCGTATCCGATGGCGATGCCACCGGATACGCCGATGCCGTGGAGCGAAAAACTCACAATTCCTCTCCAAATCCGCTGGTAATCAATTCGGCCAGTGCATCCATGGCTTCCTGTTCGTCTTCGCCTTCGGTTTCCAGTGTGACGGTGCTGCCTTGGGACGCTGCCAGCATCATCACGCCCATGATGCTTTTGGCATTGATGCGACGACCATTACGTGTCATGAACACGTTGCACTTGAAGTCGGAAGCCAGTTGGGTGAGTTTCGCAGAGGGTCGCGCATGCAGCCCCAGTTTGTTGACGATTTCAACGTCCCGTTGCTGCATGGCACATGGCCTCGGTGATATGGTTGATGCTGTTGCGCCCACCCTCGACAATTCGGTTGACCAACTGGGGCAATGGGAGAGATTCCCGATAGTTCAGCGCTTTGATGAGCATGGGGAGATTGACTCCGGATACGCCTTCGATGTGAGCGGGTTCGAGAAGCCGGCATAAGGTGTTGCTTGGCGTGGCGCCGTAAACATCGGTCAGGACGAGAATGCCGTCGCCTTCATCAAGTTCGGCCAGCAGGGCCTGAAGGGCCTTGATCCGTTCGTCCGGATCGGCATGACCCGTAAAGTCCAGTGTGGCGAGATTTTCGGAACGCTTGCCCAATACATGGGCTGCACAGTCGACCAGACTGTCTGCAAGCGAACCATGAGCGACGATCAGGATGCCTATCATTGAGTGGATATCAGACCAAAAACGACATTCTAACGAAGACGGGCTTTCATCGCAGTTGAACTGAGTAGATGACCCGAAGCATCGACCGCCAGATAGTATCGGATGCCTAACTTGTTCGCGTGCTGGTCGAGTCGGGCGGGGCCATCGATAAACAGGGGTTTGGACAAGGCGTCTGAGCGCGTACCCGCGTGTTTTCCTGCGACCAGTATCGTGACCGATTGCATGGTGGCGGCGGGGTAGCCCGTACGGGGGTCGATCAAATGGCTGTAGCGTTTGCCGGCTGCTTCAAAAAAGCGTTGATAGTCGCCCGAAGTGCCGATCGCCTCGCCGTCATGGAGGTCCAGCGTGGCCAGGGTGCCGGGCTGGCGCGGGTGCTGGATGCCGACTCGCCAGGGCCGGTCACCATGCTGGCCGATTGCGATGACGTTGCCGCCGATATTGACCAACGCATTTCGGATACCGTGGGATTTGAGGATGCGGACCGCTTCATCAAGGGCGTAGCCTTTGGCAAAACCACCAAGATCCAGTTGCACCGAAGGGTTGCGGCTCGCCACATGCTGCTGCTGTATCGTCAGGTCAGCCATGCCCGGCGACTGCCGGACCCATTGTTCAATCGCACTTGCATCCGGCACCTGATCGGGTAATGCATCTGAATGGAAGCCCCACAAGGCGATCAGCCTGCCAATGGCGGGATTGAACAGCGCGCCTGAATCCGCCGACAACGTTTGCGCATCGCTCAGCATGGCCGCGAGTTCAGGTGTAACCGTGGCCGTGCGCCCTGCCGCCAGCGACGTATTGAGCTGTGATAACTCGCTCGGCTGCCAGGCATGCAACTGCCGGTGGAGCGTGTCGAAACGGGCCAGCACGCTGGCGATCGCAGGTTGGGCTCGTGAGTCCAGGTCGTCGAAAACGCTGATTTCCACCAGCGTCCCGAACACATAGGCTTGTTGCTGGACAACCGGGGTGGGTTGGCTGCATCCGGCCAACGTCCAGAACATCAACCACACGCTCAATCGAACAGCACGCATAACAGTGAGAGGCGTCAATAATGAATGACGGTTGAGCAGGTTCGCTCAATCGCAGCGATAAATTGCGCGGCCACATCATGGCCGGTTTGTGCGGCAATTTCCTGGAATCCCGTGGGGCTGGTGACATTGATTTCGGTCAGACAAGTACCAATCACGTCGAGCCCGGCCAGGAAAATACCTTGCTCATGTGCCCAGGGCGCAATGGTATCGGCGATCGTTTGATCGCGTGCTGAAAGCGGTTGCGCACGCGCTGTACCGCCCGCGGCCAGGTTGCCGCGTGTCTCGCCCGCCTTGGGGATACGGGCCAAGGCCCAGGGCACTACGTCGCCATTTATCAGCAGGATGCGTTTGTCGCCCGCACTGATGTCGGGCAGGTAGCGCTGCGCCATGATGGGGCGGCGACCGTTTTGGGTGAGTGTTTCCAGGATGGCATTGCGGTTGAGGTCCGTCAGCGTCAAGCGGAAGATGCCGCTGCCCCCCATTTCGGTCAGTGGCTTGACGATAATGTCCTGGTGCTCATCAAGAAACGCTTGAATCACAGCATGATCGGCGCTGACCTGAGTGGGCGTGATGAATTGCTGAAAATTGAAAATCGCAAGTTTTTCGTTGAATTCACGCAAACTCGACGGTCGGTTCAGAATGCGTGCGCCATTGTTCTCGGCGACTTCAAGCAGATGGGTTGCCAACAGATAATCCACATCCACCGGGGGATCGGTTCGCATGATCACCGCGTTGAATGCTTTGAGCGCGTGGTGTTCTGTAAACGCAATACGATACCAGTCATCGTCAGGGCTGATTTCCAGCGCCATGCATGACGCTCGAACGTGGCCATCCTGAATCGAGAGTTGATGCGCTTCGGTTACGTAGACACGATGGCCGCGCACGGCAGCCGCGCGCATCATGGCAACCGAGGTGTCCTTGTAGGCCTTGAGGCTCGGCAAAGGATCGATGATAAACAGCAGTTTCATGCGGTTTCGTTCAGCGCTTCATCAAGTTCAATACTGGCGGCCAGCATGGCCAGTCGTGCGATGACCCCATATGCGTAGAAGCGGTTGGGGCTGGCGTCCGGGTTGGCGCTGCGGTCCGGCATCACGCAGGTGTTATCAAAGGCCAGCGGCACGAAGTGCATGCCCGGGCTGTTGAGGTTTTCATCCGATCCACGTCCGGTATGTACCCGGTAAAACCCACCGACGACAAAGTGATCGAGCATGTAGACGACCGGCTCAGCGACGGCATCGTTAATGCTCTCGAAGGTGTAAACGCCTTCCTGGATCAGCACTTCGCTGAAGGCGAGCCCTTCTTTGCCAACCGCCATTTTGTTGCGCTGCTTGCGGTTCAGCTCACGCACGTCATCGGGAGACTTGACTGTCATGATGCCCATACCATAGGTGCCCGCATCGGCTTTGACAATGATGAATGGCGGCTGGGTTATGCTGTATTCATCGTATTTGGTCTGAATTTTTGCCAGCATTTCAGATACTTTTTCCGCCAGGCAGACTTCACCCTGACGAGCATGGAAATCAATTTTCCCGCAGTGGGTGAAATAGGGGTCGATGAGCCAGGGGTCGATGTCGATCAAGCGGGCGAATTCAATCGCGATATGTTGATACGCCTTAAAATGCCTGGATTTGCGCCGAGTGGCCCAGCCGCCATGCAAGGGTGGCATGATGGTTTGTTCGATCCCTTTCAGGATGTCCGGCACGCCTGCCGATAAATCATTGTTCAGCAATACGGCACAGGGGTCGAAGTCTTTCAGCCCGACACGGTCGCCGATCCGCACCAGCGGCTCCAGCGTCAAGTGGCCACCTCCTGGCAATTCCAGGGCGGTCGGCTCGGTGATGTCTGGAATCAGTGTACCGAAGCGCACAATCAAGCCAGTCTGCCGCAGGATGTGCGCCAGCACTGCGACGCTTTGCAGGTAAAAGCTATTGCGGGTGTGGTTTTCGGGAATCAGGAGTAAGCGCTGCGCATCCGGGCAGATTTTTTCTACCGCACCCATCGCCGCGTGAATCGACAGCGACATGAAAGCCGGGTTCAGGTTGTTGAACCCGCCCGGGAACAGATTGGTGTCGACCGGCGCGAGCTTGAATCCCGCATTCCGGATGTCGACTGATGTGTAAAACGGCGCAGACTGCTCTTTCCACTGCTGACGAAACCAGTGTTCAATCGTGGGCTGGGAGTCCAGCAGACGCTTTTCCAGTGCGAGAAGCGGGCCGGTGAGCGCGGTGGTGAGGTAAGGGACCATAGAATAGGCAGATTCCAATGAATGTTTTATTTTAGGGCAAGCCTGGTGTTTGACATTGTATTGTTTCAACCTGAAATTCCACCCAACACCGGAAATTTGATCCGTTTGGCGGCCAATACCGGTTGCCGTCTGCATTTGATTGAGCCGATGGGCTTTGATCTGAGTGACAAGCAGGTCGCCCGCGCCGGACTGGATTATCACGATATGGCTAGCGTGCAGGTGCATGCGGACTGGGACGCAGCGCAGCTGGCCTTACCCGGGCGGCGCTGGTTCGCACTGACTACCAAGGGCAGCACGCGATTTACCGATATTGCGTTTCAGGCGGGTGATGTATTGCTGTTCGGCCCCGAATCGCGTGGATTACCGCCCGAAATTCTGTCGCAGTTCAACGCCGAGCGTCGATTGAGATTGCCGATGTTGCCGGCATCCCGCAGCATGAATTTGTCCAATGCCGTGAGCGTAGTGGTGTTCGAGGCCTGGCGACAGAATGGTTTCGCGGGTGGGATGTAGCTAAGCGGGCTTGCGCCCCATGCCGGGCTAGTCACCCAGGGTCGAGGGAATGACCGCATAGACTTCCACGCGGTTGCGCCCCCCCGCCTTCGCCCGATACAGGCACAGATCCAGCTTTTTGATCAACCCATCCGTGTTATCACCAGGCGTATAGTCCGCGACGCCGAAGCTGGCGGTCACTTGCCCTACGCCGGCAAATGGCTGCTGCTCCAGCATCAGGCGCAGTTTCTCGGCAAGTAGTTGAGCCGCTTTGAGATCAATGCCCGGCATCAGGATGATGAATTCTTCGCCCCCCCAGCGCGCGAACAGGTCGGTTGTTCGAATCGCGCCGCTCACTGCATCGGCGAGTTGGATCAGCACCTGATCACCTGCCTGGTGACCAAACGTGTCGTTTACGCGTTTGAAGTGATCGATATCGAAGAGGATCAGTGAGAGCGGGCTGGAAAAGCGTGCCGCGTGATGGATCTCGTTTTCCAGCTCCTCATCGAAGCGCCGGCGGTTGCAGATACCGGTCAAGGTGTCGGTGGTGGCAAGTTGCTGGAGCCTTTCCTCGGTCTTCACGCGCTCAGTCGCGTCACGCACGATCCCCACCGCGTTCCATTGTCCGCGCAGTTTGATGGCTGAAAGTGAGATGTCCACTGGAAACTCTTCGTCGTTTTTGCGCTTGGCTTGTAACGTGGTCGTCCGGCCGACTGCCGGTCCCTCTCCTGAGAGTGAAAAGTGGGCGAACCCTGCCTGGGCGCGCTCAACATGGCGATCAGGGACAATGAGATCATGCAGGTTCTGGTCGATGGCCTCAGATTTGGCAAATCCGAACATCTTCTCAGCGGCGGGGTTCCAGTAGGTGACGAGGCCGTCATGATTCAGCATGATGACCGCATCCTGCGCCGCATTGGTGATGCTGTGCAGCACTTCTTCACGTTCAGCCAGCTCACCCGTACGCAGTTTGACCAGATTCTCCAGTTCATGGTGGCTACGCTCGAGTACATGCTGAGCCTCCTTGATCGCGGTAATGTCAGTGCGTACCGATACATACCGGCTGGGCAGGCCATCGTCCCCTTTAAAAGGCAGGATGGTGGAGTCCACCCAATATAAGGAGCCATCCTTGCCGCGGTTGCAGATCTCGCCATGCCATACTTTACCGCTGCTGATCGTGGCCCATAGCGCATCGTAAAAGCTGTCCGAGTGCAGACCAGATTTGAGGATTCGATGATTCTGTCCCAGTAATTCCTCAAGCGTGTACTGGCTGATTTCGCAGAATTTTTTGTTGACCGCTGTGATGTTGCCATGAATGTCGGAGACGCTCACGATGTTGTGCTCGTTGAGAGCAGACTGCTGAAATTGCAAGTCCAGGTTTGATTCGTGCAGGCGATCGCCGGAGTTGGCCAAGTGGGTGATCAAGCCGCTTATTTTCTGGGTGACCAGGATAAATACACCCCAAATCAGTAATACCCCGGCCAGCCCGCCAAAGAGAAACAGGGCGGTGGCACGGTTCTGGGCCTGGCGTCCTGAGGCTGCGTGTTCATGCGTTCTGGTCATCGCGTCTTCAAGCAATGCAGTCAAGGTGCCGACCACCTGGTTTTGTAACGGCACCACATGTGTCATCAACCAGCGCTCGGCTTCAATGTCGCGGCCCGATTTAAGCAGTTCGATCACACGGTCCTGCGCCTGCATGATTTGAGCTGTTTGCGTGTGCTGCTTAGCCAGTAGCGTGTGCTCCGCCTGGGTGAGCGGGAGTTGCATCAACCGAGCGCGTGCCGAGCCGAATGCCGCCCCTTGAACGTAGAAGCGCTGGATATTGCTGTCCCGCACAAACGGCTCATCCGTGTGTACTGCCCCGAACAATGCAAAGGTGCGTTCGCGTGCGGCCAGTTGCATGCGATAAAGCAGATCCACTGCGACCTGCTCGTGGGATACGATTTGATTGAGCGCACGGTTCCCCAGTTCGACTCGCCAAAAGCTCAGCGCAGTGATGCCCAGGATAATGGTCAGTACGGCACCCAACCCCCAGCGCATGATGCGCGGTGTAAATGCACGACTCTTGTCCAGCTCGGTAAGCAGGACGGGTTTAGGGGTGGGCATGCAGTTTGGTCTCCGTCCAGTGAGAAACGGATATTTCAGCGAATTCTGAGGGGGAGCGGAACAAATATACCCATCCTGATGCCGTAAAACATTTTGAAGAATAGCCCCGGTGGGGATGGCTGGTATTCGGTAGACGGCCAGGTTTAGGTAACATGGGCTTTATGACATGTCGTTGCGTGATGAGCCAGTCGGCAGCGTTCTGTGTGTGCTGGCGCCGTCTGCGGCATGCGCAATCTGTCAAACCAAGCGTCAGCTCCGGTTGCCCGGATGTTTCGATCCGTACATCCATTCAATAACAGTAACATGCCCGATCGGGCATCAAGGAATAGGCTAGAGACGATCTATGTACGAACAGGCTTCCCATGCGTTGTTGAATGAAATTCTGGGCCATCTGAAGCCGGAAATCGGTCGCCTGCGGTTGCGGCATTTCTATACGCGTCTGGGAGCGAATTTTTACTCGATACATTCGCTGTTTCATCTGCTGTACGGTGACCGCCCGGATTTCAAAAAGCAGATGGTCAGTCTGGTCGAGACACTGGCGTTTCGTTACATCGAGCGAAGCCCCGCGTTACGGAAGTCCGATCTGGCACGTGAACTCGACTACAACTGGTTTTTGAGCCAGAAATGGGTGGGCATGGCCTTGTACTGCGACCGGTTCGCCGGCGATCTGGCAGGTTTGCGTACGCGGCTGCCCTACCTGCAGGAATTGGGCATCAACATACTGCATATCATGCCCATCCTCGATTGCCCTCCAGGCAAAAGCGATGGCGGCTATGCCGTGCGCGATTTCAAAAAGATTGACCCACGATTCGGAACGGTTGACGATATCAACACACTGGCCGCCACGCTTAAAAAGCGCGACATGCTGCTGGTGCTGGACGTGGTGGTCAACCACACCTCAGACGAACATGAGTGGGCGAAACGAGCCCGACAGGGTGAGCAGAAATATCAGGATTACTACTTCACCTTTGATAACCGTGAAGTCCCTGATGTTTACGAAGAAACCATGCCAGAAATTTTCCCGGTCACCGCGCCGGGCAATTTCACCTGGGATGCCGCCATGGGCAAATGGGTGATGACGGTTTTCCACAATTATCAATGGGACCTCGATTATCACAACCCGGAAGTGCTGATCGAAATGATCGACATCATCTTGTTCTGGGCCAACAAGGGTGCAGATATATTGCGACTGGATGCGGTGGCATTTTTGTGGAAAAAAATTGGCAGCGCTTGTCAGAACGAACGCGAAGCGCACCTGATATTGCAGCTCATGAAAGACTGCTGCCAGGTCACAGCGCCCGGTGTGCTGTTCATCGCTGAAGCGATTGTTGCGCCCAGTGAAATTGCCAAATATTTCGGCGAAGACGCAATCAATGCCAAGGAATGCGAAATCGCCTACAACGCCACTTTCATGGCGCTGCTCTGGGATGCTGTGGCAACCAAAAATGCCGAGTTGTTGAATCAAGGTGTTCAGCATTTACCGAACAAGCTGGAACGTGCAACCTGGCTGAATTATGTGCGCTGCCACGACGACATCGGGCTGGGGTTCGATGACAAGGATATACGGCTGGCGGGCTTCGATCCGACGCAACATCGGCGCTTTCTGGTGGATTATTTTACCGGCCGGTTTCCCGGTTCTCCGGCCCGCGGAATGCCGTTTGGCGAGAATCCCAAGACGGGTGATTCGCGAATTTCCGGTTCACTAGCCTCGTTGGTTGGCCTGGAGTCGGCAATCGAAAACCAGGACGAGGCCGCAATCGATGCGGCGATTAAAACCATTGTGTTACTGCACAGCATGATCCTGTCGTTCGGGGGCATTCCACTGCTGTACTACGGCGATGAGATCGGCATGCTTAACAGCCAAGAGTATCTCGCAGACCCAGCCAGGCGCGATGACAATCGCTGGATGCATCGTTCGACCTTTGACTGGGACAAGGCCGAGTTGCGCAATCAGTCCGGTACGGTTGAAAGCCGTATTTTTCAGGCACTCAAAAAAATCATTGCACTACGCAAGGAAGTAGCTGCATTTTCGGACTTTGATAATCGCAAATTGCTCGATGTGAGTAACCGGAATTTGCTGGTATTTTCCAGGGCCGATCCGCAGAACAGCCGTTCGCAGGTGTTGGTGATGGGCAATTTCAATGTCGAACCTCAAAGCCTGTCGGTTGAAGAGTTGAGAGCGTATGGATTTTTCATGCGGGATGGAATGATGGATATTTGTTCAGGTGAGCGGATGGAGGCTGAAAGCGAAGCAATCGTGCTGCCAGCGCTATCTTTCAGCTGGCTGACGGTGGCCTAGAATTCTGCCTTGATTTCCCGGTTGAGGAGCACGTCCACTGCTTTTGCGGCAGCCACACCTTCAAACAGCACCTGACACACCGCGCGGGTAATGGGCATGTCGACTCCCTGCTCGCTGGCCAGCGCACGTACTTCGGGTGCCGTCGTCACCCCTTCTGCCACATGCCCGAGCTCGGCCAGAATGGTCGCCAGTGATTGCCCACGTGCAGTGCGCAGTCCCACCTGGCGGTTACGGGAAAGATCGCCGGTCGTAGTCAGGATCAAGTCGCCCAACCCCGACAAGCCCATGAAGGTTTCCAGGTGCCCACCCAACTGAGTGCCGAGGCGGGTCATTTCGGCGAGGCCGCGCGTGACCAGAGCCGCTCGGGCGTTATGGCCCAGTTTGAGGCCGTCGCAGATGCCCGTGGCAATGGCGATGACGTTTTTCAATGCCCCGCCCACTTCAACGCCAACGACATCATCATGCGCATAAATACGCATGCGTTGACCTGAAAGGGCGACCGCCAGCGATTGTGCCAAAGCCGCATCTTCCGAGGCCAGGGTGAGTGCAGTGGGATAACCGTGGGCCACTTCCTGCGCAAAACTGGGGCCGGACAAGACGCCGACCGCCGTATGTGCCGGGAGACATTCGGCCATGAGTTGATGCGGTAATTTCCGGCTGCCCGGCTCAAAGCCTTTGCAGACCCAAACCAGGGGCGGTAATTCTGCGCGGGCAGACAAGGTGGCAAGCGTTGCGCGCAAGCCGCTGGTGGGCACGGCGAGGACCAGCAGTTCGGAATCGGCGACGGCCTGGTCGAGGTCGGCGGTGAACCGCAAGGATTCGGGTAGCACGCAGTCGGGCAGGTAATGCGCATTGACGCGGTGCACGCGCATGGCGTCAATGTCAGCCGCATTGCGACCCCAAAGTGTCAGCGCATGGGTGGGCGCCCAATTGGCAGCAAGTGCCGTTCCCCATGCACCTGCGCCCAAAACTGAAATCTTCATGGGAGCGATCTCATCGGCCCCAGGCTTCATGGGCGGGCAGCCAGCCTGTCATGCCGTTTGCATGTTTGACCGGCAGCCAGCCAAAGGTATTGGCGTCACCGGTGGCTTCGAGCAGTACCCCGCGCACGGCGTGAAATGCAATGTCGGCATCGGGACGGGGTTGCAGCCGGATTGCTGAAGACGCTGCTTTGATCATGACCGAGCGCGTACCGTTCAGTGCGGATTGTTCGATCCAGGTCAGGCGGCCACTGTGGTCGCGTACCTTGATCCATATCTGGGTATCGACCACGACTTCTAGCGGTACGCCGCTGCCCACAATGGCGACCTTGCCCGCTGCGGTGGACGGCGCGTCATAGAGCAGGGCGGGGCGTCCGGTGGTGCGGTATTCCAGCGCATGTGCGAGAGGCGCCAATGCGAGCAGCAAACCGGAGAGAGCCAGGCGAACGATCAGCACACTGCGTTCAATGGGTTTGTTCGGACGCAGCTTGCTGTTGGGCCTGCTGTTGCAGGAACAGTGCTTCGAAATTAACCGGATTCAGGATCAGCGGCGGGAAGCCGGCACGCGAGATGACGTCCGATACGGTTTCACGCAAATAGGGGAAAACAATATTGGGGCAACCGATGCCCAGCACCATGGGCATCTGGTCTTCTGGCACGTTCTGGATGTTGAAGATGCCACCTTGGGTGCATTCAACCAGGAACATGATTTTGTCGCCCACTTTGGCGGTGACCGTTACCGTGATGCTGCTGTGATACAGAGTTTCGTTCAGCGCGTGGCTTTCGCTCGTCATATTGACGTCCATCTGCGGAGGCTCACGCTCCAGATAAATCGCGGGCGCGTTCGGGACTTCAACCGATAGATCCTTGACGTACAGTTTCTCGATGTTGAATGTGGGTTGTTGTTCGTCTGCCATGGCGTCTCCAGAATATGAAAACCGGAGCCTGCGCTCCGGGAATGAGGTGCATTTTACACGTGCTTATTGAATCCCATGTGACGCCAGCCAGCGTTTCAACGCCTGCGCTTCCATCGCGCCCGAGGTACGGGCGACTTCGGCCCCGTTCTTGAACAGGATCAGGCTGGGAATCCCCTTGATGTGATGACGCATCGAGACCTGCGAATGCGCTTCGGTGTCGACCTTGGCAAAGCGTACGCGCGTGTTCATTTCCGCTGCCACTTGCTGGAAAATCGGGCCCATCATTTTGCAGGGGCCACACCAGTCCGCCCAGAAATCGACCAGCACCGGCAGACCGGCGCGGGCGATAAAGCGGTCGAAGCTGGCAGCTGTCAGATCAACCGGTTTGCCGGGCAATAGTGGCGCGCTGCATTGGCCGCATTTGGGCGCGTCAGCGAGCCGTTCGTCCGGCACACGATTGAGGGCGAGGCATTGGGGGCAAGCAAGTTCCATCGGTGTGTCCTTGAAGCACAGTCATGTACTTGAAGTGGGGACGGCGCGCGGGAAAATCAAGCGCGCCTGACTGAGACGGCTGGTTTGAGTCAACCAGACTGAATTACCCAGCCTGGATCTCATGTATCAGGTGGCCAGCATCGGCACCAGTTTGCCGGCGGCGTCGAGCGCAGAGGTGTCGTCATAACCACCAATATGTGTGTCGTTGATGAATACCTGCGGCACGGAACGTGCGCCGCCCGAGCGGGCGATCATTTCATTCTGTTTGGCAGGATCGAGGTCGATGCGAATTTTTTCGATGTCGGTGACGCCGCGGCTTTTCAGCAGGCGCTCAGCGGCGGTGCAATAGGGGCAAACGGCGGTGCAATACATTACGACTTTGGCCATGAGAATCCTTGTTTAGGCTACTTTTCGACGGGCAGGTTGGCGCGTTCCCACGCGATAATGCCGCCCGCCTGGTTGAATACGGTTTCGAAGCCGGCTTTTTTCAATATGCCACAGGCGCGTGCCGAGCGTTGTCCGCTGCGACAGGTCACCAGAATCGGCTTTTTCTTATGCTTGTCCAGCTCCTGGATGCGGCTGCTCAGCTTGCCAAGCGGGATGTGCTTGGCTTTGGGGATGTGTCCTGAGGCATATTCCTTGTCCTCGCGCACGTCAAGCACCAGCGCGTCGTCGTTGTAGAGGCGTGTGGCTTTCAACGTGTCGGCCTGTTCAATGCCAGACAGTTTGCTGCCGACAAACGACCAAGCCAGCATGCCGCCGGAAACGACTGCCAGCAACGCCAGCATCCAGTTGTCCTGAATAAATTGGGTATCCATATGATTGTCCGTTTACAGGCCGCAGCCCGATTTGACGCCTGCTTTTTTCAGGAAAATATCCATCGGGCAAAAGCGGGTGATGCCGGACTGGAACAGGTTGAAACCGACAAAGGCGGTAAACCACAGCCATGAGAGCTGGGTCATGTCGGCGCTGCCAGAAAAGTGCGCCAGCGCGAGCGAGAGCATGATGAAAAAACCAGCAATGATGCGAACAAGACGTTCAACGGTCATGGTGAGACTCCAGATTGTGTAGAAGATAACTTACGGTGATTGGCGGCGTAATACAGCACCGGGATGACTACCAGTGTCAGCAAGGTGGAGACGAAGATACCGAAAATCAAGGATACGGCAAGCCCCGAGAAGATCGGATCGTCGAGGATGAAAAAGGCGCCCATCATCGCGGCGGCGCCGGTCAGCAGGATCGGTTTGGCGCGGGCTGCTCCGGCCTGGATCACCGCTTCCTGGAAATCCATGCCCTCACGCAATTGCTGATTGACGAAATCCACCAGCAGGATGGAATTGCGTACGATGATGCCAGCCAGCGCGATCATACCGATCATCGAGGTGGCGGTGAACTGGGCACCGAGCAAGGCATGGCCAGGCATTACGCCGATGATGGTGAGCGGGATTGGCGCCATGATGATGAGCGGCGTCAGATAGCTCTTGAATTGCGCGACCACCAGGATGTAGATCAGCAGCAAGCCGAACGCATAGGCCAGGCCCATGTCGCGGAAGGTTTCGTAAGTCACCTGCCATTCGCCATCCCATTTCAGGCTGAAGCCGGTGTAGGGGTCAGTGGGTTGCTTGATGAAATATTCCGATAACGTGCCGCCTTGCGCCAACGGTATGTCTTTCAGTTTGTCACGCATTTCAAACAGGCCATATAAGGGTGAATCCAGCTTGCCGCCGGTGTCACCCATCACAAACACCACGGGTAGCAGATTCTTGTGATAAATGGTTTTTTCGCGCTCGCCTGGCATGACCTCGACCAGTTCGGATAAAGGCACCAGGTTGCCATTGTTGCCGCGCACTGTGAGCTTGAGCAGTTCACCGATTTCAGACTGCCGCTCAGGTGGCAGCGCAATCCGGACCGGGATTTCGTATTTGGCGCCGCTGCCGTGGATGGGCGTGACGTTTTCGCCCGATAAACCCATCTTCATCGTGGCGACGATGTCCTTCTGTGACACGCCAGCGACCGCGGCCTTGTTTTGCAGCACACGCAGCACGAAACGCTGGGCGTCGTCTTCTACCGTGTCGTCGATGGCGACAATGCCTTCGGACTGCTCGAACACGCTGCGCACCTGCTTGGCGACCTGGATTTGCGCATCGTAATCGGGACCGTAGATTTCGGCGACGATGGGTGACATCACCGGCGGCCCCGGGGGCACTTCGACCACCTTGACGTCTGCACCATGCTTTTTGGCGATGGCCTCGACGGTGGGACGAATCGCTTGCGCGATCTCGTGGCTCTTGCGGTCGCGGTCGTGTTTGTCGGTCAGATTGACTTGCAGGTCACCGACCTCGGGCCCTGAGCGCAGGTAATACTGCCGCACCAGGCCGTTGAAATTGATTGGTGCTGCGGTGCCAGTGTAGGCCTGGTAATCAATGACCTCGGGCACCTGCGCAACGGCCGTGCCCATTTCGCTCAACACCTGCGCGGTTTTTTCCAGCGGCGTGCCCACTGGCATGTCGACGATGATCTGGAACTCCGACTTGTTATCGAACGGCAGCATTTTGAGGACCACCAGTTTGACTGCCGGCAATGCGATCGAGATCAAGATGGCCGCGCCGATGCCCAGCCACAGCATGCGCCGCGCATTCTTGCCTTCGCCACCGCGCAGGAAAGGCGTGAGGCGGGTGCGGAATAGTTTGGTCAGCCGGGTGTCGCCCGTGTGGGGTTCATGGGCCGTTTGCTTGATCAGTTTCAGGGCCATCCAGGGCGTGACGACGAAGGCAATCGCCAACGAGATCACCATGCCGATCGATGCGTTGATCGGGATCGGGCTCATGTAGGGCCCCATTAGCCCGGAGACGAAGGCCATTGGCAGCAGTGCCGCAATCACGGTCAGGGTGGCGAGGATGGTCGGGCCGCCGACTTCATCGACCGCACGCGGAATAATCGCTTCGAGGCCGTCTTGGTCCAGGCCCATGCGGCGGTGGATGTTTTCCACCACCACAATGGCATCGTCAACCAGAATGCCGATCGAGAAAATCAGCGCGAACAGCGATACCCGGTTGAGCGTGAACCCCCAGGCCCACGAGGCAAACAGCGTGGCTGCCAGCGTCAGTAGCACGGCCGCGCCGACGATCAACGCTTCGCGCTTGCCAATCGCAAACAGCACCAGCAACACCACTGAAGCGGTGGCGAAAATCAATTTTTGAATCAGCTTCTTGGCCTTGTCATCCGCCGTTGCCCCGTAGTTGCGGGTAACGCTGACTTCGATCCCCTCGGGCAGTACGCTGTTGTGCAACGCATTGAAGCGAGCGATGACATTTTCTGCCACTTCAACCGCATTTTCGCCGGGTTTTTTGGAGATGGCCAGGGTGACCGCCGGAAAGGTCTGACCGCGGTCGGTCTGGTTGACACCGCCCGCACCGGGGCTGTGCCAGACGTAACGAGCAGGCTGATCGGGGCCGGCTCGAATGTTGGCAATATCGTTCATGTAGACCGGCCGGCCCTGTGTGACGCCGACTACCAGCTTCCTGACGTCTTCCGCGCCGGTCAGGAAAGTCCCGGTCTGTACCAGGATTTCCTGATTGTTCGACACCAGGGTGCCGGAGGGTTGCGCGGCGTTGGATACCTGTAGTGCGTCGCGGATGTCCTTGGCCGACACGCCGAAGGCTGCCATCCGGTCCGGATCCATCATCACCCGAACCGCGCTGCCCGGACCGCCTATGGTGGTGACCTCGCGCGTGCCGGCGATGCGTTTCAGCTCGATCTCTGCGGCGTGTGCAGCCTGCTCCAGTTCGTGTGCGCCACGTGTCAGGTCACGCGTCCACAGGGTGATGGTGACGATGGGCACATCATCGATGCCGAGCGGCTTGATGATGGGCTCGCCAACACCGAGCTCGGGCGACACCCAATCGCGATTGGCCTGTATCGTGTCGTACAGGCGTACCAATGCCTGCGTGCGGTCTTCGCCGACCAGGTATTGCACGGTCAGTACCGCCATGCCGGGCTTGGATACCGAGTAAATATGCTCGATGCCGGCAATCTGCGACAGCACTTGTTCGGCCGGCGTGGCCACCAGCGCTTCCACGTCTTTTGCCGACGCACCGGGGAACGGGATAAACACGTTGGCCATGGTGACGTTGATCTGCGGTTCTTCTTCGCGCGGCGTGATCAAAATGGCAAACAGGCCCAGCAGCGCTGCGATTAATGCGATCAGCGGCGTAAGTTGGGAGGTGAGAAAGAAACGGGCGATGCGGCCGGAGAGTCCCATGCGTGCTACCACTTACCTGGCGGGCTGGTTGGCCGTGCTCTTGGCGTAGATGCCCGCCTTGACGGGTTCGAGCGCGATGACGTCGCCCGCATCCAGGCCAGCCAGGACTTCAACCTGTCCGCGTGCATTGGCGACACCGAGGCGAATCTGCCGCATGCTGACCTTGTCCTGGTAGACCACGTAAACTGCCGTGATTTCGGACCGGCGCACCACCGCGCTGGCAGGAATCGAGAGCTTGCGTGCGCTGCCCACCGAAAAATGTGCGCGGGCAAACATGCCGGGGATGACGTTTTCCAGATTGGTTGGCAGGTCGATCCGTACCTTGACTGTATGGGTAGCAGTATCGGCGGAGGGCAACACGGTAATGCCGGTAGCGTCGATCCATTTGTTGAGCGAGGGGATTTCGACTGCCACGCGCGGTGCGGCTTTCACTTCGGCCAGCTTGTATTGCGGAATATTGGCGACCACCCGCATGTCCTTGGGATCAAAGCCGGTCATCAGGGGCATGCCCGGGGTCACACTTTCCCCCAACTCCACGTGTCGTGCGGCGACGACGCCGGAAAAGGGTGCGGTAATCACGGTATAGCCGCTGACGGCAGAGGTTTGTCCGGCCCCGGCTCGAGCGGCGCGTGTGGCCGCTTCGGCGGCCTGAAACTCGGCGGCAGCACGATCCAGCGCCGCCTGGCTGATGAATTTTTGCTGAAACAGCTGTTGCTGGCGCTCGTAGTTGGCGCGCGCATTGGCCAACGTGGCCGCGGCTTGCGCCACCTGTGCCTGGCTGCCAGCCACGGCGGACGACAATTCCTGGGCAGAGAGCCGTACGATGACCGCCCCCGCCTTGACGTAATCACCCGCATCGAAATTCACTGCCGATACCCGCCCCGAAACCTGGGCCGAAACAGTCGATTGCTGGACGGCCTCGACCCCTGCTTCGGTCGAGTAGCCGCTGTCGGACACCTGGTATTTCACCGGCGCAACTGCAAAAGGCAACGCCGCCCACGCAGAGGGGGTGACCAGGATCACGCAGGCGAGCAGGCGGACAGGGTTCAACATAGGCGCATCCCCAAAAAGTAACGCATTAAAATACTAGAATTCATCATTTAATTCAAATGGTTGGCGGTGCGTGGCAAGCGTTGAATGGTTGTATGCCCAAAGGGAAAACATCTCGGCGGGGATAGGTGAACCGTTTAAAACGATGGAAACTCCATATTCCAAACACAAAGGCCCGGCACGCTTGCGCGCAACCGGGCCTTGACGGAAGGGTCGGGCGGGTTCAGTTCGAGAAACCGCAGAATACGTCGCGCATCATGCTCAACAGTTTCAGCGTTCGTGTGTCACCGACTCGATAAAACACGCGGTTAGCATCCTTGCGGGTGCGTAATACGCCCTTGTCACGCAGAATGGCCAAATGCTGGGAGATATTGCTTTGCGAGGTACCGACGTGGTCCACGATATCCTGCACGCTGACCTCCTTATCGCCCAGTACACACAAAATTTTCAGGCGCAGTGGGTGTGACATGGCCTTCATCGCGCGCGAGGCTTGCTCAATGTGCTCGTCCTTGTCCATCAGGTCGACTTCGTCCCATTCAACTGCCATATTCATTACCTCGTTCCTTATGGTGGTGTACCCTGTTGCGTCGCAATTTCGCAATTTCGCAATTTAATGCACGGGTTCAGCGTGACGCGGCATTCATTTCAGTAACATATTCGGTTGCGTATAGATAAGCAATCACGCATATATTAAAATATTTCCATGCAAACGAGTCAGGTTAACTAAATTTTTTCATGAAAACCTCGCCGGTCCTCCTCATTATCCTCGATGGCTTTGGCTGCCGATCAGAGCGCAAAGACAATGCAATTGCCCAGGCCAACAAGCCCAATTGGGACCGTTTGTGGCAGCAAAATCCGCATACGCTTATCCATGCTTCAGAGTCCGAAGTCGGATTGCCCAAGGGGCAAATGGGTAATTCTGAAGTGGGGCACCTCAATATCGGCGCGGGCCGGGTGGTATATCAGGAGTTCACCCGCATCGACCACGCCATCGAATCCGGGTATTTTTATACCAATCCTGCATTGCTGAACGCCGTGCATCTCGCGCGCGACAATGGCAAGACGCTGCATGTCCTGGGCCTGTTATCGGATGGCGGTGTACACAGTCATGAACTGCATTTTCATGCCCTGTTGGATATGGCCGCGCGTGAGGGTTTGAACCAGGTTTGCCTGCACGTATTTCTGGATGGCCGCGATACGCCGCCGAAAAGTGCTGAAATTTACCTGAAACGCCTGACTGACAAAATCGAGCAGGCAGGGGTCGGACACATTGCATCGATGATTGGGCGTTACTACGCGATGGACCGGGATCGTCGCTGGCAGCGCGTCAAGTCAGCTTACGATCTGTTGACGTTAGGGGTGGCGAAATTCACTTCAGAAACGCCCATGGCAGGTTTGGAAGCTGCTTACGCACGTGACGAATCCGATGAGTTTGTTAAGGCCACGGCCATCCTGCCGCCGGGTGGCAAGCCTGTGACCATGGAAGATGGCGATGCGGTCATCTTCCTGAATTTCCGTTCAGACCGGGCACGCCAACTGTCACGCCCCTTCATCGAACCCGATTTCAGCGAGTTCGAGCGCGAAACCACCCCGCGTCTGGCAACCTATTGCACCTTGACGGGTTACAGCGATGATTTTGTCGTGTCGGTCGCGTTTCCGCCCGAACGTATCAAAAATGGCCTGGGTGAATACGTGGCCAACCTCGGCATGCGCCAGTTGCGTATTGCCGAGACCGAGAAATATCCGCACGTCACGTTTTTCTTCAATGGCGGTGAGGAAATTTCTTTCCCCGGCGAAGATCGCGTGTTGGTGCCCTCGCCCGATGTAGCCACCTACGATCTCAAACCCGAAATGAGCGCCTTTGAGGTGACCGACAAGCTGGTGGCTGCAATTGAAAGCAAGCAGTACGACGTCATCATCTGCAACTATGCGAATCCAGACATGGTGGGCCACACCGGCGATCTTCAGGCCGCGATCAAGGCTATTGAAACGGTCGACGCCTGTCTGGGTCGCGTGGTGGAAGCTCAATTGGCGCGAGGCGGTGAGGTGTTGGTGACCGCGGATCACGGTAATGCCGAGTTGATGCGCGATACCGACACTGGACAAGCGCATACCGCGCATACGATGAATCTGGTCCCGCTTATTTTTATCGGGCGCGCGCGTGCGACGCTGGCTGAAACCGGTGCGCTGGAAGATATCAGTCCAACTTTGCTGAAAATGATGGGTTTGCCGCAACCCCCCGAAATGACGGGTGAAGCGCTGGTTGAGTTTGAATAGTGTGTTGAGCGCGCGGGTTTGGCTGGGCGTTAAGCTGCTCGTTGGTTTGGCCCTATGCGTACCCTGGCTGGCAAGCGCCAATCAGGCTGACCGCAAGCAATCCGAGTTGGATGCGCTCAAACAGCGCCTTCAGACATTACAGAGGGATTTCCAGAAAAACGAGGCGCAGCGTAAGGAAGCTGCGGACGAGTTACGTCAGTCTGAGCGTGCTATCAGCATGGGGGTGCGTCAGCTGCGTCAGCTCGATAGCGAGCGCCAGCGTACGCAGCATGATTTGCAGACACTGACGCTGCAAACAGCCGCGACCGAAGCCCGTATCCAGCAACAGCAGGCGCACCTAGCGCAGGCCCTCAAAGGCGCTTATCAGCGTGGGCAGGGGGATGCGCTCAAGCTGATTCTCAATGGCTCGGACCCTAACCAGAGTGCGCGTGATTTGCGCTATCTGGCGCATCTGTCACGTGCGCAGCATGAAGCGATTGAACGCTTGCGACAGGATTTGGCCAAGCTGGCCGAATTGCAGCAGGCCAAGACACAAAAGAAAACCGAGTTGAATGAACTCCAGGCTTCACGCGAGGCCGAGCAGAAAAAATTGCTGGAAGACAAGCGCGCGCGTGAACAAGTCATCAACAAACTGGCTACGCAGATCAAGCAGCAGCGTCGTGAAATCGGCAACCTCAAACGCGATGAGCGCAGTTTGACGCAATTGGTAGAACGCCTGAATCGGCTGATGCAGCAACAGGCCGCGCGCGAAGCAGCGCGTTTACGTGCAGCGGAGCAACAAGCCCGGAAAAATCGTCAAGCTGAGAAAAGTGAGCCTGGCAATACGCGCAAAGCGATTGCGGTCAATACTGAAACGCCTGTCGCGTTTCGATCCGACCGGCCTTTTTCGGGCTTGAAGGGGTCGTTGCGGCTGCCTGTAGCTGGGGAACTCATGAACCGCTTTGGTGCTCCGAGGGAAGGTGGCGGTTTAAGCTGGAAAGGTCTTTTTATTCGCGCGGCTCAAGGCAGTGCGGTCAAGGCAATTGCAGGCGGACAAGTTGTGTTTGCCGAATGGTTGCGAGGCTTTGGAAACCTGGTCATTGTGGACCATGGTGAAGGCTACATGAGCCTATACAGTAATAATGAAAGTCTGTATAAGCAGGTGGGTGAACGGGTTCAGCCCGGTGACGCCATCGCGAGCGTAGGCAATAGCGGCGGTCAGCCTGATACCGGCCTGTATTTCGAAATGCGGCACCAAAGCCGTCCTGTTAATCCCCTATTGTGGGTGAAGTGAGATGACGCAAAAAACAAAATTCGTGCTGGTGGGTTTGGCAGGCGTTCTGGCGGGTGCCGCTTTGACAGTCAATTTGTCGGCGATCGCAAACAAGGATGCTGCGACCGCACTTCCAATTGAAGAGTTGCGCGCGTTTACCGATGTGTTTGCTCGAATCAAGAATGATTATGTCGAGCCTGTCGATGACAAGAAACTGATTAATGGCGCGATCAACGGCATGTTGAACGGGCTGGACCCGCATTCGGCCTATCTAGACGTGGAAGGTTTCAAGGATCTGCAAGTCGGCACGCAAGGTGAGTTTGGCGGTCTCGGTATTGAAGTGGGCATGGAAGATGGCTTCGTTCGCGTGGTCTCGCCAATCGAAGACACGCCAGCATTCAAAGCCGGCGTCAAGCCGGGTGATCTGATCATCAAGCTGGACGACACGCCAGTTAAAGGGATGTCCTTGGGCGACGCTGTGAAACGGATGCGCGGCAAGCCCGGTTCGAAAATCAAGCTCACGATTTCGCGCAAGGGCATCGACAAACCGGTTGTAGTGATCATCACCCGTGCCGTGATCAAGATACGCAGCGTGAAATCGAAGCTGCTCGAAAATGGGTATGGCTATGTACGCATCACCCAATTCCAGGAACATACGGGGGAATTGCTGGCCGATGCCCTGACCGATCTATACAAGGACAACAAAGCACCGCTTAAAGGTCTGATCCTGGATTTGCGCAACGACCCAGGCGGTCTGTTGAACGGCGCGGTGGCGGTCACTGCTGCGTTCGTCAAACCTGACAGCCTGGTGGTGTATACCGAAGGCCGCAGCGAAGATGCGAAGATGCGTTTGACCGCCAGCCGTGAGAATTACCTGCGCCCGATGCAGATCGATTACCTGAAGAATCTGCCGGAAGGTGTGAAGCAGGTGCCGATCGTGGCGCTGGTCAACAGCGGTTCGGCTTCGGCTTCCGAGATTGTTGCTGGTGCCCTGCAGGATCACAAGCGTGCCGTCATCATGGGAACACGAACCTTCGGTAAAGGCTCGGTGCAAACCATCCTGCCGATCGGTAATGGCACGGCCATCAAACTGACGACCGCACGCTATTTCACTCCGAATGGCCGCTCGATTCAGGCCAAAGGGATCGAGCCGGATATCGTGGTCGAAGACCCCAACCTACCTTCGGAAGATGAAGGCCTGGGCATACGCGAGGCCGATCTGGATAAGCATTTGAGTAATCCCAACGGGGGAGAGGCTGCCCCTATAGTCATCAAGCCCAGCGAAAGCATCAAGGCTGCTCCGCCTGCCAAGCCGGGTAAAGACAGCAAAGATAAGGATTTCAAGCCGCTGACACTGGAGCCGGGAGAAATTGTGTCCAAGAACGATTTCCAGGTGAATCAGGCGTTGAATCTGCTGAAAGGCTTGCAGATTTTGCAGGGCCGGTAAGTGCGTAGGTCTTGACTGCCGAGGCAGTCAAGACCTGTGCTGCACGGTATACTGTTTTGACCGTGCTTGCCTGGGGGTGCCATGCGCCCGTGTGACCTCGAAAAAAACCGTGAAATTGTGTTTCATGCCTTGCCAGTCGGGCAGGCTGAACGCGCGTTGGCTTTATTACAAGGCTTGGACGGATTGGAGGTCGAGATGGGCAATACCCATGATCGGCTTCGCGTTCGATATCAGGTTTGCGAGTACACGCTGGAAGGGCTGGAAGCCGCCCTGACCAGCCAAGGGTTTCACCTCGACAACAGCCTGCTCAGCAAGCTCAAGCGTGCCTTGGCCTATTTTTGCGAAAATGTGCTGCGGGGCAATGTGGCTGCAAATGAACCCGATATCAAGTCCCATCAGGCATTCATGAAAGTCTATGAGCATCACATGCATGGTGATCGCGACGACACTCCCGAAGAATGGCGAGACTACAAGTAGTTGCGTGGGCATTCCATGGATTTGAATGACGATCAGTTATTGCGCTACAGCCGCCATATCCTGCTGCCTGATGTAGGCATTGCGGGGCAGACACGTATTGCCGCATCGTCGGTACTCATTGTGGGCGCGGGCGGGCTGGGCTGCCCGGTTGGTTTGTATCTGGGGGCGGCGGGCGTTGGACGGATACTGATTGCCGATGGTGATACGGTCGACCTGACCAATTTGCAACGTCAAATTGCACACGCTCATGTTGCCATTGGCGAAAAAAAGGCTGATTCGCTCGCGCGCAGCATACGGGCAATCAATCCGGAAATCGATGTATTGAGCATCGAGACCATGCTGTCAGACGATGCGCTGATGGAGGCTGTGCGCAAAGTTGATCTCGTCGTGGATGGCTGCGATAACTTCGCCACTCGACATGCAGTCAATCGCGCTTGCGTGGCATTGAATAAGCCGCTGATATCGGGTGCCGCTATCGGGTTTTCTGGGCAGTTGGCTGTTTTCGATTCGGCGCGTGATGACAGTCCTTGCTACCACTGCCTGTTTCCGGAGCAGGCTGATGAAGCGGAGTTACGCTGTGCTGAAGCAGGGGTGTTTTCGCCGCTGGTGGGCGTGGTAGGTTCCATGCAGGCGATGGAAGCGTTGAAATGGGTTGCCCAGGTGGGTACGCCTTTGATTGGAAGGCTGCTGTTATGGGATGGTCTGCGGGCAGAGACTCGCGTGATGAAAGTGCCGCGCGACCCGGCCTGCCCTGTGTGTGGGCCGGGCCGAGGTATCAGTCAGGCGGGATGAGCGTCCAGCAAGCGCGTGAGTAGCAAGTCAAGATCTCCACTAGGCGGACGTGTAAATCCGCTCTTGGCAAACTGATGCCAACGTCCTACCACCGTACACATCAACAGATTGGCCAGTGGGGTGCTAAGTTCCGACTGCTTGTCGCCACAAAAGCGCAGACATTGACGCAGTTGGGCTTCTACCCGGTCGTGTAACTGATTGATGCGCTTTTGCAGGCGTTCATTTTCGTGCACCAATGCATCGCCAATCAGTACCCGTGTCATCCCGGGGTTCTTCGTCGCAAAATTCAGCAGCATGCTGAGGATGGCTTCGATTTGCGCTGCGGGTGAGGGCGTGTCAGTCGTTATACGGGCAATCAGGCCGAACAGGGTTTGTTCGATGAACTCGATCAGACCCTCATACATCTGAGCCTTACTGGAAAAGTGGCGATACAAAGCCGCTTCAGAGACACCAATACGTGCCGCGAGTGCAGCCGTAGTGATTTTTTCCGGTTGTGGCTCTTGCAACATCGCAGCCAGCGTTTGCAGAATTTGCAGTCGGCGCTCGCCGGGCTTCTTGGCTTCCCCGTCCATCAGTCACTCCCTTATTGTTATGGCTACTCGATTATCCGCGATGTTTGGGTTAAATGGTGGGTCTGCACGGACTTGAACCGTGGACCAAGGGATTATGAGTCCCCTGCTCTAACCAACTGAGCTACAGACCCGTAAACGTAAAGGCCCGCCAAATGGCGGGCATGTGCTTTATTCCTCGCCGCTGCCGACGAAGCTTTTCAGCCGCTCGGAACGAGTCGGATGGCGCAGTTTGCGCAAGGCTTTGGCTTCAATCTGACGAATACGCTCGCGGGTGACATCGAACTGTTTGCCGACTTCTTCCAGCGTGTGGTCGGTATTCATTTCGATGCCGAAGCGCATCCGTAGCACCTTGGCTTCGCGCGAGGTCAGGCTGTCGAGCACTTCGCGGGTGGCGTCGCGCAGATTGCCGTAAATCGCGGAGTCATCAGGCGATAGGGTGCCGGAATCCTCGATAAAGTCGCCCAGATGCGAATCTTCGTCGTCACCGATGGGCGTCTCCATGGAAATCGGCTCTTTGGCGATTTTCATGATCTTGCGGATCTTTTCTTCCGGCATTTCCATTTTCAGGGCCAGGGTCGCGGGATCGGGCTCAATGCCGGTTTCCTGCAGAATCTGGCGGCTGATGCGATTCATCTTGTTGATGGTTTCGATCATGTGCACCGGAATACGGATGGTGCGTGCCTGGTCGGCAATCGAACGCGTGATCGCCTGCCGTATCCACCAGGTGGCGTAGGTCGAAAATTTGTAGCCGCGGCGGTATTCGAATTTCTCGACCGCTTTCATCAAGCCGATATTGCCTTCCTGGATCAGATCGAGGAATTGCAGGCCACGGTTGGTGTATTTTTTGGCAATCGAAATCACCAGGCGCAGGTTGGCCTCGATCATTTCACGTTTGGCGCGGCGTGCCTTGGCTTCACCGGTGGACATCTGTTTGTTGACGTCCTTCAGGCTCTTGATCGGCAGGCCCACGCGATCCTGTAGCGCGATGAGCGCTTCCTGGTGTGCCTTGACCTCATATTGAACCTTGGCCAGCGTCGAGCAATATGCTTTCTTGGCTGCGATTTCCTTGTCCAGCCAAGCCAGATTGGTTTCGTTGCCCGGAAAGCCTTTGATGAAGTGCGGGCGCGGCATGCCAGAGCGTGCAACGCAGAATTCCATGATCTTGCGTTCGTGCGAACGGACTTCTTCCACCGCATTGCGGATTTGCTCGCAGAGGCTGTCCACTTGGCGCACGGTGAAACGAATCGCCATCAAAAGTTCGGTGACTTCGGACTGGGCTTTGACATGCTGCGGGCTACCCAGCCCATATTTGACGTGTGCGCTTTGTGCTTTTTTATAAGCTTTGCGGATGAAGTCGAATTGAGCGAGCGCCTCAACTTTCAGTTGAGCCAGATTAGCCGCAGCCAGCTTGGCGCTGGCCTCTTCGTCATTTTCCACCTCGTCATTGTCTTCGCTCTCGTCGTCGGTACTCTCGCGGGCCGCTTCCTCTTCCTCTTCTTCTTCCTCGGCTCCAGCTTCAACTTCAACAAAACCATCGATCAATTCATCGATGCGCATGGTCTCGTTTTCAACTTGGGAGGCCATATCCAGAATTTGCTGGATAGTGAGCGGGCACGACGAAATGGCCATCACCATGTGGCGCAGGCCTTCTTCGATCCGCTTGGCGATTTCGATTTCGCCTTCGCGGGTCAGCAAGTCGACCGAGCCCATTTCACGCATATACATGCGGACCGGGTCGGTGGTGCGGCCGAATTCGGAATCGACCGTGGTGAGAGCCTGTTCGGCCTCTGCAGCCACGTCTTCGTCGGTAGCGGCAGGGGTCGACTCATTCAACAGCAGGGTTTCGGCATCCGGCGCTTCGTCATAGACCTGAATGCCCATGTCGTTGAGCATGCTGATCACGCCTTCGATCTGGTCGGCGTCCAGCACCTCGTCGGGGAGGTGGTCGTTGATCTCGGCGTAGGTCAGAAAGCCCCGTTCCTTGCCCAGGATGATGAGGTTTTTCAGCTGGGTGCGCCGCGCTTCGGCTTCCACCGGCGTCAGGGCTTTAAGGGGGATCAGCGCTTCGGCTTTTTTGGCGGCACCGCCTGGTTTTCTTCCACGAACAGCCACTGGTATTTCTCCGCTAAGGTTATGCCCTGCGCAGAAAGCGCGAGGGAGAAAAATCGTTCAAAAACCGGCAATTATACCGTAATGAAGGGTTTTGTCTTGACGTTTATGACAAGCTAAGACCGTGCCAGTTCAATGAGTTCCTGACGTTCGCCAGCGTTTAAACTGCCCAGAGGGCGTGCAGCCAATTCCTGCCAGCGGCGGCGTTGCCAATCATCACGCATTTGTTTGACTGCGCCTTCGAATTCCGCGTTCCAGTCCCAGTCATCGTCTTTGTCGAGTAAATCCGTCATCAGGTCTTCGACCAGAGGTTCCAGCTCGCTGCCTTTGGCTGTTTCGATGAGGGTTTGCGGTTTAAGTGGACCCGCATCCCGCAGCCAAGTCATCAATTCGCCCATGCGACTGCTCAGGGGGTCGTTCGTGTCGAGCCAGCTGGGATCGATTTCGGCGACGCGCTGCGGGTTCATGAGCAGCGTGCGAGCCAGACTGCGTACGCGCGAGGGTGCAGGGCGGCGTTGCGGTCGTGGCGCCACCCTGCGGGTGTTGCTGGGTGGGATTCCCATGAGCCCGAACTCGTCAGCCTGCAGATTCGCGAGTTCGGCTATCTGACGCTGGATCAGTCTGGCTAGCAGCGGCGCGGCGATTTTTAACAATAGCGGCTTCGCATCCTTGATCAGCGCGGCCCGGCCTTCCTGGCTGCCGAGCTTGCGGCCACGTGACAGTTCGCGCACTAAAAAAGCGGAGAGCGGCAGCGTATCGGTGTCCAGCAAATGCAAAAAAGCGGCTTGGCCGTTGGCACGGATATAGCTGTCGGGATCTTCACCTTCCGGCAGGAACAGGAAACTGACCTCTTTGCCATCCTGTAATGATTCCAGTGTGTTTTCCAGTGCGCGCCAGGCAGCCTTGCGGCCAGCCTTGTCGCCATCAAACGCGAAAATGAGATGGTCGGTGTGACGTAGCAAGGTGCGCGCATGGATCGGTGTGGTGGCGGTGCCCAGCGCAGCGACAGCAAACTCGACTCCATGCTGCGCCAGCGCTACCACATCCATATACCCCTCGACCACGATGGCGCGTCCGGCCGCTTTGATCGCCGTGCGCGCTTCGAACAGGCCGTATAGCTCAGAGCCTTTGTGAAACAGGGCGGTTTCCGGCGAATTGAGGTACTTGGGCTCACCCTGATCGAGCACACGTCCTCCGAAGCCGACAATCTGACCTTTGCTGTTGCGAATGGGAAACATGATGCGATCGCGGAAGCGGTCGTAGCGTCGATTGTCGCCGTCGACGACCAGTCCCGATGCGGCGAGGGCATCCACGGCGTAATCTGCGAAAACCTGCTTGAGCGGCGACCAGCCCTCCGGCGCATAACCGAGGCCATAGCGGGCGGCAATCGTTCCAGTGAGTCCGCGTCGTTTCAGGTAATCGATCGCGTGGGGGGATTGTTTGAGTTGCTGTTTATAGAACTGCGAGGCTTGTTCGAGTGCGTCCCACAAGGCGGGGGGCGGCCTGGGGCGGTCGGGTTCGTGCGCCGATTCCGGGATCGGGAGGCCGACGTCCTGCGCCAGCGCGGCCACCGCATCGGGAAAGCTCATGTGCTCGTATTCCATCAGGAAGCCGAGCGCCGTCCCATGTGCGCCGCAGCCAAAACAGTGATAGAACTGCTTGGTTGGACTGACGGTGAAGGACGGGGTTTTTTCGCTGTGGAACGGACAGCAGGCCTGATAGTTTTGACCGGCTTTTTTCAGCGGCACGCGCCGGTCGATCACGTCGATAATGTCGACGCGGGCGAGCAGGGTGTCGATGAAATCACGCGGGATCATGGTGTATGCATGATAAACCCGGACAGAGCCGGGTGGGGGACGTCAACCCGCCAGGCGGGCTTTGATCAATGCGGAAACCTGCCCCATGTCGGCGCGGCCTGCGAGACGGGGTTTGACCAGTCCCATGACCTTGCCCATGTCCTTTGCGCTGGCTGCACCGGATTCGGTAATCGCGGCTATCACCGCAGCCTCAACTTCGGCGGCGGACAGTTGCTCGGGCAGATAGTCTTGCAGGATAGCGAGTTCGGTTTGTTCGATCGTCACCAGATCGTCTCGACCGGCAGCCTGGAACTGGGTGATCGAATCCTTGCGCTGCTTGATGAGTTTTTCGACAATGACGCTCACTGCGGCATCGTCCAGTTCGATCCGTTCGTCGATCTCTTTTTGCTTGATGGCAGCCAGAAGCAGACGAATCGTGCCGAGGCGCGCCGTGTCCCTGGCGCGTAGCGCCTCATCAGGGCTGGTGCGGCCACGCATAGCCGTTTTCATGTCCTCAGTAATGCGAAGCTTGAGTGACATGCCTTGAAGCTATTTGTTGAACGGGTGATTCTGCAGAACGCAGAATCAATACATCTTGGGAGGAAGTTGCTGGCCGCGCAGACGCTTGCTTTGACGCTTGACTGCTGCTGCCAGCTTGCGCTTGCGTTCGGCGGTAGGCTTCTCGTAGAACTCACGTGCGCGCAGTTCGGTCAGCAGACCCACTTTTTCGATGGAACGCTTGAAGCGACGCAGGGCGACGTCGAACGGCTCGTTTTCTTTGACTTTAACGTGAGGCATGTGAATGGGGCTTCCGGGAAACGGGGAAAAACGAGAAGTATAACAGTAGCTTTCGGCAATTAAAAGCAATCTGATGCCCGAAACGCTATTCCGAGGGTGTCCTGGATGCAAACGCCATGGCTGGCATCGCTTTTATAAGGCTATCCGGTGCTATAGGCGGCTTGTGCGCTTTGCCTGATCTATCCGGGACGAGGGCACGTTATCATGACGAGTCGTCCCTTGGCTGCTTGAAAATTGAAATATGTTGGTGCTTGGCATTGAATCCTCTTGCGATGAAACCGGTGTCGCGCTGTATGACAGCGCGCAGGGCCTGCTGGCGGACGCCTTGTATTCGCAGATCGCCATGCACAACGAATATGGAGGCGTGGTGCCGGAACTGGCTTCACGCGATCACATTCGGCGCCTGTTGCCGTTGACCCGCAAGGTGTTTGAAGAGAGTGGGCGCACACTGGCTGACCTGGATGGCATTGCTTTTACGCAAGGCCCGGGACTGGCAGGTGCACTGTTGGTGGGGGCCGGCATGGCACGTGCACTGGCTTTTGCGCTGGATATTCCCGCAATCGGTGTGCACCACCTCGAAGGCCACATGCTGTCACCGCTGATTTCGGATACCCCGCCCGAATTCCCGTTTGTCGCCTTGCTGGTGTCGGGCGGGCATACCCAGCTGATGCTGGTTTCAGGCGTGGGCCGCTACCAATTGCTGGGCGAGACGCTGGACGACGCGGCCGGCGAAGCGTTCGACAAGACCGCTCAGCTGCTGGGTTTGGGTTATCCGGGTGGGCCGGCGCTGTCGAAACTGGCGGCAACCGGCGACGCTTCCCGCTTTACTTTACCGCGCCCGATGCTGAATTCCGGTGATTTCGATTTCAGCTTCAGCGGCCTCAAAACCGCCGTGCTGACGCTGGTGCGCAAGGCAGGTCTGGATCACGCGGCGGATATTGCCGCAGCGTTTCAGGTGGCGGCAGTGGAGGTGCTGGTGCGCAAGAGCCTGGCAGCCTGCAAGCAAAGCGGCGCCACGCGACTGGTGGTGGCGGGCGGAGTGGGCGCTAACACCCACTTGCGTGAACAGCTAACCGGTGAAGCCGCCAAGCACGGCATCGCTGTGTTTTACCCGCGTATGGAGTTTTGCACCGATAACGGCGCGATGATCGCATTTGCGGGTGCGCAGCGGTTGGTATCGAAGTTGTCTGACGCGTCGGCCTTGCCGGATTTGAGTTTTGCGGTCAAACCACGTTGGGCATTGTCCTCGCTTGAGGCGGTGTAATAGGCTTAACGCGTTTAACGCACCAAGGGATAGGCTTCGCGCAGGTTCTTGAGCCATTTTTCGCTGCCAGTCAATTGCGCGATCTGATCGGGGAACAGTAGAAAACCAATCAGCACCGCCATCAGGCACACCAGAACAATGGTGCCGAACACGCTGACCGGCCGCAGTACGCCCCAGTAGCGGCTAACCAGAAACAGCGTGTCTTTTTTGTGCTCCGACATCGATAGCCAGCGTCGCAACAGTCTGACGGCCAGATAGGCCGCATAGCCGCCAGCCAGCGATGCAAACACAATACGGAAGATACCGAATACGTCGAAGCTGCCCCCGAGATACTGGTGATAGAGCCAGGAGACGAACCCGAGCGATAGCGAGGCGAAGATGGCAATGGCGACGTTGATGAACAGCCGCCGACGCTCGCGGGCGAGGTCGCGCTGACGCTCAATGAAAAAGCTGTCGATCTCGCTTTTGAAATATTCGACTTTTTCCTGCACCAGAATGGAAATTTCGGACTTGGCGCGAACCATGCGCTCGTCCATCAGCGCCCCCATTTTTTCCCCGGCGTAATCAACCAGTTCCCGTACATCGTCCTTGGTGAACTGTCGTTGAGCGTGAATCTCGTCGGAAATCTTGTCGAGTTTGGCGTCGATTTCCTGACTGGCCTCCCAGATGACGTCTTTCAGTTCGGTGCCGGCCTGGGTGACGCCTTCCTTGACCACGCCGGATAACCGTTCGCCCGCACGATCGATTGCTTCGCGGGAAACTTCAGCGAGACTGTCTTTGGCGTGACCGATGGTTTTTTCGAACATGGCGGGTTTACGTTCGCTTGTCGATGCGCTCTTCTTTACCGGAAACCAGGTTGAGGAGGTTGCTCTTGTGACGATAGACCAGCAACAGCGTGATCACCAGCACGGTTTGGGCGGTATTGCCCCAACCCAGCAGCACAATGGTGTAAACCGGCGCGAGCAGAGCCGTGGCCAATGCGGAGAGTGAAGAGATGCGGAACACGGCGGCCATCAGCAACCACGTTGCCAGACATGCCAGCCCGACCCACAGGTTGAGGCCAACCAGCACGCCAAGCGCGGTGGCTACGCCTTTGCCGCCCTTGAAACTGAAAAAAATGGGATATAGATGGCCGATGAATACGGCCAGCGCACACAGCAGTACGATCTCGTTGGATAGGCTGAATTGCGGCGCCATCCAGCTGGACAGTGTCACTGCCATCCAGCCTTTGAGCGCGTCGCCCAGCAGCGTCAGCGCGGCCGCAGTCTTGCGTCCGGAACGCAGTACGTTGGTCGCGCCCGGGTTGCCTGAGCCAAAACTGCGCGGGTCGGGCAGCCCCATGACGCGGCTGACGATCACAGCAAACGACAGGGAGCCCATCAGATAGGCAACAGCAATAAATAACAGTGAGGTCATAAGTCAGTAAAATGCCGGGTTTCGTTTGTGCACGATGGCGAGCATGGTCGTGCTGTTCTAGCGGCGGATATTAAATCAATGGATATATTATTTTTACGGGAATTTCGTCTCGATCTGATTATCGGTGTGTATGAGTGGGAACGCAAAGTCCCGCAGCCGGTGCGGATTGACCTCGAAATTGGCTTGCCCAACAGCAAGGCGGGCGGCACGGACAATGTGGCAGACACCATCGATTATGGTTCGGTGGCCATGCGGGTAAAGGATTATCTGCATAATGCACCGCAGCCCATTACGCTGGTCGAATCCGTGGCTGAGCATGTGGCCTCCATTGTGCGCGATGAATTCGGCTCGCCTTGGGTGAAAGTGTCGGTGACCAAGTTTGCCATCGTGCCGGGCATCAAGGAGTTGGGCATTACCATTGAGCGTGGCACCCGCACGTGATGTTTGAACAGATCGCAGTTGGCCAGGTGGTGATCGCGGCGGCCATACTGCTGGCGGCGTATTTCATCCGCGGCATCACCGGCTTTGGCTCGGGGTTGATTTCGGTGCCTTTGCTGGCATTGTTTCTGCCGCTTAAGTTTGTTGTCCCTTTGATCCTGCTGCTGGACTTCACCGCGTCGATCGTGATCGGCGGCTTTAATTTCAAGCGGGTGAAATGGGGCGAGGTCGCGGTGCTGATCCCGTTCGGCATTGTCGGCGTGATACTGGGCACGAATCTGCTGGTCAATTTTCCGCCCGGCCCCATGTTGATTGTTCTGGCTGCGTTTGTTTTCATTTTTGCGGTGCGCAGCCTGTTCTATATTCATGGCGATAAGCCAATTTCACGCGCCTGGGCCGTGCCGGCTTCGCTCACGGGTGGTACGGTCGGTGCATTATTTGGTACCGGCGGGCCGCCGTATGTCATTTATCTGACCCATCGCATCCGCGATAAAAGCGAGCTGCGCGCGACCTTTTCGGCTTTGTTTTTTACCGAAGGGGTCATGCGGATTGTCAGTTTCCTGGTTGCCGGACTGCTGATGACGGCCACGGTGTGGGTCGCTTTTGCCGTCGCGCTACCGCTCATGCTGGGGGCACTCTATATGGGCGGACGCGTGCATGTCGGCATGAGTCAGGGGCAGATGACCCGGCTGGTTGGCGTATTGTTGCTGGTGTCGAGCGTGTCGTTGTTATTTAAGGCTTTGCATACATGATTGAACTTGAATCCCTGCACTTTCAGTCCGTCTCATTCAGCGGGATGGCATCAGGTCCGAGCCTGATTGTATTGGGTGCTGTTCACGGTAACGAAACCTGCGGCACGCAGGCGATCCGCCGCGTCATCAGCGAAATCGAGTCGGGCCAACTGGTGATTGCGGCGGGCAGCGTGACTTTTGTGCCCATCACCAATCCATTGGCCTATGCACGGCAGCAGCGCATGGGCGACCGCAACCTCAACCGCAATCTGGTGCCGACCGACAATCCGGTCGAGTTTGAAGACCGCATCGCCAACTGGTTGTGTCCACTACTAACGCAACACGATGTACTTCTCGATCTGCATTCATTCCACACGGCCGGCCAGCCATTTGTCATGCTGGGGCCACAGGACAACAGCGGTACGCTGGAGCCGTTTTCACGCAACGCCGAGGAAACCGCGCTGGCGCTGCGGCTGGGCGTTCGCCGCTTTGTCGACGGTTGGCTGGACACTTACGCCACCGGTGTCGCACGACGTCTGGCTGCGGGCGTCTCCGCGCGCGAAGCCGACGTCCATTACGGCGTGGGTACCACCGAATACATGCGCGCGCAGGGCGGCATCGCGCTCACGCTCGAATGTGGCCAACATGATGATCCGGCCGCCCCCGATGTGGCTTATCGTGCCATTCTGAATACCTTGGCCCATCTGCAACTCAGTCGTGCAGTCCAACCTGCACCCGTGGCGGAAACCGAGGCTTTGCGTTTGTACGAAGTGATTGATCGCGCGCATGCTGACGATCAGTTCGCACGCGCCTGGTCCAGTTTTGATCCGGTGAGTCAGGGTGAGTTGATCGGCACGCGTCACGATGGCACGCCTGTTGTGGCCGACAGTGCAGGCTATATCGTGTTCCCCAATCCCCGGGCGCTAGTCGGACAGGAGTGGTTTTACCTGGCCAAGCCCAGCAAACGGGTGTGAATCAACCGCGCGGGTGATGTTGCGCGTGCAACTGCTTCATCCGTTCGCGCGCCACATGCGTGTAAATCTGCGTAGTGGAAATGTCGCTGTGGCCAAGCAGCATCTGCACTACGCGCAAGTCAGCGCCGTGGTTGAGCAGGTGGGTGGCAAACGCGTGGCGCAGCGTGTGCGGTGACAAGGGCCGTGTGATGCCGGCGGCAGTGGCGCGGCGCTTGATCAGATACCAGAACGCCTGTCGCGTCATGCCGTCACCGCGCGCGGTTACAAACACTGCATCGGATAATTGTTTGTTCAGCAGTTGTGGACGCGAATCGCTCAAGTATTGTTTGAGCCATTGCACTGACTCTTCGCCCAGCGGCACCAGCCGGTCCTTGTTGCCCTTGCCGGTTACGCGCAGCACGCCGTCGTTCAAATTCACAGCAGTCAGTTTCAGACCCACCAGTTCAGACACACGCAAACCCGTTGCATAGAGCGTTTCCAGCATCGCGCGATCGCGCAAGCCTAATGGTGTATTGATGTCGGAGCTGTCGAGCAGGCGTTCCACATCGTCTTCAGTCAATGTTTTGGGCAGCGAACGCGGCAGCTTGGGGCTATCGAGGTTGATTGTGGGATCGGCACTGATCAGGTTTTCACGTAGGAGATAGCGATAAAAGCGTTTGAGCGTCGAGGTGTAGCGTGCTGCACTGCGCGGTTGCGTGCGCTGGCTGAAGCGCCACGCCAAATACGCTTCAATGTCGCCTGGTACCGCAGCTTTCAGCACTTGTTTTCGCGCTTTTTCCAGCCAGCTTCCAAAAGCCACCAGGTCGCGCCGGTAAGCCGTCAGCGTTAAATTGGCCAGCCCGTCCTCCAGCCACAAATGGTCGCAAAACCGGTCAATCAACACCTCGTTCATGGCGGAGTTTGAGCAGGCTTTTCATGGTTCAATAACCAGGCCTTCACACCCAGCGGCGCACCTGCAGAGGCGTGCATGAACCCACCTAGTCCGCTTGCCGATACGACGCGATGACAAGGAAAAACGATAGGCAGGGGATTCGATCCACACGCCTGGCCCACCGCACGTGCTGCCGTCCCGAGTTGCTTCGCTAGTTCGCCGTAGGTTGTGGGTTGGCCAGCCGGAATGTCTAGAAGGGTGTTCCACACGCGTATCTGGAAAGGCGTGCCCTGTTGCACGAAAGACAGGTCGAATGAATGAGCGGGATCCGCCCAGTAAGCCTCCAGTTCGCGGGTCAGCCAACGCACACGCGAATCAGTGCCGTGTGTGATGCGTGCGGTACGTGCCGGTAGAAATGCCACCCGAGTCAGTGCGTCACCCGTGAAACAGATACCGAGTGGGCACATTGGAGCAGGAAGGATGGCGTCGTAGGCTTGCATGACAAAATTCTAAATCAAGGCGATTAGTTTATAGCTTTAAATCCAGATGACGACGCGTACGTTTTGAGTTTACAAATGTCGGTTATTTTTACAATTCATACTAAGCACTTTGGATTGGAAGTCTGGGCTGAACAGTATCTTATTGATTTGTATCGTACAAATAAAAATATCCAGAGCTGGCATACGCTGTGCTTGATAGCGGTTGTAATACTTAAAATTTGCAATTCAGCAGGCTGCCGTTCAGGCCTTGTTTTAAATGGTAAGTAGTTAAATGGTAAGTAGCTTTACCGGGAGAATGGAGAACTATATGAATACCTTGAAAAAAATCGTAGCGGCGACTGGCCTTGGGCTGTTTTGCATGTCAGGGGTGGCTAATGCTCACCTGGTTGCTTTTGGTTGGAAAGATAATGGCAACGGGACGATCACGATGTTCGGCCAGCACTGGCATGGTGCACAAGCCTCGTCATATTCTGACAATGGTGGGGTCAGAATTGGTGTTTTTGGTACCCCGGAAGCCAGCTGGCAGTTATTCCAGTGGACAGGCGTCCTAAATGATATTGGCGGCACTACCGCGGGTATGGATGCCATGGTCACAAATGGTATTCTTGATGGCTATGCTACAGACGCGAACTTCAGTAACTCAGCGGACGAAAATGACTGGTTCTTTACGAATCCGCTCGTGTTGGGGAATGGTACTTGGGGCTTGTTTACGGGGACGGCATGTTGTGTTGATACGATGTCTGCACCGGGTCAATTTGTAATTACGGGAATTACCAGTGTTCCCGGCGGAACAGGGCCCGGCAATGTGCCTGAGCCTGCTTCATTGGCTCTGCTTGGAATTGGTCTGGCAGGTTTGGGTGTAATGCGCCGCCGCAAGTCAATCTGAAATAAGTCTGTCGATTTTAAAATGGCGGCCTGCGGGCCGCTATTTTTTTGTTGATTGCTTTTAGTGCCATCGGAATCGGAATCGGAACCGGAAGCGTGGTTGCCGCCTTTCAATACGTCCGGTACGGCTTCACCTTGCCAGACTTCGGGCCGGGTGTAATGCGGGCAGTCGAGCAGGCCATTGGCGAAAGAGTCTTCCACCGCTGAATCTGCGTCGTTCAACGCGCCCGGCAA
>DATCSW010000007.1:0-59522 GCA_036568265.1 Thiobacillus sp.
CCACGTCAGGCTGCTCGAACCCATCGGCTATATCCCGCCCGCCGAAGCTGAGGCAAACTACTACAGGCAACTCGCCGAACAGGCCGAGTCAACGGCCTGCACTTAAACCAAATGGCCTCCACGAAACCCGGGGCGGTTCAATATGCCTTTACCCCGTCTCATGTCATCGATATGGCTGGATAAATGGCGTAATGGCTTGGTAATGACCGACACGATCGCCAGATAGGCCAATAGGGAAATGAGGACAATAATGGCCACAATTTCATAAAACGATCGACTGATGATTTTTTCCAGCGCCCGCGTCTCCGGATTTGCAATCGTCTGGAATGCCAGTCTGGACACAAGCTCATGCAGCGGCACACTGCGATCTTCATTCACCCCAATATCCACGCTGGACAAATCCAGATAACGGAATTTTCTCAGCTGGTGAAGCTCTTGTTGCAAGTCAAATTTGAAGCCCATATAACCCAGCAGATGTACTTGATCGGGGCTCCGGTAAAACGGGAAAAAATAATAGACGTACCCATGTTCGCCTTCCCGCTTCATGAAAGGCTGGATATTCTGAGGCCTGATACTGTCGGGCATGCTGGCCTCCTTCGAAGATACAGTCGACAAGCTATGTCCATTCAGGTCATATAGATCGACTGCAGCCAGCGTATCCGGAATCACCCCCGCAGCAAGTGCACGGGAATGCCGCCAATATCCGTAATAAATTGGATCTTCAAGCTGCTGTCTCGCTTCGTCCCACGCCATCATGGCCTGGGCGGTACGATAGGCGTGCTCAGTCAACAAGACGATTGCTTCGTCGAGTTCCTGTCGGGCCAGTTTTTCATCTGAAAGTGCAACCTCTTCCTTGAGGTGCGCGGTATCGTACAAAACAGCCACCGCCAGCCATGCCAGCGCCGTAATTAATATCAGCGATAACACCAGTGCGTAATGGGCGATCGGGCGCGGCGAGAATCGCCATCGAGGAAAAGAAAGCGGCATGTTTCAACGCTTGGACGCGGCGCCCTGCAATGATTTCAGGACGGATTCCTGCAGATCGAACTCGTACTGGTTATCAAAGAAATGGGAGGCCCCTGGGATGACGCGGACCACAATGCCACGCGAAATCAGTTTCTCGATCCAGTCGGGTCCCATGCGATCATCCTTGCTCCCCATGATCACCTCAGTAGGGACAGTAGATTTTGCCAACGCACCCAGAATACTTTCCCGGCTGATCGACACATAGGACAGCAAGGCCGCGGGCGGGCTGACATACTTGTTGCAATGCCCCATTTCGGCATCAACCAAAGCCCGGCTCCCCTTGGCAATCCGGCTACGCAAATCCTCGGCCAGCGCCGAGCGCTGCTGGGCGTTTTGCTTTTTTTCCACGTCTGTCAGGCTGATCATGAGGACCTGCTTCACGGCAGGCGATGGTTGGCGCCCCAGATAAGTGAGTAACTGCAAATTGCCATAGCTGTGGCCCACCAGAATCACACTGGGATAACCTTTCTTAACCAGCCAGCGCACCCAAAAAGCGAGTTCTGCCGCATCCTCCTCCATGGTGTGCATGTGCACAGCTTCGCAAGGCAGGCTTTTATTGCGTTTCGTAATCCCCAGAGACAAGGTCGGCGCCAGACTGGTATAGCCGGCAGTCGAGACAGCCTCCACGACACTGACCACGGTGGGGAAAGCGCGCGTTTGAAGAAAGCCATGCAAGACCAGCACAGCAGGACGATCCTTTTTCCCAGCCTGGAAGTAGGCACTGGCCACTTTCCCGGAAGGAAGCTGAGCATCAACGATGTGGCTTGCGTTTGCTGATACGGTTACCGATGCGAGCATCCCGATCAGAGTTGCCAGCAAAGACCTGAAAATCCATTTCATGATGTGGGTACTTTTCTGACGAGGCTTATTAAGTCCATCGGCTGAACTGATGGATACTTAAGCCCCTAGACCAAGATCGCGCGCGCTACTGGCCTTTGGCCGTTACAGCCGCTCCGCCCTGTGACTTCACCACGCTCATCGCCCCCGCAATCAGCGTGCTGATATCGGCCATATTGGACGGCACAATCAGGGTATTGCCGGTCTTGGCGATGCCGGCAAAGGCTTCGACATATTTTTCAGCGACTTTCAGGTTCACCGCATGCATGCCTCCCGGCAACTCGATGGCGCGTGCCACCCTTGCTATGGCCTCCGCATTGGCGACAGCAATCGCCTTGATCGCCTCGGCCTCACCTTCCGCAACGTTGATGGCGGCCTGTTTCTCGCCTTCGGACTCCTGAATCGCCGCGTTACGCTCGCCGGTGGCGATATTGATCTGTTCCTGCATGCGGCCCTCGGACGAGGCAATCAGCGCGCGCTTTTCACGCTCAGCCGTAATTTGGCGCTGCATGGCGTGGAGAATTTCTTTTGGCGGGGTCAAGTCCTTGATTTCATAGCGCAACACCTTGACGCCCCAGTTGGTCGAGGCTTCATTCAACGCCATCACCACACCCCGGTTGATGTCATCACGCTCTTCAAAGGTACGGTCCATTTCCATTTTACCGATCATCGAGCGCAGGGTCGTTTGCGCCAGTTGCGAAATCGCCGCGATATAGTCGCTCGCCCCGTAAGACGCCATCTTCGGGTCCGTGACCTGAAAATACAGAATGCCATCGACCGACAACTGCGTATTGTCGCGCGTGATGCAAATCTGGCTGGGTACATCGAGCGGAATTTCCTTCAGCGAATGCTTGTAGGCGACCGCATCGATGAATGGGATCACCAGATTGAGACCCGGCGCGAGCACGGCGTGAAACTTGCCCAGACGTTCGACCACCCAGGCGTTTTGCTGTGGCACCACGCGAACGCCTTTAGCAACGACGATGGCGATGACGATCAGAATAACCAGCGCGACTGTTTCCATTTTTTCCCTTTTCGCCCCGTGTGGGGATTAGTTACCCAGAATAAGTGTGTTGCCTTTAACTGCCCGAATGATTAGCCCACGTGAGCTATCCACATTGGGCGATTCGGCCTCGGCATCCCATACCGCGCCTCGATATTTGACCTGGCCACGGCCATCCTGCCAGGATTCGACCTGAACCGTTTTACCAATATCCATATCCTGCACATTGGACTCCGGATGGTCGGTGTTGCGCTTCCAATGCCGTAACGCCAGCGTACCCAGCACGGCAATCACACTCGCCACCAGCAGTTGCATGACCAGGCCCGCACCCAGCCAGGCAGCAACGCCCGCCGCCGCCGCCGCAACGCCATACACCAATAAATAGAAGGTACCGGTGGTGAGTTCTATCCCCACCAACACCGCTGCCAGAATCCACCACAACAAATACGCCTGCATCTCATCTCCTGATTATTACGGGCCGATTCGCCAACTCATCCGGATTATCTCCGGTTGGGGGGAAATGTGTCGTCAATAGTGTACTGATCTGCTGGATGCCGGCCAACGCGCCGCGCTCGAAATCGCCTTGTCTGAATGCAGCTTCCATGGTTTGTGCGACTGCTTCCCATGCGGCGGCACCCACCCGCGCGGCAATGCCGCGATCAGCAACGATTTCAATGTCGTGGTCGGCCAGCAGCAGGTAAACCAGCACGCCGCTGTTGTGCTCGGTATCCCACACCCGCAGGTTGGAGAATACCTCGACTGCGCGTTCACGGCCGGTCATGCCGCGCCACACCTGGAATGCGGAGAGCGTATTTTCGATGGCAAAACGGATTTCTCCATTGTGCGTGGTTTCGCTGGCACGAATGGCCGTCTCGATCACGTCGAGCGTGGTCTGAGAAAATGCACGGCGCCACGCCCAGGGCGGCATGAATAGATGTTTAAACCAACGCTTGATATTTACCATGAGCCTGATGAGCCTCCGCCGCCAAACCCACCCCCGCCGCCGCCCCAGGAGCCGCCTCCACCTCCGCCGAGTCCACCTCCGCCTCCACTGGACCAGCCTCCACCACTTCGGAATCCTGATGCCACGCCTGCAAAAACGAAAACCGCAACAAGCAACACGATGGGGGTCAAGCCCAACAACAACGCCCCCACCACCCCACTACCCAGCGCGGCAACTCCCCCCGCGGCTGGGCGGCTCATCATGGCCGAGAGCAGCCAACCCGCGATGACGCCACCAAAGGTGAGCAGGACAAAGGACGCCTCACCTCCCTCACCTCCCTCGCTTTGCTGGCTGGGCTGCGGCAGCGGCTCGCCCTCAATCAATCCCATTAATTGCAGGATGCCTGCTTCAATACCGCCATTGAAATCACCTGCCTTGAAATAAGGCGTAATGGTTTCGGCGATCACCCGCTTGGCAATCGCATCGGGTATGACGCCTTCCAGACCGTAACCGACCTCAATCCGTAATTTACGATCGTTCTTGGCTACGATCAGGATCAATCCATCATCGATCTTTTCGCGGCCTATTTTCCATTGGTCGGCCACGCGAATACCATACTGGGCGATGTCTTCGGGCTCGGTGGTCGGCACGATCAAGATCGCGATCTGGCTCCCCTTTTTTGCCTCGAACGTCGCGAGCTTGCTTTCAAGCACGTCCGCTTGCTGATTGCTCAGCGTGCCCGTCAAATCCGTCACGCGGCGCGACAACTCCGGCACTGCCACCTGAGCCCAGGCGGACAGTGCCAACATCGCGAGCAAAAAACCGAACCCCAGTCGCCGCCATAGCGGGCAATGAGGGGTGTTCGATTGCATCTGCAGCAACCGGGTCATTGAAGGTTTAATAAGCAGGCGCGGGGCTCGGTGCCGGCGTCGCGGTACCAAAATCCACCTTGGGCGGCGTGGCGATGGCCTGTTCGTTTTCCACCGTGAAGCTGGGTTTGATGGTGTAACCAAACAGCATCGCCGTCAGGTTGGACGGGAAGGAGCGCACCGCGATGTTGTAGGTTTTGACCGCGCCGATATAGCGGTTGCGCGCGACAGTGATGCGGTTTTCGGTGCCTTCGAGCTGTGCCTGCAGATCGCGGAACAGTCCATCCGCTTTCAACTGCGGATAGTTTTCAGCCACCAGCAACAGTCGAGAAATTGCACCGGTGAGCTCGCCCTGCGCGGCGATGAACTTCTGGAAAGCCACTTCGTCGTTGACCAGTTCAGGCGTCGCCTGAATCGCACCCACCCGGGCACGGGCTTCAGTCACCGAGATAAACACATCTTTCTCGTGCGCTGCGTAGCCTTTCACCACGTTGACCAGATTCGGCACCAGATCGGCGCGACGCTGATACTGGTTCAGCACTTCAGCCCAGGTGGCCTTGATTTCTTCATCGGTTGACTGGAAGGTGTTATAGCCACAGCCAGACAATGCCATCACCAGACTTCCCAACATCACCAATTTAAACGCTCTGAGCCATGCAAACATTTTTGTCTCCCGGGTTGGTACAGATTGAAGGCTGAAGTTTACGCCACCCCCCAGGTGGCAAACAGCGGATCGGACTCTTCGAGCTTGTCGGCGTAGCGATCATCCTTGGGCCGCTTGAGGCCGCGCTCAACGTAGGTTTCCACTTTCTTGAACCCGGCCTGCTTGATCAGCGTGCCGACCCAGGCCATGCGCTCCATCGGGTGCAGTTCGGTCCACAGCTTGATCACCTTGGGCGGGAAATAGCGGTTCGACACCGTCACCACCAACATGCCGCCCGGCTTCAACACCCGCTTGGCTTCGGCCACGATTTGATGCGGCTGGGTCAAGTATTCGAACGATACCGTGCACACCACGGCATCGAAGCTGGCATCGGGAAAAGGCAGCGTGGGGTCCAGATTGAGATCGTGCACAACGCGCTCGGCCAACTGCGCATTCTCGGCCAGTTCTTCGGCATTCATGCCCAGGCCCACTGTAGAACCCACCGTATCGGGCAAATGCGAACGCCAGCCGGCCATCAGGTCGAGCACTCGCGCTTTTTCCGGCAATACCGTGCGATACAGCGCCTGAATGCGGCGCGCGCAGACGGCATCGACATGGATGAGTTTTCTGGGTTGAGCATAGAACTCGGCATCGGGGGCTTCGTCCTCGCGGCTGAATGCGTCCGGTCCTTCAAAATCGGTTGGCGTCAGCATCTGCGAGTCCATGCCGCTCCATTCCAGCAATTGTTCTACTTTTCCCACCGGCTGGGTCGAGACGTCGCTCTTGCCGCTGTCGATGCTGAAAATACGGCCTTGCAGCGGATGACTGAAATTGGCGACAAAGCTGGCGTCGTTCAATTTCATCACGCGGAACATCGGCCCGGGCGCGTCGTCGGCGAGCAACAGCATCGACGGATAAAACCGGCCCATCTTCAATTGGACAATATCGCTGCGGAACGCCTCGTTCGGCACCTCGTGCTCAATCTTGGGGCCTACGTCCACCTGGGCATCGACCGGCGGGGTATCACCCGGCATCCACACCACCACCTGATGGCGGCCCAGATCGGAGAAGTAATTCACACGAAAACGCAAAGCAGAATGCAGGAGTTTCATAAACAGTCAGACCATTCAATACAGATTAAACAATTAAGCGGGAGGCGACATCAGTCGCCGTGCAAGACACAGGTCTTCCCATGCGCGCGCCTTGTCGGTTGGCTTGCGCAACAGGTAAGCCGGGTGATACGTCACCACCAGTGGCACGCCCTGATACGCATGTACCTGGCCACGCAAATGGCCGATGGTTTCATCGGTTCCCAGCAAATTTTGCGCGGCCAGGCGGCCCAGCGCGAGGATGATTTTGGGTTGAATGAGCTCGATCTGAGCTTGCAGGTAAGGCCAACAAGCGGCCACTTCTTCCGGCTCGGGATTGCGGTTGCCGGGCGGACACGATTTCAGCACGTTGGTAATGTAGACATTCTTGCTGCGAGTCAGCCCGATGGCCGCGAGCATGGCATCCAGCAGCTTGCCCGTCTCACCCATGAACGGCTCGCCCTGTTCATCCTCTTCGGGACCCGGTGCTTCGCCGACGATCAACCAGTCGGCGTCGCGATCGCCTACGCCCAGCACGCCCTGGGTGCGCGTGCCGTGTAGTTGGCAAGCGGTGCAATGCGCCACGGCATCGGCCAATTGTTCCCAATTCTGGATGGGGGCGGAAGCCGAATCACGTGGCACCTCGCCGGGGACATCGCGCAGCCGCCACACCGGGCCTATGCCCAGTTCTTTGAACACATCGTCACGGCTCAGCATGTCAGCTCTAGCGTCATGATGAGCGCGTCCTCGCGGCCATTGCGTGAGGGGTAATAGTCACGTCGCACCGCGAGATCAGCAAATCCGCTGCTGTGATACAGCGCAATTGCGGCCACATTGGAAGTACGCACTTCCAGAAAAACACTTTCAGCATGGTGATCGCACGCACGTGCCAGACAGTGTGCGAGCAAATCTCGACCCAAACCATGTCGGCGCCAGCTGGGCGCGATGGTGAGATTCAGGATATGCGCCTCGCCTGCGGCCGCCACCATGGCGTAATACCCGATCACCTCGCCATCGGCTTCGTGGACCCACATGCTGTAGCCCGCTTGCAGGGAGTCGGCAAAATTGCCGGGTGTCCAGGGATGCTCGTAGCTCGCCAACTCGATGCGATGGATACGCGGCAGGTCAGCCTCAAACATCGGGCGCATGCGATGTTCAACAGCATGAACGGGAATATCCGGCATCCCGCTCATGCTGTTTGTCTCGCACGGCGCTCATTGATCGTCAGCGCCACTTTGTCGCGCAGATAAATCGGCGCGGCCAGCGCGGCGTCCATGCCTTCGCCCCGCTCAAACGCGGCGACTGCGAGCGGTGCCATCGCTGCCGCGTCGGGCATGATGGTGTCGTCAATACGCGCAAGCTGGTTTGCCAAACGTGGGCGCAACACCTCGCCCAGGGCAGCAAAGCCATTACCGGCGCCGATCCAGCCCGCACCGTCCGGCACGCACACCGACTCTGGCAGCGCCAGCGCAGGTTCGCTGATACAGCGCCAACCTGTAGGTTCGCGCTGATACGCAGCCCAGTAGACCTCGGCCATGCGCGCATCGAGCACCGTCAGCACGCGGTCAGCATCGGTCTGTTCTGCAATGGATTCCAGCGTGGAAATGCCCACAACTGGCAGGTCGGCACCAAATGCCAGGCCCTGCGTGACCGCACAGGCAATGCGCAAACCCGTAAATGAGCCGGGCCCGGCACCATAGGCGATACCATCAAGCTGACGCAGACTCAGTGCTGACTCCCTCAGGAGTGCATCCACCATCGGCAGCAACAAGCTGCTGTGTTGCTGGTCGGCCCGCACCCGTCGCGCGCGCACCTCGCCATCCAGCCACAATGCGGCCGAGCAGTATTCAGTCGAGGTATCCAGGACAAGCAATTTCATGGGGGCGATTCTAACAGGCGCGGCCCGCCCGGACCTCAGCCCACTCGGCATCAGGCTAGCGCTTGCCGCGATACGACACGCGATAAATCGCACCTGCGTGGTCATCCGACACCAGCAGGCTGCCGTCAGGCATCACCAGCACATCAGCAGGGCGGCCCCAGGCAGACTCGTTGCTCTGCCAACCGCTGATGAACGGTTCGTAGCTGACTGCATGATTATTCTGCAAACGCACCATGCTGATGCGATAGCCGCTTTTGCGGCTGCGGTTCCACGAGCCGTGCTCGGCAATGAAAACCGCATGCTGATAGCGTGCCGGAAAAGCCGTGCCCGTGTAAAACCGCATGCCCAGACTGGCGACGTGGGCGCCCAGATTTTGCACCGGTGCCACGAATTCGTTGCACGGTCTTGACTGTCCCAACTCGGGGTCGGCAATCGTACCGCCATGGCAATACGGGTAGCCAAAATGCTGGCCCAGCTGGCTTACGCGATTGAGTTCATCCGGCGGTGCATCGTCGCCCAGCCAATCGCGCCCATTGTCGGTAAACCACAGCTCCCCACTTTGCGGATGCCAGTCGAAACCTACCGAGTTACGCACACCGCGCGCGACCACTTCAATTTTTCCGCTATTCACGTCGAGCCGCGTAATCGTCGCAAAGCGGTCCGGGTCGGGCTCGCAAATATTGCAGGGGGCGCCCACCGGCACGTACAGTTTTCCATCAGGGCCAAAGGCAATGAATTTCCAGCCGTGATGCGTTTCACTCGGGTAAGCGGCACTCACCACTTCGGGTTTGGGCGGGTGCTTCACTCGCGCCTCGATATCGCGCAAGCGAAGCACCCGACTCACTGCCGACACATACAGATCGCCCTCGCGAAACGCCACGCCGACCGGCATGTCGAGATTGTCGGCAATCACACGTGGCGTGCGCGCGCCTTGCAACGGAATCGCGTAAACCTTGCCCGCCCGCATGCTGCCCACAAACAGCATGGTTTTGCCCAATGCCATTTGCCGGGCATTGGGCACGCGGGCAAACAGTTCTATCTGAAATCCTGGTGGCAAGGTCAGACTGGAAAGCGGGAGCGACGCGGCATGCACATTTGCCGACGCACTCATCAGGAGAATCAGCCAGGCAAACAATCGCATCATGGTGTGACCTGCCCGGTTGGCTGCACGGGAATCAGTATTTCAAACCGCACCCGCGACCACGGATCGCGTACCTCAGCCAACCGGTTGATACGCGCAACCAATAGGTGTCCGCCATCCATGAAGCGGGCCACGTCCGAGTTTTCACGACGCGGCACATAACCAATCTTGTGCCCCTGCCACTCCACTCGCACGGCTTTTGCATCGTGCACGTTGTCCGGCTCGCGGGCCAGCGTGAGCACGTCGCCCACCTGCATCTGCGGCCACAGTTGCTTGCCCGCGTGATATTGAAAACCCGCCAGCGGCGAATCCTGCAACAAAATGTGCGAGGCTATCTGGGCTTGCAGTGGCATGCCCCACAGCATCAGCAGCACGCTCACACGCACCCGAGCGCTGCGGGTGGCCCAACAGACGAACGCCTGCATGTCCAATCGGAGGTTATGCCTTTCACTCATCTCGGTTGACCGCTATGAAGAACGTTTTATTCTACTCATGAAATACGCCTCTGACTCAACCTCGTGCTGAGGCTGAAAGTTTAGTTTTTTCGATAGACAAGTGGCCTACCGCTTGATGTAGGATGAAGATATTCTCAACCCTGGGCCACAACCACTTCACCATGCCGAGAAAATCCGCTGCTCAAACCAAACTGTTTGTTCTGGACACCAACGTGCTGATGCACGATCCCACCAGTCTGTACCGGTTTGAAGAGCACGATGTCTACGTGCCGATCGCCACGCTGGAAGAGCTCGACATGCACAAGAAAGGCATGACTGAAGTATCGCGCAACGCGCGCCAGGCCAGCCGCTTCATCGACGAGCTCGTCAGCAAACTCGACAATATCGAGGAAGGCGTGCCCCTTGGGCAACATAGCCACAAAGCCGCCACCGGCAAACTGTTCCTGCAGACCGAAGCGATTTCAGGCGACATCCCGATGAACCTGCCGACCAGCAAGGTCGACAACCAGATTCTCGGTGTGGTGCTGTTTCTGTCGCGCCATCATCCCAAGCGACAAGTTATCCTGGTGTCGAAAGACATCAACATGCGCATCAAGGCGCGTGCGCTGGGCCTGCCCGCAGAAGATTACTTCAACGACAAGGTACTCGAAGACACCGACCTGCTCTACGCCGGCGTGCGCGAGCTGCCGGCCGATTTCTGGGACACGCATGGCAAGGGCATGGAATCGTGGCAGGCCAACGGCCATACCTATTACCGCATCAAAGGACCGTTGATCTCAACCTTTTTACCCAACGAATTCGTGTATCAGGAAGGCCCCAATCCGCTCTATGCCAAAGTAATCAAGGTAGAAGGCAAGCAGGCGGAATTGATCACGGTGCGCGACTTCAGTCACCAGAAAAATAATGTGTGGGGCATTACCGCACGCAACCGTGAACAGAACTTTGCGCTCAATGTATTGATGGATCCTGAAATCGATTTTGTCACCTTGCTCGGCCAGGCCGGCACCGGCAAGACCCTGCTCACGCTGGCATCGGCCCTGGCACAGGTACTGGACAAGAAAATCTACTCCGAGATCATCATGACTCGCGTCACCGTGCCGGTAGGTGAAGACATCGGCTTTCTACCCGGTACCGAAGAAGAAAAGATGACGCCATGGATGGGTGCGCTGGAAGACAACCTCGACGTACTGAACAAGAGCGATGACGAGGCAGGCGACTGGGGACGTGCTGCGACGCAGGACTTGATCCGCTCGAGGATCAAGGTCAAATCGTTAAATTTCATGCGCGGCCGGACTTTCCTCAATAAGTTTCTTATCATTGATGAAGCACAGAACCTCACGCCCAAGCAGATGAAGACGCTGATCACGCGCGCGGGCCCGGGAACCAAGGTGGTGTGTCTGGGCAACATTTCGCAGATCGACACCCCCTACCTTACCGAAGGCAGTTCTGGCCTCACCTACGTGGTCGACCATTTCAAGGGTTGGCCACACAATGGTCATGTCACCCTGCAGCGCGGTGAACGTTCGCGTCTGGCGGATTACGCCGCCGAAGTCCTGTGACCTCAAACTCATCAAGGAGACGTGCAATGATTTCCCCCTCTTCAAAACGCTGGACGCTACTGGCCGCAGGCCTGACGCTTGCCCTCCCCGCCCATGCTTTCGATTTTGGCGAGATGTTGAAAGGCGTATTGAACAAGTCAAACAGTCAACCTGCTGCTACGGGTGTGGATGCACTCTCAAACGCCGACATCAACGCCGGACTGAAAGAAGCGCTGACTCGGGGCGCTGATGCCGCGGTGGCCCAACTTGGGCAAAAAGACGGATTCTTTGGCAACCCGGCATTGAAAATACCGCTGCCACCCAGTCTGCAAAAAGCCGAGAAAGCCATGCATATGTTCGGCATGGGCAAACAGGCAGACGATCTGGTGCTGTCCATGAACCGCGCCGCGGAAGCTGCTGTTCCGGAAGCCAGGACCTTGCTGGTGGGCGCCGTCAAGGAGATGTCACTGGAAGATGCCAAAGGTATCCTGACCGGCGGAAAAACCTCGGCCACTGACTTTTTCCGCAAAAAAACCGAAGCCTCACTCACAGAGCGCTTTGGTCCCATTGTCAAAACAACGACCGATAAAGTGGGCCTTGCGCAGCAATACAATCGCTATGCCGGCGCTGCGGCACAGTTCAATCTGGTCGATAAAAACCAGGCAAACGTTGAGCAATATGTCACCCAGCAAACCCTCGACCGGCTCTACACCCTGATCGGGGAAAAAGAAGCCGCGATCCGTGCCAACCCCGTCCAGGCCGGTAGTGATCTGTTGAAGAAAGTTTTTGGTGCCGTGATGGGCAAGTAAACCTTTGGCCTGATGGCTGCGGTATGCTGAGGGCTGGTTCATACCAGCCCTTTTCACGCCATGGCAACAAAAACAACAAGATTGTGCCTGCTAGCAGGACTCCTGTTCGCTCTGCCTGCCCAGGCTTGGGAAGTGGGTGAATTCAAAAACGGCATGAGCCGGCCTGAAGTCGAACTGGCACTCAAAAGCTGGAATTTCGACAAAACCCTGTCTGTCGGGAACGATGGTCTGTTTGCCTACGATCTGCCCGCCAATCCGGCGGGTCGCCGCTTCTTGTTCACGTTTTGTAATGACAAACTGGTTTCATTTGACCAGGAAGTCGAACCGGCTTTCAGACATTTTGTGGTGATAGCCTCAAACTACTCCAACCAGTATGGCAACCCCCTCAAAGTGATCCCCTATACCAGCGTCGTTGCCAGTGGCGAAAAAAACCTGCTGGCCATGTTTTGGCGCAAAGGTTCAGACTATATGGGCATCAAATACGTGTTGTATGCCAACGGCGAACAGCTTTCAATGACCTGGCAGGTCAACAACAACTGCTGGCAGGCTCCGCGTTAAGTCGATTCCTGTAAGGACCAAAGTGCGTCAGCGACTCATGACCTGACCATCAAAGCGGCTCCCATGAATTTTCAACACGCACTGCTTTCATTTTTTACCCTGTTCATACTCAGTAGTTGTGGATCTGCAAACGTGAATGAAGCCATCACTGATGCACACTACGCCCACCCGGTTGAACGCTACGGCCATTTCGCTCTCGGCAAGCCGCACGAATACGCAAGCCTGGTGGCTACCACGCGCAGCGGCCGCAAACTTACGCTGCAGCTCCCCCATGATGAAGTGTTCGAAGACAAGGCGCCTCGCTTGGTCAGGCTGGCTGAAAACGAAGCGGTAGCCATCCTTGCCATCGTCAGTCATCGCAACTCCGGCGCACGACTGGTTTTGATCCGCCCTCATGGCAAGGGTTTGGCTATCAGCGCGCAATCGCCCGCCATCGGCACACCGAATCGCTGGCTCAATCCGGTGGGGGTGGCCGACCTCGATGGCGATGGCCACGCTGAGATTGCGGCCGTGATCACGCCGCACATTGGCGGCACGCTGAAAGCCTACCGGGAACAGGGAAAAGCATTGATCGAGATCGCCTCGTTGTGGGGATTTTCCAACCACCATTACGGCTCGGCAGAATTGGGACTGTCCACGACCGTTACCCTTTCTGGTCGCCAGTATCTTCTGGTGCCCGACACCACCCGACTCCAGCTGCGGCTTATAACGCTGGAAAACGAACAACTCGTCGAGGCAGGCCGATGCGCGCTCTCCACACCCATCACGGGTGCCATCCGGTCCAGCGCGCCTCACGAGGTTTCGATTGTCACCCAGGCAGGTCAACAGATGATCGCGTTAGATAGCTGCATGAATGAACGCCGTATATTGGCGCCAGCGACGAGACATCTGCACAAACAATGAGCAAACCAGTCGCAGCAAATCGTGACGCTATGTGCCCGAAACGCCTGATTACACGCCAAAACCACGTTTAAAACCTAAAATGTTGTATTTCTAGTAGACTATAGGGCAGCAAATAGCTTTGCGGTCCTTAGTAGACATCATTTTTTGCGTCAAAAAAGATCATGTTTTAACAGGCAATTTTGTCGAAAATTTCCCCGTCCCAACCGTCATAGAGGTAATCAACATGCACAGCGACATCATCCTCACTCATTTAAAACGGCATGGCCAACTTCTCGACTCAGAGATTGCAACTGCAACAGGCTTGCCGCTTGCTGCGATTCAATCTTCCTTGATGGAGCTGTCGGCCATGGGTGAAATTTCGAAATGCAGCGTGACCCGATATAGCGACGGCAAAGCCGTCAAAAGCTTGCAGTGTCGCATTGCCGGTTTCATCCCGCGTCCCTCTCCTGGCAGAAAGCCCGGCGTCAAAAACTAAGCATGCGCCAATCGGGCGAGTGGGCTGCGACATTTACTGATAATCAGCCAACTCACCAAACCATACTATCCATCCCCGCACACCCCATCGTCCTCAGGCCGCTGTCTGCGGCCTGAGCACAGCTGTTCGCATCAGCATGCTGCCGCACGCGAGTGCCTTCAAACGCTCACGCGCCTCAAGCGCAAAGCATTGGAAATCACCGATACCGAGCTGAAGCTCATCGCTGCCGCTGCGATCATGGGCGAAAGCAATAGACCGAAAACGGGATACAGCACCCCAGCAGCCACGGGTACGCCCAGCGCGTTATAGATAAAAGCAAAGAACAAGTTTTGGCGAATGTTGCTCATGGTCGCGCGTGATAGCTTGCGCGCACGCACGATGCCACGCAGGTCGCCCTTGACCAGTGTGACCCCGGCGCTTTCCATGGCCACATCGGTGCCGGTGCCCATGGCGATGCCGACCTGGGCCTGAGCCAGGGCAGGCGCATCATTGATGCCATCGCCCGCCATGGCGACCACGCGGCCGTCAGCTTGCAGCTGTTTGATCACCGCGGCTTTCTGATCGGGTAACACCTCGGCCTGTACCCGATCGATGCCCAGTTTCGCAGCAACAGCCTCGGCGGTCTTGCGGCTGTCACCAGTCAACATGACGATCTCGATGCCTTCTTCGTGCAGCAGACGGATCGCCTCTTCAGTGGTCGATTTGATCGGATCGGCCACACCAATGAGACCGGCAGCATGACCATCGACACCCAGCAACATCACGGTCTGACCTTGCTCGCGCAAGGCATCGGCTTGGGTCGGCAGGTCGCCGACGTCGATACCCAGATCCTGCATCAGCTTGATATTGCCCAGCGCGATCTTGCGGCCGGCCACCCTGCCCGTAACGCCCTTGCCGGTAACCGACTGGAAGTTTTCAGCCGACACTAACTGCGCGCCACGCTTTTCCGCGCCGCGGACGATGGCCGCAGCCAGCGGATGCTCGCTGGCACGTTCGAGGCTGGCGGCCAGGCGCACGATTTCTGCTTCATCGAACCCCGCTGCTGGCGTAATACTCACCAGCTCGGGGTGGCCTTCGGTCAGCGTGCCGGTCTTGTCCACCACCAATGTGTCGACCTTGCGCATCACCTCCAGCGCTTCAGCATTCTTGAACAACACCCCCATCGTGGCGCCACGCCCGGTACCGACCATGATCGAAATCGGCGTGGCCAACCCCAGCGCGCAAGGGCAGGCGATGATGAGTACGGCCACAGCATTGATCACCGCATGGGCCAGACGCGGTTCCGGGCCCCACAGGCCCCACACGCCAAAGGTAATCAACGCCACAATTACCACCGCCGGAACAAAATAACCAGAGACCACGTCTGCCAGCTTCTGGATCGGCGCACGTGAGCGTTGCGCTTCTGCAACCATCTGTACGATCTGTGCCAGCAAGGTTTCAGCGCCGACTTTTTCTGCGGCCATCAACAGACTGCCGGTGCCGTTCACCGTCGCGCCGATCACTTTTGTATCTGCATGTTTTTCGACTGGAATCGGTTCGCCGGTCACCATGGATTCATCCACGTGGCTCATGCCTTCGATGACGGTGCCGTCAACCGGGATTTTTTCACCAGGACGAATGCGCAATTGATCGCCGGGTTGAACCTGATCAAGCGGGATATCTTCTTCGCGGCCATCATCCCGGACAATGCGCGCCGTTTTCGGCGCCAGTCCAAGCAGCAATTTGATCGCGGCATTCGTCTGGCTGCGGGCACGCAACTCAAGCACCTGTCCCAGCAAGACCAGCGTAGTAATCACGGCTGCGGCCTCGAAATAAACCGGCACCACGCCCATCTCATTGAATACCGACAGCGGGAAAATGCCCGGCATCCCCATGGCCACCATGCTATAGCCCCAAGCCACTGCCACGCCCAGGCCAATGAGGGTAAACATGTTGAGATTCCAGGTAACAACCGACCGCCAACCACGGACAAAGAATGGCCAGCCACCCCACAGCACCACCGGGGTCGCCAGCAGCATTTCCAGCCATTGACGGTTCCGGGGGCTGATGAATTCTGCAAACGTATCGGGCCAGAATTCAGCCCCCATGGCGCTGATGAACACTGGAATGGCCAGAATCGTACTGAACCAAAAGCGGCGGGACATATCGCGCAACTCGGCATCGTCCTCTTCCACCGTTACGGTGCGCGGTTCCAGCGCCATGCCGCATTTGGGGCAACTGCCGGGATGGTCCTGCACCACTTCGGGATGCATCGGACAGGTGTATTCAGTTTTCGCGACGGCCGCCGGCACGCCCATCGGTTCCAGCGCCATGCCACATTTGGGACAGGCACCCGGGCCCGCTTGTTGTACTTCGGGATGCATTGGGCAAGTGTAGATTTCCATAGCAGCCTTCTCGCGCGATTACGCCTTGATCAGAAAATTGCGCATCATCCCCATATCCTCGTGCTCCAGGTTATGGCAGTGATACAGGAACAAACCCGGGAAACTCTCGAAGCGCATCAGCACCCGAACCCGTTCACCCGGCATGACCAGGGCGGTGTCTTTCCAGCCTTCGTCCACATAGCCTTCACTCACGCTACGCCAGGCAGCCATCGCACTGGGATGAACACGCCGATCCATCACGCGGAACTGAACCCCGTGTACATGGAGCGGATGCGGCATGCTGCCCATCATGCCCATGCTGGCTTCGTTGATGAATTCCCATACTTCGGTCGAGCCCAAGCGGACGATTTCATCGCTGGCCACGCCTTGCATTTCAAACATGCGTCCGTTCAAGCTCCAGCGCATGCCATTGGCTGTTACGCGAATGGGCCGCGGATTATTCAGGTTGTGCGCGTGCTCGGGACGCAAGGCGGGAATGCTTGTCAGCTTTTCAGGTAAGGGCTCAGACGCAGCAGCCCCCTGCCCCATGCGTACTTTGAGTATGGGAAAAGCCGATCCTTGCGCCGGCGCGCTGCCGCCCATCATCATGCCGCCGCCAATCGAAGCGGCGAACGGCAAGCTGACCAGTCCGATTTCTTCACCTGCTGTGCGCGTCGAGAAATCCACCCACACCTCTACACGTTCTGAAGGCGCGAGAGTGACATAGGGCCGACTCACCGGTGCAGCCAGCAAGCCGCCGTCGGTGCCAATCACCGTCACCGGTGAGCCATCGCTCCAGGCCAGTTTGTAGATGCGGGAATTCGAACCATTGAGCAGACGCAGTCGATACGGCTTGCGCTCGGCTGCAAGGATAAAATTCGGTCGTCCGTTGACATGTATGCGGTCGCCCAGAAACCCCGTCATGCCGCCCATCATTCCCATCATGCCGCCGCCCTGACTCAGGTACTGCAACTGGTTGTCTCGGGTAAAGCTGCGATCCTGAATCACCAGGCCCACGTCGCGATTGCCGTCTGGCAACTTGAGTGCGCGCTCTTCGTCATCGGTCACGATCAACATGCCGGTCAGGCCGGCATATACCTGGGAGCCCGTCATGCCATGCGGATGCGGGTGGAACCAGTAGGTGCCCGCGCGATTGATCATCTCGAATTCATATACATAGCGTCCGCCCGGACCCACGGCATAACGCGGATGGCCATCGGCTGCTTCCGGCACCAGCAGTCCATGCCAGTGCACCACGCTGGGTTGCGGTAACTCGTTGATGAAATGGATACGCACCCGCATGCCACGGTGGACCCGAATCACCGGCCCAAGTGGGCTCCCGGGGTGATGCGAAACGGCCTGTGCATCGCCTTTGAGCACCTTGGCACGATAGCGCCAGACGTTGGTTTGAGGACCTTGATAAAGCGGCACTTGGTCCTGCACTGCACGCAGTTCAATTTCAAGGTCAGGGATGAATGGGGTTGATGCCGCCGCGGCGCTTTGCGTAGATCGAACGGCGCCCGGCACCATCCCCATCAAGGCGGTTCCACCTAAAGCATTCAGAAAACGTCTACGGCCTATCTGCTTTAAAAAAGTCACTATTGCGCTCCCGTCCATCCTTCACCCCGCCAGGAGCGCGCCATTTCCTGTCGCTGGCTATCGGTTAACAAACCATCGACTTTTTGCTGCATATCAATGGCTGCATCGTGTTGCTGACGCTGAAGTTCGAATACCTGTTGCGAGGCTGCACGTATGGCGTTCCAGTCACGTTTTTCATGCATTTGCAAAAGATTGAGTTTGTCCTGCGCAGTCCAAAGCTGCTGGGCCAGCGTGCTGTTGCGTGCTTGTGCCTCCTGTTGCAACTGACTCAGCTTGTGTGACTGCTCAGATGTAAGACCAGGCAGCTGATTCTGCATGCCTGGATAGTCTCCGCCCATCGTGCCGTAGCCCATCCCCATGCCATGCATGCCACCAGGGCCCACCTGCCCCATCATCCCGGAAGACATCCCTCCCATCATGCCGGCGCCCATTCCATATCCACCGCCGTAACGATTCATGCGCAGACTGTCATTCCAGCCATTCATTGGGCCGCTTACATTCCACATCCCGTAACCCGTTGAACCGATGCCCGTGCCAAATGCGAGGAAGCCCGTCACGATTGTGAGCACCACCCACAGCCCAATCCAGAATCCGCTTTTCCGATTCATGCTCATTCCTTTCTTTCGATCAGTTACGAAGCACTTTCTGCAGCAACCTCGGGATTACTGCAGCAAATCGCGTTTGCGTTTCTGAAATTCCTGCTCGTCGATTTCTCCATGCGCATAGCGCTCTTTGAGAATATCCAGCGACCTGCCGCCACCGTCCTTGCGCGCACCGGAATCGGAAGAGGACCCCATCCACTTCACCAGCGCAACGATGCCAACCACAATGAGTACCCACCACAGGACCATGAATATCCAGCCAAATCCACCTGCCATACCATATCCAGCCATCATATGTTTCTCCTATCGTTACCCCATTGATTCAGAGATTGCGAACTGAGGCGGGTTTGGCAATCTCATGCTCATGCCTATTTCTAGCAGGTACTTTTCTGGTGGGGCCACAGGTCACATGCAAACAACAAGATCTGCTTATCCTGTATTTGTCATTAAAAAACCGGACCGTCACTTGCACCCAACGCAGCAACCCTGGTACAACGCAAAAAACTTTCCCCAGGGTGGCGTCCAAATTCATCATAGTCGACCCTGTCCAGATGACATCAGCTCACTTGAATTTCAGCCGCTTCAGATCCGGCGGCCAAGGCAGGCGAGACCATGCAGAAAGAAAATCCGGCTCAATATCCAGGCTGATCAGGTATTGCGATGGGTGTAGCAAACATCATCCCCCAGCACCAACACCCTCTCGCCTCGAATTATTTGGCCATTTCCAACTTGGTCACCATCATCGCGCCATCCATCTTTTCTGCGTGAAAGCGGACGTTGTCACCCGGCTTGATCTGATCCAGCATGCCGGCGTCCTTCACCCGGAAAACCATCGTCATGCCCGGCATGCCCATATTCGCAATCGGACCATGTTTGAGTGTGATCTTGCCCTGAGACTTATCCACTTTTTTCACCTGACCGTCGCTCATCGCGGCGTTCATGGCAGGCATGGTGGATGTATTCGCTGCACCGTCATGGCTGTGGCCATGATCGCCGCTGGCCAAGACGGGCATTCCAAAACCCAGGCTCATGCCCAGTACAAGAGTCGTTAACATCGGCTTCATTTTCATTCCTTTCAATAGTGGGCGTAGGTTTTTGTAGACCCATCCCGGTTGATCAAAAACACGTCATAAGCATCCTTGCGTCCGCCCGCTTCCATTCCCGGTGAGCCTATCGGCATGGCCGGGACGACCAGGCCGCGAGCTCGCGGTTTTTCCTTGAGCAGGCGCTTGATTTCTTTTGCGGGCACGTGGCCTTCGACCAGATAACCGCCTACTTGTGCGGTATGGCAAGAGTCATAACCCGCCGGCACCCCCAAGCGGACTTTATGTGCAGCCACATCCTGTGTGTCGTGTGCCCTCACCTGAAAACCATTGGCCTTGAGGTGATCGACCCATTTGCTGCAACAACCACAAGTCGGGCTTTTATACACATCCACAATCAGCTGGTCGGGGGCAGCCCATGCGGTTGAAGCGGTTACACCTAACAGCATGGCTCCAAGTAAAGCTTGTTTCACACATCACTCCTTGTTTCAGCTTGTTTGTTTCAGATTGTTTGTTTCAGATTGATTCCAGTCTCGCATCCGAGCGCCAACGGGAAGCTGACAGCAACATGACAAATTTGTCATGTTGCTTGATCAATGTGCGTGGCCATCACTGGGGTCGTACGCTTTTTTCTTCACCGCAGCAGGTGCTGCTGGCTGTCCATGGTCATGCGCAGCTTCATCGTGGCCATGAGGTGCTTCCGTCGATGCAGCCCCGCCGTGGGGATGACTGTCGCCTTCCAGACCCCCGTGCGAATGGCCATCACTCGACTCAACCAGTGCTGCATATTGATCGGCGGTCAGCGTGGGCATTTGCTGCAAAAATGCCACCATGTCCCAGATGGCTTCGTCTTCGATCCCACCTTTTGACCAGGCAGGCATGCCCGATGCCTTGATGCCATGCTTGATGATCCAGAACTGACGTGCAGCCGCATCGGCCTCCGTCTTGCCGAGCTGCGACAAATCAGGCGGCTCGGGATACAAGCCTTTGCGAATTTCGGAATTGGCCATGCCAGGTGCCAAATGGCATTCCACACACATGGCCGCGTAATTGCCCGAGCCACGGCGCACCCGTTCCGTATCCGACAAATTGACAGGGACGAGCGAACCCCGGATCGCCTTTTCAATTGACTTTTCGCGTGCAGTCTCGATTACCCGATACACCAGCGCGCTATGTGGGGTGTCAGCAGACACATCCACCATGCCCGAATACACCACGCCGGCGCCTACCACCCCGCCCAGAATCAGAGTGGTTGCCACACCCATCCAAAATCGCTTCATTCTTGAATACCCTTATAAATTGTTAAAAAATACCCATGCCAACTGATCGGCCCGGCTACACACACTCAAACGCAATCGAGCTGTATCCATTACGCACGCACGCGAAAGTTGACCATCATCCCGCCGTCCTCATGCTCCAGGTTATGGCAGTGAAATACGTAGGTCTGATCGCCGCCGAAATCATGCGAAAAATCGATGGCAATACGAACCGTTTCACCCGGCCATACCAACACGGTATCTTTCCAGCCCAGATCACTAACCGTACGACCACTGCCGTGGCTGGCCAGCGCACGCACTTGGGCGGGACTATTCTGACGGGACTGAACCTGACACTGAAAGCCATGGATATGCATGGGATGCGGCATGCTGTGTCCGGCATTGCGGATTTCCCATATCTCCACGCTGTTACGCTTTACTTCGATGGGGAAGGCGTCCATCTGATACGTGTTGCCATTGATGAGCCATCGCATCTGCGCCATTTCAAGATTGATCGTGCGGACTGCCGCACCTGCCGTCTGAATCGGGTTGACCAGTGACAAACGCGAGGGCAGGCGCTGGGCAGCGCCCGATGGTTGGGTCACGGCCAGCTTCATGATGTTGAAAGCGTCTCCATTGGCCAGGCTGACCGAGCTCATCATGCCCATCATCCCACCCATCATGCCGCCGCCTTCGAGCGAATCGAATGTCAGGCTGCGCAGGTACACCTCGTCGCCTTTCGACAGGGTGCTGGCATCCAGCAGGATATCCAGCCGTTCACCCGGTGCCAAAAACACTTCGCTCGCTGAATAAGGCTTGTCGAGCAGCCCGCCATCGTTACCGATGACATGATAGGGCAGCAGCTTTTCTCCCTTGGCGAATGCAATTTTGTAGATGCGTGCGGTCGAGCCGTTCAGCAACCGGAAGCGGTAGATGCGTGTTCCGATTTCGACAAACGGCGTGGGCGTCAGGTTGGCAAGAATCGTGTCACCCAGATACCCCATCATGCTTTCCATCGGGTTGGGACTGTAGACGAACTCGCCGGCCTGATTGAGCCGCTTGTCCTGGATGACGACCGGCAGATCGGTCACGCCCAGTTGAAGGTCCAGCGCTTCGCGCAGCGCCACTTCATCGTCGTCCTCGACGATGAAGAAACTGGCCAGTCCGAAGTAGGCCTGTTTGGCAGTATGGCCATGCGCGTGGGTGTGATACCAGTAGGTGCCGCTGCGGTTGTTGACGGTGAAGTCATATTGATACTGGGCACCAGGCCCGATGGTGTCGCGCGGGTTACCGTCCATTTTCCCTGGCAGGTGTAAACCGTGCCAGTGCAGGATGGTGCCCTCGTCAAGCGCGTTATCCAGTGTCACTGACAACTGCGTACCCGTCCTCACATTGAGAATGGGGTTTTGATAGGTCTTGCCCTGATGCTGGGTCCGATACCAAAGAAAAGGAGTGGTTTTACCCTCCGCCAGCGGGAACGTGCCGTGCTCGGCAACCAGTGCCAATTTGCCCTGCGGGGTCAGAACACCAAAGGGGCCGCTGTCACCTGGGATGAACAGTGGTGACGAAAACTCCGTCGCGCGGGCGGGCGTTCTGAGTACCGCATAGGCGCCCACTGCGGTAAGCGGTACGGCAGCGGCCAGCGCCAGAAATTTCCTTCGATTCATCATGTCATTCCCAAAGTGAATTGCGAATCCTGAATATATATATGCAGGCAATCCGCTATCGTTGCAGCTATATCTGGGTCCCGTGTGTCTAGAACCAGAATCGCACGCCTGCTACCCAACGCGTTTCCCCAGATTTTTCACCGTCTGCACGGGCAAGATCGGCGGTCTGGCCAAATTTACTGGCACGTTCCACGCCGACATAAGGCGCAAACTGCCGCGAAAATTCGTAACGCAAACGCAGGCCCGCCTGTGTTTCGGCCAGGCCTGATCCGATTCCCCGCCCGGTATCGCTTTTTCCATACAGGTTCAATTCCACACGGGGCTGCAGAATCAGTTTTTGCGTCAGCAGCAACTCATATTCAGCGCCCAGGCGGAATGCTGTCCTGCCCTGGTCGCCGACGTAAGCGGTGGCATCCACCTCAAACCAGTATGGCGCCAGACCCTGCACACCGAATGCCAGCCAACCACGATCGGGGCCTACACCATTGTCGATTCGAACACCCAACTGGGTATCCCAGAATGTGGCGATGGCATGCCCCCACAAGACCTCCGTCCGGCTTTCCTGCAGTTTTCCTTTGGAAACCTCGCCCTCGGCTTTGAGCACCAAACGATTGTATGCATTCCCTAACCAGGCCTGTGCGTCGTAGGCGGTACTGTTGCCGTCTCGCGTATAGCCACGCTCGAGTCGGTCGACCAGTACGCCGCCAAACATGTGTTCATCGGCCAGACGCAAGCGCTCGGATGGTGGTAAAGCATACGCACCGGTATCCAGCGTGGTACCACCCGAATACATATGAGGATCACGTGCATCTGATGGCGCGGGCCCGCCCTGCATTTTCATGTCGCCGTGGTCCATCCCGGGCATGTCTTGCGTGGCGCCCGGCTGGCTGCCGTGGCCCATTGCACTGTGATCCATCGCCGGCTTTCCATCTGCGGGCTTGCCCATGCCAGGCATGTTGCTGTGGTCCATGGCTGGCATTTCGCTCGCGGCAGGCTTGTCCATTGCCGGCATGTTGCTGTGGTCCATCTTGCTGTGGTCCATGGCTGGCATTTCGCTCGCGGCAGGCTGATCCATACCCGGCATGTTGCTGTGATCCATTTGCCCGGTTCCCATTGTGGATTGAGCCCACGCCGACGACATGCCCAAGGTCGCTACAGCCACTGCCAACACATTCATTCGATACCCATTCATCTTCATTTTCCTTTTCTGTTCATCGTCGCTCAAGACACCACCACGGTACGAAACATGCCGGAATCCATATGCAGCAACAGATGGCAATGCCAAGCCCAGCGACCGAGTGCGTCGGCGCTGACCAGAAAGCTGATGCGCTGTGCAGGTTGAACAATGATTGTGTGTTTACGTACCTGGAAACCGCCGCCATCCGACTCCAGCTCGCTCCACATGCCATGCAAGTGCATGGGGTGAGCCATCATGGTGTCGTTGTGCAAAATGACGCGAGCCCGCTCGCCATACTTGAAATGCACGGGGGTGGACTGGCCGAATTCCAGGCCGTCGATTGACCAGGCATAACGCTCCATATTGCCGGTCAGGTGCAATTCAATTTCACGACCGGGACCACGTGCATCAATCGGCCCACCGATTGTGTGCAAATCCGCATAGGTCAGCACGCGGCGGCCGTTGTTGCGCAGCCCGGTGCCAGGGTCATCCAGATTGGTGCGCGCCATGTCTACGCGCATGTCGGTGCTGGGGCCGTATTCGGTTTTGGCATGACGTGCAGTGGTGCTGGGTTGGGCCAACGGGTTGCCCATCGCCATGCCTGCCGGCATCACATGTTTGCTATGGTCCATGGCCATGCCGCCACCGCCGCCGTGATTCATGCCGGCCATTCCAGCCATGCCACCCTCGCCGTGATCCATCCCGGCCATGCCGCCGCCACCCATGGCGCCCATCATGTCGCCCATGGTCAGGGGTTGAATCTTGTCCAGCTCCGGCACGGCAGCGGTCAAGCCAGCACGCGTCGCCAGGGTGCCGCGTGCAAAGCCACTACGGTCCATCGACTGCGCAAAAATCGTGTAGGTATCGTCGCCCGGCGTCACGATCACATCGTAGGTTTCTGCCACGCCGATACGAATCTCATCCACCGTCACGGGTTCGACAGCCTGGCCGTCGGTGGCCACCACTGTCATCTTGAGTCCCGGAATCCGCACATCAAAAAATGTCATTGCCCCGGAGTTGATCAGGCGCAACAGCACTTTTTCACCCGGTCGGAAAATACCTGTCCAGTTGGCTGCCGGTGTCGAACCATTCATCAGATAGGTATAAGTCGCCGCCGAAACGTCTGCCAGATCGGTTGGGCTCATGCGCATTTCGTTCCACATCTTGCGCTTGTCGAGTGCCGACTTGAATCCGTCTTTCGACACATCCCTGAAGAAATCGACAGCCGTGGGCTGGTTGTAGTTGTAGTAGTCACCCTGCATCTTGAGCTTGGAAAACACCCGCATCGGATCTTCATCCGTCCAGTCCGAAAACTGCACGACATATTCGCGGTCGACCTGGGTTGAACGCCCGGCGGCCGAATCAATCACGATCGCGCCATACATGCCGGTTTGTTCCTGCAAGCCTGAATGCGAGTGATACCAATAGGTGCCTGTTTGTCCCACCTTGAAGCGATAGGTGAAGGTTTCGCCAGGAGCGATACCCTTGAAACTGACGCCGGGGACACCATCCATCTGAAAGGGCAACAAAATGCCATGCCAGTGGATCGAGGTATCCACCGCCAGCTTGTTATGAACCCGGATGGTGACCGTTTCACCTTCCCGCCAGCGCAAGGTGGGGCCAGGGAGCGAGCCATTGATGGTGGTTGCCATGCGCGGCGCACCGGTAAAATTCACTGGCGTTTCGGCTATCGTCAAATCGAACTCCGTGCCGTCGAGTACCGGCGCATAGCCGGTTGCTGTATTCGCGTTCTTTGCCCAGGACGAATTTGCCATCGTGCCCAGGCCCAGCAACAGGCCGCCTGCTGCCAGGCCCTGTACAAAACGGCGGCGCGGCAAGTCCGGCATGGCAATCAGCGTAGACAAAGGATTAAACGGGTTGGATTTCATAGGGTGCGGCCTCCTGGCTCAAGAATGGAATGGACGACCTGGTTGCCCAGCACGCATCCGGCTCATTGCAATATGGCACCATCTTGCCGTCACTCGCCCCACACCAAGCTGACAGAATGATGACAAGTTTGTAATGCATACCGCTCGGGCCTCGAGCTGTGGCACGATGTATCCATCTACACCGCCCGCGCAACCATGAAACTTCTGATCGTCGAAGACGAGCCCAAGACGGGCGACTACCTGAAACAAGGCCTCACCGAAGCAGGGTTCGTGACTGATCTGGCGCGTGACGGCTGGGAAGGTCTTGAACTGGCCAAGGCTGGTCACTACGACCTGATGATTCTGGACGTCATGCTGCCGGGCCTGAATGGCTGGCAGGTGCTGGAAGGCGTTCGCCGGGCGGGGCTTGAGATGCCGGTGCTGTTTCTCACTGCACGCGATCAGGTTGAAGACCGGGTCAAAGGACTGGAACTCGGTGCAGACGACTACCTGGTGAAACCTTTTGCATTTGCCGAACTGCTGGCCCGAGTCAGAAGTCTGGTTCGTCGAGGCCACACCAGCATCGAAACCAATATCCTGAAAATGGCCGATCTGGAACTGGACCTGCTGCGCCGTCGTGCCACCCGCGCCAATCAAAAAATCGAACTCACCGCCAAGGAGTTTGCCCTGCTGGAATTATTTCTGCGGCGCCAGGGCGAAGTCTTGCCGCGCAGCCTGATTGCCTCACAGGTCTGGGACATGAATTTTGATTCCGACACCAATGTGATCGATGTCGCGGTCCGTCGCTTGCGCGTCAAAATCGACGAAGGATTCGATCTCAAGCTCATACACACCGTGCGCGGCATGGGCTACGTGCTCGAAGCGCAAACAGGTGATGACACCGCATGAAACCTTTGTCGCTCACAGTCCGGATCAGCCTGTATTTCACGGCGACCGCCTGTCTGGTCATGCTCGTGACAGGCTATTTTCTCGCACAAGCCGTGGACCAGCATTTCAAGGAAGGCGACCGCCACGAACTCAACGGCAAGCTGGAACTGATCCAGAACCTGTTTCAGCAAGCCAGCTCGCCCGAGGCATTCAACCGCCTGCCCCTGCAACTGCACGATGCGCTGGTGGGGCATCATGGGCTTGTGGTCGCCATTATCGATTCGGCTGGCTTGCCCTGGTTTGTCACGCCCGACGCCCCCTCACTGACCCTGCTGCAACAAGCCTGTCAGGCGCCACTGGCCACATGTAATGGCAACACCCTGCTGCATTGGAAGCAAGCCGACATCCGCTATCGCGGGCTTGCTCAAAGCCTGACAACAGGCGGCCAGTCCTATCTGGTTTCCGTCGGGCTGAATATCGAGCATCACGATCATTTCATGAACCGGTTTCTGGCCATGCTTGCCCTCGCCATTGCCCTCGCGGCAGTGGCCACCGCCGGTCTGGGCTGGCTGGTTACCCGCTGGGGGCTGACGCCATTGCGTCAGGTGACCCACACCATTTCAGGTATTTCTGCCGAGCACTTGACCGATCGCTTGCCGCTTGACCCCTTGCCTACCGAACTGCAGCCGCTCGCCACCGCTTTCAACGACATGCTGGCACGGCTGGATGATTCGTTTCGTCGTCTCACCGAGTTCTCGTCCAACATTGCGCATGAACTGCGCACGCCTATCTCTAACCTGATGACACAAACCCAGGTTGCGCTGTCGAGCGCGCGCGACAAGGACGCCTACAAGGAAATTCTCTATTCCAGTCTGGAAGAATACGAACGCATGGCGCAAATGGTGAGCGACATGCTCTACCTCGCCCAAACCGACAACGGCCTGCTCAAGCCCGGCATGGCGCAAGTCGATCTGACTGCAGAAACCCAGGGCCTGTTCGATTACTTTGAAGCCTGGGCCGAAGAGCGTTCCGTTTCGCTGAAGCTGACCGGCGCCGCCACCGCACCCGGCGACCGCCTGATGTTGCGGCGCGCGCTCAGCAATCTCATCTCCAATGCCATTCGCCACACCCCACCCGGACAAGCGGTCCACGTTTCACTGAACCAGGGGAGCAACCAAGCCACCGTGATGGTCGATAACCCCGGCCCGGATATTCCCGCCGAGCACTTGCCACGGTTGTTTGACCGCTTTTACCGCGTGGACCCCTCGCGCCAGCGCAAGGGCGACGGCGCTGGCCTGGGCCTCGCTATCGTCAAAGCCATTGTTGAAGCCCATAACGGTTCGATCAGCGTGACCTCTGCACATCAAACCACGCGGTTTCAAATCAAGCTGACGACGCTAACAGGCTAAACCTACCATCAGCCCATACAGGCATCCAAACACAAGCGGCCCAATGGGCCGCTTTTAAATTCAATCGCTTTTTAATTCAGCAGCACATGACTTACCGCTTGCCCGCAGGCTCATCCGCCATGCGCCAGATATCCACGTCCTTGCCCTGCTCACGCATGTGCTCCGCCTTGGCCGACAAATAACGCTGCAGGCTGGGCTCTTTTTCATACGCGCCGCTCGACACGTAAGTCAGAATGCCCTGCGTATGAAACACCTTGAAAAAAGCCTCGGAGCGAATGATTTCCTTGCCCTGGTTGTTGAACACCACAATCGAGGGCGCATATTTCACGTCCAGCTCCTTGGCCCAGTCGCGCGCCGTCGTGGCTTTTCCCTGCGGCGTCACCAGCGGCGTATTCGCCCACATGTTGAGCTGGATCACGTCGAATTGGGCCAGCACGGCTCGTGTTTCCTTGTCCGGCAGCACCTGGGTGTGCAGCTCGTGGCAACTGGGGCAATCACGCTGCTCAAAAAACACGGCAACCGGTTTGGCCTTGCTGCCTTTACGCGTCAGGTTAAAGGGCGGACGCTTGAAAAAAGACTCGTCGATCAATTCTCCGCCCGTGGCTGGCGGCTGGTTGGCCGCCGCATAATCGCGATAGCTGATGTCTTTTTCCTTGCGCTGTGCCACAAATTCCAGCGCTGTTTTAAACCGGTTAGGCTGAATGAACCCATCCAGCCGCAACACGGTTTGCCCCGTCTCATCAAAAAACAGCATGCTGGGCGTGTATTGCACCTTGAGGCTGGCCGCAAACTGCTTTTCCGGCATCGCCTTGTTATCGAGCGACACCACTTCGCGGTCGCCCCACATATTGATGGCGATCACATCAAAGTGTGTGCGCAGATAGGTTTCAATATCCTTTTGCGCCATGTTGCGATCAACCAGCGCGTGGCAATACGGACAATTGTCCTGCGTGAATAAAATCATCACGCGTTTGTTCTGCGATTTGGCTTCGGCTATATCGTCCCGCAGGTTCAAAAAACTCTCTTTGAACCAACTCGGGTATTCGGTTTGTTTGGCGCCGTAATAGGCACCCTGCTTGCCCGCAGCTTCTGCCAGCCCGCTCAGCATCAACAGCATCAGTGCCAGCCACTGGATCGAATAAGAACCCTGCATTGCATGTGAAATCATGTCAGCTCCTGGTTGCCCATCAAGATCATGAACGAACGCCAGTCACCTCAACTTAAGTCGAATAGCGCCTGCCCTCCTTAGTCCGTTCTGTTTAGTGTAGCCGCTTGGCCCAGCGTTCATAAAATAGTGTTAAATCAGGGGCATGCTCCCGATACTGTATTCCTTCAGGCGTTGCCCCTACGCCATCCGTGCCCGCCTCGCCCTGCACGCCAGCCAAACCGCATACGAATTGCGCGAAGTCCAGCTGCGCCACAAACCCGCCGCCATGCTCGCCGCCTCGCCCAAAGGCAGCGTGCCCGTGCTGGTGCTGCCCAACGGCCAGGTCATCGACGAAAGCTGGGACATCATGCAATGGGCGCTCAAGCAACACGACCCCGACACCTGGCTGGGCCGCAATGGCGAACACCTCGACGCAGCCGCTACACTGGTCGCCATCAACGACAATAGTTTTAAAGCCGCGCTGGACCGCTACAAATACGCCATCCGCCACCCCGAACACCCGCCCAGCCATTACCGGGCCGAAGGGGAGGTTTTTCTGCAACAACTGGAAGACTGCCTGCAAACCCACGCCTACCTGCTGGGCAATCAGCTTTCCATCGCCGACGCCGCCATCGCGCCCTTCATCCGACAATTCGCCGGCGTGGATCAGGCGTGGTTTGACCAGTCGCCCTACCCCAGACTGCGGCGTTGGTTCGAGGCGCTCATCGGTTCGAGTAGGTTTGAGGCGGTGATGGTGACACATCCGGTGTGGGCGGATGGAGATGAACAAGCATGACAGTCTGGTTAGCGGGTCGACTGAAATGTAGCCCACTGCGCCATCAGGCAGAGGGAGTTTCGTCGTATCGGATATAGAAGATAGAGCAAGTGGGATAGTGCAGATAGCCTCGATCGGCAAGGCTCATCAGGTAGTCGTAAACAGCCTCGATATTATCGCTCTTGGAACTTTCAGATATCTCGAAACACTCCTCAAGATAAAGAAGGCATTCATCGATCTGAATGATTGACCCATAGCGCGCCCGTTTCTTTTCGATCCAGCCATAAAGTGCCAGTTGCCAGATCAGGTCGTTCTGAACACCAAACGACCCGGCACCCCTTGTCTCGACAGAATCGATTGATACGCCTAGAGCCTTGGTAAGCGCCTCCAGTTTCTCTGATTCAGCCAGCATGCGAAACCGGGCACGGCGCGCACGCTCAACACTGTTCGTCGCCAGCATCCGGGTGGCGACACCGGCTTCAGGCCGTCTATCCGTAGCAAATCGGTCAATGAACTCCTGACTAAGGTCGCTCAGGCTTGCCCCGGTCCGCATGGCACGCCGGCGCTCAGCAGCTTCCTTCAAGCTCTGTTCGATCTTCAAGTTTGCCTCGTAGATGGCTACCGACAATTCTTCAGACGCTTTGCGCTTGGCCTCTGCCTCACGAGGATGGTGCTTCCAGCTGATGCGCTCGTTTTCATTCAGTAAGATCGCTTCGAGAATCGAAAAATCCACTCGATCCAGGTCAGACAGGTCGATTTCGACCGTGGCAAGATCGAGACGCTTGAGCTTTTTTAGCTTGTAGTCATCGACATAGTGAGTGACCGCGATTTCGATAGCGATCTGCCCATCATCCATTTGAGCCAGAATGTCTGGACGAACACCATCAGGCGCACGGCCGTCGAAGGGAATCCAGACTTCTTCCATTGGGTCGACAAGAGCGGACGTCTTGCCTTCGAAAACATTGACGTATCTGGAGTGGCCGCCCCCGTTTCTGTCTTCGCCCCGATATGCAGCCACCAGGCTTGGCAGGTATAGACACTTTCTGTCCATGATCAGTTGAACCGCTGCCTTGTGTAATGCCGTCATGAAACCACCCGCACATTCCGCTTTCACGGCATGCGCAAAGTGCGAAATCACTTTCCCAGAAAGACAGTGCTTGGCGATCAGCTGCTTGCCGCATTCAGGACAAATACAGCCGCAATGCTTGCCACACGGCACCTCAAGGGGTGCGTACATTCGCCCATCCGCCACATTCTGGCCGAATGGGACTTGCAAACCGTCTGAACTGGGGAGGGCGGAGGCCATGGGGTGTGCAAATATCGAGTGTCAGCGTTGATAAGGCGTTTTGGCTTATGAGGCGAGGATTCAAGTCTGGACGATTTTGTACTCGCCCGATTTCATGAATAGGATTTCAAATTCAACGTACGCTGAATTTTTTCGCGCACGCCATCAGGTACGCCCGCCTTGTCTGCAAACGACTTCCATTTCGATACCGTCGCCTGCACTTCGGCAACGATTTTCGCAGCGCGCCCTCGTTTCATCGAAGCCGTCTTTGCACAGGCGTTGAAGTCCTCCAGTGTGAAATTGTCGCGTTTTCCATTCATCGTCATTTGATGGCTTGCCGTCCACGCACCCGAAGGATTAAAGCTGTAGGTCATATCGAAGGCTGGCGATAGCGACCACTCGCCGGCTTTGTTCATCAGGAAGGCAATATTCTTCACGTGGTCATCCTGATTGCGGGCCACGATGTTGAATACCATTCGCCGGAACAGTTGCTCGATGGCCTGCATGGGCAATTGCAGTTGCCGCATCACCAGCAAGGCCTGCTCGTAGCTGTAAGCGCCTGCCATATTGAAATCGTAGTGCGCCAGGGCACTGAGTGACTGCATATGAAGTTTTTCGCCGGTGGCAAGACGATCAAAACGGCGCGTCATGAAATGCGACCGGCCATTCTCCTTAAACAGCCGGCATTCACTGATAGCTATGCCACATTCAAGCGCCATCAGGTAATACGCATACTCGATCACCCCGTAGCCTCTCGGGTCTTCCAGTTCCTTGTCTTTGTTGCCACTCACGCCATCAAATTTCAGCAGCCAGTATTCAAACCCCTTGCCGGCTTTGACCTGGCCAGACCGCACTTCATTGGTTGTTGGGTTCCATGCGATGACCGCCTTCGCCCTCGCGCCACCGGCGGAGGTGCCCACACGCAGAATATCCCTTAGCGCATCTTCTCTGCCTTCAGCTGCAAATGTCGCCTGCAGGTTATTCCGGTGGGTCAATATTTCCGATGCAAGCGCAACCAATTCGCTAACTTCAATGTGTGTGGTCTGTTTGGTCATGGGGCCGGTGACGGGGGCAAATTCCAGCGCACCCATGCCGCGTTCACCGGTATAGCAAAGCCGCTCAACCGCATTGAAGGAATCCGCTTGTCGCCCCTGCGAAGCCAGCCAGGCATCAATCAGCGCGTTGCCGAACTTGTCGGGCAGCGAGTCGGCCAGCAGGCCGGGCAGCCCGAGAAATGTCGGGCGGGAAAGCTCGGGGAAGCGGTACACACGTCGGGAAAGCGGCATCACAATCGGCGCGACTTGAATGCCGCTTTGCGCAAATGCCGCGTCGTATTCAAAGCTGGCAACGTCCTCCCCATCCTGCAGCGAGACCGCGCCGATGGTTTTACCCCACAGCCTGACTTCGGCCAGCGTGCTCATGGTTTCTCATCCCAGCGCCATGGTTTGTCCGCCGCCTTTGCGGCACGTTTACCCGAAGCCCGTTGCCGGACCTTGCCCTTTTGCTTCAATAAATCCATCGGTCGAGGTCCGGACTCCGGAATCAGGCTATCCAGCCCGGATGCGGCATCCAGCACCCGCAGCACACGAACCCAAGTGCCCAACTGTGACGTTTGTCCCGCCTCCATACGCTCAAGGGTGCGCTTGGCGATACCCGCCTGTTCGGCCACGGCCGCCTGGGTTAGCTGCAATTCAACCCGACGACCGGCAATCCGTGCGCCCAATTCGGCCAGCACGGCATCATCAGTGAGTAAGCCAGTGATCTTCATAGTCGTTATAGTTTGCGAATACGTCGGTTAAATTGCCATATATCGTCAGTTATTGCGATATATATCTTGATAACTGAATTTAGTCAAGTCGCAATATATTACGATATATACTTATTACCTGATACGCTCGCTCCCGTTTCCGCAGATGCCGGTGGGGAGATGGCGAAATTACCCGAGCAAGGCACCCTCGGCCTCAGCACTGGGGTTGGCCGGTTTTGTGTTCGCCGGGGGTAGGAAGCTACTTCCTTCCGACAATTGCCGTCTCAATGGTTTTGATCTTGTCGTAGCGGGTTTGGAACATAGCCTTGTCGGTGTTCACGTAGGCGTTCCGTGGATCATCGTGCTCAGTGATGCTCAGCTTAGCGAAAAGATCTCTCAGCGACTGAGCTTCGGCCGGCAGGAGTGGGATCACCTTTGTGAAATCGTCGAAAGCCGACACCTGTTGGTTCTTTTGCTTAAACTGATGCCTCTGCTTGTTGAATACGTGAGTATTCACAACGGATTCGATTAGTCGACGCATCTTGCCGGCCATTACCTCTTTCTGGGCTTTGGTCGGTTCGCCAGCGACCGCTAGTATCACGTCGATGTCAGCTTTGAGCACATCAATATCCTCGCTGTATTCATCGATTGCTACGCAGCTCTCCAAAACATGCACGGCCATGTGCTGATTCAGTCGCGATGCGTTCAGGGCTGTCTGAATCTGAACGAAAAACTCCCAGTTGTGGGTCAGCACAATGATTTGCCGATTTGGATGGGCCTGAATCAAATCGCGCAACCGATTGCAGTAGTTCCCAATGTAGTTGTAATCGAAGCTGGAGATCGGATCGTCAAAGACGATCACCTGCTGATCGCAGGTCTCCAACTCTGCAAAGAACAAGGCAAGAGCGTGAATTCGTTGCTCACCTTCGCTCAGAACCGCCTCGATCCGCTGGCCTGCTACGTGATGATCAACAGTAACGGCTCCGTCACCACCCACGTCCTTCAATTCAACCCCGAATGCGCTCATGCCCTTTTCAGCAAGCGCAATATACTCTGCGTTCAGTCGGGTCTTAAAATCTCCGACCACAAGCTCCTTGTGAGCCTTCTTTGCTGTAGAGGTGACCCTGCGCAGCACCGTGGTGAAATCTGGCAACTTGGCGGCCCAGAAAGCAGCGATTTGTGTCCTTCGATGCGTGTCCTTCAGGAGATCAGCATTCCCCAAAATCTCTTTGGCGTAGAGCAGACCCTGGCATTCAGCAGATATTTCCCCAAGCTGTTTTAGAAGTTCTGCCCGGCTTTTTCCGGCCTCTTCAATGAGCTTCTCTTTCGCTTTCAGCCGTTCCGAAAGATCGTCGCTGAGTGCGCGCATCGTGGACGCGGCATCTTTACAGTCCTGATCGATATCCTCTCCCACCTCGAACCGTGCCTCAATTGCTCGCCCAGCGTTTTTAATGGCATCGATCATCTCCATGGCCAACACTGAGTCTTTTGCCCAGTCGTCCGGCGTAGAGTCAGAGATTACTTTGAGATTCTTGTCCGCCGTTTTGATCAGCTTACGCAGTTCAGTGATAGCAGTATCCAGTTCGCCGGTCAGGAGCCCGGCGTATTGCTTGAAGAGTTCAAGTTCTCTCTCCCGAAGGCTTTGCTTACAGAGGGGACACTCCGTGGTCTCCGGAGAATGAAGACTGCAAATTGCGTTTGCTGGACGGATGAGCGCCATCAACTTGTCGAGGTTTGCGCCGGATGGAATCAGCGCCTTGGCAAGGATTTCTAGCTCATCCTCTTTTGCCTTCAGTGTTTTGGACTGCACTACGGGGTCGATCTCAACGAGCTTTTCAGATGCTTCGAGGATCGGTTGGGCTTCCCCATGGAGTACTTTCAGTGCGGAAGCTTCTCCCTTGATGAGTTTGAGACCTTCTTCTGAGGTTGCTTTTTCAAGTTCCGCCTTACGTTTCAGCTTTTCGTTTAAGCCGCTTTTCTCTGAATAGTTTTCGCCCAACTTCAACTCGGCTTCTAAGGCGGCTGTTGTCGGACTCGTCAATTCAGCCAGCGCTGAGCCCTTGAATCCTTCAAACTTGGTGCGAATGTGTTCAGCAAGGCCTACCAACTGAGTTGCATTTTCGTTCTGTTTGCCTGCCAGCTCGGTGCGTAGTTCTTTGCAGTGCTTTAGCGCTGCCTCGAAGATATCGAGCTTGAATGGTGACAGTTCAATGATCCGTCCGGGTTGGACAGAGTTCTGAACATTGTGAATTGCTATCCCGGTATCGAAATACTTGAGGGAAGTTGAGCGAGCACCGTAAGCAGCGGGTGGCGTCCAGGATTGCGCCGCCGCATCCGAAGCGAATTTATAGGTGAAAGATGGCGATGTGGTCGCAGCGTTTCGAACGTCATGGAGTGGTCGGCGGGGAGCATCATTTGATGCCAAGATTTGCAGGGCTTCACACAAGCTGGACTTCCCACTTCCGTTGGCCCCAAAAATGATCGTGGCCCGTTTGGGGAACGAAGCCGTTAGGGAATCGCCCAGCCGTTTAAATCCACTAAACGTGCCAATGGCTTCGAGGCGTTCGATTGCGACGGTAGTTGCTCCTGTTGGCGTAGTAGCTACTGGTGGCGCAGGTTGTCGAAGGTAGCTTGCGCGTTTTGTGAATAGTTGAATAAGGATTTCAAGGTCAGTAGGGCCAAGGGTCGTGGTTCCAGCTGCAGCGAGATCACAAATCATCTCCAGCCAAGGTATCCCCTCAGAATGACCAAGGGCACGAATGTATCCGATCGCATCAGGGTGAGTAGGCATGGCGTGACAGCTTTCGGTTACATGTTGAAGGGGGCATTATGAACGCGGGTCTTCGCGGTCATCAGTTTGTGAAGGAGTCCTTGTATTTCGGCGCGTCCTGGGCCCCACGAATGGAACACGCGGCATCCCAGATCCACGATTCGAGGGGTTTGCCGCTACCGTTATTGTTTGCCATCAGCCCTAAGCCTTTTTTTATTGTCGATGTTTTCACGGCAACAAAGTGAGCGCGGAGCAACCCGCTATTCCCCAACTGAAAGCCACCTCTGAAGAACGGTTTTATGCCGATGCAGACTCTATCAAAGCGGGCATCATTTAACTGGTATGGCCGGACAGGAAACAGGCGGCGATTCAAGCCAGGACCTCCGTTTCTAGCCAAATGGACCTCAGCAAACATCACCCCCGCTCTGCCCGCAGCCCCTACCCTACCAACACTCCCTGGCGCGCAAACAACCACAACTGCTGCTGGGTCAGTTCGTTCAGGTTTTCCAGCGATGGCTCAACGCCCATCTCGGCCAGCACGGTTTGCATGTGTGCGGTGAGTGCGTCGATTGTGTAACTACCATCGAGCAGGCTTAACAGCTGGCGGGCGGGGGCATCAAGGTCGAGGGCGACATGGCGTATGCCGCTGACCACCCAATTGGATGACTGAGCTTGCAGGCGCGCCAGCGCATGGGCCTGAGGGCGCTCGCCGGGGGCGACGGCATGCGAGCTTGCGCTCACGCAGGGCATGATGCCGTGCGCCATGACGAGTTGAAACAGGGTATGGCGGAAGGTGTCTTCATCGGTGTCGCTTGCCACGCCAAATTCGGCCATGACCCGGCGGGCGGCCTGTTGTAAATCGGGGTAACTCAGCGCATCAGGATAGGCCATCGACAAGGCCATGACGGCCGCTTTCATGGCGGGCAATGCCACCGGAAAAACATGGCCGGCGGGATTGCTGAAGGCTTGCTCGACTGGGTTCTCCAGGTCGATTTCTTCATCGCTTTGCAAGTCAGTATAAAAAGCCAGGCTGCTTAATGCGTCGACTTGTGCAGGCTGGGCACATGGGGCATCGGCGCGTGCGATGAGGACGCGACGAAAGCGGATGGTGTGCGCTTCATCCAGCGCGATTTCGGCATCCTGCCAGCGCCCGGTCATGCCTTCTGGCATCAGCCCCCAGGCGTCTTCCAGCTCAACAACGGCATGGCGCGGGCTGGCTTCGCCGATGTATTGCAGAGCATGCGCCTGAAGCTGGCCGGCAAATTCGCCCAGGCTGATGGGTGTATTGAAGTCGTCGAGATATTCGTGAAACAAATAAGACGGCGCCGCGGTTTCGAGAAACGCAATTTCATTGCGCAATATCGGGTCATGCCACTCAGATGCCAATTCACGCAAAACCTGTAATGCCTGGTTGTATCGTGCGGGGGCCGGCAAGCTGGCGGTGGTGCGTTTGATCAGCTCGGCACGCAGAGGCAGCAGCGGTGTCCAGCCGGCTGTGATATTCAAGCTGACATACGCCACGCCCGTGGGCGACAGATGACGGCGACAGACGTCGAGCAGCGCCTGTTGAACCAAAGGTGGCACCCAGGAATACACGCCGTGCGCAATGATGAAATCGAACGTGCCCAGATCGGCGGGCAAGGCGGCCAGATCGCCATGCAGAATGCGGACGTTGGACAGACCTGATTGTTGAATGAAACGGGTACCCGCCTCGGCCTGCGCGCGTGATAACTCCACGCCCACACATTGGGATGCCGGCCAGCGCCACGCCAGCGGTATGAGATTGCCACCTTGCGCGCACCCCAGTTCGAGAATGCGCGCCCGTGTAGGGTCGGGGGCATCAAAGCCGTGCAATTTGGCAACCGCTGCCAAAAAGTCCGGCTGGGTTTCGGGAAGCGGCAGGCTCTCGTAAGGGAGTTCGTCGTAGCTGGCTAAGGTGTCCATAACGGCGATTGTAAAACCAAGCGTGCCGTTATTCCTGAACGCGCGCTCAGCGAGCGCCTAGCCACCCACGATTAATGACCGCGTGAACCCGGCTTGGCTGAAAACAGCGCTGCTTGCGGGCGCGGTTTGCGCGGTTGGGCCGCCTTGGTGGGAGCCGGTTTGGCGCCCCCGGTAGCCGGCTTGGCCTGCGCGGCGCGGCCCGGTGCACTACGGTTGCCCGATTGTGGCTGGCGGGCGTTCTGGCCTTGACGTTGCCCCTGGCCCTGACCGCGACCTCCACGACCTTGAGGGGGACGCGGCGGACGTTCGTCGGACATCAGATCGGCTTTGGCGGGCGGGGTAAAGCCTTCAACTTCCACACGCACGATCGAGCGCTTGATCAGCTTTTCGATATCGCGCAGATAGCTAAGTTCTTCATCATCCACCAGCGACAGGGCCGAGCCGGTGCTGCCTGCACGGCCGGTGCGGCCGATGCGGTGCACGTAGTCTTCGGCCACATTGGGCAACTCGAAGTTGACCACTTGCGGCAACTGGTCGATGTCGATGCCGCGCGCAGCAATATCGGTGGCGACCAGCACCCGCACACCGCCATCTTTAAAGCTGGCCAGCGCCTTGGTGCGTGCCGACTGGCTTTTGTTGCCATGAATCGCAGCGGCCGAAATGCCATCCTTGATCAGCTTTTCGGCCAGCTTGTTGGCGCCGTGCTTGGTGCGGGTAAACACCAGCACCTGCTGCCAGTTGTTGTGGTTAATCAGGTGCGCCAGCAAATCGCGCTTGTGCGCCTGCGGCACCCGATGCATGGTTTGCTCGATGATTTCCACCGTGGTGTTACGGCGCGCCACTTCGATGCAGCCCGGGTTACGCAACAGGCTGTTGGCCAGCGTCTTGATCTCGTCGGAGAAGGTGGCCGAGAACAGCAAGGTCTGGCGCTGCTTGGGCACCACGGCGAGCACTTTCTTGATGTCGCGAATAAAGCCCATGTCGAGCATGCGGTCGGCTTCGTCGAGCACCAGTATTTCAATACCGGACAAATCCACGGTTTTTTGGTTGAGGTGGTCGAGCAGACGACCGGGCGTGGCGACCAGAATATCGAGGCGCGATTTCAACGCCTTGAACTGCGGATTGATGTTGACGCCACCAAACATCACCATCGAGGTGAGCTTGAGATGTTTGCCATACGTTTTAACCGATTCTTCAACCTGCGCGGCGAGTTCGCGCGTGGGCACCAGAATCAGACAACGCGGACGGCCCGGCTTGGGGGCTTCGGGCGCGCGGGTTGAAAGCTGATGCAGGATCGGCAAAGTGAAGCCAGCCGTTTTGCCGGTGCCCGTTTGCGCGGCAGCGAGCAAGTCGCCCCCTGCCAGCACTTGCGGGATGGCTTGTGCCTGAATCGGAGTGGGCGTGGTGTAGCCGGCATCGGCAATGGCACGCAAAATGGGTTCGGCCAAGCCAAGCCCGGTAAAGTCCAGGCTGGACAAAGTTGTTTCAGTAGTCATAGGGTTTCCTGCGACGGCCTGTCACGTTTGCAGTGACACCAATCGAGGCAGACGAATAGGGGATCGAGAGATCGGGGTAAGAACCGCGCACCGATTGGCTGGGTGCGGGAGGCCGCACTATACCGGCTACGGCGGCTGGCAGCAATGCATTTCGATGCCTGGCCTGGCTGACAGATGGCCAGCAGGCTTTCAATCCGGAGCAATCACCCACTCCGGATCCAGTGAGGCTTAGGGCTTGGCCGCCTCGCCAACCAGTCCTTCGAGTGCGCCGGTCAGTTTCTTGAGCGCGGCATCACAGTGTGCTTCGGGATGCGGATGGCCGAGCTTGGGCAGGTCCTTGTAGGTCAGCCAGCTCTTGCCCGATGCGTCTTCCCACACCAGCACGTGCAGCGGCAGATCGATGCCATACGACTGCGAGCACTGCAGCAGGGGCGTACCGCCTTTGGGGTGGCCAAAGATCAGCAGTTCGGTGGGGCGCAGCTTTTCACCAATGCTGTGTGCCCCGGCCGCGTGATCAATCCGTGCAAACACCTTCAGACCGCGCGCCTGAACCAGCGACTCCAGCTTGTCCATGGTGGCCTTGGATGATTGCGCACTGGCCACCGAAACCAGCTTTTCCTTATCTTTGGCAAAGGCAGGCGCAGCCAGCAGCGCTGCGGACAATACGGCCAGGGCAATCTTGAACATGGGGGTGCCTTTCATTAAAAGAATCGGGTTAGTCGTTGGGTAGTTGCATTCCTTACAACAGTTTTTTAGTTCATTTATCGGCAAATCAAAACCTCGTTCCGGATTCCAGACAGGGATACGGCGCCGAGCACACAGTATTTCGGTGTCATCCAGGTGAATGTTTGATGTAAGGAAATGCCCTCCCCCTCGACGAATGGGTGTACGACGCTGCAACGGAATCAATCAGATTACGCCAGCGCCCTGAACAGAAAGGAGCCGGGCCACCCGGAATGAGCGATGCTGACCTGTCAAGCAAGCAGCCATTTGATATCCGAAAGCCAGGACCGCCCCCTGGGCTGGTTCGAAGCCTTGGGATTGCGCATGCATTTGCTGATGTGCAACAGTTGCCGCCGCGTTGAGAGCCAGATAGCCTTGATGCGCCGCGTGCTGCGTCAATCCGGACTGGCGTCTGAAGACTCGGCTCCGCTTTCGGCCGAGGCACACGAGCGCATCAGTCAGCGCCTCGCATCTCAGGCACAGTAGACCCAACGCATTGTTTTTATCAACGCCCATTTTAAATACGCTGTCTGGGCAAACAGCACCCTCAACTTTTGGAGATGCATCATGAAAACACGTACCACGACCCTCACCCTCGCTCTGACCGCCGCTATCGGTACCGCTGGCATTGCCTATGCTGCTGAGGGCAATCCTTTTGCGCTGAACGGTCTTTCGCAAGGCTATCAAGTTACCCAAGCTGAAAAAGCCAAAGACGGTAAATGTGGCGAAGGCAAATGCGGCGGCAGCAAGGCCAAAGCCACCGATGCCAAAGCCAAAGACGGCAAATGTGGTGAAGGCAAGTGCGGTGGCAGCAAAGCCAAAGCAACTGAAACCAAGGCCAAGGACGGCAAGTGTGGTGAAGGTAAATGCGGCGGCAGCAAGAAGAAGTAAAACTTAACCAAGCACAAGGCCTGGGCTCACACCCAGGCCTTTATAACAGCTCGCAATATTCACTACGGGGGAAACAAGCATGGGTGCACTCGTTAACTTTTATGCAGGCTTGACGACGCGTCTCGATCAGGCTGGAAGCTGTTTGGGACTATTGGGATTACGGCTCTTGCTGGCATGGGAATTCTGGGGAGCCGGTGTCATGAAATACACCGGCGAAAACTGGTTCATCAATATCCAGGAAGATTTTCCTTTCCCGTTTAATGTTGTACCGGTCGATATTTCATGGTTTCTGGCCACCTGGTCCGAACTGCTCGGCGCAGTTGCGCTGGTGATTGGTCTGGGCACCCGCTTCTTCAGTGTGTCACTCATCATTCTCACGGCCGTCGCCTGGGCCAGTGTGCATGCGGGTCATGGCTATAACGTGTGTGACAACGGCTACCAGCTTCCCTTGATGTATCTGGTGATGCTAGTACCACTGGTGTTAAGTGGCCCCGGGAAACTGAGTCTGGACCACTGGCTGGCCCAGCGTTTCATGGCGAAATAACCAATCCGCACATCCCCCAATAAAACGGCCATCGCTCGCGGTGGCCGTTTTATTGTCTGTTCCTGCTCATCACACATTCATCCAGGCGCATAGACGAGGACGCTCGTGCTCACGTCCAGCGCAACTGACGCGCCAACAGTGCCTTGACTTCGGTCAAAGCCAGCTCATTGGGGGCCACCAGCGCATAGCTGCCGTATCTCGCTGTATGCACTTCAACAATCAAGTCGTGCGTGGCACGACGCAACATGGCATCGGTTTTGCCATGCGGAATCAGCATCAGCGTGACGCGCCCGTGGTGGGTTGCCAGCACGACGTGCCCACCGTCCCCATTCGGCAACGGGCAGGCATTGGCATAGGTCACCGGCAAAGTGCCGCTTGAATGTGCGCCCACCCGTGCGAGCAAACGGTTCAAGACTTCCGGCTCGACATGACGGGTTTCCAGCAAGTGCTCCGGCTCTCCCTGCACATGCTCGACGGCCATGGCGATCAAGTCCGGCGTATCGGACCCAAACCGCGACACATTCAGGGTCAAGGCTATGGCCACGCCTGCTATCAGTGATGCGGCCAATGCATACAAGCGTTGGCGTTTCTGCCGGCCAATCTGGGTCGCCAGCAAAATGCGTTCTTCCATACCGGCGGGCGAGGCAATGCGCAGATCGGCCTCCCACTGGGCTTCAAGTTTGATCTGACTGACCATACGCCGTGCGCAGTCGCCACACGTTTCGGCATGACCCAGCGCATCGGTCGATAAGGCTCGCGGATCGGCATTCAATTCTCGCTGAAATTCCATACAGTTCATTTCATCACCTCCCGAGTCTGAACGGGTACGTCCAGCACCTCACGCATCATGCGACGTGCTCGCGACACGCGCGCCATCACCGCCTCTTCAGTTGCATCCACGATGACTGCAATTTCACGACAGCTGAATCCACCCAGTACCTGCAGCAGCAAGGGCTCCCGATAGCTTTCTGGCAATTTGGTCAGGGCCTCGCGGACTTCCAGCAAGGGCATGTCAACCTGGCCTGCGACTTTTTCCCACTGGGCGTCATCTTCTATCCATACACGCTCGGGTGTCTTGCGCTCATACAGACGAGCGTGCTCACGACGCAAAATGGTAAACAGCCATTGCTTGGCCTGTTTCTGATCTTCCAGGTTCTGCCAGCTTTTCCAGGCACGCAGACAGGTTTCCTGAACCAGGTCTTCTGATATGGCGCGGTCACGACACAGCCAGTAGGCAAAGCGATACAGTTCAGGCGCATAGCCCCGTACAAGCGTTTCGTAAAGCGTGGCCTTGCCTGAACCGATGCCGAACCATGCCATGATTTAGGTGCCACCCGACTGTTTGGGCGCAGCGCCCCATTTGCGTTGAATCAACGCGTCGATCGAAAAACAACCTGGCCCATGCGTCATCGTAATCGCAAGCAGCATGCCCCATAGAATATGGAACTGTCTGCCGGAATCGGACAAGTCTGGATAAGAAATCACGGCCACGATGTTGAACAGGAACAGTCCCAATGCAGCAAAGCGCCCACCCAGTCCCAGCACGAGCAAGACGGGCAAGCTCAGTTCCGCTGCCGTACCCAGATAGGCGGCCACCTCGGGCGATAATAATGGCACGGCATATTCGTATTCGAACAACATGAGTGTGGTGTCCCAGCTTTGGAATTTGTTGACGCCGGATTGCCAGAACACTTGCGCCACCGCCAATCGCGCGACCAGATCGGCCACGGGTGTCAGCATTTGCAAAGGCCGCGCCGCGGCTTGTACCCAACGAGTCAACGTATGCATAAGACATCCCCCACCAACAGGCTGATCACCAGCCTCTGGCTAAACAAAAGATGCAGTGCCTGACCCGGATCAAAGTCGGCATGACGCGACAGGGTGAGATCACTGGCATGCGCCAGACTCGTCTCCCGTAACGCGGTTAAAAAATCGTAATCAGCACGCGCCAACGGCATCAAGGCGATGTCCATGCCATCCCGAAATATCGCAAGATTCACGCCGCCCTCATCAAGATCAATCGAGACTGCCGGCGCGCTTTCCTGATTGGCCTGCCAGATGCGATGCACGGGAAACTCAGACTGCATCAGTTGCAAACTGGGATGCATATTCAAGTGCACGGCATCCAGTTGATCCCGGGGCAGTGAAGCCAACGCGTCGATTTCCAGCACGCTGCCATCCGCCGCATGAAAAGCCTGATGTGTCAGCCACTCCAGCCGTGCGACGTCAGGCAGATACGGCAGCGATTGCACGGGTTCGAATTGTTCGAGAAAGCTCGCGAAATCACCGCCGAATGCATGGATATCGCCATGACGGGAAGGATGGCGGCGCAAATAAATCTGGGCGGCCGCTTCAAAAAATGGACGACCAACCAGTTTCTCAATCACGGGATAGGTGTCGGCCAGCGCGTGGCTCAGGTTCGCCAGCAAGCTGGCGCGATAGATTTCGAAGCGCACCGTGTCCTGCGGGCGACGCAAGCCGTCGACAGGCTGACGACCGGCACGGTACAAAGTTGAGACCCAGTTATGCTGCAAGGCGGCGAGCATGTTGATGGTTCTCCAGAATGATGTTGGCGTGCCCGGCCTCTTGCAGCAAGGTGTCGAGCGAGGGGATGTCGGTGTCCCATTCGATCAGCGTGGGGCGCGGGCCGATACGGTCGATGGTTTCGCGGTACACATCCCACACCGGTGCACGCACCGGTTTGCCGTGGGTATCCACCAGACAATCCGCGTGTTCGTCGTGGTCAAAACCGGCCAGATGAACCTCCTGGATGCGCCCGGCGGGCATGGCTTCAATATAGGTCAGCGGGTCAAAGCCCAGGTTGATGGCGTTGACGTAGATGTTGTTCACGTCCAGCAGCAGGTCGCAGTCGGCTTCTTCGACAATGGCGCGAACAAAATCCCATTCGCTCATTTCGGAGGCGGCAAACTCAACATAGCTGGTAGCGTTTTCCACCAGCAGACGGCGCCCCAGTTCATGTTGAACCTGGCTTATCCGCGATGCGACATGACGTACCACGTCTTCCGTATAAGGCAAGGGCAGCAAGTCGTGCGTATGCAGTCCGCCCGCTGACGTCCAGCAAAGATGATCGGATACGCGCTCGGGCTGATAGCGCGCAATCAATGTTTTGAGTTGAGCAAGATACGTGCGATCCAGCGGATCGGTGGATCCCAGCGACAGGCCCACACCATGCAGGCTGAGCGGGTAATCACCACGTAATTGCTCAAGATAGGCATGCGGCGGACCGCCCGCCCCAAAATAGTTCTCGCTATGGACTTCCAGAAAAGCGAGCGGCGGCCGCCGCGCCAGCATGTCCCGATAATGCGCAGGACGCAGGCCGATTCCGGCGCGGGCCGGAATCGTTGCGGAGATCGCGGGTGCGGCGGCGGTCATGCGATTAGCCCTTCGGCTTGTAGACTTTGGCGCCCACGATTTTTTCGCAGGTTCCGGTCGGCATATAAACCCAGGCTTCGGCATCGCTGTCGCGCGTGGAAGTACCCGAGCAGGACAACTTGGACGTGCCGCAGTCATTCTTGCCGGCTTTGACGATGCCGGCACATTTTTCCATGCCAGGCTTGGCGGCCAGCGCGGGGGTGGCGGCCAGGCCCAGCGCAATGGCACTGGCTACAGCAGATTTCAGCATAAATTCACGTTTGTTCATGGTGGTCTCTCCAAAAGTTTTCAGAACGACGGCAGATCCGTCACGAGAGAAGACCGGCACCCACACCCAAACCTGACAATCAACACGAATTAAGTTGTTCCAGCCCGAGCTGATCGGATGATGAACCCCTAAATCAAAAAAAAATTACATTTCCATCAAGACTGCGTCAATTCATCCGCTACATCTGATGTAAGGCACGCACCTTGTAGGCGACTCTAAGTCATGGCCGTGACAGACAATCGTCGCTGTCTATGATGAAGTCATACCAATAAAGGAGGTCGCTGTGGATTTGGCGCTTTTGATCAAGCTTGTCCTGAGTCTTCTGGGTCTGGCGCTTCTGGCCGGACTGGCGCTCATCCTGATCGCACCGCTACGCCAGGAATGGCTGACGGCTCCCCTGTTCAAACGATTTCGCGCGGTCTTGCCGCATTTATCCGAAACCGAGCAACAGGCACTCGAAGCCGGCACGGTAGGCTGGGATGGCGAACTGTTTTCCGGCAATCCCGACTGGCAAGCCTTGCTGGATACCCCGCCCGCCCGTCTCTCGTCTGAGGAGCAGGCTTTTCTGGATGGCCCTACCGAGGCCTTGTGCCTGATGATTGATGACTGGCGCATTACGCACCAGGACTTTGATCTGCCCGAGCCCGCCTGGGCCTTTATCAAGCAGGAGGGCTTTTTCGGGATGATCATTCCGCGTGCTTACGGCGGGCTGGAATTTTCGAACGCGGCCCATTCTGCGGTAGTCATGAAGCTCGCCACTCGCAGTGTGGCTGCGGCCGTCACGGTGATGGTGCCCAACTCGCTGGGGCCCGGCAAACTGCTGCTCCACTACGGAACCGACGATCAGAAGCAGCACTATTTGCCACGCCTGGCGCGTGGGACCGAAATTCCCTGCTTTGCCCTGACCGGACCGCACGCTGGCTCGGATGCCGGCGCCATTCCCGATACCGGGGTCATCTGCCAAGGCCAATGGAAAGGCGAAGAAGTACTGGGACTGCGCCTCAACTGGAACAAGCGCTATATCACGCTAGGCCCTGTCGCAACGCTGATCGGCCTGGCATTTAAATGCCACGACCCGGATCATCTGCTGGGTGAAACCGAAGACCTCGGCATTACGGTGGCACTGATTCCGCGCGACACACCGGGCGTGGAAATTGGTGAACGCCATAATCCACTCAACATTCCATTCATGAACGGCCCCAATCGCGGCCACGACGTGTTCGTGCCGCTCTCGCAAATTGTCGGCGGACCAAGCGGCATCGGTCAGGGTTGGCGCATGCTGGTGGAAAGTCTGTCCGAAGGCCGGGGTATTTCACTGCCCGCGCTCTCGACAGGTGCGGGCAAGGCGGCCTGCCGCTTTACCGGCGCCTATGCCCGGCTGCGGCGACAGTTCAATCAACCAATCGGCCATTTTGAAGGGGTGGAAGAAGCGCTGGCCCGTATCGCCGGCCTCACCTATCAGATGGATTCGGCCCGCAGGCTGACGCTGGCTTATCTCGACCGGGGCGAAAAGCCCTCGGTCATTTCCGCCATCGTTAAATATCACCTCACCGAAAAATACCGCCGTGTCATCAATGATGCGATGGACATCCAGGGCGGCAGCGGCATCTGCCTTGGGCCATCCAATCTGCTCGGCCGAGCCTATCAGGCCATCCCCATTGCGATCACGGTGGAAGGCGCGAACATTCTCACCCGCTCGATGATCATTTTCGGCCAGGGCGCCATACGCTGCCATCCCTGGGTACTGCGTGAATTCACGGCGGTCCATCACCCTGACCCCGCTGAAGGCCGGCGCCTGTTTGATGAGGCACTGGTGGGCCATACGCGCTTTCTGCTTGGCAACGTCGGCCGCGCCTTTCTGCGCGGTCTGACGCGTGGACGTGGCACCGCAGCCCCGCCCAGCCTGGCGCATCGCTACTACCAAACGCTTTCATGGATGAGCGCCGCGTTGGCGCTGAGCGCCGATGCCGCCATGATGACGCTGGGCGGCTCACTGAAACGTCGCGAGCGGATTTCGGCGCGCTTGGGAGATGTGTTGTCGGAACTGTATCTGTCGTCGTCAGTACTGAAACGATATTACGATGAAGGCGAACCCGAAGCCGATTACCCCTTGGTACGCTGGGCCTTGCAAGAGAGCCTGTACCGGATGCAGGAAAGTTTCCGTTCGCTGTATCGCAATCTGCCCAGTCGTCCGCTGGCATGGGCCTTACGCATCCTCACCTTTCCGACTGGCTTCGCATTTTCCGAACCTTCTGATCGTGCCGCCCATGCCGCGGCCCAGCTTTTACTCGCGCCCTCCAATACGCGTGAACGATTAACGGGCGGGGTGTTCATCCATCCGGACATGAACGCACGCAGCCGCCAGCTTGAGCAAGCGCTGATACTGGCGCATGAGCTGGCCCCCTTGGAGGCCAAACTCAAATCCTTGCGTCGCAAAGGCGCGCTTGTCTCACGTAATCTGCACGATCTTGTCACAGAAGCACGTCAACACAATCTGGTGACGGAAACCGACCAGGAACAGGTTGCCACCTATCTGGCACTGGTCGACCAGCTGATACAGGTGGATGCCTTTTCCCGGTTTGAGGATGGAGCGCCTGCCAGTCAAGCCGCCCCCAACACCTACCCGCCAGCCGAACTGATACGCGAGGCCCAGTCATGAGCACACCGAACATGCTTCCCGGTCGCCCGGTTTATATCGTGGACGGTGTGCGTACCCCGCAGATCAAGGCACGTGGCGTCCCCGGTCCGTTTCATGCCGCCGACCTCGGTGTGGCCGCCGGGCGAGCGCTGCTGTTGCGTCAACCCTTTCAGCCTGCTGATCTCGACGAAGTCATATTCGGCTGCGTATCGTCTGGCCCGGACGAAGCCAACATCGGCCGCGTGATCTCGCTGCGGCTAGGGTGTGGCGACCACGTTCCAGCCTGGACGGTACAGCGTAACTGCGCCTCAGGCATGCAGGCGCTGGACTCCGCAGCCAAGGATATCGCGCTCGGCCGTGCTGATCTGGTGCTGGCGGGCGGCACCGAAGCCATGAGCCATCACCCGGTGCTGTTCAATGAAAAAATGGTTGCCTGGCTGGCGGGCTTTAATCGCGCCAAAACCCCGCTGCAAAAAGTGCGCGAGCTCGCCAAGCTGCGCGGCGCCCATCTGGTGCCGGTGATAGGCTTGTTGCGCGGTCTGACCGATCCGGTGGTGGGCCTGACCATGGGGCAAACCACCGAAGAACTGGCGCACCGCTTTGGCATTACGCGCGCCGAGATGGACGCATTTGCGTTGCAAAGCCATCAACGTCTCGCTGCCGCTCAAGACAGCCTGGCAGACGAACTGGTGCCACTCTACGACGGCCAGACGGCAATCGAACACGATAACGGCTTGCGCGCCGACAGCAGCCTGGAACAGCTCGCCCAACTCAAGCCCGTATTCGACCCCAAATATGGTCGCGTCACCGCCGGCAATTCAGCACAAATCACCGACGGTGCAGCCTGTTTGTTGCTCGCCTCGGCCGATGCGGTTGAACAATACAATCTCGCCCCGCGTGCGCGCATCGTCGATGTCGCCTGGGCGGGACTCGACCCCTCGCAAATGGGTCTGGGACCGGCCTACGCCATTTCGGAATTGCTCCAGCGCCACCACTGGGACACCAGCGATGTGGACTGGTGGGAAATCAACGAAGCATTCGCCGGCCAGATATTGGCGTGCTTGATCGCCATGACCGACGCCGACTTCTGCCGCGAAGAACTTAACCGTGACACGCCGTTTACGCCGATCAGCAACGACCGACTCAACCCGGATGGTGGCGGTGTCAGTCTGGGCCATCCAGTGGGAACCAGTGGCGCACGCATTGTGCTGCATCTGCTGCGTGTGCTCGAAGCCAACAATGCCCAGCGTGGCATCGCCAGCCTGTGCATCGGCGGTGGCCAGGGCGGCGCCATGCTGATCGAACGAGGCGCATTGTCATGATCCACTGGACCCTGACCCGCGATGACAACAACCTCGCCTGGCTGGTGTTCGACCAGGCCGAATCAGGCGTCAACACCTTGTCTGACGACACACTGGCTGAATTCGACGCGGCGTTGTCCGAGCTTGAAGCCGCACCACCCAGCGGGCTCGTCATTCGTTCTGCCAAATCGAGCGGGTTCATTGCCGGTGCGGATGTCAAACGATTTGCCGGCATGCGCGATCCCAAGGCTGCGCAAGCACTGATCCGCCATGCCCATGCCCTGCTGTTCCGCCTCGAGCGCCTGCCTTTCCCCAGCGTGGCAGCGATCCATGGATTCTGTCTCGGCGGCGGACTGGAACTTGCGCTGGCATGCACCTACCGCATCGCCACCGACGACGCCAGGACCAAACTCGGTTTTCCCGAAGTGCGGCTCGGCATCTTCCCCGGCTTTGGGGGCAGCGTGCGCTCGATTGAGCGGGTCGGCCATCTGGCCGCGATGAACATGATGCTGTCCGGTCGCAACTTGTCCGGCCGGGCCGCGAAAAAAATCGGCCTCATCGATGATTGCGTACCGCTGCGCCAGCTTGAGGTAGCGTGTCGACATGTGCTGGTTGCTAAACCCGCACATCGCCGGCCTGGCCTGCTGCAACGCGCGGCCGGCTGGCCAGCGCTGCGCGGACTGGTCGCCACCAAAATGCAGAAGCAGGTGTCCGAGCGCGCGAATCCCAAGCACTATCCTGCGCCCTATGCCCTGATCAAGCATTGGCGACTGCATGCCGACAACCCGACTGCGCTCTACGACAGCGAGGCGCGCGAAGTCGCGCGATTGCTGACAGGCGACACCGCCCAGAATCTGGTTCGCGTGTTTTTGCTGCAGGAGCAGTTAAAGGGCCAGGGCAACAAGCAAGCCTTCATCCCGCACCATCTACATGTCATCGGTGCCGGCGTCATGGGTGGTGATATTGCGGCCTGGGGCGTGTTACAGGGCATGACGGTCAGCCTGCAGGATCGCGGCGCGGCGCAACTTGCCAGAGCGATGGGGCGTGCGCGTGAACTCTTTACCAAAAAACTGAAAATACCGCGCCTGATTAACGATGCGCTCGACCGGCTGATTCCCGATGCACGCGGTGATGGCATTGCCAAAGCCGACGTGGTGCTCGAAGCCATCATTGAGGATGTGGCGGCCAAGCAAGGTCTGTTTGCTGAAGTATTGCCACGGATGAAACCCGGCGCACTGCTCGCCACCAACACCTCCAGTATCCAGCTGGAGGTGTTAGGCGAAACGCTACCCAATCCGGAGCGACTCGTGGGCCTGCATTTTTTCAACCCCGTGGCAAAGATGCCGCTGCTCGAAATCGTGCGTGGGCCCAATACCGATCCAGCCGTCATTGAACAGGCATTGGCTTTTGCACGCCATTTCAACAAGCTGCCACTGCTGGTGCTGAGCAGCCCGGGCTTTTTGGTCAACCGCATTCTCATGCCCTACCTGCTCGAAGCGGTGATGCTGGTGGAAGAAGGCGTGGCTCCCGACGCCATCGACCGCGCCGCCACAGACTATGGCATGCCCATGGGGCCGGTGGAACTGGCCGATACCGTGGGGCTGGATATCTGTTTATCCGTTGCAGGGAAAATGTCCACGCTATTGAAAAATGACGTGCCAGCTTCGCTGCAAAAGCATGTCGAGGCCGGCCATCTGGGCCGCAAAAGCGGACAAGGCTACTACCGCTGGGAAAACGGTCGCGCGCAACGCGGCGACATTGCCGATTACACCGCTGAGCAACAGGACCGCATCATGTTGCGCCTGCTCAACGAAGCGGTGGCCTGCCTGCGTGAGGGTGTCGTGGCCAATGCGGACGAACTGGATGCCGGCGTGATATTCGGCACCGGCTTCGCGCCGTTCAAGGGCGGGCCCATGCACGTGATTGAACATGACGGCGCAACGGCCTTGCTTGCCCGCTTGTCCACACTGCATAAAAAGTTAGGTACCCGCTTCCAGCCGGATGCCGGATGGGAAGCCCTGACTGGAGGAAAGACATGATCAACACAGCCAGTTTTAATCTGCCTTTTTCTGCTGAATCTGCAACGCCCAAGCATGACATCAATACAGAAGTGAGCGACGGCATCGATATCACGGAAGACTCCACTCTCGATGGCGTGTTCCGTATCCGCGTGCGACGCACGCCTCACGCTATCGCCTATCTTCAGTTTGACGCTTCCAGCCAGTCCTGGCGCGAATTCACCTGGCAAGACACGGCCAACGAAGTCGCACGCTGGCAAACGGCACTGCAAACCTTGAATCTCCGTCCGGGCGAACGCGTCGCCCTGATGCTGGGCAACTGTTGGGAATGGGTCGTTTTTGATCAGGCTGCAATGGGCCTGGGCCTGGTGACCGTACCGCTTTACACCAGTGACCGGGCTGACAACATCAACTGGGTGCTAACGAATGCAGATTGCCGCGTATTGCTGATAGGCGGCCAGGAGCAATGGGATGAACTGCAATCCATCCGTCCAACGCTTGACCATATGGACGCCATACTGTCGCTGCGACCGCTGACGAATCCAACTCCGAACCTGCACACGACCGATTCCTGGCTACCTGAACGCGGGGAGGCTTCCGCTGAAAGCATGACCCACCCCGGCGATCTGGCGACGCTGGTCTATACATCCGGCACAACAGGCCGCCCCAAGGGGGTCATGCTGTCACACCAAAACATCCTGATCGATGTCAAAGCCGGCTTGAATTCTGTTGCTGTGTACGCGAGCGACAGCATGCTGTCATTTTTACCGCTCTCGCACATGCTGGAACGCAGCATTGGTTACTACCTGCCCTTGGTTGCGGGCGCCCGCGTGGCATTTGCCCGCTCCATTCCGCAACTGGCTGAAGATCTGGTGACGATCAAGCCCTCCATCCTGATTGCGGTTCCACGTATTTTCGAACGTGTGCATGGTCGAATTCATGAAGCACTCGCAACCGCACCCAGTCTGCGACAAAAGCTGTTTGCCCGGGCCGTGGATCTCGGTTGGCACGCTTTTCTGCATCGTCAGGGGCGTGCGCCCTGGTCGCCTGCCCTGTTGATCCAGCCAGTGCTTGACCGCCTGGTGGGGGCAAAAATCCGTGCCAAACTGGGGGGCAACATGCGTTTTGCCATTAGCGGCGGCGCACCATTGCCAGCCGACATCAGTCGCACCTTTATCGCACTGGGCGTCAATATTTTGCAGGGGTATGGACTCACGGAAACCAGCCCGGTCATTTCGGTCAACCGGCTCGAAGACAACGAGCCGGCCAGCGTCGGGCCGGCTTTGCCCGGCATCGAGGTCAAGCTTGGCGAACACAATGAATTGCTCACTCGAAGCCCGGCGGTCATGCTGGGTTACTGGGAAAATCCGGAGGCCACTCAAGCCATGATCGACGCGGATGGCTGGCTGCATACGGGGGATCAGGTCAAAATCGGGCCACGTGGCCACATCACCATTACCGGTCGCTTGAAAGAAATTCTGGTTTTATCCACCGGCGAAAAAGTGCCGCCTGCGGACATTGAACAAGCCTTGTCCAGTTGCCCATATTTGGAGCAGGCAATGGTTGTAGGGGATGGGAAGCCTTTCCTCACCGTACTGGTTGTCCCCAAAACCGGCGCCCTCGCCGAAATTGCAAACAACTTGAATTTGACCTCGATAGACAACAAACAGCTTGCCCAACATCCTGCCGTCAGCCGTCATCTACTCGAACAGCTAAAACCTTGCCTACAAGGCTTTCCGGGATACGCACGGCTCGGCGGCGTGGCATTGATCGAAGAACCCATGAGCGTGGAAAATGGCCTGCTCACACCCACGCTCAAACTCAAACGCAGTGTGATTCTTAACCGCTATCAGGACCAGGTGGATGCCCTATATGCAGGACACTGAAAATACTGAAAACAATGAACGCATGCTGGCCTGCCGTGTCGTCGCCATGCCGGAAAATACCAATGCTGCCGGGGATATTTTTGGTGGCTGGTTGCTCAGTCAGGTTGATCTGGCCGGTTCAACGCTGGCCGTCAAGATTTCGCTCGGACGCGTCGCCACAGTCGCCGTCAACCACTTCCAGTTCATCAAGCCGGTGTTTGTCGGCGACTTGGTCAGCTGCTGGGCGCGACTCGATCATATTGGCAGGACCTCCATCCGCATCCACATCGAGGTCGATGCAGAACGCATGCGCAGCAGCCATGACAAAGAACGCGTGGCTGAAGCCACCTTCACCTACGTTGCCCTGGACGCGCAAGGGCGACCTCGCGCAGTGTTGCCATGACGCCGCTACGGCGCAAAGCCGGGCGCTGGCTGGCTGATTTTTTAAGCCAGCCACTGCTTAATTACGAGCCCTATGCGGCAATTAATTCCGATCATTTTCTATCCATGCTAAAACCCGGGGATGTGCTGCTGGTTGAAGGCAATACGCGTGTCAGCAGCGCAATCAAATACCTCACACAATCCACCTGGTCACACGCAGCGCTTTATATTGGAGACATTCTGGGCCAGGGACTGGATGCCGAAACCTCACCCACACTGATCGAGGCCGACTTGACGCACGGCGTCATCGCAGTGCCGCTCGGCAAATATACACAACACAACACCCGGATTTGCCGTCCGCTCAAGATCAGTCCGGAAGATTGCGAGCGCGTGGTGCGTTACGCATCCGACCGCCTGGGCCTGGCCTACGACCTCAAAAACCTGTGGGATCTGGGACGCTATCTGTTACCCACCCCGCCTGTTCCCGCTTTCATGCGCCGACGCATGCTCTCGCTCGGCAGCGGCGACCCCACCCGCGCAATCTGCACCACGCTTATCGCGCAAGCCTTTCAAAGTGTGCGTTTCCCGATACTGCCGCGCGTGGAAGTGCTCGGCGAAACCGAACGACAACTCTATGGTTATAGCGTGAACGAAATCCATCACATCCGCCACCATAGCCTGTATGTGCCGCGCGATTTTGATCTTTCCCCTTATTTCAGGATATTCAAACCTTTGCAGAAGCTGGACTTCGATTACGCCGCCATGAAATGGAAAGACCAATTGGAGGCTGAGCTTAGCCAGGCGGCTGAAGACGGCATGGAACCGGAGCAGGCGTTTCCGGCAACACTGACCGGACCGGCATGATCAATGCAAAGACAATCTCGCCAAAAAACAAAAGGACTTGCAACGGCGCAAGTCCTTTCATGAATAGCATGTTCGGGATGGTGGGCAGTACAAGGTTCGAACTTGTGACCCCTGCCGTGTGAAGGCAGTGCTCTACCACTGAGCTAACTGCCCGAAGCGGCGCGAATTAAACCACAACCCCGCACCCAAGGTCAATTTTCAGGCTGTCGACCGATTAAAACTCAGCGGGGTAAAATAGCGTGTTTGGTTGCCCGGCCTTGTCATGATCCGCACTCGATTCGCCCCTTCCCCCACTGGTTACCTGCATATCGGCGGTGCGCGCACCGCGCTGTTTTCGTGGGCGTTTGCACGTCATCACGGCGGGCAGTTCATCCTGCGCATCGAGGATACCGATATCGCGCGCTCGACCCCCGAAGCGGTCCAGGCGATTCTCGATGGCATGGATTGGCTTGGTTTGAATCACGACGAAGGCCCGTTCTATCAAACCAAGCACATGGATCGCTACAAGGAAGTGATCGCCCAGATGCTGGAAAATGGTCAGGCCTACCATTGCTATTGCAGTACCGAGGAACTCGATGCCATGCGCGAGGCACAGCGCGCATGCGGCGAAAAACCTCGCTATGACGGCCGCTGGCGTCCCGAATCAGGCAAGACCTTGCCGACGCCTCCTTTCGGAATCGAGCCGGTGGTACGCTTTCGCAATCCCGCCGATGGCGTGGTGGCATGGAAAGACCTGGTCAAAGGGACCATTGAGTTTGCCAACGCTGAACTCGACGACCTCATCATCGCGCGCGGCGACGGCACTCCCACCTACAATTTCTGCGTCGTGGTGGACGATTGGGACATGCAGATCAGTCACGTGATTCGCGGCGATGACCACGTCAACAACACGCCGCGCCAGATCAATATTCTCAAGGCACTGGGCGCGCCGGTACCTCAATACGCGCACCTGTCGATGATACTCGGCGACGACGGCACCAAGTTGTCAAAGCGCCACGGCGCCGTGTCTGTGATGCAATACTCGGAAGAAGGTTACCTGCCCGAGGCAGTAATCAACTACCTCGCTCGATTGGGCTGGTCGCACGGCGATGCGGAGATTTTTGACCGTGAACAGTTCGTGCAATGGTTCGATCTTGACCACATCACGCCGTCAGCCGCGCAGTTCAACACCGAAAAATTGCGCTGGCTCAACCAGCAATACATCAAGGCTGCCGACGACGCGCGGCTGGCAGATTTGACGCGCTCTTTCCTGATTCGCAACGGCGCCAACCCAAACGACGGGCCCGACCTTGCAGCGGTATGCGCGCTGGTCAAGGAGCGGGCATCCACCATTGTGGAACTGGCAGACGCCGCCACATTGTTCTACCGTACGCCTCATCCCACGCCCGAACTGCTGGCTCAGCATGTCACGCCCGACGTGTTACCCGCATTGGCCGAGTTGGCTTCCCGATTTGAAACGCTGACCTGGGAGCGCAGCGCCATCAGTGCCGCATTCAAGGAAACGCTCGCGGCCCACGGTCTCAAAATGCCCAAGCTGGCGATGCCGGTGCGTGTGTTGGTCACAGGCGAATCCCAAACGCCAGCGATTGATGCCACATTGGAACTGATTGGCCAAAATAAGGTTATAAGCCGTCTAAAAGCCGCACACCAAGCGTCACAAGCGGAAACGAATCCGCTATAATGCGGCCTGTTTTTCGCCGTTGTAGCTCAGTTGGTAGAGCAGCGCATTCGTAATGCGAAGGTCGCCAGTTCGATTCCGGCCAACGGCACCAAACAACCAAAACGCCGCTTTATCGCGGCGTTTTTCTTGTCTTACTCCCCAATCAGAATGTCGTCGATCGGACAAGGCTTGTGTACCGCATAGCCTTGTGCAAAGTCGACACCAATCTCACGTAACGCATGCAGGATCATGGGAGATTCCACATACTCGGCTACCGTTTTCAGTCCGAGTGAATGGGCAATGTCATTCATCGATTTGACCATGGCATAGTCACCCGGATTATTCAGCATATCCTTGACGAAGCTTCCATCAATTTTGAGAGAATCGGTACGCAAGTTTTTCAGATGCGAATAGGATGTAAAGCCGCTACCAAAGTCATCAAGCGCAAATTTGCAACCATAGCGCCGAATATCTCGAATGAAATCCTGCGCAGCGCCATAGCTCCCGATCGCAGCAGTTTCCGTGATCTCAAAAGTGATTTTGCGGGTTGGAAAATCACTTGCCGGCAGCACTTCCTTCAAAAACTCGATGACTTCCGGGCTGCTAAGCGAGGTAGCCGACAGGTTGATAGCAAATCCGCCCAATGCATCAAACTTGTCACGATGAGAAGCAATCCAGGCAAACACATTCCGTATCACCCAGATGTCTATTTCATGCGCGCGTTGCAAACGCTCAACGGCCGGGATGAAATGCATCGGATTGATTTCATCACCGTTTTCGTCTTCGATCCCCAGCAAGATTTCGTAATAGGGCAACGATGTGTCATCGACACCCAGAGGCATCACCTGCTGGCAGCGTAAATGCAATCCTTGTCCATTCAGAAATGAGTCTATGCGCCCGGCCCAAACCATCAGGGATTCCTGGGTTTGCAATTGCGGGCTGGTCGCCTCATAAATCTGCATGCGGTTGCGGCCTTGCGCCTTTGCCGTAATGCACGCTGAGTCGGCTCGGCGTATCGCGTCCGTCACACTCATATGGGTAGGTAAAAATTCCGCCACGCCAATATTAAAGCCGATGCTGTAACTGTGTTGCTCATGCTGAAAACGATAGTCTTTCATCTGGCTAAGCAGTAAATCAATTGCTTCGCACCCTATCGCCCGATTGCAGTTAGGCAGCAGAATTGCCAGCGTGTCATCTCGAAATGAAGCTAATACAGCCTCATTGCCTATTTTGCTCTGGGCTTCATGCGCAAGCTTGCGCGCCAGCGTTTCAACGGCATCCACGCCGCATGTGTTGTAGATCATGCGGAACTGGTCAAATTCAATAATGCCCACTGCATGCGTTTTATCATCTTGAACAGGCATGCCCAGCAAACTCAGGCGCTGCAAGAAACCTTTTCGATTCAACAAGCCGGTAATCGGATCGCTCAGGACTTGCTGCATCAAGTCCTGGTAGGTCTCGTCAAACAAGGTATTTTCCGAACGTTCGATCACCGGCAGATCCAGGTCGCGGCCAGGTTTGGCGAGCCCGCGCTGGATTTGGCGAGACAGATCCGCCAAAGTGAATTCAAGCTTGCTGGTTGCAGAACGGTTGGAAAACGCATGCGTCAAATCAGATTGACTGTTCCAGATCAATTGCATGGGAACGCGCTGATCTTCTACCTGGAGATCCCACCAATCTCCTACTCGCAATCGACTGGCCAGTTGCCGATGTGGAATCGAAAGCTCGGCAACCCCTGCTGCCGATCGGGACAATCTGCCGGGGGGGACACGCACAGTCGAACTCGGGGCTGACGATTGAGGCGTTTCCACTGTCAGGCATGCACTTAATTCGCCAACAAAGACTCCCAGCAAATTTGAATCGACATTAACCGTCCTCAGCCCATGCTCGATATCACTCAACAAGGTCGCTGCCGTCGCGGCCGAACGGCTCACCGACAGCGTTTCATCAGGCGCCAGCCAGGTAAACAGCCGGTCGAGTACGGCCAGCGCATTCACCCACGCCTCACCCTGTCCGCCCTGTCGCATTTCCAGCAAAACCAGATATTGGCGCCAGCCCGCATCGAGCAAGCGTAGAACCATGGCGGGCACCTCGCGCCCTGCGAGCTTTTGCTCGAGCGCATGATTCACATTAAGGCGGGCCGACCGAATCCGCTCACGCCCCTCGCACGCTTCCTGCATGCGCGCGATCCGGGTCCGGCGAATCTGCAGAATAGGCGGCAAGACTTTTTCCAGGTTGTCCCGGACCGTTTCATAAATCCCGGGGTCCTCGTCCGCCCGATTACAAATGCGATCAACCAGCAAAAACAGAAATCGTTGCAGTTTGGCGTCGAAAAACTTGCCGCCATCGTCGGCAGCCACTGCAAACTGTTCGATCAGGTTAACCACCTGACGCGCAGGGTGATCTGATTTGTCCGGGAAATGCGGGTCCTGCAACGCCAACTTGAGCAAGGGGCGCTCAAGGCGCTTGACCAGTGCCTCAATATCCGAGCTGGGTACGATATCGGCGCGCGCCCGAGCAAACAGTTCGGATGTGGCATCAAGAATCCGGCGATGCGGTAAAGCCAAACGCCTGACTTCACCTTTCTCGGACAAAATATGGGCATCAATCTGATCAGACAGCGTAACAATTGACTGCTTATCCTGCCCGGCCGGGGATACCAAAGGCAGCTTGTCCAGCACACGTTTCAGTTCATTCAAACTGGCATCGGGCGGATGCGTATCGGTTGCGACGGCGGGCTCGCGTATCGCAGCCGTCGCTAAAGCATCTTTGTTGGACAGATGCTGAACCGATTGTTGTAACTGCCTAACCACACTCAGGAACGTTGCCTGTTCCATCTGTTGTCCAGATATGCTGTCAGCATCTGTCGGCATCCTGCCCACAGCCATATTTGAGATGGGCTCGGCCCCACCTCGCCGCTGTAACTGGCTGAGATTGGACAAAATACGATCCAGACTGTATTCCTCTCCTGCCGCCCCGGTTTGCGACCCCGATTGAGTCGGGTTGAGCAAACCACCCAGTGTGTCGGACCATTCAGAAGGGGGGGTTGCGCGTTCACCGGACAGGCGGGTTTGCGCTTCATCACTTGTATCAGGCGATGATCCGGGATGGCGCGTATCTTGCGGCGACCGAGGAGATTCAGCCGTTTTGTGTTTGACAGGCTGAAGCTGAGCCAGGGTCTGATTCAGCTGCGCATACAAATCGGCGCTGCGACTTGAAATAGCCTGGCCCCAGGCCTTGTACACAACCGCGCGCAGCGCATTGGTAAAATCCAGTACCTGAATGGCGCGCTGAAAGGCCCGCCCCATACTTTCCGGGCCAAACGGGTTATTCTTCCGACTAATCGGCATTCCAAGCAAACGACTGTAGCGCTGCTCGAACGTATAAAGCGGTGCGGCGGTATTTTCTTCGATCTGCTTGATTACCGCTGACAGGTTCAGCCAGTCTTCAAACTCATCTTCGCCAACGAGTGCCAGTGTATCCGGCGTGTGCGTTTGGCGCGAAGCAGGCTTGTCGGGCACGTCCTTGACCGACTCGATGTTCTGAATCCGGTCTCGAATCGTACTCAAAACCTCTTCCTCAATGCGTGCACGGTGTACTGCTAGTTCTTGTGCCGCATAATCGTAGCGGGATCGACGTCTCCCCGTATTTGAGTAGCACGTAGCTTTGGAGTCCAATCCCATTATCAAGGAGATTGGACATGAAGAAGCGTTTCACCGAAGAGCAGATCATTGGCTTTCTGCGTGAGGCAGAAGCAGGCCTTCCCATCAAGG
>DATCSW010000008.1:0-278635 GCA_036568265.1 Thiobacillus sp.
GGGCGATGATGTGTGCGGCAACCAGGCCGTCACCTACACGCTCACATGCGTCAGCACCTGCGCGAACGGCAGCATTCACTGCACCGGTCTCGCCGCGCACCAGCACGGTCACATAACCACCACCCACGAACTGACGACCGATCAGACGCACTTCTGCGGCCTTGGTCATGGCATCAGCCGCTTCAATCGCGGGAACCAGACCACGGGTTTCAATCATGCCCAGCGCAACACCCATACGTTCAGCCATTTTGTTACTCCTTCTATCAAAAAGTTAATAATGCAATTCTTACTGCAAATTCCAAGGGCAATCGCGCCAATCACGCCTTCCCTTGCCCCTACACTTAAAACTTAAGCTTCCCAGTTGTCGATGATCCCGCATATCGTCAAGTCGGTCGTGATACTCGGGTCCGGCATCGCCCACCGCGCCGCACTGCCGCTGGCGGTAAATACCCATTTCCCGATCGGCACACCTACCGGGTCTGACGCCACCAGCAACCCGCCCGACTGAGTTTCAAGTACTCGCAGCGACGCTGCCTTTAAACCCGGGACGCGCTGCGTACACACCAGTTCATCGAGGACGCGCATGATTTCCATCAGACTCGTCCCATCAGGCGTTGTCCGCCGTCCAATGGTCGATGATGCCGACGATGGTCAGGTCGGAGGGATACTCCTTGCTGCCCGCTGCCTCGCGCGCTGCCGACGAGCCCACGCAAATCACCCAGTCGCCCGGGATACAACCAACCGCATCCACTGCCACGCTGGGCGTTCCACCCACCTTCTCTCTCACCACCAAGAGTGGGCGATGCCCCATTTCCTTGATGCGGTTGGTTGAAACCAATGTCTTTTCAACTTGCATGATTCTCATAAGGCTGCCTTAGCGACTCATCACTCTCAATGTCCCGCGTCCTGGACAACATCATCTATAAATGTGCAGCGTTCGCTACCTTCCGAATCGCTCACCGCCATCTTGCAATGCAACATGCCTTGTTCGTGCAGCAGCGCATAGCGATCCTGAATGGCAGCCTGCACCCGTTTGCATCGGGCCACTGCCCGCTCGCGGGCACCTGGCACGCGCGACGAATAGCGAAAATGCACCAGCACCGGTATTGCCAGCCCCCGGGTGACATTCAACCCGGAAAAAATCTTGATGCCCACATCCATGTCTGGTGCGCCTTCTTCCACCGTGTCCAGATGCGCGAAATAAAACTTGTTGCGTAGCTGCAGCTCGCTGATCGCTTCACCGGCGCAGATGAAGCGCTCGTCGTGACCGATCACGGTGTAACGGCCCTGGTGGTGCTGGATCACATACTGGATCTGCGACAAGTTCGCTTCCAGCAAACGGGTGATCAACTTGCGCATGCCGGGCTGCATTCCACAGCTCTTTTCTGCTGTCACAATCGCTTGCTCAACCGCACGCTGTGCATCCGCTGCGCTCAAGCCCAGCGTCTCGTGAAACAGCCCCGCGCTTTCAACAAAACGCATCGGGCAATTGGCACTTTCGCTGTCCGGCAAATGCACCCGGATCGCGTCGGTATCGGTATCCACCCCAATCATCAGGGTGTCAGGCGCTGCACCCCGGCCATACGTATTTTCAATCGCACCGCGCAGCTCGGCCAAACGATCGGTCGCTGCCTGCGTGGCCAGGGCATCAATGCTGCCATGTGCCGCACAACCCTGCTGATGCGGCTTCGAGGTGCAGTAGTGATACACCGCGATCTTCAAATAATTACCGCTATCGCCGCCGGGCATGCCACCCGTCAAACGCAACAATTCGCGTTGAGTCCAGTCGGCCACATCACCTTCGACATCGAACAAGGCGCCCGCATAGGCTTTCACATACACTGCATCATTCGCTGCCATGCGGAACACAAACGGCAACAAGCCTTGCAAACGCCCATCGGCACACGGACTGATGTCCAGCGTGTGATAGCCGCACGCCTGAATGAAAGCTGCATCGATCATCATCAGGTCACGCCAGGGCCTCTGATCGGCTTCAGTCTGCTCGATGCTTTCCTTGAAACTGCGAAACACGCAATAGGAATGCAACGCGCGCAGATCCAGTCCGGTCGACCACGCATTTTCCAGCAGATCGAGCGGTAGCGAGTACCCCAGCTTGTCCTGCGCCACACGTTGGGCACGGGCCACAAAATCCAGCTCGTGCTGGAAAGCCGACAGCGCTTTCAATGTATCGACGATGGGCGTGAAGCGTCCGTGTACCTGATTTTCATAGGCATACAGGCGACGATTCAGCTCCTGGTCGACCAGCGCGTGCTCACAACGCTGACCTGTTCCGATGACGCACGCCGAATTTTCGAGTGGCTCTGGCTGGTAGAGCACTCCGGCAGTACGCATCGCAGCAAGTCGTTTACGCGTGTTCACTGTTCAAGCCTTAACCGCGAGCACCGCCCGACAAGGTGACCAGCGATCCCTTGCCCGTGTTGCCCGACGAGCCGGTAATACGGCTGTCCGGCACCACAGGGGTCTCGACCACCTCGCGGAACAACGATGCATTCATCCCCATGCCACGCGGGTTGCCACGTGCCGAAGGATTGCGCGACATGCTCGACGCGCCCTCCGTACCGGTCACCTTGCTCATGGCATCCCATGCATCGCCGGTCACCGAGCGGCCGGCCTGGCTGCCTTCGCCGGTCAAACGGCGCGCAGCGGCAATCACGTCCGTTTGCACAGCCTGGCTCGAGGTGGCATCACGGTGACGAAACTCTGGCGTACCTGTAATCAGGCCATCCGCTTTGTTTACCGGTCCGGTAATGCGATCACTGTTGCAGGCTGAACCCGTTACGTCATTGAACTGCTTTTGCTGGGCAGCGCGTGCCGGCGTACTGATGCTGAAATCCAGTGGCGCGGGCTGGCGCGTCATTTCGACGTGCGTTTTGCCGCGTGCCACGAAGCGACCGCTGGTTGCACATTGCGAAGTGGAGTTATCAACGCCCACATAAGGCGTACCGCTCACAACTTCGCAGGCGCCACGTTCGTCGCCGGTCATGACCGAACCACCCGCGCCGGGTCGATCACCGGTCACCGCTGCAGCAGGTATCACTGCACTTGAGCGAATGACAGCTTCTTGTGCCTGCAGCGCAGGCGCTTCGCAGAAGCCGTTGAACTGACCGCGGCCAATATAAGGTGTGCCACTAATCGGAGAACAACCACCCGATTCATCACCCGTCACGAGTCCCGAGCGTCCTACATAGGTGCCCGTAACAGACTGTCCGTGCCATGTTTGATCAACCGCAACCTTGGCAACAGGCGCAACTGGGGTGCTTACCGAGCAGACCGATTTTTGCTGGTCTGCGCCGATATATTCCGTACCGGTGACGGGCTTGCACCCACCCATCTCGTCACCGGACACCTTTGGGCTCCGACCGACCTCCGTACCGGTCAACGACCGGCCCGACAAGGTTTGCATCGTTGCCACTTTTCTCGGCGAAGCGGTGTCGCACAAGGCGCCAAAGCTGTCCGAGTTGTAGTACTGCGAACCAGTGATGCTGCGGCATGAGCCGGGCTCATCACCGGTCACATTGCGCGAGCGGCCGACCTCGGTTCCCGACACGGGCTGCTGGCCGCGCGACGACATCACGCTGACCTTGCGCGGCGCCTCAGGTGCAGTTGTATTACACACAGCTGTGAACTGCTCTTGCGCCAGATATTCGGTGCCGGTGATGCCACGGCAGCTGCCGTTTTCATCACCGGTAATATTCGAGGTATGACCCACAGCGGTACCCGTCACAGACTTGCCATGACTGGTGTGGCTCTGCGCCACTTTTTCGGGCGCCTTGCCACCATTGGCCGGCTTTGCATAATCGGTCCCCGTGATGGGCCGACCCGATCCCGACTCATTGCCGGTCATCTTGTCCGAACGCGACACGGACGTACCGGTCACCGACTTGCCCTTGGACGTATCCGACAACATTACTTTCGCAGGCGACGGCGCAGGACGGCTGGGGCACATTTCGTCGTAACGCTCGGCAGCCAGGTATTCAGTACCGGTAATGCCACGGCAATTGCCCGGCTCGTCACCGGTCACATTGGCTGCACGGCCCACTTCGGTACCCGTGACTTTGCGCTCGCCCACGGTGTGGCTCACACCCACCTTGCTTGGCGCTGCGGCAGGCCGCGCGCTGCACAGGGTGTCAAATTGCTCGGCACCAATATATTCAGTACCCGTCACTGCACGGCACGAACCCGGCTCGTTGCCTGTCACTTTCTTGCTGCGCTCGACCATGGTGCCTGTCACGCCACGACCCGACAGGGTATGACCTTCTTCAACCTTGGCTGGTGCTGGCAATTCAAGACGTGCACGCACGCGACCCGCGGGACGCGTGTCTTTTGCCGGCTTGGTGCTGGTGTTGCCAGCCAACGACTGCACGACACGACGCTGCATGGCTTTTTGACGGCCAGTTGCGCCCTTGGCAATAGCCGCCTGCCAATCCTGTCCCGGCATCGACGAAGCGATCTTGGTTGCTTGCGCGACGCGCTTGAGGCCGGCTTTGCCATCTTGTGACAGTGCTGCACGGCGTGCACGGGCCAATGCCCGACCCGTCGGCTCAGTCGCTTTTTGAATCATGTTCGAGGCTGGAGCAAACGACGCTGCGGGTGCCGCATTTGCGGCCACCTGCGACTCACCACACCCACCTTGGGTGCCATTGCAACCGCAACCACATCCTTTGGCAGGCGCTTCAGCTGAGGAAGCAGCAGCCATCGCACCCAGCTGTTGCGACTTCGGCCGGACACGACCACTGGGTCGTGCCGCGGCGGGCTGCAGCGCAGCCTTGCCTGATGTACTCAGCGCTTCGCGACGCGCGCGGCTGGCGCTGCGGCCATTGGCGGCAACGGCTGCCCGAGCTTGCGCCATGATGGCCGCATCGGAAGCCGACGCTCTGCTCTGGCCCGATGCAGCCGAACGGGCCGCCGTGGGCTCGACACGCGAGGTCGCGGGTCGGGCAGACATGACCGACGCAGTTTTCGTCACGCCTGTCTTGCCATGCAATGCCATGGCCTTGCGGCGATTCAATGCCAGCTCACGCCCGGAAAGGGTCGCAGTAGCGGTGCTGTCAGTGGTTAGTGTCATCACTTACCTCGTATCTAACGGGTTTGTTGAGGTCGCGACTACGCGACCATACGGTGTCGCAACCGCGACCTCAGCAAACAGAACTGTGAACTCAATCATCCTGCTTTGCGTGCGCCGACGCCCAGGCATCGGCGCAGACTTGCTTTTTAGCGATACACCACGAAGTTCATGCCCTGGCTCTGCGAGTAGTTGTCATAAGCGACAAAACGCACCAGCTGGTCAGGGAATTCACGGTGACACGCGTCCAACTCGGCCAGCACGGCATCAACCGATTGCTCGCCAAAGAAGGGCAGCTTCCACATGTACCAGTAGTTCATCGTGGCGAGCGCACCTTTGTTGGTATGCTCAACTGACGGGTTCCAACCCTGGCTAATGCAATATGCGATCTGGCGACGAACCTGATCTGCCGTCATCACGGGCAGATACGAAAAGGTCTCGTACTTGGCCCCGCCTTTGTAAACTTGAACAGCCATGTTTATTTCCTTTCAAATGTTAGGGGTTAGGGACTGGGCCCAGGGATCAGAGGAAGTGCGGCTTGGCCGCGCAATGCTCCCTGACACCTGGATCCCGACTCCTGAATCCTGTTTACTTGTTCGCAATATCCAGCTTGTCGACGGTATCAAACTCGAACTTGATCTCTTTCCAAGTTTCCATGGCGATCTTGAGTTCGGGACTGTGAGCTGCTGCAGTGGTAAGAATCTCCTTACCTTCCTTTTCGATATCACGGCCTTCGTTACGCGCTTGCACACAGGCTTCGAGTGCCACGCGATTGGCGCAGGCGCCCGCTGCGTTGCCCCAGGGGTGACCCAAGGTGCCGCCGCCGAATTGCAATACCGAATCGTCGCCAAAAATATTGACCAGAGCGGGCATGTGCCAGACGTGAATACCGCCTGATGCGACCGGCAGCACGCCGGGCATGGAGCCCCAATCCTGGTCAAAAAACACGCCACGTGCGCGATCTTCTGGAATGAAGGACTCACGCATCAAGTCGACAAAACCCAGGGTAGGTGCGCGATCGCCTTCCAGTTTGCCGACCACAGTGCCAGAGTGCAGGTGGTCGCCGCCGGATAGACGCAGGATTTTTGCCAGCACGCGGAAGTGGATACCGTGGTGCGGGTTGCGGTCGATCACAGCGTGCATGGCACGGTGGATGTGCAACAGCATGCCGTTGTCACGACACCAGTTGGCCAGGCCCGTGTTGGCGCAAAAACCGCCGGTGATGTAGTCGTGCATGATGATCGGCGCGCCGATATCTTTAGCGTGCTCGGCACGCTTGTACATCTCTTCCGGGGTAGCGGCAGTCACGTTCAGGTAGTGGCCCTTGCGCTCGCCAGTTTCGGCTTCGGCCTTCAGGGTTGCTTCGTGCACGAAGTCAAAACGCTGACGCCAGCGCATGAACGGCTGGCTGTTGATGTTCTCATCGTCCTTGGTGAAGTCCAGACCACCACGCAGACATTCGTACACAGCGCGACCGTAGTTCTTGGCTGACAAGCCGAGCTTGGGCTTGATGGTGCAACCCAGAAGGGGGCGGCCGTACTTGTTCAGAAGGTCACGCTCAACCTGGATGCCCATGGGTGGGCCACCGCAGGTTTTAACATAGGCAATCGGGAAGCGAATATCTTCCAGACGCAGCGCACGCAAAGCTTTAAAGCCGAACACGTTGCCCACCAGCGAGGTGAACACGTTGACCACCGAGCCTTCTTCAAACAGGTCAATCGGATAAGCAACAAAAGCGTAGAAACAGGTATCGTCACCCGGCACATCTTCGATGCGATAGGCGCGGCCCTTGTAATAATCCATGTCGGTCAGCAGATCGGTCCAGACCGTCGTCCAGGTACCTGTTGAGGATTCTGCAGCCACAGCGGCAGCCACTTCCTCACGGTCCACACCCGCTTGCGGTGTGATTTTGAAACACGCCAGAATGTCGGTATCCAGCGGGGTGTATTCCGGCATCCAATATGTCTGCCGGTATTCTTTTACCCCGGCCTGATAGCTCTTCACTGCCATTATGTTCGCTCCTTAAGCATGCTGATTCAGACAAAAAATTCCAAATCCTTAATTCCTGGCTGCCTTGCTGCGCAAAACCAAGCCCTCAGGAAACCCTGAACAAAACCCCCTGCAATCAAGCTAGAGGACTTATTCAAAGCTTCCTTTATTACTGAGCCATAGCTAAAAAAGCCATAGCGGGACCGTAACCATATCCGCTCACTTGCATAATTAACAATCGATATTCATAATGCAAAGCATAACCAACGCTTATCATTGCTTGATGCACATCACCCTACGCCAACTGCAGGTGTTCGAAGCCGCGGCACGGCTCACCGGCTTTACTCGTGCATCGGAAGAGCTACACCTCTCACAACCCGCTGTTTCCATGCAAATCCGTCAACTGGAAGAGCAGGCCGGCATGCCGCTGTTCGAACAAATCGGCAAAAAAATCCACTTGACCGACGCCGGCCGTACTTTCTATCGACATGCACAAGTCATCCTGGCACAGGTGCAGGAAGCCCAACTCGAACTCGAAGAAATGCGCGGCGTCCGCCGCGGCCAATTAAATATTACGGTTGCCAGTACGGCTAATTATTTTGCGCCCCGTCTCCTCGCCACGTTCTGCCAGCGCTACCCCGGGGTGAAGGTCAGCCTGGATGTCAGTAATCGCGAACATATTCTCACGCAATTAAGCGATTCTGACAAAGATCTTGCGATCATGGGCCAACCGCCCGAAGAGGCCAATCTGGTGGCCCACCCTTTCATGGAAAACCCGTTGGTGGTGATTGCTGCGCCAAACCACCCGATGGCCAGCGAACACAACATCCTGCCTGCCCGTCTGGCCGACGAAAGCTTCATCAGCCGCGAGCCGGGATCGGGTACGCGCATGGCCGCCGAGCGCTTTTTTGACGCGGCGGGCATCCGCATTACAACCGCCATGGAAATGAGCAGCAACGAAGCCATCAAACAGGCGGTGCAAGCGGGATTGGGGTTGGGCGTGGTGTCCATCCACACCCTCGAAATGGAAAGCGCACTTGACCGGCTGGCGATCCTGGATGTGCAGGGTTTCCCGATCCTGCGCAATTGGTATGTAGTACATCGGCCCGCCAAACGGTTTTCTACTGTCGCGCAGGCCTTTCTTGATTTTGTCATGACCGAAGCGGGCAGTCTGCTGGCCCAACCCAATTCCTGACGCCCCCTAACCCGCAAATTTCTCGCGTCTCAGTACCTGCGTATCCGAGACAAAACACGCCAGATGATGGCCGCGTTTCATGAGTTTCTCGACATCGACCATCACACCAGCCAACTTGGATTCGGTGACGATGAGCACGAACAGAATATTGCTGCCTCCCTCCAGTGTACCGGTCTGCAATCCTGCACTGCCCGCGCCTCGCGCTTCCAGAATGGTATAGCCCGAGGTGCCATGCGCTTCAGCCATATTGACCAGCCGCTCTTCAAGCGCGCCATTGGCGATGATGTTGATGAGTTTCATTGGATAGAGTTGCGACATGCGCTTGCCTTTACAAGGAAATCAATTGATCACCCGCCTATCAGGCGGGCGGCAAAATAATGATATAGCGGGATGCCTACGATCACGTTGAATGGGAACGTCACCCCAAGCGAAAGTGTTAAATAATAGGATGGATTGGCCTCAGGTATAGCCAGCCGCATGGCAGGCGGCACTGCTATATAAGAAGCCGAAGCACCCAACACCGCAACCAGCATGCTTCCTCCCACCCCGAATCCCAACCAGTAATGTCCCACCATCAGGCCCATACTGCCCCCAATCAGTGGCATGAGCACGCCAAACGCCATCAGAAACCAGCCCACGCGCCTGAATTCGCCGATGCGTTTGCCCGCTTCCATGCCCATTTCCAGCAAAAATAGCGATAGCGCGCCCATAAACAAGGTGCTAAAAAACGGCGTGATCGTCGCCAATGGACCAGGCTTCACAACAACACCGATCAGCATGCCACCAAACAACAGGATCACGCTGCCGTTGGTGAAGGCGTCTTTCAGTAACTCGCCCATGTGATGTTCGCGCGCATCCCCCTCGCCGTTGGATTGCTTGCTGCCGCGCGAAAACCGGGCAAGCAGCAGGCCCACGATAATGGCCGGCGACTCCATGATGGCCAGCATGATGACGGGGTAGGATTCATACGGGATCTGCTGGGCATTCAGATAAGCAATGGCGGTGAGGAAGGTACCCGCACTCACCGAACCATAGTGAGCCGCGATGGCGGAAGCATTGAGTTTGTCTAGCCGGCCGGCCAGCAAAATGATGTATGCGACGATGGGCAATCCGAATCCCAGGACCAACGCGGCAGTGACTGCGTCAAAAGCCTCGCCTAGATGCGCATGTGAAAGTTCAACGCCACCCTTGAGACCGATCCCGATCAACAAGTAAATCGACAGTGCTTTGGCTAGATCGGGGGGAAACTTGAGATCAGATTTGACCCCTTGCGCGAGGAACCCCAAGGCAAAGAACAAAACCGCTGGGATCAACAGATTGCTGACATCCATCGCTGCTCCATTTCGCGCGCACCCGCTTACTGGCGTACGTCGTATTCAAGGTGAGTCGTACTTTGCCGGGCAGGCAAAGCGCTGCAAACACCTTAAGCAAAAAGAGCCATCAATAATAGTGAATGTTTTAAATCGAAACCATCAGGGATGCTTATGGACTAACCATCAACCCGTTTCCCGCAAATAAGCATTGATGGCCGTGACCACAGCCTCAGACTTGATGACGAGACCCAGATCAATCATCTCTGACCCCATCGTCATGGGCTGGTTGTTGGCCGGCACCGGAACCGGCACCAGGTGGTTGGCTTCTTCGCGAAAAAACACTGCTGCCACCACGCCAGCAAACAGTAATTTCATGCCCCCACCCGAATGCGACGGACGCAAAGTGTCCGGCTGGTATACGAACACCGGACTGCCGCTGGAGCCTGGATAGACCGCCGCATCGATTAAAAACTCGGGGCGACCTTCGAAATTCAGCACCATCGGCGTGGCAGTCGTGCCGCGCCGCATGATCGGCATCAGGTTTACCTGATCCCAGACACCGCTGGGGTAGCCGATAAACAACACCTGCTCCAGCGCGTCAAGCGCTCGCAAAGCAGCGGCGTCGGGCACCAGATGGCTATCGATGGCATGGTAGTACAGCTCAACACCCTGGTCGCGCGCCGCCTGCTCAAGCGGGCGCAGTGGGATGATGGCGAGATCGACTTCCGGGTCCGGGTGCAGAAACCAGGCATGCGAAAAATCGTTGATATTAATCTGGAAACGTTCGCCGAGCGCGGGTTGTCCGTGGCGCTTTTGGGTAAACACCAGACCGCCACTGCGCACATTTTCGACCAGATGGCGGTTGGTGACGACAAAGGTATGCGTTCCGCTGCCTGATCCATGACTGAACACGAATGCGGTGCCCGAGCCTTCACTGCCATCTTCCAGCACCGTATCGACCCGGATGGTGTTGAACAGCAGTTTTTTGGTGATGGAATTGATTTCCACGTCAGCGCTCCGCTCAGACAACTGCCGGTTTAGGTTTCACCGGACAGAACAGATCTTCCTTTGCTTCATCGCCCAGGCGCTCATAAATGGCCGTGATGGCCTGATCTTCGGTCGGGAAGATGTTTTCCTGTCCCACCAGCTCAAACAGGCTGGTATTGCGCATCACGTCCAGTACCTGTTTTTTCAGCCCGGAGAAGACCAGCGTCACGCCACCCGCTTTCAAACGATCAATCAGGTGGTGCACCACTTCTTCGCCAGACGCGTCGAGCTGATTGATGGCATCGCCTACGATCAACACATACTTGGCATTGGGACGCTCAGCCAAACCTTCGAGCACCGCATCCTCAAAGTAGGACACATTGGCAAAATAAAGCGAGCCGTCATATCTCAGCGCCATGATGTGTTCGCTGGTCGGCATATCCGGGTTGACCTTGATGTCGCGCAGCGTGCCGTCAGTATAGCGCCCCAACAGCGCCACGCGTGGTTTCATCGTGCGCAACAGGAACAACACAATGGCCAGACCCGCGCCAATCATGATGCCGTTATCCAGATGCGGCGCAAACAGCAGCGTGGCCATAAAGGTCACGATCGCAGCTGCACCGTCGTGCTTGTGCGTTTGCCACGCATGCCGGACCGCCTGGATATTCACCAGACCACCCACCGCCATGATGATGATGGCTGCCAGCACGGCTTGCGGCAGGTGATACAACAGCGGCGTCAGGAACAACAACGTCACCAGTACGATGATAGAGGTAAACACGGACGACAAGCCCGATGTCGCCCCCATATTGGCGTTGACCGCCGTTCGTGAAAACGAGCCGGAAGAAGGATAAGCCTGCGAAAAGCTACCCACGATATTGGCCACGCCCTGGCCGATCAGCTCCTGATTCGGATTCAGGCGTTGCTTGGTTTTGGACGCCACTGCCTTGGCAATCGAAATCGCTTCCATAAAGCCCACCAGCGAAATCACCAAAGCTGCCGACAACAATGCGCCCAGTTTGTCCATATCCAGCGTCGGAACCGAAATGGGTGGCAAGCCTTCCGGTACCGTCCCCACCACTTCTCCGCCCCCGACCAGCTTGAAACCACCTTCCCGGGTGACATTTTGAACACGGTATTTGGTCTTGTCCAACGTGACATTTTCTGGCGCTTTGCCCACAGGATAGACGGCGACCGTATTGCCTGCTGCATCGACCTGCCGCACTACCAGGATACGACGCATGGTCTTGCGGACATCGGCCGACGTCGTTTGTGCCTGTTTAAGTTCCAGTTGCGCCAGCGCCACCTCAGCATCGAGTTTGACCGCATCAATGCTTTCATACCCCGTCGCTTTGACGGCCACATTCAGTGCCTCGTTCTTGCTGGCGATTTCAGCATTCAACCGGTCAACTTCAGCCACCGCCGCCACGACCTTTTCAACCTGAGCACGCAATTCCGGATCCGCCACCCGATCAGTCGAACCCCTTGAATTCTGCTCAAAACTGATCGCCCACGAAATCACGGTGGTCAGCACCACCGCCACCAACACACCCGGCACTCTGGGCGCATATTTCCTGAGGCTCCACATCAGGAGCATCGCACCCACACCCATGACGACAGTCGGCAGGTGCGCATCGCCCACCTGCTTGAACACGCCTATGATGTCGGTAATGAACGATTCGCTGCGTGCCATCGACACGCCCAGAATTTTGGACAACTGCGACAAGGCAATAATGATTGCTGCCGCATTGGTAAAGCCGACTATGACCGGGTGCGACAGGAAATTGACGATTACACCCAGCTTGAAAACACCCAGCACCAACTGGATCAAGCCCACCAACAAGGTCAACATGATGGCCAGCGCGATGAAATGATCGCTGCCTGGTGCGGCCAGCGTCGCCAGTGCCGAAGCTGTCAACAGAGACACCACTGCCACGGGTCCGGTCGCCAACTGGTTGGATGAACCGAACATCGCACCGATCGCCACCGGCAAAAATGCAGCGTACAACCCGTAATATGCGGGCAAACCGGCCAGCTGCGCATAGGCCATCGACTGCGGGATCAGCACCAGCGCCACAGTCAAACCCGCCAGAAAGTTAATCTTGACCGAGTCCGACGTGAGCGGGAACCAACTCAAAAACGGAAAAAAACGGGCGAAACGATTCAGCGGAGATTGCATGTCGGCAAGCCAATCAAAAACCGCGCGTACAGCGCGGAAGCGGGTTAGATGGATAACTTGTTATTATATCAGCAAACTCTAATCACCCGACCCGACCCCAAGGCATGTTCTCCAACCCATCCGGCATCACCCGCGCCCTGCAATCTTTCCGAATCGAGAACCAGGCGCTGTGTTACAGCAATTTTGTGCCCAAACTCTACAATTGGTGCCTCAAGCTGGGGTTCACACGCGGCCACATCATGCCTTCGCGCGCCTTTTGCTCGGATGAAAGCCAGGGTGTCCCTATTATTCTGCTCGCCAAGCACTTTGGCGTGTTTCCATTCAACCACGGACGTGTAGGCGGGATCGTTTCGGTAGATCGCCACGGCCCGCACGCCGATCACGGCAAGGACCTGTTGCTGTTGCAATCCAGCCATGTCGGCCATGACCCGGAGACTGGCGAATTTGGCGTGTACCGGCGACTCCATACCGAAGATGGCCACAGCAGCTGTAGCTGCGGCAAGATCGACAATATTCTCGAATGGTATGACTCCGAATATCGCTATGCGCGTGAAAATGTTCGCCTGACCCGCTTTGACGGAAAACCCGTCGTGCTGGTTGACAACCTGCTGCTGAACACCGAACGCAAGCAAGGTTTGTTTCTCAATCTGGAACGATTGATTCAACACGATGCCACAGGCAAGTTTTTTACCCTCAACACCCTCAGCACGGCCTATGCGCTACCGGCAGCCGATGCGCTACTCGAACGTCTTGGCGCATCGTCATGGCCGGAACAAGGTAGTGTCGAAATAGGTGGCCGGCTCGCGCCCGAGGATTTCTACTACAAGCACATTTTTACCAATCAAGATCCCTTTCAGGATCAACTCGAACGCAACATGCTGGCGCCCATGCCCTGGATCGTCAGCGCGAAACATCCCTTGCTGACCGCGGCCTGCGTCAATACCCAGGCCGAATTCGATCGCACCTACCGCAGCCTGGCCCACAATCCGGCCATGCACGACAAGAACATGTTGTTCGTGTCCGGTATCAACATCGATCTGTCGCCAACCGACCAGAGCCACTTCCCACTGACCCAGTTTGTACCGTGGGCCGCCTACTTGCACCTGGCTGATGGCACACGCCAGATTCTCGAGCAGGATGAATTGCTCGAAACGCTGGCCAGCATGCCCTCGGACAACCCGGATCAAATCCATTTCGACGAATCGCTCAACCTCATGAGTCACGTGCCCAAGGTGCGAATTCAACTCTAAGCCAATCTGCTCTATGCTCTCAGGCGCGTAATTAAAAAATCAAGCGCTTTGGAAAATGGGACATCCTATCCTGCGCCAGCCGCTCTGCTGGACAGATTCTAAAAAGCTGTCGTACCATCCGCGGGTCGGGGCTCCAGTCCCCCGGCGTGTGGGCTGACTGCCTGCCAGACGGTGTCCCGTCCAAGCCTGGTTAATCCAACCAACATGGAGTGAGACACTTGGACACCGCATCGTCATCCGCACCTGCTTCATCTGCCCCCGCGCCCGTCACCATGGGCGTAGCATTCAAATACTGGCTCAAACTCGGCTTCATCAGTTTTGGTGGCCCGGCCGGCCAGATTTCGATCATGCATCAGGAGCTGGTCGAAAAACGCCGCTGGATTTCTGAGCACCGTTATCTGCATGCCCTGAATTTCTGCATGCTGCTGCCTGGCCCGGAAGCCACTCAACTGGCCATTTACATTAGCTGGCTGATGCACGGGGTCAAAGGCGCGATCATCGCCGGCGTGCTGTTTTTCCTACCCGCTTTTTTGTTGCTGTCACTGTTGGGCGGTGTCTACCTCGCCTGGGGCGACGTGCCGCTGGTGCAAGGTATTTTCTATGGCATCAAGCCGGCTGTAGTCGCCATTGTGGCGTTCGCCGCATGGCGTATTGGTTCGCGTGCACTGAAGAGCGAGGTATTGTGGGGCATAGCCGCGCTGGCCTTCATCGGCATCTTTGCGTTCGACATCGGGTTCCCCTGGATCGTGTTGGCCGCCGCGATACTGGGCGCCATCGGCGGCAAGCTGATGCCTGCCAAATTCAAGAGTGGCGGTGGGCACGGCGCGTCCAACAAGGAATATGGCCCGGCCATTATCGACGACGACACGCCCACGCCCGCCCACGCAACATTTTCCTGGACCAAGACGGCCATTACGTTGGTGGCCGTTCTCGTCATCTGGCTGGCCGCCATGTTCGCACTGCGCGGCGATCAAGCGCTCACTGAGATAGGCAGCTTCTTCACCAAGGCGGCTTTCCTGACCATTGGCGGCGCCTACGCGGTGTTGCCTTATGTGTATCAAGGCGGCGTCGAGCAATACGGCTGGCTGACCGGCCCGCAGATGATGGACGGCCTGGCGCTCGGTGAAGCCACGCCGGGGCCGTTGATCATGATCGTCACCTGGGTGGGCTATCTGGGCGGCGTGGCCAAGGGGATATTCGATAATCCAATCGCCGCTGGCCTGGCTGGGGCGGCCGTTGCCACTTTCTTCACCTTCCTGCCGTCCTTTCTGTTTATTCTCGTCGGCGGCCCGCTGGTGGAAGCCACGCGCGGCGAACTCAAATTCACCGCGCCGTTAACCGCCATTACTGCTGCGGTCGTTGGTGTGATTCTCAATCTGGCCGTGTTTTTTGCCTGGCACACCTTCTGGCCACAGGCCAGCGCTGCAGACCCGTTCGCCGGGACCTTCGACTGGTTTCCGGTGATCGTTGCCATTGCTTCGTTTGTTGCGCTGTGGAAATACAAGGCCGATATCATGATCGTGATCGGCGCGACTGCGCTGCTCGGCCTGATTTATTCGTTCGTCATGTGAGGACTCTATGGAACCCATCTCCCAACCTTTGAAACAAGGCGGCTGCGGCAGCTCAGTCGAAAAAGACCCGAACGCACCACGCACTATTCCGGCATCGGAATTCAACCCTGATGCCGTACTCGTGTTCGATGTGCGGCGTGAAGCCGATTTCGCCGCCTCCAACGAAATCATCCCCGGTGCGATGTGGAAAAACCCGGAGAAAATCGACATCTGGATCAACGCCCTGCCGCGCACACTCGACGTCGTCATTTATTGCGTACGCGGCGGCGGCGTGTCAAACAGCGTGGTTGATCGGCTCCAGGCCGAAGGCGTGAAAGCCCGTTTTATTGAAGGCGGACTCGAAGCCTGGAAGGCAGCCGGCGGTCAAACCGTGACGAAGTAACCAGCAACGATGGTCGCATCATGCCGCGGCGGAACACGCTGAACTTAACTATGCTCCTGAACACGAATCGATCGATGTGGGGAGACATAACATGAACAAAATACGGATTATTGTGTTGGCCTGGTTTGCGATGTTCGCCCAAGCCAGCCAGGCAGCGGGTTGGTTACCCCCACCCGAACACATTTCGCCCCACGTCTGGGCCTGGATAGGCCCGCTTGAAGGACCCAGCCAGGCGAACCGCGGCTATCGCATGAACCTCGGCTTCATCCAGGGCAAAACAGCTGTTGCCGTCATTGATAGCGGCTATTCGCCCGACATGGCGCACGAAATGTTGCGACGAATACGTGCAATCACGCCGCTGCCGGTGCGTTACGTCATCAACACCAATTCCCAGCCACATCGCTTCATGGGCAACGATGTGTTTCGCGCGGCCGGTGCGGAAATCATTGCCTCACGCGAAGCCGCAGCGCGCATGGCAAGCGACGGAGCAGGATTTGCCACGAGCGTGACTCAAACACTGTCGCTCAAGGCCGGCAGCATTGCGCCACCCCAAGCACCCGATCGATTGCTCGATCCAGGCCAGTCGACCCGGCTCGACCTGGGCGGCGGCGTAAACGTTAATGTCAGCCATTGGGGGCGCGCGCATACACGCGGTTCCATGATAGCCGAGGTGACGCCCGACCAAACCGTATTCGCTGGCGACATTCTATACAGCGAGCGGCTGCTCTCGGTCTTGCCCGATAGTCACGTCACGCAATGGATTGCCGCCTACGACCAGTTGCGTTCGCTACCCGCTCAACGCTTCGTACCGGGACATGGCCCGGCGGCTCCGCTGAGCGCATTCGAACATTCCACTTACCGGTATTTAACCGCGCTCAAATCGCACATGGACCAGGCAGTGAAAAACGGCATCGGTCCGAGCGACGCCACCAGTCGTTTTGACGCATCGGCATGGCAAATGCTCACGCTTTTCGACGAACTGGCTGGTCGCAACGCGTCGCTGGCCTATCTGGAAGCCGAAGCCGAGGGCTTTTAACTCGGCGCCATCATGAAACATACGACCAGACTTTTCCCACACAATCAGCGAGCATCACGACCATGAAATGGATCACCCGCGAACGACCCAAAATTGACCGCATTGCCTGTCCCTGGCTGATTGCGCGTTTCATCGACCGGGACGCCGAGTTTCTTTACGTGCCAGCGGCCGACGTCCTTGCGGTAGCGAAAGAAACGGGTGCCACCCCCTACGACATTCCTGGCGTGGAATACGGCCATGTCGGCGAGCTGTGCAGCTTTGACGCCTTTCTGCGCCTGCACAAGCTGACCGACCCTGCTTTGCAGGAACTGGCCCTGATCGTGCGCGGCGCCGACACTGCCCGCCTTGATCTCGCCCCTCAATGCGCAGGCTTGTTGGCACAATCACTCGGGCTATCCGCGCTTTACCCAAATGATCACGAAATGCTGGGCCATGGCATGGTCATGTATGACGCCTACCACGCCTGGATCAAACACGCCCGCGGAGAGGCCCATAGCTGGAGCTTCCCCTTGAGCGGCCTTACCGGCCGGGGTAGTTGACTAATTTACTGGGTTATTCTATCGTATGTCGTTAAGTATATTCATTAGCAAGGACTAAACATGGAACGCGAAATCAACGGCAAGATGGTCGAAACCGACCCCGAAGGCTATCTGGTCAATCTGGAAGACTGGTCGGAAGAGCTGGCGGTTGAGCTGGCCAAAGATGACAAGCTGGAGCTGGGCGAGAACCACTGGAAAATCATCAACCACATGCGCGAGCAGTTTGCCCAGAACGGCACAGCGCCCAATCTGCGCTTTCTGCAAAAAGGCCTGAAGGAAGAGTTTGGACCTGAGTGGGGCGACAAGAAATTCCTGTTCGAACTGTTCCCGTTTGGCCCCGCCAAGCAGGCAGGCCGCTATGCCGGCACCCCGAAGCCGACCGGTTGCGTATGAGCGTGGTTGTTGACGCTTTAGCGGCTTTACAACCGCGGCCTACCTCTTGCGGGTAAAGCAAAACGCGTCCACTTCGCCAAAAGCCCCGCTTACGCGGGGCTTTTTGTTTATGCCGCGCCGCTCCGCGGTAAAATGCCGCCTTTCGCACAGCAAGGATCGGCAAATGAGCACACCTCAAGTCGGCGTGGTGATGGGATCTTCCAGCGATTGGGAGGTCATGAAGCACGCGGCCATGCTGCTCAAGCAGTTGGGCATTCACTTCGAGACCCAGGTCGTGTCAGCGCACCGTACGCCAGATCTGCTCTATGAATACGCCGCACGCGCCGAAGCACGCGGGCTCAAGGCCATCATTGCAGGGGCGGGTGGGGCGGCTCATCTGCCTGGCATGATTGCATCCAAAACCATCGTGCCCGTGCTGGGCGTGCCCGTACCATCGAAATATCTCAAGGGCATGGACTCGCTGCTGTCGATTGTGCAAATGCCGAAAGGTATTCCCGTCGCCACGTTCGCCATCGGCGAAGCCGGCGCGGCCAATGCGGCACTGTTTGCTGCGGCTCTGATCGCACGTTATGACACGGAGCTTGCCGGCAAGCTCGAAGACTTCCGCAAGCACCAGTCGAATTCCGTGATGGGAATGGAATTACCGGATGTCGAGTAAGACCGAGTCCCAACCCAAACTGCCGATTCTGCCCGGTGCCACGCTGGGCATACTCGGCGGCGGCCAGCTCGGCCGCATGTTTACACTCGCCGCGCGCACCATGGGCTACCAGGTCATGGTGCTGGACCCGGATGCCGCCAGCCCGGCCGGACACATGGCTGACTTTCACCTACAGGCGGATTACAGCGACCTTGATGCACTGAAAAAGCTGGGCGAGAACTGCGCGGCGGTCACCACTGAATTCGAAAACGTGCCGGCTGCCAGCCTGATCGAATTGGCGCGTCACTGCCGGGTGGCACCCGGCGCCGATGCGGTTGCAATTGCACAGGATCGTAGTCACGAAAAAACCTGGCTGGCCGACCATGGGTTTGCCACCGCCTCTTTTGTGTTGATCAATCACGAAACCGACCTCGATGCTGCCCTGAACACAACCGGCACACCGGCCCTGCTGAAAGTGTCACGCCTCGGTTACGACGGCAAAGGCCAGGCGCGGATCCATACCCTGGAGGAAGCGCGCGCAGCATTCCGCGAGCTCGGCGGCCAGCCTTGCGTGCTGGAAGGCTTCGTCAAGCTGGAATGCGAGGTATCAGTCGTGCTGGCACGCGACGATGCTGGCCAATGCGCACTGTTTCCAGTAACCGAGAACCAGCATGCGCACGGCATACTTGATCTTTCCATTGTTCCCGCTCGCGTATCCGATGCGTTAACCGCTCAAGCACGTGACATGGCGCAGTCGGTCGCCCACCAGCTCAATTATGTCGGCATCCTGGCGGTCGAGTTTTTTGTGGCTGATGGAACCTTGTTGATCAACGAAGTGGCACCGCGCCCGCACAACTCGGGACACTACACACTCGACGCCTGTGTCACCGATCAGTTCGAACAGCAAGTGCGCGTGTTATGTGGACTGCCCCTGGGAGACCCACGCCTGCTGTCACCCGTCGTGATGCTGAACATCCTCGGCGATCGCTGGAACAGCAGCGCACCTCACTGGGAAGCGCTGCTGGCACAACCCAACATCAAGCTGCATCTGTACGGCAAAGCCATCGCGCGGCCTGGTCGCAAAATGGGTCATTGCAACGTGCTGTCACACGATCTGGATGCAGCACTTCGCCTGGCTGAACGCATGCGCGATGCGCTGTAGCGCGTTCCTCACCCTCAGACTGACCAGCGCGCTCGCGTTGGCCTGGCTGCTGACCAGCGCCTGTGCAGCGGAGAATGATGGACAAACCCTCCGCATTGGACAGCACGACTTTCAGGTCGAAGTTGCACGCACGCCACCACAACGTGAACACGGGTTGATGGGGCGCACCCGCCTGCCCGCAAACGGCGGCATGCTGTTCATATTTGATGACACAGGCCAACATTGTTTCTGGATGCGCAATACCCCGCTGCCGCTGTCGATTGCATTTATTGACGACATGGGACACATCACCAATCTCGCGGACATGCAGCCCAACACTGAAACATTGCATTGCCCCACCACCGCCATACGGTATGCGCTGGAAATCGAACAAGGTGGATTTGCAACACGCGGAATTGTGCCCGGCATCAGGGTCGAAGGCTTGCACCCTTAAGTCGCTGCATTCACGGCGCCATCGATAGCAGCGTTAATTCCACCTCGTTGTTTTTTTCATCACTTTTCACGATGCGTACAGGCAGGTAATGTCGATCGATGGCCAGCCAGACTTCGAAACGGCCATCGCTATCCGCTGCACGTGCAAGGTGCAATGTACGCAAAGGCCCCACGGCCGTTTCCAGCCGCACTTCACCTACAACCGTATAGCGGTAATCTCGCAGTTTCTTGCCATTGAACACTGTGTAGGACAGCGCTTCCTGCTTCGGTGGGGCGGTCAGCGCCAGTTGAAAAAACAAACTCAACACATCTTGCGCATCCTGCTGATAGCCAAAGTGCCGCGGCGCGCCCTTGTCAGGCATCAACGTAAGCTGCCGCTGCTCCACGTCGAAAAAGGCACTACTCCGTTTATCGCCACGCTGATCCCAAAACTCTTCGGGTAACAGCCCAAGTGGGGTCATGCGGCCACGGCTGGTTTGCACAAACTTGCCCCGATAGAACAGGCCGGCCAGCCCCGTGGCCTCAGCCACGCTGATGATCGTGTAATGCTTGTCCGCCTCATTCACCCACACCAGCGTCTGCTCGCCCGAGGCAATCCCGTAACGCACCTTAAAACGCATGTCCACACGTAACGGCAGCGTATTCAAGGGCGGCCAGACAGGCTGCGCAACGGGCTCGGGCTGAACACCTCCAACCGGCTCGGCTAAAACTGACGCAACGGGCGTCCCGGCCGATTCAGGGCTCGCACCCTCCCCGCTTTCCTTCAAAACAGGCGAAACAGCCAATGCCAATGGGGGGGGCGGCTCCGGGATGGGCTCCGGGGCATGCTCAGCAGCCGGTGCCGGTATGGGCAGCTTGCTTGCGGGCGGTTTAAACGAAGCCGGCGGCGGGGTGGGTACAGTCTTGACCGGTGCAATCTCATCCGGGGTCATCTCAACTGGGTCCAACATCACCAGGCGCGCTTCAAATGGCGCAAAGCCGGGCGACGACGTGCCCTGCGGCAAGGCCCACCAATATCCGCCCAACAAACTGACATGCAGCAGCAACGATACGACCACAGCCATCCACCAAGGGCGAAGATTTCGCCCCATTGCTTCAGTCCTTGACGCTGGCGCGCACCAGACGCTGCTCCAGGGTGACGCCGTCTTCGATCACGCGAATCTGCACCGGCAAATGATTGCGCCCGGGCGCGACCCATACGGTCACCGCTTTTTCGTCGGGTTGCTGGGCTACACGCTGATACTGCAGCGTCGCCAAGGCACCCATCGGCGTCTGGATGGCGCCCCCATCGCTGCGAGCGAACTGGTAGTCGTTCAGGTCGCGACCACTCACCACCTGTAACCCCAAATCAACTGGCTGTTTGCTCAGAAACATGAATTGATACAGCTGGGAAAGCTGGTCCTGAGTGCCATTTTTCAGTCCGGTCACCTGATGTGATTCCCCTTTGTATTGGTAAGCAATACTGCGCTGCTTCCAATCGAGCTGCGCGGTGGCCAGTTTATTGGGTGCATCACTACGAGCGTGCTGAAACCGGGACGGCCGTAACCCCTGCGGTGTCACGGTGCCGACGCTTTCCAGCCGGATATTGCCCGGCCATAACAGTTTGAGCGGGCCGGTGGCGTGCATTTCGCTCACCAGTTTGTAGCGCGTGCCGTTGCGGGAAAATGTATCGGTGACCTGCCCCAGTTTGTGGCCATTGCGATAGAGGTCGTAGACCAGGTTCATGCTTGACGGGCCGACGGCATGTGCCGACGTCGCCAGCAGGCTGATCGCTAATAATACGGGTTTGATCATGGTCACGCTCCGACGGATAACACAGACTGTGACGTCAAATCGTCCTTCAAGTTTACGTGGCCACACTTATTTACCAATCGGCCCTCGGCAAACCAGCGTATGGCTTGCGGATAAATACGATGTTCCTGCGCCAGCACGCGCGCTGCAAGTACCTCGACCGTATCGTCTGCGCGGACCGGCACCGCAGCCTGGATGACGATGGGGCCATGATCGAGTTGGGCGGTGACAAAGTGCGCGGTACAACCGTGAACCTTCACCCCTTCGGCCAGTGCACGCTCATGGGTTTTAAGGCCCGGGAAAGCCGGCAGCAACGAAGGATGGATATTCAGCAAGCGGCCTTCAAAGCGCGTAATGAACGCCGGACTCAGGATGCGCATGTAACCGGCCAGCACCACCAGATCGGGCTGATGACGCTCGATTTCTTCGGCCAAAAGGTCATCAAAAGCTGCGCGATCGGCGTGCTGGGTATGGTCAATCGCAACGGCCTTGAGGCCATGTTCACGTGCAAAGGTCAGCCCGACTGCCTGCGGCCGGTTGCTGATGACCGCGACAATATCAATCGGCAGCCTGGCAGCGACGATTGCCTGGAAATTGCTGCCGCGGCCCGACAGCAGCACGACAACCCGGCAACTCACGAATAAATCACCTGCTCCACGCCGTCTGCGCGCGCGACGATTTCGCCAATCGGCCACACGGTTTCGCCGCTTGCCTTGAGATGCTCGATCGCGACTTCGACGTCGCCCGCCGACACCACAATGCACAGGCCGATGCCGCAGTTGAAGGTGCGCAGCATTTCATCGGCAGACACATTGCCGGCCTGTTGCAGCCAGTCGAACAAGGGTGGGCGGGTCCAGCTGGTTTGATCCAGCTTGGCCGAGACGCTATTGGGCAGGCAACGCGGCAGGTTGCCGGTAATGCCGCCGCCGGTGATGTGCGCCATGCCTTTGACGTTGATTTTTTCCAGCAACGCCAGCACGGGTTTGACGTAAATCCGTGTCGGCTCCATCACCGCATCGGCAAATAACCGCCCGTGAAAATCAGATTTCAGGCCAATGTGTGTGATGTCGATTAATTTGCGGATCAACGAATAGCCGTTGGAATGCGCGCCACTCGACGCCAGCCCCAGCACCACGTCACCGGGTGCAATGGTTTGCCCGCCGATGACTTTGGATTTTTCGACCACGCCGACGGCAAAACCTGCCAGATCGTATTCGCCTTCAGGATACATGCCCGGCATCTCGGCGGTTTCACCGCCAATTAATGCACAACCCGCCTGCTCGCAGCCGGTGGCAATACCCGAGATCACGGCTTCGGCGATATCGAGGCTCAATTTGCCGGTCGCGAAGTAATCAAGAAAAAACAGCGGCTCGGCGCCCTGCACCAGAATGTCATTGACACTCATGGCGACAAGATCGATGCCAACGGTGTCATGGCGATTGAGCTCAAACGCCAGCTTGAGCTTGGTGCCCACACCATCGGTGCCGGAGACCAGTACCGGCTCCTTGAATTTTTTGGACACCTCGATCAGCGCACCAAAGCCCCCAATGCCGGCCAGCACTTCGGGGCGCATGGTGCGCTTGGCCAGGGGCTTGATGCGCTCGACCAGTGCATCGCCCGCGTCGATATCGACACCGGCATCTTTATAGGAAATGGAAGACACACCCGACTCCAGAATCAAAAATACGGTATTTTACCGCCTATGGACCCTAACCGCCGCCCCTCCCTTCCAGGCAACATGCCCTGGCTTGTCTTGTTTGCCCTGCTGGTCATGGGCGGCCTGGTCTACGTACTCGGCCCGATTCTCACGCCATTCCTGGCCGGTGCCCTGCTGGCGTACATCTTCGACCCGCTGGTCGATCGGCTGGAAGCGCGCGGCCTTTCACGCGCGACGGGCACGGTTATGGTCATTGTGCTTGCCGGCCTGGCCGTGTTCACGTTGCTGCTGATTGCGATGCCGCTGTTTCAGGGACAGTTTGCCGAACTCAGCCAGCGCGTGCCCGCCGCGCTCGATCTGCTGCAAACCCGCTTTCTTCCCTGGCTGCAGCAGAACTTTGGCATCACGATCAGCACCGACATAAGCGCCATCAAGACCTGGCTCACTGAGAAGGCCGCGCAGAACAGCGCCGACTGGCTACCCACTTTGCAAACCGGTGCGCTCGCCATCGTCGCTGTGCTGGTCAATCTGCTACTCATTCCGGTGGTGATGTTCTATCTGCTAAAGGATTGGGACGTCATGATTGCGCGCATCGCCAAGCTGACGCCACGCCGCTGGACGGATGCCGTCAACCGCATCGCGCGCACGATGGATGCCGTCGTTGGCGAGTTCCTGCGCGGGCAGATGGCTGTCATGATCGCCTTGTCCGCCTATTACGCACTGGCGCTGTGGGCAGCCGGGCTGGATTACGCGTTGCCGATCGGCATACTCACCGGCGTACTGTCGTTTGTTCCTTTCCTCGGCTTCGGTCTCGGCATGATTCTCGCGCTGCTGGTCGCGCTGCTGCAATTTGCCGACTGGACCGGCGTGGCCTGGGTGGCAGGCATCTACCTTGCCGGGCAAGTGCTGGAAAGCTATGTCATCACCCCACGCCTGGTCGGTGAACGGGTCGGCTTGCACCCAGTGGCGATCATCTTTGCCCTGGCCGCGTTCGGCCAGTTGTTCGGCTTTGTCGGCGTGCTACTGGCGGTGCCGCTGGCGGCCATCTTGCTTGTCGCGCTGCGCGAACTGCACAGTGCCTATGAGGCCAGCGCCTTCTATCGGGGCAGCTATAATGCCGGCTCTTTTGACCCTGCGCATCCTGCCATGTCCGCTTCACTCCCAGGCCAACCGCTCCTCGAATCACGCATCACGTCCCTGCCGCTGGTCCACAAGGGCAAGGTGCGCGATATTTATGCCGTCGGCGACGACAAGCTGTTAATCGTCACCACCGACCGGCTCTCGGCTTTTGATGTGGTCATGCCGACGCCCATTGCCGGCAAGGGTGAAGTGCTGACCCGGGTGTCGGCTTTCTGGTTCGACAAGCTCAAAGCCATCGTGCCGAGCCAGGCGCTCGATATCGCGCCGGAATCTGTCGTCTCAGCCAGTGAGCGCGACCAGGTCGCGGGTAGAGCCATCGTGGTCAAAAAACTCAAGGCGCTGCCGGTCGAAGCCATCGTGCGCGGCTATTTGGTGGGATCGGGCTGGAAGGAATATCAGAGCAGTCAGTCGGTGTGCGGCATCAAGCTGCCCGCCGGACTCAAACTGGCCGACCGCCTGCCCGAGCCCATCTTCACCCCGTCGACCAAAGCCGCGGTGGGCGCGCATGACGAGAACATCGCATTTGAGGCCATGTCAGCGCTGATCGGCGCCGACCTGGCGCAGCAGGTGCGTGACGTCAGCCTTGCGCTGTATCAGGCTGCAGCAGAGTACGCACTCACACGCGGCATCATCATTGCCGACACCAAGTTCGAATTCGGCGTCGACGAAGCCGGCAAATTGGTATGGATCGACGAGGCGCTGACCCCCGATTCATCGCGTTTCTGGCCCGCCGATCAATACCAGCCCGGCAGCAATCCACCCAGCTTCGACAAGCAGTTCGTACGCGACTGGCTGGAGTCCAGTGGCTGGAACAAGCAGTCACCGGGCCCGGTGCTGCCGGATGAGATCGTCCAGCAAACCGCTGCCAAGTACCGCGAGGCGATGACCCGCTTGCTGGGGTAAGTCCTTACTTCAGCGTGTCTGCCAGAAATGTAGCCACGGCATCGACCATCGCACCTTCTTGCCCGGTATAAAAATGATCAGCACGTGGAACCACGACCTGCCTGGAAAGCGGCACCTTTTGCAGACTCTGCTTACGTTTGGCGGCCAGTTTCAGAACCGGCGGCAAATCGTGGTCGCCATACAAATCCAGTACTGGCAATTTAAGTGCCTCGTATCCGCCCTGCGGCAATCCCAGACTGGCCCAGGCTTTCACACTGGGGTCAGGTTTGCCCGCCATATATACGCCACTCATACGCGACCCCAAGCTGTGTGAAACCACTGCCAGTTGCGTGTAGCCTTTGGCTTTAAGAAAGGCTACGGCTTCGCCAATGCGCTCAGCCGCTTCGGGGAAAAGCGGGGGATAGGCCTCGCTTGTTGCCGCCGCGCCCAAAATGGGCATTTGTATCGACAGGGTCGTTATTCCGCGATCCGCCAGGGCGGTGCGCAAGGTACCGACCATGCCCCAGTCGGGATGGATGCCCGTGCCATGGACCACTATCGCCGCTTTTTGCGTATCAGGCGCGACAGTAAACAGCGTAAGAAACTTGTGGTGACCCCGGGGGGTTTGCAGGTAAACCGGATCCCCTACCACCAGCCCAGGAACGACTTCGTCAGCCCATTTCTTTTCACGGGCATAGTCGGGCGCAACCGTCGCGGCGGACACCCACCCTGAAAAAAGCAAACCCAATCCAGCAATCAAGCGTAAGCGCATCATCGATTCCATTTCCTATCTCCCCCAACTTGGCGTTAAAGTAAACCCTAACCAGCCCGATACCTTTACTAAACTACAAGTCAATCTGACTTTAACTTTGAGACAATTGTGAATACTCGACCGTTGCGTATTGTACCGTCAGCCGCACAGTCTACGACGACACGGGACGTCCGTCCGCGCAGACGCGCGCGCGTGGTGATAGTCGATGATCGCAGCACGGCGCGCAGCCTGCTCGAGGGCCTGGCGCGCACTTTGGAGCCGGGCATTTTGGTCGAAAGCTATGCCGACCCCTTTGAGGCGCTGGAACACATGCAACTCAACACACCCGATCTCATCATCAGCGATTACCGCATGCCTGGTATGGACGGGATCGAGTTTACGCGCCGCATACGCGCCGAACGCCAATTGGCGGACGTACCCATCATCATTGTCACCGTGGTGGAGGATCGTCAAATCCGTTATCAGGCCCTGGAAAACGGTGCAACCGACTTTCTCACCCGCCCGATCGACCCCCAGGAATGCCGCGCGCGCTGCCTCAACCTGCTGGCCTTGCGGCGTAGTCAGAAAGCCCTTTCCGACCGCGCACAATGGCTGGAAGACCAGGTGCAGCTGGCCACCAGTGAAGTGCGCACGCGCGAACGCGAAACTCTGATGAAACTGGCCAAGGCCGGTGAATATCGTGACGAAGATACCGGCAATCACATCATCCGGATGTCCAAATATGCCCGCCTGATTGCAGAGGAGCTCCAGCTCACTGCCATGGAATGCGACGAAATCGAAGCAGCCGCACCGATGCACGACATCGGCAAAATCGGCATTCCCGACCATATCCTGCTCAAACCTGGCAGCCACACGCCGGAAGAAATGGAAATCATGCGCCGCCATCCACTGATCGGCCATGGCATCCTGGCCGACAGTCCATCGCGCTTTCTGCAAATGGGCGCGGTCATTGCGCTCGGCCACCACGAAAAATTCGACGGCAGCGGTTACCCACAAGGCCTGGCTGGCGAAGCCATTCCCTTGCCCGCTCGCATTGCGGCAGTAGCGGACGTATTCGACGCGTTGACATCCAAGCGCCCTTACAAGCACGCCTGGACATTCCAGGAGGCGCTGACCCTGATCCAGACCGAAAGCGGCAAGCATTTTGATCCGGCCTGTGTACGGGCCTTTGAGTTACGCATTGATACCGTAGCTGCAATCATGCGTGATTTGAGCGACGAGCCAAGCTGAGTCGGCGCCATTTTGATGCAATTGCCCGTCGCCAACTTGGCTACAACCCTCATAACGAGAATAAAAAGCCGCCCGGATACCGAATTCCAGCAAGCTTTGCTACGCCTGATCATCGTATCGGGTTTCTATCTCTATTTTGCGCTCAGCGGACTGGAGCACAGTCCCGCCATCGCGGCCCAGGTCCATTTTCTGGGCATCGGTCTGTCGCTGATTTCCCTCTCCCTACTGATCGGTTCGCTGATCGATCTTGACGTATCCGTTGTCCGTCGCAGCATCGGCATGCTGCATGACTTCACCGTCGCCACCTACATGCTGGCCATTTCGAACGAAACCGGTGCGCCCGTTGTTGCTATCTATTTATGGGTCACGCTGGGAAATGGTTTCCGCTTTGGGTTGCCATACCTGTACAGTTCAACGGTCGCATCCGCGATCGGGTTTGCCATCGTCTACCAGATCAATCCTTTCTGGCACGCGCATACCCCACTCTGGTGGGGGATATGGATCACACTTATCGTTGTTCCCCTTTATGCGTCCAGCCTGCTGAAACAGCTACATGGCGCCATCAAGCGGGAAAAAGAGGCCAGCCTGGCTAAATCCAGTTTCCTCGCCAACATGAGTCACGAACTACGCACGCCGCTGAATGGTGTCATAGGCGTGGCCGACTTGCTGGCTGAAACCCCGCTCAACAAGGAACAGCGGGAGCTTTCCCAGATCATTCACGCCTCAGCCCGTACGCTGCTGGAACTGATAGACAACGTGCTCGATATCTCGCGCATCGAGGCTGGCCGCATCAATTCTGTTGCCGAAAATTTCGACCTGCATCGTCTGGTCAATGGCACCGTCGCCATGATGGAATCGCAGGCCAGAAGCAAAGGTCTGGTACTGGCCGCCCATATCGCCCCACAAACTCCATTCGACTTACATGGCGACGCACGCCACCTGCGCCAAGTCCTGATCAACCTGATCGGCAATGCGATCAAATTCACCCATCACGGACGGGTCGATGTGTATATCCGTCCGGTGGGCCAAGCCCACCCACAACGGCTGCGTTTCGAGATCGTCGACACGGGTATCGGGATTGCAGAGGACGTTCAGGCACGTATTTTCGACAGTTTCACCCAGGCGGATCCTACGGTGACCCGCCGTTTTGGTGGCAGCGGGCTGGGCACCACCATCGCCAAGCAACTGGTAGAAGCGCTGGATGGCCAGATCGGGCTGCATAGTCGTGAGGGCGAAGGCACCACCCTGTGGTTCGAACTGCCTTTTACCGTGCAGGCCTCGAAACAGGCATTGACCGATCAGCACTTCGACGTACCCATGCGGGTCGCGATTCTGGCCGGCAGCGAACTGACGGCCCGTATTCAATCCATGGTCCGCAATTGGGCGGGCGAAGCCGTCACAGTCGACAACACCACGCGACTCGCAGCCGCGCTCTCGGTCAACCCGGCAAGCGGCATCCCGTTGGGCGCAGTCGTGGTTGAACGCAGTGTTTTGCCAGGGGACCCAGGCGCTTTCCTGGCCTTGCTGCGTGACGACCCCAGCCTGGCCACGCTACCCATCATTCTGATCGAGTCGGACGCCAGCGTAAGCGCCGCTCGGGACGCGCAATGGATGCGTGACGGGTTTGCCTCGGTGCTGCGCACACCCGTCAACACCACGCTGCTATTCAATGCCATCCATGCCGTGTTGAACCACGACATGCCGAAAAACGTGGTATCACTGGCCAACCATTACCAGGCCAGGACGGGTCAGGCTTCGCGTCTGCGCGTATTGGTCGCAGAAGACAACCCAGTCAACCAACGGGTTATCCGTGGCCTGCTGGAGCATGCCGGGCATCAGGTTTTTCTTGCGCATGATGGCGAAGAAGCACTGGCCATGCTCGAATCAGAAGAGCAAATCTACAACCTGGCCATCATCGACATGCACATGCCACTTCTGTCTGGCCCCGAAGTGGTACAGCGCTGGCGTTTCATGGAAACAGCCCATCTCCCCATCATCATGCTGACGGCTGACGCCCGTGGCGAAGCGCAGGCGGCATGCGTCGCAGCGGGCGCCGACACCTTCCTGACCAAGCCCGTCAACAGCCGCGAGTTGATGGATGTGATTGCCCGGCTAGCCGAACCCACCGCCCCCGCTGCCGCCGCAGAGCCGCGCCTTCAACAGGCCCATGAACTGGACGAATCAGTACTGGACGATCTGGCCCAAATCGGCGGACACGCCTTTGTCGAGGATTTGATATCCAGCTTTGAAGAAGACAGCGAACGGGCCGTGGGGGATATTGAGCGCGCGCTGACTACGCAGAATTATGGCCAGTGGCACGACCAACTGCACATGTTGAAAGGGGGGGCCAGTGATGTCGGCGCGACCCAACTGGCGGGTCTGTGCGCCGAGGCTGAGCGCGTCAAGCCTTTTGAGATGGGCAGCCCCGAAACGCGAAGCCGGTTTGATGAGGTGCGGCTCGCACTCGCCCAGACGCAAGCCGCATTAAGTGCTTACCAGACGCGCAAGCTACGCGCCGAGCGCATTTAACGGGCCTGCCTCGGCCACGATTTCAGACTTGCTGGTTTGCCGGCTGACCAGTCGTTCCATCATGCGCAAGTCCTTGGACGTCAGTTTCAATGCTGCATCCACCCAGACTTCGGTAATGCGCGTCAACTCATCGTAGGAAACCGGCTGGCTGATTTCACGCGCACCGCGCACCGCCATGATTCCATTGCGCGATTTCTCTTCACGCCGGATATGCTCGTATACGGCACGCTCACCCTCGCCGGCCTCGGCCAGCACGTCGATCACACCCATTTCAAACAGCTCTTCTGCCAGGTAAAGCTTCCCGCTGAGGATGATTTTTTCGGCCTTGTGATAACCGACACGGCGGCCCAGAAAAGTCATAGCCCCCATGCCAGGGAACAGGTTGAACAAGATTTCAGGCAGCCCCATCTTGGCGCCCCGTTCGGCGATCAATACATTCGCCGCCAGCGCGCTCTCGAAGCCTCCTCCCAATGCCTGCCCCTGAACCAGGGCGATACTGGTGACATCAGGCCGGTTCAAATGGCTATGCACCGCGTACGAGCAATCGATGCATGACAGCGCATATTGCAGAAGCGCCTCGCGGTCATGCGCCTCGATATGCTTCATGAACAAACTCAAATCACCGCCCAGGCTAAATGTGTCCGGCACGCTTGATGCCAGCACAAAATACTTCACGTCCATATCAGCAGGGTTATCGATCATGCCCGCCATCTCATCTCCCCATGCCAACAATTCACGCAGCAACGTAGGCGTATAGCATGGCCGTGGTTCGGCGTGCATATATCCCCAGGCCGTTTGGTGATGCGGATCGAAATACGTGGTGAGTTGAGTGAAAGCGTTTTGCTGCGGGGCGAGTGCGGTACGAACAGCTTGCAATGACGTCATGTTGAGTCTCCACGTATTGGTTAATAAGCATGCGACAACTTTAAGCACGTCGAAGCAGACTAACGCGAGAAACAGGGCCACTCAAGCAAGAAATTGTTACCCGCCTTTTTTCCACCCCAATTGCTTGTTCAAAACGTCATAAACACCACAAGCGTTGGGGGCTATCCGGGCTGATTACAACGCCCAGGCCATACGCACTGCCAGCGCCAATAGCAGCAACGCAAATACCCGTTTAAGGGGCCGAACCGGGGTTCGGTGGGCCGTACGCGCGCCGAGTGGCGCTGTCAGCACGCTGCCCAGCACGATCCCGGCAAGTGCCGGTAAATAGACGAATCCGAGGCTACCAGCCGGCCGGCCGTTTATTTCCCACCCACCGAGCACATAACCCAGTGCACCCGCAATCGCGATCGGAAAACCAATGGCCGCAGAAGTGGCAATCGCGCGATGCAAGGTCACGTTGTGCCACAACATGAACGGCACCGACAACGTGCCACCGCCAATGCCCACCCAGCTCGACACTGCACCGATCATGCCGCCCGCCAGGGTGGTGCCGGCGCGGCCGGGTAAGCCCCGATGTGGGGCCGGCTTGAAGTCCAGCCACATCTGTATCGCCGCATAGAATAGGAAAACAACAAAAAATACCTTCAACACCCAAGCCGACATCTGCGCTGCCAGCATCGCCCCGAGCAGCGTGCCCAGCACGATGCCGGGTGCAATGCGGCGCACCAGCGGCCATTCCACCGCGCCATGGCGATGATGCGCGCGCACGCTGGACAGCGAAGTAAACAGTATGGAAGCGAGTGAGGTGCCGAGTGCCAGCTGCGGTTCAATCCCTGCAGCGAGTCCCTGTGCATGCAGCATCATGATCAACACCGGTACGATGATGAGCCCACCGCCCACGCCGAGCAGGCCGGCGACGAACCCCACCACCAGGCCCAGCCCCCCATAAGCGGCAAGCCATGCCGGGTCGATCATTACAATTGCTTAACGATAAATTTGTATTCGGCCGGATCGACCGGCGTGATCGACAACCGGTTGCCTTTTTGCAGAATGCGCATGTTGGCCAGCTCGGGATAAGTACGGATTTCAGACAGCGGCATCAGGCGCGTCTTCTTCACCAGTTTCACGTCCACGTTCATCCAGCGTGGCGTTTCCGGCGTGGCCTTGGGGTCGAAATATTTGTTCTTCGGGTCGAACTGAGTCGCATCGGGATACGCCAACACGCTCACTTCGGCCAGCCCGGCAATGCCCGGCTCGGCACACGACGAATGGTAGAACAGCACCTTATCGCCCACCCGCATCTGGTCACGCATGAAATTGCGTGCCTGGTAATTGCGGATGCCATACCAGGCCACGCTTTGATTCGGCATGGCAGCGAGGTCGTCGATGCTGACATCGCTCGGCTCGGATTTCATCACCCAGTAACGCATGCTCAACTCCGCTTGATCAGTGTGCCCACGCCTTCCGGCGTCAGCACTTCCAACAACAGGGCGTGTTCCACCCGGCCATCGATGATGTGCGCAGTCTTCACGCCACTATTCACCGCATCCACCGCATAGCCCACCTTGGGAATCATGCCGCCAGAAATGGTGCCGTCGGCGATCAATTCATCCACTTCACGTGGCGACAAACCCGTCAGCAATTGCATCTGCTTGTCGAGCACGCCTGGCGTATTGGTCATGAACACAATTTTCTCCGCCTGCAATACGCCGGCAATCTTGCCCGCGACCACATCGGCGTTGATATTGTAGGCATTGCCCTCGGAATCCGCGCCCAGCGGCGCTACTACAGGTATAAAGTCGCGTTCGTCGAGCACGCGGATAATTTCTGGATCGATATGGGTGATCTCGCCCACCTGGCCGATGTCCAGCATCTGGTCGGCTTTGTCCTTGCTCGCTACCAACAGCTTCTTGGCGTGGATGAAATTGCCATCCTTACCAGTCAATCCCACCGCCTTGCCACCATGCTTGTTGATCAGGGTCACGATGTCCTGGTTAATTAGGCCGCCCAACACCATCTCCACCACGTCCAGAGTTTCGTCGTCGGTCACGCGCATACCCTGGATGAATTCGCTTTGTTTACCGATGCGCTGCAACAGTCCGGCGATTTGCGGGCCGCCACCATGCACCACCACCGGATTCATGCCCACCAACTTCAGCAGAACCACGTCCTGGGCAAAAGCTTCCATCAAATGACGCTCGGTCATGGCGTTGCCGCCATACTTGATGACGATGGTTTTATCGTAAAAACGCTTGATGTAGGGCAGCGCTTCGCACAGGATATTGGCCTTGTCGGCTGCGGTATGGGGCGCGGTCATGGTGTCTCCGTATTGAATCTGTGCGGATTTTACGCCAATAAAAAAGGCGGCGCGAAGCCGCCTTGTTCATGACCCGTCAGCGCCACTACTGAATGGTCAGCCGTTTGGCCGCCACAGCCACCTTTTTCGGCAAAACCAGTTCCAGCACGCCATCCTGATAGCGGGCGCTGGATGCCGATTCATCGATCTCGTTTTCCAGCGCAAAGCTGCGACTCACCCGGCCAAAATAACGCTCATTGCGCAACATGCTCTCGCCTTCTTTCTGGTCGACCTGCTTTTTGACTTCTGCGCTGATTGATACGGTATTACCATCAATGCTGACCTGGATGTCATCCTTGTTTACACCCGGGATATCGGCATGAACACAATAGCTATTGGTGTCTTCCTTAACGTCCATGCGTATCTGCGGCGCGCGCTTGTCTACTTCCACCGGGCGAAAGAACCCTCGGAACAAATGATCCAGCGGGTCGGTCACTCCAAATGGATCGGCTACGCCAAACGGGGTATGACGAGTGATACTGGTCATTGCAATCTCCTTTCGGTTAATGAACATGACTGATAAATACAATGTGGGGTAGGCTCTACTTATTTCAAGAGTCGTGCGATTCCAATGCATCTGAAATGCTACGACATGCGTCATGTCGCTAAAGGATCTTGAATGGATACACTTGACGCCCAAACCTGGCTAGAGGAACACGGCGATTATTTATTTCGGGTAGCCCGGCGCCAGTTGCACTCGGATGAGTTGGCTGAGGATGCCGTGCAGGAAACCCTGCTCGCCGCCCTGACCGCGCAAACCCGCTATTCCGGCGACGCCAGTCCCCGCACCTGGCTGACAGGCATCCTCAAACACAAGATCGTCGACCAGATACGGCGTTCGATGCGAGAAGTGGAAATCCCGCGTGACCATGAAGGCATGGAAGCCGTCGACAGTCTGTTCAAACAAAACGGCCATTGGGCCGACCCCGTGCGTCCCTGGGGCAACCCCCATTCCGAAGCTGAGCTCAGCCAGCTCCGGCGTACACTGGATCTGTGCGCTGACAGGCTGAAGCCAACCATGGCGCAGGTATTTAGCCTGCGCGAGGTCGGCGGCATGGAAACCGAGGAGATCTGTAAGGAGCTAGGCATTACACCGACCAATTGTTGGGTACTGCTGCATCGAGCGCGCTTGTTTATGCGGCATTGCATGGAGTTGAATGGGTTTTCAAAGGTGGGCGCGGCATGAAATGGATGACGACATGCAAAGAAACAACGGAACTTGCCTCACGTGCAATGGACGAACCTTTGCCATTCGTAGACAGGGTGGCGCTCAAGTTGCACTTGGCTGTGTGCAAAAACTGTATGCGTTTCGCGCAACAATTACACGAAATGCGCCAACAATTTCGGGGTGAAACGGTGGTCGATGACGATACACCTGGGCTCGCCCAGGAGGCCCGCCAGCGAATCGCACATAAATTGCAGGACAAACTCGACTCTTGAGTCTATCGTTATGAATCCGGAATCCTCCGGCAATTTAGCCTGTAATTCAATCTGTTAGGAGAGAAATAAATGTCCAAGAAAACCTTGATTGCCTCTGCAATCGGCACGGCTTTTGTTGCCAGCATGACAGCGGCACCCATCGCGTCGGCTGCTGAAAATCCCTTTGCCTTATCTGGACTGTCGAGCGGCTACCAGGTCGCTGACAACCACGGCGCCAAACCCATGGAGGGAAAATGCGGCGGGATGAAAGCCGGTGAAGGTAAATGTGGTGGCATGAAAGCCGGAGAAGGCAAGTGCGGCGGTATGAGCATGATGGATGCCAACAAGGACGGCAAGGTCAGTAAGGAAGAGTTCATCAAGGGCCATGAATCCATGTTCGACAAGATGGATGCCAACAAGGACGGCTTCCTCGACAGTTCCGAAATGGGCAAGATGCACGGCATGGCTGGCGGTGACAAAGCCAAAGCCATGGAAGGCAAATGTGGCGGCATGAAGAAGTAAGCTGCTCACCATGAATCTCCTGCGCCCTTCTGGCGCGGGGCTGGGTTTCCGGCGCGAGTTGCTACCCGAACTCAAAACCCATGTCCCTGCCGCCATCGAATTCTTTGAAATCGCGCCTGAAAACTGGATCGATATGGGGGGTGCATTCGGGCGCGATCTACGCCGCTTTACCGAACGCTATCCGTTTGTCTGCCACGGCCTGTCGCTCTCACTGGGCAGCCCGGCGCCGCTCGACGAAATGCTGCTGCACAAAACACGGCAATTGATGAACGAACACGGCATTGCCCTGTTTACCGAACACTTGTCGTACTGCTCCGATGACGGGCACTTATATGATCTGCTGCCGATTCCGTTTACCGAAGAAGCGGTGAAATACGTCGCTGCGCGCATCCGCCGCACGCAGGACATCCTGGAACGCCGCATCGCGATCGAGAATGCGTCGTTCTACACCCCCTCGCCTATCGCCGAAATGGATGAAGCCACTTTCATTCGCGCGGTGCTTACCGAGGCCGACTGCGACCTGCATCTCGACGTCAACAACGTCTACGTCAATAGCGTGAACCATCGTTACGATGCGCTTGAATTCATCCGCGCCATGCCTACCGAACGCATTGTGTATATGCATATGGCGGGCCATTACAACGAGGCAAAGGATCTGATCGTGGATACCCATGGGGCCGATGTGATCGATCCGGTTTGGGATCTGCTCGACGCAAGCTATCGCATACACGGCGTACTCCCCACCCTGCTGGAACGCGATTTTAATATTCCGCCGCTGGCCGAACTGGTGAGCGAGGTCGAGCACATCGCACACATTCAGGGCCAACACAGCCAGGCCTCGCCTCATCAACATGAACAAGTCGCCCACGCTTCCTGAATTTCAGCGCTACCAGCTCGACTTCACCGCACACATCCGTGACCCGAAAGCGCACCCACGGCCGGCCGGCGTGGAAGCACGGCGCATGAAGATATACAACGAGTTGCTCTACAACAACGTCGAAGGGTTTTTGCTGGCGTGTTTTCCGGTGCTGCGGAAAGTGCTGGGCGTGCGCAAATGGGCCAAGCTGGTGCGCGCATTTTTCAGCACGCATCGCAGCCATACGCCTTACTTCCGGCAGATTCCGGATGAGTTTGTGCAATTCCTGCAGAACGAATGGACATCGCCCGAAGGCTATCCACCGTTTCTGATTGCACTGGCACATTACGAATGGATCGAACTGGTGCTGTCGGTATCGAACCGCAGTGTGGATAGCCCCATTGATGCGGCCGGCAATCTGCTCGATGGTGTACCGGTGCTGAACCCGGTGCTGGCGAGCTTACGCTATGACTGGCCGGTGCATCGCATCGCCCCACGGCGCAAAACCCACCCCGCTGAAACGTATTTGCTGGTGTTTCGCGATGCCAACGACCAGGTGGAATTCACCGAGATCAACGCATTTACCGCGCGCTTGATGACGTTACTCGAACCCGCCAAATTAAGTGGGCGCGCCGCATTGAGTCAAGTCGCCACCGAAAGCCGGCACCCTGACCCTGCGCTGATCTTGCAGGCGGGTGCCACACTGCTGGAAGACTTACGTGTGCGCGGCGCAATTTTGGGCACCCGCCGGTATTAGTGATGATGGTGGTGCTGCATGCCACCGTCTCTATCGCGAGCCTCGGCTTTCACTTCAACCGTCTGTTTTTTACCGCCTGACTCCACCACAAGCGTCAGTGGAATGATGTCTCCTGCTGCAATCGGCTTTTTCAAATTCAACAACATCAGGTGAACCCCGCCCGGCTCCAGGGCAACGGTTTGGCCCTTCGGTAACACGACGGATTTCAACGCGCGCATACGCATCACGTCGCCGTCCATTTTCATTTCATGCACTTCCACCTGTGGCACTACCGGGCTCGACACGCTGAGCAGGCGCGCATCAACATCCGATTGAATCTGCATGTAAGCACCACTCACTTTCTGGCCGGGCACGGTCGCGCGCGCCCAGACATCGGTAACCGTGACGGTTGCAGCCCAACTGGTTTGTACGAGCATGCCCGCCAGCAGTGCAGCGGCCCATTTTTCTAGTTTCATCATCGTGTTCCTTATCTCAAAAACGCATGGTCAGGCCCATGGTCGCCGCCCAATCGGCTGTCAACTGCATACCTTACACCTTTTGATAGTGTGGCAACTGGGCTAACCCGTAAATCCGGGGGCCTTGCCCAGGAGTAGCAATACCCCTGGCAAAACAGGCATTAACTGCCCGCCACTATCGCCGGGTTCAGCATTTACCCCTTTGCCATATAAGTTGGCTTGCGCCTGTGATGAACCGGGCCAGGGGGTCACGACTTTCCGCAACCAGCCCAGATTGGTCTCCTGGCTGGCCGTTGCGGTTATAGGTTTCGACTTCCTGATGATGACCCGCACCACGCTTTTGCTGTTTCCTGAACAAATCTGATTCTGGTGTATGGCCGTTATCGGCCAATCCGGTTGAGTGGCAGTGTTCTGCCAGACGGTTTGCGCGATGCGCTTGATGAGGGAAATATGAAAACCGAACCATGCCGAACGGTAGCAGAATGTACGTGCCGCTTGATGCGACATATCGCCGCATACCGCGTAAGCAACGAAGCTGCAGATTACAATGCCGCCATGCCCGTCCTCCCCCAGCCTGCACTGCTCTCCACCTTGCCTGCCCGCGCTTTACTGGGCCGTGTGCTGGCTGTTCGCATCGCGCTCGTTGCTGGCTGGGCCGCTGGAATTGCATGGCTGCATTGGAGCTTACACATTCCAATGCCTTTACTGCCTATGGGCATGGTGCTGACATTGATGGCGCTGTTTTCATTTTCGACCGCATGGCGATTGCGGCTCGAGGCACCTGCCACGCAAGTGGAGTTCATGGCACAACTCATGGCCGACCTCACGGCATTTGCGGTATTGGTGTTTTTCAGTGGCGGCGTCACCAATCCATTCGTGTCGTTGATGCTGATGCCGGTCGTGATCGCCGCGATCAGTCTGCATCCGCGCTGGGTATGGCTGCTGACGACAGTGGCGGGGAGCTACTATGCCTTGCTGCTTTTTTACTACCAACCGCTGGCGGTGGCCGACCCGGTGGCCGCGTATGGGATGCATCTCGCTGGGATGTGGTTCAACTTCCTGATCAGTGCCGGGCTGATCGCTTTTTTCGTCACACGTATGCAGGCAGCCTTACGCGCACGCGATCAGGAATTGTCGGGGCTGCGTGAAAAACAGTTACGTGACGAGCGCATCGTGGCGCTGGGCACCCAGGCCGCGCTGGCGGCACACGAACTCGCCACCCCGCTTGCCACCATCCAGACTACGGCACACGAACTCGCGCGCGAATTTGCCAACGATCCCGACATCGGCGCCGACTGCCAACTGCTCGAAAAACAGGCACAGGCCTGCAAACGCATTCTCACCCAACTGGCGGCGCGCGCACAGGATGGGTCAGTGATGTCGCTACCGCTCGACGTCTGGTTCAGCACAATGCTTGAACGCTGGCACATACTACGACCCGACGCGACACTGACATCGAAGCTCCCACCCGACTCCCGTGACTTCACTCCGCCCGATGGGCTGGAACAGGCCATACTCAATGTGCTGAACAATGCGGCCGACGTGTCGCCTGACGCTGTCGAATTCAGCGTCACCTTGCATAACGACACCCTGTATATCGATGTTTCCGACCGCGGCCCGGGCTTGACCCCGATACAAAAGGCGCAGGCCGGACGTGTAGTTTTTAGCGGCAAGCCAGACGGCTGGGGCATGGGCCTCGCGCTCACTCACGCCACACTGGAACGCCTCAACGCCAGCCTGACCCTGACCGCGCGCGATGGCGGCGGCACCTGTGCACGCATTGCATTGCCGTGGCGCTCAACGCCATGAGCATGAAGCTATTGATTGTTGAGGACGATGCCGATTTTGCCTCGGCTCTGTCACGCGCCATGACGAAACGCGGCGCCGAAGTCGCCCTCGCGCACGACGCGCTCGAAGCCCGGAAACAAGCCGATCTGTTTGCCCCGACCCATGCAGTCGTCGACCTCAAATTGCCCGGCGAGTCGGGGCTGAGAGTCATCGAACACCTGGTCTCCCGCCCGCCCGCGCCAGTCATCGTCGTACTCACCGGCTACGCCAGCATCGCCACCGCCGTTGAGGCGGTGCGGCTGGGCGCGCGACACTACCTGGCCAAGCCAGCCAATGCTGACGACATTCTTGCTGCGCTGCTACGCGATCAACCCGACGCCGGACTGGACGTCAGCGCCGAACCGCTCACCGTTGCCCGGCTGGAATGGGAACATATTCAGAAGGTATTGAACGAACACAACGGCAACATTTCGGCCACCGCCCGCGCGTTGAAGATGCATCGCCGCACCCTGCAGCGAAAGCTCGACAAAAACCCACCCAAATCGAGTTGAATAATTTAGTGGGTCAGGCCCCAGTCAATCAGTCCGAAATAGGCTGTGGCCAGCACCACGCCACCAAAAATAATGCGATACCAGGCAAACACGGTGTAATCGTGCCGGCTGACGAACTTGATCAGCGTGCGCACGGCGATCAAGGCGCTGACGAATGCCGCCACGCCACCCACTACAAACAGCGGGACATCACTCACGTCGAACAGGCGCCAGTTTTTATAGAGGTCGTAGGCCGTGGCGGCAGTCATGGTGGGGATCGCCAAAAAGAACGAAAACTCGGCCGCCGCCTTGCGTGACATGCCTAAAAACAGTCCGCCGATAATGGTGGCGCCCGAACGCGAGGTGCCGGGGATCATCGCCAGCGCCTGCGCAAACCCTACCGCCAACGCTCGACGCCAGGTCAGATCGTCCACGGTTTCAGTGGTCACGGTATGACGACGACGCTCGGCCCACAAGATCAGCAAACCGCCGACAATCAACGCGGAGGCCACCACGATCGGATTGAACAAATAGGCTTTGATTTGCTTGTAAAACAAAAAACCTAGCACCGCGGCCGGCAAAAAACCGGCCATCAAATTGACCGCCAGCCGCTGCGATGCGGGTTCGGTTCGCAGCGTCACGACAACATGTCCAAGCCGTACCCGGTATTCCCACACCACGGCGAAAATTGCCGCCAACTGAATGGCGATCATGAACACCTTGGCCTTCTCGCCCGTAAAACCCAACAACTGACCGGCAATAATCAGATGGCCGGTACTGGAAATGGGCAGAAATTCGGTGACGCCTTCAACCAGGCCGAGAACGAGGGCATACAACAACAAAGTGGGGTCAGTCATGGTGGGTCCGTCGACGAGAAAAAGCGCGCCTGCTGGACGCGCCTGCGCATTATACGACGCTCAGATTACACCTTGCTTGCGGTAGGTTTGGGCACCCAGCTTCACGCTTTCCACGCCCTTCATTTTCATATCGCTGGCCAGTGTATCGGCTACGTCCAGATATGCTTCCGCGGCACCCAAGGCGTGGCTTCGGAGACAATCGTGTGGGTATCGGGGCCACGCCGGGATGCCGATTGCGATGGTCTATTGCGGTAAATTCCTGCGCAGGGTGAGGCCGGTTTGCCGGTCCGCCTCAATCATGCGGAACCTCCTGACCAAAAATGCGCCAATAGATCATGTTCAGAAAATTTCAAAAGTGGCTGCGCAATAGTATCGAGTCCCACAGCCCTGATCAGGACACCGCACCGGAGCGCGCGATCCAGCACGCCTGCTGCCTGCTGTTGATGGAAGTGGCACGGCTTGAGACGACCAACGCCGAACAGAAGCGCACACTCGTGGCGCAGATGATGCGCGAAGCATTCGACCTGCCGGAAGCAGACATCGCGGCCATGATCGACACATTCAGTCGACCGGAAAACCAGTTGACTTCCTATTTCGAGCCGGCCAGTCTGGTCAACCGGCATCGTACCGCTGCCAGCAAGGCGCATTTCGTCGAACAGCTATGGCGGGTCGCAATGGTCGACGGGACCATCGACATGTACGAAGACCATCTGGTACGCAAGTTGTCTGATTTGCTATACGTCTCGCATCGCGACTTCATCCTCGCCAAGAACAAGGTGCAGGCGAGCATGCTCTCCAGCTAGCCAGAGCGACCCGTTTTTGGAACGGCCAAGCCGCGCCAAAAACGATTTCGACCGGAGAGTGGCCGCGATCAGACCTTGCGGTAGACCTCGGCGCCCTGCTTCACAAACTCCACCGCTTTCACTTCCATGCCTTTTTTCAGGGCATCGGCTTCGTTGAGGCCTTCCTTGGCCGCGTACTCGCGCACGTCCTGGGTGATTTTCATCGAGCAGAAGTGCGGGCCACACATCGAACAGAAGTGCGCAACCTTGGCCGATTCCTTCGGCAACGTTTCGTCATGGAAGGATTTGGCCTTGTCGGGATCGAGGCCGAGATTGAACTGGTCGTCCCAGCGGAATTCGAAGCGCGCTTTGGAGAGCGCGTTGTCGCGGATCTGCGCGCCGGGATGGCCTTTGCCCAGGTCGGCGGCGTGCGCGGCGAGTTTGTAAGTGATGATGCCCTCTTTGACGTCGTCCTTGTTCGGCAGGCCGAGGTGCTCTTTCGGCGTCACGTAGCAGAGCATCGCGGTGCCGTACCAACCGATCATCGCGGCGCCGATACCGGAGGTGATGTGGTCATAGCCGGGGGCGATATCGGTGGTCAGCGGGCCGAGCGTGTAGAACGGCGCTTCGGAACAGGCTTCCAGCTGGATATCCATGTTCTCCTTGATCAGGTGCATCGGCACGTGGCCGGGGCCTTCAATCATCACTTGCACGTCGTGTTTCCACGCCACCTGGGTCAGTTCGCCCAACGTCTTCAGTTCGGCCAGTTGCGCTTCGTCATTGGCGTCGTAGATCGAACCAGGGCGCAGACCGTCGCCCAGCGAGAAGGCCACGTCATAGGCCTTCATGATTTCGCAGATGTCTTCGAAATGCGTGTAGAGGAAGCTTTCCTTGTGGTGCGCGAGGCACCACTTGGCCATGATCGAGCCGCCACGCGACACAATACCGGTCAGGCGGTTGGCCGTCATCGGCACGTAGCGCAGCAGCACGCCGGCGTGGATGGTGAAGTAATCCACGCCCTGCTCGGCCTGTTCGATCAGCGTATCGCGGAACATTTCCCAGGTCAGGTCTTCGGCCTTGCCGTTGACCTTTTCCAACGCCTGGTAAATCGGCACCGTGCCAATCGGCACGGGGCTATTGCGAACGATCCACTCGCGCGTTTCGTGGATGTTCTTGCCGGTCGACAAGTCCATCACCGTGTCGCCGCCCCAGCGAATCGCCCAGGTCATTTTCTCGACTTCTTCCTGGATGCTGGAGCCGAGTGCCGAGTTGCCGATGTTGGCGTTGATCTTCACCAGGAAGTTGCGGCCGATGATCATCGGCTCGGATTCCGGGTGGTTGATGTTGTTGGGGATGATGGCGCGACCGCGGGCGACTTCGTCGCGCACGAACTCGGGCGTGATTTCGTTTTGCAGATTGGCACCGAAGTTCTGCCCCGGATGCTGGCGGTTCATCAGCGCAGCGAGCTTTTCGCCCATCGGGCCGGTTTGCTTGAGCGATTCCAGATAGGCCACACGGTTGTTGTTCTCGCGAATGGCGATGAATTCCATTTCCGGCGTGATGATGCCCTGGCGCGCGTAATGCATTTGCGTGACGTTCTTGCCTGCTTTGGCGCGGCGCGGCGTGCGGTGCAAGCCGGGGAAACGCATCGCGGCCAACTCGGGGTTGCCGGCTTGCTGGCGGCCGTATTCCGAGCTCAGATCGCCCAGCACTTCGGTGTCGCCGCGCGATTCAATCCAGCGCGTACGCAGGGCAGCCAGGCCGGTGCGGATGTCGATTTTGGCGGTGGGATCGGTGTAAGGGCCGGAGCAGTCGTAGACGAAAATCGGTGGATTGGGCTCGGACTGAGCGCCACCCGCGCCATTTTCGCCGCCGAACATGAGCGGCGTGTCGGCCTGGCTGATTTCACGCATGGGTACGCGAATATCGGGCTGACTGCCTTGCACGTAAATCTTGCGCGAATTCGGCAAAGGCTGCACCGCCAATTCGTCGACGTGCGCATCGGCAGCAAGAAATGGGGCGGCTTTGTTGGGGATGGCGGCGTTCATGGTGGCACTCCTGGTAGAAAATGGGTGGAGGCGCCATCAGCCGCCTCACGAAAATTGCACGGGAGGCCAGACTCGACCTCGCTGAAAGTTTTGACGGAGGCCGGCTACAGCCTCCCTACGGCGGTTTCAACCGCATCAGGTTCAAAGGGTATGTCTCACTCCATCCGGACAAGCACCCGGCTGGAGACCCCTGGCAAGCGGCCAAAGTTAGCCGAAATGTGGAATAATTGCAAGGCACGACCTCATCTAACTTATTGAGTCATAACTTAAATTTTATTCTTCAGAGGCAAACCCATCGCATGACTATCGAGCAAGCGCGCTACAACATGGTGGAACAGCAGATTCGCCCGTGGGAGGTGTTGGACCAGGATGTTCTCGATCTCCTGTTCAAGGTTCGCCGCGAAGATTTCGTGCCCGAGCCGCGCCAGTCCATGGCCTTTTTCGATATGGAAATCCCGCTCGGCCACGGCCAGGCCATGTGGACGCCCAAGCTCGAAGCCCGTGTCATCCAGGAGCTCGTGATCCGCCCCACCGACCGGGTGCTGGAAATCGGCACCGGCAGCGGTTATCTGACCGCTCTGCTGGCCTCAATAGCCGCTGAAGTCGTATCGGTAGATATCGTGCCCGAATTCACCGCAGCCGCCGCCACCAAACTTCACGCGCACGGTTTCACCAATGTGACCTTCCATAGCGGCGATGCAGCCCGCGACTGGCCCGACGATGCGGGCTTCGACGTGATCGTGCTGACCGGCTCGACGCCGCTATTATCCGGCGCGCTTCGCAACCGGTTGATATTGGGCGGGCGGCTGTTTGCTATTGTGGGCGTGGCGCCGGTCATGCAGGCCACGCTGATTACCTGCACCGCGCCAGGCTGCATCCGCGACGTGGTGCTTTTTGAAACCAGTGTGGCGCCGTTGCTCAACGCGCCCCATCCCGAGGCATTTGTATTCTGACCCCATGCGCCAATTTCGACCGACCGAACTCGCTGACTATATTCAAACCGGGCATACCCCCGTCCTGCTCGACGTGCGCGAGCCGTGGGAATGGAACCTGTGCAAGCTCCCCGGTGCAGTGCTCATTCCCATGCATGAATTGCCCTCTCGTATTGAAGAGTTGAACAAAAATGCCGAAACAGTGGTCATCTGCCATCATGGTGTACGCAGTTATCACGCGGCTCGTTACCTGGAAAGCACGGGATTCGAAAACGTCATCAATCTGTCCGGCGGCGTAGCTGCCTGGGCAGACGAGGTTGACCCGGCCATGCCGCGTTACTGACCCCACCCAACTAGAACGGGATTCAACATGCAACTCAAGCCGCTGTTTATTGCACTGACCCTGGCGCTGGCACCCACCGCCCAGGCCGCCAATCTGTCGGACATGCTGCGCGATGCGCTGACCTATGACGCGCAATATGCTTCGGCGCGCGCGGCCTTGCAGGCCGGACAGGAAAAATCTGCGCAAGGTCGTGCGGGCCTGCTGCCGAACGTCAACCTGAGCGGCAATGTCCGCTATAACGACGTCAGTTCCACCCTGCCAGGAGGCGATGCCCGTTACGACTCAAACGGTCTGGCCATCAATGCCGCCCAGCCGTTGTTTCGCAAGCAGAACCAGGTGCAATACGAGCAGTCATTGAGCCAGGTCAAGATTGCTGAAATGCAGTTCAAGGTCGCTGAACAGGACCTGATCTTGCGGGTAGCCCAGGCGTATTTCGATGTGCTGCAAGCGCAGGACAACATCGACTTCATCAATTCGCAAAAAGCGGCCATCACCGAGCAATTGGCCTCGGCCAAGCGCAACTTTGAAGTGGGTACCGCCACCATCACCGACACGCATGAAGCGCAGGCACGTTTCGATCTCGCGACTGCGCAGGAAATTGCTGAACAAAACACCCTCAGCATCCGTCTGCGCGCACTGGAAAAACTCATCGGCAAGCCAGCCGGCACGCTCGATGCGCTGGAGAACCCCAGGCAGCTCAACGTGGAAACCGGCAGCATGGACGACTGGGCAATACGCGCCGCCGAAAGCAACCTGCAAGCCGAAATCCAGCGGCTGGCCAAAACCATTGCCGACCAGGAAGTCGAGCGCAACCGTGCCGGTCACTACCCCACAGTCGACGCCGTGGCGGGTTACAACATCAACAACGGCCAGAACTTTGGCAGCACCCAGGTTGACACCCGCTCTGCCACCATAGGCGTTGAACTCAATCTGCCGATCTACCAGGGCGGGCTGACCAGCTCGCGCGTGCGCGAAGCCGTCGCCAATCAGGAAAAAGCGCGTCATGACCTGGAGGTCGCGACCCGTGAGGCCAGCCTGCAAGCCCGCCAGGCCTGGCTCAACGTCAACAGCGGCGCAGCGCGTGTGCGTGCGCTGGAGCAGGCGCTTACTTCCACCCGAGCCCAGCTCGATTCCACCAAACTGGGTTTACAGGTGGGCGTACGTACCAACCTCGATCTACTCAACGCCGAACAACAAGTACTGTCCGCGCAACGCGATCTGGCGGGTGCGCGCTATGCCTACCTGCTGGCAAGCTTGTCACTCAAGGCCGCGGCCGGCATCCTGTCGCCCGCCGATCTGGACGCCATCGACAAACTACTGGCTCGTCCGGGCAGCACACCCAGCGCCGCAACCATTCGTTTCAACCCGCCCGCTGCACCCGTTGCCAAACCGGTCCCGGTCGCCGCGCTCACCCTGAAAAAAGACACGCTGCGCAGCCTCGGCCAATCCACCCAGTCAGCCACCCGCTAATTGCTTCCTGCTGAGCGAGCTGCCGACTCGCTCAGCATCGCAAACACCCGCTGGCTGGCGCCCTTGTGCGCGGCCGTAAAACCCTGCCCGGCTGCGCCCATCTTTTGTCGGTCAGAGGGTGCGTGCATCAATCGTGTTGCCTCACTGACCCACGTCCCTGCGTCATGCACCCGCACCGCTGCACCCAGCGCAATCGCGTCTTTCGCCGCCTGTTTGAAGTTTTCGGTATGTGGGCCCAGGATCACCGGGCACCCCACCGCGCAAGCCTCAATCAGATTCTGGCCGCCGTAAGGCAGCAAACTGCCGCCGATTAACGCGCTGTCTGCTGCGTGGTAATAGGCAAACATTTCGCCGAGGCTGTCGCCCAGCCACACTCGGGTGGTGGGCAACACCGTTTCATTCGCGCTGCGTCGCTGCATACTCAGGCCGCCACTTTTGGCCAGCGCCGCCACGTCGTCAAAACGCTGCGGGTGACGCGGCACAATCACCAGCAGCACCTCGGCTGGTGCAGCGTGCGCAAACGCCTCCAGCACCAACCGCTCTTCACCTTCGCGCGTGCTCGCTACCAACCACACCGGGCGCTCGCCCATACGCTCACGAAACACCCGGCTCAATTCTGCTTGTGCCGTGGGCGGGTCAATATCAAATTTAAGATTGCCAGCCACGCTGACATGGTGCGCACCCAGTTCACGCAGACGTTCGGCGTCGGCCTGCGTTTGCGCGGCAATGGCTACGAATCCGCCCAATGTTTCGCGTGTCAGCGTCGCCAGCTTGCGATAACCCCGTGCGGAGCGGGCCGACAAACGCGCATTCACCAGAAACAATTTGACGCCTGCGCGCTGTGATTCGCGCACCAGGTTCGGCCACAACTCGGTTTCCATCACGACACCCAGACGGGGTTGGGCCTGTCGCAACAAACGGCGCATCGCCCATCTCAAGTCATAGGGCAAGTAGCGCACGGTGACGCGGCCACCAAACAGCTGTTCGAGCGTTGCCCGTCCCGCTGGCGTCATGCACGTCATCAACACCGGGGGCGCGGGGATTTGCGCCAGAAACTGTTCCACCAGCGGCGCGGCGGCGCGTGCCTCGCCCACCGACACGGCATGCAGCCAAACGGAATCTCTGGGCAGCGTGCCCATAAAGCCGAAGCGTTCGGGAATATGCCGCCAGTAACCGCGTTCCTTGAAGCCGCGCAGCAGCAGCCGCAATGGAATCAACGGCAGCATCAGCCCGAGCAGCAATTGATAGAAGGTGCGTTGCAGGAATAAAGCCATGGCGTGATTTTATGGGATGCCGGGGCATGGCTGCTAAACTCTCGCCAAATTCTGGGAGAAGACACATGAAAGTGCTGGTCACAGGCGCGGCCGGATTCATCGGCATGCACGTCGCACAGATTCTGCTCAAGCGTGGCGACGACGTCGTCGGCATCGACAGCCTCAACGACTATTACGACACAGCGCTCAAGCTGGCACGACTCGAACAACTCAAGCCCTATCCCAATTTTCACTTTGTGCACGGCGATATTTCCGACCGCATGACGCTGGAAGACCTGTTCGAAAAAGGCCACTTCGACGCCGTCATCAACCTCGCCGCCCAGGCCGGCGTGCGCTACTCGCTGAAAAATCCGCACGCCTACGTGCAGTCCAACATCGTCGGCTTTGCCAACCTGCTCGAAGGCTGCCGCCACCACGGCGTCAAACACTTCGTCTACGCCAGCTCATCGAGCGTGTACGGCGCCAACACCAAGATTCCGTTTTCGACCCACGACCCGGTCAACCACCCGGTCAGCCTCTACGCCGCCAGCAAAAAAGCCAACGAGCTGATGGCGCACACCTACTCGCACCTGTATGGCCTGCCCACCACGGGGCTGCGTTACTTCACCGTATACGGCCCGTGGGGGCGCCCTGACATGTCGCCGTGGCTGTTTACGTCTGCAATATTGGAAGACCGCACCATCGACGTCTTCAACAACGGCGACATGTCGCGCGACTTCACCTACATCGACGACATCGCCGACGGCACCGTCAAAGTGCTCGACCGCATCCCGCAGGGCAACCCCGATTTCGACCACAAAAACCCCGACCCCGCGTCGAGCCACGCCCCCTACCGCGTCTACAACATCGGCAACCACACCCCGGTGCAGCTGATGGACTTTATCGGCACCATTGAAAAAGCGCTGGGCCAGGAAGCCAAGAAAAACTTCCTGCCGATGCAGGACGGCGACGTGCAGGCAACCTACGCCGACATCGACGAACTGGTGCGCGACACCGGGTTCAAGCCGGAGACGACGCTGGAGTATGGAATCGGCAAGTGGGTGGAGTGGTATCGGGGATATACGGGCAAATAAAGCAGGAAGGCGAAAGGTGTAATTGCGCGTTGCTTATACGGCGCCCATCATCAATGCTTCATTAAAACAATAGGTTGAAATGAAGACGCACTTGTTATACCCCGTCAATACTTCAAGATATGCACCTAATGAGGTGTCTACTTAACGTTAGGGCTAGGGAGAATATTGAATGGCAAGGTTCAAAACTGCGTTCGCGAGCACTGCGTTCATCTTTTCCGCCTTCGCTAACGCAAGTGACAAGTTAGATGTCGCCATGCTCCAACGCGTTGCTGATGACATGAACAAGTCCTTGCCGACTTGGCAAGATCGCGATACTCGCCTGGACAAAATGACCGTTGGCCCCGGCCTCGCATGGACCTTTGATTTCACTCTCGTCAATGCAGAATTCTCAAAGGAATTAGCGGATTCATTTAGAACCAATTCGGCGCCATCTGTGACGCGGCAGTTTTGCTCACTTCCAACCACGCAGTTCTTGATTCAGCAACAAGTTATATCCAAGCTCAGGCATTCTGATCGCCGCGGAAAAACAGTATCGGAAATCATCCTCGACCGAGACAAATGCAGGTGAATGGCGCTAACTCCTCAGCCAATCGGACGCGCCAACAGCTGCACTGTTGGAGTTTCTTCCCCGCTTTGCGCTCCGCCGCCGGTTGCTTCAATCGTTAGGCGTCACAATGTCAGCGCATATGGGACTCACCGTCTACAAATACAAGCGCCTCGCCACAGAGTCGCTTAGGAACGCGTTGCGACTGCATGCCGACTCCATTTTCCTGTATCGCTCTGGCTCTTTTCCATCGGCATTCCAGCTTGCTGTGCTGGCCTTGGAGGAATTCTCGAAGGCGAAATGGATTGAGCATTACTATTACTCGTCGATAACCAATGAAGGCTTCCCTGGCGTCGATTTCGAACAGCAGTGGCTGACCCTTTTGTACTCCCACCCCGAGAAGCAATATCACTTCGTTGCTCAAGATTTGTTTGGCTTTTCACCAAAGCTCGTTCGCTTCATCCAAAGCAAAAAGCTTGAAGAAAAGAAGCAACAGGCCGTTTATGTCGGCCTGAAACGAAATGGAAAACGCATCGACACAACCAGTCGAGTCTCCACCCCGGCGCGAATCAAAGAATCCGACGCTAAGCAAATCATTTCCTTGGTGAATCAAGAGCTCGTCGATATCTTCACTACGATCGAACAGTCCGAAACGTACTTCGGCATCGCAGAGATGGACGAGCTGATCTACCCCGACCTACGCAACTTTCTCTTTGCTTGGCCGCATCGCTCGGGCCTCAAGTCACGCGCCCGTTTCCTAAAGCAACACATAGCGGAGATACGCGGTGAACACTAAATCGGCGGCTAACCCTGCGGTGCGGGGGACGCTGTGCGTCCTGAACCTGCACAACATCTCAAAATGAGCAGTCCGATTTACCGGCTTGAAAAGCTTCTCAAGAAGGTTAAGCGACTGCGACGCGTTGATGAAAACGCGGTCCGCAACATCATAGCGACAACGCGTGAGCTCATCGAGTCAGCAAACTGCCAGAGCTCTTATCCAGTCACCGCTTTATATTGCAATTGGTCGTTGCATACGCAAGTCTCCGCCTCCTTGACAGCACTTCGCTGCCTTGAGGGTATTACGCACAAGATCTTGCGATCAGCAACCAAGACTACAGCCGAAGAGTTGCTGGACTTTCTTTCAAATAAGGTCTTTCAAACTAATCAACTGAGAGCGGAGATGCTGGAGCTATTTCAAAAATATGGGCTCACGAGTTTTCTTCTTTCCGTAGATCATAATTGGCAGATCTTCGCTTCACTCCTGTATTCGGATTTGGTGGGCAAACGATTGAAGTATCCGTTGAACGTGGAACTTCCGCCCGATCCGCGAGATTCGGACGCGCTGAAGAAGGCCAAGAGGATATATGGCAGACTCTCGTGCGCCGTTGGCGGCGTTCAGCGAAAGATGTATCGGGCCGCCTGGATTAGCCTATCGATTGACCCGTGGGACGAGCGCCCTGAAGGTCAAGTCGAACCAGTCTTTCACACGAATGTGCAAACGTTTGACAACGTGACCTTTGTCATCAAGATCAATGACCTGACTCAGTTACCAGAGTCCGATGACTATGCGCTTGTCGTGGCCGATTAATACATGCTGCGTTGCAATTACGCGATGACGCCCAACCCATCATCATTCCACCGGATCTGCGCGAAAAGCCGCGCGGGTAGTTTATTAAAACGTTTGGCCGCAATAGGTGCATAGATGACTTCCCCCGCGCAAACACCCCGCCCACCCTATTTCGCCGTCATCTTTACATCGATCCGCACGGACGGTGACAACGGCTACGGTGAAACGGCAGAACGCATGCTGGCGCTTGCCACCGAACAGCCGGGCTTTCTTGGCTTCGAAAGTGCGCGGCAAGAAATCGGCATCACCGTTTCATATTGGGCGAGCGAGGAAGCCATCACGGCGTGGAAGGAAAACATCATTCATCGCGAAGCTCAGGGCCGCGCACAGGAATGGTATCGGGCATTTCGTGTTCGGGTCTGTCGCGTTGAGCGCGAGTATGGGTTCTGAGTTGCTGCTCAAGCGCCCGGCCCAATGCGTTCGTTGGGCACCCAGGTAAGCGCTGCGCGAGGCGCCTATGTCATACGCGCGAATAGTGACTTTGACGGTATTGGCGCTGATCGCATTTGCAGGCAACTCGCTGCTTTGCAGAGTAGCGCTCGTTCATACCGATATTGATGCGGCCAGCTTTACCGCGGTTCGGCTTACGTCCGGTGCGGTGGTTCTTTGGGCATTGGTTCAGACGCGTCGCGGTGTGCGGCCCGGGCGTGGGAACTGGCTGTCCGCGCTGGCGTTGTTCGCGTATGCGGCGGGGTTCTCGTTCTCTTACGTTCATCTGACTGCCGCGGTGGGCGCGCTCATTCTGTTTGGCACCGTCCAGACCACAATGATTGGCTATGGCCTGTGGGCGGGGGAGCGCATGCGTGCGCTTCAGGTCGTGGGGCTCGTGCTAGCGTGTGGCGGGCTGGTCGGACTGTTGCTACCCGGTTTGTCTGCACCGCCATTGATGGGGGCGGTACTCATGCTGGGTGCGGGCGTGGCATGGGGTGTGTACTCCTTGCGCGGCAAGGGCGCGGGCGACCCACTTCAGGTGACGGCGGGCAATTTCATTCGCACCGTGCCCATGGCTGCGGTACTGAGTGTCGCGTTATTGGGGCAGGCATCACTGGATCTTGCGGGCGTCGGGTATGCGTTTCTCTCCGGGGCGTTTGCGTCAGGGGTGGGGTATGCCATCTGGTATACGGCACTGCCACTCCTGAAATCAACGACGGCCGCAACCGTGCAGCTCAGTGTCCCAGTGATCACCGCATTGGGTGGGGTGCTCTTCCTGCGGGAGTCGTTAACGCTGCGTCTACTGTTGGCGACGGTCGCCATTATCGGGGGCATTGCCTTGGTGATTCTGGCGGGCCGTCGCAAGGAAAACGCGTCAATTCACCACAGTCGCGGCACCCCTGACGGTCAGGGAATCGAATAGCTTCGTCGTCGAGTCCAGAATCATTTGGGCCTCGACGGAATCCATACGGCCTATATACAACTCTCAGCGCGTATGAAAAATTGCCATCGTTGGTGACCACTCTATGAGTCGGTTGACCCAGCGACAATCATTTAAAGGAAACTTGAATGCCTTGGCAATACAATCAGCGCACGGGAAGCGTGACCCGAAACGGTCAGAACATGGGTGTGGGTTACTCCGGGAGAGGGGCGGGACGCAACAATCCATCGCTTGAGAGTATTCAGAACATCGGGCCCATCCCTCAGGGCCGTTACCGAATTGGGTCACAGTACACACATCCATCCAAAGGCCCGGTCACCATGACGCTCACCCCGGTTGGGCATGCGGCCCAGGGGCGTACGCACTTTCTGATTCATGGTGATAGCATCAAAAACTCCGGCGATGCCTCTGAGGGCTGCATTGTCCTCAACCGTTCTATTCGTCAAACCATAGCTGCCAGCGGCGACACTGAAATCGAGGTTGTTCAATGATTCGATTTACCCTTCACTCACTAGTTTCGATCACGCTGATCGCGCTATCTGCCACGGCTTTTGCCAAAACACCCGATTGCACCAAGCCGGACGCCTGGCCAGCTGGCATGGCGTTTACGCATCTTAAGAATGCGGGTGAGCTCGACAATAACGTTTTGGATTTCAGCCAAACCAAGGTAACAAGGCTTGCCTCTGAAAAAATTGGCAAAGATCTTTTTCGTCAGGTTCATCTGGTCAAGTTCGTCAAACAATCGGGGGACATTGTTCTGGCTATGACCGTTAATGAAGTTTCCAGCCAGGAATGCTCGATGTCGAACGTGGATGTTTTCCTGGTCTCCAAACAGCTAGGCGATTACTCAGCGAAACAGGCAATTAAGCGCGACTGTTTGAACAAGTAAGCTCAGACACCGTTATTTTTCGCATTGATGAATTGAAATAGCGGTTGAATTCGGATTCAAATTAATTTATTAAGCAAAAGAAAGTTTGAATTGAAAGCTATACAGGGTTTATTTGTAGCGAGGGGGCTTCGGGGTCAGGCCTTGCCTTTTGTTACTCCGAATTACGCCGCCAGATTCTCAGCCAGTGCTTCGCGCGTGATCGCCAGGTCGTAATGCGCTTGCAGGTTCAGCCAGAACTCGGCCTCCATGCCGAAATAGACGCCCAGGTGCGCGGCGGTATCGGCAGTGGCGCTGCGTTTGCCAACGACAATTTCACCGATGCGACGCTGCGGCACACCGATTTCCTTGGCTAACCGGTTATTGGGTGACGCCCAGCGAACTGAGGAATTCTTCCCGCAGGATTTCGCCGGGGGTGGCGAGCGGAATTTGACGTTTTGCCATGATGCCTCCTGGTGACAATCGACGACTTCGATGTCCCATGCCGCGCCATCCTTCCAGATAAAACACGCACCACGGGCCGTTGATGCGGATACACGATGGGCCTTTTCGGTCGCCCTGGATTGCTTCGAGCCGGTTTTGCGGCGGAATGCGCAAGGACTCCAGGCGCTCAACGGTGTGTAGCATCTGCAATTTATAGATGTTGGGGGGAATTAAATTGGGTCTGGCGTTTTAAACCCGGCGTGCCACGTCGGACGCACGCCCAATCTCGCCGCGCGCTTCCAGACGCGCAAGCAGCAGACAGAAGTACAACATGCCGCGCTGCGCGCCCAGTGTTTCAGCGATGGGGCCGGCGTCTACACGTTCGCCCACGATCAGCGCGAGATTCGCTGCCACGCCGCTGTCGTTACCGGGAAACATGTCCAGCCGGCCGAGTCCGCGTAACAGAATCACCGCGGCGGTCCATGGCCCAATACCCTTGATGCTGCGCAGCAACAGCGCGGCGTCAGCACTCGACTGCGCCTCCAGCATCGCCTCGCTGATTGCACCGCTGGCGATCGCCTCGCCCGCACGCCGAAGTGTCGCGAGTTTGCCCACGCTTATGCCCGCGGCGCGGATCGTGCTGTCGTCGGCGCCAAGAAATGTTTCCACCGTCGGAAACATGGTGAGCGAGACGCCATCGTGATCGATCCGGGTGCCGAGCGCGAGAATCAAACGACGCATGATCGCGCTGGCCGCATGCAGGCTGATTTGCTGAAACAGAATTGCGTTGGTGCACGCCTCGAAAAGCGCAGGATACCGCGGCGGCTTGAGGCCGCGCATGCGTCGCGCGAGCGGCGCCAACCAGGGAATCGCCCGAGCGCGGCGGTGAAAATCCGTAACATCGCGCTCGGTGCCGAGCATCCGGCGCACGCTTGCGAGCGCTTGCTCAGTGTCACCGGCGCTGCCCGTGACTGAAACGGTCAACGCATCGGCACGCGCTTGCGCGACGCGCACGATGACCGGCCTGGTGTAACCGCCGAGCGCGCGCAGATAGTGTCCGTCGTCTGTGTAGACGTCGACCAGGTTCGTTGGCATGCGACGCAGCGCACTCACTGTAAGGTCGATCCGGTACGGTGTGGCGACGGATATTTCATGCGTCGTGACAGGTGTTGCGTGATCTGTTTTGAGTACCGGTGACATGTGCTCCCCGGGCTTGGCGGGCTTGATCACCCGCCTGTCATGTTGGATGCCAGCGAGTCAGAGCGACCCGGACCCGATCGGGTTATCAGCGCTTAGGGCTTTTCCAACCGCTCTGCTTCTATGCGGGGCTGCGCAAGCGGGATACTGCGGCCCGAATATTGATGCCGGAACACGGTGCGTGGAAGACCAACACCCTCGATGCGGCGGCTCGACCCCGCGAGTCGCTACCTTTCCCGGCGTATTTCATGCTGACTGTTCACGCAACACGCTCATGGCCCAAACAGCCCGGGTCACGAGATGGGGTTGGACCGATGAATGATCTCCTGTGTCACCAAACGACAGTCCTGCCCCGAGCAGTCGCTTCATTGCCCCAGCGCGCACAGATTTTTCCCCAGCTCCAGTTCTTGCGCCTTGCGTTCGTCCGGATTGGCAAGCCCGGCATTGGCCCGTTTGATTTCGATATAGGCCTCGGGAAAATCAGGCAAGCTCGACAGAACATAGTCGGTGAAAGGTTTTTCGCCCTCGGCCAGCTTCAGCAGGCCGGGATTGTGCTGTTTGAGATCGCCTAATGTGGCCTGGTAGACGCCGTGCGCATCACCTGTCGTGATGTCGCTGAAATGCGCTGGCAGCACCACGGTATCGTCCGGCAGCGCCATCATCCGTTGCAGCGAGGCGAAAAGCAGCGGCGCCCAGTTCTCGGCCTTGCCACCCAGGTCCGGGCGGGCGATGGACTCAAGGAACACACTGTCACCGTCAAGCAGATAGCACCCGTCGACAAGAAAGGCCACCATCCCCAGGGTATGGCCGGGAAAATGCAGCACCTGAATTTCGACACGGCCAACGGGAAGCACCTGCCCCTCTTTCAGATAGTGATACGGCATGCGCGCCGGCAACATGTCTATCGGGTGGATGGCATCATAAGGATGCAGATAATAGGGAATGTGGTCGTGCTCGCCGAGTGCCGGTCCGCCGCTGAGATGGTCGGCATGGAGGTGGGTGTCCAGCACCAGATCGATCCGTGCACCTGCGGCGGTAGCCAGTTCGTGATACGTCTCGAGGTGCCGGGCGGGGTCGAATACTGCAGCGTGTCGGTCACTGATCAACACGTGACTCACACAACCGCGGGCCGGGCGCACCACCTGGAAGAGCGCGTAACGCGCATTTTCTTCCACCGGACGCCAGTAATAAAAATTGCCCCACGCCTCCATGCCCCCTTCCATACTCACCGCATCGAAACCCAGGTGACGCAGCCCCTCGGCAACGTACGTGGATGTATTGCCTTCGGCGCAGACGGCGAGTATGGGCAGGTCGTCGGGCAGCTGGCCCTTGAGGTGCGTCTGCACCCCGCGCATCACGGACTCGGTGACATCTTCCTCGTCGTGCTCCAGATCGAGGATGTCGAAATAGGGAATATTCAGTGTGGGTACGGCGGCATGGGGACCTTCCACGCGCCAGGCTTCGAATTCGTCGCGGTTGCGTACATCGAGAATAAACATAGGCTCGTTATGTTGCAGTTGTTCCCACACCTTGGCCGGACTCGAACTGACGGAAACCCTGTCTAACATGGAACACCTCCTGAGAAACCGACTGGAACACCGCTCGGCCACGACTCACGCTATGCCGTGCGCCCGAGTGGCCCTGCATGTTTCTGAATATAGCCAAAGCCTGCCGGGACGCAACACAGTCCAGTCACGCCCCTTGCGCATCGAAATTGACCTGACGCATATGCGCCCCACGAATCCATCGTCCGCACCTCAAGCTGTCGGCGTCTGGCTTCGAGTCCCCTGCGTGGGATCAACACGCCTTGCCCGTAGCGTTGTGATCCGGTGGGTCCCTCTCAGGAGCGTTCATTTCAGGCGTCTGAATCTTGTAAGCGTGCGTTTAGCTGCTAGGTTAAAAACTGGCGGAACAGGTTCGGCTCTGGTGCCGACCCGGACCCAAGGTTTTCGTTATTCAAAACAAGGAGAGCGCAACATGGCAGCATCCAGTGCGGGTCTACACGAAGCAGCAGACGCCTTAAGTCCGGAGGTAATCGACCGCCATCGCGCAATCGTTACGATCATGGAAGAGTTGGAAGCGGTTGACTGGTACGACCAGCGGGTGGCGGCAACGGACGACGAGGAATTGGCCGCGATCCTTGTGCACAATCGCGACGAGGAAAAAGAACACGCTGCCATGGTGCTGGAATGGCTACGCCGTCATGACCCCAAGCTCGATGAGCATCTGCGTGATTATCTGTTCATCGACAAATCACCGCTGGAGCAGGAACAGGAGCTGAAAGCGGGAGGTGGGCAGAGTCCGGCCAGCGACGGCTCCCTCGGCATCGGCAGCCTGTGCGGGGAGGTGAAATCATGAACGACCTGTTGCGGGACCTGGCACCCATTTCCAGCGAGGCCTGGACGGCCATTGATGAAGAGGCGCGGCGCACGCTCAAGACCATGCTCGCCGCTCGCAAGCTGGTTGATTTCGTTGGCCCGCTGGGATGGGGAGCGTCTGCCATCAGTCTCGGCCGTAGCGAGCGGCTGAAGACCGATCCTTACAAGGGCGTGGAGGCGCGCACGCGCCGGGCGCGGCCCGTAGTGGAACTGCGCATCCCGTTCGAACTATCGCGGGATGAACTTGAAGCCGTCGGTCGCGGCGCCGATGACCCGGATCTCGACCCGGTGCGTCAAGCCGCACGTGCGATTGCACTGGCTGAGGACAAAGCGATTTTTCACGGGCTCCCCGATGCTGACATCGACGGGATTGTCGCGGCGTCCAGCGCAGCAAAATGTATGTTGAGCGAAGACTATACGGAGTACCTCGGCGTGGTGGCCGAGGCATTGTACAAACTACGCAATGCCGGCGTTGAGGGGCCTTACGCCATTGCGCTTGGGCCGCGCTGTTACATCGGGTTGCACACGACACTGGATGGCGGCTATCCCGTCATCGAGCACGTGCGGCGGATGCTGGACGGCCCCATCATTTCCGCTCCGGCTTTGGACGGCGCTGTCTTGATGAGTCTGCGAGGCGGTGACTTTGAATTGACAGTCGGTCAGGACTTCTCGATTGGCTATCTCGAGCACACGGCGGCAACGGTGCGCCTGTATCTGCAGGAAAGCTTCACGTTCCGGGTGCTGGCGCCCGAGGCTGCGGTGCCGCTGGTATACGGCAAAGGTAAAAAATAAAGGATCAAGGTTCTTTTTCTGCCAACCAACATGGGATTTGAACATCATCAAGCGGCAGCGTAATTCGTTCATGCCCCTTGTGTTGAAACATGCCTGCCGTCCTGCACACCATCCAGGCCAACATCACCACACTCACAGTTGACGCCATCGTCAATGCCGCCAACGTTTCACTGCTCGGTGGCGGCCGCTAAAAATGGGAGGATTACCAATAGGCCAAGACCTGTACGGCAGGTTCATCTGGTCAAGCTTGTCAAACAATCGGGGAAAGACGTGCTGGCGGTGGCCGTGAATGAGGCGTCCAGTCAGGCGTGCTCGATGTCGAACGCGGATGTTTATCTCGTTACTAAACAGCTAGGCGACTACTCGGCCAAACCGGCAAATAAGCACGACTGTTTGAACAAACAGGATCAGATCGCATTATTCTTCGCTTCGGTGAATTCAAATAGAGGGTGAATTCATATTGATACGGTTTTGTTCAATCAAGGGAGCGTGTTTTGAAATCTATACAGGGTTTGTTTGTAGGGGTGATGGCCTGTCTGGCGACAGTGTCTGTTCGGGCCGATGACGTGGTGCAGGTGTCTACGCTCATTCCTTATCAAAGTGATGCGGTCGCGAATGAATCCGTGCGCAAGGAATGTAACTGGAATACCACCATGCCGCGTTATATGGCAGATAAGTCTGATGGGCGTATTCAAGTCGCGGAACACAACCTGGATGCGGTCACCGGCAAGAAGCTGATACTGGTTGCCACGCATCTCCACACAATCGGCGGGGGCGGCTGGACGGGGCCGAAGTGGCTGGTGCTGCAAGGCAAGCTCATGCAGGGCAACCAGCTCGTGGGCAATTTCGAAGCCCGGCGCCAAACGATACGCGGTTCATTTAAAGCCTGCTCGACACTGGAGACACTGAGCGAGGTCATTTCGGATGACATTCTGAAGTGGCTTAAAGAACCCGGTTTGAACGCCAAGCTGGGCGACGCTGGCTGACCGGGTAGATCTCGATCTTTTGCCTATGCTTTAATCCTTGCAGGCTGAGTGCGTTCTCACGCTGCTGTTGATACAAGGACAAACATGAGCACAACATTTGAGGCCCCTGACGGCAAACCGCGTTGCCACTGGTGCGGCGCCGCGCCGGAGTTTCTGAGCTATCACGATGCCGAATGGGGGTTTCCGGTGGGGGATGATCAGCGCCTGTTCGAAAAGCTGTGTCTGGAAGGTTTTCAGTCTGGTCTGAGCTGGCGCACGATTCTGGCCAAGCGCGAGCACTTTCGCGCGGCTTTCCATGGTTTTGATTTCGACCGGATTGCGCGCTACACCGAGCGTGATGTGGACCGCCTTTTGAATGACGCTGGCATTGTGCGCCACCGCGGCAAGATCGAGGCCACCATCAACAATGCACGGCAGGTGCAGGCGCTCGTTAAAACAGAGGGTTCGCTGGCGGCTTTTATCTGGTGCTATGAGCCGGACCTGAACCAGCTGGCAGAACCGCAGACAGCTTCGACTTCGGCGGCATCAATCGCCTTGTCCAGGGATTTGAAAAAGCGGGGCTGGAAATTTGTGGGACCAACGACGGTGTATGCCTTTATGCAGGCCATGGGGCTGATCAACGATCACGTTGAAGGCTGTGTGGTCCGGGCTCAGGTTGAGCGTGCGCGCAAGCAGTTCAAGCGCCCCGGTGGCTAACACAAACATGTTCCCGGAATCAGGTCCTGCTTCCAGTCATCACACCGCATTGAAACATGCCAGGCATCTGAACGTCATCCAGGCGCACCTCGCTGTCTACCCATTGCCGCTATCTGTCATCCACGATGAACACCGACAAGGTTAAGAGCTATTTACCCTGGGTGGTTGCGGCGGCGTTATTCATGGAGCAGCTGGATACCACCATCGTAAACACGGCGGTGCCCGCGATCGCGGAGAACCTGCAGGTCACACCGCTGAGCCTGAAAGCGGCGGTGACAAGTTATGTGCTGAGTCTGGCGGTGTGCATCCCGGTGAGTGGCTGGCTGGCGGACCGCTTTGGTACGCGCCGGGTGTTCAGCATTGCCATTGCGATTTTTACGCTGGCCTCGATGCTGTGCGGACTGTCGATGAATGCGCCGATGCTGGTGGCAGCGCGCATTCTGCAAGGCGTGGGCGCGGCGATGATGATGTCGGTGGGGCGAATCTCGATCATCCGGACGTTCGCCAAATCGGAGCTGCTGCGGGCGATGAATTTCGTCATCATCCCGGCTCTGATCGGACCCCTGCTCGGTCCCACGGTGGGGGGGTTGATCGTGCACTGGCTATCCTGGCACTACATTTTCTTCATCAATGTACCGGTGGGATTGCTGGCGCTTTGGCTGGCACATCGCTACATGCCGGATTACCGCAGCGATACGCCGCGGCCGCTGGATGTGATCGGGTTCGTGCTGTTTGGCAGCGGTGCCGCGCTCTTGTCATGGTTGCTGGAAGTGTTTGGCGAACACCAGCTCGACGCCACCTCGGCGTCGATTCTGCTGTTGCTGAGCCTGAGCCTGCTGGGCACGTATTTTTTGCACGCCCGCCAGACTCCGCATCCGCTGTTGCGGCTGACGCTGTTTCGCATCCGCACGTTTCGCGTGTCGGTGGCGGGAGGCTTCATCACGCGCATAGGCGTGGGCGGCATGCCGTTTCTGCTGCCGCTGCTGTTTCAGCTTGGCTTCGGCATGCCCGCATGGCAGGCGGGCCTGTTGATGATGCCGATTGCAGCGGCGGCCATCGGCATGAAGTTTATTTCGTCGCCCATGCTGGCGCGGTTTGGGTACCGCCGCATTCTGACCGTGAACACGGTGATGATCGGCGTGGTGATCTGTATGTTTGCGCTGGTGGGGCCAACGTCGCCCACCACGTTGATCGTGGGGCTGGGGCTGGGGCTGGGATTCTTCAATTCGCTGCAATACACGAGCATGAACTCGATGGCGTATTCCGATATCGATACGCCGGATTCGAGTATGGCCAGCACCATTGCCAATTCGCTGCAGCAGATGTCGATCAGCTTTGGGCTGGCCTGCGGGTCATTGGTCGCCGGCTGGTACCTGGGCGATTTGCCGCAAACCGATAGCGTGGCGGTGACCACCGCCCTGCACTACGCATTTTTGACGCTGGGCGTGTTCACCATGCTGACATCGCTGACGTTCTGGACGTTGCGTGAACAGGACGGCGAAAGCGTCAGCCGGGGCATATCGCGCCCAACGGCTTAGATGCCTGCACCAACATGAGCTGCCTGGTATCCGGCTGATTCACGAATCGCCCGGCTATCCATCTCTTTCCACCCCCAGCCCCGACCCGTCCTCGTGTCGTCCGTTGACGACATGGTCTCGGCGCCGTAAACCCCTGTTTTAGCGCACGGTTTGGGCCGAAAGGCGCCCATGCCGGGGGTCGGCGTCGCAGTTTGGGGACAACACGGCCGGTCTGCGCGATCAAAATGGGCCGCTTCATTTTCTATCCGATTGTTTATTCAGCCTATTTCTTGGCTGGCACGCACATTGCACTTAACGGGTGTTGCGTCCAGTTGATGGCCGCAACCGCGCGGTTGCGTGTTTGCAAACAAGTTCACCGAAGGAACCCATTCTCATGCTTAAAAACTTTATGCATCCCAGCCCCCCCCAGGCCGACGCCAAACCCACCAGCAATACGCGAGGAGGCGAAACCAGCCGTTTTAATTCGCCGTCTTACGAATCAGCGAAGCCGGTCGGGGCTCAAGCATCGAGTCCACCAGCCACCGCCGCTCAGCCCGCCTCAAACGAAGATGGCAACAAACTCATCGTCGGTCCGAATATCAAACTGAAAGGTTCGGAAATCACCGATTGCGAAATTCTGGTGGTGGAAGGCCGGGTTGAGGCTTCGATGAACAGCCGCGATATCCGCATTGCCGAGGGCGGTGTATTTTCGGGCAAAGCCGAAATTGATGTGGCCGAGGTGCGCGGTCATTTCGAGGGCGAGCTTACCGCCCGCAAGCGCCTGGTGATTTATTCCACCGGCAGTGTGTCAGGGGTGATTCGCTATGGCGCCATGATGATGGAAGAAGGCGGCACGATTTCGGGTGACGTGGCAACGCTTACGTCCAGCACGGGCAAGGTGGCGACGATTTCGCCGCAAGCATCCACTACAACCGACTCGGCCTCTGTTGAGGCATCAAACCTGGAATTGGCACGCGGCAAACGCCAGGGCTGATACGGTTTCGGACACCGGGTGTCTGCCAAAACAGACACCCGCGGCGTTGAATCAACCAGTTGATCGAATCAACTGGCAACGTGCTGTGGTTCGATCAGCCATTCTGCCTCCCCATTGGGCAGGTTTGCCTGGAATGCCCTCACGATCACCAGAAAAAGGAAATCCATGATGAAACATACGACTTCTCCTTTATTGCGAAACCTGCTGTTCATTTTGCTTGCCGGCATAGGACTGTCCTTCGTGCACAATGCCCCCGCGGCCGCGCACGATCATCCGGAATCCGATTTGCCCAAAGAAGGCGCTGCGCGGCCTTATATGAATCCACCCGGGATGAGCCCCACAGGCGATATCAACCAGAATTCGCAGAGGATGCCGGATGCCGCGCGCGGTATGGACCGCGCTCAGGAACACATGAGCCCGATGGGCATGGAACACGGGAAAGCGACAGAACAAGCCGCTGAACACGAGGCGGATGCAAAAAAGGCGGCAAAAGCCAAAATGAAGAAAAGCAGAAACACATCGTCTCAGGAATAACTCAAGACACACTGCGATGGATGGCCGAAAGGTCATCCATCGCAGTGCCCATCCTCACTTGCCGAACTGTGCAAGCTTCTCCGCCTGATCGACCCGCTCCCAGGTGAAGTCCGACTCGGCCCGGCCGAAGTGACCGTAGGCTGCCGTCTGCCGATAGATGGGGCGACGCAAGTCGAGGCTGTCGATAATGCCGCGTGGGGTCAGTTGGAAGGTGCTGCGCACCATGGCTTCCAGCGTTTCGTCCGGCACGGTGCCGGTGCCGTAGGTTTCGATCAGCAGCGAAACGGGCTCGGCCACACCAATGGCATACGCCAGTTGCACCAGACAGCGTGTGGCGTACCCAGCGGCCACGATATTCTTGGCGATATAGCGCGCCATGTAGGCGGCCGAACGGTCGACCTTGGTGGGGTCTTTGCCGGAAAATGCGCCACCGCCATGCGGGCAGGAGCCGCCGTACGTATCGACGATGATCTTGCGGCCGGTGAGGCCGGTATCGCCGTTGGGACCACCAATTTCGAACGGACCGGCGGGGTTGACCCACAGCTTGAAGGTGGGCGTGCGCAGCGCCATCGGCACGAGCGGATCGATGATTTCGCGCGCAGCTTCCTGCTCGACCCAGGTGGGGTCGAGATCACGATCAATCTGGGTGGACAGAATCACGTTTTCGATGCCGGCAACTTTGCCGTTTTCATACGCAACCGTGACCTGACTTTTGGCGTCGGGCCGCAGCCACGGCATGGCGCCAGACTTGCGCAGCGCGGCCTGCCGCTGCACGATGCGATGCGCCAGCCATACCGGGTAGGGCATCAGATCGGGGGTTTCGTCACACGCATAGCCAAACATCAATCCCTGATCACCAGCACCAATGTCGCCGCCTGCCAGCGTGATGCCTTTGTGAATCTGGATCGACTGATGGTTAAAGCGCACCTGCACTTCGCAGCTGTTGGGGTCGATGCCGGTTTCGGTATCGCGATACCCGATGTCACGTAGTACCTGGCGGGCGATCTCTTCAGCGCGCGCCTGAATCTCGTCAAACAATTCCTTGCGCACGGTTTTGAACTCGCCGGCAATCACCACCAGGTTGTCCGCGACGAAAGTTTCGCACGCCACTTTGGCCTCGGGCTCTTCGGCCAGAAAAGCGTCGAGTATGGCGTCCGAAATCTGGTCGGCTATTTTGTCGGGGTGACCTTCTGAAACGGACTCGGAGGTAAATAAGTGGCGACGGGGATTCATGGTGTGATGCGTTCCTGTAAAGCGTGGTGCACTGTAAAAATAAAAACGGTCTTGATCAAAGCAGACGCTTAAGCGTTGCGTACGGCGAGTCGCCACAGCGACGTGAGTTCGGCGGCGCGTGCGGTGTGGAGCGGATCGCTGACATCGGAAGCGCGGGGATGCGTGGGTTTGACGTCGACGCGCGCCACCACAGCCAGCCCAGCGGCCTCAATTGCAGCGAGCAACCACTCGCGCGAGCGCAGGCCCAGATGCTCAGCCAGATCCGACAGGATCAGCCAACCTTCGCCGCCCGGCTCCAGATGCGCTGCCAGCCCATTCAAGAAACCCAGCAACATGCGGCTATCCGGGTCGTAAATCGCATGCTCCAACGGCGTGTTGGCGCGGGCCGGCACCCACGGCGGGTTGCAGACGATGAGCGGCGCGCGGCCGTCTGGGAACAGATCGGCGTCAATCACCTCCACGCGCCCTTTCAACCCCAGCCGCGCAATATTCTGGCGCGCGCAGGCCAACGCACGCGGGTCCTGGTCGGTGGCGATGACGCGTTTGACACCGCGGTGAGCCAGTACGGCAGCCAGTACACCGGAGCCTGTTCCGATGTCGAACGCCAACTTGGTGGTTGGCAGCGGCGCATCGTTGACCAGCCCCACATACTCACCGCGCACGGGCGAAAACACACCGTAATGCGGATGGATGCGGTCTTCGATTGCCGCGACTTCCACGCCTTTCTTGCGCCATTCATGCGCGCCGATCACACCGAGCAATTCACGCAGCGACACGATGGAGGTTTCTCCACCCGGACCATAGGCCTCGGCACAGGCTTCTTTCACGTTCGGCGCGCGACGCAATGGAATGCTGAAATCTGCATTCAGCGGCAGCAGCAACATCCCCAGGGTACGGGCACGCTGGGATTGTGCCTGACGATGAAAGTTGAAGGCTTCGGTCGGCGAAGTGGCGACTTTGCGCGGCTTGCGATCGATGCGGCGCGCCATGGCTTGCAGCAGTTGGCGCGCGTTTTGAAAGTCTCCCCGCCACAACAGCCCATTGCCCTCGCTGGCCAGGCTATAAGCCGCATCCGCCGTGAGTTGATCGTCGACGACCATCACGCGCTTGGGGACAGGTGCGCCGCCTTCGGCACGCCAGCGGGCCGAGTGGTGCTCGTCGGCTTCGATCCAGTTCACAACAGGTTTAATCGCGTCAGGCACAAGGTTGACCATGAATAGGTTGACGGTTTGATCGGGCGGCTTTAAGAACAGGCCCAATCGGATGAAGTGCAGCCGCGACACAAGGGGCACGGCTGCGCGTTGAGGAGACTGAACGTTAAAGCTTGGCGCTGCGCCCGCCGTCCACGGCCAGCACCTGCCCGGTCACAAAATTCGAATCCATCGCAAAAAAGCGCACGGCAAGGGCGATGTCGGCAGGATCGCCGGCGCGCTTCAGCATGGTGTGCGAGACAATGCGCTGGCGCGACACTTCGTCAAAATTGGCATCGTCTTCCGGCCACATGATCGGGCCGGGTGCGACGGCGTTGACGCGCACTTCGGGCGCGAGCTCACGCGCCAGTGATTTGGTCAGCCCGACCAGTCCGGCCTTGGCGATGGAATAGACCACATAGCTTTTCATCGGCCGCTCGGCATGGATATCGGTGATGTTAATGATGCAACCACGGCGCTTTTTCAGCTCGGGGGCGGCGGCCTGCGATAGAAACAGCGGCGCCTTGAGGTTGCTGCCCATCAGGTCGATCCAGTCGTCTTCGCCGATGGTGCCGACAGGTGTGGGGTAAAAACTGGATGCATTGTTGAGCAACACATCCAGTCCGCCAAAAGTGGCGACGGTTTGATTGATCAGGCTGGGCAGGCCGTTTATATCGAGCAAGTCGGCCTGAATCAACGCCACCGAATCGGGGCGAATCGCGTTTAATTCGGCCTGGAGCGTACGCGCCTCGCCGGCCGAGTTGCGGTAATGAATCATCAGGTTGGCGCCGGCCGCGTGCAGCAGCCGTGCCGAGGCTGCGCCCACACGTTTTGCCCCGCCGGTAATCAACGCCGTTTTGCCATGCATCGCGGTTCACCCTTATATTCCCAAGATTCAGCATTATCCATCAAGTCATCCATCTCATGCTCCCTACCCCATCCCCCGATGCCCTTGACCATAGCCAGCGCGTCGTGGCCCATCTTCACCATCTGATCCGGCAAGCGGGCGGCTGGATTCCATTTTCTGTCTATATGGAGGCCGCGCTCTATACGCCTGGGCTCGGTTATTACGCGGCGGGGACAACCAAACTCGGCGCGGCTGGCGATTTTGTGACCGCACCAGAGATGACCGCCCTGTTCGGCCGTACGCTGGCGCATGCGGTGGCGCCGGTGTTATCCGAAACGGGTGGCGAGGTACTGGAACTGGGTGCCGGAAGCGGCAAACTGGCGGTGGACATACTGGGCGAACTCGCGCAGCTCGATGCATTGCCTGCGCGCTATTACATCCTCGAAGTGAGCGCTGACCTGCGCGCACGGCAGCAACAACGCTTGCTACGTGAGTTACCCCATCTGGCCGACCGGGTGCACTGGCTGGACACGCTGCCCACGCATTTGAGCGGCGTGATCCTCGGTAACGAGGTGCTCGACGCGCTGCCGGTTGAACTGGTGCACTGGACCGAGTCGGCGCCAATGGTGCGGGGGGTGGGCCTGGAAGGCGACGCATTCTGCTGGCAGGACCGGCCCATGACCGATACCCTGCTCCGCACCCGCGCAGACGCGCTCAAGCTGTCGCCGGGCTACCTTTCCGAAATCAATCTGGCGGCCGATGCGCTCATCGCCTCACTCGCGGCCTGCCTGGACCACGGCCTGATCCTGATGATTGACTATGGGTTCGGCGAGCGTGAGTACTACCACCCACAACGCCATATGGGCACGCTGCGCGCGCATTACCGCCACCATGCGCTGGACGATCCGTTTTACCTGGCGGGCTTGTGCGACCTCACCGCGCATATCGATTTCAGCGCGGTGGCGCGAGCGGGCAATGCGGCGGGGTTGAGTCTGGCGGGGTATACGAGCCAGGCGAATTTCCTGCTTAACGCCGGGCTGACCGAGTTGCTGATGCAGACTTCACCTGCCGATGCGGCAGCCTATTTGCCGCAAGCCAACGCAGTGCAACGGCTGGTGTCGCCCGCTGAAATGGGCGACTTGTTCAAGGTGATCGCTTTTACACAAGGCATCACCGCGCCGCTGGCGGGGTTTGCCCGCGGCGACCGCAGTCACAATTTATAGCGATTATTCCTGCGGTTGTTCGGCATTCGGATTGGTCGCCAGACGGATGACCCGGATCGCGTGCAGGCGACGACTGTCGGCGCGCAGCACGCTGAAAATGAAGCCGTCAAAATTGACCGATTCGCCGCGCTTGGGTAAATGACCAAAGCGCGAAACGACGAGTCCACCTACGGTATCAAACTCTTCGTCGGAAAAGTGCGCGCCCAGGGTTTCGTTGAAATCTTCGATTTCGGTGCAGGCTTTCACCCGGAATACGCTGTCATGCTCGTGGATGATGTTGTCTTCGGTTTCATCGAAGTCGTATTCGTCCTCGATGTCGCCAACGATCTGCTCCAACACGTCTTCAATGGTAACCAGTCCGCCCACGCCGCCGTATTCATTGACCACGATGGCGATGTGATTACGGTTGGAACGGAAGTCCTTCAACAGGACATTCAGGCGCTTGGATTCGGGGATAAACACCACGGGGCGCAACATGCCGCGAATATCGGTATCGCCTTCGGCATAGTGCCGCAACAGATCTTTGGCCAGCAAAATGCCAATGATATCGTCGCGGTCCTTGTCAATGACCGGAAAGCGCGAGTGGGCAGTTTCGATGACGTAAGGAATGAAGACTTCGGGCGCGTCATTGATATCGACGACGACCATTTGCGCGCGTGGAATCATGATCTCGCCGACGCGCATTTCAGACACCTGCAGCACGCCCTCGATCATGGCCAGGGCATCGGCATCCATCAGACTGTTTTCATAGGCACCGTGCAGCAACTCGATCAGTTGTTCACGGTCTTCAGGTTCGCGCATCAACCAGTGGGAAATGCGCTCGAGCAAGCTCGGTTTGGGACTACTGTCGGACTCCATGTGTATCAGGATGTATAGGGATTAGGGATATGGAACCGCCTCAGTATAGCGGTTTCGCGTGTTTCCATGATGTCAGCCTCATGGGGGGCGGTATGGTCGTAGCCTTGCAGGTGCATCACGCCGTGGATCGTCATGTGGGCAAAATGGTGCTTGAGCGGCTTGTTTTGCTCGCGTGCCTCGCGCTCGACGACCGGGGCACAAATCACCACGTCACCGCCGAGCACTACGCGCCCGACCGTATCCAGGCCGATTTCGCCGTATTCGAACGTCAGCACATTGGGCACGTAGTCCTTGTTGCGGTAATCGGTGTTGAGCGCCTGCGCTTCTTCGGCATCGACGATGCGCACGGTGATTTCGGCTGAATGTTCCAGTGCCGCCTCAACCCAGCGTCGAATCTGTGCCCGGCTCGGCAGATGGGTTGCCGCACTGGCAAACTGCACGGACAAACTCAATTCAGGGTCAGGGTCAGGATCAGGGCTTGCCACGTGCCTCCGTTGCCGCGCGACGTTCGGCATACGCATCCACGATGCGGCCCACCAGCGGGTGGCGCACGACGTCTTCGGAGAGGAAATGGGTGAAGGCGATGCCACGCACGCCGGATAACACTTCGGTGGCGTCGATCAGGCCGGACTTGATATGCTTGGGCAGGTCGATCTGGGTCGGATCGCCGGTCACCACAGCGCGCGCGCCAAAACCGATGCGCGTCAAAAACATCTGCATCTGCTCGGGCGTGGTGTTCTGCGCCTCGTCGAGAATGATGAAAGCATGGTTGAGCGTGCGTCCGCGCATGAAAGCCAGCGGCGCCACTTCAATCGAGTGGCGTTCAATCAGCCGGCTCACTTTGTCGAAACCCATCAGGTCATACAGTGCGTCATACAGCGGACGCAGATACGGATCGACTTTCTGTGTCAAATCGCCCGGCAGAAAACCGAGCCGTTCACCGGCTTCTACCGCCGGACGCGTCAGCACAATGCGCTTGACCTGCTCGCGCTCCAGCGCATCGACTGCACACGCCACCGCGAGATAGGTTTTGCCGGTGCCAGCGGGGCCGACGCCAAACGTAATGTCGTGGCTGCGGATCTGTTCAATGTATTCGCCCTGCCGCGGCGTGCGTGCGCGCAGATCGGCACGGCGGGTGCGCAGCTCCGGGCCTTCGGCATCGGCACGGCCACGCGTGATTTCGACCAGGCCGAGCTGAATATCGTCCAGGCTCAATTCGTCGTGCGCACGGTTGTAAAAGTGCTCGATTGCCTGCGCACCCTTTTCGGCTTGCGCCAACTCGCCGCTGAAGCGGAAGCTCGATCCACGACGGCCGATGGTCACGTCAAACGCCGCTTCAATCTGCCGTAGATTTTCGTCCATCGGCCCGCACAGGTTCGCCAGCCGCCGGTTATCTTCCGGCGCCAGTCTCAGCTCAACGATGTCGGTCTTCAAGCGGACACACTTTCAAGGGTCACGATTTCACCACGCAGGCTGTGCGACAAAGCCTGGGTCACCGTGACTTCGACGAATTGCCCGATCAGCCTCGGCTGGCCGGCGAAATTAACGATGCGGTTGTTGTCGGTGCGGCCGGCGAGTTCATCCGCGTTTTTCTTGGCATGACCTTCGACCAGTACGCGCTGCACCGTGCCAACCATGGCCTGATTCACCACCTGCGCCTGGGCTTCAACCTGTGCCTGCAGTTTCGTCAGGCGCTGCGATTTCTGTTCGGGGGTCACATCATCCGGAAAGCTCGACGCTGGGGTGCCGGGACGCTTGCTGTAAATGAAGGAGAAACTGGCGTCGAAATCGAGCTCCCGAATCAAACTCATCGTCGCCTCGAAATCGGCGTCGGTCTCGCCGGGGAAGCCGATGATGAAGTCAGACGACAGACACAGGTTGGGGCGCTGCTCTCGCAGCTGTCGAATAATGGATTTGAATTCGAGCACGGTATGGCCGCGCTTCATCGCCGCCAGCATGCGGTCGGAACCCGACTGCACCGGCAGATGCAAATGCGACACCAGTTTGGGCAACTTGCCGTAGCAATCGATCAGACGCTGCGTCATTTCGCGCGGGTGGCTGGTGGTGTAACGAATACGCTCAATGCCTGGAAGCTCATGGACCATTTCCAGCAGGTAGGCAAAGTCAGCGGTGCCGCCTTCGTCCAGCGCACCCTGATAAGCATTGACGTTCTGCCCCAGCAAGGTGACTTCCTTGACTCCGCCATTCGCCAAGGTAACGACCTCGGCGATCACATCGTCAAACGGACGCGAGAACTCCTCGCCGCGCGTGTAGGGCACCACGCAGAAGGTGCAGTATTTGGAGCAACCTTCCATGATCGATACAAAAGCTGATGCGCCATCCACCCGCGCAGGGGGCAGATGGTCAAACTTTTCGATTTCGGGGAAGCTGATGTCGACCTGGGCACGCCCGGTGGCACGCTTTTTCGCGATCAGTTCGGGCAGGCGATGCAAGGTTTGCGGACCGAACACTATATCGACGAACGGGGCGCGCGAGACGATGGCTGCGCCTTCCTGCGAGGCGACGCAACCGCCGACCCCAATGATGAGGTCGGGGTTGGCCTTTTTCAGGTGGCGCACCCGACCCAGATCATGAAACACCTTTTCCTGTGCCTTTTCGCGCACCGAGCAGGTATTGAACAGAATCACGTCGGCATCGTCCGGCGTATCGGTTTTTTCGAGGCCGTCCGAAATATTGAGTACGTCGGCCATCTTGTCCGAGTCGTATTCGTTCATCTGACAGCCGAAGGTTTTGATGTAAATTTTTTTCATAGGGTCGCCGGAACAGTAAATAGACTGGGGGCTGGGATTTCGCCGCCGCATGACGCGTGCCGCAACGAAATGAATATTGGTGGTGATGAGTGGACTTGAACCACCGACCCCCGGATTATGAATCCGATGCTCTAACCGACTGAGCTACATCACCTTGGGGATTGCATCTCCGGCGTAGGACCGCCGAAAAGGCGCGCATTTTAGCTGACCGGGCGCTGTTCTGTCAAAGCAAAACCACGCCTTGCCGCTTCAATGCCCGATCAATAGGCGTACCGGGTTCTGGATGCTTCCGTGTCAAGCGTGGTTTCGGTTTGGCCTTGATCGCTCACGACGACGGTGGTGACTTTGGACGTGGCCGTTTCGTAAGGCAGCAGGCTTTCGGGACGGGTCAGCACCGTCACTGTTTTCACGAACTCGGCACGATCGACGGCGATATTGACCTCACCCGCCTTGTCGCCCGCCATGTCCTTGACGGTTTTGCTCACGAACGCGTGCATGGCCTGGCTGAAAGCAGGATCAGACACCCGCGACACCTGCTCGAGCAGCACACAGCTTTGGGCCAGGTCGCCGCCATTGCAGGGCGCCCGGCCCAACAGGCGCTGGGTGACCATCATCGGAAACGCGCCGGACCCCAGCGCGGCTGCCTGATATTGCGCGGCATAGACATAGCGCTCACCCCTGGCATACGAACCGCCCGCCCAGTTCGCCACCTGATTGTTCCACTCTTCCTGTATGGCCTGCGTGAGCGTGGCTTCGGAGACAAGACTTCTCAGCAAGGTCTTCACTTTTTGCTGCATCGCAACGTCGTCACCTGGCAAAGCCTTGAACAGACTCTGTTCAAGCCGACCCAGGTAGGTGTCAATATTCTCGACGCCCACAAACGCCCCATCCGTACTCACGACATAGTCGGGTACCCCGCTCATGGCCTGCTGCAACAGATTGTGCAGATACGCGTCTCTTGCCTCGTTCTGGCCACCGGGAAGCATTGAAAAGTCCGCCACCTGGGTGCTGATCAGCAATTGGTTGTCTCCCAGTGCCCTGACCCGGGTGTATCCATTCATGCGGATTTCGGTCGTTTGCCCCCGCCGGGTTTGCTTGCTATGGAAATCGAAAGTCGACTCCGCCTTGCGCGGCCAGTTGAAGCTCAAATCGATGCGCTCGCGTACGGATCGTTGCTTGGTTGATTCCTTGAATGTGGCGACCAGTTCACGCTGGGCGGCACGCGCGGCCTTGTTGCCTTCGGCCACGGGCCACGCGATCACATGATGTTGGGCCGTCCGACCTTCGACCACCGTGCTCAGATAACTCAAACGCATATCACCGACACGACCGGTGATTTCATATTCGATTGCCGGCCGGCCCTGAATGGTCAACTTCCGCGGCGGCGAAAGCCGTCCTTTGTCCAACCCCTCCAACAAGGCGCGGCTGAGCTTTTCAGCCATGCGGGCCAGAGACATCGGCTTGATTTCATCGGGCAGATACGAGTTCACCACCAGACTGGCGTTCGTACGCGGATCGGTGGTGCGCAACGAAGCCGTTGCACTGATATGCGGGCTTAACACCCAATGTTCCGGCACGTTCAGTTCGGAAATGCCGTCGTCGGAATACAGCGTGCGCGCATTTGTGCTGCCCATGGCCGTCCACATGAACAAGCCTGTACTGATCAGGACAAAAGTAGCCTTGAGGAAAGGCCGAATCATGCAAGCATGCTTTCTATTGATTTTCAATTTACTCACTGCGGCCGCAATTTCGCCAGTTCATCGAGCAGACTGACCACCAGTTCGCGCCCGAGAGGGCTCATGCCGGCGACCAGTTGGTCAGCGTCGCGCTCGCCATTAAGCAACCGGCGCATGCGGCCACCCAGCAGGGCCATGTCACCGCCCGCTTTCAGCATCTGTTCGGCCATGTTGGCGAGCACGGCCATGGCCTGCGCGTCACCGCGTGCCGAGGCATCGATCAGCGCGGCCAGGCCGGGAGCGGCCGAGCTGCCATCGGGTTGGGCATTCAGCGGCGGCAGGGTGGCGGGATTGTCGATGCCGCACAGGATGGCGTCGAGCAGGATGCTGTCTTCTTCGTCCAGGCCCAGTTTGATCGACGGATCACGGCGGCCGTTGATGACGTGACGCAGCGCGCCGACCAGCCGGGGCCAACCGGCCTGCTCGGCGGCGTCGAGCTGCTTCATCAGGTCGGGTAACTGGCTGCGGTCGCGCAGGGCGTTGACCACGGCGTGGATAAAGGCGGCATGAACCTGAAGCACTTGTTCGACGGCGGTGGGGAGTTGAGCCATGGGTGTAGAAAGCGACACAAGGAAAGAAAGCCGATTGTCCCGTCAGGGCACTTCGTTGGCAATGCTCGGGCGCAACGGCACGTGTTCGATGTGCCAGTGCGTACTCGCCCACGCCAGCAGTTCGGCCGGCTCGGCGCCGAACAATTCGATCGGTGGCGTTTGGCCCAGCAAGGCCAGCGCCTGCGCCATGACCGCACCACGCGCATGCTCGGGCAAAGCTGACGCGAGCGTCTGCTTGGACAGTTTTTGTCCAGCGGTATTGGTAATCAGCGGCACGTGTGCGTAGCGGGGTGTAGGCAAGCCGAGCAGGGTTTGCAGGTAAATCTGGCGTGGTGTGTTCCACAGCAAATCGGCGCCGCGCACGATATCGGTGATGCTCTGGAACGCGTCGTCCACCACCACCGCCAGTTGATAGGCAAACAGGCCGTCGGCCCGCTTGACGACAAAGTCGCCCACCTCGCGCGCCAGATTCTGCTGCAGTTCGCCATGGATACGGTCGTGGAAGTGGGTATTCACATCTGGCACACGGCACCGCCATGCCCGGCTCTCGGTACCATCAGGCAAACCCGTGCGGCAGGTACCCGGGTAAATGATCTCGCCCTCTGCGTTGTGCGGTGCATGGGCCAGCTGGCTGCGGGTGCAGACACAGGAAAATACCGAGCCCCTGTTTTTCAGGGCTTCGAGCGCTACTGCGTAGGCGGCGTCACGCTGCGATTGCACCAGCACCTCTCCATCCCAATGCAGACCATAGGCCTCAAGCTGATGGAGGATGGTATGGGCGGCGCCTGGCTCGCAACGCGGACGGTCGAGGTCTTCCATGCGTACACGCCACTGCCCCCCTGCCACGCGGGCGTCGAGCCAGCCGGCAACCGCGGCTACCAGCGAACCGATATGCAAAGGCCCGGTAGGGGATGGCGCAAAACGCCCGACGTAGGAAGAGGCACTCACCTTCTTATTATGACGTGCGTCTTTCATCCATGAATCCAAACGGGGCAGGAATGCAACACTTCACGGCTGACATGCTGCTTTCAGGGCAGACATAAGTGTGAGTACACGCTTTTCTGGTTCAAGATCATCCTGAGTCCATAGGCTTTGCAAGACCAATCGTTTATCTGTACGACCAAGAAGGAGCGTTTTTCCATGCATATTGTCATTCTGGGTGGATCCACAGCGGGCGCATCAGTTGCGGCTCAGTTGCGACGCCAAAGCGAATCATGCCGAATCACCTTGCTTGAAAAATCCGGTTATCTGGCCACGGCCTATTGCGGGTTGGCTTATGCCGCCGGCGGAATCGTGCGGCCCGATCCTGACTATCTCCGGCCACTCGACCCGCAAAACCTGTCCGACCGATTCAACATAGATGTGCGTTTGTATCACGAAGTCACCCAGATCGACTCCCGCGAAAAAACGGTTACCGCGCGTGACGCAAGCGGAGATTTGCACGGTATTGCCTACGACAAGCTGGTGTATGCCATGGGCGCACGTAGCCGCATCCCGGATATTCCAGGTACCTCGCACCCCAGCGTGCATACCTTGCGTACAACCGAAAACCTGGAGACGCTGCTTGCCAGTCTGGCTCGCCCCGGCATGCGGCACGTCCTGATTGCAGGGGCGGGATTTGTTGGGCTGGAATTGGCCGAGAGTCTGGTACACAGGGGCCTGGAAGTCACGGTACTGGAACAGTCAGCTCAGGTCATGGCAGGCAAGCTGGACCCGGATATGTCGAGATTGCTCATGGCGGCTTTGCAGCGACAAACGTTTACGCTCCACCTGAACGAGTCTGTTTGCGAAATCCTGCCGCAGCCAGACGGCGCGGGCATTGTGGCCCGTACGGCGCATCGCAGCCTGAATGCCGATTTATTGATATTGGCGGCCGGCATACAACCCAATTCCGAACTGGCGGCTCAGGCCGGGCTGGCGTTAAGCGTAGCCAAAACCGTGCGCGTCAATGACCAGCTTCAAACCAGTGACCCGCATATTTATGCGCTCGGCGATGTGGCCGAAATTGCCTGCCGGGTCTCGGGCCATCCCGTTCATGTTCCGCTTGCCGGTCCGCTCGGGCGGCAGGCCAAGGTGCTGGCGAGTGGCGTGATGGGCGGAAACATGCGCTATCCGGGTAGTCTGGGCAGCTTTATTTGCAAGGTATTCGACCAGACCGTGGCGTCCACGGGCATGACCGAGACCCGCTTGAAACAGCATGGCATACCCTATCGTCGCATTCTGATGCCGGCTACCAACCATGTGTACTTTTACCCCGGCGTGGCAAGCATGCTACTCAAGCTGCTATACGCAGAAGACGGCCGCATTCTGGGCGCGCAAATCGTCGGCGGGGAAGGCTCGGACAAGCGCATCGATATTCTGGCAACCGCGATTACAGCAGGCATGACCGTGGCTGACCTGGAGTATCTCGAACTCGCCTACGCGCCGCCTTACGGCGCACCCAAGGATGTCGTCAACCAGATCGGCGCCCTGGCTTCAGCCCAGTTGAATGATGGCTGCACTCTGGTTCATCCTGACGACCTGGATACCCCCGCGCTCCAAGATGCTGTGCTGGTCGATATCCGGTCGGCCGAAGAATTCGAACTGGGCAGCCTGCCGGGCGCCATCCATATTCCGGCCGAAGCCTTGCGCAAGCTCAACACACTGCTGCCCAGACATCACCCCATCATTATTTTCTGCAACAGCGGGGCCAAAGGCACATCCGCACAGTCGTTGCTGGCGGCTGCGGGCTACCGAAGCTTCAATCTGATGGGCGGGCTTGCGCTCATGAACAACCTGAAACGAATCGAATCTGTCGCGCACCCCGCAACCTTCAGCGCCCACCGGGTTGCATCCATGCCGATCGCCTCACCGCCGTCTTGCGACTACGAACTCGACCTCAGGGGGCTGGTGTGCCCTGGGCCACTGGTCGCGGGCCGCAAATATCTGGCCTCCGCGCCACGCGGGCAAGTTGTGCGCATACTCACGACGGATAGCGGGTTCCGGCAGGATTTTCAAGGCATCATCTCGCGGCTGAGGCTGCATGTGCTCAGCGAAGGCCGGCTACCCGATGCGCAATGGATTACCGTGCGCGTTGCCGTGCCGCAGCCGGCTGTCGCAGTCTGATTGAATCATGTCGTGCCAATCTGGCTCTCAATAGCAGATGAAACCGATGCCGGTTAAACAATATTGCACGGGGCTCACTCAGTGCGGCGCGCGGCAAGTCGCGCGGGGCAAACCACACGGCCAGTCCTCTCAAGCCGCTATAAATCGATGCCCGCCTGTGCCTTGATCCCTGCACGGTAGGCGTGTTTTTCGTCGGCAATGATCGACACAGTATCGGCCAGTTCGATCAGCGCATCCGACGCTGCGCGCCCGGTGACGATGACGTGTTGATCGACGGGCCGATGGGCGAGCGCATCCAGCACGCTATCGCTGTCGAGATAACTGTAACTCAGCAAATACGTCAGCTCATCCAGCACCACCAGTTGATACGAAGGATCAGCCAGCATGCGTGCCGCGATGGCCCAGCCACGTTGAGCCGTGGCAATGTCCTGCTCACGATCTTGCGTGTCCCAGGTGAAGCCGTCGCCGGTGACATGCCACTCGACGCCGGGCTGTTTGCCGAGAAAGGTTTCTTCTCCGGTATCGGTACGGCTTTTGATGAACTGGACCACGCCCACTTTCATGCCATGGCCCAACGCGCGGGCAATGGTGCCAAAGGCCGAGGTGCTCTTGCCTTTGCCGTTGCCGGTGATGACGATCAGCACACCATGCTCGTCGGTGGCGGCGGCAATGGCGGCGTCGATCACTTCTTTTTTGCGCGCCATGCGGGCCGTATGGCGCGTGTTGCGTTGCGGATCAGTCATATGGCATCTCGAAACAAACAGTGCTGGATAGGGTAATACAAGCCGGGCTCAATTCAAGTTGTCGTGCCCCGTTTCCATCTCATGGGACACCCTTCTGAGGCGGGATTCCCAGCGCAATCAAGCCGTTTCCCGGCACAAATCACACAGCGTATGATCACGGTATTCGATCAGGCGCTTATTTCCCAGCAGGTATACTGAACACCGTTTGTAGTCAATCGGAAGGGACATGCATGGCTATTCGCTGGGGCAGTTACCCTGTTAAAGGACTCTACGACGAACTCATCCAGAGCCGCGGCAAACCGCGGCCTGCCGCCCATCAGCTATGCCAGTTTTTGCATGGCCTCACCGACAAGGAAATCGCAGAACACAAGAACGCTGCGGACCTTGCGATCAAGCTGATGGGTATCACCTTTACGGTGTACTCCGAGCAGGATGGCGGCGCCATCGACCGGGCCTGGCCTTTCGACATCATTCCGCGCGTAATCGACAACCGCGAATGGAAAGTCATCGAGCGCGGGCTGGTGCAACGGGTCAAGGCACTCAACATGTTCATCGCCGATCTCTACGACAAGCAGCAAGTGGTGAAAGATGGCATCTTCCCGGCCGAACTGCTGAAAGACTCGGTCAACTTCCGCCCCCAGTGCGTCGGCGTCAAACCGCCACTGGGGATCTGGGCGCACATTTGCGGCTCCGACCTGGTGCGCGACAAAGACGGCACGGTCTACGTTCTGGAAGACAATCTGCGGGTGCCATCGGGCGTGTCCTACATGATCGAGAACCGGCAAGTTATGAAACGCGTGTTCCCGGACATGTTCGAGAACGAAAACATCCTGCCAGTCGATGACTACCCGTCCAAGCTCTACGACATGCTGGCGTCGCTCAGTCCGCGCAAGGTCACCAAGCCGGTGGTGGCCGTGCTCACCCCCGGCATCTACAACTCGGCTTATTACGAGCACAGCTATCTGGCGCAGCAGATGGGCGCCGAACTGGTGGAAGGCTCCGACCTCCTTGTAAGTGAAGATGATTGCGTCTATATGCGCACCATCGACGGCCCCAAGCGGGTGGATGTGATCTACCGCCGCATCGACGACCTGTACATCGACCCCGACGCCTTCTTACCCGAATCCACGCTGGGCGTGCCGGGCCTGATGCGCGCCTGGAAAGCCGGCAAGGTGGCGCTGGCCAACGCGCCCGGCGCGGGTGTGGCAGACGACAAAGTGGTGTATGCCTTTGTGCCTGATCTGATCCGCTATTACCTCAAAGAGGAACCGCTGATCCCCAACGTGCCGACCTATCGCTGCATCTACAAGGACGAGCGCGACTATGTGCTGGAGCACATCGCCGAACTGGTGGTAAAGCCCGCCAACGAATCGGGCGGCTACGGCATGCTGATCGGACCGCACGCCACGCCTGATGAACACGAGAAATTCAAAAAACTCATTCGTGCCAACCCCCGCAACTACGTCGCCCAGCCCATGCTGACCCTTTCCACCGCGCCCACCATGGTGGGCAATCGTGTCGAACCGCGTCACCTGGACCTGCGGCCCTTCATTTTGTCGGGCAAGGAAACCTACGTCACCACCGGCGGGCTCACTCGCGTGGCGTTGACCAAAGGTTCCATCGTCGTCAATTCGTCGCAGGGTGGCGGCAGCAAAGATACCTGGATCGTTGATACGGAAGGAGGTCATTAAGATGCTTTCCCGTACCGCGAATAGTCTTTACTGGATCGGCCGCAATATCGAGCGCGCCGAGAACACCGCCCGTCTGATCAATGTCACCGGCCACCTTCAGCTCGACCTGCCGATAGGCGTTCGCCAGGGCTGGAAGAGCATCGTCAACATTCTTGGCAATATGGAGGCCTTCGATAAGCTGGGCATCGAGAACGACGAGCGCCAGATCATCAAATTCCTGATCAGCGATCTGAACGATCCCGGTTCGATACTCAGCTCGCTGCACATGGCCCGCGAAAGTGCTCGTACGGTGCGCGACGTGTTGCCACGCGAAGCCTGGGAAGAAATCAACAGCCTGTATCAGTCCGCCAAGACCGATGCCCCGAAAAGCTACTGGCCGAAAAATCGCCACGCTTATCTGCAGCAGATCGTGCGCGGTGCGCAGACCGTCACCGGCATTCTGTCCGGCTCGATGCTGCACGACGAGACCTATCAGTTCGTGCGCATGGGCCGCAATCTCGAACGCGCCGACATGACCACGCGCATCATCGACGTGCGGTCGGCCGACCTGGTGCCGCCGGACGAGCACACGCTTACGCCATTTGAAAATATTCAATGGATGAGCGTGCTGAAGTCGTTGACCGGTTATCAGATGTATCGCCGCTCGGTGCTCGAACCCGTTCGTCGCCGCGACGTGCTGGAGTTTCTGTTCAAGGAACGCCGCTTCCCACGTGCGGTGCTGCATTGCCTGGGTGAGCTTGAAGGCTGTGCGCAATCACTCAAGAAAAATGCCGAGGTTCTCGCCAGTATTAACAAGGTGGTAAAAGCCATCGAGCAAGCAAACCCGGGCGCACTGAGTCAGGCCGAGTTGCATGTACTGATCGACGAGCTGCAGCTTGGGCTGGCCAGGATCGATGAGGCGGTGGGCGAAACGTATTTCGCCTGACGCGCCCCCAGGATCTCGACCTAGCGGAACAGATACTCCGCACTCACCCAGCCATGCCGGCCCGGCAACGGGTAAGCCCCGTAACGGTCGGCGTTGAACTGGCTCCGCACGGCATAGGTGTAATACGTATTGTCGAACACGTTATTGAGTGCGGCCGCCAGCTTCCAGTTGCCCGTTCGATGCTCCAGCTTGATGTCTGCCACGGTGTATGCCGGGATTTTCACACCCAGCGTATTGGGTTCGTCATTGTCCATATACTGGTTGCTGACGTAATTGGCCGAACCCATCAATCGGGTGGACCCATTCAGATTCCAGGTTGCATTCAGTGACAGCTTATGGCGCGGCACCAGTGGAACACAATTCCCCTTCAGCGCTACGTTGTTCATCACGCCGCGCGTAAATTCGGCAAATGCGAGGGTATAGGCCGCACCCACATCCACCGGGCCCACGCTGTGCTTCCCTTCAAGCTCAAGCCCATAGCGGCGCAGCGGCGGCAAATTGGTATTGCCGATGCCACTGCCATACGGGTCCAGATGAATTTCGTCTTTTACTCGCGCGTGATACAGCGCTACGCGGCCGCCCTTTTTAGCCGTGCCGAATTCCCATCCGGCTTCGGTATCGCGGGCCGTTTGGGGTTTCAAGAACTGAAACTGCCGGCTGAAGGAAGGTGAAAACTCATAGATCTCATCGACCGTAGCAAACCGAAAGCTGCGGCCCACTTTTGCATACAAGGTATGCCCTGGCTGCAAGCGATAGCGCGTACCCAACTCCCACGCATGCTCCCGCTCGCTCTGTTTTCCAGCAGGGGCGCCCGACCCAAAACCACCGCCGGGTGCCGCGCTATCGTACTGGTCTGTTGCATTCAGGCGAAACCATTCCAGTCGTGCGCCGGCCGTCACACTCAGTGACGGGTTCAGACGTACATGATCCTGCGCATAGAGCGCAGCGTTGCGTTGATCGGCTTCCACACGATTGAGCGGTCGTCCAATGTTGGTCGGGTCATTGGACGTGACCAGCCGGTAATCCCACACGCCCAGATCGCTTCCCACAATCAGATCATGCTTCATGCTGCCCAGTTGCACCGGCACTTTGATGCGCGGCGAGAATGTCAGCATGTCCAGATCGGTCTCACGGTAAGTAGGAAACCCGCTAAAGTAAAAATAGGCTTGTTGCATTTTGTTGCGGTAATTCAGATCGACAACTGCTTCGCCTCTTGGTAAATCAAGCTGCCCACTCAGTACCGCCTGCCAGCCATCACGTTTTGCCCAGTCGCGTGGGGTTTGAGCGCCTTCGGGATTGGTTTGCAAATCATTGATATTCTGATCGGGCTCCACAATACGCGCGCCAGGAAGCCGGATACGTTGTTTGTCTGCCCCCAGCTTCAGCGCGATCTCGCCACCGTCCAGCTTCCAGCGGGCATTGCCGTATGCGCTGTCCTGATTGTTCTTGTTGTTCTCGCGCCATCCATCCGAACGCAGACTGTTTGCCGCCACTGTGAGTCCAACCCGCTCACTCCCCAGGTTGGTGGTCGCTTGCACATTGCGTGTATCAAAGCTGCCATAACGTGCCGCTAGCGTAGCGGTCTTTTCCCGGTTTGCCGGCGTGCGCGTGATGATATTGATCACGCCCCCCACCGCGCCCGAGCCATGCAATACACTCCCGCCTCCGCGTACGATCTCGACACGCTCGATGGCCGATAACGGGATCGCTGACCACACCACGCCGGACAAATCAATGTCGTTCTGTCGAACACCATCCACCAGCACGAGCGTGTTCTGCCCGGCGGCCGCGCCATATCCGCGCAGATCAACCGTGCTACTGGATGCATTGTTGCCAAACAAATCGCGTGAGCCTATACCGGCGTAATCCCGCAAGATATCCGGTAGCGTGCTGGCGGGATTGCGCTCGATATCCTCGCGCGTGATGACCGTCACGTTGACAGCCCGGTCCGAAGCGCGATCATTGAAACGTGTCGGGGTCACCACGACCGTTTCCCCAACAAAGTCCGGCAAGGCCTCCGCATACACGGACGAAGAAAAGACGACACCCAAGGCGAGTGTAAGAGTGGTTTGACGCATGATGAGTTTCCATTTTGGGGCGCCTGGTTCCCCGCAGGCGCATTGCACGATCCGCTGCGCGACAGTTGTCGCCACAGGGCTCAGGCCGGTATCCGGGCTTGCGCATGAGGCACTTCGCCTTCCCGTCTTGCGACAGTGGCTGTGTGAAGTGCCGAACAACAACGCTTACCGTTGCGGGGGCAGCACAGGCATGGCTGCATCGCAGCGCACCTGTTTCCCGTTTAACCCACTCAGCGGAACGCTCAGTGGGCACCTGAAAGCAGGATTGTACCTTTGAGCGCGGGCGCTAGGGCCACTATCAACCAAGTTCATAACAATCACGTGATTGACCCGACGCATAACGCCCCCTATAGTCCCGCCATGCATGCTGAACTCGATACCCTCGAAGCCAAAATTCGCCAGGTTGCTGAGCTGTGCCAGACGCTGCGACGCGAGAATGGTGCGCTGCGCCAGCAACTGCTCACGTCACAACAAGACAATAAACAACTGACCACGCGACTCGAAGCGGCCAAGACGCGTCTGCATGCGCTGCTCGACTCCTTGCCGGAGGACGCATAATGGCCGGCCCACGTTCGATCGACATCAACATTCTGGGGCGCGCCTATAAAGTCGCGTGTCCACGTGAAGAAGAATCCGCGCTGGTTTCGGCCGCCGATTATCTCGATGAGAAAATGCATGAGATCCGCGGCAACAGCAAAGTCATCGGCACGGAACGCATTGCGATCATGGCGGGCTTGAATCTGGCGCACGACCTCCTCACCCAGGGCGGCGGCGGGTTGGTCGATGAAACACGCAATCGAATCAACGCATGCAACACGCTGCTCGATTCGGTGCTGGAAGATCAGGACAAACTCTTCTAAACTGTAGGTGTTCCCTGCGGTGTTCGAGGTGAGTGGCTATTTCTCTGAACCAATGCATACGTGCAAGGCTGCGATCTATTCCGATGTGGGTGTGCGCGTGACACGTTTCATGTGCCCAAAGCATCCTTGACTGCGGCCGTCTTGAACTCAGGTTCAAGAGTCAGCGGCTCGTCACGGCACAGGCGGGGAGCCTTTTCTTGTTAGACAAACTCACGCTGCGCCGTCAACTCAAAGCAGCCCGACTAGCTTATCCCCCTCCCGCTCGCCGACTGGCTGCCCGCGCATTGTTGCGTCTGGCGTTACGCCATGGCCTCTTGTTGCGTGCGCGCCGTATCGGCTTTTATCTCCCACACGGTAGCGAATTTGACATCCGCCCGCTCCTGGAACAAGCCCAGCAAATGAGGCTGCACTGCTATCTGCCGATTGTTCCCAAGCGTGGCCGCGTCATGCGATTCGGGCGCTTGTGCCGCGATACACGGCAGACACGAAATAAATATGGTATCGCCGAGCCGGTTGATCCTCACAGCCTGCGCGCGCGTCAGCTCGATCTGTTGTTCATGCCCTTGGTGGGCTTTGATCAGGCAGGATATCGGCTAGGCATGGGTGGGGGGTACTACGATGCCACGCTGGCGTACAGACATCGACGCCCATCCTGGAGGAAGCCTCGCCTAATCGGTATTGCTTACGAATGCCAGGGTGTGGACAAACTGCCGCACGACCCCTGGGATATGCCACTGGATGCGGTGTTAACCGAGCGGGCACTCCATCGCTTTACATCGGGTATACGCTAACGCACACCCGTCGCTTTAACATTCCTTCACCATCAAAAAAGCCCCCGGCATTGCGCCAGGGGCTTTTTTATTGCTGTACGACCGAATTACTTGGCAGCCGTGGTATTGCCAGCCGCCGGAGCAGCAAAGCCCATCGGAGCCATCATGGTCATCGGGTTGAAGCCCTGCATCATGTTGTTGTACTGAGCGGGATTAGCCATCGCGCCCATTGCGCCATAGGTCTGGGGGTTGGCGACCACGCCCATCATGTTGGTGTAGGTTGCGGGGTTCATCGGGGCCATCATGACGTTCATGGCGGCGGGGCTCATAGGAGCCATCATCCAGTTGGTTGCCATGCCGGGGTTCATCATCTGCATCCCCATTTGCATGGTACGCGGATCCATCGGCACCATCATGGCCTTCATGTAGGTGTTGGGGTTAATGAACGGGGTCATGGCAGCAGTGTAGAAGTTCGGGTCCATTGCGGCGCCCATCCATTTCATGGCCACTGCGGGGTCCATGAACTGCATGTAATTCTGGAATGCCGCAGGGGACATCATGCCGGACATCATTTGAATGCCGGTGTTGGGGTTCATGGCGGCGTTGCCCATGGCCATGGCGGTAGACGGATCGGTTACAGCCATCATCCAGGGCACAAAAGCCTTGGGATCCTTGAATGCAGAAGCGTTCTGAGCCGGATCGGTCATTTTGGCGACCCAGGCGTCAGCGGAAGTGGGGGTAGCGGCGGCAGGGCCGTTTGCGACAGCAACAGAAGATACAAAAGCTGCGATCAGTGCAGCGGTCAGTTTAGCGATTTGCATAATGACTCCAAGAGAAAAGGGGCGGCGTTTAAGGGGGAATGGATCAAGGCATTCGATCGGTAACTCAACAGATCCATTCGTATATTAGCATATTCTTCTTATTGTAAATAATGATGCCTCTATCGCTTTACCCTTTGCTTACATACCTGTTGCACGGGAACGACAATGGAATCAGGCTCGACCGAATGGACAAGCCTGATTAAGCGGTTGAATGACTTGATGCTGCAGAACTAGCTTGAGCGCGTCGTTTCCCGGTCCAGCTCACCGCTTTTCAAGCGTTCCTGATAGTCCCCCAGCATGCCTTTGACCTTGCCGCTGAGTAAATACAACCCCAACAAATTCGGGAACGCCATCGCCAATACCAGCAGATCGGTGAAGTCGAGCATATTGGCTGCGCTCGCCACGGAGGCGATCACAATAAAGACCAGAAACAACACGCGATACACCAGTGAAACGCGCTCACCAAACAAATAGGCCCAGCAGCGTTCGCCATAGTAGGACCATGAAATCATCGTGCTAAACGCAAACAGCACGACTGAAACGGTGAGGATGATCGGGAACCAGCTCGATACGGTGGCGAAGGCAGCCGACGTCAGTGCCGCGCCTTTGCTGGCTTCACGGATGTCCAGCGTGGCAGGGTCGTTGTAAACCCCGGTGATTACAATCACCAGCGCGGTCATGGTGCAGATCACGACCGTATCGATGAAGGGTTCGTATAACGCCACCAACCCCTGGCGAACCGGGTATTTGACTGCCGCTGTCGAGTGCACGATTGCAGCAGAGCCGAGTCCGGCCTCGCTGGAAAACATGGCGCGCTTGAATCCCTGCACCAGCACGCCCACCATGCCGCCAGCCACCGCTATCGGGGAAAATGCTTCAGTCACGATCGTGGTCAATGCCTGCGGGACAACCGCAATATTGCCCAGGATGATCCACAGACATGCCGCCACATAGAGCAGAATCATGATTGGAACGATGGCCTCGGCTGTGCACGCGATTCGTCGCAAGCCCCCAATGATGACGACCCCCACAGCCAGACCCATGATCAGGCCGTAGGCAATCGGCGTTTCCTGAAAAAATGGAAACAGCTCCTGAACGGCGCCCAACGATTGGCTGACCTGAAATGCGCTCCCTGCACCAAACGAGCCAAACACGGTAAATATGGCAAACATGCCCGCCAGCACCTTGCCGGTACGCGGCATGTTGAATTCGGCAAACCCTTTGGAGAGATATTCCATCGCGCCACCCATGATGCGGCCATCGGGACGCACTTCCCGGTAGCGTTGCGCCAGGGTCGCTTCAGTGAACTTGGTGGTCATGCCAAAAAAGCCGGCCACGATCATCCAGAATGTCGCGCCCGGTCCACCGATGGAAATGGCAATCGCCACACCGGCAATATTGCCCAGACCCACCGTGGCCGACAATGCAGTAGACAGCGCCTGAAACGAACTGACTTCACCAACGTCGTCCTGGGTCCGGTATTTTCCTCGTATCACCGCAAACGCATGGCGCATCATGCGCAGGTTCACGAAGCCGAATCTGAGCGTCAAAAAGATTGCACCCACGATCAGCCAGGCAACAATAAAGGGTAATTCGGATTCGCCCGGCAGCACATCGAAGAAAATAACCGTGGCAAGGTAGCCATTGAGCGCGCCAAAAAAAGCGTCCAGCGAACCCTGTTCAGCCGCCCAGGCTAGCTGCGGAAACAAACATGTTACCGCCAGAAAAATATAAATTTTGACCACAAGCTGCGCCCCCTTGGTGTTTGTTATTGCCAGCAACAATAACAAACTTGGGCGGGATCTGAAAAATAACGCCCAAAACAAAGGCCGACGCATGCGTCGGCCTTTGGGAGTGGCGATGCTGAATTACTTCAGGCTGAGAATCCAGTCGACGATCTTGTCGGTGTCTTCAGCCTTCAGCTGCGGGTTGGGCGGCATGGGAATTTCACCCCACACGCCTTTGCCACCGGATTTCACCTTGGCGACCAACTTGTCGTGTGCATTTTTGTCGCCGGCATATTTTTTGGCCACGTCTTTGAATGCGGGGCCCACAATCTTTTTATCCACGCCGTGGCAGGACATACAGGCGTTTTTCTGCGCCAGCGCCTGGTCAGCCGAAGCCATGCCAGACATCATCAGCAGGGCAGCAGAAGCCGCGGTCATCATCAATGCTTTCATCATCACATCTCCATCGGGGGTCAAGTTGGTCAAAGTGGGGTCTCTGTCTGACAATATCCAAGAAATCCACCTGTTACGCAACAAGCAAACTTGGTTATTTGCTACCAAGCCAGTAAAACATTATTAACGTCTTGCCTGGCAGGGCCGGTGAAATTCCCGCCGAATCAGGCATCGCGGACCATCAACACGTCAGGCAGATCAGTCATTCGGATGCCGGGCTCCGTAGCAGATCATCTCAAACAATCCTTCGAGTATGGGCTACTCCAACACCTCGGCAAGGACTTCGACGGGTTGCTGACAAGACATTCCACTGCAGATCCAGGCAAGCGGATGGGGCGACTCTGGCTTGGCCAGCATATCGGGTAGCACCAGGCCATTGGGCAACGCCAGCGCGATGTCATGGGGTCCCAGCCGGGCAAGCAGGTCATCAGACCATGCTTTCACCCTGTCGGCAGGGCCACGCAGCAGGATCACGCGCGGCGGAACCTGATATTCAGCCAAAACAGCCAGCAGCGTTGGGTAAGCAATAGGCTGCTGCATCAACTGCGCTTGAAACACGCGTAAACAGCGCGCGCTGGCGTCGAGATAGCGCGTCTCGCCCAGCAGATGTCCCAGGCGTTGCAGCGCAAAAGCCGCGACGCCGTTGCCCGATGGTGTCGCGCTGTCATAGCCGGGCTTGGGGCGCGTCAACAGCGTTTCGTGGTCATGGCTGGTGAAGAAGAATCCGCCCTGCTCGGTGTCTTCAAAATGTGTCAGCAGCGCATCAGCCAATTCGCGCGCCCACGCCATATCGGCCTCGCGGTAATCTGCCTGCAGGCTTTCCAGCAAGGCGTCGAGCAAAAATGCGTAGTCGTCGAGATAAGCATTGAGTCGCGCTTCACCCTGCTTGTAACTGGCGAGCAAACGGCCGCCGCGCCACAGGTGCTGATGCAGGAAATCGATGGCATCCTGAGCAGCCTTGACCCAATCGGGCCGCCGCATCACCCGTCCGGCATGAACCAGGCCTGAAATCATCAATGCATTCCAGCTGGCCAACTGTTTATCGTCACGTCCCGGCTTCACCCGCGTGTCCCGCGCAGCAAACAATTTGTCACGCGCGCTCGCCAGCCACACAGCGGCATCGGCTTCGGACACATCCAATTCATCGGCCACATCCGCCAGCGAGCGGGCGAGGATGGGATTCCAGCGTCCTTCAAAGTTGGCGGGCCGATCAAAACCGTAGACATACGCGGCCATCGCATACTCTTCGTCGCTCAACAGTCCGCGTGCTTCGTCCGGTGTCCATACGTAAAACCTGCCTTCATGACCTTCGGTGTCGGCATCGAGCGCGGAATAGAAACCGCCCTCCGGCGCACGCATCTCGCGCATCAACCAGCCCACCAGATCTTCGGCAGTGTCTTTGAACAGGGTATCGCCGGTTTGCGCCCAGGCATCGGCATAGAGATGCAGCAACGGGCCGTTGTCGTAGAGCATTTTCTCGAAATGCGGGATCGCCCATTGCTCGTCAACCGAGTACCGGCAAAATCCACCGCCCAGTTGATCGCGCACACCGCCAGACGCCATCTTGCGCAAGCTGAACAGCGCCATGTCACGTGCTTGTGCATGATTGCTGCGTTGTGCTTCACGCAGCAGGAAAAACAGCTCGCCCGGACGCGGAAACTTGGGGGCACGCGAAAAGCCGCCCCACACCGGATCGAACGCTTCAGCCAGATCACGCACGGCATCCGCAAAAATCGTTTCGCTCAATTGTTGTTGCCCGCCAGCTACGGGCTGCTGGCGTGTGAGGGCCTCGCGCACCGCTTCACTTTGCGAGAGCACTTCGTCGCGCTTTTCGTTCCAGGCGCGCGCAAGGTTTTCCATCAGATCAGAAAAAGCGGGTAATGGGTGGCGCGCTGTTTTAGGGAAATAGGTACCGGCAAAAAACGGGGTTTGATCCGGGGCGAGAAACATGGTCAGCGGCCAGCCGCCGCCGCGCTGGGCCAGCAATTGATGCGCGGATTGATAGATCTGGTCGAGGTCGGGGCGCTCTTCGCGGTCGACCTTGATGTTCACGAACAAGCGGTTCATCACCGCGGCCACGTCGGCATCCTCGAAGCAGTCATGGGCCATCATATGGCACCAGTGGCAGGTGGAATAGCCAATCGACAGCAGGATGGGTTTGTTTTCGCGACGCGCCTTTTCCAGCGCTTCTTCGCCCCACGGATACCAGTCGACCGGGTTGTCGGCATGCTGTAACAGATAGGGGCTGGATTCGGTGGCGAGACGGTTGGTCATGGCGTGTTTCTGTTTTCGGCTAGGTTGATTAGGGACGAATTCATATTGTGCAACCCAGTGTGGAAATCTGAGGCGCAGAGCACATCAACCCATCAAATACTGTCGTTATCGGGATGGTGTGCCATCTCAATAATAGTTGATAAAATCAGTCAACAATTGTACGCTACCTGCCATCTGTACTCAGCAGGAGCCCCCCATGTCCCAAGAACTATTGGCCGCAGCCCAATCGGGTGATGTCGCACAAATTCAGCAACTACTTGCCGCTGGCGCCGATCACGCCGCCACCGATGAAGCGGGTGAAACCGCGCTGATGCTCGCCGCCCATGAAGGCCATGTTGAAGCCATCAAAGTGCTGATTGCCGCTGGTGCCGACGTCAAGGCGAAATCGCCACAAGGCTGGACCGCGCTGGCCAAGGCTGCCTATAACGGCGAAACCGAATGTGGCTATGTCGAAGCAATTGAAATACTGGCTGACGCCGGCGCTTTGGTGGATGAACCCATTTTCTTCGGCATTACGCCCTTGATGCTGGCCGCCGGCGGCGGCGACCCATCAGTGGTGGAGTGGTTGATCAACAACGGCGCGAACGTGCTCGCCGCGAATGAAGGCGGCCGCACCGCACGCATGATGGCCGACGACAAATTCTATGTGGCTGTGATCAATCTGCTGCACGAAGCCGAGCAACAGCTCGGTGTCGCGGTGGACGGCTCGTGCTCATCGACCCATGGCGTCACCAAGCCGAAAGTGGTCAATCTGCTGAAGCCCAACACGCACTAAGCCGCCCGACTGGCGAACGGTCAAACGTTCAGCCAGTCGATCAAATCTCGCCACTGTTCAATATCGCGCTCGGCGACATGGTGGGGCAAATCAAACAGGCTCTTGCCTTCAAAAGCGGCGTTCACGTAATGCTGGGTGTTGCGCAGATGTGCCAGCACCGGCAATTGCTGCTGCGCCATGAACTGTTCCAGCGTGACACCCGCCCGCGTGCGCGCATCGACCCGCATGCCCACCACACTGACAAAACCCTGACCTTTACGCGCGGCCTTTTCGGCATGCAACGCCGCCAAAAATGCCTGGCTGGCACGAATGTCAAACAGTGACGGTGCAATCGGCACCACCACCTTGTGCGCCAGTTTCAACGCCCGTTCGAGATTCTTGCCGTGCAGACCAGCGGGTGTATCGATCACCAACCAGTCGCCGCCTGTTTGCCCGGTTCGCAGCAGATCAATCTTCGGCATACCCGCGTCACGCATCGCCAACCATTGCGTAGCTGATTTCTGCTGGTCGAGATCGAGCATCGCCACCCGCTGACCCTGCGATGCCATATAGCCCGCCAGGTTGATCGACAGCGTGGTCTTGCCGCTGCCGCCCTTGGGGTTGGCAACCAGAATGACCCGCGTGTTGCTTTTCGCGCTCACACTCAAAGCGCCTCAGCGCTGTAGGTCACGGCCAGCGTATGGGTCTCGCCCGGCGCGACGGTGACGACGTTATCCATCGCGTTGGCCGATTCGACGCAGACCATCTCGCGCCAACCGGTACCCGACTTGCCTTGGCCCATGTCGCCCATCTGCTCGGCTTTCTCGGTCCACGGCGTCCACACGATGGTGGAGAGCGAGCCGGTCTTGGCGATGCGGATGCGGCGGTTGAGGCCGGTATCTTCGATCACGCACTCGGCCGGCGTATTGACGTAGACGCGGTCAACTTCGCTTTTCAGCGCAATCGCACCGGACTGTTTTTTCTTGGCAAAGTTGTCGACCTTGTCGTGGAAGGTCGCGCCTTCCAGACCGGTGATTTTCACGCTGCCGACGTCGCTGATCTGCAGATAGGTATGCAGCGCTTCACCGACCTGAATCGGTTTGTCGTCCAGATTGGTGGTGGCCAGCTGCAGTTCCAGCTTGTCGCCGACGATGACGGTGAGCGTCAGCCGCGTGGCGTGCGGCCACTGCTTGCGGGTCTGCTCGGTCTCTGCCAGTTGCAGCGTAAGCTCGGTTTTGCTGTCGTTGCGCTTGCGGCTGCCCGTCACGGTCCACGCCACGGTGCGCGCAAAGCCGTGTGCCGGGAACGACGCTTCGCTGGCGTGTGCGCCGAACCACGGCCAGCACACCGGCGCGCCGCCGCGGATGGATTTGCCCGGCGCGAATTTGGCGGCGTCGGATACCCACACCACCGGCTCCTGCTGCGACTTGGGACGGAAATTCACCACGTGCGCGCCCTGCAAACAGAGGGTCGCGCGGCCGCCGTGGTTGTCGATGTCGGCATAGGTCAGGCCACCCGCGCCTTCGCGGAAGCTCAACTGACCCGCGATGGCAAAACGCGCCAGCGGATCGGCGTGCATTTGCGCTTCAGTTGGGTGTTCGACCAGGCTAACGTCACGCACCGCGCCGAACGCCGCCGAAGTCGCCATCGCAGCGTAGGCGCGCAACGCTGGCGACACCGCGCGCACGCGGTTGACTGGCTTCCAGGCGTGAGCGCCTTTGGCGTCCATCGCAGTCCGACGGCGTTCGAGTTCTTTCTCGCTCACCAGCATGTTGATACTGCGTTGGGTGATGTCGATTTCGATGATGTCGCCTTCTTCGACCAGGCCGATGTTGCCGCCTTCAGCCGCTTCCGGTGAGGCGTGGCCAATGCTCAAGCCCGAGGTGCCGCCCGAGAAACGGCCGTCAGTCAGCAACGCGCAATGCTTGCCCAGCCCCTTGGATTTCAGGTACGAGGTGGGATACAGCATTTCCTGCATGCCGGGACCACCGCGCGGGCCTTCATAACGAATCACCACCACATCGCCGGCAATGATCTTGTCAGCGAGAATGGCCTCGACGGCCGCGTCCTGTGACTCGAACACCCGCGCCGGCCCCTTGAACACCCGGAGGGTGGAAGTCGGCACGCTGGTGGTGTATCGCAGTTGCTCGACTTCGAACATGCTCGCATCGACGCCGGCGGTTTTGACGATGCAGCCATCCGCTGCAAGGTTGCCGTACAACACGGCGAGGCCGCCGTCTTTCGAATACGCATGTTCGAGGTCATGCAGACAGCCATTGACCCGGTCATCGTCCAGCGTGGGGTAACGGCGTGACTGCGAAAACGCGGTCTGCGTCGGGACGCCGCCCGGAGCGGCGCGGAAATATTCCTTCACGTCCGGGTTGGTCGTGCGGCGAATGTCGTAGGTGTCGATCTGTTCGCCCATCGAAGGGCACAACACCGTCGGCAGGTCGCGGTGCACCAGACCACCCCGCTCCAGTTCACCCAGGATGGCCATCACGCCCCCGGCGCGGTGCACGTCTTCCATGTGATAGGTCTGGATCGACGGCGCGACTTTGGACAGATGCGGCACGCGGCGGCTCATGCGGTCGATGTCGGCCATCGTGAAATCGACACCCGCTTCATGCGCGGCCGCCAGCAAATGCAGCACGGTGTTGGTCGAACCGCCCATGGCGATGTCGAGTGCGATGGCGTTTTCGAACGCATCAAAGCTGGCAACGGCGCGCGGCAGCACGCTGGTGTCGCCATCATCGTAATAACGTCGCGCATTTTTCACGATCAGTCGCGCGGCGGCGAGGAACAGGTTCTTGCGATCGGAGTGGGTCGCCAGCAGCGAGCCGTTACCCGGCAGCGACAGGCCCAGCGCCTCGGTCAGGCAATTCATCGAGTTGGCGGTAAACATGCCCGAGCACGAACCGCAGGTCGGGCAAGCCGAACGCTCAAGCTCGGCGACCTTCTCATCGGAATAGCTGTCATCCGCCGCCGACACCATCGCATCGACCAGATCGAGCTTGATGACTTTGCCGCCCCATTTCACCTTGCCGGCTTCCATCGGCCCGCCCGACACGAACACGGTCGGAATGTTCAGGCGCAGCGCGGCATTCAGCATGCCCGGGGTAATTTTGTCGCAGTTGGAAATACACACCAGCGCGTCGGCGCAATGCGCGTTGACCATGTACTCGACCGAATCGGCGATGATTTCGCGGCTCGGCAGCGAATACAGCATGCCGCCGTGGCCCATCGCGATGCCATCATCGACCGCAATGGTGTTGAATTCCTTGGCCACGCCGCCCATCGCCTCAATCTCGCGCGCCACCAGCTGACCCATGTCCTTCAGGTGCACATGGCCCGGCACAAACTGGGTGAACGAGTTGGCAATCGCGATGATCGGCTTGTTGAAGTCGCCGTCTTTCATGCCGGTGGCGCGCCACAGCGCGCGCGCTCCCGCCATGTTGCGGCCACGGGTGGTTGTCCAGGAACGGTAGTCAGGCATGATGGTCACTCTCAAGCATTTATAATCAGCCGTTCATTTTACCCGCGCTGCTGCCACCCGGACACCTCATATGCTCGTTCATCCGCAATTCGATCCCGTTGCCCTGCAACTCGGCCCCGTCGCCATCCATTGGTATGGCCTCATGTATCTGGCCGCCTTCGCGCAGTTCATTCTGCTTGGGCGCTGGTGCATCGCCAACCGCCCCTGGACTGCCTGGTCGCCCAAGATGCTCGACGACGTACTGTTCTACGGTGTACTCGGCGTCGTACTCGGCGGGCGGCTCGGCTACGTGCTGTTCTACAAACCCATGGAATTCCTCGCCCACCCGCTCGATATCTTCAAGGTGTGGGAAGGCGGCATGAGTTTTCATGGCGGCTTTCTGGGTGTCATCATCGCCATGGCCTTGTTTGCTTACACCCGCAAACTACGCTGGTTGTCGGTGACCGACTTCATCGCCCCGCTGGTGCCGTTGGGCCTGGCCACGGGACGGCTCGGCAACTTTATCAACGGCGAGCTGTGGGGCCGCGCCACCGACCTGCCCTGGGGCATGGTGTTCCCGCAAGCCGGCGACGGCATCGCGCGCCACCCCTCGCAGCTATACCAATTTGCCGGCGAAGGCGTGCTGCTGTTTATCATATTGTGGCTGTATGCCAGCAAGCCACGGCCAACAGGCGCCATTTCCGGTGTATTCCTGATCGGTTACGGCGGCTTCCGCTTCCTCGCCGAATTTGCCCGCGAGCCGGACAGCTACCTGGGCCTGCTTGGGCTGGGCTTGAGCATGGGGCAATGGCTGTCGATTCCAATGATCATCGCCGGCGTGCTGATGCTGCGTTGGGCGCAACGCCCAACGCGTTCAAGCAATACATGACCCCAACCCTGATGCGCCGGATGGCGCAGGCCCATCAAAAACGGATGGCCACACTGGTACGCCTCTGGCAAACGGCCGGCTGGGCAGGTGTGGTCGTCACATTGGTGTTGTCGTTAATGCCGCCGGCGCTCGGTACCGATACCTCCCACCTGGACAAGCTCGTTCACCTGACCGGCTACGCAGTGCTGATGTATTGGTGGGCACAGCTGGTTGTGTTCCAGCGTGGCAGGCTGGCCATTGCCGTTGTGTTGCTGGGCATCGCCATCGAAGGGCTGCAGGCATTGACGCCGGATCGCATGCCCGACCCACTCGATGCCCTGGCCAACACGGCTGGCGTTGCACTGGGCTGGATCCTTGCCCGCCACACCCCCAACTGGATCGAATCGCTGGCCTCGCTTTTCCCGTTAAAACGCTAACGCTATAATTTCCGAGTCGGGGACGTAGCTCAGCTGGGAGAGCGCCGCGTTCGCAATGCGGAGGTCGGGAGTTCGATCCTCCTCGTCTCCACCACCCCACTTTATTTCATATTCAGTGAGCCCTGCTCACTCCCCCCATACGCTTTCCTTTCATCGTGGCAATACATAACACCCATATGAATAGATGCGGTCAAACTCACTGCTTAACCAATATAATGGGCACCATCCGGCTTTGTCGGCCTACCTGCCACTTAATTTGATGTGAAGTTGCCATGCCTGAAGTCAATCTGGAATTACAAAACGAAGTCGCAGGACTGATCGTCACCGCTCTCAATCTCGATGTCAGCCCTGAAGACATTCAAGCCGATGCACCCCTTTATGGCGACGGCCTCGGGCTCGACTCGATCGACATTCTGGAAGTGGCGCTGGTGGTCTCCAAACGCTTCGGCTTTCAGTTGCGCGCCGACAATGCCGACAACGTCAAAATATTCAGTTCGCTGGCCAGCCTGACGCAGCACATCGCTGCGAACAAAACGCAATGAGTCTTTCCCTGGTGCGCGTGGCCCGTTGGGCCGTTATCGCTGCCGGGGCCATCAGCTATCCCTTTCTCGCGCATTACAGCACGACGCCCGCTGTCGTCAGCTCGATGCCCTGGCTCGGAGTGGCTACGTCACTGGCACCTTCGCTGGCCATTCTGCTCTGGCTGACCTGGAAGTCGCCCAAAAAACCCGCCATGCTGCTGCTGTGCGCAGTCGTCGGCATGCTGCTGTGGGGATTTTGGGGCACGTTGGAACGCAATTTCAGCTGGGTATATTTCATCCAGCACGCAGGCATGAATCTGATGCTGGCGGCGGTGTTCGGTGTGACACTGGCGCGCGGCCGGCAAGCGCTGTGTTCCCGTTTTGCTGAAGCCTTTCACGGCGGCCTGACGCCCGAGTTGATCCGTTACACCCGCCAGCTCACCCTGGCGTGGACATTATTTTTTATCACGATCAGCCTGATTTCCGGTCTGTTGTTTGCCTTCACACCGATCGATACCTGGTCCGTTTTTGCCAACTTCATGACCTTCCCATTGGTCTTGCTGATGTTTATCGTTGAATACCCGATACGCCTGCACAAGTTGCCCAATCTGGAAAAGCACAGCATTCTGGCGGGCATACTGGCGTTCTGGAAAAACACGCCTAAGCATTCAGACGCGTCCCCGCCCCTTCACTAGACAAGCCTGGTTCCATGTCGACCCTGCCGCTCATTGCCCACCGCACACTCGACGCAATCGTCGCCTGGCGTCATTGCGCGCCTGTCAGCGTGGCGCAGTTCCTCACAGAGGTGCATGGCGTCGCCGGCCAGTTGCCGCAAGGGCGGCATGTGCTCAACCTGTGCAGCGACCGTTACCATTTTGCGGTTGCGTTTGCCGCCTGCATCGTGAGTGGGCGCATCAGTCTGTTGCCTTCCACCCACACCCCGGAAACGCTACGGCAAATGAAGCGCATCAGCCCGGATGTGTTCTGTATCAGCGATCATGAAAACGGTGGCGCGGATCTGCTCACCTTTCACTATCCCCGATCAGTGCCCGCGTCAGTATCAAATCAACCCATACCCGAGATTGATTGCGATCAGATCATTGCCGAGGTGTTTACTTCTGGCTCGACCGGCCTGCCGGTACCGCACACCAAACGCTGGGGCAGCCTGGTGCAAAACGCACAGGCCGAGGCTGAACGTTTGGGCGTGCAGGCCAGCCACGCCATACTGGGCACCGTCCCGCCGCAGCATATGTACGGTCTGGAATCGACGGTTTTAATGCCGCTGCTGAACGGCGCGGTACTCCATGCCGGTCACCCGTTTTACCCGGCGGATATATGCGCCCAACTGGCAGAGCTGCCGCATCCCCGCGTACTGGTGACCACGCCTTTCCATCTGCGCACCTTGCTTGCGGAACAGGCCACGCTGCCCGCGGTTGACCAGTTACTGTCGGCCACCGCGCCGCTGTCGCAAGCCCTGGCGCAGGAGGCCGAAGCGCGATTCGATGCACCGCTGCATGAAATCTACGGTTGTACCGAAACGGGGCAAATCGCCTCGCGCCGCACGGCCCTGGATCTGGAATGGCAGACGCTGCCGAATGTGATGCTGAGCCGTGATGCGGGTACGCTGTGGGCCGAAGGGGGGCATATCGATGCCCCGACTCCGCTCAGTGATGTCATCGAACCTGTAGGGGACGGTCCGAAGTGGACGCGTTTCCAACTCCACGGACGTCACGCAGATCTGGTCAACATCGCCGGCAAACGCACCTCGCTGGCCTATCTTAATCATCAGCTGAACGCGATCCCCGGCGTACTCGATGGGGTGTTTTTGCAGCCCGAAGCCACCTCGACGCAAGACGTGGGCCGGCTCACCGCGCTGGTGGTTGCCCCTGACCTGACGCCGGCCGCGCTGACGCAGGCGCTGCGCGAACGCCTCGACCCGATTTTTTTGCCGCGCCCCTTGTTGTTTGTCGACAGCCTGCCGCGTAACGCGACCGGCAAGCTGCCCGACCAGATTGCGCGCACACTGCTGGCCAGCCTGCAGGCGCAGCCCACGAGCCGGGTGCCGTCATGAACGACTCCATGTTGCCGCTGCCCATCCCGCTCGACCATCCGGCTTACGCTGGCCATTTTCCGGGGCAGCCCATACTCCCCGGTGTCGTGCTGCTCGACGCCGCGCTGCATGCGCTGGCCGTCGTGCAAGGCAGCCCGGCTGCCAGCGGGCAAATCAAATCCGCTAAATTTCTGAGTCCGGTGTTGCCCGGTGAAATGCTGACGCTGCACTACTCAGCAACGGCTACGGGTGGGTTTCGTTTCGATATTCGCTGCGACACGCGCACAGTGGCGAACGGTGCCGTAGATTTCACGGCGCCCACGGCGGCATGAGCTTGTCGGGACCGAATTCAGTCGATTCACCCACCCAGCAGGCGGAATGGGTTCAGCGCCCGGAGCGCAGCAACCAGACCATGTTGCGAATCATCAGCTGGATTTCATTGCGTCTGGGTCGTGCCCCTGCCCGCGTCGTGCTGGCGGGCATCAGCCTGTATTTCCTGATGTTCTCGCCTGCAGCCAAAGCCGCATCGCGCAACTATCTGCGCCGGGTGCTGGGACGTGAACCCCGTCTCGCTAATTTGTTTCGCCATTTCCACAGCTTTGCGTCCACCATCCACGACCGGATTTTTTTGCTCAATGGGCGTTTCGATCTGTTCGAAGTCGAGGTGCACGGCCAAGCCATCATTGATGAGGTGCTGGCAACGGGTCAGGGCGCGATTCTGATGGGCGCGCACATGGGCAGTTTCGAAGTGGTGCGCGCCATCGGCCGCAATCAACCCGATCTTAAAGTGGCCATGGTCATGTACGAAGACAATGCCCGCAAACTCAATGCGGCGCTGACAGCAATCAATCCGGCTGCAATGCTCGATACCATTCCACTGGGGCAAATCGACTCGATGCTGAAGGTGCAGGCCAGCCTCGATCACGGTACCGCACTGGGCATCCTCGGTGACCGTACGTTAAGTGGCGACGCCATGTTGCGGCTTCCTTTTCTGGGGGCCGATGCCGAATTCCCGCTCGGGCCCATGCGGCTGGCTGCTATGTTGAAGCGACCCGTGCTGTTCATGAGCGGCCTGTATCTGGGCGGCAACCGCTACGCCGTTCACTTCGAGCGGCTGGCTGATTTCAGCACACTCGAACGCAGCGAGCGCGATGCCGCCATACGGGCGTCCATCATCCAATACGCGGCCAGTCTGGAGCGCCATTGCCGCACGGCACCCTACAACTGGTTCAATTTCTTCGATTTCTGGCGCCCCAAGGATGCCGCCAAACCATGACTCCATTCCGTTATTTCCAACTCATTGCACTTGCCGGACTGGCCTTGACGCTGAGTACCGTTGTGCAAGCCGCGCCACTGAGCCTGGCCCAGTTGATGGCCAGCCTGGCGAAGAGCCCGCAAGGCGCGGCCACTTTCACCGAAACAAAGACCATTTCCATTCTCGAACAGCCAATCGTATCGTCCGGCGAACTGCTGTTCATCGCGCCGGACCGCCTGGAAAAACGCACGCTGAAACCCCGGGCCGAAACCGTGGTGCTCGACGGCGACACCCTCACGGTCGAACGCGGGTTGCGCAAACATGTGCTGCCACTCAAGAACTACCCCGAAGTGGCGGGCATGATCGAGAGCATCCGCGCGACCCTGGCAGGCGACCGCAAAGCGCTGGAGAAGATTTACCACGTGGCGCTGAATGGCGACCATGAGCGCTGGACGCTGGAGCTCACCCCCCTCGATGCCAAGGTCGGCAAGGTCATCGCACGCATCCGGATAGAGGGCACCAAGGACGTGGTGCGCAGCGTCAATATCCTGCAGGCCGATGGCGACAGCTCGCAGATGACCATCGAGAAGCTGCTGTTACCGTAATGACACAGCACACGCGCCACCGCGGCATCACGGCCATCGTGTTGTGGCTGGTTTTTTTGCTGGTCTGCATCGGCATCATCAGCCGCACGCACTTCACCACCGATTTGTCGGCTTTTTTGCCGCGCTCTCCCACGCTTGAACAGCAGCTGCTGATGGATCAACTGCGCGACGGTCTGGCCTCGCGCCTGATTCTGGTCGGCATAGAAGGCGCCGACGCACCGACACGTGCCCGGCTTTCCATACAAACCGCCCAGCGGCTGCGCGCCGATCCGGCTTTTGCCAGCGTCAACAATGGTGAGCCGGTCAACGCCGAACGCGACCGCGCGTATCTGTTCGACAACCGTTATCTGCTGAGCCCGGCCATCATGCCGGAACGCTTCAGCGAGGCCGGGCTCAATGACGCCCTGGGCGACAGCATCGATCTGCTGGCCTCGCCGGCTGGCTTGCTGGTCAAATCCATTTTGCCGCGCGACCCAACCGGTGAAATGGTGTTGTTGCTTGACCGACTCAATAGCGGGTCACAACCAAAATTGATCGACGGTGCATGGGCATCACGCGATGGCACCCGCGCCTTGATGCTGCTGCAAACACGCGCATCGGGCAGCGACACCGACGCCCAGCAACACGCCATGGCCGTCATTCAACACGCGTTCGAGCAGTCCGCCGGCGCATCGGCCTCCGCTCAGCTGGTGATGACCGGCCCCGGTGTGTTTTCGGTGACCTCGCGCGACACCATCAAACGTCAGGTCACCCGTCTGTCCATCATCAGTCTGACCCTGATCGCCACGCTGCTGTTGCTGGTGTATCGATCATTCAGCGCGCTGGGGCTGGGCATGCTGCCCGTGATCAGTGGCGCGCTGGCGGGCATTGCTGCGGTCAGCCTGGGCTTTGGCGAAGTACACGGCATTACGCTGGGGTTTGGCACCGCCCTGATCGGCGAGGCGGTGGATTATTCCATCTATCTGTTTGTGCAATCGGAACAAAACAATACGGATCGTCAAAACTGGCTCAAGCGCCACTGGCCCACGATCCGCCTCGGCGTGCTGACCTCGATCTTTGGCTTTGCTTCGCTGTTGTTGTCAGGCTTTCCGGGTTTGGCACAACTCGGGCTGTATGCCATTGCGGGACTGGTTGCAGCGGCAACAGTGACGCGCTTCGTCCTGCCTTCGCTACTGCCGGCCCATTTCCGGATTCATGATGTATCGGCAATCGGTCTCATGCTGTCGCGTGGATTGAAGCGCGCGACCATGCTGCGCTGGCCTGCAGCCATCGTGTTGATGGCCGCCTGCATCGTCGTGGTCACCCATCGTGACAGTCTGTGGAATGACAAGATCGCGTCACTCAGCCCAGTATCGCAAGCCGATGTTGAACTCGATACCCGTTTACGCGCCGACATGGGCGCCCCGGATGTGCGCTATCTGGTTGTCGTCTCCGGTACCAGCCAGGAATCCGTATTGAGCACCGCCGAACAGGTGTCTGCGCGGCTGCAAACCCAGGTCGAAATGGGCGAACTCGCGGGTTTCGACAGCCCCAGTCGCTACCTCCCCAGCGCAGCCATGCAGGACGCACGCCAAAACAGCCTGCCCGACCGTTCCGAACTGGAAGCCCGGCTGGCGCAGGCGGTTCAAGGTCTGCCGGTGCGCGCAGCACTGTTCAAGCCATTTCTGGACGACGTCGAAGCCGCACGCAATCAGCCTTTATTACAGGTAGCTGACTTGCAACACACCTCGATGGCGATGGCGGTCGATGCCTTGCTGATCCAGCAAAACCAGCAATGGCGCGCCTTGTTGCCCCTGACTGCGCCCGAAGGTGTCGACATTCACGCCGACCGCCTGCGCGCCGCTTTGAAAGGCATGCCCGATGTGTTGTTTGTGGACATGAAAGCCGAATCCGATCGCCTCTACTCAGGCTATTTGAATGAAGCCATCATGCTGTCGCTCGGCGGACTGGCGGCCATTATCGGCTTGCTGCTGCTGGTGTTTCGCTCGCCCCTGCGCGTGCTGCGCATCATCACGCCACTGGCCGCAGCGGTCATCACCGTCACGGCGGGCTTGAGCCTGCTGGGCCAGCAAATGATCATTCTGCATTTGGTGGGCTTGTTGCTGGTGGTCGCCGTGGGCTCCAATTACGCGCTGTTCTTTGACCGGCCCGATCCGCACACACCCATCCTGCCGCGTACGCTGGCCTCGATGCTGTTTGCCAATCTCACCACCGTCGCCGGGTTTGGCCTGCTGGCATTTTCCAATGTATCCATCCTGCAGGCGATGGGCGTGACCGTCGCACCGGGCGTCATTCTGGCGTTGCTGTATGCGGCCATTTTTGCCCGCCAATCCAATGGATATCCATCCCATGCCTGACCCGGTCTGGCGCCCCACCCTGCTGATCCACGCGACCTTTGTGTTGCACGGGCTGGCGTTGCTGGCCGTGATTGTCGCACCCGCACAATGGCGCTGGGCACTGGCCGCCTTGATCGTCAATCACGCGGTGTTGACCGCCACCGGATTGTGGCCGCGCAGCACCTGGCTGGGGCCAAACTGGACACGGCTCCCCGCTGCTGCCGCAGCCCGACGGGAAATCGCGCTAACCATCGACGATGGCCCCGACCCGCTCGTCACGCCGCATGTGCTGGATATGCTGGATCAGCATCACGTGCAGGCCACGTTCTTTTGCGTGGGCGAAAAAGCGGCGCGCTATCCGGAGATCTGCCGGGAAATCGTCCGTCGTGGGCATGCCGTGGAAAACCATAGCCAGCACCACAACCACATTTTTTCCCTGCTCGGGCCGTGTGGTTTCAGGCGCGAGCTCGTAGCCGCGCAACACACCCTCAGCCAGATTACGGGTCAGCGCCCCATGTTCTTTCGCGCCCCGGCAGGCTTGCGCAATCCCTTTCTCGACCCGGTGCTGGCGCGACTCGGGCTGACTCTCGCCAGCTGGTCGGCACGCGGTTTCGATACCCGCATCGGTGACGCCGAGCGGGTCAGAACATCCCTGTTACACAAGCTGCAGCCGGGCGCTATTTTGCTGCTGCACGACGGCAATGCGGCACGGACCCCCCAGGGTGTCCCCGTGATTCTCGACGTGCTGCCAGACGTGTTGAAATCGGCGACTGCCGCCGGATTGAATTTTGTTCGCTTGCGAGATGCCCGTTCATGACCCACGCCCGTTATCAATCCAGACACACCTTCGCCCAGGATCGCTCATAGTGAATACCGTCCAGCCGACGCCCTGGTACCGACAGATGGCAGCCGCCTTCGGCCAGCACATGGTGCTGAAAGCCATTGGCACGCCGCTGTTTATCGGCATATTTTTCGCTGCCTATTTCTATGTGCTCAAGGCCCCGGCCTATCCAACCACGATGATGCCGCTGACCTGGCTGGATCAGATCATCCGCTTTCAGCCACAGGCCATGTCGCTGTATGTCTCTTTGTGGGTGTATGTCTCGCTGCCGCCCGCCTTGCTGTCGACCCGACGCGAACTCCTGCGCTATAGCCAGGCGATCGCTGTGACCTGCCTGCTCGGCCTGATGGTTTTTTATTTCTGGCCCACTGCCGTCCCTGTCGCCGATATCGACTGGTCACAGTATCCCGGCGTGGACTTCCTGAAAAACGTCGATGCTGCGGGTAATGCCTTTCCTTCACTGCATGTCGCCACAGCGATTTTTTCAGGGCTGTGGCTGCATCATCTGCTGCGGCGATTTGGCGCACCCGGTTGGACCCGGCTGTTCAACTGGCTATGGTGCATCGGCATCATTTATTCCACCCTCGCCACCCGCCAGCATGTTGCAGTCGACGTAATGGGTGGTCTGCTGCTGGGCGGGGTGATGGCCTGGCTATCATTGCGCCAACCGGCAACCGCCGGGTTCACGATGACCAGAACATAAAAAATCGTCCCATGGAATGGATTGAAACAGTGACCTTCACCCCTGACACCTTGCGTCAACGTCTGGTCGATCGCGCCAGCCAGATTTATCGAAACGCTGGCCGTTTTGCCTATCACTTTGCACGCGGCAAGCTGGGCGGCGACCCGATGTTTCTGGCCATGCTCGAACGCGGGTTGATACCTGATCACGCACGCATTCTCGATCTGGGCTGCGGCCAGGGCCTGCTGGCCGCCTGGCTGCTGGCCGCGCGCCAGGCCTGGGAAGCCGGTGAATGGCCCGCAGGCTGGCCCGCGCCCGGACGCCTTGCTGACCTGCGCGGCGTTGACCTGTTGAGCCGTGATATCCGGCGTGCGCAAACCGCACTGACTGCACCCGCCCGATTTGAGGAAGGCGACATGTGCAGCGTCGAGTTCGGTCAAACCGATGCAGTCGTCATCATGGACGTATTGCATTACGTTGATTTCGCGGCCCAGGATGGGGTGCTGCGCCGCGTGCGCGATGCCTTGCCACCTCATGGCCTGCTGCTTACCCGAGTGGGCGACGCCAGCGCCGGATTCGGTTTCCAGCTCAGCAACTGGGTCGATCGCACGGTCGCCTTCTTTCGCGGCAACCCCCTGCCGCCGCTGCATTGTCGACCACTACCGGCCTGGATACAGACACTGCAAACACTGGGCTTTGATGTCGAAACCGTTGCCATGAATGGCAAGCTGCCGTTTGCCAATGTCATGCTGATTGCCCGCCTGAGCGCGCCATCGACCCCAGCGGATGTTTGTTAGAATCGGGCGCAAACCAGCCTCCGTCCACAACACCGTGCGTCTATCTTCGTGAATCCGTTCCACCTCAGCCATTTCACCGCCACCAGTTGCCTCGGCCACGGACTGGACGCGCACCAAACCGCCCTGCGCGATCAACGCGGTGGACTGATTCCGTGCCAATTTGAAACGGTACGCGATCTCGACACACACATTGGCGAAGTCACCGGCGTAGACACGGTCAAGCTGCCAGAAGCGCTGGCCGAATACGACTGCCGCAATAACCGGCTTGCATGGCTGGGCTTGCACCAGGACGGTTTCATGGCTGCCGTGGATGCCGCAATGACTCGCCATGGCCGGCGTCGCGTCGCGGTATTGCTCGGCACCAGCACGGCTGGGATCCTGCAGTCCGAGCAGGCGTATCGCCGACGCGATCCGGTAACCGGCGTCCTCCCCGCTGACTTCATCTATCGCACCACCCATAACGCCTATTCGGTCGCCGACTTTGTACGCAAGGTCTTCAAACTGGAAGGTCCGGCTGCAGTAGTGTCGACCGCGTGTTCGTCGAGCGCCAAGGTGTTCGCCTCGGCGACACGCATGATGGAAGCCGGGTTGATCGACGCGGCCATTGTGGGTGGGGTGGATTCGCTCTGCCTGACCACGCTGTATGGATTCAATTCGCTGGAGCTGCTGTCCGCCACGCCGTGCCAGCCATTCGATGTGGATCGTTCCGGCATTTCCATCGGCGAAGCCGCCGCGTTCATTCTGCTTGAGCGGCCTGCCAGCAGCCTGAATTCCGATTCGATTCTGCTGCTCGGTGCAGGAGAGTCCAGCGATGCCTACCATATGTCCTCGCCGCATCCGGACGGCCTGGGCGCCCAGATGGCCATGGCCGGCGCGTTGCAAGCGGCCAACGTGCAGGCCGGTGATATCGATTACATCAACCTGCACGGCACCGCGACACCCAGCAACGACGCGGCTGAAGGCAAGGCCGTGGCCACACTGTTCGGCGACCGCGTGCCCTGCAGCTCAACCAAAGGCGCCACCGGCCACACCCTGGGCGCGGCGGGCGGCCTGGAAGCCATCATTGGCGCGCTGGCGCTACAGCACGGCTTTCTGCCCGGCGGCGTCAACACCCGCACCATCGATCCCAATATCCCCATCCAGTATCTCAACGCCAACCGTGACACGGCGCCGCAACGCGTATTGAGTAACTCATTCGGTTTTGGCGGCACCAATTGCAGCCTGGTGTTAGGACGGGCTGGTTGAGATGACGACACCCAACACGATACTGACCGCCTGGATTGAAGGCGTTGGCCTGCTCGGACCCGGTTTGCCGGATTGGCCCACCGGCCAAATCATACTCAGCGGCGACACCGCTTACGCACCCACCCCGATCACGGCACCGCCCCCGCAGGGTTTGCCGCCGGCCGAGCGGCGGCGCGCGGGCGTGTCGGTCAAGGTGGCGCTGGCGGTAGCGCAAGAGGCGATTGCCATGGGGCAGCTCGACGCCCGCCAACTCTCCACGGTGTTTGCCTCTTCGGGCGCGGACGGCGACAACTGTGATGCCATTTGTGCGGTACTGGCTTCCGACGACCGCCACATTTCGCCCACGCGTTTCCACAACTCGGTGCACAACGCGCCAGCCGGGTACTGGGGCATCGCTTCCGGCGCGATGACGCCGGCCACCGTGCTATGCGTTTATGACGACGGCTTCGGCGCCGGTTTGCTGGAGGCACTGACCCAGGTCAGCGTCGAAGGCCGCACCGCCCTGCTGATTGCCTACGATTCGCCTTACCCCGAACCGCTGAATGCCAAACGGCCCATGCCTGATGCCATGGGGATTGCTCTGGCGCTGACATCGCAGCAAAGCCCGCAATCACTGGCGCAGATTCAAATCAGTCTGACCGATACCGAGCCCGATGTGCTCGCGAACCCCGCGCTTGAAACACTGCGCCTTGCGATTCCGGCGGCACGCGGGCTGCCGCTGCTGCAGGCCCTGGCGCGCAAACAAATCAGCAAAGTGGTGCTCGACTATCTGGAACCGCTCCGGTTGGCGGTCAATATCAAACCATGCCGCTAGACCACGCCTGGCTGCTCGCCCACATTCCGCATCAGGGCAGCATGTGTTTGCTCGACACCATTACCGACTGGGACGCGCAACATATCCGCTGCACCGCCAGCAGCCATCTCGACACCGACAATCCGCTGCGTGCATACGGCCGGCTGGGTGCGGCCTGCGGGATTGAATATGCGGCCCAGGCGATGGCCGCGCACGGGGCACTGCTGGCGTCCAGCGAGCAATCTCCAAGCGCGGGCTATCTGGCGAGTGTGCGTAGCGTGAATTTCCGGGTAACCCGACTGGATGACCTCGGTGCCAATCTCGCGATTGAAGCCGAACGTTTGTCGGGTGACGACAACACGATTTTGTATGGCTTTCGCATTCATGCTGCCGGGCGCGAAATCATGACCGGCCGGGCGGCGGTGATTCTGGACGCTGAGAAACTGAAAGGCTCAACATGAAACTTGCACTGGTCACCGGCGGCAGCGGCGGAATCGGCTCCGCCATTTGCCGGCGCCTCGCCGCTGATGGCTATCACGTCTATATCCACGCCAACACCCGGCTCGACCGCGCCCAGGCGCTCGCGGATGATATACGCGCCAGCGGCGGCCACGCCGATGCTATCGCCTTCGATATCACGGACGCCGAGGCCACCCGGGCGGCGCTGGAAACCCTGATCCAGACCCAGCCGATCCAGGTGCTGGTGAACAATGCCGGCATCCACGACGATGCGGTGTTCCCGGGCATGAGCGCTGCGCAATGGCACCGTGTGCTGGACGTGTCACTGAACGGCTTTTTCAATGTCACGCAGCCGCTCTCGCTGTCGATGATGCGCAGCCGCTGGGGTCGCATCATCAACATCACCTCCATTGCCGGCTTGACCGGCAACCGCGGGCAAACCAACTACGCCGCCGCCAAAGGTGCATTGCACGCTGCAACCAAAACACTCGCGCTGGAAATGGCGAGCCGTGGCGTGACGGTGAATGCAGTGGCGCCCGGCATCATTCAAACCGACATGATCGACGGCGTATTCGATGAAAAAATGATCTCGGGCATGGTGCCGATGAAACGCGCCGGCCGGCCGGAAGAAGTCGCCGATCTGGTCGGCTTTCTGGCCTCCGGCCAGGCGAGCTACATCAGCGGCCAAATCATCTCGGTCAATGGCGGCATGATCTGATGGCGGATTCGACCATGCAGGCCCTCGCGGTGCACCAGATCGAGACGATGCTGTTTTTTACCCTGTTGCAACTGGCCATCATCGTGCTGGCGGCGCGCCTGGGTGGCAGGCTGGCGCAACGCATCGGCCAGTCTCCTGCTGTGGGCGAAATTATCGTCGGCATCCTGCTCGGGCCGTCGCTGTTCGGACTCATCGCGCCTGATCTGTTCCAGACGGTATTTCACTCGACCCCGCCTGAACCCATGCAGATGCTGTCGCAGATCGGGCTGATCCTGCTGATGTTCCAGATCGGCCTGGAGTTCGATTTCGCGCATCTGACCGACCGACACAATCGTCGCGCCGTCGCCTACATTGCCACGGCAGGCATGGTGGCACCGTTCGCGCTGGGATTCGCGTTCGGGTATTGGACGGCACCGATGTTGTCGCCCGGCATCGACCCGCTCGCCACTGCCCTGTTTATCGCCACCGCTTTTTCCATCACCGCCCTGCCCATCCTCGGCCGCATGTTGATCGAGTTCAATATCACCCGTCTGCCCATTGGCGTGATCGCCATCAGTGCGGCGGCGATCAACGATGTCATCGGCTGGTTGCTGCTCGCGCTGGTCACGGCGCTGACGCTGGCGCAATTCAGTGCCGCTGCTTTCGCTGGCAAGGTGCTGCTGGTCGCGGGCTTTTTTGCGGCCTGGTGGTGGCTTGTGCGGCCACTGATGAAACGCATCATTCACCGCAGCCAGGCCGGCGCGGCGCCAACCGGCGAAAAAGCGAGGCGCGGCAAGCTCACCCACAACCTGCTCGGCATCCTGCTCGCTGCCATTTTCATCTCGGCGATGACCACGTATCAGATTGGTATCTTCGCCATCTTTGGCGGCTTCATGATGGGTATGATCCTGCATGATGAATACGAGCTGATCGACGCATGGAAAGAGCGCATCGGCCACTTCGTGATGGTTTTTTTCCTGCCGATTTTTTTCACCTACACCGGCCTGCGCACACATATCGGCAGCCTCGATTCGGCGGAGGCATGGGGTTGGTGTGTCCTGCTGATCGTGCTGGCGACACTGGGGAAATTTGGCGCCAGCTATCTTGCTGCGCGCTGGGCCGGCATGTCGCACCATGAGGGCAAGCTGCTCGGCATCATGATGAACACCCGCGCCTTGATGGAACTGATCGTCATCAACATTGGCTACGACCTTGGCGTGATCTCGCAGCAGGTGTTCACCATGCTGGTGCTGATGGCGATTTTCAGCACAGTGATCACCACGCCGGGATTGCGCGCCTGGCTGCCCAGGATCGGGATCGCTGTGCCGGAACGACACTAATCGCGCATCCCCCGTTATACTTGCGCGGCCTGCTCGGCCACGCGGTCCGGGTGAGCACTTTGGGGATGTCGGCACAAGAACAGACACCTCTTACGGGTGATGCTCCTGCTTCAAGCCATGGCTCGCAAGTCCATTGAACCGGAGTCGCCCCATCGCCTGCTAGCGTCCGTGTTTTAATTGTTCCCTGAGTGCCCTTTTGTTCTTATTGATCAACCGCCATCGTGTCCACTCTCACTCAGCCGCCTGACACCCTGCCGCCGGACAAAAACGTGCTGGTGATTCTGTATTCCCAGACCGGGCAGCTTTCCGCCATCGCCGAACAAACCCTCGCACCCCTGCGGGCTGACGACCGTATCAGCGTACACATTGAAATCCTGAAGCCGGTACGTGAACACCCGTTTCCCTGGCCCTTTCTTCGGTTTCTCGATACCTTCCCCGAATCGGCGCATCTGGTTCCCGAACAACTCCATCCGCTCAGCGTGAATGAAGCAACCCGGTTCGACCTGATCCTGGTTTTTTACCAGGTCTGGTTTCTGGCCCCCAGCCGGCCCGTGGTTGCGTTTCTCGACACGCCGATTGCCCGGCGCGTGCTGCGCGGGAAACCCGTGGTCACCATCATTGCGTGCCGCAACATGTGGATGCAGGCGCATATCCGCATGCGTAAACTGCTCACCCAAATCGGCGCACGTCATCTGGACAACGTGGTCCTGACGGATCGCGCGTCCACTCTGGCCACACTCCTGACCACACCCTTATGGCTGCTCACCGGTCGTAAAACGCCTGTCCCCGGCCTGCCAACTGCGGGCGTGACCCCGGCTGAAATCAAACGCAGCATCCGGTTTGGCCGCGCGCTGCGCGATGCCTTGCACGCCGGCCACGAGCAGGGCGATGCCCCGCTGTTGTGTGGATTGAGCGCCGTGGAAGCGCAGCCACAGCTGATGATCAGCGAGCGCGCCGGCAGCCGCAGTTTCTACTGGTGGGGTAAGCTGCTCCGGCTGGCAGGCCCCCCAGGCGCGTGGCCACGCAAGCCACTGCTGGTTTTTTATGTCACCTTTCTTCTGGGCATGATTGTGACGGTGGTTCCCATTTCTCTGGCCTTGCAATCACTCTTGCGGCCGCTCTTCAAGCAACGTCTTTTTGCACTGAAAGCCGAATTCGAGCAACCATCGGGCTCAGGAACCGAGCGCTTGCCGCAATATGACTACTGAGGTTTTCATCACCCGTTCGGCGGCTTATCTGCCACTCGCCCCCGTCAGCAACGACTCGATTGAATCGGTGCTGGGCATGGTGGGAGGCAAACCCTCTCGCAGCAAGCGCATTGTTTTACGCAACAACGGCATCGTGTCGCGCCACTATGCGCTCGACCCGACAAGTGGCGAACCCGTGATGACTCACGCGCAGCTGACCGCCTCTGCCATACGGGAACTGGGTGATACCGGTCCGGTGGATTGTCTGGCTACCGGCACCTCAATTCCCGACCAGCTGGCGCCTGGGCATGGCGTGATGGTTCACGGCGAGCTCGGCTGGCCGCAGCTCGAAGTGGTGTCTCTCGCCGGCATTTGCCTGTCGGGAGCGGCCGCACTCAAATACGCCTTCATGGCAGTCGCAACCGGCAACGCCCAGCGCGCCGTCGCCACTGGTTCAGAACTGATATCGCCGCTCATGCACGCCCGCAATTTTGCAGCGGAATGCGCGCATAAAACAGCGCAACTGGAGACGCAGCCGGAAATCAGCTTTGACAAGGATTTCCTGCGCTGGATGTTGTCGGATGGTGCCGGTGCGTTAATGCTGGAACCTCAACCCGGTCCGGGGCTTTCATTACGGATCAAATGGATCGAACTGTTTTCCAACGCGCATCGGATGCCAACCTGCATGTATGCGGGGGCCGACAAGCTGCCCGATGGCAGTGTGCGTGGCTGGATGCGCTTTCCGGTCAGCGATTGGGCCAGCCAATCCATCTTCTCGATCAAGCAGGACGTGCGCTTGCTCAACGAGCAAATCGCGCCGTTGACGCTCATCGAGCCCATGCTTGCGCTGCGCGAGCGGCGTGATTTGCGTGCGGAACAAGTCGACTGGTTTCTGCCGCATCTCTCCTCGCATTATTTCCAGCCCATTCTGGAAAAATCGCTCGACAGCATCGACTTCAACATTCCGCCGTCCCGCTGGTTTACCAACCTCGCCACCTGCGGCAATACCGGCTCGGCCTCGCCGTACATCATGCTCGACGCACTCATGCGCTCCGGGAAAATCAAATCGGGTCAGACCCTGCTGCTGTACGTGCCGGAAAGCGGGCGATTCTCCAGCGGCTTTATCTGTCTTGAGGCGGTGTAGTGGATATCCATGACGTCCCGCAAGAAGGCAATGCCACGCTGGCGGGCTTGCGCAAAGCGGTGTATGCGCGCGGTGCGGACAACCGCATTGTGACGGTCGCGTCGGCCGGATGGGAAGTCGAGGAAATCGTCACCCAGCAAGCCGCCGACATTTTCAGCGACTACGCTGCGGCGGCACGCAAACGCGTTGAGGCCGGCGAGTCTTCACCGCTTGAATACTGGATGTATGCCCGGCGGATGGATCTGGCGACGTTTGCGCAAAGCAGCGGCATCTGGCGCTGGCGCATCCGGCGGCATTTTCAGCCCGCCCGGTTTGTCCGCCTCAATCCGACTTTGCTGGATCGGTACGCGTACGCGCTGGGCATTTCACGCCAGACGTTGTGTCAGTTGCCGCGAGACGAACTGAAATGAGGCAGGCTGATATGTACCCGGCTGATATAAACCAGACTGAAAAAAACTTAACGCCTGCCACCTCTTTTGCGCACCGCCACGCCGCGCACTGCGAAAGTGGCAGCGTTGCCAATCTGCTGTCGCATTACGGCCGCCCGCTCAGTGAACCGATGGCGTTTGGGCTGGGCAGCGGACTCAGCTTCGCCTACCTGAATTTCATCCGCATCCAGGAAATGCCGCTGATTGCTTACCGCGCGCCGCCACGCGGCATCATCAAGGGCGTCAGCGCGTCACTCGGCATTCCCTTTCAGGTTGAGCGTTTTCGCTCGCCCAGCGCCGGCACGGCACGACTCGATGCGCTGCTCGACCAAGGACGCGTGGTGGGGCTGCAAACCTCGGTTTTCTGGCTGCCGTACTTTCCGGAAGACATGCGTTTTCATTTCAACGCGCATAACCTGGTCGTATACGGTCGCGAAGGTGATGACTATCTGATCAGTGATCCGGTATTCGAACATCCGGTGCGTTGCCCGCGTGCTGACCTTGAGCGCGCCCGCTTTGCGAAAGGCATGCTCGAACCCAAGGGCTTGCTGTATTACCCGCGCGCGGCCACGCAAGCCTTGCAGCTTAACCAGGTCGTCACGCCTGACAACATCACCCGCTCGATCCGCCGCGTGGCGCGCACCATGCTGGCGCCCGTTCCCATCGTTGGCACCCGCGGCATGCGCTGGCTGGCGCGGCGCATCGCACGCCTCGACCCCAAGGACGCTGCCACCAGTCGCCTGATTGGACACATCGTACGGATGCAGGAAGAAATCGGGACGGGCGGCGGCGGCTTCCGTTTTCTCTATGCTGCATTTTTGCAGGAGGCCGCGGAAAGCGGCTCGATGCCCGTACTCGCCGAGTTCTCCGCGCGCTTGCTCGACATCGGTGATGAATGGCGCGCATTTGCCCTGGCTTCGGCACGCATGGTGAAGGGCCGCGATGCCTTTGACCCACCCGCCATAGCGGCCCTGCTCAGCGCACAGGCCGATCGGGAAGCCGTGTTTTTTCGCGACCTGCGCCGCGCCCTCGCCTGATGCTCGACATCGCCGGACTGCGTTACAGCTACCCCGGCGCGGCCCACGCCGCACTGGGGCCGGTCTCGTTTTCCGTGCAGCGCGGCCAGATACTGGGCCTGCTCGGCCCCAACGGCGCGGGAAAGTCCACGCTGGTCGCGCACCTCGCCGGCTTGCTGCCGATCCAGCAGGGCGACATCCGCATCGAGGGCCAGCCGCTGAAAGCCTACCGGCGGCTCGACCCCACCCGTATTGCTGTCGCCCCGCAGGACTACGCTTTTTATCCGATGCTCAGCGTGCGTGAAAACCTGGAATGCTTCGCTGGGGTCAACCGCCTGAAAGCTACGGCGGCCCGAGACGCGACGACCCGCGCATTGGGCATTGCCCAGCTGGAAAGCCATGCCGATGTGCGCGGCGAGCGCTTGTCGGGCGGCCTCAAGCGCCGCCTCAATCTGGCCATCGCCCTGCTCGCCCGCCCCGAACTCATCGTGCTCGACGAACCGACCGTCGGCGTCGATGCGCAATCACGCAGCTTTTTGCTCGACACCATCAAACGCCTGGCAACCGAGGGGGCCGCGGTGATTTACACCACCCACTACCTCGAAGAAATCGAAGCCATTGCCGATCAGGTCGCGATCCTCCATCGCGGCAAGCTGCTGCGCCTCGGGCCGTTAAGCAGCCTGTTGGCAGAAGGTGCATCGCATCTGACCGTGGGCTTTGCCCAGGCGCCTGCGCCGGACTTGCTCGATCACCTGCAAGCCTTCGGCACGGCACGGCTGACGGACAAAACCTTGCGACTGCAGCGCTTACCCGACGTCTCCCCCGTTGCCGCGCTCACGGCGATCGAAGCCTGCGGCACCCCGATCCTGGAGATCCACGCCGGCCGTTACACCCTGGAGCAGCTGTTCATGCAGCTCACCGATGACTCAGCGGAGACAGCCCCATGATGCTCGCGTTGTTGCGCAAGGAAATGCTTGCCCTGATCCGCGATCCGCATGCGCTGGCCGCGCTGTTTGTCATGCCGGCGGTCTTCATCGTCATCATGTCGCTCGCGCTGAAGAATATGTATGCGCCGCCGGTCAACCAGCTCGACTACAGTTTCGACGTGCGCGAACACACGCCGCTGGCCCAGCGTTTTGTTCAAAACTGGGAGGCGACCCACGGCACCGCCCGCCCGTTGAACCCCGACTGGCAAGCCGCCTTGAGCCAAGGGGAACTGGCGTATGTGCTGGTGCTGGAGTCCGGCTTGAGCGAGGCCTTCGTCACGCCGCAGCCGCCCAGTCATGCGGTGGTGCGGCTGTTGACCGAACCGGGATTGAGTCAAAGCGCATTGCGCACCCTGCAAGCCGAAACCGCGGGCGTGGTGGGGGAACTGCGCGCCGCCGCGTTGACGGCCTCGCTCGGACTGATGGCCGGCGACGACTTGTCCATTCGCCCCTTCATGGCCAGCGAAGTGGCGGGCAAGGTGGCGGTTAAGCCCAATGCCGTGCAGCAGAACGTGCCCGCATGGCTGGCTTTCGGCATGTTTTTTGTCGTCACCGCCATTTCCAGTTTGTTCATCCAGGAACAGCGCGATGGCACGCTGGCGCGTCTCGTCAGCATGGGCGTCCCCGCCCGCCAGCTGATTCTGGCCAAAGCGCTGCCCTATCTGGCGATCAATGGCATCCAGGCCATCTTGATGCTGGCGGTGGGCGTCATGCTGATGCCGCTGCTGGGCGGCGACGCCTTGTCGCTGGCGGGCATCCACTGGCCCGCCCTGATCGGCATGCTGGCGAGCCTCTCCATCGCCGCCATCGGCTTCGCCCTGCTGATTGCATGCTTGGCACGCACCCACGCCCAGGCCAACACGCTGGGGCCCATGCTCAACATCCTGATGGCGGCACTGGGCGGCATCATGGTGCCCACCTTCGTTATGCCTGCGGCCATGCAGCAACTGGCGGCGTGGTCGCCCATGAACTGGGGGCTGGAAGGCCTGCTCACCGTTCTCGTGCGCCATGGCGACATGGCTGACGTCGCGCCTTGGGCCATTCGCCTGGTCATGTTTGGCAGCGTGACCCTGCTGCTGGCCAGCATCCTTTTTATGCGTCGTATCAAACCATGACTGACACCGCTTTACCTGACGCCGTCGCACCCGATCCCGCGTTCCTCGCCGAACTCGCGCGCTTGCTGCTCACCGCCTGCGACAAGGATGAACCGCCGGGCGGCCTGAGCCCCGAAGAAATCCTGTTCGGACCGCAGTCCCGGCTGGAACTGGACTCACTGGATGCGCTGCAAATTTCGATGGCGATCCAGAAACGCTATGGCGTACGCATGCCCGACAGCAAGGAAACCCGCCGCGCGCTGGCCTCTCTCGGCACACTGGCCAACCACCTGCACGAGCGAATGGCTTGAGCGGGAGCATGACAGCCGGCACCTATATTTTCGGGCGAGGCTTGGCCTGCACACTCGGTGTGGGCGTCAATGCCTGCCTCGAAAATTTACGAGAAGGCCCTTCCCGGCCACAACGCATACACGCAACACCCGAGCTGAACTGGCCGTATTACCCGATCCCGGACAACTCGCATGCAGACCCCGGCGCAAGCTGGCATGACCGGGCGCGGGCGCTCGTGCGGCAGGTCGTGACCGAATGCGGCGCTGACATCCATCGCGATGCGCCGCTCTTCATCGCCTCCTCCTCGCTTAATGTGGGCGGCCTCGAAGCCGGCGCCGCCTTTCCGCCCGACCAGCAAAGCTTTGTGGAAGAAGTTGCCGCCTGGCTGGATTGGCGCGGCCCGGTTTTCTACGTGGCCTCGGCTTGCACGTCTTCGCTTAACGCCATGCTGAGCGCACAAGCGCTGATCGAATCGGGCCTGTTCGAACACGCGCTGGTGCTCGGCATCGAGCTGCGCAATCACTACACCTCGGCCGGTTTCAGCGGCATGCAATTGCTCGCTCCGGACATCCCCCGCCCGCTGGACCGTGCCCGCGACGGGCTGGTGCTCGGCGAGGCCGTGGCCGCGCTGTATCTGGGCAAGCATCCCGCACGGTGGCGCGTGCGGGACGGGGCCAACCGAACCAACGGCAACAACCCCGTGGGCGCCGACCAGCACGTGGTGGCGCAAGTCATCAACCAGGCGCTCGAAGCCTGCGGTGTGGCGCCGGCGCAGATCGGCCTCGTCAAGCTTCAGGCGGCCGGCAGTACGCAAAACGACGCGGAGGAAATCGCCGGCCTGCATCGCGTGTTCCCCTCGCTGCCGCCTCTGATCACCTTCAAAGCCACCCTGGGCCACACGCTCGGCGCCTCGGGTGCGGCTGAACTGATCCTGCTGACGGCCTGCCTCGAAACAGGCACCTGGCCCACAGCCGTTGCACTGACTGCCGACCCAGCACTCCAGGCACAATGCTGCGCGGCACCGCCCGCCTCGCCCGAAAAAATCCTGTTCAACATTTTGGGCTTCGGCGGCGGGCATGCTTGTCTGGTGATCGAGGATGCGGCATGCCGATGACTGCCTGGCGCATCACCGGCCGATTTTTTGCGGCGCCGCCGCCCGCCGACTGGCGCGCGCAACTGGCGACCCGACTGGGGCAGCGTCCACGGCGCATCGGTGAATGGGCCGAGCTGGCCTTGTTCGGTGCGCGCCAGTGTCTGGACAGCGCGGGAGAGACCGACTTGCCGGGCAGTGCGCTGTTATCCCTGTCCAGCCTGCACGGCCCGGATATCGCGTTGCGCGCCGCACTCGAACAAATGCACGATGGCGTGCCCATGCCCATCACCTTTTTGAACAGCCAGCCCAGCCAGGCCTTGCCGGCCTTGGCCCAGTATCTGGGCTGGCAGGGCAACGGGCGCTGCCTGACCACGCGCGACCCCCTGCTGGCCTTGCAACTTGCCTGCCTCGAAGCGGGACCCGATGGCCTGCTGGCGGGATGGGTCGACGAAGACGCGCCCGGTAAAAGCGTCTGGTTGCGGCTATCGCCCACCGACGCGGGCAACACGACTTTCGAGACCGCGACGTTTGCCATGCTGGAAGACGCCCGCTTCACTTTGCTGGCTTTTGACGGCATGCAGTTGAAACTGGGCGCCTGATGCGACTCTGCCTGATGCGACCCTCCACACGCCGAACGTCCCTGCATCCCAGGTAAAAACCATGCCCGAATCCACACCGCCTGCTTACGTCAGCCCGGAATACATTCTCAACGTAGGCACCGGCTTCATGGCCGCCAAAACCCTGCTCAGCGCGGTCGAGCTGGGTGTGTTTACCCACGTCGCCGCCCAGCCCGGCACGCTGGCCGAGCTGGAAGTACGGCTGGGCCTGCATCCCCGCGCCAGTCGCGATTTTCTGGATGCCCTCGTGGCGCTGGGTTTTCTGGATCGTCACAACGGCATTTACGAAAACACCCCACCCGCCGCGCGTTATCTGGATGCCCGCAGCCAGGACTACATCGGCGCATTGCTGGAGATGTCCAATCAAAGGTTGTATCAATACTGGGACGGACTAACCGATGCCCTGCGCACGGGGCAGCCGCAAAACGAACTCAAGACCGGCGGCGCCACCCTGTTTGCTGCGCTGGCGGCCGACCCCGAACGCCACCAGCAATTCCTCAGTGCCATGACGGCGTTAAGCCGCGCGGCCAATCAGGCGATCGCCCAGAAATTCCCCTGGGCCGACTACACCAGCTTCGTCGACGTCGGCACCGCGCAAGGCGATCTTGCCGCTCAGATCGCGCGCCAGCACCCGCATCTGCGCGGCATCGGTTTCGACCTGCCGCCGGTGGCGCCCATCTTTGCCACCCACGTGGAAGCAATGGGCGTGGCTGAGCGCCTGCAATTTGTCACAGGTGATTTCTTTAAAGACCCGCTGCCGTCAGCCGATGTGGTGGTGATGGGCCACATCCTCCACGACTGGAATCTGGAAGAGAAAAAAGCCCTCATCGGCCAGGCCTGGGGATGCCTGCCGCCCGGCGGCGCGCTCATCATTTACGAGGCCATGATCGACGATGCGCGCGAAAGCAATGCGCAGGGCCTGCTCATGAGCCTGACCATGCTGATCGAAACCTACGGTGGATTTGACTACACCGCCGCCGATTGTGCGGGATGGATGATTGAAGCGGGTTTTCAGCAAACGCGAAAGGTGAAACTGACGGGGGCCGAGGCGATGGTCATCGGGATTAAGCCTGATGAGCCGTTGAGTTAACCCCCTTCCTCACGTCTCAAGACTAGCCCGGTTTGACCGCCTGATATTCAGCAAAAATCGACAATGCGGGTGTTTCAATGTGGCGTTTTGCGCCGCTGAATCCTGCCTCCGTCAGCGTATCAATCACGCCGCTCGGCGGCACGCAGGCCTCGATCGTGTCCCAGTAATAGCGCCACAATTTCGCCGACTCGGCGCTGCTGCCGACCAGTCGGGCGAGCACCGGCACGACGCCGCGCATGTAGCTTTTGAGCAGGAACTGGCTCCAGGCGCGCTCGGGCTTGGTGATTTCGAGCAGGCACAGGCGGCCGCCGGGTTTGAGCACGCGGTGGAATTCGCTGAAGGCAGCGGACAGGTCGCCGATATGGCGCAGCGCGTAACCCATGCTGAGAAAGTCGAAGCTGGCATCGGGAAACGGGATGGCTTCTGCCCGGCCTTCTACCAGCTGCACGCCTGGAAGATCGGCTTGCGACATCATGCCCACACTGGGATCCACGCCAATCACCAGCTGAGGGTCGCCCACCAGTTTCACCGCTTCGCGCGCGACCAGTCCGGTGCCAACGCCCACGTCGACGATGCGCATGCCCGGTTTCAATCCTGCGCGCTGCAGCGCCTGGTTGCGATACCAGGGGCCACTGCCGAATGCCAGCAGACCGTCAATGCGGTCGTAATCCGAGGCGGTGCGATCGAAGATCTTGCCGACGAAACCGCGGCGTTCCTTTTCGTTGGCGTAATACTCGGTCAGGGGGGGATGGGGTTCGCGGGAAATGGGGTGCTCCGTTCTGTTTGTGGGGGTCGATGATGGATCAGTCAAGCTGCCACACCATGCCGAGATTGAGGCCCAATACGTCGATACCCGGATTGAGCTTGGTCATGCCCAGATTGGAATGATGGGTGAAATAAGCGCCTGCGGTGACCGCCTGCTTTTTGGTGAACTGGTAACGCGCACCCAGCTGGCTGAACCAGTTGAAAGTGAAGTCCTGGCCTTGTCCGCCGGGCGTGTTGTTCGAATTGGTGAAACCGGCGCCGCCGCCGAGCTCGAAAAACAGTGCGGATTTTTGATCCGCTGCCCACCATTCCAGGCTGGGGGCGCCAGCCAAACCGACATAATAGTCTTCGGCGCCCTTTAAATAGGTTTCGTAGAGCACCGACACACGATGACGCACTATTACCCTGGAGCCGCTGTCTCCGCGCCACAAGTCGAACATGGCGGGCGTGCGCCAGACCACCTGCAAGGGCGCGATGGTGTAGTCCAGCGGGGTGTTGTTGCGGATTTTTTTCAGATAGCCCGCTTCGACGGCGACTTCCCATTTATCGGCGGGATGTGCTGGCGTTTCAGCATGGGCCTGGCCGCTCAGTACACTCAGCGCGCAGGCGGAGACCCGCGCACCATGCCAAGCCAATCGAAGACAGAGAAACGAGGTACGCATGCGCTTGATCGGTCTCCTGATGGATAAGCCGCTATCTGAGACCCGCGTGAAAAACCGGAGCAGGCCAGTCGTCAAATTGTAGTCGCAAACACCCGGATGCTTGCCGCTCAATCCGGGCAATAACACGTGATCCCGCATGACGCGTCAGCCCCCGAGCCGCCGCAGCACCAACCAGGGCAGGCGCAGCAAGAATCCCAGCATCAACCGGGTATGCATCCAGGTCAGCAAGGCGTTGTCGCGCAGATAGTTGAAATGCGAGACCCCGCCTTCGTCGGCGCGCAGGTATTTCACCGGTGCAGGCAGGTTGACGGGGCGCACGCCGCGCCAGCACAAGCGCACGACCGCCTCGGGGTCAAAATCAAACCGCCGCATCCAGCGCTGACCGCGCATCACCTGGCGCAGCGGCTCGACCGGATAGACCCGAAAGCCATACAGCGAATCGCCGATGCCCGCCCACAGGGTTTCCAGATTGGCCCAACCGTTGGACACCTTGCGCCCCTGCACACGCAGTGCGGGGGCATCCGCGTCGAACACCGGCACGCCGAGCACCATGGCGCCCGGGTTCTGGTGTGAAGCGATCATGAATTCCGGAATCAGTTCCGCCGGATGCTGCCCATCCGAATCCATCGTCAGGACATGGGTAAAACCCTGCCGGGCCGCTTCGTCGAGACCGTGCAATACGGCGGCGCCTTTGCCTTGATTACGCAGCAACATCAGAATACGCAGATCAGGATCGTTTTGCGCCAATGTCTGCAAACCTTGCGTCGTGCCATCGGTGCTGCCGTCAACCACCACCCACACCGGCGCCCACTGGGCACGCGCGGCCCGCACGGTTTCATATACTTTTTCACCCGGGTTATAGCTGGGGATCAGCACCAGGTGGCTGGTGGAAGTCGGGCTTGCGGCGGGCTGGCTAATGGATGTCATCTTGCAGCCCGCCTCGCCTCGCCTCGCATGCCGGGGCCTGGGGGGCCTCGGGTGACAGAAACCGCGGCGCTTCGCACAACTCCTCGATGAAATAGCGCTCCAGATCTTCGGTAAACGTACCGGCCTTGCCTGGCGGGTCGAAGCGGCGACCGAGCCGGACGCGGTAATGAATGGGGAACCGTGGCCGACGAAACAGCGGCCATCCCTTGCTCAAATAAGCAGAGTCGGTTTCGATGAAGACCGTCTGGATCGGCACCTGTGCGCGGCTGGCAACCAATGCAGTGGTGCCTTTACACACGTTGACCGGCCAGCGGGTGGTACGGGTGCCCTCGGGGAAAACCAGCAACTGGCTGCCCTGTTTCAACTCGGCCACCGATTGCTTGACCATGCTGAGTTGCGCATCGTTGCGAATGTAGCCGGCCATGCGCGCGCCCACGCCAAAAAATACGTTATCCACGATGTCTGCTTTCATGATGCAGGCGATGCCTGGCAAACGCGACAACACCATCAGGGCATCGAGCAGACAGGGGTGGTTGGGGGCAATGATCATCGGGCCTTCAGCGCGCAAGGCATCCAGCTCAGTCAGATCAAAATGTATCGCCCGTATGGCTGTCAGAAAACCAAGATAGACACGGAAAGCATGCGAGATCACGCCACGGCCCAGCGCAACCGCCTGACGCTTGGGCAAGACGAGATTCAGCGGTAACGCAAACACGGTCCAAATCAAGGACGACAAGCCCAGTGCCACCAAGCCCACCCACAAGACACTGTATTCGTACACCCGGTGCAGCGCACGTCTCGGCCAGCCGGTCCGGGGCAGCAACGGATGCGTGGATGCCATCATGTACCCTACCCGGCCACCGGGGAAATCGGCGTGTCTGCATGCCCACCCGACGCCTCGATTTCAACCAGCAAATCGGCCCGACAGATATCCGCCTGCAGGAACATCGGCGACACCGGCACGCCCATGAATGCCTTCATGGCCTCACGCACCGTGGCCTGGTTGGCCAAATCCCGCAGATACACCTTGTAGACCAGCGTATCGAGATTGAAACGGGTACGCGGATTGACCCGATTGGCTTCTTCGACCACAGCCGCGATGTTGTGCAGGCATTCGCGTGTTTGCGCCACCACATCGCCCGCATGCAGGGTTTGATGGCCCACGATGCTGGCCGTGCCGGAGATGAACAACACGTCGTGTCCGCTGAGGTTGACCAGCCCCGCGCGCGCAAAGGTTGGGCTGCGCGGACCATACTGGCTGGGATAGTGAAAGGCGCTGACCTGGCGCGGATTTTCGATCGCGATGACCTCCGCCCGCGTCGCCAGAAAGGCGATATTCAGCCCGCCTGCAGCGGTGCCCAGCGCACAGGCGGCGGGCACATTACCGATGACCGAACGGTCGTGCGCGACAAACGCTTCCTGCCGGCCAATATTGAATTGGCGATAGCGCTCGATCTGGTAGCTCTCCGCATTGATGTCGGCAAAATAATTCCACACCCGCAGCAATGACGTATAACCACGCGCTTCGAGCAGTTTGAAAATCGCCTGGTAAGCCGCTGCCGTGGTCGCCTGCAAGGGGGTGCGTCCATCGGACGCCTGTGGTAACGCAGCCTCATCCAGGCACATGCTGCCAAACAGCAGCGAACTGCATTCACGAAAGCGGATGGCGCCCTGCTGTCCGGATTCCAATGGTTCTGCACTATGCCAAATCTCGCAGGTCGCTTCTGCCGAGGCCGGCAAGGCCATGTCCACCTGCTGAATTGGCAACTCCAGATGGTTGAGCGCCATGGCTGGATGGGCATAACACGCGCCGCCGAGCACACTGCTCAATTCGTCGCGCGTTCGGCTCGCCAGGCGGGGCGCAGGCAGCACTTCCAGGCGCAGAATCGACCCCACGGCTGTCATCGGTAGTTGGCGCCTTCTGGGTTGTCCACCACGCGAATATTCACTTTGCGACGTTTCCAGGCCAGCATCGTGTCCCTCCAGTTGCTCACTGACGACACGTAGTAAATCATCTTGAATGCCCATAACGAAGGCCAGATCGGCGTCTTGCCAAAAATGTCGCCCGCCAGTACCGATAACAGCGCTTCCTTGACCCTGAAGATGTTGTACGGCGCCATGAACAGATTGCGCATGGCGGGGTTGGTCGCCCGATAGATAAACCAGGAGAGCTGTTTGGGTCCGTGCTTCATCACCTTGTCGAAGCGTTTGAGCGCTGAGGCAGCGTGTTGCGGCTGACGCAAACAGGTATCGACAGTATCGGCGCCGACAAACGCGCTGTGCATGGCCAGCATCACCCCCGAGGAAAAAACCGGGTCGATGAAAGTGTAGGCATCCCCCAGCAACAGGTAATTGGCGCCATGGGTGTGGTCGCAGACGTAAGCAAAATTGCCGGTGGCTTCCACATCCGCCACCAGTTCGGCCCGACTCAGGCGCTCGGCGAGCGCCGGGCACAGGTCGATCAGCTCCAGCAAAAACTCGGCGGGTGGCTTGGTGCGCGCCTTCAGCACGTGTGGCCAGATCACTGCGCCCACGCTGGTGCTGCCATCGGCCAGCGGAATGAACCAGAACCAGCCATGCTCAAACCAGAAAATGCTGATGTAGCCCTCCTGTCGCCCTTCAAGTCGTTGCGCGTTTTTGAAGTGGCCATACAAGGCCGCGCTATTGTGCTTGGGGTTGCGCTGCTTGGTTTTCAGGCGGTTACCCAAAAACGTGTCGCGGCCCGAGGCATCGACCAGAAAACGGCAGCGCCAGGTTTCGCTTGATCCGCTGTCGTGTTCTGCCTGTACGAGGACGCCCTCGTCATCCGGCAGGAACACCACCTCACGCACGCGGCAACCTTCTATCACCTCGGCGCCCTTGCGGCTGGCGTTGCGGATCAGGACTTCATCAAATTCGGAACGGCGCACCTGAAACGAGCGCGGCATGGATTTGTTCCAGGCATCAGCAAATTCAAAAGCCTGGCGGTGTTCGTGCCAGGGCGACACAAATTCCGCACCCCATTTTTCCATGCCGATCGCTTCGATTTCGTCACGCACACCCAGCTTGTCAAACAAAGGCATATTCGCCGGCAGCAAGGATTCGCCAATATGAAAACGCGGGTGATGCGCCTTTTCCAGCAGCGTGACCTGATGGCCCTTTTCTGCCAACAGCGCGGCAGCGGTCGAACCCGCAGGGCCACCGCCGATCACCAGCACATCGCAATGGCGCGGAGCCGGGCCGGCAATTTCGTTCAACATGGGGTTCCTTGATTTGGGTACGGCACTGCTTGGATGGACGATCCACTGAACGGCATAACGTCCAAAGTTTACCCAAACAACTCACCGGGCGGTAGTTCCATCAGCTTCCCCCGTTAAACAACCTGAACGTTGCATACCCATTTCTCGGCGTATACCCGCATTCAACCTGTCGGTGTCGCTTGCGTACCCCTTAAGCAAACAAGGGCACACGTTGTGCCGACAGCCAGACGGGATTAAAATATTGTACTTTTCGCCTTAATTTTGCGGCTTGCCTGTGGGCAGGCCGCTGTTGCCTGAGCACACTGAACCATGGAACGACAACGCTGGCTGGATGGAACCCTTTACTCTCCTGACTTTGAGCAGGACAGCTGCGGCTTTGGCTTGATTGCCCAGATGGACAACCAGCCCAGCCACACGCTGGTGCAGAACGCGATTGGCTCGCTGGCCTGCATGACTCATCGCGGTGCGATCGCAGCCGATGGTTTGTCGGGCGACGGCTGCGGCCTGCTGTTCAAAAAGCCGGATGCATTTTTGCGCGCAGTGGCCACCGAAGCCGGTTTTGCGCTGGGTGAACTGTATGCGGCCGGCCTCTTGTTCCTGTCACGCGAAAGCGCACCACGCGATTCCGCGCGCGCCACGCTCAAAGCCGAACTCGAAACCCAGGGCCTGACTGTTGCCGGATTCCGGCTGGTGCCGACCGACGCCAGCGTATGTGGTGAATCCGCGCTGGAATCATTACCCCATATCGAAATGGTGTTCGTCAACGCGGCCACGGATAGTAACTGCGCCGGCATGAGCGAGGACGATTTCGAACGCAAGCTCTACATCGCACGGCGCCGCGCCGAAAAAGCGCTGGAAGCATGCGACCCGGTGTTCTACCTGCCGACCTTGTCGTGCCGCGTGATCAGCTACAAGGGCCTGGTGATGCCGGACAACCTGCCGGTGTTCTACCCCGATCTCAACGATGAGCGGTTCACGTCCAGCCTGGTGGTGTTCCATCAGCGTTTCTCCACCAATACCTGGCCGCAGTGGCGACTGGCGCAGCCATTCCGCTACCTCGCGCACAACGGTGAGATCAATACGGTGCAAGGCAACCGCAACTGGAGCCGCGCCCGCGAGCAAAAATTCAAAACCCCGTTGATTCCGAACATGGATGACATCCGTCCCATCGTCGGCACCAAGGGTTCGGACTCGATGAGCCTCGACAACATGGTCGAAGGCCTGGTCATGGGCGGCACGGGTCTGTTCCGCGCGCTGCGTCTGGTGATCCCGCCAGCCTGGCAAAACGTCGAGTCGATGGACCCCGATATTCGCGCTTTTTACGAATACAACTCGATGCACATGGAGCCATGGGACGGCCCCGCCGGGATTGTGTTGACCGATGGCCGATACGCGGCTTGCACGCTCGACCGCAACGGCCTGCGCCCGGCACGTTGGGTACTGACCAAGGATCGCATCCTCACCATCGCCTCCGAAGTGGGCGTATGGCCGATCGACCCGGCCAACGTCGAGCGCAAAGGCCGCGTCAAACCGGGCCAGATGATCGCTGCCGATCTCGAAACCGGCCGGCTGTTGTTATCTGCCGACATCGACAACGAATTGAAGAGCGCACACCCCTATCGCGAATGGCTCAAGACCAATGCTGTCAAGCTTGATCTGCCCATCAACCAGGATGCGGATCTGATCTTGATGGATGCCGCCAGCCTGCTGACGCATCAAAAGCTTCATAACGTCAGCTTCGAGGAACGCGACCAGATCATCCGCGTGATGGCGGAAGATGGTGCTGAAGCGATAGGCTCGATGGGTGATGACACGCCGATGGCCGTGCTGTCGCAAAAAGTCCGTTCGCCGTTCGACTACCTGCGTCAGCAGTTTGCGCAAGTGACCAACCCGCCGATCGATCCGATCCGCGAAGCGATCGTCATGTCGCTTAACACCAGCTTCGGGCCCGAGCGTAACCTGTTCGACGAAACACCGGAGCACGCCCATCGGGTGGAAGTGCATACCCCGCTACTATCGAAAGAAGCGTTCGACAAACTGCTCAACCTGGATGATCCGGCGTTCACACACGCCATGCTCGATCTGCATTACGACCCCGCGGCCACCACGCTCGAAGCCGCCATCCGTGCGCTGACCGAACGTGCGCTCGAAGCGGTGCGCAGCGGCAAGATCATGCTGGTGCTGTCTGACCGCAATATCGCTCAGGACCGCTTGCCGATCCACGCCTTGTTTGCCACCGGCGCGGTGCATCATGCCCTGATCACTGCAGGCCTGCGTTGCAATGCCAACATCGTGGTTGAGACCGGCTCGGTACGCGACCCGCACCATTACGCCTGTCTGATCGGCTATGGCGCAACCGCTGTCTATCCCTATCTGGCGTACCAGATCATTGGTGAGTTTGTTAAAACCGGCGCAATCAAACCCGGCTTCGACAAGGCGCTATCCAACTTCCGCAAGGGCATGGACAAAGGCCTGTACAAAGTCTTGTCGAAGATGGGCATTTCACTGGTGGCGAGCTACCGGGGCGCGCAATTGTTCGAAGGTGTGGGCCTGAACGAAGAGGTGGTCGAGCTGTGCCTGAAAGGCACGGTGTCCCGGATTTCCGGCGCCAATTTCGACGATTTCGAATCCGACCAGAAACTGCTGCACAAAGCTGCGTTCAATCCGCTGCGTCCGCTGCCTGCCGGCGGGCTGCTGAAGTTCATCTTTGGCGAAGAGTTCCACGCCTACAATCCGGACGTCGTGCAGCAGCTGCAAAAAGCCGTGCAGTCCGGCGACTACGCCGAATTCAAGAAATACTCCGAACTCGTCAACACCCGCCCGGTATCCATGGTGCGCGATTTGATGAAACTGAAAACCGGCGCCATGCCGATTGCGCTGGACGCCGTCGAGCCGCTGGAGTCGATTCTCAAACGCTTTGACTCCGCCGGCATGTCACTCGGCGCCTTGTCGCCCGAAGCGCACGAGGCGCTGGCCGAAGGCATGAACCGCATCGGCGGCCGCTCCAACTCGGGCGAAGGCGGCGAAGATCCCAAGCGCTACGGCACCATCAAGACGTCCAAAATCAAGCAAGTGGCTTCCGGCCGTTTTGGTGTCACTGCCACCTATCTGGTCAACGCCGAAGTATTGCAGATCAAGATCGCACAGGGCGCCAAGCCCGGTGAGGGTGGGCAGTTGCCCGGCGACAAGGTGTCGCCCATGATTGCGACGCTGCGTCACACCAAACCCGGCACGCCGCTGATTTCGCCGCCGCCGCACCACGACATTTATTCGATCGAAGATCTGGCGCAACTGATTTTTGACCTCAAGCAGGTCAATCCGGACGCGCTGGTGTCAGTGAAGCTGGTGGCCGAACCGGGCGTCGGCACCATCGCGGCGGGCGTGGCCAAGGCCTACGCTGACCTCATCACCATTTCCGGCTATGACGGCGGCACCGGTGCGAGCCCGCTCTCATCGGTCAAATACGCTGGCACGCCGTGGGAACTCGGCCTGTCCGAAGCGCAGCAGGTGCTGCGCGCCAATGGCTTGCGCGGTCGTGTGCGGGTGCAAACCGACGGCGGCCTGAAGACCGGCCTCGACGTCGTCAAGGCCGCCATTCTCGGCGCCGAGTCGTTTGGTTTCGGCACCGGGCCCATGGTTGCACTCGGCTGTAAATACCTGCGCATCTGCCATCTGAACAACTGCGCTACCGGCGTGGCGACGCAGAATGAAAAGTTACGCCGCGACCATTTCATCGGTCTGCCCGACATGGTGGTGAACTACTTCAAGTTCGTGGCCGAAGAAACACGCGAGTTGATGGCGTCGCTGGGTATTCGCAATCTTACCGACCTGATTGGTCGTACCGACCTGCTGGATATTTCGGCGGGTGATACACCGCGCCAGGGTCGCCTCAATCTGGATGCCCTGCTTTCGCAAGGCACCATTCCGGCTGACGCACCGCGTTTTTCGCAGCAAGAGCGCAACCCCTCGTTCGACAAGGGCGAGCTGGCCGAAAAAATGGTCGTCGACGCCTTGCCGGCAATTCAGGCGGCCACGCCCATTGAGCTGGCGTACGAAATTCGCAATATCAACCGCTCGATCGGCGCCCGACTGTCGGGTGAAATCGCCAAGGCACACGGCGGCAACGGCCTGCCTGACGACACCATCCGCATCAGTTTGACTGGCTCGGCCGGCCAAAGCTTCGGGGTGTGGAACCATAAAGGCCTGTCGATGACGCTGGAAGGCGATGCCAACGACTATGTCGGTAAAGGCATGGGCGGCGGCCGCCTGGTCATCTTCCCGCCCCGCGCGTCCACCTTTGAAGCCCATCGCAATACGCTGATCGGCAACACCTGTCTGTACGGTGCCACGGCCGGCGAACTCTATGCGGCCGGCATCGGTGGCGAACGTTTCGGCGTGCGCAACTCCGGCGCGCTGGCCGTAGTCGAAGGCGTGGGTGACCACGGCTGCGAGTACATGACGGGCGGCGTGGTCATCGTGCTGAGCCGTACCGGCCTCAACTTCGGTGCCGGCATGAGCGGCGGCATGGCCTTTGTTGTCGACGATGCAGGCGACTTCATGTCGAAGACCAATAAGGAAATGGTCGAGCTGACACGCATCACCAGCGATGAAACCGAGCCCTTCCGCCAGTTCCTCAAGGCGCAGATCGAACGCCATGTGTCATTGACCGGCAGCGCACACGCGACCCATTTGCTGGCCGATTTTGATGCGACGCTGGCCAAGGTGTGGCTGGTCAAGCCGAAGCGCATTTCGATTGAAGATCTGGTCGAGGATATTCCCGACCAAAAACGTGAAGCAGTGAGTGCTTGAGTCTGTTTCAGCCATGACCATGTCCCGCGTTGAAATCAGGACCGGATGGATGCAAAACGCAGTGCGCAGGCAAGGAGCATGCCTTGCCAAGGCTGCAACATCGCAGACGCTGGCCCTGGCCTCAACCCAAAGGGTCGATAGTCTGCGGGAACATGGCCGTGTAACGGTTCGCTCATTTGAATTATCCAACCTTCGTTCCCCGTGCCTTGCCCTGCACCCGCAGGCAACCAGCGCGAGGGATGATCACTACAGAAACAGGCGCTAACATGGGTGACGTATTCCAGTTTTTGAAGCAAGCGCGGCGCGAAGGCGAAAAAACCGACGCGGATGTTCGCAAGCATGAGTTCCGCGAAATCTACGCTCCGATGGACGCCGGACACGCACAGGAGCAGGCAGGCCGCTGCCTGGCCTGCGGCAATCCCTATTGCGAGTGGAAGTGTCCGGTGCACAACTACATTCCCAACTGGCTCAAGCTGGTTGAAGAAGGTCGCCTGTTTGAAGCGGCGGATCTGTCGCACCAGACCAATTCGCTGCCCGAAGTCTGCGGCCGCGTCTGCCCGCAAGACCGGCTCTGCGAAGGCGCCTGCACGCTGAACGACGGCTTCGGCGCGGTGACCATCGGCCAGATCGAAAAATACATTTCCGAAGAGGCGTTCAAGGCCGGCTGGCGGCCCGACATGTCGAACGTGGTGCCGACTGGCAAGCAGGTCGCCATCATCGGCGCCGGCCCCGCCGGCCTTGGCTGTGCCGATATACTGGCGCGCGCAGGTGTGAAGCCAGTGGTGTTTGATCGCTACGATGAAATCGGCGGTTTGCTGACCTTTGGCATCCCCGAATTCAAGATGGAAAAATGGGTGATGACGCGTCGTCGCGAAGTGCTGGAAGGCATGGGCGTGGAGTTCCGCCTGAGCATCGACATCGGCAAGGATATTTCGATGCAAAGCCTGCTCGACGACTACGACGCGGTGTTCATGGGTATGGGTACCTATACCTACATGAAGGGCGGCTTCCCCGGTGAAGATCTGCCTGGCGTGCTGGAAGCGCTGCCGTATCTGGTTTCCAACGTGCGCAAATGCCTCAGCCTGGCCAAGCCCGACGAGGTTTACCAGGATACAAAAGGTCTGCGCGTGGTGGTGCTCGGCGGTGGTGACACGGCCATGGACTGCAACCGCACCGCCATCCGCCAGGGCGCCGCCTCGGTCACCTGCGCTTATCGTCGCGACGAAGAAAACATGCCCGGCTCCAAACGCGAAGTCGTCAACGCCAAGGAAGAAGGCGTCAAGTTTCTATGGAATCGCCAGCCGGTGGAAATCGTTGGCGACGGCAAGGTTGAAGGCGTCAAACTCGTCACCACCGAGCTCGGCCCACCCGATGCGCGTGGTCGCCGCACGCCCGTCGTCGTACCCGGTTCGGAAGAAATCATTCCAGCCGACTGCGTCATCGTCGCGTTTGGTTTCCGCCCCAACCCGCAGCCGTGGTTCGAGCAGCATCAAATTGCCATCGATCAGGGTGGACGCGTGATCGCAAAGGGCCAGCAACACACCTTCCAGACCGCCAACCCGAAAATTTTTGCCGGCGGCGACATGGTGCGCGGATCCGATCTCGTCGTCACCGCCGTATACGAAGGGCGCGAGGCGGCCAAAGGCATACTCGGCTATCTCGATCTGCTCTAGGCCGATCGGATGCGTAGGCGATTCGCGTCAACGCATCGCCAATCAATCGGGGTATCCTAGCCGGCATGCCGCCGATTAAGCTCCGGATACCGACTGGTCCGTATTACCCCCGCTCGTTCACCATCCTGGTCATTGTGGCCATGGGCGTGCTCACGGTGCCGCTTGCCAGTGGCCTGATCAATGCGGTGCACGTGCTGCAGGGTGTGGTCGATACGCAACGTCAATTCACCCGTGCCAGTCTCGACATCACGCGCGATGTACGACTGGTGGTCGAATCGATTAGCGAGCTGCAGCGCGCAGGCGGCCAATACCATCTGCTGCAGGATGCGGATTTTGCGCCCACCCTGAAAATGCGCTACACCGACTTACAGGCGCAGCTGAACCGGCTGGATGCATTGCTCATCGATGCGGCATCGCGCGGCACACTGACCGAACTCCAGACGCAAAGTGCAGCACTCTACCCGCGACTCCAGACCAAGCAATTTCTGGACAGCGCACGTTTCCATGCGCTCGACCCGGATTTTGACACGCTGCACGCCACGTCGCGAACCCTGCTTAAGCAAGCGGACAGCGCCATTCGGCAGGAGTTAATGACACTTGAAACCACGGTTAAAGATACGCGCCAGCGGCTCATCATGCTGGCCCTGGCGCTGATTCCCTTGACCCTGACCCTGGCCGCCGTGTTTTCATGGATGATCAACCGCCCGATCAAGCAGCTCAAGGCTGCGATTCAGCAACTGGGCAGTGCCGATCTGAGCCCCTTGCCGGCCATTACCGGGCCCCAGGACATGGTCGAGCTGGGGCGCGAAGTCGACTGGCTGCGTCAGCGCCTGCAGGCTTTGGAAGATCAGAAATTGCGTTTCCTGCGTCAGGTCTCGCATGAACTGAAAACGCCACTCGCCTCCTTGCGCGAGGGCGTCGGCCTTCTGGGCGACGAGTTGGCTGGCAGTCTCAACGCCCGCCAGCGCAGCATCGTCGACATCATGAACGACAGCAGCCGCGAACTGCAGCAACGGATTGAAGATTTACTGCGCTACGGCAAGCGCGCGCATGACGAAGGCCATCCCTCCATCATGCCGCACGCCCTGGCCGATGCGTTCGCAACGGTGCAGGCCCGACATCAGCTCTTGTTGACAGCGCGCCATATTCAAGTTGAAGCTCAACTGGATGACATCTATCTGGCAATGGAGCGCAGCAAGCTGGAGACCATTCTCGACAACCTGCTGTCCAACGCCATCAAATTCAGTCCTGAAAACGGCCACATCCTGTTCGCGAGCGCACGCGACGGCAGCCTCACCGAAGTATGGGTATGCGATCAGGGCAGCGGGATAGCAGAAGCAGAAAAAGCCCGCGTTTTTGAACCTTTCTATCAGGGATCACACCAACCCGACTGTGCGATCAAGGGTAGCGGACTGGGGTTGTCGATCGTACGAGAATATCTGCTGGATGCCGGGATACGAATCGAAGTTGTGGATCGCGCGCCCTGGTCAACCTGCTTCCGTTTAACCTGGCCTCTATCTACATGACACTTCAATCCGCATTGCTCGCAGGCCTGTTCATGACATTGAGTGCCTGTGCCCTGCCTCCCGAACGCCCGTCCCCGCCGCCGGAACGACCCGCCCCGCGTGCCGTCCAGGCCGAGCCGGCTGTGACCAGCCTGGTCAGCGAGCTGACTCGCATAGCCACACTGTCAGCCGAACAGCGACGGCGCGAACTGGCTGAACTGGAGGGCAACCGGCTCGACGATGCACGGCGGTTTCAACTGGCCGCTTTACTGGAACGGGACGATAACCAGGATGCGCTGGAACGCAGCCTGAAAAACCTGTCCGCCCTGAACGACCTGGATGCGCGCTCGCAATCCCTGGTCGACCTGATGAAAAAATCACTCAAGGCCCGTATCGAAAACAAACAACTGAACGCGCGTAACACCGAATTGCAGGACAAGCTCGAGCAAATCAAAACGCTGGAAAAATCCTTGCAACAACGCAATGCACCGCTTAAAACCCCATGAGAAAACCCCAAGTTTTACTGGTAGATGACGATGCAAGCCTGCGCAAGCTGATTACGCTGCGCCTCGAAGCCAACGGCTTCAAGGTCGAGGCAGTCGATAGCGGCGAAACGGCCCTGGGACAACTGGCCGTCACCCGACCCGATGTCGTATTGACCGACATGCAAATGGGCGGCATGGACGGCATGGCGCTATTCAATTCCATCCATGCACGCGACCCTTCCCTGCCCGTGATTGTGCTCACGGCGCACGGCACAATTCCGGATGCGGTGTCTGCCACGCAGCGCGGGCTGTTTGGTTACCTGACCAAACCTTACGATGCGCCCACCCTGATCAATCTGCTGAAGCGCGCCACCCGACTCGCCGGCAACAGTCCCGATGCCATCGACAACAGCTGGCGCGGCGAAATCATCACGACCTGTCCTGCCATGGACGCGCTGCTGGCCGAAGCCCGGCTCGCCGCCCAAAGCGACGCGGCCCTGCTGATTCAAGGCGAATCCGGCACCGGCAAAGAGCTCCTGGCGCGTGCCATCCACCGCGCCAGCCCGCGTCATGCCAAGCCTTTTGTCGCGATCAATTGCGGGGCCATCCCTGCCGAACTGCTGGAATCGGAGCTGTTCGGTCACGTCAAAGGCTCATTTACCGGCGCGGGACGCGATCACCTCGGCTTGTTCCTCAGTGCGCAGGATGGCACGGTTTTTCTGGATGAGATTGGCGACATGCCTCCGCCTCTCCAGGTCAAGCTTTTGCGCGTGTTGCAGGAAGGCGAAGTCCGGCCGGTGGGTGCAACCGAAACCCGGCCGGTCAACGTCCGCATCCTGTCTGCCACGCACTGTGATCTGGAAGAGGCCATCACCTCGGGCTCCTTCCGCGAAGACCTCTATTACCGTTTGAATGTGGTCAACCTGACGCTGCCGCCGCTGCGTGAGCGCCGCGAAGATATCCCGCTGCTGGCGCAACATTTTCTGGGCGCGTTGACCGAAAAATACCGTCGGCGCATCCACGGCTTTGCGCCGGACGCACTGGAAGTGCTCACAGCCGCCGACTGGCCGGGCAATATTCGTCAGCTGCACAATGTGCTGGAGCAATGCTGCGCCTTGTGCACCACCGCAACCATCCCGGCCAGCCTGGTTTTACGCGCGCTGCGTGACAAACCCGCCGAAATCCAGCCGCTTGCCGAAGCCCGCAGCGCATTCGAACGGGATTACCTCATCACGCTTTTAAAACTGACGCGGGGCCAGGTCAGTGAAGTGGCCCGGCTGGCTGGCCGCAACCGAACCGAAGTCTATCGCCTGCTGCAACGTCACGGCCTGACACCCGCCTTGTTCAAGGACCGTGAAGAGAGCACGTAATTGTCGCTCTCTGGTGACGCATGCCCGTCACCATTCCCACGCTCATCGGCCCACCTGATGACGTCTGTTTGATTACAAAGCACTTTCCCGTAGTGGCACATACCCTGCATGGGTGTGGGTACGCGTCCAGGCGCGCCGACCAACCACACGAGGAGACCATCATGTTTGGATGGGCCATTACGTTTCTGATTATTGCCATCATTGCCGGCGTTTTCGGGTTTTCCGGCCTCGCCGGCACCGTAGCGGGTATCGCCAAGATTCTGTTTATCGTTGGGCTGGTGATGTTTCTCGTTTTACTGATTGTCGGTGGCCGGCGTACACCCCCCCTTTAACAAGTGCTTGAACAAGGTCGTGCTGCCCATTCGGCGTCCGTCTGGATACAACGCTTTGCAATAACCCTGACCGCCGTCACTCATTAACAACAAATAATTCCTTTTAAAACAAGAGCTTGATATTCGCAGTCGTTACACGTCACTTCCCAACGACAAATACACGCTCCCGGCTTGCACAACTCGCCATCCCATCCCGACCACAAGTCGTATCGCATTGTATTCATTGCACAATTTTTGCTGGCACGGTCGTCGCTATAGCAGGCTTGAGTGCATGTGCATTCAATCGACTCAACTTATGGAGATCAACATGAAAGCAACAAAGCATCACGTTCTGAACCTGGCCCTGGTTGGCATGCTGGGCGCCTTTGGCACGTCTGTCATGGCAGCTGAGGGCTCTCCCGACTTCAAAACCTTTGACAGTAATGGCGACGGCAAAATCAGCCTTAAAGAGTTTATGGCGTTGGGCGGACTGGAAGAGTCTTTTCGCGCGATGGATACCAATAACGACAACAGCCTGAGCAACACCGAGTTCGGCATGACGGGCATGAGCATGGAGCCTAAAACCAAACGCTGATCGCTGTTCGAGCCACCCGGCTGAGGCCCACACCCCACAGCCGGGTGGCTTCGCTTAGTTGCACGCAATATCACCGTGGCCTGGTGCATCACGGACGCGCCCTGTCTTGTCTGCCGCAAGCGACAAATTGAGCTTTTCCACTGGCTAAATACTCGTTACATATCGTTTATCCAATTGATATATAGCCATAATTTCATGCTGGCATGCCCTCTGCATGATGCGTCAATAGATTTGTACACCCATATCAATTGCTGAGGGAGCGCTCCATGTTTGGATGGTCTGTTTCATTCTTGACGGTCGCAATTATTGCGGGCATTTTCGGATTTTCGGGCCTGGCCGGGGCCGCTGCCGGCTTCGCCAAGATCCTGTTTGTCGTTGGTCTCGTGCTGTTTCTCGTTCTACTGGTCACCAATCGTCATACACCACCGCTTTAGCATTCAACGCACATGCACATCTTGGGGAGGCTGACTCCCCATTGTTGTTTTTACAGTTTGACGCTTGCCAGGTGTCGCCATTCAGCGACAAAAAACACCCTTTGACAACAATCGCTTAGGCGAATTCAGCGCGTTTCGTCGCCATTCAGCGACATTTTGGCCTCGCTTGTCATGCCCGACATCAACCCCACAACGTTATCTGATGGGCAAGCCTTTGTTTTAACAATAAAAACTCAAGCTGGCACGGACCTCGCTGTGGATACGCAAACCTTGGGTACGCCAACCTTGCCAACTCAACTCAACGATCAATCCAACCCGCTTTATGGAGGCATAAATGAAAATGAAAACAACCAGTCAAACCCTGCTCAACCTGACCCTGGCTACGGCACTGGCCGCGCTCTCGTCCGCAACGTCCGTTCAAGCCGGCATCGTCGCACCCACGTTCCATGCATATGACAGCAATGGCGATAGCTACATCAGTCTGGAAGAATTTCAGGCTCAGGGTGGCTTGGTCAAGGCGTTTCACGAGGGTGACAGCAACAGTGACCTGCGACTCAGCAAGGGCGAACTGGCCAAAGCAAGCGCCAGCAACAGTCGCATCATGTCCGGCAATTTTGTGGATGATGCCTGGATTACCGCCAAGGTGAAAACCATGCTGCTGAAGGACGACATCACCAAAGGATTCAGCGTCAACGTGGAAACCCGCAAAGGCACCGTGCTGTTGTCGGGCTGGGTCGACGATGAAGCGCAAATTGTTCATGCCGAACAAATCGCGCGTCGCATCGACGGTGTGAAAAGCATCCGCAACGACCTGCAAATCAACAAGCACTGAGTCATCACGCTGCTTCATCCAGCCGGCAGCGTCGCTGCCGGCCTGTCAAACATCCACCACTTAGGAGATCACCATGCAAACACGCGTCAATGACCTGATACAGGGATACGCTCACCCAACAATCCAGCGCTTTGCCGGGGCCACAGCCGTATGTGCCCCTCGCAAGTCCAAGCGGACCCATGCCTGGCATGCCTCGTATGCGGTGCTGGCCGTGCTGACAACCCTGCTCATGCTGAATGGATGCGACAAACAAGGGCCCGCCGAGCAGGCCGGTTCTCAAGTGGATCAGACCGTCAAGGATATGGACCTGCCCCCGCCCAGTGCCGGCAATCCGAGCGACCACACCATCAACCAGCCAGGCCCCGCGCAGGAAGCCGGCAAGGCACTCGACGAAGCACGTGAAAAAATGGGCGAGAAAGTGGAAGAAGCGGGCGAAAGGATGCAACAGCCCTGAATCGCATCAAACCCCGCATCGAAACAAGTCAGATGCATCTCAACTCGGGGGGCGGCGCCCCCCGATGCGCTTTTTGATCCCCGGTTACATTACGTAACACCTTGTAACACCCACCAAACATCCCGCTTACACAGCACTCCTAAAGTGGAACCGTCCGCTGAGGCAGCCTGCCTTCAGCGACATCACTTGACTGAATAGGAGTGTCACCATGAAGAACCTGCCAATCAAAACCACCCTGCTTGCTTTGGCCCTGGGCAGTCTGGGCATGCTGTCAACCGCTGCTCAGGCCGCAGACAACAATCGTTTTGGCTACGGCCACGGCCACGGCACGCGTGCCAACAGCGTCGCTTACAGTCCATCAAGCCATCGTGGTCAGCCCAACCACTTACAAAACAAGCAGTTCATTCAGCGTATCAATGCACGTCAGCATCGCCAAATGAACCGGATTCAGGCGGGCAAGCAGTCTGGTAGCCTGACTCGCCACGAGTTCCGTGAGTTGAAGCACGAGCAACGTCATATCCGCGCCATGAAACGAGACTTTCTGGCTGATGGGTTCATGAGCCCACGTGAATTCCACCAGATGGATCGCGCCCTGGATCGCGCCAACCGGAATATTCGTGCCGAAAAACGTGACTATCAGGCTCGCAACAATCGTGGCCACAATGTGTGGTCCAATTAAACTGTCCCGGCGCGTGTCAACGCGCCGGATACTACAGTTGGGCACACAATCGTCGTTAAACTCCAATCATCCAATTAAGCCCCTCAGGAGACTGTTATGAACATCCCCGTGACCCTCGCATTGGCCGCGGCCATCGGTGCAGGCCCCGTATTTGCGGATCCGCCTAAGCATGCGCCCGCACACGGTTATCACAATAAGCATCACGGCCATGACCATGATCGAGACGACGATGACGACTACAAAAAACACAAGAAATACAAAAAAGCCAAAAAGGACAAGCACTACAAAAGCAAAACCGGCGTCGTCTACGTTCATGACTACGGCATTTCGGCCGGACGCTGCAATCGCGACGAAATTGGCGCGGTGATCGGCGGCGTGGCGGGTGCGGTGATCGGCCGCCAGGTGGTTGACCACGAAGATCGCGTGGTGGGCATGGTGGTCGGTGGCGTACTCGGCGCAGTGCTCGGCCACGCCATTGGCGATCGCATGGATGAGCGTGATCGGGCCTGCATGGGTCACGCGCTGGAACTTGGCCGGCCAGGCGTGCCGGTGGAATGGCAGCATGAAGGCCGTAACTACCGCTTTACCCCGCTTGGGGACGTGACCGGCGGCTGCCGCAACGCCACCATGACGGTCAATGGCCGCAATCCTCAGAATGTGCTGGCCTGCCCCACTGGCCAGGGAGAATGGCGCTTCCGGCGCAGCTAGCGTAGCTAGCGTAGCTAGCGTAGCTAGCGTAGCCCAATACAAGGCCATTGACGCCAAGCCTGTTAAACTCTCGGCTTTGCGTCTTTGCCTTGTTTCTGGGTTACGTCATGCCTGCTCTTAAAAACGATACCTTTCTCCGCGCCCTGCAACGCCAGCCCACTGATTACACGCCCTTGTGGCTGATGCGCCAAGCAGGTCGCTATCTGCCGGAATACAATGCGACACGTGCTCGCGCCGGCGATTTTATGACGCTTTGCAAAACGCCTGACCTGGCAACCGAAGTGACGCTGCAGCCGTTGGCGCGCTTTCCGCTCGATGCTGCCATCCTGTTTTCCGACATTCTCACCGTGCCTGACGCCATGGGCCTGGGTCTGTATTTTTCGCAAGGCGAAGGCCCCCGCTTTGAGCGCCCGCTGCGTGACGAATGGGAAATCCGCGCCCTCACAGCACCCGACCCAATCGACAAGCTGGGCTATGTGATGGACGCCGTCAAAAGCATCCGTAGCGCACTCGATGGCTCCGTGCCGCTGATCGGCTTTGCCGGCAGTCCCTACACGCTAGCCTGCTATATGGTTGAAGGCGCGGGCTCGACTGACTACCGCCACATCAAGTCGATGCTCTATAGCCGCCCCGACTTGCTGCACCGCATCCTGGAAGTGAACACCCAGGCCGTGATCGACTACCTCAATGCGCAGATCGAAGCCGGCGCTCAGGCCGTAATGATTTTCGATTCATGGGGCGGCAACCTGACCCCGCATGCGTACCAGGAGTTTTCGCTCAGCTATATGGAGCGCATCGTCTCCAGCCTGATCAAGGAGCGCGATGGTCGCCGCGTCCCAAGCATCGTTTTCACCAAAGGCGGCGGGGGCTGGCTGGAATCCATTGCCGCTATTGGTGCGGATGCCATCGGCCTCGACTGGACCGTCGATATCGGTGAAGCGCGTCGGCGCGTCGGCGACAAGGTTGCGCTGCAAGGCAACCTCGACCCCAGTGCGCTGCACGGCACGCCCGAAAGCATCCGCAGCGAAGCCGCGCGCATCATTGACGCCTACGGCAACCATCCCGGTCATGTATTCAACCTCGGTCACGGTATTTCGCAGTTCACCAATCCGGACAACGTCACCGTACTGGCCGACGAAGTACATAGCCGAAGCCGCGCGATTCGCGCACAAGCGCCTGTCGCTTGAACCCTTTCCACACCCCTTGTTCACCTCTCAGTTTTCAGGATCCCGCATGAAACATTTTTTGATCAGCCTGTTTGCCGTCTTCATCAGCTTCGGTCTGGTGACCCACGATGCCGAGGCCAAGCGCCTGGGTGGCAGTAAATCCTTTGGCATGAAGCGCAGCGCACCGGCCAAGCAAAATGCCGCGCCAACGCCCCAGCGCCAACAAACCGATGCCGCACCCACTGCCGCGCCCAAGCGATCCTGGATGGGTCCGATTGCCGGCCTGGCAGCTGGCCTCGGTCTGGCCGCCCTGTTTTCACATCTGGGGTTAGGTGAAGAGATGGCCAACTTTTTGATGCTGGCGCTGATGGCCATGGCCGCGTTCATGGTGTTCCGCTGGTTCATGCGTCGCAACGCACCCGCCGCACCGGCTGCGCAATATGCAGGCATGCCGCATGCCGCGCCGGCCGCTTACGATGCCGCATCTCATGCTTCATCTGGCGGCAGCGTTGCCGCGCAAGCCTTCCCACCCGGATTCGATGCCCAGGCGTTTGTACGTGAAGCCAAAATCAATTTCATTCGCCTGCAGGCCGCTTACGATGCGGGCAATCTGGATGATTTACGCGCCTTTACCACGCCCGAGGTGTTCGCCGAGATCCGCATGCAATTGGCCGAACGCGGCGACGCTGCACAAGTGACCGATGTGATGTCGCTCGAAGCCGACGTGCTGGAAGCGGTCGACGAAGCGGATCATCATATCGTCAGCGTGCGCTTTACCGGTCTGGTACGCGAAGCGGCCGACCAGTCGCCCACGGCACTCGACGAGGTCTGGCACCTCACCCGAATGGCTCAAGGCACGGGCGGGTGGATGATAGCCGGCATCCAACAGGCATAATGTCCAATAACATCAATGTATTACCAAGAAAAAGTCTACCTGCATGTCTGCAATAGGGGGAATAAAAGCATTGACTTATACACATTTCTGATTTTCGGGAACTTTTTTTTGCGGGAAAGCATTGACAGCACAGGGGTATTTACAAGCCGTTGATAACTATATCAATACCACCTTGCCTGCTTTTTGCACGATCGGGCCTCCCCGCCTGAATACGGGCCTTGGGAGGCTGTCAACACAAATCACTCACACAATTATCCACAGCTTGCGTGGACAACATTGTTTAAGCTTGGGTTAACAGTAACTTAGAAGACGAATCCAGATACATTACTAAGTTCCGCCGCTAACATGCCCACAATCATTCAGGTTGCACTCGACACCCCGCTGGACCGGTTGTTCGACTATCACCTGCCAGCCAGCGTGGGGGCGGCGCCTATCGGCTGCCTGGTTGAAGTGCCATTCGGCCGCACCCAGCAAGTCGGCGTCGTGCTGGGGCAATCCAGCGACAGCGAGATCGAACCGGACAAATTGCGCGACGTCATCCGCGTACTCGACGACCGACCGGCCTTGTCCGCCGACACCCTTCGCCTCGCTCAGTTTTGCGCCGATTACTACCACTATCCGCTCGGCGCCATTCTGCTCGCCACGCTGCCGCCGCGTTTGCGTAACGCCACGCCGTTTGTCGCGAATACGCCCTGGCTGATGCTGACCCCCGCCGGCGAAACCGCCGAGCCCTCACCGCGCGCCAAGGCGCAACGCGCACTGCTCGATGCCTTGCGCCTGGCCCCGCAGACGCGCGACAGCGTGCGCGAACTCAAGCAGGGCCGTCATGCCGCTGCGCTGGTTGAAGCCGGCTGGGCCGAGTGGACGCGCACCCCGCCGGAAGCAACGCATGTGCCGGTCACCGCTGCCGCACATCCCACCACGGCAGAGCAGCAAGCCGCGCTGGACCGCCTGTTGCCCACGCTCAGCCAGTTCGGTGTGCACCTGATTCACGGCATCACCGGCAGCGGCAAAACCGAGCTGTATCTACGTTTGATCGACGCGGTGCTGGCAAACGGCCGGCAAGCCTTGGTGCTGATTCCCGAAATCGCCCTCACCCCGCAACTGGAACAACATTTTCGCAACCGCTTTCCCGGTCGCCGCATTGCCTCGCTACACAGTGGCCTCGCCGAAGGCGCGCGCACCGAGAACTGGCTCGCCGCGCCCGATTGCGACGTGCTGCTCGGCACCCGACTGTCGGTGTTTGCACCGCTGCCGAAACTGGGGTTGATCGTGGTGGACGAAGAGCATGACGGCTCGTTCAAGCAGCAGGACGGGCTGCGATATTCAGCGCGCGACGTCGCCGTGGCACGCGGCAAGCAAGCCAATGTGCCGGTGTTGCTCGGCTCGGCCACCCCCTCGCTGGAAAGCTACGCGCACGCGCTCGCCAAGCGCTACCAGCTGATCGAGCTGAAGACGCGCGCCGTCAGCGCCGCCCGCCTGCCCGACATCGAACTGGTCGACCTCAAGCACATTCCCGTCGACAACGGCCTCACGCGCCCCGCGATCACGGCATTAACCGAGACCTTGTCACGCGGCGAACAAAGCCTGGTGTTCCTCAACCGCCGCGGTTATGCCCCCGCCCTGTATTGCCCGAGCTGCGCCTGGGTCTCGCCCTGTCCCAGCTGCTCGGCGCGGCTGGTGTTTCATCATGCCGCCTCTAATTCAACCCGGGCGCGTCGTCTGAAATGCCACCACTGCGGACTCGAAACGCGCATCCCAACCGAATGCCCCAGCTGCGGCAATCCGGATTTGAAACCGCTCGGCCAAGGCACCCAACGGCTCGAAGAAACGCTCACCGCCCTGTTACCCAGCGCGCGCATCCGCCGCATCGACCGCGACACCATGCGCCCGCGCGCCTGGGCCGAACTCGGCGAAGCGGTGCACGGCGGCGCGGTCGATATTCTGGTGGGCACGCAGATGCTGGCCAAGGGCCACGACTTTCCCAACATGACACTGGCGCTGATACTCGATACCGACGGCGCGCTCTACAGCCCCGACTTTCGCGCCACCGAGCGCCTGTTCGCCCAGCTGATGCAGGTCTCCGGCCGCGCCGGCCGCGCCGACAAACCCGGCCGCGTCGTCATCCAGACCGCCTTCCCCGACCATCCCCTGTTCCGCTACCTGCAACGCCACGACTACGCCGGCTACGCGCGCGAACTGCTGGCCGAACGCAAACAGCTCGACCTGCCGCCCTACACCCGGCAAGTGCTGCTGCGCGCCGAAGCCAAAACCATGGACGCGGCGCTCGCCTTTTTGCACCGCGCCGCCGCACTGGCGCCTGAAATCCCAGAGGTCAGCGTCTTCAGCGCTACCCCCGCGCCGATGGCACGCGTCGCCAATCTTGAACGTGCGCAGCTGCTGATCCAGTCAACCAATCGACAAGCCCTGCAAGGCTTGATCAAAGGCTGGCGACCGCAGCTCGACACGATCAAGCCGCGTGTTGCGAGATGGTCGTTGGATGTGGATCCGTTGGTGTTTTGAATATCCGACCATCAAGCAAAATCCGAATGGCCTAGTGACCCCCTTCCTCTCTACACATATGCTTTTGGTTCACTTACAGCAGCGGCACAAGGAAGGGGATATATGTCTGACAAACATTACACGGTTGGCGGAGGGGATGGCTGGCTGAATATCAAATCCGAACCGGGTGGGCAGATTATCGCGGTGCCTGAGTATCTCCTGGTCGACCTCACCTCATCAAAAGACGGTAGAGACTTTTTTTCCGTTTTGGAAGGATTTGCACGCGGAAAAACATTTTCGGTTAAAAGTGGCCATTTAAAACGCGGAAGTCCTGGTTATCATGGCCCGGTTCAAGTGACATTTAGCCTTTCGAAGAAACTGCTGAACTACCCCGGCGGACAAATAAAAGCTATCACGCATAATGGTAGCCAGCCTATCCCGATTGGTTTGCACCCAATACAAATCCCGGATTTCCCTCATGTTTTGGGAGCGTATTACGTAGGACAATCCCCTTACGCCAAGACCTGGTTTTTTCTTGGTCGTGGCAATGCGATACCTGGTAGCAATGACCGTTATCTTCATACGGGGGAAGTCAGCAACGGATGTATTACCGTTGACCCAACCGGATGGACACGGTTGTATCAATATCTGATTCTTTGTAGGAGGGGTGATGAGAAAACTGTCGGCATGGTCACTGTTGTTCGGTAGCATCGTCGCGTTATTCGGCACAGTTTTATTCGCCTCGGGCAACGTGCCACCAATCAAGCCTCTGGAACAGGACGATCTAACGAAACCCGCCGTCATAGCCGCCTGGTTGAAGACAAACTCGGCCACGGCCAAGCGGGACGAAGCCGCACTGTTCTTCAAGAACGCATTGAAAGACAAAAACAGGGGCGCCTGGGGACTCGCAGTCAAAGGCTTCGGGATAAGTGCGCTTCGCTACCCCGCGCCGGATACCTTGGTCGAGTATGCTGACGTTTCACTGCGTAGTGCGCGTATCGCACGCGAGAGGAAACAGCCCGATATTCAGTCCGATAGAAATAGTCTGGCATATATCGAATCGATCTACCTCTCGGCGTTGGCCGCCGATTCTGTGCTGAATACACTAACCCCAGCCGCGAAACAGCAAGCACGCCGCAATGCGGACTGTTTGGGCGTTTTTGTCACGGCAGGAACAATTCAGCCCAACTGCGCACCTTTGCAAACATATGGGCTGAATAAGTAAAGCCAACAGCCAATCCAAGCACAACCTAGAGATTTAAACATCTAAACTGGCGCTTAATGTTTCAATAGGCACGCTTATCCATCAACCGATACCAAGGCTGAAAACCGGTTGCCACATTTGAGCTCGCCTCGTCTGCACTGAATGGCAGGGGTAACAGCCGCCATTTTGATGCCCTGCCCTCGGCGCTTATAATCGCGGGCTACCTTATTAAGCACTGCGGTCCCGCGTTTATCGCGCCTCTTAGTACCCATGTCCAACACCCATCCACTTAAAGACCAGATCGCGCTGCTGATCGGCACCGCCCTCGAAACCGTGGCCCCCGAAGCACCGGTGAGTCTGGACATCGAACGCCCGAAGAACGCGTCGCACGGCGACTTTTCGAGCAATGCAGCGATGCAGCTGGCGCGGCCGCTGAAGAAGAATCCGCGCGAGCTGGCGCAGCAGATTCTCGATGCGCTGCCGGCTTCACCGCTGATTGCGAAAACCGAAATCGCCGGCGCGGGCTTCATCAACTTTCATCTCACGCCGGCGGCCTGGCATAGCCTGGTGCCGCAGATTCGCTCCGCCGGCGCGCAGTTTGGCCGCAGTGACGACCAGGCGGGCCACAAGGTGCTGGTCGAGTTTGTGTCGGCCAACCCGACCGGGCCGCTGCATGTGGGCCACGGCCGCCAGGCCGCTTTGGGCGATGCGATTTGCAATCTGTACGCCGCGCAGGGCTGGGCGGTATACCGCGAGTTCTATTACAACGACGCCGGGGTTCAGATTCAGACCCTGGCCAACAGCGTGCAGGCGCGGGCGAAAGGTCTGAAGCCGGGCGATGCCGACTGGCCGGAGTCGGCTTACAACGGCGATTACATTGCGGAAATCGCGGCGGATTTTATGGCGAAGAAAACCGTGCAGTCGGACGACCGCGAGTACACCGCAACGGGCGACATCGACGACCTCGATTCGATCCGCCAGTTTGGCGTGGCGTATTTGCGCCACGAGCAGGATCTCGACCTCAAGGCGTTTGCGGTGGCCTTTGACAACTACTATCTGGAGTCGAGCCTCTACACCAGCGGCCGTGTGGCGGCGACGGTGCAAAAGCTGATCGACGCCGGCAAGACCTATGAGCAGGACAACGCGCTGTGGCTGCGCACCACCGATTACGGTGACGACAAAGACCGCGTGATGAAGAAGTCCGACGGCACTTACACGTATTTTGTACCGGACGTGGCCTACCACATCGCCAAGTTCGAACGCGGCTACGAACGCGCGATCAATATTCAGGGCACCGACCACCACGGCACGATTGCGCGCGTCCGCGCCGGACTGCAGGCAGCTGACTCGGGCATTCCGCAGGGCTACCCGGACTACCTGATGCACACGATGGTGCGGGTGATGCGCGGCGGCGAGGAGGTGAAAATCTCCAAGCGCGCTGGCAGCTACGTGACGCTGCGCGATGTGATCGACTGGACCAGCAAGGATGCGGTGCGCTTCTTCCTATTGAGCCGCAAGGCCGATACCGAATACATGTTCGATATCGATCTGGCACTGGCCAAGAACACCGACAACCCGGTGTATTACGTGCAATATGCGCATGCGCGGATTTGTCGCGTGTTCGAGGAATGGGGCGGCGAAACCACCACACTCGACCAAGCCGATCTCGCGCCGCTGACCGCCTCGCACGAAACTGCGCTGATGCAGCGCCTGGCCGAGTACCCTGAAACCGTGGCCACGGCGGCGCGCGAACTCGCACCCCACCTGATGGTCAACTACCTGCAAACGCTGGCAGGCGACTTTCACGCCTGGTACAACGCCGAGAAATTCCTGGTGGAAAACGAAGCGACCAAACTTGCCCGACTGGCATTGGCCGACGCGACCCGCATTACGATTGTTAACGGACTGGCCTTGCTTGGCGTGTCCGCCCCGGAGAAAATGTAGTCATGGCAAAATCCCCCTCCCGAAGGACCGACCGCGCGGGCAGCGCTTACCCCCGCAAGGGCGGCACCATTTTCAGCGGCGTCATGATCGGCCTCATTGTTGGCGCGGTGCTTGCTGTAATCGTGGCGCTGTGGATCACCGGGAATAATCCGTTCAAAGCGTTCAACACGGATGCGACCGTTCCGTCCAAAGTGGAAGTGGCGCCCTCTGCCACGCCTGACACAGCACCGAGCTTTGACTTTTATAAAGTGTTGCCCAGCGATGCGCCAGACGAAGCGCAGCCTTCAACCCACGCCATTGCACCGGACACGACACTCTATTATTTGCAGGCAGGCGCGTTCCAGAACCCCGCCGATGCGGACAATCTGAAAGCCCAGCTGGCGATGCTCGGCATTGAAACCGTGATTCAAACCCGCGATCTGGGCGAAAAAGGCATATTTCATCGGGTGCGCGTCGGTCCGTTCAATGCCATGGACCAAATTAACCAGACCCGAAAACTTTTAGCACAGAACAATATCCCCGCCACCTTAGTCAAAGAAATTCCCAACACACAGGAGACGCCTTGATGTTTACCCGCACACTGGCCTTGGTTGCCGCGACTGTTTTGTCTTTTTCCACTTTTGCCGCAACGGATGAAGCGTTTGAAGGCCACGATTACTCTCGCCTCAAAGCACCACAAGCCGTTGCCACCGGCAAGAAAATCGAAGTACTGGAGTTTTTCTGGTATCGCTGCCCGCATTGCTTTCAGCTGGAACCGGCTCTCACCACCTGGTTGAAAAAGCTGCCCAAGGACGCGCAGGTTCGCCGCGTGCCGGCCGTGTTCCGCGACGACTGGGCACCCGGCGCCAAGATTTACTACACGCTTGAGCAGATGGGCCAGCTCGACCGCCTGCATGAAAAGGTATTCAACGCGTACCACGTGGAAAACCTCAATCTCAACGATACGACCGTGCTGGGTGACTGGGTCACCAAACAAGGCTTGGACCGCAAAAAATTCGAGTCCATCTACAACTCGTTTTCGACTCAGTCCAAAGTCATGAAAGGCACCAAGCTTTCCACGGCCTACGGTATCAATGGCGTACCGGCTTTTATTATTGATGGCAAATATTCGACTTCCGTATCGATGGCCCGCAGCGAAGCGCGGCTGTTCGAAATACTCGATCAGCTGGTCGACAAAGCCCGTGCCGAACGCAAAGGCAAGTAAGGCTCGCTCGCAGCCGGTTTTAACTGTCAACCTTTTGTGAGCCAACCCCTACGGGTTTTCATCACGGGTGCCAGCTCCGGGCTGGGCGCCGCTTTGGCGCAGCATTACGGCGCCCAGGGTGCACTGCTAGGCCTGGTCGGCAGGCGGCTCGAAGGCTTGCAAGCCACCGCTGATGGGCTGGTGGGCGCGCTGTATTACCAGGCCGACGTGCGTGATGCCGCCGCCATGCAAGGTGCGGCGCAAGCGTTTCTGGATGCGGTCGGACCACCCGATATTGTGATTGCGGCGGCAGGCATCAGCGTCGGCACACTGACTGAAGAAGCGGACGATGCCGCTGTGTTTCGGGCGGTGATGGATGCCAATGTGCTCGGGCTGGTGCACACCTTCCAACCCTTCATTGCCGCGATGACTGCAAACCGGGGGACGCTGTGTGCCATTTCCAGCGTGGCCGGCGTGCGCGGTTTGCCGGGCGGTGGCGCGTACTCCGCTTCCAAGGCAGCGGCAACGGTTTATCTGGAGGCGCTGCGCCTGGAACTGAAACCGCGCGGAATCGCCGTGGTCACGGTTGCGCCCGGCTACATCGACACCCCCATGACACAGGTCAACCCTTATGCCATGCCCTTCAAGATGTCGGCCGAGACCGCTGCGACCAAGGTGGCGCGATGCGTCAAATTGCGGCGCGCTTACACGGTGATCCCCTGGCAGATGGCGTGGGCGGCGCGAGTTCTCAAATGCTTACCGATTCCGGTCTATGATGCATTATTCGTTAACGCACCGCGCAAACCACGTGGTTTGCCTACTTGAACATCACTACCAGAAAAGCAGCGGAGAACACATGTCCAGTACCCTGAATATCATCTTGATTGACGACCACCCCTTGCTGCGCATGGGGGTTGCCGGTTACATCGAACAAGAGCCCGACCTGAATCTGACGGCCCAGTTGGCGAATGCAGCCGAGCTGCGCGCCTGGATCGAGGCGGGCAACTCGGCCGATGCGGCCTTGCTCGACCGCTCGCTGCCGGATGCAGACGGGCTGGACCTTGTTTCCGATCTGCGCGATCTCGGCATCAAGGTCATCATGCTGACCATTGCCGATACCGACGAAGAAATCTCCGAGGCGATTTCGTCTGGCGTGGACGGTTATGTCATCAAGTCCAGCGATCCTGAACAAGTGCTCGCCGCGATTCGCAGCGTGTGTGACGGCCAAAGCAGCTTCCCGCTCAACATCATGCAGAAGATGGCACGCGGCGAGCTCAACAACAGCGCACTGGCCGCGTTGACTGCGCGTGAAATGGAAATTGTCGACCAGGTGAAAGAGGGTCTGTCCAACAAGGCCATCGCCTACAAGATGACGCTGTCGGAAAACACGGTGCGCAACCACCTGCGCAACATCATGGAAAAACTCGGTCTGCGCAACCGCGTTCAGGTGGCCACACTCGCACTGAAAGAAGACCAGAAGCGGCATTAAGCGCGCGCTTGAAGCCTGAGCAAAAACCCCGCCCAGGCTTCACCTTAAAAACGGCAGCTGTTTGCTAAAAAAGTCCATCGTTCCAAACTACGCACGCCCTGTGATCCAGCCACTTGTTCTGCCGACGTTGAAAGACATGAACAGTGTAGCCAGCCCAACCCAATTGGTCAGGTCAGCTTCCTGATTCACCGGCGAGCGCTCATGGATTTCGAGTGGGCTGCCGTCTATCTCCACGCGTCAGGCTGCTGTTCGGCCAAACCGGCACGGGGCTTTTAGCTGGATGCGTCACGCTTTTCCGAGTCGAGCGTCTCGACACGGCATGCTCGACACGCACGCCTGCTGACACCCATTGCCGCCAGCGCGACGGGGTATCATCATGGCGCTGTTACATGTCGATGCTGATCAATCCGCGCCGGTCAGCGGATAGCCGCTCTGCGCCATGCCAAGAAACGCCTGCTCGCTTGCCACAGCTGAATGCCGGATCACGGCCTCACTGTCCTGCTTCTTGGCTGCCTCCTGAGCCTGGGTCAACGCACCTGCGGCTGTCGTCCACAATGATTTCTTGCTTTTTGCCATCCCGACGAGGAATTCCGCATTGGACAGCGCCTCTGCCGCATCGATTGTTAGCGCTGCGCCGGATGTGTTCTCGGCCGCATGCACAATCGGGCCGGTGATGCCAAGCAGGAACACTCCTCCGGCCATCATCCGGACTACATTCCGAATTACCTTCATCCCTGTTCTCCTTGAATTAAATGGGCACGCTTGCCGCGCACTGCCTTTCATTTCCGAAAGACCGACGCCTTGAGTGGCAGGCCGTTGCTCAGATAGCTGTGGTAGTACTCAAGGTTGTTGTATTCCTCGCCGCCTATTTCAAGCGGTGCCAGGCGTACCATCTGGTTGCACGCGGCATACCGGCGCTGCAAGGTGAATAGGGCGTAGTCGCCCCCACGGAAAGCTGGCCAGTGCGTGGCCTGGCCAGGCGCCATCGAGAGATATTCGGTGCGCAGGACATTGCCGACATGATTGATATGGCAGCCCGCGCAGGAGAAATTCAACTGACCGCGGCGCTGATGAAAGAATCGCTGCCCCGCTTCAAATGCGGCCAGGGCATCCTGACCCTCCACCTTGATATTCATTTTCATACCGTCGGATAAAGTGCGGGCATAGGCCGTCAACAACCCCATGGTATTCATGTCGCCATGTTTGTAAGGCGCTTCCCCGTTAGCGGTTCGGCATTGGTTGAGCGCCATTTCAAACGTCACCACCTTTTTCGTGGCGGCATCGAACAACGGGTAATTGCCGACCACATTCTTACCTGCTTGAGGGAAACAGTCTGCATAACGCTTGCCGTTTTTGAACGGGGTTGCCCACAACTTGGCGCCTTTCTCGATTTCCGAATCGTAAGGCGGAAAAGCCATGATGGCGTCATACTGGTCCTTGGCATCAGCGCTGAATGCCAGGGCGCCATGTACGTAATCCTCAAACTTGATAGCGGGATATAGTTTCTGTACCGCGTTCACGACCTGCAGACGATGGTCTTCCGGTGTGGCCTGCGCATTCGCAGAGACGGCGAGCCATCCCAGGCAGGACATGATCCAGATCAGTTGCTTCATTTTTTTCTCCGTAAGGTGTCGATGGTGAATGCGCGTGATTACAGTCCGTAGATGTAATCCACTACTTTGTTGATCTCGTCATCGCTCAGAATCTTGTGCTTGCCAAAGGGGGGCATGAGGCTGTCAGTATTGGTTCTTGATGCGTCCCAGAGTTGGGCGTAAAGCTTTACGCGATCCGGGAAACGTTCCTTCATGCTGATCAGCGGCGGGGCGATGTTGGTGCTGGTGACGGCTTTTGAATCGCCAGGAATCGCATGACAGGCCAGGCAATTGCCCTTGCGGTTGTCAAAGGCCAACTCCTGCCCGGTGGGCGCCTTGGGTTCAGCCGCGTGTACCGTCTGTGCAAATCCGGCCATCAGAATCAAGCATGCGCCCGCGGCGCGGATGCTTGTGGGAAATTGATACATGTTTGCTCCTTGGTATGTCCAGGTGTCGCCACCCAGGTGTTACTGAAAAACGCACGGCCCCGGGGTCAAGTCCGGGCAGGTGGTGCTGGCATCGGTCCGCATTCCGGACACCTCCGCTTCACTAAAATCGGCCGCATGCAGATTTGCGCCTGAAAAATTCGTGCCCTGCATTCCGGAAAACAGAAAACGGGCCTCGTATAAATCTGCATCCTTGAAGTTGGCACCGTGCAGATCCGCGCCTTCCATATTGGCGCGTTCCAGCAGGGCGCCGCTAAAATCAACCCCACTCAGGTCGGCCTGCGTGAAGCTCGTGCGATTGGCATTCACCTGGGACAGATTGCTGCCTTGCATGTCCGCGCCGTTCATCACCGTCCCGCCTATCACGGCTCCACTCAGGTTGATGCCAATCAACCGGGCCCCGGACAGATCTGCGCCAATCAGAGATGCGCCGCGCAGATCGGCACGAGACAAGTCCGCCTCCCTCAGATCGGCACCTAGCAGGTTTTGTCCCACCATACTGACGCCCGTCAGATCACATGCGACGCAGCTATTGGTGGTAATCAAGCGGTCCCGGTTATCTGTCTGGGCTGTGCTTGGCTGGGCAGAGACCGATGCTGCAAACACGGCCATGATTGCCAGAGGCAGCAGGAAGAAATCAGCTCGGATTTTCATGGGTGTATTCACTGGTTATTCAACACTTCAATGGCCACCTGTCACGCAACGGTCAACACCATCGTTCGGATGTTGAATCCGTTCGCTGGCAGGATACGAGCCATCCTGGGTTATCGAAGCCGTTCCCACTAGTCCAATGAAAAACGCGTCTGCAGCGGCGCTTCGCCATTCATGGTGACCGTCAGAATCATCTTCGTTCCGTTGCGCGGCTTGAGTCGCGCATCCTTGATCATCAACTCATTGCTGTTGGTCGGTTTCAGGTATATCGAGAAAGCCTCGTTTTTATTGATGACACGCAAAATCGCAACGGCTCCCTTAGTCGATTGCGGCTCATCACCATGGTCAGTGACCCAGACGCGTGCTTCGCCGTCTTTCATGACCAGTTCAAAGTGATACATCTCCGCCATGCGCAACATGCCGCCATGGGCACCTTGCACGGTGGCCAGATACTCGTTGCTATGCGCCCATACGGGGGGCGCCCAACTTAACAAAACCATCAGGAATATGCCGGCCAGGCGGCGTACCGCACATGCCAAATGGCTCTGATTCAGACTGCTGATATTCATTTGGATCTCCTTGCCTTGATCAATCACTGCTCAGTGAAATACCGTCGACAGCACATGCTGCCGACGGGACCACCCAATTACACCGAGGTACTACGTGAGAACTTCAGACCTTCCCAGCTTTCGGGAACCACAACGTGGTCGTGCATACCACCTGGGCAAGGGAGGCGAGCCTCGATCTTGTCGGTCTCGACGTTGATCACCACAAGACCCGATTGACCCGCTTGGTGCCCGCTGTACACCGTCGTCATGTACTTGCCGTCCACGGTACAGTCGCAGGTGTGCGGATCGGGGCCGGTATCCCACTTGGCGATCACCTTCCAGGTCTTGGTGTCGACCTTGCAGATATAGCCGTTGTTGGGTTTGCGTGCCCACATCGTGAAGTAAGCGAAGCGGGAATCTGGCACGTTGCCCATGTGCAGCGGCAGATACTTGGTGCCGAAACCTTCGACAAAGGCTTCCTTTTTCCACTTGTTGGGATTCTCATCGGTCGAGCGATAGACCGCGATGTTGTTCTGCAGCACGTTGTTACAGGCCACAAAATACTCGCCGCTCGTCAAGAAACCGGCCTCGTGCAATGGCGTCAGCACGGACGGCACAGCGAAGGTCCAGGTGAATCCGGTCTGCTTCACCAGCGGGAAGGTATCCGGCGACCCTTTGGCGGTCGACAGCAGCGCCACGACTTCCCAGGTACGGGTGTCGACGATGGCGCAGCAGCCGAGGCGGCGGATCAGGATGGCGCCGAACGGCAGCGTCGGATGCCAGGTGAAGGCATCGACGAATACTGCGGTGGGGTCGGCCGGCATCAGTTCTTCGCCGAGCATCGCTTCGTGAGTCGTCTTCATGCCTTTGCGGCCCACGTAGTCGAACTTGCCTGTGGTGGCATCGGGGAAGACATGGCTGATGTTCAGCTGCCGTGCGATAGGGTCGTAGTCGGCACGGAATGCCTTGACGATCTTCGGGTTGTCGCTCAAGTCCGTGATCAGCACCAAGTCTTTCTGACCATCCGCGAATGCCACGTACTTGTTGGCGTTTTCACCCACACCGATGGAGACGTGCACGCCCAACGACATACCGGTAGTGGCACCGATGTCGTTGACCACGGAGATGGAGTTCTGCTTTCCACTGCCGTCGTAACGCATCTTGAACATCTTGAAATCGCCACGGTTGCGCCACTCTGGCGAGTTCTCGTTGACATAAGGCGAGGCCGGCGGCTGCATGGTCTGGTAGAAATCGAAGCCCTTGTAAGGGTCTGCCGACGGCATGGCAGCGATGTGGTGGGGAATCGGCATGTCGATGCCATGCAGGCCGTAGTTGTACCAGGCCAGGGTCTCGGGCACGGACAAATCCATTGCCTGCACGTAGCCACCATACTTGCTCGGCAGCAGTACCACGTTGCCCTTGAATTTGCCGAACAACTCAGCTTGCGCCTCGCCGACCGGATTGTGTACAGCCGAAAACGCCTTGCCGGCGCCGAGCATGCCCGCCGAACCGGCAACGCCGGCGGCCAAAGCGCCCTGCATAAACTGCCTTCTGTTGATACTCATTACATTCTCCTTAAATTTGTCGACCTGGAACTACCAATTCAGATGTCGCCCTTTTTCCAGTTTTGCGGACCCACGAACACCTTCTCAACCACGCCCTTGGCATCGACCACAAACGCAGTCGGCAAACCGCGAATGCCGAGGCGAGTGGAGACTCCATTCGCGCTGAGCGCATCGTTGGGCGCAACAAAGATCGCGGAAGTCTTCAGGTTTTGCTCCTTCTTGATGGTGTGCATGGTTTGCACCGAGTGGGGGATGACCGCCTTGGGCCCACCCATCAAGGCTGTACCCACCGTGTCCGCATTGACAAACACCACATTGATGCCGTCACCATACTTCGACGTGAAGTTTTCAATCTTGGCCAGCTCGTTTACTGAAACCGGTGCGGCGGAGATAAAAAACACCACCATGGAGCGCTTGCTCTGCACCACGCTCGCAAGATCGGCTTTCTCGCCATTCAAGCCATAAGCCTCAAAGTCGAGCGGCAGCTTTTTACCTACTGCCACAGGATCGATGTAAACCTGACCACCCACCTCTTCTGCAGTGGGGAAAGCGCCGTCCTTACTGTCGGCCAGCGCCGCGCCCACGGGCAGAGCCAGCAGGGTGGCCAAAGACATAAAAGTACATGTGGACTTGATCCGCCCGCTCGCCCTGTTTTGACTTACTCGAATTTTCATGCTCGCCTCCTAAAGTTCGCCCCATCCCAACTTATGTCGCCTGACCGGCGAATGCATTCATCACAAACGGATTGAGGTGCGACGACATGTCGCACGCCAACTAAAGCATCGAGCGTGCCAGGTTTTTTTATTCAAGAAATACAATGTGTTATCAGAGCGTCAAGCGCGCATTGTTTCGATTTTCGTTCCACGATGAAACGTTGCGCAGGCTTGGGAAATGGGTTGCCGTCTGACGACCGGGAAAAGGGATTGACGCTGTCAGCACGATGCAATCACCAGGCAGCAGCAGCGCCGACCAATCAATACGGAATGAATGGCAGACCGATATCCAAAAAAAGAGCCGACACATGTCGGCTCTAAACAGGAGAGGACAGTGCATACCAGGATTTGGCGGAGACACACTTCCCAACGCTGAACCAGCACAAACAATGCCAGTTTGTAAATGTCATATAAAACATCACGGTACGCTCACGCTCTGGCACCGAAGTCACGCATCCATTCCAAATTGAAACAAACGTGTTTCCGCCGTTTACGAAACTGTTTCAACAAGACTTTCAGCGGGTATCGGAAAAACGTCGCGTCCTTCAGTGGAAGACGAAGCGTGTCGGCGGCCGTTTAATTTGAAGCAGACAGGATTGCTCCGATTCATAGCCTTGCTGGCCAGCCAGCCTCCCATCCAGGCCTCTGCGCTGCTCTCAGGGTTGCGCCGGGTCGGTCACGAACCCAATGCGCACCAGCCCGGCTTTCGCGGCGGCCGACATCACTTGAGCCACGGTTTCATAGTGCGCATGGCGGTCGGCGCGGATGTGTAACTCGGGTGGCGGTTGCTTGTTTGCTTCCACGGCAAAGCGTGCCTCCAGCTCTTGCCGAGACACCGGCGCACCATTCCAGAACAGCATGCCATGCTCGCGTATGCCAAACTCGATATGTTCGGGCCGGGTGATGTTGGGCGTACTGCTGGCCTTGGGCAGATCGATCTTGACTGAGTGGGTAAGCAAGGGCGCAGTGATGATGAAGATCACCAGCAACACCAGCATGACATCCACCAGCGGCACCACGTTGATTTCCGCCACTGGGCCCTGATGGCGGCGCGGATCAAGGCTTCCCATCGCCATGTCGTTACCCTTTCGCGAACATGCGTGATTCCAGCGTGGCCGCAGGACGTCGCGGACGCCCCTCGCCAGCCGAACTGCCGGCCTTCTCGCCCACAGTGATCACCGTGTATAGATCGTGTGCAAAGGCGTCGAGCCTGGCCAGCCAGACACGGTTGCGCCGGTTGAACGCGTTATAGGCCAGCACCGCGGGAATGGCGACTGCCAGACCGACCGCGGTCATGATAAGCGCCTCGCCGACCGGGCCCGACACCTTGTCCAGCGTGCCCTGGCCTGACAAACCGATATTGACCAGCGCGTGATAAATCCCCCAGACGGTGCCGAATAATCCGATGTAGGGCGCAGCAGAACCGGCCGAGGCCATCACGGTAAGACCGCGCTCCACGCGCATTGCTTCCTGGTCGATTCCATTGCGCAGGAGACGGGTTAAGAACTCGCCCAGCCCGCCGGCGGCGGCCAGTTTCTGTATACCGTGTTGGTGGTTATCGTGGGCGGCCTCAAGCGCCTGGTGCGCCAGTTCGGCAAACGCGTTGTCCACCGGCTGCTGGCGCAGCGCAGTACTCACGTCCTGCAGGGATTCGGCCGCCCAGAATTGTTTGAGGAACATCTCGACGCGGCGACCCGCCAGATAATTTGCCAGTGCCTTGGTCACGATCAAATACCAGCTCGCCACCGAGAGTGCGAGCAACAGCAATAGCACGATGCGTCCGAGCGTATCGGTCTGCGCGAGAAAATGAACAAAGCCCAGGCTGTTTTCCATGATCAACGTCCTTCAAGTGTGAAATTAAATGGCTGTGTCGCCAGTGAACGGACGGCCTGGCCGTCGCGTTGCGCAGGATGACAGCGCCAGGTTCTGACTGCCGCAAGCGCAGCTGCGTCGAGGCGATTGGAGCCGCTACTGGTCACGACCTGTGCTGTACTCACGCGCCCCGTTTCGTCCAGTTCCACCCGCAGCACGACCTTGCCGGTTTCGCCTAGGCGGCGCGACAGGGGCGGGTAGACGGGTGGTCGACGTTCGGGGCAGGCTACCGCCAGATCGGACGCCAGTGCCACCGGCCCGGCAGGTTTGGGCGGTGCGGGTGGAGACGGCTCCTGCACGGGTACGGGAACGGGCACAGGGACGGGAGGTGGCGGTTCGACCACAGGTTCGGGTGGTGGCAGCGGCTCCACAGCTTCTTGCGGCGACTCCACCGGCGCTTGTGCCGCCAGATGGTAGTGCGGCTGCTTGACCGGCGGCGGCGCGTCCCGTTTGACCGGACTGGGCGGCGGCAGGGGTGGGGTGACGCGTGGTGCCGATGGCGGGTGAATCAAGTTCACGAACAGGGTCACTGCCTCGGCCGGTGGCGGAATCAAACGTGCGCTCCACAATCCGTAGAGCACGCCACCATGCAAGGCCAGCACCACCAACAAGCCAACCGCACGATTCCAGTCCATCCGCTCCAGGCTCTCATTCATGACATCCGCTCACCCCTCGCCCGACTTACCACTTCGCCTGCAGTCCCAGGATGGCCGAACGCGGCAGGCCGGAAGTAAAGGTCGGTGCAGCGCCGGTGCCGTCGGCGGTTTCGGCGTAGTGTTTGTCGAACAGGTTGCTGATGCTGCCGAAGAGCTCCATCCCCTTGCCGAAGGGGTAGTTCGCGCGCAGGTTGACCAGGTGGTGGCCACCGTATTTCCCGGTGTTGGCAGCATCCAGCCAGTAGCTGCCCAGCCGGAACCATTCGAGCTGAAAGCGGCCGCCGTTCATGTAGCCGGGAGAATAGCTGAGGCGGGTATTGGCGATCATGCGCGGGGCGGTTTCCATTTCCTTGCCGCTATAGTCGGCGGTTCCGGAAACGGTCCAGGTCTCGTAAGTGTGCTTGGCGTACGACAGGCTGGCATCGACTTGCCAGTCCCGCGCCAGCGTCAGGCCCAGCCCCAGCTCAATGCCGCGGTGCAGGGTCTTGCCCGCGTTGACTACGGTTCGCTGGGTGGTAAGCGGATCGGTATAGCTGACAATGTCGTCCTGCTTGGTCATGTGATAGACCGATGCTTCGTAACGCATCGTTCCGGATTGGCCGCGCAGGCCGAGCTCCAGGTTGTCGACAATCACCGGCTTGAGGTGGAGTAGCGATTCGGCAGCGGCCTGCGCCTGGATTGCCGTGGACTCGCGGCTGCCGCGGAATACCTGGCCTTCGGAAGGTGTGCGGAAAGAATTGCTATAGGCCGCGAAACCATTCAGCGTGTCGCTGAACGCGTAGGTCGCGCCCAGCTTAGGGCCCCAGTGGCTGTAACCGACCTTGGTGCTGGCGACATGGCCATACCAACCACCGCCCGGAAACGCGCCCGCCGCCCCTTGGGTCGCGCCCGCCACCCCATTGTTGAACTTGTTCTCGTAGTCGTACTGCATGTCGTCATAACGCAGGCCGGCGTTCAAGCGTAGCTTGTCGGTGAGCGATGCCTCGCCGTGGATGTAAGGCGAAATACCCCGGAAAGTCACGTCGTAATCGTAGATCCGGACCGGCGCAGCGGCGTTGCGGCTATAGGTGGTCCCGCCATAGGCGTTCACCCGTTTATCGAGACGAATCGAATCCTCGTCGCGCGATCCCGGGCTGTAGTCGACATCCAGGCCGACGATAATACGTGCCCGCATCGGCTCGAAGTCGCGGCGGAATTTGCTGAGGAAGCCGAAAGACTGGTTCTTCGTGACGTATTGGCTTGGGTCGTAGCCAACGCTCCAGTTGGGGAGGATCTCCATGCTGTTGTCGCGGAAGTAGGGCGTCATGGACAGCAGCGAATTGGCGGTTTCCTTTTCGTAGGCCGTCGATACACGCAAAGCATCGACCTGACGATAGGAAAACGGTACGTTGTTGGCGCGCGGCGTGGCATTCAATTCACCTGCGCTCAACTTGCCGACGTGTTGCTGATCGACCCTGGAAAACGACAGCACCGTTTTCAGCAGCGCGTCGTCGCCGAGCGCGCGGTCCCAGCGCGCGGTGCCGGTCTGGCGATCATAGCCAGCATTGTCCTGCCAACCGTCGGTGCGCGTCAGGTTCAGGCTGGCGCGCCAGGCGTCGTCGCCGTAGGCATTGCCGCCGCCCACCAGGATGCGGCCCCAACCGTACGACCCCGCTTCCCCGCTCAGTTCGAGTTCAGCCTGCCTCGGTGGCGTGCGGGTCAGCACGTTGATCGTGCCACCAATCGCGTCCGAGCCGTGCAGCGCACTGCCCGGACCTTTCATGACCTCCATTCCGCCCGACTGCGGCACGTTGATTTCGTACAGCGCGTTGTGATTGAAAAAGCCGGTGGAACGGGTCGGGATGCCATCTTCAAGATAGAGGTAAACCGCGCTGGTCGTCAGCGGCTGTCGGATCGCAGTGGAGTGGCCCTCGCCCGACAGATTGCTGACCCAGACGCCAGGCGTCTGATTGAGGATTTCCTTCGGGTGAGTGGGCCGGGTTTCGCGCAGGGTCTGGCCCTTGACGATACCGACCGTCGCTGGAGTCTCGCTCAGCAACTCGCCTTCACGGGTGCCCGTCACCGTCATCTCCGGCAGCACCGATTCGGCCGGGCCTTCCGCCCAGGCGGCAGACCCGCACAGCATGCCCACCAGTGCGAGCGGAATGAGGTTCAGCTTCATACTTCCTCCGTGTTTTTAAATCAGTGGGCCAGCTTGTGTTTCTTGAGCCACTCGCGCAGGCGCTGCGCGCTCACTTTCCCGACAACGGTTTCGCGTTGATGCTGGGCGTCGTATAAATACGTGCGCGGCAGTTCGCCGTACCATGATGGGTCGATGACATGGCGCAAACGCTCGGGAAAGGCGTCGTCAAACACCCAACTGTCCATCTTGTCGAGCCCAAACTCGCTCAGAGTTTTTTGCATGGCCGGGACAAACTCGGGCGAATCCGTTGCAACCAACACCAGAGGCAGGCGTTTCTGCGTTTTTGCGAACTTGCCCAGAAAGGTCAACTCGGCGATGCAGTAGCTGCATTCATTGACTGACCACAGGCTGAGAATGAAAGGGCGGCCGGCGTACTGCGCCTTGATCTTTTCCAGGCTGTCGGTGGTGAACGCAGCTGGCTCGTCTGCACCCGCTGGCGCGGCAAGAACCAGCACTGCCAGTATCCCGAACAACACGCGCCGGATCATTTCGACTTGCCCGATTCAAGCGGCAGAACGCGCACGCCTTCGCTTGCGCTATTCCACACCACCAGCGCCTGCTTGCCGTCGGTCAGCGGCAGCGGATAATCAGCCGCCCCATTGGACGTTGCCAGGCGCAACGGCGCATTCCAGGACGCGCCGCCATCGGTCGAGTGCATGGCCCGCGCAACATAGGCACGCCCATCGAATTCGCGCCAGGTAATCAACACCATGCTGCCTGCTGCCGCCACCGTCGCGTGGCCCGCTTGTGCCGCGGAATCGCCCAGCGCCATGGGCGATGTCTCACGCCCGTCCGCGATGCGTTTGTAAAACAGCCCTTGGCGCGTCTTGCCTTGAGTGAACCAGACCAGGTGCAAAGCACCGTGACCGTCAACCGCCAGGCCGCCGCCGTGATGGGGACAGGCATCAATCTGCCATTCGTCATCGGTGGCGCGATCCATCTTGCCCGTATCCAGATTGGCAAGTGCGAAGTCGCGTGTGTTGGTGCCGTACAGGTTGCGCCAGAGCGCGACCGGCCCCTCGGCAGTCCAGGTCAGCGAGGTGCGGCAGCACTCGCAGGTATGCTCGGTGAGTTTGCGATTGGCGGTGAAACGCGCGCCATTGTCGGCAGATTGCGCGAAGTAGACCGACGTGCCGGCGAATGTGCCGCCTTTTTCACGGACCGCATCACGGTCGCGTCCGTCTAGCCACGTCACCGCCACCCGGCCCGCACCATCAATCGCCAGTGAGTCGAAGCTGTGGCTGCCGATACGGCCATCGTCGTTCAGGGTGATCGGCGCTGAAAAGCTGCGGCCGCCATCGATGGAACGGGCAAAGCGGATATTGCCGGTGAATCTTTTTGGCAGCGACTGGCTCCAGCTCAACAACACCGTGCCATCTTGCGCAACGGCGATCTTCGGACGGTTTTCCGCGTTGGCTGCAATGTCTTCCGGTTCAAGCGCGACCGCAACCGGGCGGGAGAAACGCTGCCCGCCGTCGTTCGACCAGGAAACCCAGAGCTGCTGGCGCTCCACCTTGGCCAACCACACACGTCCGTTGCCGTCGAGCGTCGCGCCTACCGCGAGAGCCGCCTTGGCGGGGCGTGGCATGGCGGAATGATCCATCGCGCTCGCTGCCGCGGGCGCCAGGCCCACTGCCAGCAGCAGCACAAAAACGTATCTATTCATCCGGGAGCCTCCTGTTTCTTTCTTGATCAAAGAGCGCCCTATCATCACTTGGATTGCAGGGTGCGGGAATGTGGCAAATTGACGCAGCGTTGCACGGCAAGGTGCACGACGTGGTCGCCTGGCTACATGCGCATCATCATCATGTCCGACTCGATCACCCCGCACGCCACTCGGGCCCCCGAGTTGCCCGCAGGGTCCGAGAAATCGTCCTCCTTCGCATGGACCACGATGCTACGGTCGCCTATGGATGCGGTCCCCATCAGCGCAATCGTGACACCGGGCACCGTGACATTGACGACAGCCTGGCCACGTTCATCCGCAACGATGTTGCCCAGATCGCCCAGGTGATGCGCCTGGCTGCCGGGTGCGCCATGCCGACCGCCGGTTGGCGCGTAATGTCCGCCGGCACTCATGCCGTCAGGTGAATCGCAATTGCCATTCACATGCACATGAAACCCGTGTTTTCCAGGGGTGAGGCCCTTTATGGTCCCGGTGATATGCACGACGCGATCCTGGCCTTCATGCAACTTCAGCGTGCCGCTGACGGCGCTACCTGAGGTCGCCACCAGTACTGCAGTGGAAGTCATCTTGGATGCATGGTTTTGGGCAATAGCTGGCGCCGAACCGGCACAAAACAACAGACCGGCGACCGCGAGAAAGTATGGCGCTGTGTGACCGCGATCATTGGATGATTTCTTTGAGATATGCATGGGTTCTCCCTTGGGTTGATTAAGCGACGTGTTCCTTCATGTTCCAAAATGGAATGAAGCGTGTTTAGAACCCCCCATTTGCCAGCTCTGTCAGCATCGCTTTCAGATCACGATCAAATCCTTCGAGGGAGGTCTTGCCTTCTTTCGACAGCTTTGGATCTTTGGCCAGAATCGATAGCACATGCGCGGGGCGCTGCACCATGACCGTGGTTTTGCCATCCTTTTCGAACAGGGCAAACCGGCATGGCGCAAACATCTCGAAGTCGGGAACATGCCGGGTAATGGTGTATGCCTGGGTCAGATTGCAGAACTCGATCAGCTGCAGCGGATGCGCTTCAATGCCCCGGCTTGCCAGGCCTTCCTGCACGTTAAGCTGGTTGATGACGGCATAATTTCTGGCTTCCAGGGCCGAAATCAGCATCTCCCGCACCGCCGGCAATTTGTCGTCGAGCGTGACTTCATATTTGACCGGGGTTACCACGACTGCAGGTTCTTTAGCCCACAGGGATGCCGATTGCAGCGAACAAATCGCAATCAGGACCAGGCTTGAAAAATGATGTTTGGCGGACATGCTTCCGTCTCCTCTTGTGTTCCAAAACGATGGGCCCAAAGCCCCTGCCATCTAGGAAAGCAAGCCCCGTACCAGAAGCGGACGGGATAGAAACGTTCAGTGATTGCGTCTGTTCGGACGGAAGTGGAGGTCGTATTCGCGCATCTTGCGCCACAGCGTCGTGCGGCCGATGCCCAGCACCCGTGCCGCCTCGCCGATATTGGCCGCACGCAGCAACGTGGATTCGATCATTCGCCGCTCCGAGTCTGCAATGCTGCCGGCGGTTTCGGCCATACCGGCAGGATCGTTTCTTGTGGTCGGCGAAAATGTTTGTTGGAGCAAATCTTCGGGCAACGCATCCGTGTCGATATGACCGTCATCATCAGCGAACACCGCCATCTGCTCCACAAAATTTTCCAGCTGGCGAATATTGCCCGGATAAGCGTACCCCAGGACACAGGCCTCCGCCCGTGGGGTCAGTCGAAGACCACTGCGGCCGTATTTGTGTCCGTAGTTGGTGAGAAAACGTTGCAGCAGGTGTTGCAGGTCTTGCCCGCGTTCGCGCAAGGGCGGTAAATGCAGGCGTATCCCGTTGAGACGAAAATACAGGTCGGAGCGAAAGTGGCCGGTCTCCATGAGCACGCCGAGATCCTGGTTGCTCGCCGACATGATGCGGATATCGACCTTTTTGCTTTTGTTGGAACCCACCCGGCGAATGATTTTTTCCTGCAGGACGGAAAGCAGTTTGGCCTGCATGGCAGGTGATAGCGTGTCTACTTCATCCAGGAAAAGGGTGCCGCCATCCGCTTCCTCGAAGAGCCCCACGCGGGATTCCGTGGCCCCGGTAAAGCTGCCCTTTACATGGCCGAACAGCTCGCTCTCCAGCAGATTTTCCGGCAGGCTGGCGCAGTTGATGCTGATGAAGGGCGCTGGATGGCGGGCACTGTTGTCGTGAATGAAGCGTGCCACGCGGGTTTTACCGGTTCCGGTTTCACCGGTGATGATCACGCTGATGTCGGTCCGGGCAATCCGGCCCGCCTTGATCAGCGTGGCGCGCATCTGCGGCGTCTCGGCGACAATGTCGTCCGCTTCACGGGATAACGCTGGTGCGTTCGCCCCCACGGGCACAGCCTGGCTGGCGTGAATTTTCTCCAGGATGTCCTTTTCCCGGAAGGGCTTGGTCAGGTAGTCAAAGGCGCCCAGACGCATGGCGTCCACCGCAGAATCAATGCTGCCGTATGCCGTGATCAGAATAACGGGCAAGTTCGGGTTGATACTTTTGATTTCACGTAGCAAGTCGGTGCCGGACATCCCGTCCATACGCAGATCGGTAATCACCAGGTCGACCGTCTGCTTGCCCAGATGAGACAGCGCTTCTTCGCCGCTTTCCGCCTCCTCGGTTTCGAAGCCGGCTCCCTGAAGCATGAGGGAAAGGCTGCGGCGCAGGCTTTTTTGGTCGTCTACCAGCAGGATGCGCATTCAGGTGACCTCGCGTCCGACAAAGGTTTCTTTGATTCGGACAGGTACGCGCAGAAAGAACGCCGTACCCTGTCCAAGCCGGCTCCGCAGACGGAAACCGCCGCCCCACTCCCGGACCAGGCGTTGCACGATAGCCAGCCCCAAACCTGCACCCAAGGGCCGCTGTGAATAAAATGGCTCGAAAATCCGGGCTTGATCCTCACGCGCAATGCCCTTGCCGGAATCCACCACCACCACCAGAAAATGCCCCGGATAACGCCGCAATGCGACCGCGACCCGACCAGGCCCATGAATAGCCTGGGTCGCGTTGAGCAGGAGATTCCAGAGTACGGTCTCAAGGCCTTCCGCATCGAACGCCAGCAGCGAAGAGGTAGACGGGATATTCAATGTCAACTGGATGGCAAGACCCTCCTGGCTGATGTGCCGCTCCAGCAAGGCACAGGTTTTTTTCACCACTTGCTCCAGCACGATGGGTTTGCTGACCGACACACGGGGTTTGCCGAAAGACATGAAATTGCTGGTGAGGTTGGTCAGCCGCTCCACCTCGCCTTGAATGATTTCCAGTGCGGCACTGCTGCGCGCGCTTGCGCGGACGTCCGGCCTCAGCACCGCCAGACAGTTATTGATGGCGGATAAAGGATTGCGCACTTCATGTGCGACCGAAGCGGCCATCTGGCCCATGACGGCCATGCGTTCGCTGCGTATCTTGCCTTCTTCTGCCAGCTTGAGTTGCTGATTGAACTCGGTGAGCCGCGCGAAGCTTTGTGCATTGTTGATGGCGATGCGCACCTGACCCGCAAGCAGCACGCCTTTGTTCAAGGTGGCCGCACTAAAACGCACCGGGGCGTTGCGCGCCAGCACCATCACACCGATAAGATGCTCACCGTCCAGCAGCGGAAACAGGGCAAGCGCCTCCCAGGGGCAACCCTTGGGCTTGCTGAACGGTGTGGTCTGGGATGCGTCTTGCCACAGGATGCTGACAGGGTGGTACTGACCACTGATGCCCTCCAGCAGAGTGGAGCATTGCTCTCCGTTTCTACACCAGGCTTCAAGCTCTGCCGACACTTGCTGATCCGTCTGTGCAAACCATTTGGCCGCCAGGAAAAAACTGCCGGTGTCATGGTCCGGCAACCACACCAGTGCCCCATCGCTTTCGAACAGCGCGGCACTTTCCTTGCACACGGCCTCCAGTACCCGATCCAGATCCAGCGTGGAGGTGAGCATGTTGGACACTCGCAGCAGCGCCCGCCTGAAATCGTTGGCCTCCAGCCATTGGTGGTAAAGCAGCGCGTTGTGCACGATGGCGCCGACTTCCACGGCCAAGGCCCCTAGCGTGGCGAGATTTCGCTGTTCCATCCCTGGATCATTCACCCGAAGGCGCAAGCGACCAACCTCTTCGCCATTGGCGGTGAGCAACAGGCAAACCGAGTTACAGCCCGACTCATCACGATAGCCGCATTCGAATGCCTTTTTAAATGGCAGCAGGGGATGGCAGTTTTCGGCGTTGCAGATGGACGCGTCCCGCAAGGCTCGCACCGGCCAGCGGCTGCTCAAGCGGCGCGCCCGGCAATCAAACTCGGCCACCTCATCCTGAGGCATGCGCAGAATGAGCTCGCAACTGCTCAGCCCCAGCAATTGATGTATGGCTTTGGAGACCACGTCCAGCGTATTGTCCAGATTGAGCATGAGCATGGCCTCTTGGACCATGCGGTTGCGGATCTCCAACTCGCGGTTGAATTGACGGATGGTCTGCTGCGAACGCCCGAGCCGGCGATTGGCTTGTGCCAGTGATTGACGCGATTCCTCGATCGTGCGCAAGGCCAGCAGAAAGCCGACAAACACGATCAGCGTAGAGCCAAGGTAAAACACGAGCTTGACGCCGTGCCACACCCACCAGGGCAGGTCCCACATACTGGATAAACTGAACAGGTAGGCACTTTGGGCGAACACCACGAGCAGGCTGAATACAAGCAACGTCAGTATCTGGTGGTGCTCACGAAAATAGCGATAAAACGCAATGCCCGCCAGCACATAAAACAAACCGGCAAAATAATGTGCGCCGTGGTTGATCGATGAGAAGCCGAACTTGCCGGTCTTCACGGGGAACAGGCTGGGGATGGAATAGCTGTAGAACGCCGCCACACCCACGGCAATGACCAGGCCGATTACAACAGTCGCCAGATCCGCCCTGGAAAATCCATGATTGCGTTCTGCCGCAATACGGACCACCACGCCGGCCAGGATGAAAATGCTCCCGAGCAAGGTGGAGAGCGTGTGATAGAGAACAAAACTCGTTTGCTGGGTATGCGGGTCCGTCCAGGCATGCAGCAAATCGAATATGCCCATGGCCAGAAAGCCCAGACCGAACAGAATCATGCTTGGCTCGTGCCGCTTCAGGCATACGGTCAGGATCATGCCGGCAATGGCCAGCGCCGTCAGGCCGCAGAAAGTCTCGATGAGCAGATGGCTCCGGGGCTCGACATGGATTTGTTCCAGGTCGGCAGGAGACAAGTGCGAGAAAATGAGGACAGGCATGGCCACCAGCAGCAGTAGCCAGATCATGACTCCGGCTTCCGGCAGGCTGATGAATGCAAGCCGCAGCCTGGCAGCCTGCTTGAAGTCGATCAGAAACGCGGCAAGGTAAGAAACGGGCGATTTAGCGAACATGTTCTCCACAGTCATCAGCCAGCAGGATGTGTTGATCTTACGCCCTGAACCGAGCCCCAGCCATAGCGGTTACTGACAATCAACCCCTCAGGCCGCCACTGGAACAAACCGACCCGGCCAGCGGGTAGCCAGCCAGCGGAACAGGGTCGGAATGACCACCAGATTCAGCACGGTTGAACTCAACATGCCGCCCAGCAGGACAATGGCCAACGGGCGCTCCATTTCCTTGCCGGTGGGATCGCCAAAAATCAGGGGGGTGACGGCCAATGCGGCTGTAAAGGCGGTCAGCAGGATCGGCACCAGGCGGTCACACGCACCCTTGACGGCGACTTCAGCCAAGCTCAGTTGCGGTTGAGTCTGCATCAGATGTTGATAGCGGGAGATGAGCAACAGGCTGTTGCGCGTCGCTATACCAAACAACGCCACCATGCCGATCATGGACGAGACATTCAGGGTCTCGCCGGCCAGGGCGAGGGCCAACACGCCACCGATTAGCGCCAGCGGCAGGTTGAGCATGATTAACATCACCAGCGACCAGTTGCGGAATGCCTGGAACATGATGAGCGTGATCAGCACCAGGGCGGCGGCCCCGGACATCAACAGGTTGTGCGTGGCACGCTGCTGGCCTTCGAAGTCGCCACCGATCTCAAGCGCGTACCCCGGCGGCAGGTTGACCTTTTCCTTGATGCGGGCCTGCGCTTCGCGCACGACACTATCCAAGTCACGGCCTTCGGTGTTCCATTGCACCACGGCGCGGCGCGCACCACTATCGCGGTTGATCATGTAAGGTTCCTGCACGGTGGTGATCCGTGCCAGATCCCGTAGCGGGATGACCATGCCTTCGGGCGAGATCAAGGGCATCTCGCCCAGCGTACGGATGTCGGCACGGGCTGCTTCGTTGACCCGCAGGAACAGGTCGAACGTGCGGTCCTGCTCCAGCACTTTGGAGATCGCCACGCCATTGAATGCCTGTTCCACCTGGGCCACGATGACCCCCGGGCTGAATCCAAGCGCAGCAGCCTCGACCCGGTTGACGTGCACCTCCACACCCGGCACCAGGATCATCGGCTCCATCTGCAGGTCAACGATACCGGCAACGCCTTCTACTGCCTGATAGATCTCCTGCTGCTTCTGCTGCAACACCGCAAGATCCTGGCCGTAGAGTTTGATTGCCACCTGAGAGCGCACACCAGAGAGAATTTCCGACATGCGATGGGTGATGAATTGCGAAACGTTGGTCGACATGCCCGGAATCTGCGCCAGTTGCTCACGGATACGTTGCATGACTTCCGGCACGTTGGGCGTACCCGGTTTCAGCGTGATATCGAATTCGCTGAAGTTGACTGGCTGGGCATCCTCGTCCAGCCGCGAGCGGCCGGCACGCTGCGCCAGGCTGGCGACCTCGGGCATTTCGCCGATCAGTTTTTCCACCTCGCGGCCCATGCGCAGATTTTCCTCCAGCGAGGTGCCAGGCATCATGGTGGTGGCAATCACAAGATTGCCTTCGTGGAAAGGTGGGATAAAGGAGCGGCCCAATCCCGAGAAAGTGATCGCGGCCGCCACCAGCAACACCAGTGTGCTCGCGACGACCGGCAACGGCCACGCCAGCAAATGCTGAAGCAGACGCTGATAGCGCGTCAGCAGAAATTCCGAGACGGGTCCCAATCCATATTCGCGCGCGCGCTGCTCGTTGCCCATCAGGTAGTAGCTCATCACCGGCACCAGCGTGATGGCCACGATGAGCGAGCTGGCTATGGCGGCCAGGTAGGCGATCGCCATGGGCTGGAAGATGCGGCCTTCGATGCCTTGCAGGAAAAAGATGGGAATAAAGGCCACCAGGATGATGAGCGTGGCGAAGACCACCGAGTTGCGGATTTCCCGCGAGCCTTCGTAGACGATATCCAGGGTTGGTAGCGGCGCAGCGGCCAGCTTGTTCTCGCGCAAGCGTCGCAGGATGTTCTCGACGTCGATGATGGCGTCATCCACCACTTCACCGATGGCGAATACCAGCCCCCCCAACGTGAGTGCGTTGATGCTGATATCCAGTGCCCACAGCACCAGCACGCCCGCCATCAGCGAGGTAGGAATGGCGATCAGGCTGATGACAGTCGGCCGCCAACGGAACAGGAACAACAGCAAGACCAGCGCGACGATGATGGACGAATGCAGCAGCGCATCGCTCAGGTTGTCGATCGAGGCTTCGATAAAACTGGCCTGGCGAAACACGTTGGGGATCAGCTGCACATCCTTGGGCAGGTTCTCCGCCATGCTGGCCAGTACTTTTTCCACGTTACGCGTGGTTTCCATCGTGTCCGCGCCCCACAGCTTGGACACCGTGCCGATCACCGCCGGGCCGCCATATATCTGGCCATCGCCCCGTTTCACCTCGCTGCCAAAGCGAACCTCGGCGATGTCATCGATGTGGATCGGCTGCCCATCTCGCATCACGACCAGCGTCTCGGCCACATCGCGCAGACTTTCCACCTTGCCGTTGGCACGGATGAAATACTCTTCTTCGGAGCTGGGGTAGACGAATCCGCCCGGCGCCACCAGGTTGGCGGTACGTAGCGCCTGCGTCACCATATCCGTGGACACACCGTACTTACGCATGCGCAGAGGATCGAGCAACACCTGGTACTGCTTCACGCCACCGCCTACCGCAACCACCGAAGCCACTCCGGGTTGCGCCAGGAGACGGTTGCGGATGTCCCAGTCGACCAGCGTACGCAGTTCGTGCTCGCGATTGCTGCCCGACCAGTCCACCAATCCGAATTTAAGCAGCCAACTCACCGCCGAAGTCACCGGCATCATCTGTGGCGTCTGCGCGCCGGATGGCAATTGGCCCTGTACGGTTTGCATGCGCTCCTGGACGATCTGGCGCGCGCGATAAATATCGACACCCCACTTGAACACGATGGTGATACGCGACAGCCCGACCGAAGAGTTGGAGCGGATCTGGTCGATGTAGGGTGCGCCCTGCAGCACAATCTCTATCGGCCGAGTAACCAGCGTTTCCACGTCCTTGGCGGAAAAGCCCGGCACCTCGGTCTGGATCTGCACCTGCGGCGGGGCGTATTCCGGGAACACGTCCACCGCCATGTTCAGTACCGCAACGACCGACGCGCCCGCCAGAATCAAATACAACAGAACCACCGTAATGCGGTTCTTGAGTGACCATCGTATTGCCCAGTCAAACATATGTCAGCCCGATGTAAAGTCAGTGATCATGATGGTGGTCACCCGCGCCTGCACCGGGTCCTGCCGAAATACGATAGAGGCCTTCAAGCATCATTTTTCCAGCCACTACCAGCTTTTCTCCTGCCTCCACCCCCTTCACCTGCAGCAGTGTGGGCGTTTCTTCGAGTACCGCCACAGGCTTGCGCAGATAACGGCCGGGGGCGATCTGCACAAACACCACCGGGTGAATGGCCTGGCCCAGCACAGCCTGACGCGGAACCCAGGTGCCCGTGTGTTTGCCCAGCTGCAAGCTGATATCCACGGTCTGGCCCACCGCCAGCCCCGCCGGGGTTTTGCCAAGGTCCACCAGAAAGCGCGCGCGTTGGGTGACCGGGTCCACAACGGGCAACACCTGGCTGATCTGACGCTCCAGATGGCTGCCGTCGGGCAAACTGATGCGCGCCGTCAAGCCTGGCCGCAACAGCGTGCGCTGATCCGGAAAAACATAGCCTTCCAGCCAGTGCGAGCTGTTGCTGGTCACCATCCGTGCGATCGCCTTACCCACCAGCACGAACTGCTTCATGGTTTGATCGCCGGCATTCACCAGAGAGCCCGGCTGCACAAACAAGTCCGTGACAAAGCCCGCGGTGGGCGCATCAAGAATGATGTGCTCCACGACTTTGCCGTGCTCGATCAGGTCAGTAATCTGCTTGTCATTCATGCCCCACCAGCGCAGGTTATCCTTGGCGTCCTTGAGGTAATTGGGCAAGCGTCCTTCTTCGCGTAGTACTTGCAGCCTTTCCTCGTTCTTCAAAAATTCGAGGTATCCCCTTTGGGTGGTGATGAACTCCGGATTGAAGACGGAGGCGATGGGTTGACCTTTGCGTATGCTATCCCCCACGCGTACATAGACTTCCGCCACCTGGCCACTGACGGCGATGTTCACATCAACCATGGCCTGGCTGTTGGGAACAACCAGACCGTAGGTCTTGATCATGGATGTCTGTGGACCCGCATGAGCCTGGGCCAGGATGAACAGGTTTTCCTGACCCTTGATATTGGCAGGCAACGTCAGCTCTTTGGCCGCCGCTTCTGCCGCCAACGGAGTGGCCGTTGTCGGGGCAGGCTGGCCGAACATGCTCGGGTCACTATGCCCCAGCGCCAGCGACGTCAATGCAGCGCAGACAGCGCTGAGCGTCAACAAACCCACGCCTTGCCGCCATTGTTTCCGCCATGCAAATGGCTTGGGGCGATGTCCAGTCGACTCAGTGCGCATGGTCAAGCTCCTCCAGACTCACACTTGTTTGCAGGCCCGCAGGCAAAGCCACGCCATCAGGCGGGCTGCCCTTTAACTTGAGCCGCACTCGCTGACGCTGATTGATCGGATTGGCAAAAGCAAAAATCTGCTGCACGACCGCCGGGATCGCCACCTCACCACGGCGGGCATCGGCCACATAGACAGTGGCTTTCTGCCCCACTTTGAGTTTGCTTGCTATCCGGATTGGCAGGCTGGCCTCTACCTGGATGGCCGCTGGGCGCGCGATTGTGAGGATGGAAGTGCCGGAGGCGGTGTACTGCCCGACCTGGCCACCTGTGTTGAGAATCTGGTTGTTGACCACGTTCAGGTTGTAGATGAAGCCGGACTCCGGAGACATGATGCGGATACGTTTTAATGGTTCACGGCGGCTTTCCATCTGCTTGATGTCATCGTCCGACATGCCGCGCCAGGTCAGATTCATGCGTGCATCAATGAGCTTCTCCTCGCCCGTCATCGAAAACGCTCGCACTGCGTCCATGTTGCTGTACAAGGCCAGATAAGTACCCTGCACCGTCTCAAGCTCTGCGCTTTCCATTTCGCCCAACACTTCATTCCGGGCTACACGCTTGCCCACGTAGAGATTGTTCAGCCGGCTGATACGCGCATTGATCTTGATCACCAGATTGACCAGATGACGCGGGTCAAAGGTCAGCGCGGCCGGGTAACGAACAACCGCTTCTACAGGATGGTCGTGGTGCTCACTTCCTGCAGAAGGTGCGCCGAACATTGACGCATCAGAATGAGCATGCACAGTCGCCTGTAAGCCGAAAATCAAGGGCAACGCCAAAACCAGCTTGGGCAGCATTTTTTTCACTCAAAAAAATGATTGACATGCAGTGTTAAGCAAGTCATGTGCCAGGCATTTCAGTTGCGCCCAAGAGCCAGCGTTTTCGGCTTCCGGCACCGTGTGCCCGGCTTTCATTGGGCCTTACCCCAGGCGGTGGTGTGGCAGGAGTCCTCTGCTCGGCCAGTCCGGAATCAACGGCTTGGGCACCCTGACGCTCCCAAGCGCAACCATGCCGATGAATGTTTCATGTGTTCCATAATGGAACGAGATACGCTCTCCCATTTCGTCCGTATGCTTTTTCGTAAGCCTTCGGCAGGGTGTACGTTATGCGGGCTCCGGCTGCAGACTATTCCATCCACGGATGGCCGCTCTCAGTTGCGAACTCAACCAGTCGATGCAATAGACTAGCCAGATCGTTCGCGAGATCCGGTCTTATCTGTCCCGCGGTTACGAGCAATTGCCAGACCAGTGCCGCTTTGGCCCGAGAGACGCCGGATGGCTATTGTCTTGTCATCGCCGGGATCCTATTCTGGCTTGCCAAGACAAAAGCGACGCTCGTGATGACTCGCTTGATTGGGTCGTGTGGCCAGGAGTCGACGCGCGCCTACGCTGCCATTCAACGCTCGGTCCAAAGAATCAGAAGACAGGCAAGGGAGAAAAGGGGCCGCGCAGTTCCATCCCCCTCTAGCAAAGCCAAAGCATGGAAACATTTTGTTGCGCGGAGTGGATGCGATACGTCCACACAACAGTCCGCCGTTTCTCTAAACAACTTGAAACAAAAAGCTGCTCGAATGAGCCCCGACTGGTTGTCTAAAGCAGATTGACGCGTTTGTTGTGCCGTCGAAAGACGTTTTACGTCCTTAATTACTGCATTGATGGATTCGTTTTCAGCAACGGCGTTCAGCTGCCGTTTTTCATCCTATTCAACCGTTACGCTCTTGGCCAGATTACGCGGCTTGTCCACATCGGTGCCCTTCTGCAGTGCCGCGTGATACGACAGCATCTGCAATGGCACGGTATGCAATATCGGTGACAGCGCGCCATTGTGTCCGCCGGGCAGTTTGATCACGTGCACGAATTCGGATTCATCGATGCCGACGTCGCCATCGGCAATGACATACAGGACGCCGCCTCGCGCCCGCACTTCCTGCATGTTCGACTTCAGTTTGCCGATCAATTGGTCATTCGGTGCAATCGTAATCACCGGCATGTCTTCATCCACCAGCGCCAGTGGCCCGTGCTTGAGCTCACCGGCCGGATAGGCCTCGGCGTGAATATATGAAATTTCTTTCAGCTTGAGCGCGCCTTCGAGGGCAATCGGGTAATGCACGCCGCGTCCCAGGAACAAGGCATGGTTCTTGTTGGCAAACTGCTGCGCCCAGGCTTCGACTTCCGGTTCCAGCGCCAGCACCTGCTGCAACTTGTTGGGCAGGCTGCGGAGCGCGGCGAGGTGTTCGGTTTCCTGCTCAGGGGTCAGCCGCCCGCGCAACTTGGCCAGCACCAGCGTGAGCAGAAACAGGCCTGCCAGTTGAGTGGTAAACGCCTTGGTTGAGGCAACGCCGATTTCCGGCCCGGCGCGTGTCAGGAATTTAAGGCGTGATGCCCGAAGCAATGCAGACTCAGGCACGTTACAAATGGCCAGGGTTTTGTCCTGGCCCAACGATTTGGCATGGTTGAGCGCAGCCAGCGTATCAGCGGTTTCACCCGACTGTGAAATCGTCACAATGAGTGCGTTGGGATTGGGCACCGATGTCCGATAACGATATTCGCTGGCCACTTCGGCATGCGCAGGAATACCCGCGATTTCTTCCAGCCAGTAAGCGGCCACTTTCGCCGCATGGTAGCTGGTACCGCATGCCAGGAAGGTAACCGCGTCGATCTGACCAAAGATTTCGGCGGCATCGTAGCCAAACCATTCGGGCTGAACGTGATCTTGTGACACCGCGTTGAGCAGGGTATCGGTCAGCGCACGCGGCTGCTCGTGGATTTCTTTCTGCATGAAGTGGCGGTAATTGCCAAGCTCGGCCATGTCGGCCGACAGCTCGGATACATGCACGCTGCGGTCGACTTTGTTGCCATCGGCGTCATATACATTGACTGATAGCAGGCCGATATCGGCCACGTCGCCCTCTTCCAGATACATCACGCGCTGGGTGACCGGCAGCAAAGCTGATACGTCCGACGCGATGAAGTTTTCTTCAATGCCCAGCCCGACCAGCAAAGGACTGCCCTTGCGTGCGCATACCAGGTGGTTAGGTGAGTCTTCACTCACCACCGCGATTGCATAGGCGCCGTCCAACTCGGCGGCAGCCTTGCGAGTGGCATCCAGCAGGTCTTTCGAATGACGAAAGTTCAGCTCGATCAGATGTGCGATCACCTCGGTATCCGTTTCCGAGGTGAAGGTGAAACCATCGACTTTAAGACGAGCGCGCAAAGCTTCGTGATTCTCGATAATGCCGTTGTGCACCACGGCCAGACCGCCACTCACATGCGGGTGGGCGTTGGCTTCAGACGGCGCACCATGCGTCGCCCAGCGGGTATGTGCAATGCCAATATGTCCGTGTGCCTGCTGTGCAGCACAGGCCTCTGCCAACGCTGCCACCCGGCCCACGCTGCGGACCCGTTTCAGTCCATCATTCACAACCACCAGTCCGGCCGAGTCATAACCGCGGTATTCGAGACGGCGCAAGCCTTCGAGCAGGATGGGGACAACATTACGCTGCGCAACCGCGCCAACAATGCCGCACATATTCAGCTTTCCTTCTTGGGTTTGATCGGGCGTTTCCAGCCCGCAATAGTGACTTGTTTGGCGCGCGACAGGGTGAGCTCGCCTGCCGGGGCATCTTTGGTCAGCGTGGTACCGGCGCCCAGCGTAGCACCTTTACCGACCGTAACGGGCGCCACCAGCTGGGTGTCTGAGCCGACGAACACCTCATCTTCAATCACGGTGCGATGTTTGAACGCGCCGTCGTAATTGCAGGTGATGGTGCCTGCGCCGATGTTGACCTTTTTGCCCATGGTGGTGTCGCCCACATAGGACAGATGATTGATTTTGGAGCCCTCGTCGATCTGGCTGTTCTTGATCTCGACAAAGTTGCCGACGTGCACGTCGCGCGCCAACGTGGTGCCTGGGCGGATACGCGAGAAAGGTCCCAGCCGGTTGGCTTCGCCGATTTGTGCCTCATCGATCAGGGTAAACGCGTCGAGGCGCGACCCTGCCGCTACCGTCGCATTACGCAGCACGCAGTTAGCGCCCACTTGCACGTCATCGCCCAGCTGTACCTGGCCTTCGAACACGCAGTTGACGTCGATGATCACGTCGCGCCCGCATGTCAGGGTTCCCCGCACATCGATCCGGGCTGGATCCATCAACGTCACACCATCGGTAAGCAACGTCTGTGCAATCTCGTTCTGATGGATGCGTTCGAGTTCGGCCAGTTGCGCTTTGCTGTTGACACCCAGCACTTCCCATTCAAATCCGGGCTGGTGGGTCTCCACCTCAATGCCATCCCGCACCGCGAGCGCGATGATGTCGGTCAGGTAGTACTCACCCTGCGCATTGTGGTTCTTCAGTTCGGCAATCCAGGTTTTGAGATGCCGCGTGGGCGCGGCCAGAATACCGGTGTTCACTTCCTGGATGCTGCGCTCAGCAGCAGAGGCGTCTTTATGCTCGACAATCCGTCGTACCGTGCCCTGTTCACGCACGATGCGGCCGTAACCATCGGGCTGTGCGAGCGTGACGGTGAGCAAACTGAGCTTGCCCATTTGAGCGGCGGCGACCAACGGCTCCAGCGTCGACGCATGGGTCAGCGGCACATCGCCATACAACACCAATGTTGTCCCGTCGTCTGCCAGCTTCGGCAAGGCCTGCTTCACCGCATGACCGGTGCCGTGCTGCTCGGCCTGCAATACAAATGTCAGCGTGTCGTTCGCCATGGCCTGCGGTACGGCTTCACCGCCAAAGCCATACACCACACAGGTTTGCGTCGCACCCAATGCCTGCGCGGTATGAACAACGTGACCGAGAAGCGAGCGGCCGGCCAGCTTGTGCAACACCTTGGGCAGGTCGGAACGCATCCGCGTCCCTTTTCCCGCTGCGAGAATCAGTATTTCCAGCCTGGTTTTCATTCGGTTTAGTCTGATCGGTTCTGTCTGAATAGTGGGCAACTACGCACAACACATGGGCGCTGTGCGCCAAGTATAAGCCCTCTATCCCACAGCCCAAATGAAAAAGGCAACCTGCGGGCTGCCCTTTCATCAGTCATCGCTCAACGGGCAATCAGGCCCACCTGCCACACATGTTTATTTGCTGCGGGCCGCAATCATTTCGCTTCCAGATAGCCGGCTTCGACCATCGCCCGATGCAGGGTTTTGAACTCGGCATCCTTGTCCGCCACAAAATTGCCCAGTTTGGCCACAAAAGCTTTTTGCATCTTCTGGACCACTTTGGGATTGATTGAGGTAATGGCTTCTTCGAGCTTGGCCCGATCACTTTCACTCAGCTGATTGCTTGCCACCAGCGTAAAGCCCGGTGAACGCGGCAGGGGATACCATTCTTCATAATCATCGGATGACTCCAGCAACGCCGTGGCTCTTTTGCCACCCAGCGCACCGGCCTGTGCGTAGTTGCGCTTCATGGCCAGAATGACATCTGATTGCGTTTTCACATTCATGAATTTCACGTCTTCTTTGTTCTCCTTGAGAACAAGCCGTGTCAACACATCCGGCACCGACTGCTTTTCGGTCAGCGCGACCGTGGTGACGTTGGCGCCCTTGCGGCGGACCAGCGTGACCTGAATAAAGTCTTCCACGCGTGCAATGGGACTGTATCCCTTGTCGAACGCTGCAACAGCCACTGTTGGCGGCGCAAAATACAGATCCTTGCGTCCTTTCACCATGGAGCGGTTCGTGCTTCTCAGGCTACGATACATGGTGAGCTGGGATTTTCTCCCGACCGCTTTGGCCAACTCGTCCGCAAACGGCTGCGCCATGGGCCGGAAATCCGATCGCAGCATTTCAGCCGTTCCGGTCCCCGGGAAAATCCCAATGCTCAAACTCTCTGCCGCCAAGGCAAAACCTGGCACAACAAGCGTCAATGCAAGACTGGCTACATAACTCCGCCACTTCATAATTGGTCTCCAGAATGATTTGTCGTCGAATCGTATCTATAGCTTTACGGCAGTTTCACGCTTAAATTGAATTTAGGCTGGCTATGATGCTATTTGCCTGGGACGGATCGATTCAATTATCGCCACTCCAATCATGTCATTTAGCCATGACAATTACATGGGCATACTGCGGACATGCCCGCTGATCCTGGGTAACTTAAAACGGTAACCTTCTGAATGATAAGAAACAAAATGTCTATTAATGCCGGGCATTTTATAATTGATGCCCAAACGAAAAACGGGGCCTAATAGCCCCGTTTTTATCCAACGCCCAGCCGATTATTTGACTGGAATCAACTCGACACGACGGTTTTTATAACGCCCATCGTCCGTATCATTACTCGCCACCGGGCTGGTCTCACCATAGCCTTTGGCAGTCAAGCGATCTGCTGCCACGCCTTTTCCGACCAAGTAGCTACGAACCGCATCGGCACGCCGCTGCGACAAGCTCATGTTGTACGCATCGCTGCCCTGGCTATCGGTATGCCCGGCCACTTCTACTTTCGTGTCGCCCCAGGCCTTGAGGCTGACGGCGACCTGATCCAGAATGGCTGTGGCATCCGCTTTGAGCGTGGCCTGATCGTTATCAAAATTCACGCCTTCCAGAACCAGCTTCTGGGGTGCGGCGACGGGTGCGGGACAACCATCCGCTGTTCTGGCGTGTACGGTGGGGCACTTGTCCTGACTGTCGACCACACCATCACCGTCGCTGTCCAACTCACAGCCATCTGCGCCGACTTTCTGGCCCGCAGGCGTATTCGGACATTTATCCTGACCATCCACTACGCCGTCACCGTCGCTATCCAGCTCACAGCCCTGTGCGTTCACCTTACGGCCCGCAGGCGTTTTCGGGCAGCGATCCTGACCATCCACTACGCCATCGCCGTCACTATCCAGCTCACAACCATCCGCATTCACCTTGCGGCCAGCTTGTGTATTGGGACATTTATCTTTGCTGTCGACTACACCATCCCCATCACTGTCTGGATCAACAGCCTTGGGTTTGGGGCAAGGCGCAGCCATCAAACCCTGGCCAGGACAGCCTATCGTTCCATAGAGTTCATGGCCGGTTGTTTTACCGGATGGGCTGGCGCTATTCGTCGGGTCGTAAAAAACGCCCGTGGTTGCAGCTTGTGCCGACATCGACATGGCCGTCAGCGCCAGCAAAGTGACACCTAATTTTTGAATCAATAAAGGGTGTGTACGCACTTCAAATCTCCTCTTGTTTCACTACGCAAAATTGAAAGCTTTTCCGCTTATTGTGCCGACAATCTGGCGTGCAGTTTAGCCAGAATGTAATTTTTGGTTAAATTCAAAGGTTCAGCCCCAATCAGCCTGGGCTCAATCAACCTGGCCCCAATCAACCTGGCCCCAATCAATCTGGGTTCGCCTGCGGCAGGGCTACCGACCGTAACCCCCAAGCCGAGACTTACACTTCATCGGAATCCAGCCCCGGCAGATCGGCACTCATCTCAGCACGAAAAAAGGCAACCTCTGGTTGCCTTCAGTCTGCTGGCGTGACGCCCTTGCCTCACTATTTGCGGAGTTTTTTGATTGTCGCCAGCTGAGCCACGGCTTGTGCCAACTCCACCTGTGCTTGAGCATAGTCAATTGATGCTGTGTTGTTTTTCATGATCTCTTCGGCTGCACGTATGGCTTCAAGCGCTTGGGCTTCGTCCAGGTCGGCACCGCGGATGGCGGAATCGGACAGGATAGTGACCGTGTTGGGCTGCACTTCGAGAATGCCGCCTGACACGTAGACCAGCTCTTCCTCTTCCTGGTTCGGTAGCTTGATACGCACCGAACCGGGCTTCAACGTGGTCAGCAACGGGGTGTGACGCGGGTAAATGCCGAGTTCACCGCGCTGGCCGGGGGCAATCACGACTTCTGCACTACCGGAGTAGAGCGATTGTTCTGCGCTGACAATGTCAACGTGTATGGTCATGGCCATGTCTTGTTCCTTGGTGAAGGGTGAAGGGTGAAGGGTGAAGGGTGAAGGGTCGTCGGGCAAAACCACCCTTCCCCCTTTACCCTTCTCTCTTCACTGCCTTATTGGATCGTCTTCGCTTTTTCGACGGCTTCTTCGATGCCACCGACCATGTAGAAAGCCTGTTCCGGCAGATGATCGTACTCACCTTCGACAATCGCCTTGAAGCCGGCGATGGTCTCTTTCAGCGTGACATACTTGCCGGGGGCACCGGTAAATACTTCTGCGACGAAGAAAGGCTGCGACAGGAAGCGCTGGATTTTACGTGCACGGGTGACGGCCAGCTTGTCTTCAGGTGACAGCTCATCCATACCCAGAATCGCGATGATGTCGCGCAATTCCTTGTATTTTTGCAGCGTGCCCTGCACTGCACGCGCCACGCTGTAGTGCTCTTCGCCGACCACTTGCGGATCGAGAATACGCGAAGTCGAATCCAGCGGGTCCACCGCAGGGTAAATACCCAGTTCGGCTACCTGACGCGACAACACAAGGGTTGCGTCGAGGTGGGCAAAGGTGGTGGCGGGCGACGGGTCGGTCAAGTCATCCGCGGGCACGTACACGGCCTGGAACGAGGTAATCGAACCGGTGCGAGTGGAGGTGATGCGCTCCTGCAAGCGGCCCATTTCGTCTGCCAGCGTCGGCTGGTAGCCCACGGCGGACGGCATCCGGCCCAGCAGCGCGGACACTTCGGTACCGGCCAGGGTGTAGCGATAAATGTTGTCAACGAACAGCAGCACGTCGCGGCCTTCGTCGCGGAAGTATTCAGCCATGGTCAGACCCGTCAGCGCGACGCGCAGACGGTTGCCGGGAGGCTCGTTCATCTGGCCATAGACCAGCGCCACTTTGTCCAGCACGCCGCCTTCTTTCATCTCATGATAGAAGTCGTTGCCTTCACGGGTACGCTCGCCCACGCCTGCGAACACCGAGAAGCCGGAGTGCGCCACCGCGATGTTACGAATCAGTTCCATCAGGGTCACGGTCTTGCCCACACCGGCGCCGCCGAACAGGCCGACTTTACCGCCCTTGGCGATCGGCATGATCAGATCGATCACCTTGATACCGGTTTCCAGAATCTCAACTGTCGTGGCCTGGTCGGCATACGCCGGCGGCTTGCGGTGGATCGGCATGAGCTTGTCGGCGTTCACCGGACCGGCTTCATCAATTGGCGTGCCCAGCACGTTCATGATGCGGCCGAGTGTGGCTTGACCCACCGGCACCATAATCGGGTTGCCGGTTGCGAGGACTTCCATCCCACGGCGCAGGCCGTCGGTGGAGCCCATTGCAATCGCGCGAACCACACCGTCGCCCAGCTGCTGCTGGACTTCGAGCGTCAGTTCAGGGGTATCCATTTTCAGCGCTTCGAAGATCCCGGGCATGGCTTCACGTGAAAACTCCACGTCTACCACTGCACCAATGATCTGAACAATTTTTCCGTTGCTCATGCTTGTTTCCTAAGAAGATTAAATTCTGTGGCTGCTTGATTCATTGCTTCGGGCGCGTTCAAACCGCTGCCGCGCCTGCGACGATCTCTGACAGTTCCTTGGTAATCGCGGCCTGGCGGGTTTTGTTGTAAACCAGCTTCAATTCGCCGATGACATCTTTTGCGTTATCGGACGCGGCTTTCATGGCGACCATGCGGGCCGACTGTTCGCACGCAATGTTTTCGGCCACACCCTGATACACCAGCGATTCGATGTAGCGCATCAGCATGTTGTCGACCACTGGCTTGGCATCGGGCTCGTAAATATAATCCCAATGCGTTTTCAGATCGGCTTCATCCGCGTCTTCCAGTTTGGCAAGTGGCAGCAGCTGTGTCAGCGTTGGTTCCTGCTTCATCGTGTTGACGAAACGGTTGTAAACGATATACAGCGCGTCGATCTTGCCCTCCAGGTACGCATCCAGCATGACCTTGACCGGGCCAATCAGCTTTTCCATGCGTGGCGTATCGCCCAGGCCCGTGATCTGCGACGCCACATTGGCACCGAGACGCTGCATGAAGCCCAGGCCCTTGTTACCGATGGCGGTCACATCAATGTCCACACCAGCGGCTTCCCACTGTTTCATCTGGCCCACCAACATGCGGAATGCATTGGTATTTAAACCACCACACAAGCCCTTGTCGGACGACACCACGATCACGCCCACGCGCTTGACATGTTCACGCGCGATCACAAACGGATGCTTGTATTCCGTATGCGCATAAGCCAGGTGTGTCGCCACGCGGGCGATTTTTTCGGCGTACGGGCGCGCAGCTTTCATCCGCTCCTGCGCCTTACGCATTTTGGACGCCGCCACCATTTCCATGGCTTTGGTGATCTTGCGCGTGTTTTCCACGCTCTTGATCTTGGTCCGTATCTCTTTTCCGGCTGCCATATTTACTCCTTAAAACCAGCCCCCATCAACCAGCGGCGGTGATTCCACGCGGTCGATTAATAGACGCCGGTTTTTTTGAATTCTTCCACCGCAGCGGTCAGCGCCTTTTCATTGGCCTCATCCAGCTTGCCGGTGGTTTCGATGGCTTCCATGATGTTGCCGTATTTGGACTTCATGAATGCCATCAGCGCGGATTCGAACGGCAGAATCTTGATCACTTCGACGTCGTCCATGTAGCCCTTGTTGACGGCAAACAGGGTCAACGCCATTTGCGACACCGACATGGGCGAATACTGTGCCTGCTTCATCAGTTCGGTGACGCGACGGCCACGCTCCAGCTGCTTGCGGGTCGCTTCGTCGAGGTCGGAGGCAAACTGGGCGAAGGCCGCGAGTTCGCGGTACTGCGCCAGTGCCAGTCGGGTACCGCCACCGAGGTTTTTGATCACCTTGGTTTGCGCGGCGCCACCGACGCGCGACACCGACAAACCGGCGTTGATCGCGGGACGGATACCGGCGTTGAACAGGTCGGTTTCCAGGAAGATCTGGCCGTCGGTAATCGAAATCACGTTGGTCGGCACGAAAGCGGATACGTCGCCGGCTTGCGTTTCAATGATCGGCAGCGCGGTGAGCGAACCGGTCTTGCCTTTGACGGCGCCATTGGTCATCTTTTCCACGTAGTCGGCATTCACACGTGCAGCACGCTCCAAGAGACGCGAGTGCAGGTAAAACACATCGCCAGGGTAGGCTTCGCGGCCCGGCGGACGACGCAGCAACAGCGACACCTGGCGATACGCCCAGGCCTGCTTGGTCAGATCGTCATATACGATCAGCGCATCTTCACCGATGTCGCGGAAGAATTCGCCCATGGTGCAACCGGAGTACGGTGCGATGTATTGCATGGCGGCGGCGTCAGCAGCGGTGGCGGCAACGACGATGGTGTGATCCATCGCGCCGTGCTCTTCCAGCTTGCGCACCACGTTGGCAACCGAAGAAGCCTTCTGGCCAATCGCGACGTAAATACACTTCACGCCGGTGCCCTTCTGGTTGATGATGGCGTCGATCGCAACCGCGGTCTTGCCGGTCTGACGGTCACCAATGATCAGTTCGCGCTGGCCACGGCCCACCGGCACCATGGCGTCGATCGATTTGAGGCCGGTTTGCACGGGCTGGTCGACCGATTTGCGTTCGATCACGCCGGGCGCAATGCGCTCGATCGGCATGGTCTTGTCTGCGGCGATGGGGCCCTTGGCATCGATGGGCTGACCCAGCGAGTTCACCACGCGGCCGAGCAGCCCACGGCCCACCGGCACTTCCAGAATGCGGCCGGTGCACTTGGCCACGTCGCCTTCCTTGATATGTTCGTAATCGCCCAGGATCACGGCGCCGACCGAGTCGCGCTCGAGGTTCAACGCCACACCAAAGGTGTTGCCCGGCATTTCGATCATTTCACCCGACATCACGTCGGACAACCCATGAATGCGGACAATACCGTCGGTGACGGACACGATCGTTCCCTGGGTGCGCATTTCACTGGCAACACCGAAGTTTTCGATCTTGGCTTTAATCAGTTCGCTGATTTCGCTTGGATTCAATTGCATTTGTGTTCTCCGAACCGCGAGGTTCCGATAAATATGAGTACTAAATTAGCCTTAGCCGCGTTATTCCGCCGCTTTAACCCTGTAGGGCAAAAGACATGCGCTGCAAACGCCCTTTTACCGAGCCGTCTATCACCTGATCACCTATCGCAATGACCGCACCGCCGATCAATTCGGCGTCGACCGCAACCTGCACCGTCACCACACGCTTGAACCGGGTTTTCAGCCCAGCCACCAGCTCATCGATCTGCGCTTGTGTCAGTTCCTGCGCGCTGGTAATGGTGGCCTCAACCGTGCTTTCAGCGTTGGCTTTCAGCGATTCAAACTGCACGCTGATCTCCGGCAACACGGTCAAGCGGCCGTTTTCGGCCAGCACCTTGACGAAGTTGGCACCGCGTTCGCCCAGGCCTGAACCGGCCACATCGATAATCAAGCCCGCCACGCGATCGGCCGACACCGCGGGATCGGCAATCAAACCGGCCACTTGCGCATCCGAGACAATCATGGCCAGGCTTGCAACGCGTGAAGACCAGCCCGCCAGGTCATTTTCTCCCTGCGCCATGCGGAACACCGCATCAGCGTAGGGGCGAGCCAGGGTAGACAGTTCGCTCATGGCTTACAGCTCAGCTTTCAGCTGGCCCAGCAGGTCAGCGTGGGTTTGCGTATTAACTTCGCGACGCAGAATTTTCTCGGCGCCAGCCACAGCCAGGGCAGCTACCTGCTCACGCAGACCTTCGCGTGCACGGTTGGCTTCCTGATCGATCGTCGCCTGGGCCGCGGCAATCTGACGATCACCTTCTTCCTTGGCCGCGCTTTTCGCCTCTTCGACGATTTGCGCTGCCCGTTTTTCAGCCTGGGCAATCACTTCGCCCGCTTGCGACTTGGCTTCGCGCAGGTTTTCACTGGCTTTTTTAGCCGCCAGCTCCAACTCGTGCTTGCCGCGATCGCCTGCTGCCAGACCGTCAGCGATTTGTTTCTTGCGCGTTTCGAGCGCGTTCATGATCGGAGGCCATACGAACTTCATGCAGAACCACACGAAGAAGATAAACGTGATGGACTGGCCGATCAAAGTTGCGTTGAAATTCATATCCGCACCTTTATTGGGGAGTTAAACAAGTTCCGGGCAAACCAAAAACCGGCCCGTGAATTAACCGGCAACGGCAAACAGAACGTACATGGCCAGACCCACAGCGATCATCGGCACGGCGTCAACCAGGCCCATGACGATGAAGAACTGGGTGCGCAGCATCGGGATCAGTTCGGGCTGACGCGCAGCGCCTTCCAGGAAGCGGCCACCGAGGATGCCGATACCGACAGCTGCGCCGAGTGCGCCCAGGCCCATCATCAATGCACCAGCGATGAACAGCACGGCTTGAGTCATTTCCATTTGTTGCTCCTAAAAGTAAAAGTAAAGTCGAAGTTAAAAACAAGAAACCAAAATTATTTAGTGGTGCTCGGCATGCGCCATATCCAGATACACAATGGTCAGCGTCATGAAAATGAAAGCCTGCAGCGTGATGATCAGAATATGGAATACGGCCCAGCTCCACTGCAGAACGCCGCCAAACAGGGCCAGCATCCAGCTGCCGCCAAACATCAGCGCAATCAGGATGAAGATCATTTCGCCGGCGTACATGTTGCCGAACAGTCGCAGCGCCAGTGAAATCGGCTTGGCAATCAACCCGACGCCTTCAAGCAGCAGGTTGACCGGGAACAGGAATTTGGGGAACGGCTGAAACGCCAGTTCGGAGAAGAAGCCGCCCGCACCCTTCATCTTGACGCTGTAATACAGCACCAGGAAAAAGACCGACAGTGACATGCCGAAGGTGACATTGGGGTCGGTGGAGGGCACAATTTTCAGATAAGGCACGCCTGCCAGCGTGGCCGCGTAGGGCACCCAATCAACGGGCAGCAGGTCCATCGCGTTCATCAGGAACACCCAGACGAAGACGGTAAGCGCGAGCGGCGCCACCATGGCATTTTTTGCGGAGAAAGAACCTCGAACTGAATGGTCAATAAACTCGACGACCCATTCGACAAAGTTCTGCCAACCCGCTGGCACGCCGGTTGTGGCTTTTTTGGCTGCCATGCGGAACAGGAACAGGAACAACACACCGAGACCAATCGAGAACAGCATGCTGTCGACGTTGATCGCCCAGAAGCCCATTTCCTTGGCTTCTTCCATGCCATGGGCAAAGCCCCAGGAGCCATCTGCGTGCTGACCATACGTCAGATTCTGCAGGTGGTGCTTGATGTATTCGCCAGAAGAAGCGTATTCCGTTGCCATAGTGGTCAAATTCAATAAGTGAGTTTTGAATGGGTGCGTCTGAAGCACCCATTCAAAACCAACCTGCGTTAGTGATGCCTAATCAATACGACCGGCGGTTTATTTTCGGCTGGTGATTACAGCCAGCCAGGCCAGCTGGGCGGACAGCAAGCCCAGCAGCATCGGCAAGGGCATCAACTTCAATACCCCAAGACCGACAAACATCAACCCCACCAAAACCAGCAGCCGCTCAATTCCGGTTCGAATGAACTGTTTGAACAAACGATGCTGATCCCATTCTGGGTGTTTGATCGATTCCCGCTCACGCCAGACCAGCACCAGGCTGACCAGCAAGGCGACCAGCACACCATACAATGCCGCCGCCCCTGAATTGATGCCCCCCCAACCCGCCCCGACTAACGCGGCGACAGGCGCAAAGACCGCTTGCGCCATGGCCACCCGTTGGGTGCCGGTAGTTGAGCCGGTAAACATTAGCCGGCGATGATACAAGAATTAGGGGGGTCTATGCAATCATCAGGCAGCCTGATGACAATTTTCTCCGGCCCGTTTTGTTGTTTAGCCAACAATGCGGCCTAAGCGAGGCCCTTTTGCTACAGCTTGATCCCCAGGCGCTGCAACAAACCGTCCAACTCGTCGGCACTGCCAAAATGCAGCGTCAGTTTGCCGCTCCCTTTGCTGTTGGCCTGAATATGGGCCGTCATGCCCAATGCGTCGGCCAGCGCTTCTTCGAGCCGCAAGGTGTCGCGTGACGCTGCCTGCTTGAGCGGCGCCGACGGCGTTTCCTTGAGACGCGCCACCCGCCGTTCAACTTCGCGTACGGACAGGCCACGGGTCTCGATCTCGTGTGCCAGTTCACGTTGGGCGCCAGCTTGCAGCGGCAGCAACGCGCGTGCATGGCCCATTTCGATCAGGCCGGCGACCAGCATGTCTTGCACCGGCCGCGACAAATTCAACAGGCGCAACAGATTGGACACGGCCGCACGCGACTTGCCGACCGATTTCGCCACCACCTCGTGCGTCATGCCGAATTCCTGAATCAGGCGTTGCAAGCCGTGTGCTTCGTCGATGGCGTTGAGGTCTTCGCGTTGAATGTTTTCGATCAACGCCATCGCTGCCACGGCATCATCAGCCACTTCGCGCAACAGTACTGGGATTTCGGACAGGCCGGCCAGTTGCGCCGCACGCCAGCGACGTTCGCCGGCGATGATCTCGTAACCTTCCGCGACTTCGCGCACGAGGATGGGCTGCATCAAGCCCTGCGAGCGGATTGAATCCGCCAGCTCCTGCAGCGATTCGCTGTCCATCTGGGTCCGCGGCTGGTACTTGCCGGGTGCCAGCTGCGTCACCTTCATCATGCGCAGGTCACCCTGCGGCGGCGCGGCATTGTCTTCGCCGCCCAGCAGCGCGTCGAGTCCGCGTCCGAGTCCCCTGAGTTTGGCCATTATGCTGTCTCCCTTGTTGTTGCGGTGAGGCCGGCGCGCCGGAGCGTTTCCTCGGCCAGCTCCATGTACGCGATGGCGCCCTTGCACTGACGGTCGTAGGCCAGCACCGGCAAGCCGTGGCTGGGCGCTTCGGCCAGTCGCACGTTGCGCGGGATCACCGTGTCGTACACCTTGTCACCAAAATGCTGCTTGATTTGATCCGACACCTGCTGCGCCAGCGTGCTGCGCGGGTCGAACATCACCCGCAACAGCCCTTCGATCTGAATGTTGGGGTTGAGCCGCTGCTTGACCTTCTTGATGGTCGCCACCAGATCGGTCAGCCCTTCCAGCGCGTAGTACTCGCACTGCATCGGGATCAGCACCGATTCGGCCGCGGCGAACGCGTTGACGGTCAACAGGTTGAGTGTGGGTGGGCAATCAAGCAGGATGAAATCGTATTCGTCAGCGACTTCGGCCAGCGCTGCTTTCAGACGCAGATCGCGCTGCTCCAGATCCACCAGGTCGATTTCGGCCCCCGCCAATTCTCGATTGGCCGGAATCACATCGTAGTGACCGGGGCCTGAGCGCATCCGCGCGTCGCGCAGCGCCACCTGCTTCAGCAGGATCTGGTACACCGTCGGCAAGGCTTTACGCTTTTCGATGCCGGAGCCCATGGTGGCGTTGCCCTGCGGGTCCAGATCCGCCAGCAACACGCGCTGCCCAAGTTCGGCCAGACAAGCCGCCAGATTGACCGCGGTGGTGGTTTTACCCACCCCGCCTTTTTGGTTGGCAATGGCCAGAATTTTCATGCGGCGAGCTCCAGTTCGATCAAATGGCGGCTGGCCTCCAGGCCCGGAACAGTCAACGCATGGTTAGCGCTCACTTTCACCCAATCCGGCAAGGAGACGATCTCTTCGTGTGGCATCAAACCCTTCATCGCCAGCCAATGGCCGGTCGGTGCGAGCAGATGGCGTGTCAGCGTGACAAATTCCTTGAGGTCGGAAAATGCTCGCGAGGTGATGACATCGAAATTTGCTTCGGGCTTGAAAGCTTCTACCCGACCCGTCACCACCTGTACGTTGATCAAGCCCAGTTCGGCCTTGGCTTGCAGCAAAAAAGCGGTTTTCTTGGCGATGCTGTCGATCAGCGTAACCTGCAACTCCGGCCGCGCAATTGCCAGCGGAATGCCTGGGAGGCCACCGCCGCTGCCGACATCTAACACGGCCGTTCCCTGAAAATACGGCACCGCCGCCAGCGAATCGAGCACATGATGGCTCACCATGCGCTCGGCATCGCGCACCGCTGTCAGGTTGTAGACACGGTTCCATTTATCCAGCAGCGCCAGGTAAGCCAGCAATTTGGCTTCGGCGCCGTCAGGCAATGACAGTCCGAGGGCGGCGATGCCTGCCGCGAGTTGTTCCTGTAAGGTCATGCGCTTTTTTGCTGATCGGACGACTGCTTTTTATCGGGTGCAAACCCGCGTTTGGCGTACACCAGCAACACCGAAATCGCTGCCGGTGTAATCCCCTGCAGGCGCGCAGCCTGTCCCAGCGTTTCGGGGCGGGCTGTTTGCAGGCGTTGGCGGACCTCCATCGACAGGCCGGTTAACAGGCTGTAGTCGAGGTCCAGCGGCAGCTTCAAGGTTTCCTGCCCGCGCTGTTTGTCGACCTCATCGTTCTGGCGGTCGATATAGCCTTGATATTTGGCGGCGATTTCGACCTGCTCGGCGACGCTGGGGTCGCCCTCACCTGCTCCGCCACCCGGCAGGGTGAGGACTTGCGCGTAGCTCACACTGGGCCGGCGCAGCAGGTCGAACAGGCTGTATTCGTGGTCGATCGGCTGGCCGATCAGGTGGGTAGCAGCTTCGGCAGGCAGCAGGGTCGGATTGACCCAGGTGGCTTTGAGGCGCTCGGTTTCGCGAGCGACAGCGTCACGTTTGCGATTGAACGCATCCCAGCGCGCGTCGTCGACCACGCCCAGCATGCGGCCAGCTTCAGTCAGCCGCATGTCGGCGTTGTCTTCGCGCAGCTGCAAGCGGTATTCGGCGCGGCTGGTGAACATGCGGTACGGCTCGGAGACGCCACGTGTGATGAGGTCGTCGACCAACACGCCCAGATACGCTTCATGGCGGCCCGGGCTCCAGGCGTCTTTGCCCTGCACCTGCAAGCCGGCGTTGATGCCAGCCAGCAGGCCTTGCGCGGCCGCCTCTTCATAACCGGTGGTGCCGTTGATCTGACCGGCGAAAAGCAGGCCGGCGATCGACTTGGTTTCAAGCGAGGACTTCAGGTTGCGCGGGTCATAGTAATCGTATTCGATGGCATAACCGGGGCGCAGAATGTGCGCGTGTTCCAGACCGGGAATCGAACGCACGAGCGCCAGTTGCACATCGAACGACAGAGAGGTGGAGATACCGTTAGGATAAATCTCGTGGGTGGTCAGGCCCTCGGGCTCGAGGAAAATCTGGTGGCTGTCCTTGTCGGCAAACCGGGTGATCTTGTCTTCAATCGATGGGCAATAACGCGGCCCGACGCCGCCGATTACGCCCGTGTACAACGGCGAACGATCGAGGCCGCCACGTATGATTTCATGTGTTTCGGCAGTGGTGTAAGTGATCCAGCAGGGGCGCTGCTCGGGATGCATCGAGGCATGGCCCATGAAAGAAAACGCCGGCGCAGGATCGTCGCCGGGCTGCACCTGGGTACGACTGTAATCGATGGTGCGGCCGTCAATGCGCGGCGGCGTGCCGGTTTTCAGCCGGCCAACCGGCAGCGCCAGTTCACGCAAGCGCGAAGCGAGGGACACGGAGGGCGGATCACCCATGCGTCCCGCCTGAAAGTTTTCCATGCCCACATGAATCAGGCCCGCCAGAAAGGTGCCGGCGGTGAGTACGACCGAACGACCTTCAAACACGATGCCGAGCTGGGTTTTGACGCCGACCACGCGATCGCCGTCCAGCACCAGGTCATCGACAGCCTGCTGAAACAGGGTGAGGTTGGGCTGGTTTTCCAACCGCGCCCGGATCGCCGCCTTGTACAACACGCGATCAGCCTGCGCACGGGTGGCGCGTACCGCCGGGCCTTTGGATGAGTTAAGCGTACGAAACTGAATGCCCGCCTCGTCGGTAGCCAGCGCCATCGCCCCGCCCAGCGCATCCACTTCCTTGACCAGGTGCCCCTTGCCGATGCCGCCGATCGACGGATTGCACGACATGGCGCCCAGGGTTTCGATGTTGTGCGACAGCAGCAGCGTGTTCATGCCCATGCGCGCAGCCGCCAGCGCGGCCTCGGTGCCGGCATGACCGCCGCCGACGACGATGACATCGAATGATTCCGGGAATTTCATGGTCGCCATTCTACCTGTTGCCGGCCTGCGTTTCACGTGAAACGTGGCCCGCCCCTACCCCATTCTGAAACGAGCGGCACAGATTCAGCCAGCGGCCCTGGCTTCCAGCGCCTCCCAGCGGGCCAGGGCATCGAGCAATTCGGCATCAATCGCCTCATTGCGCGCATTCAGCGCGGACACATCCAGCGCACCCGCTTGATACAGCTTGGGGTCGAGCAACTGGTCGGCGACCCGGGCCTGTTCATCCTCCAGCGTCTGAATGCGAGCGGGCAAGGCTTCCAGCTCTTTCGCATCTTTAAAGCTGAGCTTGCTCTTGGCTGCGGGCTTGGCTGGTGACGTGGGCGCGACAGATTTGGCGGCGGGCGGCGCAGCATCACCCGCTGCCTTGCGCGTTTGCTGCCAGGCACGCCAGTCAGCATAGCCGCCAACGATCTCGGTCAGTTTGCCGTCGCCTTCAAACACGATGGACTGGGTGACAACGTTGTCGAGGAAGGTACGGTCGTGTGACACGATCAGCACCGTGCCGCTATAGTCCTGCAGCAATTGCTCAAGCAGTTCCAGCGTATCGATGTCGAGGTCGTTGGTGGGCTCGTCCAGCACCAGCAGGTTGGCCGGCCGCGCAAACAGGCGCGCCAGCAGCAAGCGGTTGCGCTCGCCGCCCGACAACGCCGAGACCTTGGCGCGCGAACGCTCGGCCGGGAACAGAAAGTCTTCCAGATAGCTGATGACGTGCTTGCGCTGGCCACCTATTTCGACAAAGTCAGAGCCAGGCGCAATGGTATCGATCAGGGTCGCGTCGTCGTTCAGCTGGTTGCGGAACTGGTCGAAATAAGCCACCTCCAGTTTGGTGCCTTGCTTGATCGTGCCGGACTGCGGCTTCAGGTCGCCCAGAATCAGACGGATCAACGTCGTCTTGCCCGCGCCGTTCGGGCCGAGCAGGCCCAGCTTGTCGCCACGCAGCAGGCTGCCGGTAAAGTCGCGTATCAGGACCCTGTCGTCGTAGCCATAACTGATGTTTTCCATCTCGGCGACGATCTTGCCGGAACGGTCGCCGGAGTCGATCTGGAAACCAACCTGCCCGGCGCGGCCCATCCGCGCCTCGCGTGTCAACCGCAGCGCTTCAAGCCGGCGCACCCGACCTTCGTCGCGGCAGCGTCTGGCCTGCACCCCTTTGCGTATCCAGATTTCTTCCTGCTTCCAGAACTTGTCGAATTTGCGGTTATGTACCGCTTCGATTTCCAGCTGCTCAGCCTTTTTGGCCTGATATGCAGTGAAATTGCCGGCATATTCGCGTAACTGGCCGCGATCAAGCTCGATAATGCGATTTGAGACGTTGTCCAGAAAGCGCCGGTCGTGGGTAATGAACAGCAACGCGCCCTTGAAATCATTGAGCAGGCTTTCCAGCCAATCGATGGCCGAAAAATCGAGGTGGTTGGTCGGCTCGTCGAGCAGCAACAGTTCCGGGTCGGTGACCAGCGCCCGCGCCAGCGCTACGCGCTTTTTAAGGCCGCCGGACAGGGTTTCCACTGCACGGTCCGCATCCAGACCCAGGCGTTGCAAGGTTTCCTCCACCCGGCTGTTGAGGCGCCAGGCGTCGTGCGTTTCGAGCGCGTGCGACAGCCGCTCCAGATCGTCAAACGCCTCCATGTCGCCTTCGGCCACACGGTGCGCGGCGGCGTGATAATCCGCCAACAGGCGCTGGGCCTCGCCTACCCCTTCTGCCACCGCTTCGAAGACGGTATGACCCGGCTGAAACTGCGGCTCCTGCGGCACATAGGCCATCTTCAGGGCGGGCTTGCGCCACACGTCGCCGGCGTCCGGCGGATTGATCCCGGCAATAATCTTGAGCAGGCTCGATTTGCCGGTGCCATTGCGGCCGATGAGGCCGATGCGCTCGCCTGCCTCGATCACAAGTGAAGCGCCATCCAGCAAAGGCCAATGGCCATAGGCCAGTTCGAGTCGATCAAAGGTCAGCAGGGGCATGAGTCAGCAATTCCAAAATACAGGGGCGGAATTATCCGCGATTGAGGGCAGCGTGGACGGCTTGAGCAATATTTAATGCGTTGGGCGTGTCGCTATGCAGGCAAAGCGTGTCGGCCACAAGCTGTAGTGTACCGCCTTCCAGCGTGGTGACACCCGCCCCCATCGCCAACGAACGGGCCCGGCTGGCAGCCGCAACCGGATCAGTTAGTACCGCGCCGGCTGTTTCACGTGAAACCAGCTGGCCATTGGCATGGTAATGGCGGTCAGCAAAGGCCTCATTCAGTACGCCCAGCCCCGCCGCCCGGCCGGCTTCAATCAAGCAAGCGCCTGACAGGCCCACGAGCAGCAGCGTGGGGTCGCAGGCGGCCACTGCACGAGCGACCGCTTGTGCGACCTCCGGATCAACGGCCGCCGTGTTATAGAGCGCGCCATGCGGCTTGACGTGTGCCAGCCGCAGGCCTTGTCGGGCCGCCTGCTCTGCCAACACTTCAATCTGCTGCGTCACCCAGCCCATGATGTCCGTCGTTGTGGCGGCCAGGGCCAACCGCCCAAAATTCGGTCGGTCTGGGTAACTTGGGTGAGCGCCTATCGCCAGTCCGTACTCTCCCGCCAAACGGAGCGCAGCGGCCATGCTGTCGACGTCTCCCGCATGGCCACCGCAGGCGATCGACACCCGTGCCAGATAAGGCATCAGACTCGCGTCGTCATACCCTTCACCAATGTCTGCATTCAACTCAATCACACCAAAGCCTCAATACTCCATTCGGCGAGCGCACAGGCTCGTGCACGCTCGACCTCTATCGTTTCAAACCGAAGGGTGTCGCCCGGCCTCAGCTGGGCCAGTCGCGCCCAATCGGCGCTGATCACACCCGCAATCACGGGATAACCGCCGGTGACCGGCCCATCCCAGCCCAGAATTATCGGCTGACCGCTGGGCGGGACCTGGATCGCCCCGGGCAACACCCCCTGCGACAGCAAACTCCCGCCGGCATACTTGACCGCTGCCCCCGACAGACGGAGTCCGCGACGGTCAGTCTCGGCGGCCACCCTGAATACACTGCCAAAGAAAGTGGCCAGCCCGGCATCATCGAACCACGCCACCTGCGGTCCGGCAATCACACGAAATGGCCGATCCGTACCCCCTCCTTCTACAGGCGGCATACCACGCAAGAGTCGAATTTCGCCCGTTTGCGCCCCCATCTCCAGGCGGTCCCCGGCACACAACGGCCGGCCTGCGTAGCCGCCAAAAGCGGCCGGCAAAAAGGTGCTGGGACTGCCCATTACCAGCGGCACACCCAGCCCGCCCTGCAGTGCCAGCCAGCAGCGGCAGCCCGATTCCGCGCGCCCGATCGTCAAGGTTTCACCGGGTGCCAGCACCAGGGTTTCATTCCAGGCGACAACGGCGCCACAACTGCGGGCAGCTGAAAAATGTGCGCCGGTCAGCGCCACGATCGCGCCTTCCGGGAAGCGCAGGCTAGGCCCCGCGAGTGTCATTTCGAGGCCGGCCGCCTCGGCCGCATTTCCCACCAGCAGATTGGCCGCGGCCAAGGCTGCCGGATCGGCGGCCCCCCCGGCGGGTACACCGCTTGCTGCCCACCCGGGCCGACCCGTGCCCATCACCAAATCACACAAACCTGCTTGCAGCACCTCGATCATTTCGGCACAAAGCGCAGGCGGTCGCCCGGCAACAGCAAGTTTGGTGGGTTACGCTGCGGATCAAACAGACATACCTGAGCTCGGCCTATGATTTGCCAGCCACCCGGGCCCGCCGCCGGATAAATCCCGCTATAGGCCCCGCCCAAGGCCACACTACCCGCTGCAACATGGGTACGCGGCGTGGCCTTGCGTGGGGCCTGCAATACGTCCGGCAGACCTTTCAAATACGGAAAGCCCGGCTGAAATCCCAGGAAGGCGACGGTATATTCGGCCGCCGCATGGCACGCGATATAGTCCGATGCATCCATCCCCGCCCGTGTAGCCAGCGCGGCCAAATCCGGTCCTGCCGCCCCACCATATTCAACGTGTACGGTATGCAGCCGGCCAGCCGCAGGCGACAGCTCCACATCGTCTCCTGCCAAAATGCCCCATAACGCTGGCGACGGGGCCATGCCGCGCCGCAAAAACACCAACAAGCTCCCATCTGCCGGGATCACGTCCTCAACTTCGCTCAAATTCTGCGAAATCAGTCTTGCATGACATGCCAGCGTCAACTCGCCGGTGGCGACGCATAATCCACGTTCGCCGACCCAACACCCTGCCGGATGGCGAACATATTGACCTGTTTCCGACTTTGCCATAGGGTTCAAGCTCAACTGGAGCGTTCCGACATGCAAGGATTGATCTGTGCGTTGCTCATACTGTCTAGTGTAATCGCAACGCCCGCGCTGGCTGCCATGAGCGCGGTGAATCCCGCACTCAGCCAGAACCTGGAGACGCGGCCTAAAAAAGTTGTGCTACTGCCGCCCCAGGTGTTTGTATTCGAGCTCTCCGCGGGAGGCGTACCCACCCGCATGGCCGACTGGGAGGCCGCCGCAAGGAACAATCTGGTTTCCGGCGCCATGCGCACCGCCCACGAGCTCCAGCTTTTTGAGCTCATCCCGACTCCCTCACTCAACACCGAGAAACTCGACCAACTCGAAGCCCATATTGGCCTGTATGACCGGGTCGCTCAGTCTGTCTTTGTTTATGGCCGGGGCAACCAAAGTGCTTGGGCCCACAAACAAAACGAATTTGACTACACACTCGGCACTGGCCTTGCCTTTTTGCGCGAGCAAACCGGTGCCGATGCGGCACTGGTTGTGCTGGGATCCGATTTTATCTCGTCGGGCGGACGCAAAGCCGCCTTCATCGCCGGGCTTGCACTGGGCATCGTGATGCCGCTCGGACAGTCCTTCATGACTGCGGGGCTGGTTGACCTCAAAACCGGTGATGTGCAATGGATGAGTTTTGATTCGAGCGCCAGCATGGATTCCCGCAAGTCCACCGATATCGACGAACTGATGCGCGCACTCTATCAAACCTACCCCGGCCCGCGATGAATCGCCTGCTGACCGGTGTCCTGATCGCAACCTGCCTGCCCGCTCACGCCGGCGACGTGCTCCCCTGGGCGAGCGCTGCCGACACGCAAACACTCGAACAGAGTGAAAAAAGCCTGTGGCAGGAAGCCGGCGAATTCGACCAAGCCCTGCTACGCGCAGGCAAGGTCAACACTGACCCTATGCTGACCGCTTATTTGCAGGGCATCATGGACCGCCTCTACCCCGAGTTCAAGGGCCAGCTCAACGTGCGCCTGCTCAATGCCCAGCACATCAATGCCTTTGCCTTGCCCAACGGCAGCATCTATGTCAACTCCGGCCTGGTTGCCCGCTTCGAAAATGAGGCTCAACTGGCCACCGTGCTGGCGCACGAAGGCGCGCATTTCACTCACCGCCACTCGCTACAACAAGCCGAACGGGTGCGTAATGCGGCGGCCTTTGCCCTGGTCGTGGGCCTGCTCGGTGTACCGCTGGTCGGCGATATCGTCGCGCTGTCGTCGATGTTCGGTTATTCACGCGAGCACGAACGCGAGGCCGACGAAATCGGCTATCGACGCCTGATCGACGCCGGCTATGCTCCACGTGAAACCATCCGCACCTTCGAGCATCTGCAAGCAGAAATCAAGGCGGCTGACATCAAGGAGCCGTTCTTCTTCGCCAGTCACCCCAAATTGCAGGAACGCATCGACAATTACACCGAGCTGGTCAAGGACAACAACAGTGGCGAACTCGCACGCGAGCGCTTCATCGAAACCACCGCCGCCTTGCGCTTGGCCTCTCTGGAAGCCGACCTCGCTGCCTACCGCTACCGGCAGATCATCCTGATGTTATCCAAGCCTGAAAATCGTCGGGCGTACCCGCCCGAAGCCTCCTACTATTTGGGCGAGGCTTACCGCCTGCGCAACGAGCAAGACGATCTGGCCAAGGCTCAACGCGAGTTCAATAGCGTAATCGAAACCGCGCCGCACTTTGCGCCGGCTTATCGGGCACTTGGCCTCATCCACTTCAAGCAAGCCGACAAAACGCGGGCCGCGCCCTTATTCCAGCGCTATCTTGACATGGCCCCCAGTGCCCCCGATCGCGGCTATATCGAGCACTACCTCAAGTCGTTGCAGCCCACCACCGCAACCGAATCCACCGGGAAGGCCCAACCATGACCCTGCGCCGCAGCTTTCTCATCAGCCTGCTGGTCGTCGGGCTGTCTGCCTGCGCGCCCTGGGCTCGCGTCGATCAAAGCACCCGCAATGAAACCAAACGGGACGACTACACCCTCGACCTGCCGGTCGGCTGGGTCAAGCGCACCGCGGATACCAATGACGTTTTCGTCACCCGCGACGGTCCCGCGCTGAACTATATCGTCGTCAACCGACAGCCACACGACCGCAAACTCCCCCGGACCAAACGCGAAACCCGGGCCGACATGCTGCCGCATGAAGTGGCCGAGCTGGCCATTGCCGAATGGAAGAGCAGCGAGTCCACCGCCAATCTGCAGGTCATCTCCAACACCCCCGTGCTAATCGACAACCGGCCCGCCGTGCGGGTACAAATCCGCTACAAAAACGACCGCGGTCTGCCGATTGAGCGGGTCATGGTTGCGCTGGTCGACGTCAGAGGCCGACTATCGATCCAGTACGAAGCCCCGTCTATTGTCTATTTCGCGCGCGGCCTGCCGGATTTTGAGGCCATGGTGGCCAGCATCCGTTTTCGCAAAACCAGCGGACAATAAAAAAGGGGGTTTCACGTGAAACCCCCTCTTCCTATCCTGCGATCAACAATGATCAGTCCTTGAAGCGACCGCGCACGCCGACACGAGCATTGCCGTTTCCGCCGCTCCGGTTATCGTTGCCGTAGCTACGCGGTTGGGCTGAGGCAGGGCGCGCCTTGTTACCGCGATCGCCGTAACCACCACGTGCTGCTGCTGCCTTGGTTTTTGCCTCGCGCTCGCGCTTTTCCCAGTACTCAACACTGTTGCCATTGACTTCAGGTTTGGGCGCCGCATCAGCCGGACCGGCGGCACCGCGAAAACCTTCATTACGCGGCGGACGGTCTGCATAAGGAGTGCGGGGTGCGCCTTCGAAACGGTTGCCACGCGGCGGCGCATCGCTGCGAGCCGGGCGGTCGCCAGCGGGGCGTGCATCGGCACGATAACCGCGATCACGGTTATCACGACTGTCGCCGCGTGGCGGACGATCGCCATAACTACGCGGCTCGCTGCGATCACCAAAGCTGCGCTTCGGGCCATCTTGGCGCTTGTCACCATACGATCCACGCGGGCTGCTGCTATTGCCGCGCGGACGACCGGCACCTGCCGCGGGGCGACCCGCTGATGGCTTCTGCGTAGGCTCGAGGCCCGGCAAGGTATGCACTTCAATCTTGTTGCCGGTGTAACGCTCAATGTTGCGCACCAGACCCACTTCGCGCATGCCGGCAAAGCTCACCGCGATGCCGGTGCGGCCCGCACGGCCGGTACGGCCGATACGGTGAACATAATCCTCAGCCTGGCGGGGCAGATCGAAGTTGATCACATGGCTGATACCGGCCACGTCAATGCCGCGCGCAGCCACGTCGGTTGCCACCAGCACCTTGGTGCGGCCTTCGCGCAGGCGCTGCAGGGCGCGATTACGCTGACCCTGCTGCATGTCGCCATGCAATGCATCCGAGGCAAAACCGCTTTCAGCCAGCAGATCCGAAATTTCTTCGGTGCTGCGCTTGGTCGAAGCAAACACGATGGCCTGGGTCATTTCCACGCCGCGCAACAAGGCGTCGAGCAAACGATTTTTGTGATCCATGTTGTCAGCAAACAGCATACGCTGTTCAATCTTGGAGTCCTGCACCGGCACTGCCGCAATTTCAATGCGTTGTGCGTCACGGGTCAGCTCGCGTGCCAGGTTGCCCACCACGCCGTCGAGCGTCGCCGAGAACAACAGGGTCTGGCGGTCTTTCGGACAACGTGCGGCAATCGATTTGATGTCGTCGACAAAACCCATGTCCAGCATGCGGTCGGCTTCGTCCAGTACCAGCACTTCCAGGCGCGAGAAGTCGATCTTGCCGCGCTCCAGATGATCAATCAGACGGCCGGGGGTCGCCACCACCACGTCGACCGGCTGGCTCAAACGCTTGAGCTGCAGGCCATAGGGCGAGCCACCCACCAAACAGGCGGTGCGGAAGCGGCGCATGTCCTTGCCATAGGCCATGGCCGCCTTTTCAACTTGCAGCGCCAGTTCGCGGGTCGGGGTCAGCACCAGCACACGCGGGCCCATGCCCTTGCCGGTCGACTCGACCAGCAAGCGCTGGATCGACGGCAGCAGAAACGCTGCCGTTTTGCCACTACCGGTGTGCGATGACACCAGCAAGTCGCCGCCGCTCAGCGCAGCGGGAATCGATTGCTGCTGAACCGGCGTGGCAGTTTCGTAGCCAGCGGCCAAAACGGATTTAAGGATAAGGGGATCAAGACCCAATTCGGAAAAGCTCATGTCTAACCTTTTTTAGTGCGCACAAACGCGCAAACCAGACCTCAGTCGGGAACGAACCCAGACAGGTCATAAAATTACGAACCGGAATTTAAGTGGCGTTTGAAACGCCTAACGGGTCGCGTCGATCACATCGGCGCCAACCACAAGACTTGTCGCCGCTGGCTGCAAAAAATAACCGGCGGCACAAAAGAGAGGTCGAAGACGATGGGGCTGTGAGAACAGTCCCGAGGCACGGCTGAGAACCCGCCTGCCCACTGCTGTATGCACAACTCAACTGAGTATATCAGAAAATACTGGTATAGCCAGCGCACCTGAAAATATTTCAGGCCGGGTGATACAGCTTGTGATACAGGCCGCCCCGATCGATCAAATCCTCGTGGGGGCCCGCTTCCACCACACGGCCATTTTCGAACACCAGGATACGGTCGGCCTGCTTCACGGCAGACAGCCGGTGAGCAATGATCAACGTGGTCCGGCCGGCCAAAAACGCACCCAGCGCCTGATGTAAGCGCCGCTCGGTTTCCGTATCGAGCGCGGACGTGGCTTCATCCAGGATCACAATACGCGGATTGGCCACAATCATGCGCGCAATCGCCAGCCGCTGCCGCTGGCCGCCCGACAGCCGCACGCCCTGCCGTCCCACCATGGTGTCGAGCCCGTGCGGTAACGCGACGATCGTTTCCTTAAGCTGCGCGATCTCCAGTGCCTGCCACAGCTGCGCGTCATCGGCTTCGCGCCCAAGCGTGAGGTTGGCGCGCACGCTATCGTTAAACAACACCGGATGCTGTAGCACCACGCCCACATGTTCGCGCACCGTCTCCCAACCGATTTCGGTCACCGGCACGCCCCCGTAGCAAACCTGGCCAGACTTGATCGGATACAGCCCCAGCAAGGCCTGCACCAGGGTTGACTTGCCTCCCCCGGAGGCGCCGACCAGCGCCACCTTTTCGCCCGCCGACACCGACAGGCTGACGTTGTCGAGCACGGTTTCACCCTCACCGTAGGCAAAGCTCACGTGCTCAAGCTGAATCCCGACTGTCGGCTGACCGGCAAACGGGTTTTGCCGCGCCGTCGACTGCGGTTCGTTCTGCATACCTAACAGCGCATTGATACGTCCCAGCGCCGCGTTGGCGGCATACCAAGCGTATTGCATATTCACCAGTTCCTGCACGGGCGTCATCATGAACCACAGGTAACCAAACACCGCCAGCATCTCGCCGATGCTGAGGTCTGAAAACACCACCATCAGCATCGCCCCGGCGCGAAAGGCGTCAAAGCCAATCAAAAAGACAAAAAACGAAATCCGGCTCATCGCGTCCGACTTCCAGGCAAACGCCGCTGCATGCTGGCGGATATCGTTGGCCTTGTCCGTCATGCGCGCGAGGTAATGGCGTTCGCGGTTCATCGCCCGGATCTGTGTCAGCGCATCGAGCGTTTCGGATAACGCGTCCTGGAAAATCTCAAAAGCGCGGTTCTCGAATTTTTTCAAGTCCTTGACCCGCTTGCCCAGTCGGGTGGAGAACAGGATCACCACCGGATTCAGCAGTAGAATGAACAACGCCAGCTGCCAGTGCATCCAGAACAGCACCCCGGCCACGCCAACCAATGTCAACACCGACACCACCAGGCCGGAAACCGACGCCCCCAGAAAGGTATCGATGGCATTGAGGTCGGTGACGAAATGTGACGTCACCCGGCCCGCACCCACTGTTTCGAATTCAGACAGCGCGATGCGCGACAACCGCGACAGCATGCGCACCCGGATACGGTAGACCACCTCTTTTGCCATCAGCGAAAAGGCGCGCCCCTGCCACACGTTGAGCAGGATGGCCGCCAGTCGCAGTCCCACCGTGAACAACAGTGCCGTGCCGATGAATAGCACGGGACCATGCCACGCGGCCGGAAACCACGCGCCGATCGTCGCCACCATCTTGCCCGGATGATGTAGCAGCACCTCGTCGACCATCAACGGCAGCAGAAGCGGCACCGGCACCGCAGCCATCACCGCCAGCAAGGCCACAAAATTGGCCTGCAGCAATTGCTTGCGATGCGCCTTAAGCTCGGTGGCGATGCCATGCCAGGTCAGCATGCTCGTCCTATTTTCCAATGCAGAATTTGCTGAAAATCTCGCCCAGCAGATCGTCAGCGGTGAACTCGCCGGTGATCTCCGACAGCGCCAACTGCGCCAGCCGCAATTCTTCAGCAAACAGTTCAAGCCGCTCGGTCGATTCACGCGCAACAACCAAATGCCGGGCGCCCCGGTCCAGCGCATCGAGATGGCGCGTACGCGCCATGAATGCACCTTCTCCCGCCGCCTGCCAACCGGCTGCTTCAAGCAGTTTGTCGCGCAGCAAATCCACCCCGGCACCCGTACGCGCCGACAACCAGACTTCATCGCCGACGACACGCGGATGCTCGGCCATGACGTCGATCTTGTTGTGGATGGTGAGCCGCGTCACCCTGGGCAAGCGCGCAAGCGTCGCCGCCTCGTGTTCACCCAGACCGTGCGCCGCATCGACCAGCAGCAGCGCGACATCGGCTTTTTCCACCGCCGCCCAGGTGCGCGCAATGCCGATTTTCTCGACCGTATCCTCGGTATCGCGCAGGCCAGCGGTATCAATAATATGCAGCGGCACGCCCTGAATCTGAATTGCTTCGCGCACCGTATCGCGCGTGGTGCCGGCAATCTCAGTAACAATCGCCGCCTCGAATCCCGCCAGCTGGTTGAGCAAACTTGATTTACCGACGTTGGGCTGGCCGATCAGCACCACCGTCAGCCCCTCGCGCAGCAACGCACCCTGGCGGGCCTGCGCACGTACCGCCTGCAAGCTGGCCTCGATTCGGTCGAGTCGACCAAACGCATCCGCCTGCTGGAGAAAATCAATTTCTTCCTCGGGAAAATCCAGCGTCGCTTCCACCAGCATCCGCAGCCGTATCAGCCCCTCCACCAGCTCGGTGATGCGCTCGGAAAAGGCACCGGACAATGAGCGCACAGCAGAACGCGCTGCTTCTTCCGAGGCGGCATCAATCACATCTGCCACCGCTTCGGCTTGCGCCAGGTCGAGCTTGCCATTGAGATACGCACGGCGGGTGAACTCGCCGGGCTCGGCCAGCCGCGCACCCAACTCGATACAGCGTTGCAAAATCAGGTTCAGCACCACCGGCCCGCCGTGTCCCTGCAATTCAAGCACCTGTTCGCCCGTGAATGAATGTGGCGCCACAAATCGCAACGCGATCCCTTCGTCTATCGTGTACCCATCACGATCCAGAAAGGGGCCGTAAACCGCACGCCGGGCCTCGGGCAGGCGCCCAAGAATGGCCATGCTGAGCGAGTCCACATCCGCTCCCGACACCCGCACGACGCCCACGCCACCACGTCCGGGGGCGGTGGCAATGGCTGCTATCAAATCAGGGGCTTGAGGCACGGCTTGAGTCATACAAAAAAGCGATCGGCTGAGTATTCAGTATCACAGAGGTTGTCGTCGGGCATTGTAGCCCGAGCCGCCTGGTCACCCCAGCCCCACCCTACGCGATTGCCCGTCGACTCAATTTATGATCCTGAAACACCGTTATGTTTGATTCATACTCCAATCCGGACTTCTGAACCCATGTTGGTTTGCTTTTTACGTGCCTGAACGCCATCCATTCTCTTCCCATTCAATTTTGCTCCCCGCTGTTTTACAAGCAGAAGGAGAGGCGCCCTGCTTTGGGACCATCAGCAGCCTGACCGAACAAGGCCTGGCATTTACCTTTCAATCCAAGCCCCTCGCTCAAAAGAATGTAGGGCAGATCGCCAAGCTCGACTTTGACCTGATGGGTCTGCACCATTCATGCAAAGGCCTGATCGTTCATGTCCAGAGCAAGCGAGCGCTGCTGTCACTGCGTGAAACGTCAACCAATGTTCATGCGGCATTGCAGTCGATCAACCAGGACAGCATGCCTACCCTGGCCACCCGCCTGTCGACTCAGCAAACGCAGCAGGCCTGCCATGCGCACTTCATGCAAGCCATGGGCGCAATCATTGACCACTTTTATCGTGCCTTGCCCGACGCCATACGGGCTCGCCGCAGCCAGGCAACCGAGTCGGACGATTTACGGGATCTGGACACGCTACCGGCCATGCTGGAGACACTGCGCCCAAGTCTGATCCGGCATTTCACCGTGGCGTATCCGATGTACCCGGAACAACTCGATATTCCCTTGCACGCCGCGTCAGACGACCCAATCAACCCCGCCGACATGGCTCGCGTGGACGAATGGATCCGCCGCACAACCATCGCCCAGCACATTGCCAACACGCTCGACACACAGCTGGATACATTTAGCCATCAATACGGTGGTCTGCTGAACAACCTCCATAAAAAAGCCGCTCACCCTTACCAACCGGATGCGATATTGCAACGCGTGTCCACGCTGATCGCCCCGCTCCACTTTCAGCCCGAAACCCGGGCGCTCTGTTATGAGGCCATGGGACACGTCTTCGAGGAACATGCTCCCGCGCTTTACGCAGCCATGCTGCGAATCATTCGCGACGCCCCTTCCGGCACTGCGCTGCAAGTTCAGCCGGGGCTTACTTTAGAACAATGGCTGAACGCGTCCGCTGCGAAATCTACAAATGTCCAGGCAAATGGCAGCGCTGCTTCAGTGGATAGCGACCAACTCAATCAGCTCACCGCTTTACTCGGGCGGCTGGCGGCGCACCTCAACGCAGATAACCCGCTCGCCGCCGCATCCGCACAGCCTGCTTTGGGTCCTCAGGCAGATGAAATCACCTACATCCCTGGTTTGCTCGCCCGAGACCGCATTTTCAGCCGCTTTTTACCCGCCGACTTTCGTCCTGAAACCACACGCGACGACACCCAGGGTGAACTGGCGCTGATACAAACCGACACAGCGCCTGTCACCACCAGCCCTGTCCTCGGCGGCCTGGCCGATCTGGACCAGGCCGCCTTACAGGGCCTGATCGCGGCCTTGCGGCAACAAACGCCGCTTGAGCTGGCGCCCGAGACGCTTTCGCCTGGCTCGCAGATTCGCGCACTGATGGCACAAGCTCAAGGGCTGCTGCTTGAGTACACGCTCAACGGCCTCACCTACCAATCCCAGCCCGACCATCCCGCCTGGATACTACTGAACGGGCTCGACACCCTGCATCTGGGGGCCGATCGTCACGGGCAGTTTCTGGACCCGGCCCTGCATCAGGCGATGAACCTGACCATGCAATGGCTACTGAGTCAGGATGATATCGATGAGGCGCTGAAACAGGTCAATGCCCTGTTAATTCAGGTCAACACGCAGTTACGGACAGAACGTCAACAGCGGTTGAGTCTGCATCTGGCAGCACTCGGCGCACTCACACTCGACACCCTGCCATTCAGAGGCCGCTGGTGTCTGGTCAAGCACGATCACCTGGCGATCCCCTATGAAATACTGGGGCAACACGATGGCGTCTGGTCGCTACTGGATCGTTCTGCCACACATGCACTGGCGTTTCCGGCAAACGAATTTCTGCAAAAAATTGAAGTGGGTCTCATCGAAGAAACCGACAGCTTTGACCGGCCTTTCTTCGAGCGTATTGCCAATGCCTCGCTGGTCGCCGGGCTTCATGCCGTTCATGCCTTTACCTGGCAAGACCCCGCCAGCGGCTGCCTCAAACGTAACGCCCTGGTAGACGAGCTTGAACGCCAACTCGCTCACCCGGTCACTGAACCGTCGCTCTTTTGCGCGCTGATTGAAATCCCCACCATGCGCCCCGGCCGTTCCATACTGCCGCGTGACGAACTCGCCGTCTTACAAAAACAGACCGGCGAATTGTTAATGGGATCGCTGGAAAAGGGCGAACATTGCGGCCGCCTCAGCGATGTGTCCTTCCTGATGATTTTTTCTCCACAAGACCCTGATCGGCTTGCTCAACGACTCGCGCAACTCAAAACCGAAATGGAAGCACTCCATCCTGTCTGGAAAATGATCGGCGCCGTCGTCCCCCTGGCGGATGGCGAAACCCAACAAACCGCCTCCAACACCTTGCGACGCGCCAACCTGGCCTGCACGCCCTCACGTCTGTCCGAAGCGTTCGAACTGTCCTGCCTCAGCCAGGTACCGCCGCCCAGCAATCAGATTGAACCGTTACCATTTTCTGCTCTATTTTTGCGCTGTCAGAAAATTGCCGCCTGCAACAACGGCGGGCTCTCACATTACGAAGTCCTGCTGGGGATTCATGACGATCTGCGTCCTCGCCACACCACGCAAAGCTTTGTTGTCATGGCCGAGCAAGCCGGGCTGTCACACCACCTTGACGCCTGGGTGCTCAAATCTGCACTTGAATGGATGGATCGCCAGGCTGGCGCGCTGGAAACGCTCAGCGGGTTATCCGTCAACCTGTCGGGCAACAGCCTGACGACGGCGGGTCATGTCGACACCATGATCGAATTGCTCGCTCGCTACCCGCACCTCACGCACAAGCTGATTCTGGAAGTTACCGAAACGGCTGCCATCGACAATCTTGAAATCGCCGTTCACTCGCTACGGGCTTTACGTAACCTGGGTTGTCGCATCGCGCTCGACGATTTTGGCAGCGGCTACAGCTCCTATAGCTATATTCGCAGCCTGCCGCTCGACTATCTGAAAATCGATGGCACCTATATCCGCAACCTGTTGACCGATACCACCGACCAGGCACTCACCGCGTCCATGGTGGATGTCGCCCATGCGCTCGGACTCAAAGTAATAGCCGAATATGTTGATAGCGAAGCCGTCTACGGCTGGCTCAAAAACCAGGGCGTCGACTACGTTCAGGGATATTGGGTCCACGAGCCCGAACGGCTCGAAGACCTGGTCTTGAATTAACGCTGCTGAATCAAACCCGCTGCAGTCGATCTGCCGAATCAAGCAAGCGGGTATTCAACTCTTTTTCACCGCTGGCGCACTTTCAACCTGCCGGTTAATCGCCCATTGTTGGGCAATCGACAGGATATTGTTCACCACCCAATACAACACCAGTCCGGCCGGGAAGAATACAAACATCACCGTAAAGGCCACCGGCATGATCATCATGATCTTGGCCTGCATCGGATCCATCGGTTGCGGGTTCAGCTTCACCTGCAGAAGCGAGGTCACACCCATGATGACCGGCAAAATAAACCAGGGGTCAGGCGCGGTCAGGTCGGTAATCCAGCCCAGCCAAGGCGCACCGCGCATCTCCACCGCCGCCAGCAACACCCAATACAGCGCGATGAACACGGGAATCTGGATCAGTATGGGCAAACAGCCGCCGAGGGGATTGATTTTCTCGGTCTTGTACATCTCCGCCATTGCCTGATGCAGTTTGGCGCGATCATCGCCAAAGGTTTCCTTAAGCTGCTGCAAACGCGGCGTCAATTTCTTCATTTTCGCCATCGACTTGTAACCCGCGGCCGACAGCGGATAGAGCGCCAGCTTCAGCAAAATGGTCAGGATAATGATGGCCCAACCCCAGTTGCCGACGATGCGTTCGATTTTCTCCAGCGACCAGAAAATGGGGTAAGCCAGCGGCGTTAACCAGCCATAATCCCGCACAAGCTCGAAACCTGGTGCCTTCTTTTCCAGCGTGGCCTGTGTTTGCGGGCCGGCATACAGCGGTACCGTAAAGGTTTTCTGCATACCTGGCGCCAACATGCCTTCAGCCAGAATGACGCCTGCAGCGTACAGGTTATCCCCCAACGAGCGCGTGTAGTACTCGCGTTTGACATTGCCTTCAGGCAACCAGGCCGAGACAAAGTGGTGCTGGACCAAGCCCATCCAGCCGTTATCGGCTGTTTTTTCGAACTCCGCCTTGCCTTCATGAATATCTTTGAAGGCTACTTTCTGAAACTTTTGAGCGTCCGTATAAAACGTCGGACCTGTATACGTGTGGAGAAAGAACGATTCCCCACGTGGCGCTTCCCCATGTCGGGTGAATTGATAATACGGCGTCAATTCAATCGGTTGGGATCCGCCATTGATCACGCGCGTTTTAACCGCGACTTCATAACTGCCGCGTTTGAAGACATAGGTTTTTTCAACCCGGATCCCCGTAGCCGGATCACGCCACACCAGCGGCACCTCCAGTTGAACGGCCCCACCAGCCAGGCGATACGTCCCTGGATTGAGCTGGTACACGCTACGGTGGGTTGGCATGCCCGGCCCAACCAGGCCACTTTGCGCCAGATATGGCCTCGTTTTTGAGTCCTCGAACAAGGTGAATACCTTGTTTTTGTCTTCCGTTTCACGGTATTTCAGGAGTTTGAGTTCACGCAGATCGCCGCCGTTTGCATCAATGGTGGCCCGGAGTACATCCGTCTCCACCACTGCGCGCGCGCCATTGCTAAAACCGGTTTGTGCGGGTGCAGCGGCTGGTGCGTTCAATGCTTGACTGGGAGAAGGCGGGGTACTGGCTGCCGGTACGGTCGATGTCGACGGCGTAACGGGTGGAGGGGCATGTTTGCTTTGCCAGGATTCCCACAACAAAAGCAGCGAAAACGAAAAGACAATAAAAAGGATCAGCCGCTGATTATCCATTGAGCAAAACGTGGTTAGTTAGGGGGAGAATCCGGCAAGGCCGTTGAGACTTCACTGGATTCGGTCGGCCATTTGGCGAGTGCACGCTGGCCTGCTCGCTTGAATGTCCGCATCAGGTCGCGCGCCTCGTCGCCTGGTAATGGCTTGTTGAGCACGCGCACCACATAATCACAGGCAGGCAGTTCTGCCAACACCAGACGAAAGCTCTCACGGACACATCGCTTGACACGATTGCGGTCCACTGCGCGGGCAAGCACCCGTTTGGCAACGATCATCCCCAAACGTGGAAAGCCAACCTGATTTGGGCGGGCCATTACCATGACATAGTCCGTCCGGGCCCGCTGATTCTCGGCAAACACCCGATCAAAATCGGCCTTGTGGACCATGCGCGCATGATGAAAGCGCAAACCACCCGTCTTGTCTGAAAGCGGGTTGATTCGTTATACAGCCAGACGCACGCGGCCCTTGGCGCGACGTGCATTAATGATATTGCGACCGGCCTTGGTTTTCATGCGGGCGCGAAAACCGTGAGTACGCTTGCGGCGAACGGTCGAGGGTTGATAAGTGCGTTTCATCGTGGGTCCTTTCAGGCTGAGCACGGCCACCCGTCAAGCCGGACAGCCCATCAAAAAAATGTGTTGAAAAACCGCATATTAGACCTGCTTCACCCCGCTTATGTCAAGCAGACCCGGACAGACGAATGAGACGCCGAAAAACAGGCATGCCTGTGGATAACTTCACCCAAGGCGTGTAAGATCCGCGTTCGAATCCCATGCAACTAATCGACCCCAATCCCTCGACTATGGATTCCTTCTGGGACCTGTGCCAAGAGCGCTTTCGCGCCAATCTGACCCAGCAGCAATTCAGCACCTGGATCAAACCTCTGGTCATTGAAGATGCCGGCGGTGAGGTCAGGATACTTGCGCCCAACCACTTTGTAATGGACTGGGTCCGCGAAAAGTTTGCCGATCATATCGATGGCTGGGCGCAAGAGTTTTATGCACGGCCCATTGCGATTACCTATGCGCTAGGCAAAAAAAATACCGCGACACGCCCGGCTGTTCCCCCGCCCAACCAGGCAGCGGCTGTACGTGCGCCCATGATTCCCCCAGTCCCTGCCCAGCAGGGCTTGCGGATCAATCCGGGATTCAACTTTGACAACTTTGTTTCGGGTCGCGCCAACCAGCTAGCCCGCGCTGCCGCATTGCAAATCGCCAACAATCCCGGGGTGGCTTATAACCCCCTGTTTGTATATGGAGGCGTTGGCCTGGGTAAAACCCACTTGTTGCAAGCCATCGGCAACACCGTACGCCAGGCTAATCCGGAAGCACGCATCAGCTATATTCACGCCAACGACTATGTCGATGATGTGGTCAAAGCCTATCTAAACAAGCAGTTTGACGACCTCAAACGCCGTTATATGTCGCTCGATCTGCTATTAATCGACGACATCCAGTTTCTGGCCAAAAAAGACCGCACCCAGGAAGAGTTTTTCTACGTCTTCAATTCGCTGATCGAAAACAAAAAGCAGATTGTCATCACCTGCGATACCTTCCCCAAGGAAATTACCGGGCTCGACGATCGTCTGAAATCACGTTTTGCCTGGGGATTAACCGTCGCAGTTGAACCGCCCGAACTGGAAATGCGCGTCGCCATCCTGCTCGCCAAGGCACAAGCTGAAAATACCAAGCTGGAAGAAAACGTCGCGTTCTTTATTGCCAAACAGGTCCGTTCCAACGTGCGTGAGCTGGAAGGCGCGCTGAAGCGTGTCATTGCTTTTTCACGCTTTCACGAAAAACCCATCACGCTGGAACTGGTCAAGGAAGCCCTGCGCGACCTAATCGCCTCCACATCGCGTATTGTATCGATCGAGAATATCCAGAAAACCGTAGCCGACTTTTACAAAATCAAGGTCGCCGACATGTTTTCCAAAAAACGTACGCGCAATTTGGCCCGCCCCCGCCAGATTGCCATGGCATTATCCAAGGAACTCACCAACCAGAGCTTGCCGGAAATTGGCGAGTCGTTTGGTGGACGGGATCACACCACGGTTATCCATGCCTGTCGTAAGGTAGCGGAGTTACGCGAAACCGAAGCCGATATCGGACGCGATTATTTAGTGTTATTACAAAGCCTGACAGGCTGAGGATGAAATGTGGATAAGGCCGCCGAAGCGAATAATGTGGAAAAACTATCCCCATCTCTCCCAGGCTATCAAGGGCTTACTCACACCCTAAAAACCATAATAAGTTCTTGTTTTAATTTAAAGAATAATCTTATCCCCAGATTTGGGTCGCCTTTATTATGATTCTCAGGAATATATAAATGCTATTAGTACAAAGCGAACGCAACACCTTACTCAGTTCTCTGGCCGCCGTCGTAGGCGTAGTGGAACGCCGTCATACCCTGCCCATTCTTTCCAATCTCTTGCTGGAAAAAAAGGGCAGTAAGCTCACCCTGCTGGCAACCGATCTTGAATTGCAGATCAGCACTCAGCAAGACGTTGAGGCTGGAGAAGATTTTGCCATCACCATAGCGGCCCGCAAGCTGTTCGACATCGTTCGGGCCTTGCCAGATGGCGCCAAGCTCAAACTGGATTCGAAAGACAGCCAGGTCGTGGTGAGTGCAGGCAAGTCACGTTTCACCCTGCAAACCCTGCCAGCGGCTGATTTCCCCCGCGTTGAGACGGGTGCCGGGCTGGGAGCGGCCATCAGCCTGCCGCAAAAAACGTTGAAACGTTTGCTGCAATTGGTGCAATTCGCCATGGCCAGCCAGGACATTCGTTATTACCTCAACGGCATGTTGCTGGTGCTGGAAGGCAAACAACTGCGCGTGGTTGCGACCGATGGCCACCGTCTGAGCTATGCCGAGACCACCCTGGAAAATGAAGCCGAAACCCGTGAAGTGATTATTCCGCGCAAGACCGTAGTGGAATTGTCCAAGCTCCTGGGTGATGTCGATGATCCGGTAGAACTGCGTATTGGCGCCAACCAGGTCACCATTACGCTGCCTGGCACCGAACTGGTGACCAAAGTAGTTGATGGCAAATTCCCTGACTATCAGCGTGTGATTCCGATGAACCAGCCACGTCAGCTCAAGGCCAATCGCCAGAACGTCATGCAGGCGTTACAGCGTGCAGCCATTCTGTCGAATGAAAAATTCCGGGGCGTGCGCCTGGTCATGAGTGAAAACACGCTGGGCATTGTTTGTAACAATAATGAGCAGGAAGAAGCGGCAGACGAAATCGAAGTCAGCTACAACGGCGAGCCGCTGGATGTCGGCTTTAACGTGACCTATTTGCTGGATGGCCTGGGCGCGGTAGGCAGCGAAGAAATCCAGTTGTCGCTGGCCGATGCCAACAGCAGCATGCTGCTGACCAGTGAAGGCGAACCGGGCTTCAAGTATGTTGTGATGCCGATGCGAATTTGAGCCTATCGAGCATCTAAGCGCGGCCAACCTCAAAACCGGCCCGTTTCACCCAGCAATAACCGAAAGGAATCTCCTTAGGGGGATAAACACCATGAGCGACAAGCCCGAAAACACGCAACCCGATGACACAAACGGCGGATACGACGAAGACAGCATCCAGCAACTGGAAGGCCTGGAAGCCGTTCGTAAACGCCCCGGCATGTACATTGGTGACACGTCGGACGGTACAGGCTTGCATCACATGGTGTTCGAAGTACTGGACAACGCGATCGATGAAGCATTGGCTGGCTGGTGTGACGATATCAAGATCACCATTCATCCCGATAACTCGATATCGATTTCGGATAACGGGCGCGGCATTCCGGTAGGCGTCAAAATGGACGACAAGCACGAGCCCAAGCGCTCAGCTGCAGAAATCGTCATGACCGTGTTGCATGCCGGCGGCAAGTTCAACCAGAACAGCTACAAGGTCTCGGGTGGCTTGCACGGTGTAGGTGTGTCGTGCGTGAACGGCTTGTCGAAATGGCTCAAGCTGATCGTGCGTCGTGACGGCAAAAAATATCTCATGACCTTCAACCAGGGTAAGGTCATTGATCGTCAGATTGAAGTTCTGAATGGCGTTGAAATTTCACCGATGAAAGTCGTCGGTGAAACCAGCAATCGCGGAACCGAAGTGCATTTTATGGCCGATGAGGAAATCTTCGGTGTGGGCCAGGTTGTATTCCACTTTGACATCCTCGCCAAGCGTATCCGCGAGCTGTCTTTCCTCAACAACGGGGTGAAGATTGAACTGATCGACCATCGCGACGGCAAGTCAGAAAATTTTGCCCATTCGGGTGGCGTCAAAGGCTTTGTGGAATATATCAGCCGTCTCAAGACAGCGTTGCATCCCAAGATTTTTTCAGCCATCGGTGAAAAAGACGGCATGACCGTCGAAGTCGCCATGCAGTGGAACGACAGCTATTCCGAATCGGTTCAGTGCTTTACCAACAACATTCCGCAACGTGATGGCGGCTCCCACTTGACCGGCTTGCGTATGGCGATGACCCGTGTGTTGAACAAATACATCGAGGAAAACGAGCTGGCGAAAAAAGCCAAGGTCGATACCACCGGTGACGACATGCGTGAAGGCCTGACCTGTGTGTTGTCGGTGAAAGTGCCCGAGCCCAAGTTCTCCTCGCAAACCAAGGACAAACTGGTCTCCAGTGAAGTCCAACCAGTGGTGCAGGAAGTGGTGGGCCAGAAACTTTCCGAGTTTTTGCTGGAAAACCCCATCGATGCCAAGCTGTTGTGCAGCAAAATTATCGATGCCGCGCGTGCCCGTGAAGCCGCCCGCAAGGCGCGTGAAATCACCCGCCGTAAAGGCATTATGGATGGCCTGGGTTTGCCCGGTAAACTGGCCGATTGTCAGGAAAAAGACCCGGCGCTGTGCGAAATCTATCTGGTCGAGGGCGATTCCGCCGGCGGTTCTGCCAAGCAAGGCCGCGACCGGAAGTTCCAGGCGATTCTGCCGCTCAAGGGCAAGATTCTCAACGTTGAACGCGCACGCTTCGACAAGATCATCGCCAGTCAGGAAATCGCCACGTTGATTACCGCGCTCGGCACCAGCATCGGCAAGGACGACTACAACCCGGACAAGTTGCGCTACCACCGCATCATCATCATGACCGACGCCGACGTTGACGGCGCACACATCCGCACCTTGTTGCTGACGTTCTTCTATCGCCAGATGCCCGAGTTGGTCGAACGCGGCCACATCTACATTGCCCAGCCGCCGCTGTACAAGGTCAAGCATGGCCGTTCCGAACGCTACATCAAGGACGAACACGCACTGAAAGAGCATCTCATGGCCGAAGCCATGAAGGACGCCGAACTGACCCCCATGGATGGCGCCATGCCCATCATGGGCGAAGCGCTGGAAACCCTGGCGCGTGAATACTTCCTTGCCGAAGCCGTGTGTGACCGTCTGGTTCGCCTGTTGCCAAATGACGTGCTGCAAACCCTGATGAAGATCCCGCGCTTGAGCCTGGAAGACAGCGGTGCCGCCATGATGGCCGAAGCCAGCCTGGGCGCCGCACTCGATGCGCAAAAATACGAAGTCGCTGCTGAATACACCAACGAAACCGACACCCATCGTCTGCGTATCACCCGCCATTCGCACGGCAACGCCTACGTTTATTTCCTCGAAGCTGACCTGCTCGAATCCGGTGATTACAACCAGCTCGTCAAAGTCGGCGACCTGTTGCGCGATCTGATCGGTTTGGGCGCCCGCGCCAAACGCGGCGAAAAGGAATCACCGGTACAAAGCTTCCGCGAAGCCATGGACTGGTTCCTCGCCGAAGTCAAACGCGGCATGAGCATCCAACGATACAAGGGCTTGGGTGAAATGAACCCCAGCCAGCTGTGGGAAACCACCATGGACCCCAAAGTGCGCCGTCTGATGAAAGTGCAGATTGAAGATGCGATTTCTTCCGATCAGATTTTCACCACGTTGATGGGCGATGAAGTCGAGCCAAGAAGGCACTTCATCGAAACGAATGCGCTGGGGGTACGAAACCTTGATGTTTAATGGTGTCGAATGACCCGGACACGGTAAATCCGCAATAGCTTTGCTGGGGTACTGGACCCTGGCGAAAGCCCGGGTGAAAAAAGAACGGCGTTTCGATTTTGATCGAAACGCCGTTTTTTTATTCAGGGTTGGGCTGGAACTGAAACCCGTGTTATCCAAGACCAGGAAAGCGTCAGCGCCGTACGGGCAGCGCTTCGGCGTCATGGATCACCGTTCGGTTTTATCAATCATCATCATCAATACTACTCATGAGACAAGCCCTCTTTCATGGCTTTAAATGCACTCACATCGTTGTGAAATGGAACCGATAGGAGAGCGTGCCATGGCAAAGAAATGCGTGTATATGACCACCGCTGCCGGCAATGTCGTTGCCGACAACCAGAATTCAATCACCGCCGGGCCGCGTGGCCCGGTACTGATGCAGGACTATCAACTGATGGAGAAGATGGCGCACTTTAACCGCGAGCGGGTGCCCGAGCGCGTGGTTCACGCCAAGGGCGCGGGTGCCTACGGCACCTTCAAGGTGACAGGTGACATTTCTCAATACACTCGTGCCAGGCTGTTTTCCAAAGTCGGCAACAGTTGTGAAATGTTCGCACGCTTTTCGACGGTGGCGGGCGAGCTCGGCAGCGCCGACACTGCCCGCGACCCACGCGGCTTCGCGCTCAAGTTCTATACCGAGGAAGGCAACTGGGACATGGTCGGCAACAACACTCCGGTGTTCTTCATCCGCGACCCATTGAAGTTCTCCGACTTCATCCACAGCCAGAAGCGCGACCCGCGGACCGGCATGCGCGACAAAACCATGCAGTTCGATTACTGGAGCCTGTCACCGGAATCGCTGCATCAGGTGACCTGGCTGTTTGGCGACCGTGGTATTCCGGCGACCCTGCGCAACATGAACGGCTACTCATCGCATACCTATTCCTTGTGGAACGATGCGGGCGAACGCTTTTGGGTTAAATGGCACTTCAAGACCGTGCAGGGCATCAAGAACCTGACTGTGGAAGACGCCACGCGCATTGCCGGTGAAGACCCCGACCATCACCGACGCGATCTTTTCACCGCCATTGAAAGCGGTAACTTTCCGCAATGGCGGGTGATGGTGCAGGTCATGCCGGAAGCCGAAGCGGATTCGTATTCGATCAACCCGTTTGACCTCACCAAGGTGTGGCCGCACGCCGATTATCCATTGATCGAAGTTGGCATCATGGAGCTGAACCGCAATCCGGAAAACTACTTTGCCGAAGTCGAGCAGGCTGCGTTCGAGCCAGGCAACATGCCGCCCGGCATGGGCGTCTCGCCCGACAAGGTGTTGCAGGCGCGGCTGTTGTCTTACGCCGATGCGCACCGCTATCGCATCGGCGTCAACTATGCGTCGCTCGATGTGAACAAGCCGCGCTGCCCGGTGCATGCCTATCACCGCGATGGCCAGGCACGCTTCGACGGCAACAGCGGTCGCAGTCCCAACTACCAGCCGAACTCGTTCGGCGGCCCGGTGGATAACCCGGCGTTGATGGAACCGCCGTTGCGCATCAGTGGCGACGGTGCGCGCCATGACCATCACGCTGGCAACGACAACTACACCCAGGCGGGCAATCTCTATCGCCTGATGCGCGCGGACGAACGCAGCCGCCTGGTGGCCAACTTGGTCGGCGCGTTGAAATCAGTGCCGGCATTCATTCAGGAACGCCAGATCGCGCAGTTCTACCGCGCCGATCCGGAATATGGCAGCCGCGTCGCCGCAGGCTTCACTATCGACATTCAGGAGGCGATCAAGCAGGCTGCGTAATCAACCCGTCTCTGCCAGGGATGGGTGTGCACGAAAGACGCTGTACGAAGTACGACTTGCAACGACCGTTTTATGGGTGAGGAAAAAAATGTGAAAGCTTTATTGATCAATGCCGAGCAGCGCGCCATCGAGACCATCGACATCAACAGCCACGCCGATCTGGCCAGCCTGATTGGCTACGACACGCTTGAATCCGATGCGATTGGGACGACAGGAGACCGCCTTTACTTCGACGAGGAATGTTTCTTGCGCGGGACCGCCGGGCGCTTCCAGATCGACAGCCTCATTCCGGTATCGGGCCGGGGAGTGATCGTCGGCACCACAGACCACGGCGCCACGCTGCGCGACGTTGCGACGGACATCGAAGAATTGCGCAGCCGCATCAATTATCTTTAATCAGAATATTGGACGTAACCATGATCGAACAGATGCGAGATCACCTGCTTACTGCGCTGACGCTGCTTGGTGCCGGTCTCGAGGGCATGACGCTGGAGATGCAGGCATGAAACCCGCCGCCTTCGTCCAGCCGACGTTGAGCGCGTTCTATCTGCGACAGGCCCAGGCGGCAGATCTGACCGCGATCAACGGCGTGATCGAGCGTGCCATCGCGACGTGGCAGTTACCCGAGCGGGTGAAACGCCTGAGCCTGCAGAGCTACCGCTACCAGCCGCACGACCTGTCTTCACCTCGTGGTGGCGGACAATGCGGCGCACGTGCTCGTCGGCGTCGCTGCCTGGGAGCCGGCCCATCCGCGCGACCTGCCCGGCGGACAACGCGGGTTGCTACTGCATGGGCTTTACGTGGACCCTGATCACCAACACCGGGGTGTCGGCGGCCAATTGCTCGACGCGGCGTCAGCTGCCGCCCGGATACAGGGCCTGGATGGTGTACTGGTCAAGGCGCAGGGCGATGCCAAAGGTTTTTTCGAAGCGCTCGGTCTGCAGCGGCTACCGGTAGAAGATTCGGCGCGGCACTATCCCCACCGTTTCTGGCGGCCCACTGACCATTGATGTTGCCTATCATGCCATTCGATGAGTAGCATTTCGTAAACGGGACGGAATGCCACCTAATGAAGCCAAGACATTCTTAGACAAGACAGGTAGCCGAGCAGGAATCCGACTTTCAGGCCGGAACCCACAGGAGAACAATCATGGCATCAAGCTTGTGCGGCATTGACTGGAACGGGCGGTGCGAGTTCGCAACCGCGCGTGTTGTTGCAGCGTGCGGCGAGGATGCGCCGCTCGACATCGGTTAACGGAAAGGTCACGGCAAGCATGGAACTCGCACAACATGAGCAGCCCCTCAACTGGCGCGCGACCTGGCTGGCCCAGGCGTACGCCCACCCGTACATCAGTGCGGGTCTGGGATTGGCGCTTGCGGCAGTCGCCTGGCTGTTGCTGGCCAGCGTTTGGCGCGTGGCCACCGGTGACGCCGATGCCGCGCTGCGGCTGGGGCTGCTGGGCGGGATGGCAGGCTTCGCCGCCACCGCGATCGGTGCGCTGCCCGCCCTGTTCCTGCGCGGCCTGTCCAACCGAACCGAGGACACCATGCTGGGGATGGCGGCAGGCATGATGCTGGCCGCGAGTTCCTTCTCGCTCATTCTGCCCGGACTGGCTGCAGGCGAGCAGATTACCGGCAACACCACGCTGGGCGCCCTCACCGTGGTGGGCGGCCTTGGTTTGGGCGTGCTCTTGATGCTGGGCCTCGACCAGTTCACGCCACACGAACATGAACATCTCGGCGCCCATGGTGCAGGCAGCGAACGCGTAAGCCGGGTGTGGCTGTTCGTGTTCGCCATTGCGCTGCACAACCTGCCCGAAGGCGTGGCAATCGGCGTCTCGTTTTCGCAAAGCGACTTGAGCGTCGGCCTGCCGCTCACCACCGCCATTGCCATTCAGGACGTCCCCGAGGGACTGGCGGTCGCCATGACGCTGAAGGCCGTGGGCTTGACCCCGCAGCGGGCGGTGCTGATCGCGGTCTTAAGCGGCGTGATGGAGCCAATTGGCGCGCTGATCGGCATCGGCCTGACAAGTGGGCTGGCACTCGCCTACCCGATCGGCCTCGGCCTGGCGGCCGGCGCAATGATCTTCGTCGTAAGCCACGAAGTGATTCCGGAAACCCATCGCAACGGCCACCAGACACCGGCCACCCTTGGCCTGATGGTGGGGTTTGCGGTGATGATGGTGCTGGATACCACGTTGGGATAAATTTTTCGCCGACGAGAGATCGCCATGGCCAAGCCAAAGTAGCATTTGCCTTAGCCTTTGTTGTAGCTCCCTCTCTCACCCCGGAAAGCTACAATTTGATCGGGTTTCTGTCCTCAATCATGTCGGTTGTAGCTCCCTCTCTCACCCCGGAAAGCTACAATCAGTTTCTTTGGCAAGCCCGCCGAAGTGTGGTTGTAGCTCCCTCTCTCACCCCGGAAAGCTACAATACAAGAGACGGCAACAAAGCCGCCAACCACGTTGTAGCTCCCTCTCTCACCCCGGAAAGCTACAATCCATGGCGCGTTCCCTGCATTGCGGCGCCGGTTGTAGCTCCCTCTCTCACCCCGGAAAGCTACAATGGATTGCATTTTTAAGACCTCATAACGTTAGTTGTAGCTCCCTCTCTCACCCCGGAAAGCTACAATGGCCTCACGCACCCAAAGCCGGTCGCCGGGGTTGTAGCTCCCTCTCTCACCCCGGAAAGCTACAATAACCTTACCACATTCCATCCATGCAGGGAGGTTGTAGCTCCCTCTCTCACCCCGGAAAGCTACAATGCGAGCTCTTCAAGCAGGTGGTTGATGACAGTTGTAGCTCCCTCTCTCACCCCGGAAAGCTACAATATCGCGGCAGCTGGAAAGGTCGTTTACATAGTTGTAGCTCCCTCTCTCACCCCGGAAAGCTACAATGCCATGTCCTTCATGTAGCCGATATAGAAGGTTGTAGCTCCCTCTCTCACCCCGGAAAGCTACAATAGCAAAAACCATTGGGCGTCTTGCCTAGCGGTTGTAGCTCCCTCTCTCACCCCGGAAAGCTACAATGGTACCGCAAGGACTCAAGCGAGCGCGATGGTTGTAGCTCCCTCTCTCACCCCGGAAAGCTACAATGTCGACCGTCAGGCGACATGAGCTGAACGGGTTGTAGCTCCCTCTCTCACCCCGGAAAGCTACAATCTCCTAGCTGCTATCCCGCATGAGGCCACAATTCATGCGGGATAGCAGTTTTATTTTTGCTATTCAGAAGAGAAGGATTTGCTGCGAGTTAACCGTTTTTTCCTGAAAACTACGCTGCCCTACGAGCAGCTTCATACTGGCGAATTGTTTTTCACTCACCTGTAGACAGCGTATAGATCCTTCTTTTGTCAGATTGGCAGAGAGACGTTTGAGATGCTTTTCTGCATCGTCAAAACCATTAACCATTCGCCCATACACAGACCACTGGATCATGTCGTAACCATCTTGCAGCAAAAATCGCCGGAATACGGTGTAGGCCCGTTTTTCAGCCTTGGTTACAGTGGGAAGGTCAAAGAAAACGATCAGACGCATATAACGGCGGGTGGTTTTGGCCATCCGAGTCCTCCAGGTGGGTAAGCTGGTCGGTTAGTACGGGCATAACGAAGATAGCGGGGCTGGTCGTTTCCTGCCACTGAATGAGGCTGATCACATTTGCGTCTACTGCCGCCAATAACGTTTGTCGAGCGGTATTGGTTGTGATGTCGCGATGTAATAGCCCAATCAACAGTTGCTTGTCTTTGGGTGAGAGTTCGCGCTCGGGCTCCAGCGGCCAATGTTTAAAGATGTGTACATCAACGAGCGGCCGATATGGCTCAATCAGATCGTCGGCGAGATTGAAGGCATTTTGTTCGCTGCGATGATGAATGCCAAACGCAGGCAAGAAACCGTAAACAACGAGACTACGTGCAATTGCCGCACGGATGATAGCGTAGCCATAGTTGAGCGCAGCATTGATGAAGCGTGGCTGATTCCGGGTGAAGCCCTCTCCCCACAGGGCACGAAAGTAGCGTTGTGCAGCCTGGCCTTCGAGGTTGTCAGGATCGCCGGAGCGGACATCGTCCGCCAGCGCTAGTAGAGACCGGATATCACGGTCGGCACTTGTGTTCTGCATAAGTGCGGCAGCCTGGTTACGGATTTTTTGCTGAATGATGGTTTGCCATAGCCGTTTCTTCTTGGGCTGGCTGACGTCGAGCTGTGCGCGCATGACCTTGAGCGCGCGGCTGTGGGGTAGATAGGGCAGCAGCATGCCATTAGGGTGATGGTCGGCGCCTATTGTGAGCAGCAAGACCTGCGCATCGGCCAGCGCGGAAAGCAGCGCAGAGGTCAACGTGACTTGGGAATGCTCGATCAGCAGCACACTGACATCTTCCAGAGGTACATGGGCGGTATTGCCGTCCTGCAGGACGCGTAGCGCGCGTTGGTGTAAATCGAGCTGCGCCGGGTTGCCGATGACCACGCTGCGCCAGCCCATATTTACTGGCCCTTAAGTTGAATGGGCTGGCGGGTTTCTACCTGGGCTCGATGCAGGTTGCCTAGCAGGTCGACGTGGTATTTCTCAACGGCTAGGGCCGTTTTGATACCAATGCTTCTTCTCAATCCGTTCTCACCCACACTTTGATTGCGATCATGTGCCCAAATAGAAGCTGCACCGGTAGAACGATCTAATCCTGCGAAATAGCCTTCAATAACCGATGTTTTGAGCTTTACTGCCAGCCAATCATTAGGATGAAGACTGAATAAAAACATGTAGCTTTCATCCATTTCCGGCCATTCACTTTCGGGCTTTGCTTGTGCCACTGCCCGATTTGGTAGTTCAGGCCTCGCCGCGTCTGCCACGTACACAGGCACAGCAAAGAACTTGCCCACCTTGCTGAACACGTCCACGCGCAACATGCTCCCATTGTTGGCGATGCCTTTGCGAATGGGGATACCGCTTTTTTGTGTGGAAAGCAGCTTAACGCTGCGAATAATCGGGGCAGGCTTGCCCGGCGCAGAGGGCTTGATCAGCGGCGGCTGGGTTGCTGAAAAGGCTTTGCTGCCATCACCTTTGAATTGTTCGAGTCGATTGCGTATTGCCGCAATCCAGCTCGCATTTCGGGGGTCTTCCGCACCCACGATGTTGTCCAGATCGCTCAGTTTGAGCGAAGTAAGCGGCGTCTTGATTGCGGATTGCGTGTTCGCCAGCAAACGCCCGTCCCGACCAATCGAGCGGATGGTTTCCTGGTGTGCGGCACCAAGGCCCCGGCGGGTTGGCGCGCGAGACACCCGAACGGGATGCAAGTGTTCCAGCCCTTCAGGCGGGTAGTGCGCCATCCCACTTAGCCCGCGCGCTGGGTCTGGCGATAGCCAGGCCAGAAGCTCACTACGAAAATGTGGCCAGGGCGTGGGGAAGTGTTCTTCGGCTTGACGAATGGATGCGATGTCCAGAACTTCACCCGTTGCAGGATCGAGGTAGCGATCGCGCACCTGGGCGAGTTCGTTACGTCTTGAGTAATCGGCCATGCGCTTAACCAGGCTGCGGTTGGAGGCGGCAATCACGGTGGCGTCGAGTGCGTGGTGCAGGTCACCGTTTTCTCGAACCTTGATCAGCCCCCAACGAGCGCGCAACAGGCTGGTGAACTGGCCGGACACGACTACACAACGGTTTTTTGCCTCGCTGTCGGCGTGCCATTGCAGGTAATCTTCAACCATCGTTTTGAAGGCGCGGCAGATGTAGCGCGTGTCGTTGAGGTTGCGCTCGCGGAATCCTTCAGCCTCCTCTTCGCCAAAGTGTTTACGCAGCAGGCGGTCGCGCTTGGCGCGTCCATAAGCTTTGTTCTGCAATACCCATGCCTCGAACCGTTGCCATTGTGTGCTATCGCTGGCGCCGTCCAGATACTCATACGGCGTACGGTTGCCCTTGTTGCGATTCTCGGCGGTGAGCGCCAGCACCTTGTTGTTCTGGCTGTCGTCGAAACTACGCGAATAAGGAAGTGCATGGTCGACTTCGGCATAGCCAGGCTCAAACAGCCGCACTACGTCAACAGCCTGTTGGCTGTAGGCACATTGGCTCATCTGTTCGCGATAGAGCCGATATTTTTGTAAATCCAGCCCTTTGGGTTCGAAGCCAAATTGGTCGACGAAAGCGCTGAGATCTTTAGCTTTGCGCTCCTGAAACTCTTTTTGTTTGCGCTCGATTTTGCGGCGTTCATCAATCGGCTTGGATAAGTCCCGTGCCAACTCGATATGGATCGCGCTTGGGGGGCCGTACTCGCGGACGATGGCATTAACCAGTTTGCGGGCCTGATTGAGTGCCCGGTAAACCACTGGGTTGCGGATCTGGTCTTTGTCGGGAGGAGGAAGGTACTTGGATTTGGCCGAGTCTTGATTGAGCTGGCTATGGTGCGCATAACCCGCACTTTGCACGGCTTCATCGTAGCGTTGTCCTTGCTCCATAAAAGGCAGGATTTTGCTCAGGGCTTTCAAGGATAGGCCGACAAACTTATCAAAGGATTCACCCAGCACGGTTTCTGTTATTTCGGGCTCCACACCGTTCTCGGCAAAGTAGGCGCGGATGTCATCGTCGGCTTTATAACAAGTCAGTGCCCAGGCCAGGTGATCGAGCCGGGCGGGATCGACCGCATCCCGTTGCCAGCGCTTTTCCAGACCGGCTTTTTCATAGGCTTTGCGTAATGCGTGAAAGGCCTTGGCTTCAAAGATGGCCGTGCTCTCGGGGTCTTTATCGCCCCGGTAGGTCAACACGGTGAATTTGGCATGGTCGACCAACCCGAGCCGCTGTCGCGCTTGCCTGTAGGTGAACTTGGCGAGCAGATAAGGCTGGTCAAGCAGGATCTGCCGCTCACCCGGAGTGAGTGCGCGCTGTTCTCCGATCTCGGAAATGCGTAGGTTATTGAGTTTGGTCAACCAGACGAAACGCTCGGCGCTATAGCTGGCTTTGGGTGCGCGGTATTCCGCCGGTTCGAATGGGCACCTCCCGACCATCTTCAGGAGCGCATCTCCTGCCAGCGCTGGCCGACGTGCCAAGATCAAGTCAATAACGGCGGCCTCAAATTCGGGGCTTGAGTGCGGGTTTTGATGCGCGCGCTGGCTGGCGTATAGCAGGGCCAGCTCTTCGGTTAAATCCTTGCGTGCAAAGGTGTGGGTATATGCGCCATTCTTATTGCGCTTGGCTTGGGCAAACAGCGCGTCCCGTGCGGCCATTTCGCCTACCGTGCGCCAGCCCTGCGCTTTCATACGCCGCTGGTTGTCTGATACGCCAGATAACATTTGGCCTACTTTCTCGTCCTCCTTGGCTTCGCTCTTGCGTGTGGACTGAAAACCGCGATGTTTGACCAGGTGGTAGAGCACCGCCGCCCACTCATTGGGGGTGAGCATGCGATCAAGCCCTTCCGCACGCAAATCCCAGGGGCTGCTACCGGGCAAATAAAAGGCATCGGGATGTGCTTCGTTAACCAGCCCGATACGTTTGAAGAGACGCGCTAAACGCAATAATCGATGCGCACGGCGCCTGATACGTTTGCGGGTGCTTTTAGCTTCTCGTCTGATTTTGTTGAGTGGGTCGCCTTCTTTGGCCGTTTCGGCTTTGTCGAAGGTGCGTACATGCAAACCAAGAATCCGTTTGTCGGTCAGTAAGGCCGCACCTACTGAGGCCATTCCGATATCAAGCCCGAGCGTGTAAGGCAGGTTTTTATTATTTTGCATGGTGTAGCACGCCTCCATTGGTGTAGACTTTTTGCAGTTGTAGCTTTCCGGGGTGAGAGCCGTTGCTGCAATAAGGTTATCCCGCAAGGGATGGACCGAATCCAAGACCCGAGGCTTGCCTCGGGTCTTTCTATTGGCGCCTAGTTTTTATATGGAAACGCCGCAACTTATGCTTGATATGCGGATAGTGTCTTTCAAAGCAAAGCGGCCTGCAATACCTTGGCAAGTGGAAGGGTGGACAGCGTTGCTCAAGAACGGGTGCGTGGCAGGCGTTGCCTACTGAAAATCAGGCCATGCCCAGTTGAGTGTCGTTGTTTGATCAAAAAACGTGATGAAGAAAGCTTAGCCTAGCCACGTTTCCAGCGTACTCCGCAGAAGCGTCTCCTGGACCGGCATACTCAACGCCGCGTCAATACGCAATCGCGAACTGACGGTATCCAGCACCGCCTGATGTGCGGGCTCATAAAAAACCAGGATGCGGGTGCTGGGTGCGCTTTGCACAGCGGCCAATACGGACTCGAGATTGGAGAGCCGGTCGCGGAAGTCGGACTGGTGGTAGAAGTCCGCAACGATGACGGCAGGCGGGCTCTTGCGTACCAGGCTGATGACTTTGCGTTCGGACCACTCGGCGACGACGGTGTAGCCGATTTCCTGATACAGCTTTTTATAACTACCCGTGCCGATGAAGGCATTGAGCATGAGCAGCGTGGGGGGCGTACTCATTCTTCAGCTTTTTTGGCAGGCTTTTTAGCGGCAGGCTTGGTCGTGGCTTTCTTGGTGGCCGCTTTTTTCGTGGCGGGTTTTTTGGCAGCGGGTTTCTTGGCTTTGGGTTCCTTGGGCTCAGCCTTGGTTTTTTTCGTGGCGGCGGGCTTGGCAGCAGCCTTTTTCTTGACTGGTTTTTTGGCCGGGCCTTTGGCGACGCGCGCGGCGATGAGGTCGATCGCTTCTTCTACCGTGATTTCTTCTGGCGTGATGTCCTTGGGCAGGGTGGCGTTGGTGCTGCCATGTTTGACGTAGGGGCCATAGCGGCCGCTGCGCACGGTGATGTCCTTGCCATCTTCGGGGTGCGGGCCGAGGTTTTTCAGCATCGAGGCAGCGGAATCGCCGCCGCGCGCTTCGCGTTCCATGACCAGTACTTCGAGTGCGCGCGGCAGGTCGATCATGTAGACGCTGTCGGTCTTGGGAATCGACTTGAATTTGCCGTCGTGCAGCAGATAGGGACCAAAGCGGCCGTTGTTGGCGACGATGGGCAGGCCGGTGTCAGGGTGCATGCCGACTTCGCGCGGCAGCGACAGAAATTTCAGCGCCAGTTCGAGCGTGGCGCTTTCCAGCGGAATGTCTTTGGGCCAGGATGCGCGGCGCGGCTTGGGCGCTTTTTTATCTTCCGGCATGTCGCCGATTTGCACATAGGGACCGAAGCGGCCGGAGAGCAGTTTGACGTCGAGGCCGCTGTCGGGGTCTTTGCCCAGAATGTTGTCGCCTTCGATGGCGTTGGCGTGCAGCGGGCGTGTGTAATCGCATTCCGGGTAACCGGAGCAGCCGATAAACAGGCCGCGCTTGCTGGCTTGCATGAATAGCGGCTTGCTGCATTTGGGGCAGGCTTCCGGGATCGGGCAGCCGCGCTCGACTTCTTGCTTGGCTTTGAGCTCGCCATCGAACTCGTTCCAGAATTCACCCAAGAGCCGAGTCCACACTCGCTTGCCGTTGGAGACGTCATCGAGCTTGTCTTCCAGCTTGGCGGTGAAATCGTAGTCGACATATTTGGTGAAGTGGCGAGTCAGAAAACAGTTCACCAAGCGCCCAAGGTCGGTGGGTTGAAAGCGCTTTTTTTCGAGTAGCACGTATTCGCGATCTTGCAGGGTGGAAATGATGCTCACCCAGGTGGAGGGTCGCCCAATGCCGCTTTCTTCCAATGCCTTGAGAAAACTCGCTTCTGTGTAGCGCGGTGGCGGTTGGGTAAAATGTTGCTCGCCATAGAGCTTGTCGACCGGCAGGGTTTCGCCTTCGGCCAGCACAGGCAGCTTGGATTCCTCTTCGTCTTCGTCGTCCTGGTATACCACCAGAAAACCCGCAAAGGCCAGCGTTTGTCCCGTGGCGCGGAAGGTCCCCTCACCTACCGTAATGTCGGCAGCGACCGTGTCAAACTGTGCGGGCGTCATCTGGCACGCCACGGTGCGTTTCCAGATCAGCTCGTACAGTTTGGCCTGGTCGGCGGTCAGAAACTTTTTCACCGCCTCCGGTGTGCGCGATACCGACGTCGGGCGTACGGCTTCGTGCGCTTCCTGGGCGTTCTTGGTTTTGGCCTTGTATTGGAGTGCGGTCGGCGGTAGAAATTCCTTGTCGAAGTTAGCGCCCACATACTTGCGAATGTCCGTAATCGCTTCCTGTGCCAGGTTGACCGAGTCGGTACGCATGTAGGTAATGAGGCCCACCGGGCCTTCGCCCAGGTCCATGCCTTCGTACAGTTGCTGGGCGGTGCGCATGACGCGATCGCTGGTCATGCCGAGCTGGCGCACGCCGGCCTGCTGCAGCGTCGAGGTGGTGAACGGAGCGGCGGGATGGCGGGCACGGCGCTTCTTTTCGATGCGCATGACGCGCGCGTCTTTGCCTTCGAGCGTGCTCAGCCATTCATTGCTGCGCGCTTCGTGTTCAACCGTGAACTGCTCGAGTTTTTCGCCTTTGAAATGCGTGAGCTTGGCGGTAAACGCTTGCGCACCTTTGTGGGTGTCGAGGTGCAGCGACCAGTATTCGCGCGGATTGAAGGCTTCGATTTCTTCTTCACGCTCAACAATCATCCGCAATGCGGGCGATTGCACGCGGCCGGCGCTCAGGCCCGGGCTGATCTTGCGCCACAGCAGCGGCGACAGGTTGAAGCCCACCAGGTAATCGAGCGCGCGGCGCGCTTGCTGCGCGTCCACCAGATCGGTGGCGATTTCGCGCGGGTTGCGCACCGCGTCCTGCACAGCCGACTCGGTGATTTCGTAAAAGGCCACGCGCTTCATCGGCGTTTTGACCTTGCGCTCCTTGAGGATTTCACTGATATGCCAGGAAATCGCTTCACCTTCACGGTCCGGGTCGGTTGCCAGCAAGACAACCTCGGCTTTCTTGGCGGCCTTGACGATGGCTTCGACGTGTTTGGCGTTGCGCTCGATGATCTGATATTTCATGGTGAAATTTTCAGTATCGACCGCGCCGGTTTTGGGCTGCAGGTCACGCACGTGGCCGTAGCTGGCGAGGATGTCGTAATCCGCGCCGAGATACTTTTGCAGCGTCTTGGATTTTGAGGGTGATTCGACGATAACGAGTTTGGACATAGGTATAGGTTAGTGCAGACGTCCCGGCTCGTGGTTTAGCAGCATGTCTTCAAGGTGAGTGAAATGTTCAATATGGCCGCGGCTCCACAGCACGATCAGTGTCATCCAGCGCACGTGATCGGGCTCGATGTCTTCGCCGCCGAGTGCCATCAGGCCGGAAATCACCCATTCACGCGATTCGGCGTCGAGAATTTCGGCGCTGACCAGAAAGGTCAGTTCGGCGCGGCAGGCTTCGTTCAGGCGTTCGCACTCCTCGGCCGCGTAATGGCGGAAATGCACGTGCGACAGGCGTTCGTGTGCCGTGCCGCCCGCCAAATGGGCAAACCAGTCGAGCGCGGCGTTGATGTCGGATTCTTCAAAACCCGCAGCAAACAGGCGCTTTTCCAGCGCATCGCGATCGGGTGCGAGCTCCGCCATGCGGAAGCTCTCGTAGAGGTAAACCAGGATATCGAGCATAGTGTCAGTAAATTTTTTGGTAACGCCCGCCAGGCAGGGAAGCGATCTGCCCATCCAGTTCCAGCGTCAACAGCTTCGCTGAAAGCGCATCCAGCGTCAACCCGGTCCTTTGTGCCAGCGTGTCGAGCGTGGTGGGCGCACCCTCCAGCGCGTTCAGCACGGGATCGGATTGCGTTTCAGGGAATACAGGAGGGGTGAGCCGCTGCTGCCACGCCAGCTCGTCGAGAATGTCGGCGGCGGATTCGACCAGTTTGGCACCTTGCTTGATCAGCGCATGGCAGCCGCGCGCCAGTGGCGAATGAATCGAGCCAGGAATCGCGAACACCTCACGTCCTTGCTCGGTGGCGACGCGCGCGGTAATCAGCGAGCCGCTGTCGGGCGCGGCTTCCACCACCAGCACACCCCGCGCGAGACCGCTGATGAGGCGGTTGCGGCGCGGAAAGTGGCCGGGTAAAGGGGGGGTGCCCAGCGGAAACTCAGACACGATCAGGCCTTTTTCGGCCAATTGATGCGCCAGTGCCTTGTTGCGTGCGGGATAAATACGGTCAAGCCCGGTGCCGATCACCGCGACGCTCGAGCCGGCGCCGGCGAGGCCGCCGCGGTGCGCGGCCGCGTCGATGCCGAGCGCCAGCCCGCTGGTGATGGTGAGGCCAGCGTCAGACAACGCGTGAGCAAACGCCTCGGCGTCACGCACCCCCTGCGGGGTCGCATTGCGGCTGCCGACGATGCCAAGAGACGGTTGATTGAGCCAGCTGCGCTGACCTTTGCAATACAGCATGGCGGGCGGGTCACCGATTTCGAGCAGGGTTTTGGGGTAGTCCGGGTCCGCCAGTGTCATCAGGCTGTTGCCAGATTGGGCCAGCCAGGTGCGGGCGGTGTCCAGTGCGGCCGAGTCGGGTTCAGCCAGCAGGGCATCGCATTGCGCGGCAGAAAGATGCGCCATCAATGCCGTGCGGCTGGATGCCAAAACGGCCTCCGGAGAACCGAAGGCCGTTAGCAGGCGGATCAGGCTGGTGTTGCCTACGCCCGGGGTCAGGCTCAGGCGTAACCAGGGGTCCAGTTCGTTCAGGGGTTTCTCACCGTGTCGAGCAGATAGACCGGGCCGTCAGATTGCATGATCAATGCGTAAGACACCCGGTCGTATACGCGGTAGACCATGACCAGGCCGCTGCGTGCGTCGGGTAGCTTGATGGCACGATCGCTATTTGTGTTGAGGCAGGTGCTGCGGAAGGTGCCTCGAGTGTCGACTGCCTGGTCATACGTGACTTTGCCGTCTTCCTTCAGGCAGCGTACATCGTTGTAGAGCCATGCGCCGCCTTCGGGGACGCCTTTGGATTTATCGTTGACCCAGGTCATCCGGTCTTTTTCATCGCGGGTCAGGGTAACCGCCAGGCCTTCACGGTATACGGCCAACACATGACCAGGCTCCAGTCCGTCTTTGCTGCCACGGTTGATGACCACGGTCTGGTAACGGCCGCTGTCGGTCAGGCCGCCATAGGCAGAAATGATGCGGCCACTGATCTTGCTTTCAGGTGCGCGCGGGATGAATTCAAATGTTGTACGGTCATCGGCCTCTACCAGTTTGTCTTTGGCCAAAATTTCTTTGGCCGACTGAGTGATGCGGATTTTTTGCGGTGCACCTTCAACCAGGGTGCGTGCATCGCCCAGATATTCGACTTCGTAGCCCAGGACCTCTCCGGTTTCGGGGTCCTTGAGGGCCTTGCCGGGACGCAGAATGTTCCAGCGCGTGACGCCGGGCTTGCCGCCTGTAGCGAAGGCATCGTCACCGGAAGCCATCACGACCCGTTCGGCATTGCTGCCAAGAATGAAGGGTGCGTCATCAAAGGCGCCCAGTGGCACAACGCGCGGTTGCGACAGGAAAGGGTGAATGGCACGGATCGGAATGGCGGGAATTGCGTTGTTATCAATGGTGGTGGCACGGACGCCAGGCGAAAGCTTGACGGTTTGCATGCCATCGCCCCCTTTGACCAGCGACAGCCTGGGTTCTTTGCCACTGCGATCCAATATCACCATGTCGCCCGGATAAATCCAGTGCGGATTCTTGATCTCTTCACGGTTCATGTTCCAGATCTGCGGCCAGCGCCACGGATCTTTCAGGAAACGCCCGGAGATATCCCACAGGGTGTCGCCTTTGACGACGACATATTTTTCAGGCGCATTGTCCTGAAGTTTCAGGGTATCGGCCTGCACAGGGGCGGCCAGCAGCAGAGCTAGGGATAAAACAAATTGACGCACGGGGGAACCCTCCATTTAGACCTTGTCTAATTTTGCGTTGAAAATATACTGTGCGCTTAGCTTACGGCTATATCCCGCCAGATATTTAGTATGTGGCGCTTTAATCTTTGCAGATTCTGCATCAAAGTGTGCGCCCAGCCCATTCATTCGTAAAGCATTTTATGGCCAGACTCGACATTTTGCACTATCCCGATGCGCGTTTACACAACGTTGCCAAACCTGTTCAGGCAGTGGATGCACGTATACGCCAGCTGATTGATGACATGGCGGAGACGATGTATGCCGCGCCTGGAATCGGCCTGGCAGCGACTCAGGTCGATGTGCACGAGCGCGTAATCGTGATCGATATTTCCGAAACGCACGACGACCTGCGTGCGTTTATCAACCCTGAAATCATTGCCGAGTCCGGACGGGCGGAGGGTGAAGAGGGTTGTTTGTCAGTGCCCGGTATTTTTGACAGAGTTGAACGTGCCGAACGCGTGACCGTGCGCGCACTGGATCGCGAGGGCAAGCCTTTCGAGCTGAAGGCCGAAGGTCTGCTGGCGGTGTGTATCCAGCATGAAATGGATCATTTGATGGGCAAGGTGTTTGTGGATTATTTATCCAACCTCAAGCGCAATCGCATCAAATCCAAGCTGCTCAAGCAGGCGCGTGACCACAAGCCCGATGCCGCACCTGTGCGCGCATCGCTCTGAGCCTCGCTTGCGGTGCGTCTGATTTTTGCGGGTACGCCGCCATTTGCTGCGGCAGCACTGAATGCGCTGGCTGATGCCGGACACGATATCGCGCGGGTGTTGACGCAACCTGACCGCCCGGCTGGGCGAGGCATGAAGCTGATGCCCAGTGCGGTCAAGCTGGCGGCGCAGGCAAGAGGCTTGTCGGTAAGTCAGCCCCAGAGTCTGAAAACACCGGAGGCACAAGCGGCTCTGCGCGCAATCGAAGCCGACATCATGGTTGTTGCCGCGTATGGGCAGATACTGCCGCAAGCCGTGCTGGATCTGCCGCGCCTGGGTTGTCTCAACATCCATGCTTCCTTGCTGCCTCGCTGGCGCGGAGCCGCGCCGATACAGCGTGCCATTCTGGCCGGTGACGCGGAAACCGGCATCACCATCATGCAGATGGACGCCGGACTCGATACCGGCGCCATGCTTGCCAAATCGATCGTGCCCATTCAAAACCATGACTCGGCTGCGAGTTTGCATGACGCCCTGGCGGCAGCGGGTGCAGCCGCCATTGTCGCGGCGCTGGCTGATTACGCCAATCTGGTTCCTGTCGCGCAGAACGATGCCGAGGCCACCTACGCGGCCAAGCTGAGCAAGGAAGAAGCGCAACTCGACTGGGGCCAGCCGGCCGAGTTGCTTGCGCGTGCCGTGCGCGCATACAACCCCGCTCCTGGCGCCTGGACGTTGCTGGCAGGTGACAAGCTGAAAGTCTGGCAAGCAGAGCCCTGCGCAGGTTCAGGCCAACCTGGCGAAGTGATTGCCGTCGAACCGGAAATACTCCGGGTCGCCTGCGGTGAAGGCGCGTTGGCACTGCAGGAAATTCAGCCTGCGGGCAGCAAACGGATGAGCGTCGCGGCTTTTCTTGCGGGGCGCGACGTGACGCCAGGCATGCGATTCGGTACCTGAACATCACTCAGCTGTATTTGGGATGCCGAGCGATCGGGACGCGCTGTTATCATGCTTCATTCCCCGTGCTTCACTCCCCGCAGCAAACAGAATCCATGAATGACCGACTCAATCTAGGCCAGCCTCCGTATGCGTAAGCTTCAAAAAATGGCAGCCGATACGCTGGAAGACGTGCTGGCGGGCGCCGCGTTGCATCAAGTGCTTCCCCAGCGGGTCCAGAAGCTGGAAACCCCGGGCGAACGGGGTGCCTTGCAGGATATTGTGTACGGCAGTCTGCGTCAGCTGGGACGACTGGATGCCTGGCTGGATGCGTTATTGGAGCGCCCGCTGACCGATCCTCAATTAGGCTGGCTGCTGCGTGTAGCCATTTATCAGCTGGCCTACACGCGTGCACCTGCGCACGCGGTGGTGCACAACGCGGTCACGGCAGCGGGCGAAGGCTGGCGGCGCGGGCTGGCCAATGCCGTGCTGCGCAATTTTCAGCGTCGTCGTGCCGAGCTCGAAAAGCTGGCGGACGCACAACCCCGTGCGCGCTGGTCCTATCCCGACTGGTGGATGAGCAAGCTGCAGACCCAGCATCCGACACACTGGCAAGCTATGCTGGAGGCAGGTTTACTGCATCCACCTTTTACGCTGCGCGTCAATTCCCGTTGGGGCAATCCGGAAGCTTATTTGCAGTTGCTGGTCGAAGCTGAGCTACCCGCCCGTCAGACGGGCGCGGATGCCGTCACCCTGGATAAGGCCATCCCCGTGCATAGCCTGCCAGGATTTGATCAGGGCTGGGTGTCGGTACAGGATGCCGGCGCGCAATGGGCCGCGCATTTGCTCGACGCGCAGCCCGGCGAACGGGTGCTCGATGCGTGTGCGGCCCCGGGCGGTAAAACGGGCCACATTCTGGAACGCGTCCCGGCGGATAGCGCGCCGATCAATTTATATGCGCTCGATATCGATGCCACGCGTCTGACGCGGGTACAGGAGAATTTGGATCGCCTGCAATTACACGCCACACTCATAGCAGGCGATGCCGCGCAGCCGGAAGCCTGGTGGGATGGTCAGCCGTTTGACCGGATACTCGCAGACGTGCCTTGTAGTGCCTCGGGCGTCGTGCGCCGCAACCCGGACATCAAATGGCTGCGTCGCCCCGAAGACGTAGCCCAGTTTGCGGCGCAGCAGGCGGACATGCTGGAAGCGCTCTGGCGACTCCTGGCCCCGGGTGGTACATTGCTTTACGCGACGTGCTCAATTTTTCACGAAGAGAACGAAGCGCAAGTGCACGCTTTTTTGGCGCGTCACGCCGACGATGCAATACGGTGTCCGCTTCCTGAACCTTTGTCTGACGGGTCCTTGCTACCCGATGCCGAGCATGATGGATTTTTTTACGCCCTGCTGCGCAAGACGTAACGCGGGATCTCGCTGGTTGGGGAGCTTGCTGCTGGGCTGCTGGCTGGCGACGGCAGGTGCCGCGCCTGCGCCCGACAAAAGTGCAGTCAGGCAAGCCAGTATTCAAGTGGCCCAGCAAGGCTATGTGCTGGATGCTGACGTCAATATTGTGCTCAATCGCACGCTGGAAAATGCGCTGTCCAAGGGTATCAATCTGTATTTCCTGCTTGAGTTCGAACTGACGCGCCCGAGAAACTGGTGGTTTGATGAAGACATCACCGAATCGACGCGCAAGATGCGGGTGTATTACCACCTCCTGCTTCGGCGCTATGTGGTCGAAATCGGCTATACCACGCAAACGGTTGCCAGCTTGAGTGAGGCGCTTGCCATGTTGGGCCATGTAGAGGAATGGCAGGTGCTTGAGCGTGGCGCGCTGAAACCGGGCCAACGCTATGATGCCCGTTTGCGTTTGCGTCTTGATGCAAGCCAGTTACCCAAGCCGCTTGCCCTGGGCGCCGTGGCCGGCGACAGATGGGAAATGGTGACACCTTGGTATGAGTGGTCATTTGATGCCGTCTCGGCGCCGCCCCCGCCTCCTTTACAATCCTTGCCCTGATGCGCAGTCTGATCGCCGTCGTTCTGTTCGTGGGCGTGTCCTTGCTGGCGTTACTTTTTTACGCCAGCGGCGATAGCAGCGCATTTTCAGACACCCTGCCCTCGCTGTTTATTGGCGGCAGCGTGTTGGGTCTGGTTCTGCTGCTGCTATTGGGATGGCGTTTGTGGTGGCTGCAAAAGCGTATTCGACGCGGAGTGTTCGGGGCCAAGCTCACCCTCAAATTATTGTTGATGTTTGGTGTCGTGGCCATGCTGCCCGGTTTGGTGGTGTATGGCGCGTCGGTTTTTTTCCTGAACCGATCGATTGAAACCTGGTTTGATGTACGGGTCGACAATGCGCTGACCTCGGGCGTCAATCTGGGCCAGGCGGCGCTCGATGATTTGTTACGCGAGCTCGATAAAAAAGCCCAGCGCATGGCCTTGTCGCTTTCGGATGAAGGCATGGGCTCGATCATCACCAGCCTGTCCACCCTGCGTGAACAAAGCGCGGTACAGGAGCTCACCCTGTTTGATGAGCGCGGTGGCGTGGTCGCGCACGTTGGCAGCGAGCGCGGCACCTTGCTGCCGCTCATGCCTGAGCGCAGCGTGCTATGGCAAGTGCGGCAGCAAAAACCGTATAGCCGGATTGAAGAAATCCCGGGCCGCGGATTGATCATGCATGTCATCGTGCCTGTCTTTACCAGCGCATTAACATCCGAAACGCGCGTACTGCAACTGGTGCAACCTGTACCGAACAGCTTGGCGAACGATGCACAGGCCGTCCAGCTGGCGTATCAGGAGTATCAACAGATCGCCGTATCGCGGCTGGGCCTCAAACGGATTTATGGCGTGGCGCTCACCCTCACGCTGATGCTGGCCTTGTTGATGACGTTTGTGATTGCCTACTTGCTATCAGATCGACTCGGTGCACCGCTACGTACACTGGCACGCGGAACAAGGGCGGTCGCCAAGGGCGACTTTTCCGAGATGCCATTGGTAAAAAGTCGTGACGAACTGGGTGTGCTGATTCAATCATTCAACCGGATGACCCGCCAGCTATCCGATGCGCGAGAGCAGGTCGCCCGCAATCACCAGGAAACCGAACAAGCGAAAGCATTTCTGGAGCGTGTACTGGCCAATCTGTCGTCCGGCGTGGTGGTGCTGGATGAAGGTTTGCGGGTACGCACCATGAACAGCGCGGCAACCCATATTCTGGGCGTGACGACCGAACTGCTGCACGAACAGGCGCTTGCCCATCTAGGCCAGCAAGCGGATTCACTACGCGCATTCGGCGAGCGCGTATCGGCCCGTTTTGGCGATAACGAAGACGAATGGCAGGAACAGATTGATTATGCGGGTAATGGTGCCAATCAAACCTTGTTGCTTCGGGGAACACGGCTGCCGCCAGGAGTGGAGCGCGGCTATGTGCTAGTGTTTGATGACGTAACCAAATTGATTGATGCCGAACGTAACGCTGCATGGAGTGAAGTGGCACGGCGATTGGCGCATGAAATCAAGAATCCGCTGACACCCATCCAGCTTTCGGCGGAACGCATTGCCCACAAGCTCAACGGACGGCTTCAGCCAGGTGATGCGGAATTTCTGACGCGAGCGACCCAAACCATTGTGAATCAGGTCGCTGCCATGAAAAGCATGGTGGATGCATTTGCCGGTTATGCGCGCATGCCGCGAGCCCGGTTGGAGGCGCTGGATATCAATGCGCTGGTGCATGAAGTCCTCTCGCTTTACGATGCGAAAGCGCTGGGTTTGCAGCTGGAACTGGAAGCGGATTTGCCCAGTATTGCGGGCGACTCCACATTATTGCGACAGGTGATACATAATCTGTTGCAGAATGCACAGGATGCGTTGGGTGATCATTTGACACCCTGTGTCGAAGTCAGCACCGAACTTAAAAATAATGCTGTTTGCCTGACCGTAACAGACAATGGAGCGGGATTTCCGGAGCACTTGATGACGCGGCTGTTTGAGCCCTATGCAACCACAAAAGCCAAGGGGACGGGCTTGGGGCTGGCCATTGTCAAAAAAATCATAGAAGAGCATCAGGGCAAAATTCAGATCGAAAATCGCAAAACGGGAGGCGCGGTCATCCGTATTGCGCTACCGATTTTTGTGACAGCGGAGGGGGACACGTGAGCGGGCATATTCTCGTCGTAGATGACGAAGTGGGCATTCGTGAGTTGCTGTCGGAAATTCTGACCGATGAAGGGTATGACGTGCATCTGGCGGAAAATGCCGAGGCTGCTCGCGCATTCCGTCTTCAGCGTCGTCCGGACCTGGTGTTACTCGATATCTGGATGCCCGACACCGACGGTGTCACCTTGCTTAAGGAATGGGCGGGTGGTGGCCAGCTCACCATGCCTGTGGTCATGATGTCGGGTCATGGCACGATCGATACCGCTGTTGAGGCGACCAAGCTGGGCGCGACGGACTTTCTCGAAAAGCCGGTCGCCCTGGCCAAGTTGCTCGATACCGTGAACAAGGCGATCAAACGCGGCGTCGCGATGCCGCGCCGTACGCCGGGGATGGACTTGTCGGCGCTCGGTCGCAGCCCACTCATACTCGAACTCAAAAAACGCCTGACCCAGATTGCAGGTAACACCGCGCCCGTTTTGCTGCTGGGCGAGCCGGGTTGCGGATTTGAAGTGTGTGCCCATTTTCTGCATCAGCCCGCCACGCCCTGGGTGGAAATCAAGGATCGGGCGCGCCTGGTGTCTGATCCGTTGAGTTATGTTGAAACGCTTGGCAATGGCACGCTTTATCTTCCTGATGCCTGTGAATTGGCGCGCCTGGAACAAAAAGGTCTGGGACTTTTGCTGGATCGACTGGAGGGAGGCGGCGCTCGTCTGGTGTGTGCCAGCAGCCGCAGCCTGGACGCCATGGTCGCGGCTGGGGAGTTTGATAACCGCCTGTTCTACCGCTTGTCGAGTCTGGCGATCCAGGTGCCTCCGTTACGTGACCATCGTGAAGACGTACCCGATATTGCCAACTTCATGTTGGCGCATCTGGTGGAAGAAAGCGCTTGCCCGGTGCGCCGGTTGACCACGCCCGCTTTGAACCAGCTACGTAATTTTGATTGGCCGGGCAATTTGCCGCAGCTCAACAACGTGGTGCGCACGCTGGCGGTGACGGCGCTATCGAGTGAAATCGATGCGATTGACGTGAACCGGGTCATTGCGCCCATCAAACAGGCGGCGCCTGCCGTGGCACAGGGTATTCCGCTCGATATCCCGTTGCGTGAGGCGCGAGATGCGTTTGAGCGGATGTATTTTGAGCACCTGATTCAGACCGAAGGCGGCAGCATGACGCGCGTCGCGGATAAATCCGGGCTGGAGCGCACTCACCTGTATCGCAAACTGAAACAATTGAATATCCGTCATGGTCGCAGGTTGGATGAAGATTTGTAAGCTCAGGAATCTCGCGTGAAAATTATCATTCTCGGTGCCGGCCAGGTCGGCTCCAATCTGGCCGAAAGCCTGGTAGCCGAAAAAAATGACATCACTGTCATTGACCTGGATCTGGCCCGTCTGGCTTTACTGCAGGACCGTTTTGACCTGCGTACCGTGCATGGCCATGCGGCCCACCCGTCCATACTCAAAAAGGCCGGTGCAGAAGATGCGGACATGCTGGTGGCGGTGACTCAGAGCGACGAAACCAATCTGGTTGCGTGTCGTTTGGCGGCGACCCTGTTCAACATCCCGACCCGTATTGCACGCATCCGCTCGGCAGATTTTCTGGATATCGAAAGCGGGTTTCTGGCTGAGCATTTTGGTGTGGATCACATCATCAGCCCGGAGCAGGAAGTGACGGAAACGCTACGCCTCCTGATTGAACATCCCGAAGCGTTGCAGGTGCTGGATTTTGCCGAAGGGCGGGTGCGACTGGTCGCGGTGCGCGCCTACCATGGCGGCCCGATGATAGGCCACGAACTGCAGGACATTCGCCGCCACATGCCGGAAGTCGATTGCCGCATCGCCGCGATTTATCGCCGGGATCGGGGTATCGTGCCCAAGGGCATTACCGTCATTGAGCCCGGCGACGAGGTGTTTTTCATTGCGCGACGAGAGGACATCCCCGCTGTCATGCGCGAGATGCGGCGGATGGAGCGCCCGGTCAAGCGCGTGATGATCGCGGGTGGCGGCAATATCGGACGTCGGCTGGCAGCACGGCTTGAGAAAGACTATGAGGTCAAGCTGATCGAAATCAGCAAGCCTGCCAGCAATCAGCTGGCTGAGACACTGCACCGGACACTGGTGCTGAATGGCGACGCGACGGACGAAGACCTGCTTGAGCAGGAAAACGTCGAATCCATGGATGTGTTCTGCGCGCTGACCAACGATGATGAAGACAACATCATGGCTGCGTTGCTGGCCAAGCGCATGGGGGCACATCGCGTGATTTCGTTGATCAACCGATCGGCTTATGTGAATCTGGTGCAGGGGGGTGAAATTGATATTGCCATTTCGCCGGCACAGGCCACCGTGGGCCCGCTGCTGTCGAAAATCCGGCGCGGCGATATGGCGGCGGTACACAGCCTGCGGCGGGGTGCGGCCGAAGTGCTGGAAGTCATCCTGCACGGTGACCTGAAAACATCCAAGGTGGTCGGCCGGCGTATCGGCGAGATCGCGCTGCCGGAAGGGGCCTCCATTGCAGCCATCATTCGGGGTGAGGAAGTGGTGATCGCCCACCATGACACCATGATGGAAGCCGACGACCATCTCATTTTGTTCGCACTGAATAAACGCATCATTCCCAAAATCGAAAAATTGTTTCAGGTCGGCTTCGGGTTTTTCTGAGCCTTTACATGCAGCGTCTTGCACCCGTTTTACATGTGCTGGGTCTGGTGGTGCTGATTTTTTCATTCAGTATGCTGGCGCCGCTGCTGATGGGTTTTTTTGCGCATGATGCTGCGCAGTTTGCTTTTGACGAATCCTTTGCCCTGACGTTTCTGGCCGGCACGAGCTTGTGGCTGGGGGCGCGCCGTTGGCGGCGGGAACTCAAGGTTCGTGATGGTTTTCTGCTGGTGATATTGGTGTGGGCCTGTCTGCCCGCGTTTGCCACGGTGCCATTCCTGATCTATGCACCGGGCATGAGTTTTACCCATGCCTATTTCGAGACCATGTCAGCGTTGACCACGACCGGGGCAACGGTCATGAGCGGCCTCGATACACTGCCGTCGTCCCTCAATTTGTGGCGGCACTTGTTGAACTGGCTGGGCGGGATGGGCATTATCGTGCTGGCCGTGGCGATTCTGCCGCTTTTGGGGATCGGTGGTCGCCAGCTATTACGTGCCGAACTGCCGGGCCCGATCAAGGACAACAAGCTGACGCCGCGTATAGCCGACACGGCAAAACTATTGTGGGTCGTATATGCGTCACTAACCGGCTTGTGTGTTCTCGCGCTCAAACTGGCCGGGATGAGCTGGTTCGATGCCATTTGCCATGCGTTTGCGGCGATGAGCCTGGGCGGTTTTTCTACTCACGACGCCAATGTGGGGTATTTCAACTCGCCGCTGATCGAGGCCGTCTTGATCGTATTCATGTTGTTGGCTGCGCTGAATTTTGTGACGCACCTGATGGCGTTCAGGCAGCGCAGCCTGACGGCGTATTTGCACGACCCTGAAGTGATGGGCGTGCTCGGTCTGGTCGGACTGAGCAGTCTGGGTATCAGCTTGTATGTATGGCAGTCGGGTGTTTACCCGGAATTTTTAACGGCATTGCGCCATGTCAGCTTTAATCTGGTGTCACTGGCAACGGATTGCGGATTCTCCAGTGTAGATTTTAATACCTGGCCCGTTTTCGCGCCGATGTGGATGCTGTTCCTGAGCTGTGTCACCGCGAGTTCCGGTTCGACGGGTGGCGGCATCAAAATGATCCGCGCGATGCTGATGATCAGGCAAGGCGTGCGCGAACTCGAGCAGCAGCTTCATCCCGCTGCACGTTTACCGGTCAAGCTCGCGGGTCATGCCATTCCGAACCAGGTTGTTTTCGCCGTGCAGGCATTCGCCATGATGTATGTCGGCACCATCGTCGTCATGACGCTGATTCTGCTGGCCAGTGGACTGGACTTTATCAGCGCGTTTTCAGCGGTTATTGCGTGCATCAACAATGCCGGTCCGGGCTTGAATGAGGTTGGCCCGGCCACCAATTACGCGAGCCTGAGTGACTTTCAGACCTGGGCTTTGACCTTTACCATGTTGTTGGGGCGACTGGAGCTTTTTACCGTATTCGTCCTGTTCACCCGTAGTTTCTGGCGAGCCTGAACGCTGACGCTGGTAACATCGCGGTCATGTTGGTCCCTGCCCGGCTTAACGCTTAATGTCGCAATTTCTGGCTGTTGTTCATATTTTCTCGAAAGTGTTGATGCTGTTTGCATTGGCATTTTTGCTGCCGCTGGCCATCTCCCTCATGTTGGACGATGGCGCGCAGCGGGCTTATGACGGCGCGATACTCGCGACTTTTTTCTCGGGCGCGATACTGTGGCTGGTTTCGCGTCGCGGCAAACGCGAGTTGTTGACGCGGGACGGGTTTCTGCTGGTCGTCATGATCTGGACGGTATTGCCGGTCTTTTCGACCATTCCACTGCTGGCTTACATCCCGGATCTGAGCTTTACCGATGCGTATTTTGAAGCGGTGTCCGGGCTCACGGCGACCGGCGCGACGGTATTGTCCGGGCTCGACAGTTTGCCGCCTTCGCTCAACATCTGGCGTACCTTGATGCACTGGATCGGCGGCATGGGCGTGATCGTGCTGGTGGTGGCGGTGCTGCCGATGCTGGGGGTGGGCGGCCGGCAGTTATTCAAAGCCGAAACACCGACGCCGATGAAGGATAGCAAGCTGACCCCGCGCATGGCTGAAACTGCCAAAGGCTTGTGGCTGGTCTATGTCGTGATTACGTTGATTTGCATGCTTTCGCTGTGGGCCGGCGGCATGAGCTGGATCGATGCCATGGTGCATGGCTTCAGCGTGATGGCCCTGGGTGGGATGTCATCGCATGACGCCAGCATGGCTTTTTTTGATTCGCCCTTGCTTGAATCCATCGTCATGCTGTTTGCCCTGATTGCAGGCATCAGTTTTTCAACGCATTTTATGGCGTTCCGTACCCGCAATCTTTTACCGTATCGATACGATTCTGAAATCCGCTGGTATTTTGCCGTCCTCGGCGTCAGTGTTTTCGCGCTAACCCTTTTTCTGCTGTACAAAGGGTTCTACCTCAGCTTTCCCGAAGCCTTGCGGCATGCGGCGTTCAACACCATTTCCATTGCCACCACGCTGGGGTTTTCCACGACCGACTACAATGTGTGGCCTTATTTCGCGCCCTTGTGGATGCTGTTTTTATCCAGCTTTGTCGCCAGTTCGGGATCGACCGGCGGCGGGATCAAAATGTTACGGGCGACTTTGCTCTATAAACAGGTCTATCGTGAACTGATCAAGCTGGTGCATCCGCGTGCAGAAGTCCATACCAAGCTGGGTCAGCAGGCCGTGCCGAACAAGATCATCTATGCGGTGCTGGCCTTTTTCTTTATTTATGTCGCATCGATTGTGGTGCTGTCCTTTGTGCTGTCGGCGTCCGGTCTCGATGTGTTCACCGCCTTTACCGCCGTGGTGGCGATGGTCAACAACACCGGCCCGGGCCTCGGCCAGGTGGGCCCCGCCAGCACCTATGCCTTGCTGAGTGATTTTCAAACCTGGGTTTGCAGCTTTGCCATGCTGTTAGGGCGGCTGGAGTTTTTTACCCTGCTGGTGGTGTTGACACCGGTTTTCTGGAGAAAGTAATGCCTTCTATCGCTGATTTCGAGACCATGCTGGAACAGGGCCGGGACAATGCATTGTTGCGCTTTTCGCTCGGCAATGAATACCTGAAAACAGGCGATGCGGCCAAGGCGGCCGAGCATTTGCAGCGGGCCGTTGAACACGACCCGAAATACTCGGCAGCGTGGAAGCTGCTCGGCAAGGCACTCACCGATGCTGAATCCTGGAATGAGGCGTTAATCGCTTACCAGCAGGGCATCGCGGTGGCCGAAGCACGTGGTGACAAACAGGCTGCCAAAGAGATGGGCGTGTTTGCACGCAGGCTGGAGAAGCAGCTTGGGTTAAAATCCGGGGATTGAATTTCAAGGAGCTATAAATGACGCGGATGGTGAATTGTGTAAAGCTGGGTCGCGAAGCGGAAGGCCTGCCCTTTCAGCCGGTGCCGGGCGATCTGGGTAAAAAGATTTTCGAAAATGTGTCGAAAGAGGCTTGGGGCGGCTGGCAGCGTCACCAGACCATGCTGATCAACGAAAATCGCCTGAACCTGGCTGACGCGCAGGCGCGCAGCTATTTGATGGAGCAGATGGAGCGTTATTTATTTGGTGGCGGAGAAGTGGATGTCGCTGCAGGATACGTACCGCCGGGTACGCCCAGCAAATAAGGCGTTTTGCCGATGTCAAAACGGGCTCCCGCGGGAGCCCGTTTTCATGTTTGCGCCAAGGCAATCTTGGCGGCAATCACAGTACTTCTTTTTCGATTTCTTCCAGCGAGGTGTGGCGCACATCCTTGCCCTTGACCATATAGACCACGTACTCCGACATGTTCTCGGCGTGGTCGCCGATGCGCTCGATCGCCTTGGTGATAAACAGGATATCGATGAAAACCGAAATGGTGCGCGGATCTTCCATCATGAAAGTGATGAGGTGGCGCAGATTGAGGCGGAAAGCCTCGTCCACGTCCTGATCCTGACGCGCGATTTCCACCGCTAGCGTCGCGTCCAGGCGGGCAAAGCTGTCGAGCGCCTTGCGCAACATGTCGAGCACCATCGAAGCCATGTATTTGACTTCAGTAAAGCGCGGCTGGCCGAAGCGTTCGGATTTATGAATAAAAATGGCCATGCGTGCGATTTTGGCGGCTTCGTCGCCGATGCGCTCGAGATCGGTAATGGTTTTGACGACCATCATGACCATCCGCAGGTCGGACGCCGTAGGCTGGCGGCGCGCGATGATGTGGGTGCAGTCTTCGTCGATGGACACTTCCAGCGCGTTAACCGTGTGGTCGTTGGCTTCCACCTGTGCGGCCAGATCGAGATCGCCCGAGACAAGGGCTTCAATGGCGTTGGTGATTTGTTCCTCGACCAGGCCACCCATTTTCAGCACGTTGGCGCGTACCGCTTCCAACTCCGCGTCAAACTGCTTGTAGGTGTGTTCAGTTAACATTTTCCGTGTCTCTCTAATAATCCGTTTCAATTATAAGCCGCGTATATGACGCTTGCATGAACGGATACGTTCAATGTGAGCTGAAAGGTAGCGCGTAACGGGACCCGTCAACATTGAGCGTCATCGTCCAGTCGCGTCGCCCACTCACGCAAACCGGCAGCGTGACCTGTGCCGCAAACACGTTGTTTTCAACGGACCGCAAGTCGTATCGGTTAAAGCCCATGTCCATGCCGTTCATCTGAAATTCCGCGCGGATGGTGCGAACGTCCGGTGCATGAATGCGTACTTCGAACGCGCCCAGCGGGGTGGGCTGAGTGGAAAAAGTGGCCTTGATGCGCGTGCCATGATGGTTGAAGGTGCAGCCAGCCAGTGGATCAGGGCACGCTACCGCTTGAGCCACGGCTGGTCGTTTGAGCCAGTAGCTGGATACGGCAATGCCCGCCAGCACCATGACCAACAGCAGAGGTAGCCATGCACGTTTCATGTCCATGCAGCTCGTAACAGCGCCACACCGTGTGCACCGTGTGATTGCGCGAGCGCAACATCCTCACGCGCCAGACCGCCCAGTCCATAGACCGGAATCGGGCTGGCGCCAGCGAGGGCCGCGAAGGCTTCCCAGCCGAGTGTGGGTGCGCCAGGATGCGTCAGCGTTGGGAGCACTGGTGATAACAGGGCGTAGTCCGCTTCAAGCTCGGCGGCGTGCGCAAGCTCGTTCGCGTCATGGCAGGACACACCGACCCATTCGCAATCCGGACGGGCGCTTAATTGGGCAGCCGCGCTCGAATCGAGATGGATGCCATCAGCTTTTGCCGCGCGTGCAAGTTCCAGGCTGCCGTTGACCAACACGCGTGCGCCATGCGGGCGGGCGTGCTGTACGGTTGCGCGGGCGAGCGCAAGGCGATCGGTTTCCGGCAGGGTTTTGTCGCGCAGCTGGATCAGTCGAAGGCCGTTGTGAAGCGCGATATCCAGCCGCGCCAGAAAGCTATCAATACCCAATGATTCGGCATGCGATATGCCCAATACCGGTGGCATGGACAAGGCTTTAACAACCGGGAAATTGGCCGGTAGCAGCGGCGTCACCTCAACTGCATCAGGTCGCTGCCAGGAGAGAACTTGTCCTTCATGCGGATGCGGCTCGCCCTGCCATTCGAATACGCGAAAGAAATTCAGCCGCACCGTGGCATGGGGGTAGGTGAATACGCGTGTGATCCAGCGGTGCGCCCGGCTGACCACGATGCCCAACTCCTCGTGTAACTCACGCGCGAGGGCGGCTTCCAGCGACTCGTCCGGCTCCACCTTGCCGCCGGGGAATTCCCAATAGCCCGCGTACGCCTTGCCGGGCGGGCGTTGCGCCAGCAGTACCCGCAAGGGGTACGCCGGTGGGTTCCCCGTGGCTGCGCCACGACCCTCCCGCAGCACCCGCAAGGGGTACGCCGGTGGGTTCCCCGTGGCTGTGCCACGACCCTCCCGCAGCACCCCGCCATCTGTTTGGCTGAGGACGGCTACTACCACTTCGGTGATCGTGGTCATGCGTAGCGGCCGGCCCAGTCGCGCGCAAACTGCCATGCCACGCGGCCATTACGCGCTCCGCGCCCGAGCGACCATTGGAGGGCGGCACGTTCGAAGTTTTCTTCCACAGGCGCGCCGAGCGCCGCAGCCCAGTGACGGGCGATGGCGAGATAGGTGTCTTGCTCCATGGCGTGGAAGGACACCCATAGTCCAAAGCGGTCGGACAGCGAAATCTTTTCTTCGGTGGCTTCGCCCGGATGCACTTCGCCGCCGAGATGCTGGGTTTCCAGGTTTTCGGCCATGTATTCCGGCATCAGGTGGCGACGGTTGCTGGTCGCGTAAATCAGCACGTTGTCGGCCGGCCCGGCCAACGAGCCATCGAGCGCGGCTTTCAGGCTGGCGTAGCCGGGTTCGTGTTCGGCAAAACTGAGGTCGTCGATGAAGACAATGAAATGGAAATCTGTTTCGGCGAGTTGATCGAAGATATCGGGCAGGCTCGGCAAGCCGGCCTTGTCGACCTCAACCAGGCGCAGGCCCCTGGATGCGTATTTCGCATGAATGGCTTTGACCAGCGAGGATTTGCCCGAACCTCGAGCGCCGGTGAGCAGCACATTGTTGCCTGGGCGGCCGTTCACGAACTGGCGGGTATTGGCATCCACTTTTTTCTTCTGGTCGTCGATGTCCAGCAGGTCTTTCATAGCGATGCGCTGGGGGTGGCGAATGGGCTTGAAGCTGCCTGTTTGGGCCGACCAGCGCGCTGCGTGGACCTTGTTCCAGTCCGGGGCTGAGAGGACAGAGGGTGAATCGAGCCGGTCGAGCAGACGCTCAAGACGCGGCAGCAGGGAGGTCAGATCGGTCATGAGTGCATTCTAGCGGAAGGCTCGGTGCGTCGGCAGCGGGCGCCTATTTCCTGACGCCTGCTCGGCAAGATTGTAAACATCTGTAAGGGAGTCTGTCGTTCAACGACGAACCCAGACTCTGGACAAATACAAGCGGGGAAGCGGCAGAGCGTATTCCACCCATAGTAGAAGGAGAGCAAACATGGCAACAACAAGCTTGGGGCGCATCGTCGCCCCGCTGGCGTGCTGCGCCGGCCTGGTGCTGGCGACCCCCGCCATGGCCCTGCAGATCAGGGTCACCGTCGAAAACTTGTCGCCCGTCAACGGCACGTTTTTAACCCCATTCTGGTTCGGTTTTCATGACGGCAGCTTCAGCCCCGTCAATATCGGGAGTGTTGCTCCGACTTACATTGAGCGCATTGCTGAAGACGGTAACTTTGCGCCACTGCAGATGGCTTTTTCAGCCAGTGCCCCAACGCCGCTTACGCAGGGTGTGCTGTTTGGGCCGTCCATTCCACCGATCGGGCCGGGCGAGCGGTCATCCCTGGTATTCAATATTGACGGCAATTTGGCTACGAGTCGTTACTTCAGCTACGCGTCCATGGTGATCCCAAGCAATGACGCATTTGTGGCCAATGACGATCCATTGGGACACATGGTTTTTGATGGTTCAGGTCGTTTTCTTGCAACCAGCTTTATCTTGCTGGGATCCGAGGTGCTGGATGCGGGTACCGAGGTAAACGATGAAATCCCGCTCAATACAGCCTTCTTCGGGCAGGCGAGTGCGAATACCGGCGTCGATGAAAATGGTGTGATTCAGCCGCATCCTGGTTTCCAGCCGGCGGGCAACGGCGGCATTCTCGGCAGTTCACAGTTTGCGAATGCCGATTTCAAGGCGCCAGGCTATCAGCTTGCACGCGTCACGATTTCGGCTGTACCCGAGCCGACCATCATGATGCTCATGGGGGTTGGGTTGCTCGCGATGACGTGGCTTCGAGCAGGCCGCAGCGCGGCCATTTGAAAGCGGACAGGCCCGCAGCGCCATTCGCGCTGGCTGCGGGCCGACCAGACGGCTTAGCAATAATTTAGGTTTCCGCTAGCAAAGTCTTATCAATGAGCGGGGGCTGAAAGGCGTACGCTTCTTCCACCTGGACGCACCGTGCGCCCAGACATCCAGGAAGGAATGACAATGAAAGCATTGAAAATGACCGGCATGTTCGCGATGCTGATAATGCTCGCGCTCGTCGGGCTGGCGGGTACGAGCTGGGCCAAGGAACCGCGTCTCGCGGATGTGCGTCACGGGCGCTATCTGATACAGATCTCGGGCTGTAACGATTGCCACACACCGGGTTATATGGAAAAGGACGGCAAGATCGCCGAAGCGGACTGGCTGGTCGGCGACACCATGGGCTGGCAAGGTCCGTGGGGCACGACCTATCCGTCCAACCTGCGCCTGCTGGTACAGAAGCTCGACGAGAAAGGCTGGCTCGCGCGCACACGGCAGACCATGCGTCCGCCGATGCCGTCGCCGTCGCTGCACGCGATGACCGATGCAGACTTGAAGGCGATCTACCACTATGTCCGCAGCCTCGGCGCCAAGGGGCAGCTGGCGCCGGCTTATGTGCCGCCCGGAGCCAAGGTGACGACTCCCTACTTCGACCTCACGCCGAAGAATCTGCCCAAGCAGGCAGCCAAATGAGCGCGGACCTCAATCCCGCCCTGCCGCTCCAGCAGCTCGAGCGCATGCTGGATGTTCGCGATCCGGGGTGCATGACAAGTCGGGCTGGCTTCAGGATGTGAAATGGAGCGGGCGGTCGACGCGCAAGCGAAACCGCCCGCGTCCGGTTTTTTCAAGCACGATGGCGGGACAGCGTTCTGCGAGCCGCCGCTGCAGCAGGATCAGTCGCGTTTCCAGGTTGTCGCCAAAATCGGGCAGCGGCAAGCGCGGGTCGCGTCGCAGTTCACGGTTGCAGAAATCGCGTCGTCCGCTGGCGGCATATTCATTCAGGAGTGTCCACAGGATGCTGCCAGCGACCCCTTTGATCAGGTAGTCGTTGTCGATGAATACGCTGTGATCGAGCGAAAAATAGCAGACGGCGAGCGGTTTGCCCGTGGGCTGCGCGGGTTCGGTGGGTGCGTCGGAGATCACCGCGTCGGGCGCGTCCGTATCGGCCGCGTGCGCGATCACGAGCGCAGCCAGATATCGGGCGTAGACGACCAGCGCGTCCTCGTCGTTGTGGCTGAAAAAGGCTTCGTGTTCGCTCTCGGCATAGAGCACGCCGATCAGCCGCCCGCCATGGCACAAGGGAATGGCAATCTGGCTGTGCGGCTCCGCCAGCACGGGCAGCCGGATGCCTGGTTCGGATGCATTGGCGGCGCGGATCGCAGCCTGATAGGTATAGTCGCCGGTGCGGTAGTTGATGCGGATCGGGATGCGTTCGCGCGCGGCCACGCCGATCACGCCTTCTCCGAGCACGACTTCGGCACCGACGCCGGAATCGGTATAGCCCAGACTCGCCAGAGTATAAAGCGCGTTGCCGGTTTCATCGAGCATCAGCAGCAAGGCATGGCGGATGTCGAATCCCTGGGCCAGTGCCGCCAGTGCGCGATCGGCCAGCGTGGCCAGGTCCGCTTCGTCGCCCAGCACATCGAGCGCGCGCCGCAATCTGAGCAAGGTGTCGGATGCGAGCGGTGCCGGCGGCACATGCGCATCGACGCTTTCGATATCGTGCACCCGGTAAATGTCGGCCCCTTTGAGCACAAACACCTTGTCCATGCTGCTGTGGGCGGCGATGCCCGCGAGTTGCGCCTTCATGTATTCGAACAGCGGGCCGGACGTCTCGGTGCGTACGTAATGCAGCTTGAGTCGAAAATGACGAAAGCTGCCGGGCTCAATCACCTGCACCTGGGCGTAGGGATGTTCCAGCACGTTCACGCGGGTCTTGCTGAAAAACTGATACGACAGCGCGACGTGTTCGGCATCGACGTAATGCACCTGCGAAACGTAGGCGGCATTGGGTGTGCCGTCGCGCGCGCAGGTACCGATCACCGCCGGGATGGCGCCGTCGAGGCAGGGGCGCAGCGATTCGAGCGTGGGTTTCATGCCGGCGCAAGCACGCGCCCGGCATCGGGGCCGGGCGTCTGGTCGAAGATGATTTCAGGCAGGAAGCGGAGGGCAACGAGATCGTTCGCCGCGACTGCCATCACCACGGCGGACGCCAGATTTTCGCCATACCCGAGACTGGCGAGTTCGTTGGCAAACGCCTGAATGCTTTGCGCCGCACATTCACGATACGGGGCGCTGACGGGCACACGCGAACTGTTGCGGGCCTTGAGTTGGAGCGTGGCGTGTGTTGCGGGCCGGGAAAATGCACAGGCGAGCACACTCCCGGCCTCGAGCGCGAGGAGCATGTCGCGTCCGCGCCGGGCCGAGAGCAGCACGGTCACCGATTTGCGGTCGCGTGCCACCACACAGCCTTGTGCCCGACACACCAGCGGCCAGCCGTCTGCGCCCGTTGCGGCGACGTTGATCGACACCGGACCCTGAAGGAAGGCCGCCTGTGCGGCGGACAGTTGCAGACTCATGACATCAGGTGCGGTACTCGGCGTTGATCTTCACGTAGTCATACGAAAAATCGCAGGTCCATACGGTGGCGGAAACCGCACCGCGATTCAATACGACACGCACCGTGATATCGGTTTCCTGCATCACCGCGGCGCCCTGCGCTTCGGTATAGCTGGCCGCCCGTCCACCCTGCTCGGCGACCAGCACATCGCCCAGATACACCTGCAGTGTATTGACGTCGAGGTCGCTGATGCCGGCGTAGCCGATCGCCGCGAGGATGCGCCCGAGGTTGGGGTCGGACGCGAAGAACGCGGTCTTGACCAGCGGCGAGCGGGCGATCGCGTAGGCGATCTGTTTGCATTCGGCGTGGTCGCGGCCACCTTCGACCGCCACGGTGATGAACTTGGTTGCGCCTTCGCCGTCGCGTGCCATCGCCTGCGCCAACTCGATGGACACATCACTGATCGCCGCTTTTAAGGCGGCGTAATCGGCGCTGGTCGTGTCGGAAATGGCGGCATTGCTGGCCTGTCCGGTGGCGATCAGGATGAAGCTGTCATTGGTGGAGGTGTCGCCATCGACTGTCACGCAGTTGAACGACACATCCGCCACATCCTTGACAAGCTGTTGCATCAGTTCCGGCGCGATCGCGGCGTCGGTGGCGACATACCCCAGCATGGTCGCCATGTTGGGGTGGATCATGCCCGAGCCTTTGGCGATGCCAGTGACCGTCACCGTTTTGCCGCCCACTTGCGCCTGACGTGAAGCGCCCTTGGCGACGATGTCGGTGGTCATGATCGCGTGCGCGGCCGCCGACCAGTGGTCCGGCGCGAGATCGGTTTGTGCGGCAGGCAGCGCGGGCAAAATCTTGTCGATGGGTAGCGGTTCCAGAATGACGCCGGTAGAAAATGGCAGCACGTTTTCAACGGAACAGCCCATCAGTTTGGCGACTGTCTCGCAGGTTTGATGGGCACGACTCAGGCCCTGTTCTCCGGTACCAGCATTGGCGTTGCCGGTGTTGATGACCAGCGCCCGAATACGGCCACCGCCAGCATTGTTTTGACCCAGATGCTGCTTGCAGACGAGGACTGGCGCGGCGCAAAAACGATTTTGTGTGAATACGCCGGCCACCTGAGTGCCGGGCGCGAGTTCGATCAGGGTGATGTCACGTTTCCCCGGTTTTTTAATGCCTGCAGAAGCGATGCCCAGTCGAATGCCAGCAACAGGTAACAGAGACGCAGGGTTGGGGGCGATAAGGTTGACGGGCATGGCAACTTTGCAAAATTTGAAAGTCGCTATTTTAAGCCGCTCGGGCTAAACGGTGGGGTTGATCACCGTGTACGCCCCAGCAGCGTATGGATCAGCTGTTGGAATTCTGGTCGCCATGGCCAAATCGGGTCGCGCTCAATCGAGCGGGCCAGCGAGGCCAGTGCAATCAGGGCGAACACACAGAACAGAAATTGGGAAAGCAGTTGGCGCGGGGTGAGTACGCCCAACGGCGTGTCCAGAAATTCGGGTATGTAGAACAAACTGGCAAATACTGAAAAAAGAATCATCGGGCCAAGATACATGGCACTCTCCGGGGACTGAACGTACTTCTGCAAAAGCAATCGTCATGCCGATGATAAAAAATAATATAAAAACAAAGAGTTGTTCCATGAAGGCCGGCGCGGTTGAGTATCAGCCGTAAACAAACCCGACAGACTTATCCAGCCGCCAGTTTGCGCAGTATTTCGTGCGAGAGCGAGTAAAACTGCGGCGTTGGACCGAGATCTTCATAGATCGGATCGCCATAATCGTCTTCGGCGATGATCCGGTTACCCGGTACGTAGGGCATGGCCACTTCCAGCTCGTCGAGCGCAGCGCGAACCAGGTCAGCCACCAATTGAGAGTCGCTGTGGCTGGGGTACATGACGCGCAGCGCTTCGATGCGGGCAGCATCTCTGAGGGGTAAATGAACGGTATAGGCCCTGACCGAGGCGCGTTCATGTCCCTCTTTGCCCCAGCGTTGAATCAATTCGGCGATCCGCATGCGCTTTCCTCTGCCTGACGATGGTTTCGTTATAGCAAAGACCTTCGTCAGGCATAGCAAAAATCAGTTCATGCGGTGCCAGATCAGCGTGCGATTGTTGGCAGGCATGGCAATGTCCTGCTGCAGCACCAGACCTTGAGCCTGAGCCAGCGCATTGACCGCCTCAAAATCGCGTACGCCGGAAACCGGGTCGCGCGATTTCAACCAGACATCGAAACGTGCATTGCTTTCCGAGGTGAACGCGCCGTTGTAGTTGAACGGGCCGTACACCGCCAGCACGCCGGCCGGTTCCAGTATCTGGCCGACGCCCTCGAAAAACAGTTCAACTTCCGGCCAGCCCATGATGTGCAGGGTGTTGGCGGAGAATATGGCGTCATATCGCCCGGTATGCCATGCCTGTTGACGGACGTCCAGCTCAATCGGTGGCAACACATTGGGTAAAGCCGCTTCGTCCAGCCACATCTGGATGCCTGCGTGATGGGCGGCCACATCGCTTGTTTGCCAGCGCAGATGCGGCATGGCCGTGCCAAAGTCCACCGCATGCTGGCCGGTGCCGCTGCCAATTTCGAGAACATGATGGCGATCGGCAAATGCGTTGTGCAGCACAGCAAGAATGGGGTCGCGGTTTTGCACGCAGGATTCTGAAAAAGGTTTGTGGTTCACGGGTGAACTCCGGTTGATGACACATTCAGGTGGATCAGGCGGCCATCGGCCAGCAACAGCGCGGCGTGGACAGGCTTGTCGGGATACAGCCCGGTGAGGAGCGTTCGGTAATTTGATAGTTGAGCGTGATGGCGTTCGGCCAATTGTGCATCGGGCAAACCGAGGCTGTCGTCACCGGTTTTATAGTCGATCACCCACACCGCATCGTCGAACTGCACTACGCGGTCGAGTCGCTGTGTGCGGCCGTGTGCATCCAGCAACGCCAACTCGTTGTGCGCGGTTTGATAGTGCGTGGGGTCAAAAAACCGCGCCAGATGCGGTAGCGCCAGCAGCGCGCGCGCAGCCGATTCGATGCGTTTGAGTTCGCTTGCCACACCGAGTCGGGAGGCCAGATCGGAAAGATCGCGCGGTACGCTTGGCGGGGCATGATGCTCAAGACAGGCGTGGAACAACTCACCGCTGGCTGCTGCAGGATGGGCCCGTTCTGGCGTCTGGCGTTTGCCGACGGCCGGCGCGTCAATCCGAGCCAGGGGTTGAGCGGGCGGCGGTGCTTCAGCTTCGCTCGCGAGGGGCAAGTCAGCGGGGAGATTCATTCCCTGCCACGCGGCGTCTACCCGTTGCAGCCAGGCATTTTTCTCGGCTTCACCACTCACGATCAGCGCCTGCTCGGCACGGGTCAGCGCCACGTACAGCAGGTTGTCGGATTCGCGTTGCGCCAGTTCGGCTTCTGCTTTAAACCAGGGCTCGCGCCAGGTGCCGCGCTCATCTGCTTTGCCAAATAGCGAAAAGTGTTCGGGTTGCGGAGCCGTCGGCGGCCACGGTGCCAGCACGCTGTAGCTGTCGCCGCGGGTATGGTCGCTGCCGCCGAGTAGCCAGACGATGGGCGCTTCCAGTCCCTTGGAGCCGTGGATCGTGAGCAGTCGAACTGCGTTCTCGCCGTTAACAGACATCCCCTCTTCGGGAGACGCATCGGGGTCATCGGTGAGCGATGCCAGTTCGCGGATAAAACCTGCCAGCGTGGGATAGCGACCGCCATCCTGCGTGAGCGCCAGCTGCATGAACGCGCGCAGATTGGCGGCGATTTGCGGGCGCATGGCGGCGGGTGCGGTAGCGGCATAGCGTGCTTCGAGGTCGCCTTCAAAATAAATGTGGTCGAGCAGGTCGTGCACCGGCAGCGTGCCGAGGCGCGCGCGCCAATGGCTGAGCAGGCGCGCGGCGCGCGTGAGCGTGGTTGTTGGCGCTTCTGCGCCTTTACAACCACGGCCTACCCCTTGCGGGTGGAGCGTGGTTGTTGGCGCATACGATTCCACACGCGTCTGGGCGCGTAGTGGATCGGTGTCCTTCAGGGCTTCAGCGCCTTTACAACCACGGCCTACCCCTTGCGGGTGGAGCGTGGGCGGGCAATGGGTTTGCACGGCCAATGCACTCAAGCGTTCCCAGCCACGTGTGTCGTGTGTGGGTGAGGGCGCAAACACAGCCAGCAAATCATCGTCGCTACAGGCAAACAGCGGGCTTTTCAGCGTGTGTGCCAGCTTGAGATCAGCGTGCGGTAACAGCAGGGTTTCCAGCAGCGCGATCACATCTTGCGCTTCGAGCGCGTGCAGCAGGCCGCCGCGGCGTGAGGTGATGAAAGGAATACCCGCCGCTTCCAGTGCACGTTCGTACAGATGCAGGTGGGTGCGCTTTTTCACCAGCGCCATGACGTCGCCCGCGCGGGCGGGGCGGCTTTGCTTTGTGTGTTTGTCCACCACGCTCCATCGCCCCAGCACTTCGTCACGCAATGTTTCGGCAAAGGTTTGCGCTTCGATATGCACGGCTTTGTCGTCAGCTTCGGGCAGGGGGGTGGTGAGCGGATTGCGCATACGACTCCACACGTGGCCGGAGGTCGCGTAGTGGATCGGAGTCCCCTCGTGGGGCAAACCGAAAGTGACATTGGATTCGGTTTTTTCCACGCGTATCGGCAGACAGCGTAGCGCGCCGGGGCGGTTTTCATTAGCCGGCGCGTGGCTGTGCGCGGCAAAGCCTTCGATTGCTGCAAACACCGGATTGATCGCCTGTACCACGGCAGGCGACAGCCGCCGCGTCATCGTCGTACTGAACAGCGGCGCGCCAAAATGGGTGTGCAGGAATTCGGCGGCGGCGGTAAACACGCGCGCCTCGCCGCGCCTAAAGCGATAAATCGCCTGCTTCGGGTCGCCCACCATGAACACCGTCATGTCGCTGTCCGCCGCGCGCGCTTCCGTCAGCCAGGTCGACAGCGCCTGCCATTGCAGCGGATTGGTGTCCTGGAATTCGTCGAGCAGCAGATGCCGGTAACGTGCGTCTAGTTTCAGCGCCAGTCCCGGCGCGTGTTCCTCGCTTTGCAGCAGACGACAGGCCAGCCATTCGGCATCGGTAAAGTCGATCACGCCCTGCTGCGTCTTGGCATCCTGATAGCCCTGTACCAGCGCGTGACCGAGCAGCAGGCCGTGACGATTCAGATTCCAGATGCGGATATCGGTCTGGATGGCGGTGATGTGTTCGAGCGCGGTTTCCAGCGTATCGAGATCGCGCAGATAGGTGTCGAGCTCGGCGCCGAGCGCTTTTTCCAGTTCCTTCGTCGCCTGCTTCTTGCGCCGCTGACCTGATGTCATCAGATACTTCATCAGCGCGGCGTGTGCATCTTCGGGGGGCAGGCTCAAGCTGCGCTGGATTTCAGGCGCGCGCACCTGCTCGCTCTTGCCGCCCTTTTCCAAGGCAAAGCCCACCCGCTTCACGCGCGCCGCCATCAGGTCGTCCGACCAGAAGGCCGCCACCGGATCAGTGTCGAGGTCACAGTAGAGCCCGGGCCGCAATTGTTCCAGCGCGAACGTCACCGGGTCAGACTGCCGGTCGGTATACGCCCACCACTCCGCCCGCGCCTGCACAAAATGCGTCAGCAGCGCGCGCAGATTGTGCTCACCCAGTTCATTCAGCAAAGCCAGCAGCGCCGCTCCCTCGGCGCTGTCCGTATTCGCAGCCCAGCGTGCCAGCAGCCTGTCGCGGGTGTCGTTCTGCAACTGCTTCTCGCGCTCCAGCAATGGCGCGCCCCACGGCAACCCCGCTTCCAGCGGCGCGCGCTTCAGCAGATCGAGAAACCAGCCGTGAAACGTCGTCACCGTTGGCCCCGGTTGCGCCGTTAGCACCGTTTCCAGCAGACCACGCGCGCGCGGCAACAGCGCATCAACTTCGTCATCCGGCACCGCACGGTCGCGCAAAAATGCGCGCACCGTCGTGTCGTCCGCCAGCGCCAGCACCCGCAGCCACTCATGCAGCCGATCGGTCATCTCCTGCGCCGCCTTGCGCGTAAACGTAATCGCCAGCAATTCCGAAGGCGCCGCGCCCGCCAGCAGCAGCCGGATCATGCGCGACACCAGCAGCCAGGTCTTGCCGCTGCCGGCGCAGGCTTCCACTACTGATGAGCGGGCAGGGAGCAGGGCGGTAGCGGTGTTGAGGGGTATAGTCATAATGAGGCCCGAAAGCATTACTTTAAACACTACCTAACCTCAATTCTCGAATAGAAGGCGATACTCATTAAAAGTGGACCAGCACTCCTCACCAAGATAAAACGACCTAACTCACGACACCATGACGAAAGCTGTGCTGACAACTAAGGTTTCGCCGGTCTACGATGACCTGCCGGAAAATAGATATCACTTTCCCAAAGCGTACCTCAATCAGGTTCGTAAAGCGGAAGGTGATTGGATTGTCTATTATGAGCCGCGCCGTTCTACAGGCGAGCTTTCGAGCAGAGGCGGGCGGCAAGTTTACTTTGCAACGGCGCGTGTTGAGTCGATTTACCAAGACCCAGTTCTTGCGGATCATTTTTACGCAGTAATTTCAAACTACCTCCCGTTCGTCCGCCCAGTTCCATTTAAAGAGGGAAGGCATTATTACGAAACAGGTCTCGAAAAAGGGGATGGATCAACTAATAAGGGCGCGTTCGGCAGAGCTGTTCGCTTGTTGTCTGATAATGAATACGATCTTATTTGGCAGGCTGGATTTGGTCATGTGATTGGGCTTGAAGAAAGGGCTCGCCCGGCGCCTGATATTCCAGAAGATCCTATGCCTCCTAAAGTATGGTTGGCGGAGGAGTCTTCGGGATCATATGATCATGTACCGATTGAGCAGGATCGACGGATTGTTGAGCAACTTGTTTCGCGGCCATTTCGTGATAGGGCGTTTTCTGCTGCCGTGAAGAGCGCTTACCAAGATACCTGCGCCTTCACTGGGCTTAAAATTATCAATGGGGGTGGACGATCAGAAGTGCAAGCTGCACATATCCGGCCTGTCGAACATCGGGGGCCGGACAGTGTTAGGAATGGAATCGCACTATCCGGCACTGTTCACTGGATGTTTGATCGAGGCTTGGTTTCGATTTGTGATGACTTCAGTTTGCTACTCGCGAAAGATCGACTGCCCGGAACAGCCGTGCGTCTCTTTAACGCGGATATGAAATTATTGTTGCCTGACCGACCGGAATTGAGACCACATCGCAAATTTTTGGAATATCACCGGCAGAACATCTTCAAGGGGTAATCAGCATTTCCGATCAGCCGCTTGGTAGTTAGGCGATGAAGACGCAGCCATTTCGGTTTATTCAAACGATGTGAAATACCGGATAGGCGAAATCGAAACTGCGTTCTGCGCGTATTGTGATTGACCACAAAACGTGTACTGGATTTGAATGTTGTGGGCCACCCGTTACAGCACGCGTTTGCCTCCTGACTTGGAGAGCAGCAGCGAACCAGAAACGTCTTCATCCGATACGCCCCACATCCCCTTGCGGCACAATCCGCGCGCCTCGCAATACTGGCACACCGCATCGACGCCGCTTGCCCGGAGTGATTCGCCGGCAGCGATGGCTTCGAGCAGTTCCGGCAGGCGGCGGCTGATGGCGTCGACGTCGGTTTCGCCGTCCAGCTCAAGCAAGCTGACGGGGGTTTCGTTGATGGGCAAATAGGCAGCAGCAGCTTCGCTCAACCATGCGTAAAACGGCAGTTGGATGGCTTCGGTGGGGTCTTTGAGTTTTTTCTTGAGGCCGGCGGCGGCGCCGGTTTTGTAGTCGATGACGGTGCGGGCGTCTCCACCGTTCTGATCAATGCGGCCATCGACGCGATCGACGCGGCCATGCAGGATGATGTCGCCGAGGCCGGGGATGCTGAATGGCACTTCGACCGCGGCTTCGCCGGACAGGTAGCGCCAGCCCTGAGCGACCCAATCCAGCCAGGTGTCGATGTAGGCGGGCTGGATGCTTGCCCAGCGGAGTCGCCAGGCGGTGGCAGTGTAAGCCGGCAGCGCGGCGAATTCGGCGGTGGATATTTCGTTTAAACGCGCCAGTGCGGCGTCGCGCCCGGTCGGCGGGGCACTGTCGTGAAACGTTTTGAGGATGCGGTGCAGGGCGTTGCCGTAATCGCTTTTGTCGAGCGCGTCGTCGGCTTCGTCGAGTTCGCGGATGCCGAGTACGCTGGCAACGAAAAACCGGTAGGGGCAATCGAGCAGGGTCTGGTAGGCGGTGGGTGAATAGCGGCGCGGCAGTTGCTCGGCGGAAACAGTCGGCGCGGGCTGCTCGCTGGCGCCGGGCGTGGGGCTGGGCTGGGTGGGCAGCTCGCCGCTGGTTTGCTCGGGGAGGTCGCAGCCCCATGCGGCGTGGTGTAGCGCCTGCAAGCGCAGCACCAGCGGCGAGGCGGGATTGGGTTCGTCGTTGTTCCATGCGCGCCAGCTGATCAGTGCAGGCCCCTGCGCCAGCAGGTGCATCAGGTCGGTGGCGGCGGTCTCGGCGTCGTCGCTGGCGGTGGACAGGCCGAGTTGGGCGCGGGTGGCCTGGCTGAACAGGCCGGGCGCGGGCCGCGTGGGTAGATGCTGGGCGTCGGCGCCGATGAGGGCGACGGCTTCAAACACGCGTCCACGTGCGGCGGGCAGCGAGGTCAGTACGATGGGGCTGGTCACGCTTTCGTCGATGAAGCTGGCGGATTCCAGCGCCAGATTGAGCCAGCGCCGCCATTCGCCGAAGCTGTATTTTTCGTTATCGTCGGCCAGGTCGCGGCGCAGGGTGTCGAGCGTGTCGATCACACTGGCACCGGCGACATCGGCTTTGAGCGGGTCGAGGGCCTGAATTTCGACGAGGCTGTCGTTCAATCGGGTGAGCCAGATGGCCAGTGGCGCGCGGTTCTGTGCGAAGTTTTGTTTGGCGCCGAACAGCAGCGCCAACCATGGCGGCAGTTCGTCAAACTGGGCCTGCGCCAGCCGCAGCATGTCGGCCATCCCTTGCGAAACCCCTTGGCGGCGTAGCGCAAGTTCGAACTGCAGTACCTGATCCTGCCGCTCGGCAAGCTCGCCCAGCAGAAAAGGCGATTTCAACAGGTCGAGCAGGTCGACATGCGGAAAATCGTTCGAGATGCATCCGAGCCAGCGGTCGATTACCGCGGCCACGGCGGTGGTTGACAGTGTCCAGCCGGTTTCGTCGGCGACCAGTACGTCCATACGGTCGAGCAGCGCGCGCACCCGGCGTGCGGTTTCACGGTCGAGTGCGATCAACGCGATACTGCGTGTTCCGACCTGCAACTGGCTTGCCACCCAAGTGGCGGCGGCGCGCGCTTCGGCTTCGAGATGGGGTGCGGGATAGAGCGTCAGGCGTGTGATGGCGGGAGAGTCGGGGTGGCGAGCGGCCAAGGTAGCGGCGCGTTCGCGTAGCGGCGGATCGGTCAGCTGCCACGCTTGATGCAGAGTAAAACTGAACGCATCGGCGGCTTCGGCGTTCGGTTCAAACAATCTGACCGGCGCATGCTCGGCACAACGGTCGAGAAATTGCTGCTCAACGGCGGTGAGTCTGCCGAGCGCGTAGCCAAAAATGGGCCGCGGCGCAGCGGCCATCTGTTCAAGCAGTGAATCGAGCCCGCGCGCATAACGCGCTTGCGGGTCGCTGCCATCGGTGTTGAGCGCCTGCCACACGGCTTCGATCAACGCTGTCTCGCGGTCGAGCGTGTCGGCGTGCAGCGCGCGGATTTGCGGGCCGATATCGCCGCCCAGCCGCGCGGCGGACAACTCATCGGCGAGCGTCAGCAATTCGTTGGCAAGCGCCCAGCGGTCGATCGTGCCCAGCCAGTCCACGCCGCGCAGCACGCCATGCAACCGTGCCAGCCGGTGGGCGGGCGGCTCGCTGCGGTCCACGGCCACAGCTTGCGCCCAGCTTTTCAGCGGCGTGATAATAGGTGGAATTAGAACGGCGCGACCCGCAGCTTGCGCCAATATCCGCGCAAAATCCTGTCCGGCGCGGTGATTGGGGACCAGTACCGTCAGCCCCGACAGGTCGGGCAGGCGGTCAGCGTAGTGGTCGAGCAGCGCGTGGGCGACGGTATGCGGCAATGTGCGGCCGCCCAGGGTTTCCAAACGATTCAGCGCTCCAGATATTGCAGCTTGTCTTTAACGCCGGCCCATTCGTCGGCATCAGCAGGCGCATCTTTGCGCTCGATGATGACTTTCCAGCCTTTGGCGAGTTCGGCGTTCAGCGCAATAAAGGCGCGCTGGTCGTCCGGCACATCGTCTTCGGCATAAATGGCTTCAACCGGGCATTCGGCCACGCATAGCGTGCAATCAATACACTCTTCGGGGTCGATCACAAGGAAGTTAGGGCCTTCGTGGAAGCAGTCTACAGGGCAGACATCGACACAATCGGTGTATTTGCACTTCACACAGGCCTCGGTTACAACATAGGTCATTCGTATTTACCCAGGTAATTGAAGATAATGCCCGGATACTTGCATTGGGCGATTTTGATGTAGGATATCGGCACAATTCCGAATTTTCCAGCTTTACCGTCAGTTGCAAATTGCCCAGGCCGTTTCCGGCCACCCTCATATCCACAATAGGAGCTTCACCGATGAGCGAGCATGTTCATTACATATCCGATGATTCTTTCGAGCAGGAAGTCCTGCAGGCCAGCGTCCCTGTGCTGGTGGACTACTGGGCAGACTGGTGTGGCCCCTGCAAGATGATCTCACCGATCCTCGATGAAGTGGCGAAGGAATACGCCGGCAAGCTCAAGGTGTGCAAACTCAATATCGATGAAAATCAGGCCACCCCGCCCAAATTCGGTATTCGCGGCATTCCTACCCTGATGATTTTTAAAAATGGCAACGTCGAAGCGACTAAAGTCGGCGCCTTGTCCAAATCGCAATTGACAGCTTTCGTTGACAGCAATATCTAAGGCCCGGCTTTCACCGGACGACACGTTGGCCTCCTCGCCTGCCAGCCGTAGTGACGACCCGGCCCCCTCCCCTACCAGTCCGGCTCTTTCAAGCGAGCCCACTCAGGCCCCTCACATGCATCTTTCCGAACTCAAGCAAAAACCCATTACCGAGTTACTCGAGATTGCCGCTGCCAATGGCATCGACAACGCCAATCGTTTTCGAAAACAGGAACTGATTTTCACGATCCTGAAAACACTGGCCAAGCGCGGTGAGAGTATCTATGGGGATGGTGTGCTGGAAGTGCTGCCGGACGGATTCGGATTTTTGAGATCGCCTGAAACCTCGTATCTGGCCAACACCGACGACATCTACGTGTCGCCGTCGCAGATCCGCCGCTTCAACCTGCACACCGGCGACAAGATCGAAGGCGAGATTCGTACCCCGAAGGATGGGGAACGCTATTCGGCGATGACCAAGCTTGACCTGATCAACGGCGAGCCGCCCGAAGCCAGCAAGAACAAAATCCTGTTTGAAAACCTCACCCCACTCCATCCGGACAAGCCGCTCAAACTGGAGCGCGACATCAAGGCCGAGGAAAACATCACCAGCCGCGTGATCGACATCGTCGCCCCCATTGGCAAAGGCCAACGCGGCCTGCTGGTGGCGCCGCCGAAGTCGGGCAAAACCGTGATGCTGCAGCACATCGCGCACGCCATCAGCTCCAACCACCCGGATGTGGTGCTGTTCGTGTTGCTGATCGATGAGCGTCCGGAAGAAGTCACCGAGATGAGCCGCACCGTGCGCGGTGAAGTGGTCGCCTCCACCTTCGACGAGCCCGCCAGCCGCCACGTGCAGGTCGCCGAGATGGTGATCGAGCGCGCCAAGCGCCTGGTCGAGCACAAGAAGGACGTGGTGATCCTGCTTGACTCGATCACCCGTCTGGCACGCGCCTACAACACCGTGCAACCTGCCTCTGGCAAAGTGCTCACCGGTGGTGTCGATGCCAACGCATTGCAAAAGCCCAAGCGATTCTTTGGCGCGGCGCGCAATATCGAAGAAGGTGGCAGTCTGACCATCATCGCCACCGCGCTGGTTGAAACCGGCAGCCGCATGGACGATGTGATCTACGAAGAATTCAAGGGTACCGGCAACCTGGAAATTCACCTCGACCGCAAAATGGCCGAGAAGCGCCTCTACCCTGCCATCAACGTTAACCGTTCGGGTACTCGCCGCGAAGAACTGTTAATCCCGCCAGAACTGTTGCAAAAGATCTGGGTGCTGCGCAAGCTGCTCTACCCGATGGACGATATCGAAGCGATGGAGTTTTTGGTCGACAAGATTCGCGTCGCGAAAAACAACGCTGATTTCTTTGATTCGATGCGTCGCGGTTAAGCCCGGCTGAATATCGGCTAGGTTTGCGGTGGGCGCGGGTTATACCAGCGCCCGCCCGCCAGCAGTAAATCCGCTTCCTGCGGCCCCCAGGTCCCTGGTTCATACGGGTAGACGGGATCGCGATGCGATAACACCGACTCCACCGCGCTCCAGGAGGCTTCGACCGCGTCCTGACGCGCGAACAGCATCGCCTCGCCGTCCAGTGCATCACCCAGCAGCCTTTCATAGGCACTCATCTCGTCCGGATGGTTGTTGCAGACGTAAAGCTCCACCGGTCGGCCCACCATGCGATCACCCGCGTTTTTAGTGCGCGCACCCAGTGCGATGGACACTGTGGGCGACAGGCGCATGCGCAGATAATTGGTGGAGAGCGGTCCGGCTTCTGACAACGCAAACACCCGCTGGGGCGGCAATTGAAATTCGGCGCGGACCTCGGTGGTGGTCACTGGCAGCTTCTTGCCGGTGCGCACAATGAAGGGCACACCCGCCCAACGCCAGGAGTCCACATAAAAACGCACGGCGGTGAAGGTTTCGGTATCCGATCCGCGCGCCACCCCCTCTTCCTGTCGGTAGCCCTCGTACTGCCCGCGCACAATGTCGCCGGGCGCCAGCGGGCGAATCGCCTTGATCAACTTGGCCTGCTCGTCGCGGATGGCCTCGGCGCTGGTGCCCAGCGGGGGCTCCATGGCCAGTAGTGCCAGCACTTGCAACAGATGATTCTGCAAGACATCGCGGATGGCCCCGACGGAATCATAGAATCGTCCGCGCCCCTCTACGCCAATTGATTCGGCCATCGTGATCTGGATCTGCCGGATGTGATTGCGATTCCAGATCGGTTCGAGAAAGGAATTGGCGAAGCGGAAATACAGAATGTTCTGGACCGCTTCCTTGCCCAGATAGTGGTCGATGCGAAAAATGCTGGATTCCGGCAGTGCCTCGTGCAGCGTGGCGTTGAGCGAGCGGGCCGACTCCAGATCACGCCCGAACGGCTTTTCGACGACCACGCGTGCATCCTGCGTACAGCCGGCGTTGGCCAGCCCCTGAACCACCACCGGAAACATGGACGGCGGGATGGCAAAGTAATGAAGCGGGCGTTTGCGGTTTTCAAGCGCGCGCCGCAGCTCGTCAAAGGTCGCGGGGTCCTGATAGTCGCCATTGATGTATGTGAGCAGACTGGCCAGATTTCTGAAAATCGACTCATCCATGCCGCTGCCAAATTGCGTGATGCCCGCATGGGCATGTTCGCGCAGCTTCTCCAGATCCCACCCCGGCGAATGTGCCACACAGTAAATGGGTGGCAGGGTACGGCCGTGCCGCAGCATGTCGAACAGCGCAGGGAATATCTTGCGTCGGGCAAGATCCCCGGTGGCACCGAACAGCACGAGTGCGTCCGAAGTCAGGTGGGCGGGCATATCGAAAACCTTTTTATAGCGTGAATTAAGCTTAAACGGGTGTTTGGCCCATAAACTGGAGACCGGTTACCGGCGCGGGTTGCGTATTGCTGCTTGATTATGTTCGCTACCTCCCCTATACTCCCGCGTTCTCCGAGTTAACCCTTTAAGGAATTGCCATGAAAGCCGGCATTCACCCCGATTACACAGAAGTTACCGTGACCTGTTCCTGTGGCGAGACGTTCAAGACCCGCTCTACGATGACAAAGGACGCGCTGCATATCGAAGTGTGCTCTTCTTGCCATCCGTTTTATACCGGCAAGCAGAAGATCGTCGATACCGCCGGTCGCGTCGAGAAGTTCCGCCAGCGCTATGGCATGAAATCCACCGCTGCGTAATGCACGCGGGTTAGGCAATGCAAACTAAAGCGGCTTCGGCCGCTTTTTTGCTTATTGGGCGCTTTGGGACGTTATTATTTGGCCTGGCTTTTGTCTGAGGAAATATCGACGTGAATCCCCAAGCTTTCCGCCGTACTGTATTGATTACGCTGGGCGCGTTGACGCTCACGCACTGCGCGCAGAACCCGGTGACGGGCGACAAGAATTTTGTGCTGATGTCCGAACAGCAGGAAATCGAGATGGGCGCGCAGGCACATCAGGATGTGCTCAAGGAATATGCCGCGCTCGATAACCGAAGTCTTCAGGCGTATGTCAATGAAGTGGGGCAGCGGTTGGCGAAGCAGAGCCATCGACCGGATCTGAAATGGCATTTCACGGTGGTCGATAGTCCGGATGTGAATGCGTTTGCCTTGCCTGGCGGCTATGTTTACATCACGCGGGGCATTATGGCTTACCTCAATTCCGAGGCGGAATTGGCGGGCGTGGTGGGCCATGAAATCGGCCACGTCACTGCTCGCCACGGCGTGCGCCAACAAAGCGCCACGACGGCAGCCGGTTTGGGGGCGGTGCTGGGATCGATACTGGTGCCGGGCCTGGACAATCAGGCGGGCGCGACCCTGTTGCAAACACTGGCCCAGTCCTGGACTGCCGGCTACGGGCGTGAGCATGAGCTCGAATCCGATCGGCTGGGCGCGCAGTACCTGGCCAAGACGGGCTATAACCCGCAGGCGATGATCGAGGTGATCGGCGTGCTGAAGAACCAGGAGCTGTTCGCCGCCGAGCAGGCCAGGCAAGATGGCAAGACGCCCGCTACCTATCACGGAACGTTCGATACCCACCCCAGCAATGATGCGCGCCTCAAGCAGGTGGTGGGCGAAGCAGACAAATATACGGTGGCCAATCCGCGTGATGGGCGCAGCGAATACTTGCATCAGATGGCGGGCGTGTATTTTGGCGACAGCCCTGATCAGGGCGTGATCCGTGATAATGCCTTGCTGCACGAAAAGCTGGGTCTGGCGGTGCAGTTTCCATCAGGATGGAAAGTGCAGAATCGCCCGGACCGCGTCGTGGCAGTCAGCCCGCAAGGCGATGCCTTGGTCGAACTTCAACCAGGCCCCAAAAACGACAAGCCGCTGGACACGCTGCAGAAAGGACTCAAACTGGATGCGGGCGCACGTTATGACCGTGGCATGTTGAGCGGTTATCCGGCGGCGTTTGCGGCTGGGGCGCAACAGGGCAAGCCGGTGGTGGTCGCGGCGGTGGTATTCAATGAGGTGCAATATCTGATTGCAGGCATGGCCAGGGACAAAACCGTTTATGCCCGTGAGCGCAATGCCTTGCGGGGCGCCATCAACAGTTTTCATGCGTTGACCGCGGCCGAAAAACAGGCGGCGCGGCCCTATGTGTTGCAGCTGACGACCGCTCAGCCAGGGGCCACCATGGCCAAACTGGCGCAGCATTCGCCATTGGGGGCGCAAGCTGAAAGCCAGCTTCGCCTGATGAATGATTTGTATCCCCGCGGCGAGCCCAAACCAGGCCAGCTTTTAAAAATTGTCCAATAAATTTGCGCTGACTTTTCCCCAGCTGGGTTTGCTGCTGCTGAGCCTGGCCTGGCTGTTGCCTGGCCTCGTAGGACATGCGCCATGGAAGGGTGGCGACGGCGAACACTTTGTACAGCTATGGATGCTGATGCAAAGTGGTGCGGCCCCTCAAACCGTTTCAGCGACGCCGCCACTGTATTACTGGCTCGCCACAGCCACCGCCTGGCTGACGTCGGCTTTCTTGCCCCTGGCCGATGGCGCGCGTTTAGCCTCGGGTGTATTTGTTGCGCTGGCGCTGCTTTTCATCGCACGGGCGGCACGTGTGTTGTATGGCGTTGAGGCGGGCTGGGCTGCCGCGCTGACCTTGCTCGGCTGCATGGGCTTGTTGGTACGTGGTCATGAGCTGAACGCGGCAACGGCACAATTTGCGGCGGCGGCGATCATGTTGTGCGGTTTGGCCAGTTTGCCACGAACGACCAGTAGCGGCTGGACGCTGGGGATCGGCGCGACGCTGATGGTGCTGGCAGGCGGCGCCGCGGAGGCCGCCTTGTTTCTGATTCTTGCCGGCGCCATGACGCTGGTCTTGACGGAATATCGTACGCCGCCGGCGCGCCGGGCATTGGCCATTGGCGCGGGCTTGTCGTTGCTGGCAGGCGTTGCCTGGCTGGCTTATCTGACGACCCAGCAGGTGCCACTGACGCTGGCGTTCAACCTGCAACGCTGGATCGGTGAGACGGGCCAACGCCCGTTGTATTACCTGGGCATTCTGGGTTGGTATGCCTGGCCGGCCTGGCCATTGGCGGCCTGGGCGTTGTATCGGAATCGCCGTCAGTGGCGCACACCTGGGCTGGTACTGCCGGTGGGTGTGTTTCTGGGCGTGCTGGGTTTATATGCTTTCGATGCCCATCCGGCCGAAGAACAGGGCTTGATATTGCTGCTGCCGCTGGCGCTGCTGGGCGCGAATGGATTATTTAGCTTGCGGCGCGGTGCAGCCAATGCTTTTCTGTGGTTCGGTGTCATGTTGTTTGCTTTCATCGGCCTGGTATTTTGGGTGTATTGGAGCGCGCATGATTTTGGAACGCCCGCACGATTGGCGGCGCGTTTAAGCAAACTGGGGATGTCGGGTGTGGGCCAGTTACGTCCGTGGGCGCTGGCATTAGGGGTCATCGTCACGCTGACCTGGATCGTGTTTTTGGCGCGGGTGGAGCGCTCACCCTTGCGCCCCATTCTGGTCTGGACCGCCAGCATGACGTTTATCTGGGTATTGTTGATGGCGTTGTTTCAGGCGCCGCTCGATCGTCGCCTGAGCTACGCCAGCGTGGGTGAAATGCTCGCCAAGCGCGTGCCGGAAACGGCTTGTATTCAGACATATCAGGTGCGTAACCAGCAGCGCATCTTGCTGGCGTATCACAGTGGCCGCACGCTGGTGCCAGCGGATCTGGATTGTGCCTGGCTGTTGGTGGAAACCCGTCGTCGCGAGGCGCAACCCTATGTGTCGGAAGACTGGGTCAAGTCCTGGCAGGGCGTGAGGCCGGGCGACCGTTCCGATCAGTTTCATCTGTATGCCCGGCGGCGCCCCTAAACCTGAGGTGGAGCGTGTCGCCGCGGTCATTTTGGCAGGCGGCCAGGGTAGCCGGATGGGTGGCGCTGACAAAGGCTTGATCGAGTATCAGGGGCGGCCTCTGATTGAGTGGATACTGATGACGCTGACTCCCCAGGTCGATGAACTGGTGATCAGTGCCAATCGCAATCTTGAGCGCTATGCCGGATATGGTCACCGGGTATTGCCCGATACCCTGCCCGATTACCCGGGTCCGTTGGCCGGGATACTGGCCGCGCTCCAGACCGTGAGGGCGGACTGGCTGGTCGTGACGCCGTGCGATACCCCCAGGTTGCCGTCGGACCTGGTTGCGCGTTTGCTGGATTCGGCTCGACATGCGCAGGTCCCCCTGGCCGTAGCGGCGGATGCGTCACGCATGCACCCGACCTGTTTTGTTATCCGCACCGATCAATGCGACGAACTTGCTGCGTGTCTGGCTCGTGGCGAACGTGCGGTACGGCGTTGGCAGGCGACAATACCCTCGGTCAGCGTGCGTTTTGATGCCGCGTGTCTGGTCAACGTCAATCACCCCGAAGACTTGCGATCATGACCACCCTGATCAAAGGTATCTTGAAGTAACGTTAATCGCCTGCCGCGGCGCAATCTACGTTACAAAGATCCAGATCAGGTTTTTTCGCGTCCGGCAATTGGTTGGCAAGATCGCGTAATGCGGTGCGCAGGCCCTCCTCCAGAACAGGGTGGTAAAAAGGCATGCGCAGCAGATCATTCACCGTGAGCTGGCGCCCGATGGCCAGTGCGAGCAGATGCGCCATGTGTTCACCCGCCGGCACGCACATTTCTGCGCCGAGCAATTCGCCCGTCCGCTTGTCGGCGTAGAGATGCATGAGGCCGGCATTGCGTTGCGCGGCACGGGCACGACCCTGGTCATCAAAGCTGACTGTCCCGGTGATGCTCGTATCAGGGTCGAGTTCTTCGTAACGCTTGCCGACGAAGGCAATGTTGGGTTCAACGAAGACGATGCCAAGTGGCGTGCGGCGCACAAAATGGGCGGGCGCTTCGGCAAGCGCATTGATGCCTGCGATGTAACCTTCATCCGAGGCTTCGTGCAGTAAGGGCACCTTGCCGTTGGCGTCGCCGGCCAGATAAATGGGCAGATCAGCAATCTGCATGGTACGCAGATTAATGGGCGGCATGCCGTGTGTATCGAGTGTCACGCCCAGATGTTCCAACCCCAGCCCGTCGAGATTGGGCTGGCGGCCCAGCGCGGCAATGACCTGGTCGGCCACGACGCGGGTCTTGCCGTTGCTGACCCTGATGCCATCTGCATCCTCAAACAGCTCAGCTTTGGATCCCCGGTGGATGACAAACTCCTGTTTCAACTGTTCAAACAATGTTTCGTTGATGGTGGGGTCGGTGAGACCGGCGAGGTGCTGCCCCGCGCTGAAGCCAATGATTTCAATGCCCAGCCTGGAAAGGGCTTGTGCGACCTCGATCCCGATCGGACCCATGCCGACGACCGCAATGCGCGGCGCCAGATTTTCTTGCTCGAACAACGTATCGGTGGTGAGTACGCGGTCACCGAGTGCCCGCCAGGGCGGGGGCACGATGGGACGTGAGCCTGTGGCGATGATGATGCGCTTCGCGGTCAGTTCCTGTCCGTTGACCTCGACCCGATTGGGTCCGAGCAGTCGGGCGCGTCCGGCGATATTGCGATCGCCGAGCTGATCGGTCGCCTTGAGGGTAAACGCGACAAAGCTGTCGCGTAGTTCACGCACGCGTCGGAGCACGGCAGGGATGTCGGCGGTCAGCGCTGCACTGCCACGAATCCCGAATGCTTCGAGCGTATGGCGGCGATGAAAGGCATTGGCCGCCTCGATCAGGACCTTGGAGGGCATACATCCGACGCGCGCGCAGGTGGTGCCATACGGGCCATCGTTCACAATGACGAAACGCTCAGTGTGTTTCTTGACGGCACGTAGGGCCGTCAATCCGGCCGTGCCCGCACCAATGATGATGACGTCAAGCAATTCACTCATACCAGTTCACTCCACCGGACGTGTCAGCGCACGTACCGCCACGAAGGCAGCCAGATCACGATCCAGTCATCAAACCATCCAGGGGAAGCTCGTGCGCGTGAGGTTTTACGGTAACAAATCACCCGTCATGCTTATAACCAGACAATGACTGCGGTGACATTCAAAAGATGGGCACAAGGCTTGATTTCATTTGTTCCCATGAATGGGTTGTATCAGCCCTGCCGGCTTTCGGCCATTTGCCCACAGTAGACTTGCAAATGGTCGGGTACGCCGGTTGGGCAGGTGCCGCATTCGTGGTTACCCGGCACCGCAAAATCAATGAATTTCGGATAGTCGAGATTCAGGCCATTCATCAGCGCGACGAAATCTTCCAGCGTGCGGTCACCGCCCAGTCGCGGGTTGCGTGCCTTTTCCTGGCCGATTGTGCTGATACGGCGCTGCTCGTAATCGTGTGCTGGATACACCAGGGTGTCGTCATCATGAGCGAACAACTTACCGCGTACCGAGTAATAGAGTGCGCTTGGGTCGCCACTTTGAAAATCGGTGCGTCCGCAGGCGTCGATCAGCAGCGCGTCGCCCGTATACAATCGGCCCTCATGATAGTAGGCGAAATGGTTGTCGGTGTGACCGGGAGTATGGATCGGCCCCAGTTCAATTGAGCCCATCTTGAAGGGGACGCCGTCGACGATCGCGACGTCCATACACGGTAACTGGTCTAGCGCGGGCACGGCGATTCGGCTGCCTACGGCTTCCTTCAGTTTTTTGGCAGAGGTGATGTGATCGGCGTGGATATGTGTTTCCACGGTGTAGGCAAGCTTCAGCCCGAGTCGATTGAGCTCGGCCAGATCGCGCTCCCAGGTGGGAAGGACAGGGTCGATCAACAAGGCTTCTCCGGTCTCTTCGCATCCAAGGAGATAGGTGTACGTGCTGGAAATAGGCTCGAACAATTGTTTGAAAATCATGATGCCTCCGAATGTTAGTTAAGAGTATGGCGGGTTCCGCATGGATAAGTTCGCTGCGTGCGCTACAGGGCCAGATACCTCAAAGCGCCGGTTTTTTTCTATACTTGCATGCAAGCGCCGAACCATGATTGATGGCACGCACCCCACATTGGAGAATACGTCATGAATCGTTACACGACTCGCTTGCTTGTCACCGGGTTGATTTTGGGTCACACATTCAGCGTAGCAGCGGAGCCTGCCGCGCAAACCCAACAAACAACACTGGTCGATACCCCTTACAGTGCCGTGAGTTTACCGTTTGCCTTGCACAAAATCCCGGACGCGCCGGTTTACTACGTCATCGGCCTCTCAGGGGTACCGGATTCGGTTAATCAGGGTCATACGTCTAACGCCGGCTTTGTGGTGACCCCGGAAGGGGTGGTGGTCTTCGACGCGCTGGGCACGCCTGCGCTGGGCTATCGACTGCTCCAGCGCATCCGCGAGGTGACGGACAAACCGGTCAAGCGCGTCATCGTCAGTCATTACCATGCCGATCATATCTATGGTCTTCAGGCGTTCAAGGAGCATGCTGGTTCCCCGTTGGTGATCGCCCAACGCGGCACGCTGGGCTATGTGGGTGGGTCAAATGCAAGCCAGGGAGAAGACGCCCAACGCCGGCTTGAGCAGCGTCGTCAGGCATTGTTCCCCTGGGTCGATGAAAAAACCTATGTGGCCGCTCCCGATGAGGTCTTTGATACCGGCACCTGCTTCGAACTGGGCGGGGTCCGGTTTGAAATCAAGCACCTTGGCCCGGCACATGCGCCGGGTGACTCAATCATGCTGGTGAAAAACTATGGAGTGCTGTTTGGTGGCGACGTCATCTATGGCGGACGCGTTCCGTTTCTTGATAGCCCCGAAACCGATACCCAACGCTGGTTGCAGGGACTGGATTACATCGTGGGACTCAAGGACCAGGTGCGCTATGTCATACCGGGCCATGGCAGCGTGTCCAACGACGCTCAGCAAGTGGTGGAAGCCACGCGGGATTACATTCTGTTTGTACGCAAAGCCATGGGCGATGCCGTGCGCGATATGGTGCCTTTCGATGAGGCTTACCGCACGGTCGACTGGTCACGCTATGCAGAATTGCCCGCCTTTGATGCCAGCAACCGTGGCAATGCCTACCGGATTTATCTGGAAGAAGAAGCCCGTTCGCTCCGGTAAGTCTGTTGATTCGAACGAGCTAACTGGCGCGGTGTCGCTTAAGTCAATTCCGCTCAGTCGTGAGTGAGTGGTTTATCGGTGAACAAATACTCCCGTAGTTCCTTGTCGAACGTGGGGTCGTGACGCCGGATCCATTCCAGCACCATCGCGGCGTGTTCTTTTTCCTCATCCCGGTTGTGTTTCAGGATGCCTCTAAGCTCGGCATCCTTGCAGGCATCCATGCGCTGGTTGTACCAGTCCACCGCTTCGAGCTCCTCCATCAGTGAGACGATGGCGCGATGCATGTCGCGCGTTTCGATGCTGAGTTCTTCGATCGCTTCGTGAAAACCCTCGTTAGCCATGATTGTTTGTGTCCTCGTAAGATTTGAAAGGATAGATAGATTGCGGCTAGATTGATAGTAGCCAGCGCCATCGCTGACCAAATGACGCGTGAACGAGAATTAACGCCCGCCCAGTAAAGCCGATTTCAGGTCGGCCTGCACAGGCTGGTCGCCGAGCCAGATGCGCAGCATCGCACGGTAAAAGTCCTCGCCCGCTATGGGTTTGCCGAGCGCTTGCCCGTTCAGGGCCAGTACGGTATCCGTCCCGGACAAGGTCAGCGTAAAGGTGTCGCCTTCGCGGGCCTGGCCTACATTGAGGATGAGTTGATTGAACGCGTTGACTCGCGGGTTCAAAGCATCGCGTTCCGCAGTGGGCGTGTTGCTGTCGAAGCCTTTGGAAAAGGCCGCAGTGAACGAGTCGGCATCCACTCCGCGCAGCAGAGTCAGTCGAATCTGTTTGGGGCCTTTCATTGCCAGCGCATCGGCAGCACGGCTTGTGCGCGCGGGCAGGTACAGCGCGGCCACGTAAATCTTGAAGAAGAAACGCGTGCGTATTCCCGCGCCATTCAAAGGCAGATTGCGTTCTTCGAGCTGAATCGTGTCGTCGATTTTCACGCCGGCGATATCGGTGGCCCATGCCGTTCCACACGCCAGCAGTGCCCATACCAGGATCAGTCGCGTCAACATGTCGGCTCCTTTGCGCGAGGCATTGTGTGTCATGCAAACTGTACGCGTCTGGAAGCGAAAGGCTATCTGTCGTGGACAGGGCGGGCTGGGGGCAGGGCTTCGTCCAGCAGTTCGATCCAGTGACGGACGGGCACCGTGCTGCCTGACTGCAAATGCGTGAGGCAGCCAATATTGGCCGTGACGATCACCGTGGGCGCACCCGCCTGCAAATGCGCGAGCTTGCGCGTTTTAAGTGCACTGGACAGGGTCGGCTGCAGGATCGAGTAGGTGCCGGCAGAGCCGCAGCATACATGCTGGTCAACCACGGGCGTCAGTTCGAAACCCGCCTGGGTCAGCAGCGTTTCGACAACCCCGCTTATTTTCTGCCCGTGTTGCAGGGTGCAGGGCGGGTGGTAGGCAATGCGGCGGGCGGTGTTGTATAGCGTCAGATGCCTGAGCGCGACGGTTTCCTGGGTCAGAATTTCGGCAATATCACGCGTGGCGGCAGACACGCGTGTGGCCTTGTCGGCGTAGGCGGGGTCGTTGCGCAGCAACCAGCCATAATCCTTCACCATGACGCCACAGCCTGAAGCTGTCATGACGATCGCTTCTGCTCCGGTATCCAGATGGGGAATCCAGGCGTCGATGTTGCGACGCATTGCATTCAAGCCATCGTCATGATCGTTAAGATGATGTGCCAGTGCGCCGCAGCACCCAGCATTGTCGGCCGTCAGTAATGAAATGCCCAGCTGGTCGAGAACACGTGCAGTGGCGGCATTGATGTTGGGTTTGAGACCGGGTTGCACACACCCGGCCAGTACCAGCATTGTCCGGGGGTGACGTGGCGCGGGCCAGGTTCCCGCTCGCTCGGCCGCCGGGATGCGTGATTTGAGCAAGCCGGGCATCAGGCCGCGCACGCTCTGGCCGATTTTGAGCGCGGTATTGAACAGGATGGGCGATAACAGCGCGTGTTTCAGCGCGGCCCGGATGCCTTTTTCATGAGCGGATCGCCCGACCTGCTTTTCGACGATCTGGCGACCGATATCGAGCAGCTTGCCGTATTCCACTCCGGATGGACAGGTGGTTTCACAGTTGCGGCAGGTCAGGCAGCGGTCGAGGTGAAGCTGGGTTTTGGCGGTGGCTGGCGTTCCTTCCAGCACCTGTTTCATCAGGTAGATCCGTCCGCGTGGCGAGTCGAGTTCGTTGCCCAGTATCTGATAGGTGGGACAAGTCGCGAGACAAAATCCGCAATGCACGCAGCTGCGCAAAATGCGTTCAGCCGCCACCCCATCAGGCGTGTTGCGAAAAGATTCAGCGAGTGTCGTTTGCATGGTGGAAAAAGGACATGTCAGAGCGGGTTGGAAAGTTCGATCAGGTTGCCATCCGGATCACGCAGGTAGACCGAGCGCAACGGACCTTGCGCACCCGTGCGGGTGACCGGGCCCAATTCAACTTCAATATGCTGATCGGCCAGATGGCTCAGAATCTCGGCCATGGGGGTCTGCGTGAGCAGGCACAGGTCGATGGCGCCTGGTGCCGGATGGGCCTTGGGTTCATGCTCGCGGCCGGCTTCATGCAGGTTGAGTTTGCTTGTGCCGAATGCCAGTGCCTTTCGGTTGTCGCCAAAATTGACTTCACGCATGCCCAGCACGTGCGTGTAAAACGCGATGCTCGCCGGCATGCTGCGTACGGTTAATACCACATGATCAATTGCATCGATCTGCATCAGAACACCGGGTACAAGCGTCCGCGATTGAGAATGCCCTTGGGGTCGAAACGCTGCTTCAACTGGCGCTGCACATGCAACAGGGGTGGCGCAAGCGGTGTAAACACGCCATCCGCTGGAGGCTCTCCGTGGAACAGGGTGGCGTGTCCGCCCGAGCTGCGAGCGGCTTCGCGCAAGGCGGCGGTCGGCTGGTCGGTCATCAGCCAGCGCACGGCGCCGCCCCATTCAATCCATTGCGCCTCACCCAGATTGAGCGGCGGCGCGGTGGGCTTGACGGCCAGCCGCCATTTTCGGTGATCAGGGTGCTGCGGATGACGATCAAAGAAAGGGGTGGACTGGTCGCGCAAACGTTGCCAGAACGCAGCGGGATCATGCGCCAACTCGCCCCCCAGTTTCGTCTGGGCAGCACGCACGGCAGAGCGTGCACCCGACAGGCGCAAGGAGAGCAGGCCCGCATGCCAGCAACTGGCCGAAAGCGGTAAAGCCTGTCCAGCCCAGCGGTTCATCTGGTCGATGGCGGTGGCCTCATCCAGCTCGAACTGCAGTGTGAGTTCGGCCGCAGGACGTGGAAGGACTTTCAGCGAGATTTCGGTGATCAGGCCAAGTGTGCCGAGTGCGCCGACCATCAGCCGTGATACGTCATAGCCCGCAACATTCTTGATGACTTGTCCGCCGAAGCGTAGTGGCTGGCCGGTACCATCGATGATGCGTGTACCCAGCACAAAATCGCGTGCGGCGCCTGCGTACGGTCGGCGTGGGCCGGACAGGCCGGCCGCGATGCAGCCCCCCAGCGTGCTGCCACCCTGAAAATGAGGCGGCTCAAAAGCCAGCATCTGATTCTGCTCGGCCAGCAGGCCTTCGATTTCAGCGAGCGGCGTGCCGGCCTGTGCAGTCATCACCAGTTCTCGGGGTTGGTAGTCGACCACGCCAGACAGCTTGCGCGTATCGAGGATCGTGCCGGCCTGCGCGTTGCCGTAAAACGTCTTGCTGCCTCCACCCTGGATGACGAGCGGGGAGCCATCGGCATGGGCGGCTCGAATGTGTTCAATATAGTCGTCTAGCATCAGAATCGGGGTAGTTCCGGGTGGGGCAGCTGTCCACCCTGTATGTGCATGGCCCCCCATTCCGCGCAGCGATGGAGCTCGGGAACGGCTTTGCCGGGATTCAGCAGGGTATGGGGATCGAAGGCGGCTTTCACGTCGTGAAAACGTGTCAGCTCGGGTGTGCCGAACTGGACACACATCTGGTTGATTTTTTCGAGGCCCACCCCGTGTTCGCCAGTGATGGTGCCGCCGACTTCCACGCATAATTCGAGAATTTTGCCGCCGAATACTTCGGCTTGATGCAATTCGTTGGGCTGGCTCGAATCAAACAGAATCAGCGGGTGCAGGTTGCCGTCGCCAGCGTGAAATACGTTGGCCACCGCCAGCCCATATTCCACACTCATCGCGCTGATTCTTTCCAGCACGTGGGGCAGTTGCGAACGCGGGATGGTGCCGTCCATGCAGTAATAATCGGGTGCAAGCCTGCCAACCGCGGGGAATGCTGCCTTGCGACCGGCCCAGAACCGGGCGCGTTGTTCTTCGCTGTCGGCGGTGCGGATTTCGATGGCGCCCGATGCGGTCAGGACTTCATGAACCGTGAAAATATCGTCGGAGACTTCTTCGTTGACGCCATCCACCTCACACAGTAAAAGCGCGGCGCAATCCAGTGGATAGCCTGCGTGGACAAACGCTTCGGCGGCCTGAATGGCCAGTTTGTCCATCATCTCCAATCCGGCCGGGATCACCCCGGCAGCGATGATGTTGCCTACGGCGGCACCGGCCTTGGCGATATCGTCAAAGGCCGCCAGTACCACCTGCGCCCGCTCGGGCCGCGGCAGCAGCTTGACTGTGACTTCGGTGATGACTGCCAGCATGCCTTCCGAACCCGTCATCAGGGCAAGCAGATCGTAGCCGGATGCATCGAGCGATTCGTTGCCGATTTCGAGCAGTTCGCCATCGATGGTCCAGGCGCGCAGTTTGAGAATGTTGTGCACGGTGAGGCCGTATTTCAGACAGTGCACCCCGCCGGAGTTTTCAGCCACGTTACCGCCAATGGAGCAGGCAATCTGCGACGAAGGATCGGGCGCGTAGTACAAGCCGTATATGGCGGCGGCTTCGGAAATGGCGAGATTGCGAACCCCGGGCTGAACGACGGCAGTGCGGGCCAGTGGATCAATGTGCTGAATCTGGTTGAGTCGAGCCATGACCAGCAATACGGCACCGTCGACCGGCAGTGCCCCTGCCGCAAGACCTGTACCCGCACCGCGGGTGACCACCGCCACGCGATGCGCGTGGCATAGCCGCAAAATGGCCGTCACCTGCGCTTCGGTGTGCGGTAGCACCACCAGATCGGGCGTGTTGCGATAGGCCGCCAAACCGTCGGACTCAAACGGCCGGGTATCTTCGGGCGCGGTCAATACAGACTCGGGCGGCAGCAAGCCACGCAAAGCATTTAAAAATTCGGGGGACCGTACGGCACTCATTGCAAACTCACCAGTAACGCGCGGACTTCGCCACGCAAACTCTCGATCGCGGCTGTAATGCGTTGGGCCGCGGCTTCATCCTGATGCATGGCCTGCCAGTTTTGGGCCCAGGCCGCTTGCAAAAATTGGGTTTTAACCTGTATGGATGATGGCATGATGATACCGAGGTCGCGTAGATACAGCACTTTCCCCCAGCCTTTAATCGGGTTGCCCGCAATGAGATCGTTATCGTAATGGGCGAAATCAACCACGCTTTGGAGTTCTTCGGCCGTTTGTAGCATGCTGAATGCCGCCACGCGCTGCGTGCGGTTATCCTCGGTTTGTTCCTGCCGCCACGCGGTATAGCTGAGCGCGCTGAGTGCCACCAACAGACTGATGATGGCGACCAGATTGGCTTGGATTTGTTGGCGAATGCGTGTCATGTAGCCCCGAACTGTAGAGCGCACTGTAAATGCCCGCAAGCTTTCAGGGCTGACCCGTTGCGTTTGCCTGTGCGGTGGCTGAAATTTGTTGTGTACCCCCTTGCTTCGCTCGCGCTTGTACGGCACTGTGGCGAGCATGACGCAACAGTCGATCCTTCCCGCTTCCCGATATGAAATTGCTGCCTGGTTGATGATGGCGGCGGGACTGTTTCTGACGTTGACCTTGCATTTGTTGCCGGCGTTGCTGGCCGGCCTGCTGGTGGTGCAACTGGTGCACTTGCTGGCACCGCGTTTTGTGATCGGCCGGCTGGATCACAATTGGGCCAAAGTGCTGGTGGTATCGCTGATTACCTTGATTGTGCTGGGCGCGTTGGGCGGCTTTGCCGCGGGTGTGATTCTGTATCTGCGCTCCGAGGGAGGGTTGGCCGGCTTGCTGACCAAAATGGCAGAAGTGATTGAAAACTCCCGCCAGTTATTACCCCTGTGGGCGGCAGAGTGGCTGCCGCAGGGCGATAAAACCGGTATACGCGCCGTGCTGGTCGAATGGCTGCGCACACATGCACTGGACATTCGAAAACTCAGCGGCGATGCCGGCCGCGTGCTGGCCCATTTCATCATCGGCCTCATCGTGGGCAGCTTCATTGCCTTGCGGCGGGCGCGCCCACACCAGACGCTGGCCCCGTTGGCACAGGCCATGTGCGAGCGGGTACATCGCCTGGGCGAGGGATTTCGCCGCGTGGTTTTTGCGCAAGTGCGTATTTCCGCGCTCAACGCCTTGTTGACCGGCATTTATCTGTTGCTGGTCCTGCCGGGGTTCGGGGTGCAATTGCCCTTCACCAAAACCATGATTGTGGTGACGTTTGTTGTTGGCTTGCTTCCCGTGCTGGGTAACCTGATCTCCAATACCGTGATTGTGGTGATCTCGCTTTCTCATTCACTGGCCATCGCCGCCTCATCGCTGGCTTTCCTGGTTGTCATCCACAAGCTTGAGTATTTTGTGAACGCGCGCATCATCGGTGGGCAGATCAAGGCCCGCGCATGGGAATTGCTGATTGCGATGGTAGTGATGGAAGCGATCTTTGGTGTACAGGGCGTGATTGCGGCACCGATTATTTATGCGTACGTCAAAAAAGAATTGTTTGATCGGGAGCTCATTTAATGTCGAACGACACAGAGTCATTGGTCATCACGGCCTGTGGCGCGGACCAAATTGGTCTGGTGGAAAGCTTCACCCGTCGCATCAGCGAATCCGCATGCAATGTGGAGGAGTCGCGGATGGCGGCGCTCGGCGGGCGCTTTGCATTGTTGATGCGGGTGACCGGCAGCTGGGATGCGCTGGCCAAACTTGAGGCACGATTACCCGCCGTGGGAACTGAGCTTGGGCTCTCACTGATACTGCAACGCACCCGGCCCGTACCCTCCAGCAAGCCCTTGATTCCCTATACCGTCGAAGTGGCCGCGCTGGATCAGCCCGGCATCGTGACCCGTCTGGCCAACTTTTTTGCACGCCTGCAAATCAATATCGAAGAGTTGGACACCGAAACCTATCCGGCACCCCATACCGGCACGCCCATGTTTGCCGTGCACATGACGTTGGGCATTCCCGCTGACATGCACATTGCCACCCTGCGAGGCGATTTTCTGGATTACTGCGATGACCAGAATCTGGATGCCACGTTAGAACCGGTTCGCATGTAAGCGTGGATTGGGGAACCTGTGCGGGTTGACCGGCTCTGACCCGGACTGATTTCAGAAAGTACCTTATGCCCAGTCTACTGATCATTGCTCACGGCAGTCGCCGTGCGGCGTCCAACGACGAAATCCGTCAGCTCGCTGATGCCGTACGGGCCGAAGCGGGGCAGCACTACGAGCATATCGAAGTGGCTTTCCTGGAACTGGCCGAGCCCAGCATTCCCGAGGGGCTGGCGGCGCTTGCGGCACAAGGGGCGACCGAGGTGGTTGCCTTCCCCTATTTTCTGGCGGCAGGCACGCATGTGGTCCACGATATCCCCGAGGCGATTGCAGGGTTCACCGCCGCGCATCCAGATGTGAGCGTTCGGCTCTCGCCTCATCTTGGCGCATCGGCTGTGTTGCCTGCGGCCATTCTTAACGTCGCGACCTGAATTATTCTTCGCTGACGTTCAGTTCGATGTAATACAGCGAAAGCGCGTCTTCTTCTCCGGCTCGCTTGCTGCGCTGGCTGCGAACCAGCGCAGCTTCCACACGTGCGGCTTGCAGCCCGGGCCGGTCAATCACAGCGGGATACAGCCGGAAATATCGCTCGATCAGATCGGCTTGTTGACGCGCCTGTTCCTCCAGCCGACGGCGCATTTTGGACTCAAGATGGGGCAGCAGCAGCATCCAGGGCGCTTGCCAGGCGTGATAATCATTCACCAGTTGGACATGGGCCGCATCCATGGCGTGCGTGGCGATAAAAAGCGGCGGAAACGCTTCAGCCTCAAGCACCCGCCCGCGTAACGGGCTGTCGCCTCCCTGGGTGTGAAGTCCCAGCCCATCGCCGTCGTCGGAGCGCCGAAACCACTGGGCCACCCCGTTAGACAGACTGTTCACGTGTTGGGAGAGATACGCTCCCGCAGGCTCACTCATGTGGGTGACGGCGGTACTGTGGAAGCGTTCCTGGGCAGCCATGCCTGCTCGCCAGTCGAGTGGCGGCTGGGTGTCGGTTTCGAGGTCGGTGCGTACGCTGTGTAACAAGGCTAAAGGTTGATCGTTTCGATCCAGTAGCCAGAGTTCAAATTGGTCACGAAAGGCGAAGGGCACATCACGGTGAATTTTGAGCAGGTGTTCGTAGACGACGGCCCCCATGTTTTCCAGGCGCTTGAAGTCATCGGAAGGAAATAACGGGCCGCGTTTCAGGCCCTTTTCGACCGACCAGTGGCCGTAGCGGATGTCGGAGATCTGAGCGCGTCGTCCAGCCCGACCCAGCCCTTCGAGCAGGGCGTCGTTGGCGACGTAAATGTCCCATTCCACCCCATCCGCCGTGACCGCCTCGGCGGATTCGTAGCGTATGGTGTGAACCACGCCGCGAAACGGATTGAGCAAGCGCTGTGCATAGCATTCAATCTGCATGAGCATGCACTTTACACCAACGGCACAAATAGGAATTCAAGGCTTGTAGGCGCTGGGCGGGCTGTCTGGCTGGGCCCGACTCATCCAGGCAAAAAGCGAGGAACGCATCGCTTCTTCAACCGTCATCTCGATCGGCTGCACCCATTCGCGCGGGACGAAAACGGTATATCCGCCAATCATGTAGCCCATCGGCAGATACACAGCCACCCGGTCGCCCCGGCGGAAGCCGGCTGGCATGTCGTCCACGCTCTGGCGCGTGACCAGGCCCACTATTTCAAGCGCATGTCCGGGCATGCTGAGCGACACCACCGTTTGCTGCGTCTCCTGCTCACGACGCGGCGCAAAATAATCTGCGAAGTCCTTGAGTGAAGAATAAATGTTTTTGATAACCGGCAGGTTGGTAAAGGGCAATTCAACCAGACAGAGCAGCTTGCTCACCCAGGGCTGTGAAACGAGGAATCCCAATATGAAAATGCCGATGATGCCCATTGCCAGCCCCATGCCCGGAATATAGAAATCACCGATAAAAGGGCTCATCAGCTTCAGCGTCAACGACTCGCTCCATTTAAGAAAGACATATAGCAGATAGACTGTCAGTCCGAGGGGCAGGGCTGTCAGCAGGCCGCGAACAAAATATTGAGAAAGGTGTTTGGTCAATGGGGTCTCCATGGGGCAGCTTGTCGGGTGGGGAAGCTTTACTAGCATAGCAGTGGCTCCCGTGCCCTGTTCAGCGTTTCTGGCGAGACTTTCCGCCTCAATGCGCCAGGCGGGTTGAATGTGGGCGGCGACCGGATAGCGGTTCCGGTACATATAACGCGCCGGGTGAGGCTCGCGATAAAACGACCGCTATGTCGCGTAAAAAATATTGTTGTGTATCTGGCTACAGTCCGCCGTGCGGATGCCGTTTCCTATCTTGATGACTCAAGTTATGTCTGGGAGGAGTGCTGCGTGTTAAATCGTCTGGTGGGGATGTTGTCGGGGAATGGTGCCAAGGCGCCCGCACAGGTGAATCCGGCCACGCGGGCTGAAGTGGCCAAGGCGCCTGCTCAGCCGGCAAATCAAAACAAGGCCGCTTCGGTAATGCGCCGTGAGGCCATGCTGGGTCGCGATCGCAAGGTGGCAGGCTATACCTTTATGCTGCGCCGTGAGCTGGAGAGTCCTCAGGAGGATGTGTTGCCCAACGTCCAGCTGCTGCATGACGAAACCTTGCTGGACAATTTGCAGCGGATGGATATCACGCGCCTGCTGGGTCAGCGGCGTGCATTTGTGCCAGTTACCCCTGCCATGTTGTTGAACACCCTGGTGGATAGCTGGCCGGCGGCGGGTACGGTCTGGGTGTTGAAGCTGGATGTCGGGACCGCGATGGATGCCCCCATGCTGGAGCGCCTGGCTGAACTGAAAACCCGGGGATGCCTCCTGGCCATACAGGCTGAGGAGGGTGTCAATCCTGAGCGCCATGCCTTGCTGCAGTTAATCGACTATGTGTTGATCGAGGTCAGCAGTGAAGATATTCCGGCTATTACCTCCGCCATGACACTGGTTTCGCGGGCGGCCACCGGTAAACAGTTTGTGGCCACGAATGTGCAAACGCTGGAAGCGTTTCACATGTGCCACAAATTACAGTTTGCCTTGTTCATGGGGCCGTTTATTACGCGTCGTGAAACGCTGGATCACCCTTCGTTTGGCCCATCGCGCGCCAAAGTACTGGATTTGATGAATCGCGTGCGTACCGGTGCTGAGCAGCCGGCGCTGGCTGCTCAGTTTCGTCATGATCCGGCTTTGTCGGTACGCTTGCTGCGCTATGTCAATTCGCCCGGTATGGGCTTGCAGAACAAGATCGGGGGCATCGAACAGGCCCTGATGGTCATGGGGCAGGACAAGCTGTACCGCTGGCTGACCATGATTTTGTTTACCGGCGGCCAGGGCCATGAGCTGGATTCTGCGGTGCTGGAAAACGCGCTGGCACGCGGTCGGATGGCCGAGCAGCTGGCAGGGCGTGCGCTGTTTGCCAAGGCGCGCGATGAAATTTTTGTGGCGGGTCTGTTTTCGTTGCTGGATGTGGTGATGGGCATGCCGATGGAAAAAGTGCTCCAGCAGATCAGCCTGCCGGCCGAAATAACCGAAGCGATTCTGTCGCAGCGCGGCCCCTATGCGCCTTATCTGGCGCTGGCCATCGCGTGCGAAAAAGTCGATCAGACCAGTATTTTGGCGCTCGCCAGGGAAATCGGTCGCGAAGTGGACGAAATCAATGCCGCACACATGGAGGCGCTGTTGTGGGCGCAGCAAGTGTCTGACGTATGAGCGTGCCGCAGGACAACGCGGCATGGTTCGTTTACATGCTGCGTTGTGCGGATGGATCGTTATATACCGGCATCACAACCGATATCCCGCGTCGTCTGGCCGAGCACAATGGCGAAGGGGGTCAGGGCGCGCGATACACCCGTAGCCGGCGTCCGGTAGCGCTGGCTTATTCCGAACCGGCCGACAACCGGGCGGAGGCAGCCCGCCGCGAAGCCGCGATCAAGCGGCTTGATCGCATGCGCAAGCTCGCGCTGTGCGAGTTGCTGCGCTCACGCCCTGATCGAATTACTGCACATCCTTCAGACGGGTTTTCAGCAGCGGCAGGGCCTCTTCCACCGCTTGACGCCCCGCCTCGATCGCGACGCTGGCACGATGAAATTCCATGAGCCCCAGGCTGGCCAGTTGTGGCGTGATCATCACGTCGGCCGGGTCGCCGGCCAAACGGCTACGGGTAATCAGTACCTGCATGATGTTGACACTGCTCGCCAGCACGTCGAGCATCGCCGGCGCAGGATTGACTTTACTGGGTGGAAAGCCCAGTTGGGCGACGCGCGACTGGATGCGCGACAGCACGCTGTCGGTCAGCGTACCGGGTAACGTGGGTTGATCCGTTGACTTTTCCAGTAGGGGTTTGAGATGGCGCCCCAGCAAATCGCTATTCAGATCCACCGCAATCACCAGGTCGGCGCCCATGGCCCGACAAAGCGACACCGGAACCGGGTTGACCAGGCCGCCATCCACAAGCCAGTCGCCATTGAGATGCACCGGTGTGAACAGGCCGGGCAGCGCAATCGAGGCCCGTACAGCATCAGACACCTTGCCTTCGCGCAGCCATATTTCACGGCCGCGACGGAGGTCTGTCGCCACTGCGCCAAATGGCCGCACCAAATCGGCAATATCCCGGTCAACAAAATGCTTGCGAAAAAAAGCGATCAATTTATCGCCCTTGATCAAGCCGCCGTTGAATGAGATGTCGAGGAAGCCCACTACGGTCTGCAGGCGCAGGCTGCGCACCCAGTCTTCGAGCGTATCCAGTTCGCCGCCTACATAGGCGGCCCCGACCAGGGCGCCGATCGATGTGCCGCAAACCAGGTCGGGCTCGATTCCCGCATCGGCCAGCGCGCGTATCACGCCGATATGTGCCCAACCACGGGCGGCGCCGCCGCCCAGCGCCAGTCCAATTCGGGGTCGGTGGTGGGTATTCATGATGTGAGCTTACCCGTCCTGTGCGGAAGACCAAACCGCGGCCGTGAAGTCATGCGGGGATGAGCCGGGAATGGGGTGTTCCAAAAGCCACAAAAGCATACGGCCTCGTGTCGAGGCCGTATTGAACTGCGGGTCAATGACGAAAATTATTTGGGTATTTGCGCGTTAAAACGACGCTTGTTCTCTTCTACCAGCAGGTTGGCAGTGAAGTATTCCTTGGCGGTGGTGGCCAAGGTATCGGTGGCGCCTGCCGCGCTGCCTGTAATGGCCTGTAATGCGCGCAACCCTTCAGGGTTTTGACCCATGCCCGTCAGGACGTCGGTCAGCTTTTTCTTTTCCTTGTCGGACAGTTCCGAGTCGATACTGAAGGCGAAGCCCGGCACCCGTACGGATTCGCCAATCACCCGGAATTTCCCGGGGGAACCTTCATTCATGGATTTCCAGGGGCCGGGTCCGGTGCACAAGGCGTCCAGGCCTTTTTCTTCCACCTGACGTGCCATCACATCCATGAATTTGCCTTCATAGACTGAAGCCAAGTCTTTGTCGGCACGCAAGCCGGCCTTGTTCAGCACGTTAATGCATAGCGGGCCTGCCACGGTTTCCCGCGAGGCCGACGTCTCCCCGTATTTGAGTAGCACGTAGCTTTGGAGTCCAATCCCATTATCAAGGAGATTGGACATGAAGAAGCGTTTCACCGAAGAGCAGATCATTGGCTTTCTGCGTGAGGCAGAAGCAGGCCTTCCCATCAAGG
>DATCSW010000009.1:0-42669 GCA_036568265.1 Thiobacillus sp.
GTCGAGATGTCTTCGATTACATCGAGATGTTTTACAACCCGAAGCGCCGCCACAGTTACAGCAATCGGCTTTCACCGATAGACTACGAGAAGCAGTACGAAGAGAGGCTTACGAGTGTCTAGGAAATCGGGGGCGATTCAGTGGTCAAGTTTGATATTTCACTGGTCAACAAACTCGCGCAGGACAATCGCGCCGGCCAGGTGGTGGCCGATTTTGCACGGATGATGAGTGAAGTGGGGTATTCGCTGGTAGCCGAAGGCGTTGAAACCGAGGTCGTTCTGAGCAAGGTCGAAAGTCTGGGTATTGCTCACGCACAAGGTTTCCTGCTGGGCCATCCCATGCCGCTGGCTGCGCTGATCGCCCACCTGGCGCGGCAGGATGATGTGGCATCAGCGGTGAACTGAGTGCATGCGGTGTATCTAGTGCTTGCCCGATCGCCAGATGGAAAAAATGATCCACAAGCTGTTGAAAAACGCGATCAAAAATCCTAACAGACCAAACAGCGGCAAACCAAATAGCTGAGGGCCGCCTTTCACCGTCATGATGATGCTGGAACCCACCACCAGTGATGCGGTGAGTATCCCCATGGTGATGCGGTTGCTCGCGCGGTCCAGTTGATGGCCAAAATGATCCAGCCGCTTCAGATCAAGATCGATTTTGATCCGCCCACGGCGCACATCTTTCAATAAATGGCGCAGATCTCGTGGCAGGTCTGCCACCACCTCCAACGCCTCGCGCACGCTTTCCTTGCCGCGCTCAAACAAGGCTTTGGGCGTGTAGCGTTGCTGGATGATACGTTCCACAAAGGGGGTCACGTTGTCGACCATGTGAAAATGGGGATCAAGTTGCTGCCCCAGGCCTTCCAGCGTAATCAGCGTCTTGAACAATAACGTCAGGTCAGCGGGCATCACCAGATCGTTATCCCGCATCAAGGCCGCGATGTCGTTGAGCAACGCGCCGATTTTCACGTCCTTGAGCTGCAGGTCATCATAGTTATGCAAAAGCTCGGCGACTTCATAGGCAAGCCGGTCTTCATCGGCGACAGCGTCACCACTCCAGTCGAGCAAAACTTGTAATAGGGCCTGCTCATCCATATGGGTCAGGCCGTTCAGCATGTCGACAATCTGGTTGCGGCGAATATGCGTCAGCATGCCCACCATGCCGAAATCAATCATGCCAATACGGTTACCCGGCAAAAACAGCACATTGCCGGGATGCGGGTCGGCATGGAAATAACCATGTTCCAGCACCATCCGTAACACCGTATCCGCCCCACGTGCTGCGAGCACGACCGGATCCAGCCCATGTTCACGCAACCGATCCGGTGCCACGCCAGACATGCCGATGATCTGCTCCTGCACAATGACGCGATCATTGGTGTGTTCCCAGTACACGCGAGGAATGGTAACCAGGGGATCGTCTGCAAAATTGCGTGCGAATTGCTCGATGTTGCGCGCTTCTTTGGCCAGATCAAGTTCGCGATTCAACGAACGACGAAAATGTGAAACGATTTGTACCGGGTCGTAACGTCGCAAATCCGGGGCTTCGCTTTCCAGCAGGCGAGCTGCGTGTTCGAGTATCCGGAGATCGGCACGAATGATCGCCTCAATGCCCGGCCGCCGAATTTTGACTACGACAGACGTACCATCCTTCAGCCGGGCACGATGCACTTGGGCAATCGAGGCCGCAGCCAGAGGGACCGGGTCGAATTCGGCAAATATCTCGTGCGGATCGCCCTTGAGTGCTGCAACCAGATCAGCATGCAGCAACTCATACGGCACGGCAGGAACCTGGCTATGCAGCTTTTCGAATTCGGCAATCCACTGCGGGGGAAACACGTCCACGCGCGTGGCCAGCAGCTGACCCAGCTTGACAAACGTAGGGCCCAGTTCCTCCAATGCGCGACGGATCCTGACAGGCGCATCCAGCGTATTGATTTCACTGGTGCTATGCCAGTGCAATACACGACCGGCACGTTCCAGCATGCCGCTGATACCTAAAAGACGCACCAGATCACCCCAGCCGTAGCGAATCATCACCACGGCAATTTCATGCAGGCGTGGTAAATCACGAACAACAGACAGGGTTTCCCAGAGCATTGTTATGTTATGAAGTTATCCAGACACAATCCGGAAGTGTAGCGATAAACCCGCCACCGACAGTCAGTCGCTACCGGTTAAAACGGATTCGGTTCAATGACGCAGACGATCACTCTGCCGTTTCAGCGCGTCCGATACTGCATCCAGCACCCCACTTGCCACTTCAGACAGCCGATCAGTTGCCGCACTGGCTGTCTCGCCCAGTTTTTCCCGGCTGGTTTCAGTAGTTGATTTAACACCACTCACCAATTGCTGAAAAGCCTCCCGAACCAGTTCGCCGGTACGCGTACCGCTGTTCTTCATATGCTCGCTCAGGATATCCAGCTCTTCTTTCAATTTGCCACCTGATTGGCTGGCTGTTTGCTTGAGCGTGTCGACAAACTGGAACTCCAGATCGCGCAATTGCTCCAGACGGGTTTTCAATTCGTTGTCTTTAAACGCCCGGCCCTGATCTGCGGCCTCGCGCAGGGTATAGGACACTTTCTGGGCCGCACTGCTGACCGCCTCATCCAGACCCGACACGGCCTGCTTAAGGCCTTCTTTCATCTCGCCGCCGCGCGAAGCAAGCCCGCTACCCACACCTGCCGTGATCGCCCCTACAATCTCGCGCAGCTCCTGCAAATCCATTTTGCGCTCGTGTAAAGCACGGGCGGTCAAATCCCGAACCCGATCGCGCAAATTGGATTCATCTGCCGCGGCGGCCTCGGCTTCATCATGCCATTGCGTCAAATACGCTTTATCAGGGATACTGGGCTCGTCTGGTGCTGAAAGGTGTGCGTCATTCATGATTGGATCCTCAGAATCAAGATTCGCCAAATTTGGCCGTTTTGCTCATTTAACTATAGAGCAGATCGCCATTTCATGAAGCGCATCGTACGGATACCCTTGTTATTGACCCTGGTGCTAAGCAGCCCGGTCATGGCCAACACAAGCCCTGAAGATGTGCCCTTCTATGCCGTCAGCCTGGTTGGCAGCCCCTACCGTCTGGGCGGCATGACGCCTGAAACAGGACTCGACTGCAGTGGCTTTGTGGGTCACGTGTTCAAACACATAGCGGGCATCGTGTTACCCCGTGACAGCCGCGCCATCAGCGAAGCAGGCCAGCCGCTTGCATCATCCGATCTCCTGCCTGGCGACCTGGTCTTCTTTAACACGCTGAACCGTGCGTTTTCCCATGTCGGCATTTACCTGGGTGATAACCGTTTTGTCCATGCCACCAGTAGTCGCACAAATAGCGTCATGGTTTCGAAACTCAGCGATCGTTACTGGCGGACCCGATTTGATGGTGCTCGCCGGATTGTCCAACCGATCGAATCTGCCCCTTCGGTATTTCCAATTGAATAAAGTTCAAGTCAATCCAAGAGGGTCCAGTCGCTTCATTCGCGTGCTTGCGATGATCCCAATCGTGCTTTTACTGACGCATGGCGCCGTGCAGGCTGCAACCGATCTCAGCATGGAAAGCGCCCATAACGTCAATGAGGGGGTACTGCACTTTTTAGACAAGCCTCCTGTCAAACTGATTCACCACCATCACAATCAAATTCGCATCAACGCCGAGAGCCTGAGTTCCGGCTGGGTCAGCCTCACGCAGTGTCACACCAACCTCGACCCCGTCCCACGCGCTCAGATCACTTTTCGGGAAGGCTATGTGCGTGACCTCAGAGTGGATGTGTCCACGCGCATCAAACAAGCCTGGGTGGAAGGCGCCACCGTGCAACTGGTGGATGTCGAGCCGGGCGCACGTTTATGCCTGTATGCGCAAACCCGTGCTTTACGTAACACGGGCAACGGATATTTCAGCCTGACCAGTGGCCCCTATATGCGCAAGTTTCTCGATGGCTACTATCCGATGCGTGTCACGCTCGAAATCGAGTACCCCCCCCAGAACCTGCAACTGATTGATATTGCGCCACAAGCACAACCCGGTTTGAGCCTGAAAACACAGCGTGGATCGATCCACCTGGACGCCTTATTCGAAGGCGAACTCAAGACCTTGATCCAGTTTGAAAAGCTCTGATTGGAGTCACACCATCAAATTTGATTAAATGTTATTGATAACGGTTCTCATTTTTAGTATTGTTGCGGGTCTGCTCAATATTAGGACTTGCTCCCAATGAAACCGACCCGTCTGCTTACAGCAATCGCGCTCTGCGCAGTCGCCCTCCCCTCGCTTGCAGAAGATGTTGTTGTCTATTCCGCGCGAAATGAACAGCTGATCAAACCGCTGTTCGATGCCTACACCCGCGACACCGGGGTGCAGATCAAGTTCATCACCGACAAAGAAGGCCCGCTGATGGCGCGCCTCAAGGCCGAAGGCCGCAACACCCCGGCCGATGTGCTGTTGACGGTTGATGCCGGCAACCTGTGGCAGGCGTCCGAAGAAGACCTGCTGCGCCCGATCCGGTCGAAAACCCTGCAAGCCAATGTGCCATCCCACCTGCGCGACCCCGGCAATGAGTGGTTCGGTCTGTCGGTGCGCGCTCGCACGCTGATCTACAACACCAGCAAGGTGAAGCCCAGCGACTTGTCCACCTACGAAGACCTGGCCAATCCAAAATGGAAGGGACGCCTGTGCCTGCGTACCTCCAAAAAAGTCTACAACCAGAGCCTGGTGGCGATGATGATCACCGAATACGGCGAAGATAAAACCGAAGACATGGTGCGTGGTTGGGTCAGCAATCTGGCCACCTCACCCTTTCCGGACGATACCAAGGCGATGGAAGCCGTGGCCGCTGGGCAGTGCGATGTCACCCTGGTCAATACCTATTATTACGGCCGCCTGATGGAAAAAAACCCCAATCTGCCGTTGGGGATCTTCTGGCCGAACCAGAATCTGAAAAACAAGGCGGCCGGCGTGCACGTCAATATCTCGGGAGCCGGTGTCACGCGCTATGCCAAGAATCCGGCCGGTGCGCAAAAGCTGATCGAATGGCTATCCTCCGACAAGGCGCAAAACCTGTTTGCCGACGTCAATATGGAATACCCGGTCAACCCGAAAAATACACCCGACAAAACCGTGGCAGCATGGGGCAGCTTCAAGCAAAACCTGATCAACGTGAAAGAAGCTGGCAGCCTGCAGGTGCAGGCCGTAAAATTGATGGACCGCGCCGGCTACAAATAAACCGGCTCAACTCATGAACCCAATGACATAACCCATGTTGTCACATAGTCTTGCTGCACCTTTAAAAACGCCCTCAGCGGGCGTTTTTGTTTGGCCTCGCTTTAGCGGCTGGATGGCGCTTGCCCTACTGATTGCTGCGCTGGTGTTGGTGCCGGTCGCGGTCACGTTTTCATCATTTACCCAAACCGGGGGCGACATCCTCGCGCACCTCACCGAATTCGTACTGCCCGAACTGATAGGCAATACACTGTGGCTGGTACTGGGAGTGGGTATTGGCGTCAGCGTATTGGGCGTTTCACTGGCCTGGTTGGTTGCCATGTGCGAGTTTCCCGGACGACGCTTGTTCGACTGGGCGCTGCTACTGCCGCTGGCGCTGCCGGCTTACGTCACCGCCTTCGTGGCCATCGGCCTGCTCGATTTCACTGGCCCCTTGCAAACGGCCTTGCGTGAAGCCTTCGGGCCGATGACGCTGCCTGAGATCCGCTCCCGCGGCGGCGTCATTTTTGTGATGTCGTTGGCACTGTATCCCTATGTCTATCTGATCGCCAAGAACGCATTTTCCACCCAGGGTGCGATTGCACTGGAAGCCGCGCAATCGCTCGGCCTCTCGCGCACGCAAGGATTTTTCAAGGTGGCGCTGCCAATGGCCAGGCCATGGATCGCAGCAGGCTTGATGCTGGCGCTGATGGAGACCCTGGCCGATTTCGGCACCATGGCCATCTTCAACTACGACACCTTTACCACTGCCATCTACAAGGCCTGGTACAGCCTGTTCTCATTGGCAGCCGCTGCGCAACTCGCCTCCATCCTGATTGTGTTCGTGTTGATTGCCGTGGTGTTCGAGCAACGCTCGCGCACTCAAATGCGCTATAGCTCAGTGGGACGTAGCGCTGCATCACGCCGAATCAAACTTTCTCCTACCCTGGCGGGGTTGGCCTTTCTGTATGCCAGCACAGTGCTGGCTATTGCCTTCATTATCCCCGTCACCCAGCTCGCACTGTGGGCACACGAGGTCATCGACACCGATCTCGACAGTCGTTACTGGGCATTTGCCTGGCATTCGCTGTTGCTGGCCGGCATGGGCGCGCTGATGGTGGTCGGGGTGGCGCTGTTGCTCGCCTACGCCGGCCGCCAGCGCCCCGGCAGCTTCATGATGTGGACCCAGCGGCTGGCTACCATCGGCTACGCCTTCCCCGGCGCGGTACTGGCAGTGGGGCTGTTCATCCCGGTGGCGTGGCTGGACAACTGGCTGATTGACACCGGCCGCACCTGGTTTGGTTTCGAAGGGTATGAAGTGCTGAAAGGCACCCTGCTGGTAATGCTGCTGGCCTACCTAGTGCGCTTTCTTGCGGTGGGCTTTGGCCCCATCGACAGCGGCCTGCATCGCATCACCCGCAACGTCGACGAAGCCGCGCGCAATCTCGGCACCAGCGCAACGGGCCTGTTGACCCGCGTTCACCTGCCGATGCTGCGCGCCAGCCTGATCACGGCCGCTGCATTTGCCTTCGTCGATATCATGAAGGAAATGCCGATCACGCTGATGACGCGCCCCTTCGGCTGGGACACGCTAGCGGTCCGCGTATTCGAGATGACATCGGAAGGTGAATGGGAGCGCGCCGCGCTGCCTTCGCTTGCCATCATCATTGCCGGTATCATCCCTATCATTCTCCTGACCTGGCGCGGATCGCGCACGCACAACTGAACCATGGCTGAACTGATCCTTAATTCCGTTTCGCAGTCGTATGCCCAGCGACAGATTATTGCCGACCTCACTTTCACCCTGCCGAAAGGTGCCATCGGCTGTCTGCTCGGCCCGTCGGGTTGCGGTAAAACCACTGCCCTGCGCTGCATTTCGGGATTCGAACCGATCCAGAGCGGTGAAATCCGCATCAACGGCGAAGTTGTCAGCCTGCCCGACTGGATGCTGGCCGCAGAAAAGCGTCGCGTCGGCATGGTATTCCAGGATTACGCGTTGTTCCCGCACATGACTGTGGCGGCCAACGTTGGCTTCGGTTTGCGCAATGAATCCAAGACTGCGCGAAAAGCACGTGTCGACGAGCTGCTAGAGCTGGTGGGTCTGGCCGGTCACGCCGATCAGTTCCCGCACCAGTTGTCCGGCGGTCAGCAACAACGCGTCGCGCTGGCGCGTGCGTTGGCGCCCCACCCACGCCTGATCCTGATGGACGAACCGTTTTCCAACCTCGACGTAGAACTGCGTGAACGGTTGTCTATCGAAGTACGTGACATCCTCAAGCGCGAAGCCACCACTGCGCTCATCGTCACCCACGACCAGAACGAAGCCTTTGCGCTGGCTGACTGGGTCGGCGTGATGCACGAAGGCCGCATTCAGCAATGGGATACACCCTACAACCTGTATCACGAGCCGGTGAACCGCTTCGTCGCCGATTTTGTGGGTCAGGGTGCACTGGTGTTAGGCAATGTCATCAATGACCACCAGGTCGAAATCGAACTCGGCATATTGAACGGCTATATCCCCGTCGAATGCGATGCCAACGGTTGCAATGAATGCGTACGCAGTTGCCATGTTGACGTACTACTACGGCCCGACGACATCATTCACGACGACGACAGCCTGATGCTGGCCGAAGTCGAGAAAAAAGCCTTTCGGGGCGCTGACTTCCTCTACACACTCAAGCTGCCAAGTGGCCAGCGCGCGCTGTCACTGGTGCCTTCCCACCACAATCACGCCATCGGCGAAAAAATCGGCATCAAACTCGAAGCCGATCATGTCGTGGCGTTCCGCCGCGAGTGAACTCCCGCATCATGCTGCCCTCACCGTTGCGCGGCTTGCTGTTCAACGTGGGGTTTGGCTTCACGGCCGCTTTGATATTGATGCTTTCCGTAATTGGCCTGGGCGTCGTTCAGATGGCGCACCTGAACGACGAACTGGAACACGTGGTATCGGTCAACAACACGAAAACTCGCCTGGCCTCGCGCATGCGCGACACCTTACGCGACCGTGCACTATTGATGCACAACATCGTGGTTTCGATCGACCCCTGGGAAAAAGACACGCTATTCCAGCGTTTCATGGAATACGGCGAACGGTACGCCAAAGATCGTCAGCTACTGCAAAGCATGCTTGACTCGGATCAGGAGAAACAGCTGCTGGCACAACTGGACGCCATCACCTTCAATAACCAGCCCATCATGTTCAGCGTCGTTGATGCCGCGCTCGACGAGAACAATTATGGCGCGCTCACCCAATTACAGGAAAAGGCGATTCCGTATCAGAACCTGCTGGTTGAAGCGCTGGACAACATGACGCGCCTGCAACGCGAGGACAACGAAAAAGCGCTTGCCAAAACCTATACAGCCTATCAGGCCACCCGTAATCTGATGTTGTCGCTCAGCGTTTTGGCCTCTGTGCTGGCAGCCATCGTCGCTGTACTGGTCAGCCGTCGCATGTTGAAGCAAACACGGCAGATCGAAATTCAGAAACAAAAATATCACACCCTGTTTGAAACCAACTCCGATGCCGTTGTCATTCTCGACGATAGCGGTTTCACCGACTGCAACTCGGCCACACTCACACTGTTTGGCATGGACTCAACCGAGGATTTCCTGAATTCCCCTATTTCCAAACTGGGCACGTCCATCCAGACAGATGGCACCACGGCAATAGATCATGCCAACCGCGCCATTCATCAAGCCCGGACTGAAGGTCATGCCATCATGGACTGGCAAGGCAAGCGCCAGGATGGTTCGGTATTCTTGGCTGAGATCGCAATGCATGCCATGCGACTCGAAGGCAAACCAGTGATTCAGGCCATCATGCGCGACGTCTCGGAACGCCGTGCAGCCGAAGCGGCTAAAGAAGCCGCGCGCGAAGCGGCTCTGCAAATGGCGCGTGCAAAATCGGAATTTGTCGCCAACGTCAGTCACGAAATCCGCACGCCGATGCATGGCATTCTGGGTATGAGCGGACTGTTATTGAAGACGCCGCTTGATGGCCAGCAACGCGAATACATCACCACGTTAAAAAGCTCGGCGGAAAGTCTGCTCACCATCATCAATGGCATTCTGGATTTCTCTAAAATCGAAGCCGGAAAAATGGTGGTCGAGCAAGTCCCGTTCTCGCCCGTCCGATTGGCACAAAGCGTTGTAGCACTATTCCAGGCGCGCGCCCTTGAAAAAAACCTGCCGCTGAAACTGGTCCTGCCGGAATCCCCGCCTGACGCCTTGCTGGGCGATCCCACGCGCATCCGCCAGATCCTACTTAACCTGGTCGATAACGCGATCAAATTCACCCATCAAGGTGAAGTGTCCCTGTGCGCTTCATTCGAACAAGCAGGCGATCTGATCGACTGTCAGTTCAGCGTACGCGATACGGGTATTGGCATGAGTCGTCAAACACAAACCCGCCTGTTTCAGGCATTCTCCCAAGCCGATACCTCCACGACGCGACGGTATGGCGGTACTGGATTGGGGTTAGCGGTCAGCCATCAACTGGCTGAACTGATGGGCGGCAATCTCAACGTCGAAAGCACAGCCGAACAAGGCAGCTGCTTTACGCTGACGCTCTCTCTCCCCGCCACCAACCTGCCGCTCGCAGAGTTGCCGCAGCAAGTCGTCACCCAGTTGCAGGGGCGCATCCTGGTTGTGGAAGATCACCCAGTCAACCAAAAAGTTCTCGCGCATCAATTGCGAGAAATGGGTTTGCAGCATGGCATTGCCACCAGTGGCGCCCAAGCTTTGAACATGCTGGCATCCGAGCCTTACGATCTGATATTGATGGATTGGCAAATGCCCGAGATGGACGGCCTTGAAGCCACACGCCGAATTCGCCAGCTGCCGACCGACACACGAAACATCCCCATCATTGCATTAACAGCCAACGCTAACGCAGGCTTTCGCGAAGCCTGCCTTGAAGCCGGCGCCAACGACTATCTCAGCAAGCCCTATTCAGAATCCGCGCTGGGCGCCCTACTGGCCCAACGTCTACCCAACGTCCACCCTCCTGCACCACTCCTCGACTTGCCGGCGCTACATGCCCGTTATCCAGGTAATCCCAAGTTAGTCGAAGATCTGGCCGCTGTTTTCATCAGCACGACCGGGGCGAGCCTGGCAAATTTAAAGCAAGCCATCACGCAACAGGATCAAGAAAAAAGCATGAAGGAATCCCACGCTTTAAGGGGCGCTGCAGCCAGCGTCATGGCTACTGAGGTCCAAGATCTAGCCGCCCAAATTGAATCCAGTGTTCGAACGGGTCATTTTGAGCAGGCCTCAATCGCACTGGAAAAACTGGACCACCTCTTTCAGGCGCAATCCAGTCTGGTTTGACGTACGCGCCATGGCGCGTACGATGAGCAGACATACTCACTCAATAGAATAGAGGAGACACCTCATGACGCGCTGCCTGTATCTGGCGGCGGCTCTGGTCATCAGTTCATCTGCATTTGCTGCAGATTCCCCAGCCGACCCCTATCTCTCTGCCCCAACCGGCGCCCCAATCGCGGCTCCAGTGCATCCTTCGGCTACGCCTCCTGCTCCTGTTGCAGCTCCTGTTGCAGCTCCTGTTGCAGCTCCTCCTGCAGCCACCCCACCACCGGCTGCAGGAGGCAACCCTTATCTACAAAACGTACCCACGCAAAAATGGATCGGCATCACCCAAACGCCTTACGGGCCCATGATGATGCAAATCGCGCCGCCGCCTCCCTACCGTGACTACCAGATGAATCGCATCATCAAACCCGAAGAGAGAAAACGCTGGTTACAAATGGCCATGCCCATGATGGCCAACATGATGAAAATGGACGCCCGTGAGGCCATGAATTATTTCGCGATCAAAATCAAGGCCAAGCCCGGCCTCAGTTTTGATGAAGTGGTGGAATCCATGATGCTGCGTGCCAATCAGGTCAACCTGAAATTTGTCGGCAGCAATCTGATGTGGAAAGACTTCAAGGTGGTGCTGAATGATGACGCCGCACCGCGTATCGAAGTCTACAGTTTCTGCGACATTGCAGTGGCACGAGACCTGTTACGCATTATTCCTGAAATGGCCGTGTTCCTGCCTTGCCGCATTACCGTCATGGAAGATGCCGACAAGAATATCTGGATAATGACGCTGGATTGGGATGTGACCTGGCTCGACATGGCTGGCAAAGACATGGGTATTACACCAGAACTGCGCCAGGGTGCGATTACGGTGCGCGAGAAAATGGACAACGTGATGCGCGCTGCCGCCAATGGAGAACTTTAGGCCCGATACCTTCTGGTTAGCGCAGTCGGTCTGACAAAGCAGGCTGCCTGGCGCGAAAGAGGTTTTCGTCCCATCGACATTTTCGCGCTCGTGATCCGGACTCAAGGCCAACATCGCTCGATTACGAATTTCGATCTCACGCTCTGGGTGCGACCCAGAGCCATCGGAACTTTCCTGATGCTCGCCAGGGCACTGAGACTATGCCGACGAGCATCGAGTCGATGTTCGCGCTAATCGACCGACAATTCGAGTGTATCGATCTCTTCATGCCCAACCAGGGAATTGTCCGGCGTCTGTGTTAGCTCCGGCAGTGCTACCTTGACTTCATTCGGCCTCAGGACCTGCACGCTATGACAGTGCTGGGCGTATGAATCAGGCGCAGCCGTATGACTGTAATCAAACAATTTGACGTAACAACCCGCGCCATCGCCAGTCATGGCCTTGCTTTCATGGCGCATGTCTACTCGCCTGAGCTAAGCTTACAAGACATGTAAGTACAATGGATGCCCGGGCTCATATGCTGCATGGGCTGTCTATGTAATTGCCCTGTTTCCGGGGTCGCTATCGTTATAATCACAGCAGTTTTCTCGTGCTTGCGTAATGCCCCGTAACAACCAGCATTTCTGCCACTTAGTGCTTCTTTTCGCTACAGGAACCCGACCATGTCCCCATACACCCCGCTCACTTCTGCCACCAGCACTGTCTGGAACAATCACATCAGTGTGCCCGACACCCCCGCGGGATTTACGCTACGCACCACTTGCCCCACCAACCCCGACGGGGTGGAGGTGATGCTGGAACAATGGGAAGCCGGCAGTGCTGAGCCACCGCATTCGCATCCGGGTGACGACATGACCGTGGTGATCGAAGGCAAAATGGCCATACAGTTTTTTATCAAAACCGACAATGGCCTGGTGGCTGACGGCGAACCGCTGATTCTGAATAAAGGCGAAACCGGATATATCCAGGGCGGTCGTATCCACGACGCGAAATACATCGAATTCTGCAAGTTGGTGTATGTGCACGACAAGGCGTTTGGGTTTGTGGCAGAAGGCTGAGCGCCGGCTATTCGATCAATCAGACCCGCAACATCGAACACCTCTGGCGTCCCGAAAACCTGCAGGTCTACCGTGGATATCTATTTGTCGCGACGCCAGAACCGATCCATCAAGGGCTTCACACTGATGCCGTGAATCAGGATCGAAAGCGTCACCACGATCAACGTCATTTGCATCAACTCCAATGCCAGGGACTCCGGGAGCCCATGTTGAATGGCATACATCAGGTAATAAAGTGAACCTATCCCGCGGACACCAAACCATGCGCTCAATCGCTGAATACGCCAGGGTGTACGCGAGCCAATCAAACTGATGAGCACACTGATCGGGCGAACCAACATGAACAAAAACAAGGCCAGCCCCACCGCTTTCCAACTCCACGAATCCAGAAACAGCGACCCCCCAACCAATAAAATCAGGATCAATTCAGACAGCCGTTCAAGATGTTCCTTGAACACCAGCGAGCCTTTACTGACCAGCGGCGAAGGCTCGAGCTGAGTGCTTTCATCAGCCGCGGCACTGTCACTGGGCACGGCGGCCGACACAGTATCCAGTTCCCGTTTGGCCAGTTTCATCTCGGTCTGGCGGAGGGCAACAGCGGCGAAAAAAACCGCCAAAAATCCCCAGGTGTGAAACATCACCGATACACCGTATACGACGCCAATCAGTCCCAAACCCAGAAAATCGTCCAACAATTCGTGTTTGAACGGCTCACGGTGCAACCTCCATCCCACATACGCCAACGCCATACCCGCGGCCACACCAATGGCAATCCCGCCCACCGTGGCCCACAGCATATCCACCACAATCCAGTTCAAGCCAAACTCGCCGAGTTCATGCAGGCCCAGCAAACCCAGCCCCAGCATCACGAAGGGGAAAGCACTGCCATCGTTCATGCCGGCTTCGCTGGTCAAGGTAAAGCGCAATAAATCCCGGTCGCCGGGATGACGGATTTGCACATCCGTGGCCAGTACCGGGTCCGTCGGAGCCAGGATCGCGCCCAGCAGAACGCCTGCCCCCAATGGCATACCCAGTACGTAATAAGCAAAGGCTGCAACCATCGCAACGGTCAATGTCATGGAAACCGTCGCCAGCAAAATCGGCGCGCGCCAACGAGTCAAATTAAACGGTACAGGCATTTTGACGCCGGCAGAAAACAGCGAAATCAGAACCACGATTTCGGTCAACACTTCCAGCAGCGCGGATTCCTTGAGCGGATTGAAGTGAAATAAGTTGAGCACGGTCGGCCCGACCACTATGCCCACCGCCAGATAAATAATGGAGGAGGTCACCAGGGAGCGTTTCAGGACGGAGTACGTGAGACCCATGGCAAGCAACAGCCCGCCAACGAGCATGAACCACTGTGCGTTAGTCATCGGTATGGATTGATAGGGCTCGAAGAGAATGAAGCGGGGGAATCAGGGAAGTCACCAAGCGTCCTGCCACTCAATGGCTTGATGGGCTGAAATGATCAAGGCACGAGTATGCGCTAACGATTCGATGATCGCCCACATGTGTCATGTGGTACTTCCTTCGTTTTAGCCATGCGCCAAAAAGTTCCGGTCAATCGGGACATCGCAGACTGAGCCCGAGGGCAGGCCCAGACAACCTGGAGGTTTGGAGGCATAGGTTAGTAGAGCCAGGCAATATACGCCCGTTCGTTTACGAACGGGATTTCGCTGACGCGATGGCTCAAGTGATCAATCCAGCGAGGCCGACGCCTTGACCAGCGCGTCATAGGCTTCGCTGCTCATCAAATCGCGTTCCAGCACCAGATCACGAATGCTGCGCTGGGTGGTGAGCGCCTCCATCGCCAGCTCAGACGCCACTTCATAGCCCAGTTGCGGATTCAGCAAGGTCACGAGCGTGATCGTCGCGTCAAGATGCTTCTGACACGATTCAATATTCGGCGTGATGCCTGCAATACATCGGTCGGCCAGAATCCGCATCGCGCGCTTGATGATATCAATCGACTGAAACAGGTTCGCCACCATGATCGGCTCAAACGCATTCAACTGGAGTTGCCCGCCCTCGCAAGCCATCATCACCGTCAGATCGTTACCAATCACCTGATACGCCACCTGGTTCACCATCTCCGGAATCACCGGATTAACCTTGCCCGGCATGATCGACGAACCGGCCTGTACGGGTGGCAACAGAATCTCGCCAATACCTGCACGCGGACCCGAGGCCAGCAGGCGTAGGTCGTTGCAAATTTTTGAAAGCTTCGTCGCCGTGCGGCGCAGCACGCTCGACCAGGTGAGATAAATGCCGGTGTCGGAGGTTGCCTCGATTGGATTGGACGCCGTGGTCAGCGCAAATCCACTCACTTCTGACAAATGTCGCACCACCACAGCCGAATACCCCTTGGGCGCATTCACGCCGGTGCCAATCGCGGTGCCGCCGAGCCCCACTTCGCCGAGCAGCCGTTCCAGATCGCTAAAACGCTGCGTCTCTTCGCGCAGCGTGTCGGCAAACGCCTGAAACTCCTGCCCCAGCGTCATCGGAATTGCATCCTGCAACTGCGTGCGGCCGATCTTGTAGATGTCCTTGAACGCCTCGGCGCGTTCCTCGAAGGTCGCGATCAAATGCTCCAGTGCCTCCTGCACCCCCGCATGGCTCAGCAACAGCCCCACGCGAAACGCCGTCGGGTAGGCATCGTTGGTGGACTGCGACAGGTTCACATGGTCGTTCGGGTGCAGCTGCTTGTAGCTGCCCTTGGCGTGGCCGAGTATCTCCAGCGCCCGGTTTGCGATCACCTCGTTGGCATTCATGTTGGTCGAGGTACCCGCGCCGCCCTGAATCAGGTCCACCACAAAGTGCTCGTGCAGCTGTCCACCGATGATGTCATCGCACGCCTGCCCAATCGCTTGCGCCTTGTCCGGCGGCAGCAAACCAAACTCCAGATTCGCCCGCATGCTGGCTTTCTTCACCATGGCCAACGCGATGATGAAACGCGGGAAGTGGCTGATCTGCACCCCAGACACCGTAAAGTTATCCAGCGCCCGCGCCGTGTGCACGCCATAGTAGGCGTCAGCGGGAATTTCCTTGGTGCCGAGAAAATCTTTTTCGATGCGGGTGGAAGACATGAGGCCTCGCAGTTAGTGAACCTGGGATCACTCAGTCTGACCCCATTTATTGACCTTTGCTAGGCGCTACCATGGACCTCGGTTACTGAATGGTATTGCCAGAACCATTGTCGACAACATCACCGTCTTTATTATTTTCCAGCTTGTTCTTCGTCACCTGATTCCGATCAGCAACCGCCGCGGTGCCGGGCGCAACGCAATTGCCTGCCCCGCACAGTCGAATGCCTGCGCCTCCGCTATGGGAGACCGTATTTTTTGTGATCGTATTCTCGTCGCCCTGGATCTGGATACCGTCACCGCCGCTATTCGTAACGGTGTTTCCGGTGATCGCGTTCTGAGTGGAATCACTGGTTGCGTTTTCCTGAATGATGACGATACCAACCCGCTTGGCATCGGATACCTTGTTATGGTCTATCGTGGTGTGACTGGATGGGATGTGAAGATGGTCCTCATAATTGCCACGAATCACATTCTTCGAGATGGTCGTGCCTTTGGCCTGCAACACGAATATGCCTCTGGACCCCGGATTGGTGGGCTCAAGCTTACCGGTCCGGTTACGCTGGATCGTGGTTTTCTGGATCGTGACATTAGCTGCGGGAGGGCGTACGAACACGCCCAGGTCGCGTTTATCGGGCACCCCGTTCGGGTGCTCGATGGAGAGCTTTTCAAGCGTAACGTCCGAAGCCACAATGTCGAACACCACATCAATGGGAACACCCGGTGGCGCTTGCTTGGGCACTGCATCACCGCCCGCCGATATCACGCGCGTCGAGCCTTCTCCTGTGCCCCGGATATGCAACCGATTTTTTCCAGGTGGAATGGTCACGTTCTCTCGATACTCCCCCGCTGCGATATTGATCGTATCGCCAGGCGCCGATACATCAACCGCCGCTTGTATCGAAGCACAGGGGGTTTTCGCCAAACACGTTGCCCCCGCACCGGCGGGGCTCACGAACAAGCTGGCAGACAGCGCAGGGGCGCTCAGCACACAGCTGAAAATGATTAGGGATGCCTTGGTGTTCATATTTGCTCTCCTCTTGATTGAAATCAGATCGTATTCAGATACGGCACACGGTCGTTCATGCGTGGCACGGCTGATTAAACACATGCCACCTCGTCTGACCTGTGTGACGTAAAAGGTTCGCTTATTGAGTTTCCGCGAAAGCAAACATCTGAACTAAACGTGCTCGCACTGCCCCATATAAACGACCGTGTTTTCCAGGAAAGCAAACGGCTTTTGAGTTGAGTTCGCATGCTCATTGATGGTCAGCGCATAGATATTGGAACCGTAAATATGTGCCTCATCGGACTTGATTATGCTTACCACCTTGTAAGCGCTGTTGCCCGAGCCGCTATCCACAACCTCCGGGTCTACTGTAAACGCATTCTGGAGTGCGCCAGTGATGATCCCGGTTTTTCTTTCAACCATGAACCGTTTCCCAATATACGCCTTCTCTTGCGCCATTTGCACAGCTGGCAATTCTGGCGCGGCGTTGATGCGCTTCTCGATCGTGCATCGATAGTTGGGGGCGGCATGCGCGCTCACTGCAAGCAAACAGGCGATGACGCCAACGGAGCAAGAGGTTGTATTGATCTGGAATGGCATGTTGGGTACCTCGCGTATATATGCGGCAGAATTCAGACTTGATAATGGAAGCAGTTAACGTGGCCGTGATGAGGTGTCTATATCTCCAAACCAATCACCTGCCCCTGCTCCAACGCCCTCAAATTCCAGTCCGGCGCTGCCGCCTGCAACTCCGCCATGATCGCCGCCTCATTCCCCGGCTTCAAATGCGTGATCCACACCTCCGGCTTCAGCCTCAGTTCCTGCAAGGTCTCGGCCAGTGAATCCGGCCAGTGATGCTTGGACACCTGGGCTATGTCGGCAAGCGCATTTTCGAACGAGGTTTCGATAATGAGGTGGCGCAAGTCGGAGATGGCGTTGAGCGCTTCGGTGAAGGCTTCGCTGCTGGTGGTGTCGCCGCTGAACACCAGGCTGCTGCCGGCCACGCTGACCTGGATGCCGCAGGCGGGCACGACGTGGTTGACGGGTAGCGGAGTAAAAGTGCGTGCGCCGAGGGTGAGTTTTTCACTCATTTGCAGGGGATCGAATGTCAGCCATGGTGCATCGGCACTGGGAATTTCGCGGAAGTCCGGCCACAGATGCCAGTTGAACATGTGCTTGGACAGGGCTTCGAGCACTGCGGGCAGCGCGTGGATGACAACGGGTGTGGTGCGCTTTTCGCCTACGGCGTCGAGCAACAAGGGCAGGCCCAGCACATGATCGAGGTGGGCATGGGTGACGACGACATGATCAATCGCCAGCAGTTGCTCCAGGCTCAGGGTGGTGATGCCGGTGCCGGCGTCGATGAGGATGTCGTCGTCAACTTTGAAGCAGGTGGTGTGGCGCCCACTGCCGATGCCGCCGCTGCAACCCAGAATAGTCAGTTTCATTTTGTTGTATATACAAACACGCCGTCCCAGTCGGCCGGTGGGGGCGACTCACGGAAATGCTCGATGCGTTCAAGGTAGATGTCGTACAGTTTACGCGGTGCGCGTTCGTTGAGCGCGTGCAAGGCAGATTCGGCGGCATCCCAATCCTGCTTCTGGTAGTGGGCAAATGCGGCGTCGAAGTCGGCAGCACTTTGTTTCACGGCAGGATCGAGATCGGCTTTGGTACCCTGCGGCTCATAGATGGCCACCGGGGTTTCCTTGCCTTTGACGCGCACATCGTCGACTTTCATGAAGACATGCACGGGATCGGCCTCGACCGTGGTCTGGGCGACCAGAATGCCGACAGCATATTGCTTGGTAATGCCTTCGAGGCGCGAACCCAGATTCACCGCATCGCCCATCACGGTGTAGGACATGCGGAATTCCGAACCCATGTTGCCGACGCTCATGCGCCCGGTGTTGACGCCGACGCCGATCTTGACGTCGGGCCAGCCGCGCGCGGCGAACTCCTGGTTGAGCTGTGGCAGCGCGGCCTGCATATCGAGCGCGGTTTGCACAGCGCGGCTGGCGTGGTCGATGAGATCGACTGGCGCGTTCCAGAACGCCATGATGGCGTCGCCGATGTACTTGTCGATGGTGCCGCGCTGGTGCTGCACAATGTGCGTCATGGTCGACAGGTAGGCGTTCAGCACTTCGGCCAGTTCGGCCGGCGACAAATTTTCCGAGAAATTGGTAAAGCCGCGAATGTCGGAAAACAGTACGGTCATGTCACGCGACTGCCCATCCATGGTGTAGTTCGCGGGGTCCTGGCTCATTTCGGCTGCCAGTTCGGGCGGCACATACTGGCCGAACAGCTTGGTCATCTGGCGCTTGTTACGGCTTTCGGCGAAGTAACCGTAGGCGGTATTCAATGCATAGAGACCCAACACGGTCACCATGGGAGCGGCCATCGGTACTACCCAGAAGCGCGTCCAGGCTGCTGCATAGGCCGCCAGCAACAGCGCCAGCAAACCGACACTTGCCACCAAACCTACAATGGGCTTAAAGCGCAACAGTATCAGGGTGAGCACCAGACCGATCAGCAGTACCGCCGCCAGCAGCGCATCATCCGTCCACGGCGGGGTGTAGCGGGTCGTGCCATCCAGTATGCCGGCGAGCAGGTGGGCGTGAATTTCCACCCCTGGGAAGGCGTTGGAAAATGGCGTGACGCGCAAATCCGCCAAACCCGGCGCGGTGGACCCTAACAGCACGATGCGGTTTTCCAGTTGCGCCAATGGCACTTTGCCCGAGAGCACGTCAGTCACCGAAATATAGGGGAATGGCGCGCCCGCACGATATGGTACATGCACCGTACCATCGGCACTCAAAGGCACCCGGATGCCGCCGACATCCACCCACGGCGCTGCGTAGTTGCGCCCCAGCACGCGTTGGGTTTCAACGCCCGCGGCCAACGGATCCCCGCCAAACGCCACGCGCAGCGTGGAAGCTGACAACGATGGGTAGTAACCATTCTCGAATGGCGCAACCAGTTGCATCTGCCGTGCGGTGCCATCTTCATCTGCACGCATGTTGAAGAAACCCGCGCCTTGCGCCACATACTGGAATACAGGCAAGTTCGCGCCAAAGCCGGTGGCAGGCGGATTGCCCGGCTGCTTCGGGCTGAACACGGTCAGCGGTAACGACGGAGGCGGCAGGATGCCGGATTTAGCATCCCCGAATCCTTGCGGAATGAAATAAAACCCGAGGGAAATGGGGCGATCGGCCAGCGCCTGAGCAAAGCGCGCATCGTAATCCAGACTCGGCGCCAGTTTTTTGAGCGCAGCCTTAAAATCTCGGCTACCTGCCAGATCGCGCTCAGCCAGATGTTTCAGACTGTCCAGCCCGGAGCTGGTATCCGGCTCGGCAAACACGACGTCGAATCCCAGTGCGCCCACGTAATAATGGTCGAATAACTTGTCGACCAGCGCGCCCATGGTGTCGCGGCTCCAGGGCCAGCGACCAGTGCTTTTCAGGCTGGCTTCATCAATGTCCAGGATGGCGATCCGGTCGTCCAGCCCGACCGGCGCGGTGCGCTTGAGCCAGCTGTCATACAGCCAGGCCTCGGCGCGCTGCATGGGCGCAATATGAATCAGCCCGCCCACATGCGCGGCAACCAGCACCACAAAAAGCGCAGACAATCCTGCCTGCGCCAGTTTGGTTGGCATACGCATTATCGGATGCGATAAAAGCGATTGCTCAGGTCTTTGCCCTGTATGGCGTCCAGGCGTCCCCCCACCGCATCACCCAATGCAGACAGCCGGTCAGCCGGATGCGGGTGGGTCTTATAGAGCAGACTGGTGCGATTGTCCTTGGCAGGCAAACTCGCCATGTCCTGCAATACCGTAGGCAAACCCCACGGGTCATAGCCTGCGCGCGCTGCGTACACCATTCCCACGCGGTCTGCTTCAAATTCAGCATCCTTGTCGAGCCCGCGCGCCATGATCTCGGCGCCATTGCCGATCAGGTTCTGCACCACCTGATCACTATTCTTCGCCTTGCTGCTGGCAGCCTGCCCCAGGGCGCCGATCAAACTGGACTTTTTAAGCACCTTGAGATGATGCTTTTGGGTGACATGGGCAATTTCGTGTCCCAGCACACCTGCCAGTTCAGCCTCGTTATTCAACTGACGATACAGCCCCTTGGTCAGGAAAATATAGCCACCCGGCGCAGCAAAGGCATTGATGTCTTCCGTGTCAAGCACCCCAAAATGCCAGGTGATGTCTTTGCGGCTGGTTTGCATGGCCACCCAGTTGCCCACCAGATTGACGTAACGCTGCAGCGTGTCATCGCGCACCAGTGGCACAGCGCCGAGCAAGTTGCCCGAAATCTGCCTACCGATACGCGCTTCTTCTTCAGGCGAATAATCACCAAACAACGCAAAGCCCAATGCGCCGACATCCACTTTCTGTTTGGCCGGTGGCGGTGAAGCCGCCGCACTTTGAGCATCCGCAGGTGCGGGAGTCGGGGCTTGGGCCGGAGCCTGCTGTGTTTTCTTGTCCTTGTTCAATTCCTGATTCAGGCGCTCCTGGAGCAATTTGCCGAAATCAAAACCCATTGCCACGCCACTGAATGAAACGAGTGAAATGGCCAATACCATCAATTTGGTTTTCATCAGTTGCTCTCCCATGACGATGAGGGTTGAGCAGGTTTGGGATCAGGTAAACCCGGCACATTCACCGCAGCCAGACCCGATTGGCTGGCGAAACTTCTGGTTTGCGAAGTGGAAACTTCCCAGGCATCCATGCGCGCTAACTCTTCGGGATTAAATTTCGCCTGTTTCAAATCTTCATCATTCAAACCACGCAGGCCGGCCACGGCCACCACGCGGCTGGGGTCGGAGCGCGTCGTGGCGGCACCGAACACATCGCCCACCCCCGATCCACCCGAGCCGCCTGCACCCGCCCGAACCGACAGCAAGCGAATCCAGCCTGTCGACCGGCCCGCAGTCACGCGCAACCAGCCTCCCTGCTTGCTGAGGATATTGACGCTGGTACCTTTGCTCACAGTCGCGGTCACGCCAGAACTCGAACTCGGCTGGCTAAAGAGGCGGTCATTACGCAAAACCGTGCCAGATCCCGCCCACGCCGAGGTGGCGGATAAACTGAGTAACAATGCGGTTGCTGGAATCAGGTAGGGTCTCATCGTGTGTCTCTCCATTTGATTACAAGACTGTATGACTTGCACCTGCAATGGCGCAAGGCCCTTTTATAGCGTTAAGATGCCGCGATGAATTTTCTGGTTGCATCCATCGAGTCCCTCGGCGCCAAAGTCACTGGCTGGTTTATCGTTGCCTACGATATTTTTGCCTTTTTGGCCAAAGCGCTGCTCTTGCTGCTGGACCGTACCACCTGGAACCGTGCCACATTCGATGTGGTGGTCAAGCAGGTGTACTTTACTGCTGTCCAGATACTGCCTGTTTTTCTCGGTTATGCACTGGTCATTTCGTGGCTCATCATCACCATCATATTGACTACTGCGCGCGATTTTGGCTTGACTGCCTTTGCCAGCGAAATGACCATACGCGTGCTGGTGCTGGAACTCTTGCCATTTCTCACTGCACTGTTTATCGCGCTCCGCTCGGGTAGTGCCATCAATACCGAAGTTGCACTGATGAAAGTCAATAACGAATTGGACGCGCTCGCGCATTGCAAGGTTCCGCCCATGCAGTTCGAGTTTTTGCCACGCCTGATTGGCGGCGTGATCTCAGTGATTACGCTGGCTGGCCTGGCGGGATTACTTGCATTGCTGCTGTCTTATCTGTCGATCTATGGCCTCAGCATGGCAGGATTTGGGGCATTTACCCAAATCGTTGCAAAAATTTTCAATCTAAACATTCTGCTGGGCCTGATCACCAAATGTGCGCTATTCGGTTTGGCCGTGACGTTAATTCCTGTCACCGCGGGGCTCGAAACGCCTAAAAAAATGTTCATGGTTCCGGTCTCTGTTCTACGCGGAATGATGCGGGTATTTTTTGCCATCGTAGCGATTGAGGTGGTGTCATTAGCGCTCAAATACATCTAAATTCGTTTGCAGATCGATCTGCATTAATGGCCGCGATTGCCGAACTGCCCGCTGATGTGGCGCGGGTTGCTCTCGATCTGCCACTGCGTGCCAATCTGACTGCGCTCGACAACATTGCCCTGATCCCCCTCTACCAGCGCCATTTCAGTGCACCGGAGGCCACACGCCAGGCGCACACGATGCTGGAGCAACTGGGCTACGCGGATATCGCACCTTTGCGAGACCCGGATATGACACCCGCACAACGGTTTGTGACCCAGTTGGCGCGCGCCCTGATTCTGAAACGGGAGCGCTTGATTATCGACCGACCTGGCGCCATGCTTTACGATGTGCCTTATCCGGGTTTTATCCAGCAATTGGCTGATCAAACCAGTCTGTCAGGCACGTGGGAAATCTACGACTTCAGCTGGAATCAGGGTTTATATAGCCAGGCACACAACTCAAAATGAAAACACTGCATTTCAAGGTTGGTCTGTTCGCTGCAGCATCGCTGCTATTGGGCGCTGCTTTCGTGATCTATATGCTATATGCGCGGGGATTTTTTGAAGACACCTATCGGTTACAACTGGCGGCCTCCAGCGCCGATGGTGTTGCGCCCGGTGTGCCGCTGGTTTTTTCTGGCATTGAAATCGGTCGCGTATCCACTCTGGGTTTAAACGACAGTGGCGGCATCATCATCAAGCTTGAACTACTCGCCCGTAATGCCAAATGGCTCAAGGAAACCAGCACTTTTACGCTGGACAAACCCATCGTCGGCGGCGCCAAAATCCGGGTGGACTCCGATGATCTGAATGCGCCCGCCCTGCCCGAAAACTCGACCATGCTCTTGCTGACTTCTGACGTCAGCAAGGAAATTCCGGTATTGGTCGATCGAGTGAAAGCGATACTCACCAACATTGAACATCTGACCCGCAAGGATGGCGAAGTCAATGGCATGCTGGCCGATGTCAAAACCTTGACCGGACGCATGACGGGCGAGTACGGCATGCTGGAAGGCCTGCTCGGCTCCCCGGAAAAGGCGCGCGCTTTGATCGATACGCTGGACAAGACGCGCGACCTGATGACCAAGCTTGACGGCGTCGCACTCAAGATGGATGGCATGATCGCCAAGGCTGACAAATCGTTGTTTGCTTCAGACGGCATTGCCGAGCAAGCACGTGGCTCATTGGCCCAAATCAAGCTTTTGTTGGAAGATGCCCAATCCAGCCTGAAAAAAGTTGATGCCGTCATGGCCAATGCAGTAGCGATTTCGGCCGACGTCAAAGAAGGCACACAAGATATTGCCAAGCTGCGTACAGAAATCGACGACGCAGTGCGCAAAGCCAATGCGCTGATCAACGAGATCAACAAGAAGTGGCCGTTTGCGCGTGATCCCGAGGTGAAACTGCCATGAAGACCCTGCTTGTACTTGCCAGTGTTGTCCTGCTCACCGCCTGCGGTAGTGGCGGCCCGCCTCCGCCTGACTGGAAAACCGATTCGGCCGATCTGATCGAGCGCTACAAAAAGCATGCCCTGCTCGGTGAAAACATCCTGGCTGAGCGGTATTTTCAACAGGCCATCACGGCAACAGGAGGCGCTGGTCGCGTCGCGGATACTGCCCGGCTATGGCTGGTGCGCTGCGCCACGCGACGTGCAATGCTGATTGACGATAGCTGCAGTGAATATGCCGATCTGGCAAAAATTGAGCCCAACGCGGCTGATCATGCCTACTATCAGTTTGTCACTCTGCGTTGGAATACGGTGGATATCGCCCTGCTCCCGAGTCAGCATCGAGATCTGGTTCGCGCGCCTGCAGGCACGCGTCAGGAAACGCTTGGCCGGGTGGCCGACCCACTGGCCCGGCTGCTGGATGCCAGCTTGCTCGTGATGCGTAAGGAGTCCGATTCCAATACGCTTGCACTCGCGACGGAAACGGCTTCAGCCCAGGGTTGGCGACAACCCCTGCTGACGTACCTGAAGTTGCAGGAAAAGCAGGCGTTGGAGCAAGGCAATGTGGCTGAACAGGCGAAACTTGCCAAGCGCATCCAGCTTGTAGAGAAAAGCCTCATGCCTTAGAATTTAATTAAATTCTTATATTGGTAGTACAATACTACCAATATTAACGCTTTCAATACGATATGGACACCCTGATAAGTTGGTTGTATGCGCCATGGCCCTGGTATGTGTCGGGACCCCTGATTGGGTTGATGGTGCCGCTCATGCTGTGGATCGGCAATCGCTCTTTTGGTATATCGAACAATCTCCGACATTTGTGTGCCATGGCACAACCCAAATCCATGGGTCTGGATTTCTTTCAATATAACTGGCGCGAACATAGCTGGAGCCTGGTCTTCGCTTTAGGCGCGGTGCTAGGCGGCTTGCTTGCTGGCATCGTGTTTGCCAACCCTGAGCCGGTAGCGCTCTCGGTCGCGGCACTCACCATGTTTGCCAACTGGAATGTTCCCGTTGCAGGAGGCTTCCTGCCGCCTGTGCTGTTTGGTCTCACCTGGGCGGGCGTCATCGTCATGTTTTTGGGGGGCATTCTGGTGGGCTTTGGTACCCGTTACGCCGGAGGCTGTACCTCGGGCCATGCCATTACGGGACTCTCTACGCTGCAAACCCAGTCATTGCTCGCTGTGGCGGGCATTTTTGCAGGCGGTTTATTCTCGGCGCATTTCATTACGCCCCATCTGTTTTCGTTGTTCTGGTAAAGCGCCATGCGTTTCCTGCCTTATCTTCTCGCTGGCATCGCATTTGGATTTGTCCTGATCAAGTCTGAAGCCGCATCGTGGTATCGCATCATGGAAATGTTCCATTTTCAGGCGTTCCACATGTTTGGCATCATGGCGAGCGCCATGATGATCGGACTTGCAGGGGTACAATTGCTCAAACGCTTGGATCGCGCCCACACAATTGATGGCGCGCGCATTACCATTCCAAGCAAGCCGCCTGGACGTTACAACTACATATTGGGTGGCACGATATTCGGCCTGGGCTGGGGCGTGATCGGACTCTGTCCCGGTCCGATTTTCGCTTTGGTCGGCATGGGCTCTGTTGGCGCTTTGATTGCATTGGCCGGCGCTCTGCTCGGGACCTGGCTGTATGGCTTGGTCAAAAGCAAGCTCCCTCATTAAGCGAGCGATGAACAATCCGAACGACCGTGATTTTTCCATCGTATACAATCAAAAGCTGTCCCCATCATTCATCCATTAGGAGGTGCCCATGAAACATTCAACAATCGCGCTGGCTGCCCTGGCCATTTTTGCAACCACTGCGCACGCGGCACCTGCCATGATGTCAGCTGAATGGACTGCACAAGCCTGCGACGCCTGGAACAAGGATGCCACCTTGACCAATGGCCTTGGCGAGAAATGGATCAAGAACGACAAAGGCCGCGGCTACAAGATCATTCACCTGTACCGGACCGAATGTGGCGAATCCACTCGCACCGAAATGAAGATCATGGCCAAGGACGGCAAAGCGCAATGTGTGTACGGCGGCACGGTGCAAACCACCAAAATGGATCACGACGTCGACTACACGATGCATGCAACCACCGACCGATGGGATGAAATGGGTGCTGGAGAATATGGTCCCAAAACCGCAATGTTCTTTCAACGCTTGAAGTTTGACGGTCCCATGATGGAAGCAGCTAGCGTGATGGGCCCATTCGAAGCTTTTCTGCGCTTGCCCGGAAAAGTCCCGGGCGATAAAGCCTGCCCGAGCAAGTAGGCTAACCACCCACGTAAAAAAGCCGGGGATAGCCCGGCTTTTTTACGTTCGCACGCAAGATCAATCGCCCGCGCTAGTGCACGGTTCCTGTTTGCACATCCAGCGGACGGCCATTCTGAATTTCCTCCGGCGTCGCTTCGCGCATATCCATCACATTCACCAGGCAGGTCACACTCTGCCCAGCCAGCGAAGGGTTACCGTCCAGCGTCAATTGGCCGTCCTCGATAGCTGTCACATAAAACACCTTGGTTTCGCCTGATGCGTTCTCGAACATGACTTCCGCACCCACACGCCGAAACTGAGGTGGCACGTTATCGATGCTGTCCGTAAACGTCAGGCTTTCGTCGCGCAAACCATAGCCCTCTTCCGGCGTCAGCTTGATCTCGATCCGATCCCCTATCTTGCGGCCTTCCACCGCCGATTCGATCGCCGGCAATATGCCGCTATTGGCTCCCTGCACATAGCCTACCGGGATGTCGTATTGCTCAACGACCATGCCGCGCTCATCCAGTATGGAATAGGTAATGTATACAAGGGTGTGTTTCGTAACGGTGCTCACAGTGCTCATACGATCTCTTCCCTCATTATTAAAATAGCTGTAATAACCCCTGCTTGAGGCCAGCGCAATGCACTTATGATACCTTCGTTGTCTAATCCCTTACACCGCCCGGCCATGACTCCGCTCAAAGAACTGCCAGCCTGGAAAGCGCTTGACCAACACTTCAAGACCATGCGCCGGTTCGATATGCGCACGGCTTTCCGCGAGGAAACGTATCGTTTCGAACACCTGTCGCTCAGGTGCGGCAACCTGCTGCTTGATTACTCCAAGAACCGCATCACCGCCGACACGATGCAGCACTTGATGCAATTGGCGCGTGAAAGCGAACTGGAAGAATACCGCCATGCCATGTTTAGCGGCGAGCGAATCAATTTCACCGAGAAGCGCGCCGTGTTGCATACCGCCCTGCGTGCACCGGTTCGCCCGGCTTTGACAGTGGAAGGCGTCGACATCGAACGCGAAGTGGCCACCGTACTCAAGCGTATGCAGCGCTTTGTCGAGACCATTCATAACGGCAGTTGGCTCGGTCACACCGGCAAGCCAATTCGCCACGTGGTGAATATCGGTATTGGCGGCTCGGATCTGGGTCCAGCGATGGTGTGCGCCGCGCTCGACCATTACGCTGTCGAAAACGTGCGCGTGCACTTTGTCTCGAACCTCGACCCGGCCCATCTGGCCAGTACGCTGGCCCACCTCGACCCCGAAACAACGCTGTTCATCGTCGCCTCAAAAACCTTTACCACGCTGGAAACGCTGGCCAACGCCAATTCAGCCAAGGCCTGGTTGCTCGCTGCGCTGCGTGCGCCGGCGGCAGTGTCACGGCATTTCGTGGCCCTATCGACCAATGCCGAGGCCGTCGAAGCTTTCGGCATCGACCCGGACAACATGTTTATCTTCTGGGACTGGGTCGGTGGACGCTACTCCTTGTGGTCAGCGATTGGCTTGTCTATCGCCCTGCAAATCGGTTGGGGCAATTTTCAGGCCCTGCTGGCAGGCGCGCATGCCATGGACATTCACTTCAGGGAATCCCCGCTGGAAGCCAACATGCCCGTCATACTCGGCATGCTGGGTATCTGGTACGCCAATTTTTGGGAGACCGATACTTACGGGATCTTTCCCTACGATCAGCGCTTGCGTCTGCTGGTGCCGTTTCTGCAACAGCTCGACATGGAATCGAACGGCAAGAATGCCAGCCGCGACAACCGTCTGGTCAACTACAACACCGGCCCTATCGTCTGGGGCGCCCCCGGCACCAACGGCCAGCACGCTTTTTTTGAATTGATCCATCAAGGCACACGGCTGATTCCGACCGACTTTCTGGTGGCGGCTGTCAACCACACACCGCTGGCCGACCAGCATGAATGGCTGTTGGCCAATTGCCTGGCACAAACTGAAGCGCTGTTAAAGGGCAAATCCAAAGCCGTCATCGAAGCCGAATTGATAGCCCAGGGCTTGAGCCGCCCGGAAGCTCGCGCGCTGGCTCCACACAAGGTGTTCCCCGGCAACCGTCCGAGCAACACTTTGCTTTACCAGAAACTCGACCCACACACGCTGGGCATGTTGCTCGCGTTGTATGAGCACAAGGTTTTTGTGCAAGGCGTGGTCTGGCGCATCAACAGTTTCGACCAGTGGGGCGTCGAACTCGGCAAGCAGTTGGCGCCACCGATTCGCGCCGCATTGAGTTCGGTACGAGCGATAGGCGAACACGATGGCTCTACGCTCGGCTTGATCACCGACATTCGCCGCCGGCGCGGACTCAGTACCTGACGCGTACGCGATAAGTCAGCTTGGCCTTGCCCTCCGCGGGCACCTTGACCTGCCATTCAGCCGTGCCTGACGCGGCTTTGACGTGCGCCTGCGACTCGCTCATCACCGTCCAGTCACCCGGCATGGGCTCGCGCACGGTGACGGTCACGGCTTCTGATTTGGCGTTTTTCAACACGGTCTCGTACGCCGTTTCAAACACATAGTTATAACGCCCGGTTCCACCCAGCTTCTGAAAGTCGGTTTGCTTCCTGTCAGCGGTCACGTCAAAGGCATCGCCCAGCTTGAGGCGCACGGTTTCGTTTTTAGGCGTATGGTCAATGCGATCTTCACCCACAAACTGAGCGTTGCCCTGACTGTCCCGTTTGTACATGCGAATCACGCCCTTGGGCAAAGGGATGCCCAGACCTTCGCCCTTGTTGCTGAATTCCACGAACACGCCGACTTTCATTTTCTGACCCAGATCGCCGTGTTGCCCCGTGTAGTAGTAGTTTGCGCCTGCCAGCAGATATTCCTTCTTGACAGGTACCCGGCTGGCCGACATCAACGCCACCTGTTTGGTTTGATTTTGCGACAACGTAGTGGGCCGTTGCAGGGTGTACAGGTGATACTCGAACAATGACTCCTGTTGCATTTCGGGCGCATCTGCCATCTTCGACATCGTCATCATCGCGCGAGACGCGGGTTGTGCCTCGCGCACGCGGTTGAGATCTCCCGCAACCAGTTGCAGTTTGGCATTGGGGTACGCGGCCCCGCTTTGATTGGTCAACGTGACCCATCCGTTCAGATCTAATTGGTTGTCGTCGGCATTCAGCTCGGCCACGTAATCAGCCCGCCATGACAGACCGCCCGTCAGGTAGGACAACTCCAGGTTTTGTGGACCCGCTTTGGGATTGATCAGCGAAATCACCAGCGTGGGCTTGTCACGCAAGTTGTCGGGAACGCCTGAAAATGCCAACCGGCCTGGCACGCCAGTCTCGATCCGGTCTGGAAATTTAAGCACGATGCCATTATTGGTCGACAGCACCGTAGCCGTCTCGCGCGTCTCGGCCCCTGTTGTCGGGTGACTGCGAATCACGCTGACTTCGCGCCCAATATATTTTTCCAGTAATTTTTGAGGTGTCAGCAAGTCGAAATCAAAATTCTGCTCTAACAGTTTGAACTCGGTCGGGGATGACAAATTGCGTAATTGCGCCGTCTCGGGACGCATCTGTGCCGAGACTTCGCGCCACGCCAGCTGATTGATGCCACTGGACAATCCCACTTTTCGGGTGTCTTTCACCAGCGCGAGGTTATCGTTGTAAATAGTGACTGCCACGCTATGCTGATCGGAGGCTGAACTGGTCACTTCCTCACTTGGACCGGCCCAGACCTGCCCCAACGAAAATGCCAAACCGACCACCACTGTTTTGAATAAAACTGGCTGACGCATCTTGCCCTCCTGACTCACACAATCGTAAAAATGACCTTACCGAATGACCGTCACATACTAAAACAGGTTCTCGACGCTAGAATGAACATACCATTCATCCCATGAACGACATGAGCACTGACGACCCACAGACCCCGCGCATTATCGGTGGCGGCATCAATACCAGCGAATCCGACCAGCCGGTCGTGGTGACCCAAATGCTGGGTATAGACAACCACGATCCGATTCGCGAAGAAGCCTTGCGCGCGCGTTTTCTAACGTTCGATCCGTTATTCGATGCTGCTTCCAATCTGGCAGCCCACCAACTGGTATTGCGTGGTCGACCCGCCACGGTCGATGCCCCCCCCGAATTACGCCAGATGGAAGAGGACATGTTGCTAACGGGGCTCTACTCGCTGACGCAGGATGGCTTGACTGGAAAACTGCCCCTACTGGTACGGATCAGTGAAGTCATTTTATTCAGCGATGTTCCGCAACAACTAAATCACCGCCATTTGATCTGGTGCGTGGACATCAAAAATGAGCAGCAACTCGCACGCGTCCTCGCGCTTCAGGATACCGGCCTTAATTTCTGCCCGACCTACCATCCAAATAATGCTGTCATTCAGGATAGTCTCAAGGCCTGGAAATACCTCTCTTGCCACGTAGACGACACACCGCCCAAAGTATCTGCTCGTTTGATCGTTGGCGGGGTGCGCCATGCCCAAAGCCAAACCCACTGGCCCGAACGTACCTGGTTCAAAGGCAGCTACTTTTCAGGTGAAACCCAGCCTGTCAACAATACACGAGAGCAAGCCGTCCAGCTCGAATTACTTGCCATCGCGCTACGAGAAACGACCGATACACTCGTTCAGTTCTTCCGTCTCAACCCCAACATGACGCCACGTCTACTGGCCATCGCCAATTCGCAAGTAGGGGGTCTCAGCCGCCCGGCCGAGTCGGCCATGCATGCGCTGGTCATGCTGGGCCCACAGCGAGCCAGCCGGGTCGCCGCGCTTTTGGCCCTGACCGGCACACATCCTACCGATGCGACCTGCCACTACGCCATCACCGCACTCACGCGCGCGCTATTCATGGGCAAAGTCACGCGACTCGGTGCGCCAGCCGAAAGCGCTGCCGCCGCATTCGAAGTCGGTCTACTTTCAACAGCCACACACGCACTCTCCATTCCAGAGGATGTGCTCATACGCAAATTACGCTTGTCATCCACAACGGCTCGCGCGTTGAGCGCGCATCGCACAGCCGAAGGGACGATGCTGCAACTTGCGCACGCGTGCGAAAACAACAATGGCGAAACACTGGCAGCGTACGCAAACCAGTTGGGCTTGCCATTGCATCAGATTTCGGTTGCCTATCTGGATGCCCTGATTGCTGCCTCGGCGCTCGACGCCGCTCTGCATTGACCTCCCTTGCTGGCTGGATTTAAGAAAAACGCCTGCCAGACAGGTAAAATGGCGGTTTTTCCGAACTGCTTGCTCCATGCGCCCCACCCTGGTTTTTGACATTGAAACCATTCCCGACCTGTCCGGGTTTGCCGCTGTCAACGGCATCGACGAATCATCGCTTCCGCAAGCCGAGCTCGCCGAAATGGCCCTGCTCGCCCGTCGCCAAAAGACTGGCAGCGACTTCATGCCTCACCACCTGCATCGCATCGTGGCCATTTCCTGTGTGCTGCGTAGCGCGGACCAACACGGTGGCGATCAACTTCGCGTCTGGTCGCTAGGTGAACCCGACAGCAACGAAGCCGAACTGATCCAGCGTTTCTACGACGGCATTGAGCGCTATTCGCCGCAACTGGTTTCCTGGAACGGCGGCGGTTTCGACCTCCCGGTACTGCACTACCGCAGCCTGATTCACGGCGTGGCGGCTGCACGCTACTGGGATTGGGGTGACGACGACAAGGAGTTCAAATGGAATAACTACCTGTCGCGCTACCACACCCGGCATCTGGACCTGATGGACGTGCTGGCAATGTTCCAGCCGCGCGCCAATGCCCCGCTCGACCAGATGGCGAAGCTGTGTGGCTTTCCCGGCAAACTGGGGATGGATGGCTCGAAAGTGCTGGACGCCTACCAGAACGGTGAAATCGAAGGTATCCGCAATTATTGCGAAACCGACGTGATGAACACCTGGCTGGTCTATCTGCGTTTCCAGAAAATGCGCGGCACGTTAAACGAATCCGCCTACGCAGCCGAGATCGAACTGGCACGCAGCACGGTCACCGAACACGACGCACCACACTGGCAAGAATTTCTGGCGGCCTGGGCATGAGCGAAGTAGTCGACATTCTGTCCCTCGATCACGAGGGACACGGCATCGCACGCATCGACGGCAAGGTCACCTTCGTAGACGACGCTTTGGCCGGCGAGCGGGCTGAAATCTCCATCTACCGCAAACACGCCAAATACAACTCGGCCCACGCGGTCACTATCCTCAAATCCAGTGCCCAACGCACCACACCACGTTGCCAATACTTCGGCCGTTGCGGCGGCTGCTCAATGCAGCACCTGGAAGCCAGCGCACAAGTCGCAGCCAAACAGCGCGTACTGGAAGAAAACCTTGCCCGCATCGGCAAGGTCACGCCGGATGTCGTGATGCGTCCCTTGCATGGCCCCAGCTGGGCGTATCGCACCCGTGCCCGGATGTCAGCCCGGTTTGTCGACAAAAAAGGCGGCGTACTGGTGGGCTTCCGGGAAAAGCGCTCCAGCTTCATCACCGACATGTCGAGCTGTGAAGTCCTCACGCCCGACGTATCGGCACTGATCCAGCCGTTGCGCGACATGATGGTGAACCTGTCGAACGCCTCGCGCATCCCGCAGGTCGAGATCGCGGTGGGCGAGCACATCACCGTGCTGCTGTTTCGCCTGCTTGAACCCTGGTCTGACGACGATAGAGCCATCGTGCGCAGCTTTGCCGAACAGCACGAGATTCAGGTCTGGGAGCAGTCAAAAGGCCCGGACACCGTGAAGCCGTTCTGGCCCAACATCGCCCCTGAGCTGAGCTACAGCCTGCCCGAGTTTGGCCTCATCATGCCATTCCGGCCCACCGACTTCACCCAGGTCAACGTCGCTATCAACCGTGCACTGGTCAGTCGCGCGATGCGGCTGCTGCAACCCAAGGCCGGCGAGCGTATTGCCGATCTGTTTTGCGGGCTGGGCAATTTCTCTCTGCCTATTGCGACCAGCGGTGCTGACGTGCTCGGCATTGAGGGGAGTCCGGAACTGGTCGCCCGTGCGCGTGAAAATGCGCTGCACAACAAACTGCCCAACGCGCATTTTGTCGTCGATAACCTGTTCGAAATGACACCGGAAAAGTTTGCCACTCTGGGGCATATCGACAAGCTGCTGATCGACCCACCACGCAGTGGTGCAACTGAGCTCGTCAAGTCCCTGCCAGCAAGCGGTGCACCACATCGCATTGTTTACGTTTCCTGCGACGCCGCCACCCTGGCCCGCGACGCCGGTGAGCTTTGCCACAATAAAGGCTACCGGCTAGAGGCCGCAGGTGTTGCCAATATGTTTCCGCATACCGCGCATGTCGAGTCGATTGCACTGTTTACCCGGTAATCCATTAAAATCCAGTGCTTAACTTCAAATAAACCATCATGGCACTCATCGTACAAAAATACGGCGGCACCTCGGTCGCCAACGTCGAACGCATCCGCGCAGTCGCAGAACGCGTCGCCAAATTCAAAATGCTCGGGCATCAGGTTGTGGTGGTCCTCTCGGCCATGTCGGGCGAAACCAACCGACTGATTAGTTTGGCCAAGCAGATTCAGGCAGAGCCCGATCCACGCGAACTGGACATGATGGTCTCTACCGGCGAGCAAGTCACGATTGCCCTGCTCGCAATGGCGCTCAAGGACCTGGGCCTGAAAGCCAAAAGCTATACCGGCGGGCAGGTGCGCATTCTGACCGATGATGCCCACACCAAGGCGCGCATCCTCAGCATCGACGAAACCAACATGCGACGCGACCTGGATTCCGGTCACGTGATTGTGGTCGCAGGTTTTCAGGGCGCGGATGAGCACGGCAATATCACCACACTGGGGCGCGGCGGCTCCGACACCACCGGTGTCGCACTGGCGGCTGCACTCAAGGCTGACGAGTGTCAGATCTATACCGACGTCGATGGCGTTTACACCACCGACCCGCGCATCGTGCCCGAAGCACGCCGGCTCAAGTCCATCACCTTCGAGGAAATGCTCGAAATGGCCAGCCTCGGCTCCAAGGTGCTGCAACTCCGCTCGGTCGAGTTCGCCGGCAAATACAAAGTCAAACTGCGGGTGCTGTCCAGCTTTCAGGAAGAAGGTGACGGCACGCTCATTACATTCGAGGAAGACAACACAATGGAACAGGCCATCATCTCCGGCATTGCATTCAATCGCGACGAAGCCAAAATCACCGTAGTGGGCGTACCCGATCAACCCGGTGTTGCCTATCAGATTCTGGGCCCGGTCGCCGACGCCAATATCGACGTCGACATGATCGTGCAGAACGTCGGTCACTCCGAAACCACCGACTTCACCTTCTCCGTCCATCGCAACGATTACGCCAAGGCGTTCGATATCGTCAAAGCCAAAGCGGCCAGCATCGGCGCCAGCAAAGTCACCGGCAACGAAAAGATCGCAAAAGTCTCCATTGTTGGCGTCGGCATGAGGTCGCACGTTGGCATTGCACGCAAGATGTTCGAAACGCTAGCCAATGAAAACATCAACTTGCAAATGATCTCCACCTCGGAAATCAAGATTTCAGTCGTAGTCGAAGATAAATATCTGGAACTCGCCGTACGTGCACTGCATCAGGCATTCGAACTCGATAAAGCGCCAGACTGAGGTGGATTTCTGCCGCGCATTCCGATACAATTCGCGGCGGTTCGGAGACGTGGCCGAGAGGTTGAAGGTACTCCCCTGCTAAGGGAGCATGCGGGCTTAAACCTGCATCGAGGGTTCGAATCCCTCCGTCTCCGCCAGCACCACTAAAGTTTGTATCTACTACGCGAAACTGCGTATAATCCGCAACCTTCCAAATGCGCCGGTAGCTCAGCTGGATAGAGTACTTGGCTACGAACCAAGGGGTCAGGAGTTCGAATCTCTTCCGGCGCACCACACACCCAAAAGCCTGGTCATCCGACCGGGCTTTTTCTATTTCAGCCTCAATACTCATCGCCATTATCCGTAAACCCACGGATACGCCCTGAAGCACTGCAACCTACCCCAACCAGGTTGGTGTTGTTTATCCCCTCATGCTTGCTACGCTTCAGCCAGCCATCATGCCGTCATGGTCACCACCTCATCAGGGAACACGCATATGTCATTCTTGCAAAGCAAATGGAGCGAACACGAGAGCGAAACGCACCCTGCCCGCCGATACGCCAATCATCGCGAGTTCGAAGCCGACTGGATTTACACCTTGCGCCGACGATATCGGGTGTCGCAGGAATCACTGGCGGTGATGGCCAATGTTTCGGTGACCACGGTGCAAAACTGGGAAAACCCGCGCAGCGCCAAGGCAATCGCCGATCACAACCAATCTCGCCTGCGTGATATTGAGCGCGATCTCTGGATCAAGGCTCACGTCACATTGCTTGACCCCTGTCCTCCCTACATCAAGGCTTTATACGACCTGATGAGTGCCAGCAAGGACGACAGTGCTCAAGCGCTAGCTGATTATCTCGTATCCACCATGCCGCACAACGACTCGGCTCGCGCACGTCTGTTACATTGGGCCAGCCTCACCCATAGCATCAGTCAATCCAATTCTCCACGGGCTCGCAGCCTGGCGGACGCCGCACTTGAGGCGCTTGCCGGCTCAGATACGCGCCTCTCAGCGGCGATTGAAAATGAAATTTTAGGCAGCCAGTTCGAGGATCTGCTCACGCTGCCCCCCGGAGATTCCCGCCAGCGCCAGGGCAACAAGCTGATGCATGCCTGCGAACGCCTGTTCCAGCGTGACCAACAGCCCGCCTACTTATGGAACGCGCTGGAAGTGGCCTGCCGTGCGCCACTGCAGAATCAGGACATATTTCGACTCGCGCAAGCACTCGTCAAATTGCAGGGGCATGCCCATGTTCAACATCGGGTCATGAGTGAATCGAACTTTGATGCGGCGAGAGTCATGTTTGACCACGCTTCGACGCTTAATTGAGGAGATATCCATATGAATTGGATCAAACAGCTCCCCAAACCACTCGGCCTGCTAACCTTGAGCTTCACGCTCTGGGCGGGTGTAGCCGCAGCTGAGGATACGACTGCAAGCCAGCAAGTGAAGTCTGAAAAGGTGCAATTGGAAATCTCCAATATGGCGTCACCGGCCCCGCCAGCCGAGCCTGTACGGCTTGCCTGGGATCGGGTGGGCAGCCAGGCCTGACGCTGCCTTGACCAAAACGCAAACGCCCGCAGTTGCGGGCGTTTGCATTTGAACCACCAACATTTCTATAAACTGCTCAACTCCAACAATCTGGAAGTCCACACTCGACCCAAGGCGCTCGGCCTGCCACCAGGATTTCCATCAAAACAATGGCTGGCAAGCCTTACAGGCGTTAAAGATTCCAGGAGTCAGGCCGTTACTATCATCATCAATTACTTCACTTTTGGGCTGCGAACCAATTTCGCCATAGAGATTTATCTTGAATAATGAATCAGCCCTCCCCATTGCTTCGGATTTAACCCCTCCAGCCGAAAGCCCATTAAATGAAGCAGGCCCTGCGGCAAACGGGCCTGACACCCTGCTTGAATGCTTGCTGGTGCTGGTACGAGCCCATGGCGGCACGCTAAGTGCCCAGGCAGCCATTGATGGCTTGCCTCTGGTCAACAACCGTTTGACCCCTTCATTGTTCCAGCGTGCGGCCAAGCGGGCGGGCTTTTCCAGCAAAGTGATCCAGAAACCGCTGGACAAACTTAACCCAGCCCTGTTTCCGGCGGTTCTCCTGCTCAACGACGAAGAAGCCTGCATACTGCTGGGCTGGAAGGACGAGGGGCGTATCGCCCGGCTGATTTTCCCCGATCTGGGTGAAGCCGAAGCCTTATTACCCCGCGACGAACTCGCTGCAAAATATTCGGGTCACACGATACTTTCACGCCCCGAATTCCGGTTCGACACACGGACACCCGAAGTGGGCCGAGTTAAACACCGCCACTGGTTCTGGGGCACACTCAAGGACAACACACCGATTTACCGGGATGTGCTGTTGGCTGCGTTCATGATCAACCTGTTCGCCATCGCCCTGCCCTTGTTCACGATGAACGTATATGACCGCGTGGTGCCCAACCACGCGATCGAAACGCTTTGGATGCTGGCCGCAGGTGTAGGCATCATCCTGTTCGCCGATTTGGTGCTGCGTACCATGCGAGGCTATTTTCTCGATCTGGCCAGCAGCCGGGTGGACGTCAAGCTATCCGCCTACATCATGGAGCGCGTACTGGGCTTGCGGATGGAAAACCGACCGGTTTCTGCCGGTTCGTTTGCGGCCAATCTGCGTTCTTTTGAAACCATACGCGACTTCATTACCTCCGCCACGGTTACGGCATTTATCGACGTGCCATTTGCGCTGATTTTCCTGCTGGTCATTGCCTGGATCGGCTGGCCACTCATCTTGCCTATCGTATTTGGCATGGTGCTGGTGCTGATCTATGCACTGACGATACACAGCAAAATGCATGAGTTATCGGAAACGACCTACCGTGCGGGCGCGATGCGTAACGCCACACTGGTCGAAAGCCTGGTCGGACTCGAATCCATCAAGGCGCTGGGGGCTGAAAGTGTCATGCAGCGCAAATGGGAGATGAGTGCCAATTTTCTGTCCCGCACAGGCGCTCAACTCCGCTTGCTGTCAGCCTCCACCATGAACGTAGCGATGTGGACGCAACAATCCGTCAATATCGCGGTCGTCGTGGTGGGCGTTTACCTGATAGCCGATGGCAACCTCACACTCGGCGGCTTGATCGCCTGCAGCATGTTGTCGTCGCGCGCGTTGGCCCCGATCGGTCAGGTCGCAGGCCTGCTGACCCAATATCACAACGCGGCCACCGCACTGAAATCGCTCGACGGCATTTTGCAACAGCCTATCGAACGGCCGCATGATTCAAACTTTGTCACCCGCCAGCATTTCACGGGGGATATCGAGTTCAAGGATGTGGACTTCAATTATCCCGATCAGGAGCAGGCGGCGTTGCGTGGTGTGTCGCTCAAGATCCGCGCGGGTGAGCATGTTGCAATTCTGGGCCGCGTCGGCTCAGGCAAAACCACGTTGGAAAAACTCATTTTGGGTTTGTATCAACCCACTTCTGGCGCGGTGCTGGTGGATGGCATCGACCTGCGCCAGCTCGATCCGGCCGAATTGCGCCGTAATGTGGGCTATGTCCCTCAGGATGTCACGCTGTTTTATGGCAGTCTGCGCGACAACCTGACGCTGTCGGCAACGGGCGCTGATGATGCGGCTGTACTGAGGGCCGCCCAGGTTGGCGGTATTATCGAATTCGTCAACAGTCATCCCAAAGGCTTTGACATGACAATCGGCGAGCGCGGTGAATCGCTTTCGGGCGGCCAACGCCAGGCTGTTGCCATTGCACGCGCAGTCATCAATGACCCACCTATCCTGTTGATGGACGAGCCGACAGGATCGATGGACCACTCCAGCGAAGAAGAAATCAAACAACAGCTGCGGACGTATGCCACGGGAAAAACCATGATTGTCATCACCCATCGGACGTCTTTGCTGGATCTGGTTGATCGCATTATTGTGGTGGATTCCGGAAAAATCGTTGCTGATGGGCCCAAGGCACAAGTGGTCGAAGCACTGCGACAAGGCCGTATCGGGAAAGCGGCATGAAACAGGGCGTGTTCTCTTTCATTTCGCGTATCGCAGATGGTTCTGCCGGACTGTCCAAACATTCACGTCCATTACTGGATCGACTGTTCGCCCGCTGGGTCCCTCCCCGTCCGGAAGAATCGCAAGGCTGGGCGGCCGATGCGAACTGGGCACGGTTTGACCAGGAACCGCTGCGCGCACGCTATTTGTTACGCACCATCGTCGTCATTCTGATTGCCTTGTTGCTATGGGCCGCTTTTGCAACGGTAGACGAGGTGACGCGAGGATCAGGCAAAGTGATTCCCACGCGCCAAATCCAGATTGTGCAAGCAGTCGACGGTGGAGTCGTCGCCGAAATCCTGGTGCGCGAAGGTGAGGCGGTCGAAAAAGGCCAATCACTGTTTCGGATCGATGAAACGCGCTTTGTGTCTTCGCTACGGGAAAACCGTGTGCAATACCTTGCCCTGCTGGCCAAAGCCGCCCGTCTCCGTGCGCTTGCGGAAGGCACGCCCTTCAAATTACCTGCCGAAATCATCAAGGAAGACCCTGGTCTGGTTGAAGAAGAGCGCAGCATGTATAACGCGCGCAGAAACGAACTGGAAGCCCAGCTGAGTATTGCGCGGCAACAATTGGCTCAGCGCAATCAGGAACTGGTTGAAGTTCGCTCACGCAAGACACAGGCTACCCAAGGCTACGAACTCACCGCTCGCGAGTTGACCATGACCAAACCGCTTGCGGCGTCAGGTGCAGTATCCGACGTTGAACTACTCCGCCTTGAGCGCGATGTAGGTCGATATCGCGGCGAGCGGGATCAGGCTGCGGCACAGACCGTCCGCCTGCAGTCTGCCATCATAGAGGCAACCCGCAAGGTGCAAGAGCAGGAAATTTCCTTTCGCAACGAAATGCGTAACGAGCTGGGCGAAACCGTAGCCAAGTTGAACAGTTTGTCTGAAGGCAGTACCGCTTTAAGTGATCGTGTCGAACACGCCAACATCAAATCCCCCGTCAAGGGAACCGTAAATCGTCTGCTGATTTCGACCGTGGGCGGCGTACTGCAACCTGGCAAGGAAATCGCGGAAATTGTGCCCGCTGATGACGCCCTCTTGCTGGAAGCGCGTATTTCTCCCAAAGACATTGCCTTTCTACGCCCCGGATTGCCTGCCATGGTGCGCTTTACGGCTTATGACTTTGCGATTTATGGCGGGCTCGACGCCGTCATTGATCAGATCGCCGCAGACACCATCACCGACGAAGAAGGCAATGCCTATTATCTGGTGCGCGTGAGAACACTTAAATCATCGCTGGGTAAATCCATGCCCATTATTCCCGGCATGGTGGCCGAGGTAGACATCATGACCGGCAAGAAAAGCATCCTGGCCTACCTGCTGAAGCCGGTGACTCGCGCCAAGGCCCATGCCTTTACGGAACGCTAGCATCATGAAACGTCCTGTATTCATTACCGCTCGAACCCAACCCATCCCCCGGTGGGAGCAGGCTTTTCCTGACGCATTGCTCATATTCGGTGAAGCCAGTAAACGCGTGACAGCCTCTGTGTTGGCTGATGCATCCATCATCTGGCTGCACATTGCCGAAGAAGGTCTGAATGGTGCCGCCTGGGTGCGTGAAATACGTGCCATGGCGGGCGATGTGCCTGTCGTTGTGCTCTCGAACGTGCCTGAAGATGAGCAAGGCATGGCGGTATTGGCAGCCGGCGCAGTCGGTTATAGCAGCGCACTCACCCTACCCGAAGTACTGCGTCAGGTTGCCCAAGTGGTTGAGCGCGGTGGATTATGGGTTGGCCCCCAACTCATGCGTCGCATGATGCAAAGTCTGGCGACGCGTAGCGGCAACCCGTCCGACACCATCCTGGATCAGTTGAGCCAACGCGAACGCCAAGTGGCTGAAGCCGCATCCCGCGGCTCTACCAACAAGGAAATCGCTCGTGCAATGAGCATTACCGAACGCACCGTCAAGGCACACCTGACCTCCACCTTCGAAAAACTGGGCGTTAGAGATCGCATACAACTCGCCTTGGTCGTAAACGGTGTCGAAGACTCGACACGTTCAACACATAAAATCCACGCCTGACTGTACTACGGTCCAATACGGAAACCGCGTATCGCGCCGTTAACGTAGATAGATAGGCCCCAATGGGCCAACCCAATCACGTTTAAAAAGAGCATGTCATGGATACGACCGTTTCTACCCCTCAGGCAGTCGCCACTGTTATTTCCGTTGAAGGTCAGGCATTCGCCCGCGACCCATCCGGACAAATGCGACCCCTCAAGCCCGGCGATATCCTCCGGGAGGGCGATACCATCGTCACCATGCCAGGTGGCCAAGTCCAGCTTGCATTCCTGGATGGGCACATGCTCAGTCTCTTACCCAACGAAACCTTCACATTCAGCGCAGAAACCTCGCCCACTTCTCGTCCCGGCGTGGCAGAAGCCTCCCTGCCCGCAGGCGAAGCCGAACGCATCATCCAGGCTCTGGAGCGCGGTGAAAACATTGACGACTTGCTCGACCCCACAGCGGCGGGTCTGGATGGCGGCGGTAACAATTCAGGTAACAGCTTTGTACGCCTGCTGAGAATTACCGAAGGCGTTGACCCGTTGAGTTTCCAGTTTGCCTCCCCCACATCGAACGTCGAGTTCCCTGATTTCGGAACGGGGACGGGCACCGCCACACCGGTGACCCCTACCGCTACCCCCACACCCGTCGTCGCAGGCTCGATCACGCTTACCGCGGCGAGTGCTGTCACCGAAGGCGGCAGCATTGTTTACACGGCCAGCGTAGACATCCCCCCGCAAGGCTCACCCCTCGTGCTGACCTTGTCCAATGGCCAAACCATCACGATTCCCGTCGGCGCGTCGAGCGGCACCAGTGCACCTGTGGCCGTGCGACCTGACGATGCCTATATACAAGGCAACACGCCGGTCACCGCGTCGGTCCAGAGTTCATCGGGCGGCGGCTACACCACACTCGCGCTGGGCAGCGCTGTCACCACCACGGTCAGCGATGATGCAGACGTCACCACCGCAACGCTTTCGGCATCTGCCAGCGTGGCCGAGGGCGGCAACATCACCTACACCGCGACCCTGACCAATCCAGCTCAGGGCGCCGTCATGATCACGCTCTCCAACGGATCGACCATTACCATTGCCGATGGCGCGTCGACGGGATCGGTGTCCGTAGCGGCCCCGGGCGACGACGTCTATCTCGATGCCAGCACGGTTTCCGCCACGATTGCGTCCGCGACCGGGGGAAATTTCGAACAGCTGTCCATCAACAACACCCCTGCTGTCACCAGCATTACCGACACGATCGATACCACAACGGTATCGATCAGCGGGGCGGGCAGCGTAGTAGAAGGTGCAAACGCCGCGTATACCGTTTCGCTGACCAGCCCGGCCCAAACGACGGTCACCGTCAACCTCAGCTATAGCGGCACGGCCGCCGATGGCACCGATTTCACCGGCGTCGCAAGTGTCACCATTCCGGCCGGTTCAAGCAGTGCGCCGCTCACCATTTCCACGATCGACGATGCGCTCTATGAAGGCGCTGAAGCGTTTACCGTGACCATTGCGTCGGCGACCGGCGGCAACTTCGAGAATCTGGTTGTCAGCGGCGCCAACAACAGCGTCACGACGACCATCACCGATAACGATCCGGCGCCAGTTTTCAGTGTCGCCAATGCATCGATCACCGAGGGCGGCTTGATGACCTTTACGGTCACCCGCACCGGCGATGCACAGGCCGCTCAAAGCGTGAACTTCGCCACCAGCATCGGC
>DATCSW010000010.1:0-103171 GCA_036568265.1 Thiobacillus sp.
GGCCGCCGCGTGACCCCTTTCGGTGATCTGTTTGACCGCCTCAATCTTGAATTCTTCCGTGTATCGCTTGTTCGTCATAACACCTCCGTTTAGCCAAATTTATAGGCTCAAAGGTGTCTAGTAAACTGGGTGCGATTCACACATCAACCGGCAGGTCGACCAAATAACGCAAGGGTGAATAACCGGTTCCAAAATCATCCATGGCAATGCGGAAGTTGGCAGTGTGCAGCAAGTCCAGATAGGTGCTGACTTCGTTCATCTGCGTGATGAGCGAGGTTTCCGTGATCTCCAGCATCAGGGGATGGCGCGCATTGTGACGAGACAATTCCATCAAATGCGAAATGATTTCCGGGTGGGAAATACTTTGGGCGGATATATTGATTGAGATGCCGATCCCTGCCGGGAGTTGCCCGGATGAAAGGTCGGCATCGATCTGGTGCAATACCGCCATGTCGAACTCGGTTTCCAGGCGGCGGGCACTGATCACCGGGAGGAAGGCATCCGGCATGATCAGTTCACCATTATGGCGAATGCGTGCCAAAGCCTCGTAATAATCCACCCGCCTGGCGGGCAAGGCATAAATAGGCTGGTAATGCATTTCGACCATGCCTGGGGTCGCCAGCGCCTGAAACAGGGCACTGGTCTCACGGCTGGCCACGAGTGTCTGCGAAGCGCGCTCGGTATCCTCGCCAAACAGGGCGATGCGGCTGCGCCCTGGTTGTTTGGCGGTGTACATGGCGATATCGGCCTGCTTGGGCAGATCATCGATTTGCTCGGCGTTCTCGGCAGGACAAAACGCAATGCCTATGCTGACGCCTATGGGTTCGCGAATCTCCAGGTCGTCGAAATGCGCGGCGTCGATCAGGCTTTGGCAACGTTGTGCAATTTGCTTGGCCTGAGTGGGTGTGGTGTTCGAGAGGAAGGTGGCAAATTCATCGCCCCCCAGGCGATACAGCCTGTCATTGGCGCGAAGTGCCATGGTTAGCGCATTGGCGACGATGGTCAGCACGCGATCGCCTTTGGCATGCCCATAGGTATCGTTGATGGTCTTGAATCGGTCGCAATCGAACAGCAGGTAAGCCGCCCCTTGGGGCACGGCTTTCAATTCGTTGCGGAAATGTGTCCAGTCCTCTTCATACGCCCGCCGGTTATGGCTCCCCGTGAGTGCGTCTTGGCGTGCCTGGGAGTGAAATTCACGATTCTGGTGTTCGAGTGAGCCATGCAGGTCGCGCAATTGCAGTTGATAGTTGTAAAGCGATCGTCGGATGTTTTCAAGTTCCGTGATGCGCATGGGACGGGCGCGCATCAGATGTTGTCGGGCGTGGCCTTGCTGCATGGCGTCAATTTCATGCGACAACCAACCCAGAGGGCGAATCAGCAGGCGGTTGTATATGATAAATCCCAACAGGGCTGCCGAAGTCAGCAGCACAAAAATCGCGAGCAGGGTGCGTGACAATATGGTCTGGAAATGCGATTGATCGGGATTGGTTTGCGCCTTGAAACTCAACTGCGACAAAAGCTGTGACGAAGGCAGCCGTACATCCGTCCGCATGCTTAATCCGATGCTGTCTTGATCAGTAAAACGGAACTCTTCCCGGCGTAGCAGTTCCGGTATGAAGTCCAGCCGCAGCAGGCCGGCCCCTAACAGGTTTTGCTGCGCGCCATTGCTGTACACCGGAAACATTTGGTACAGGACGATGTTGCCGGCTTCGTTCACGAGCCAGCTGGAAGTGTCATGCAAGGCGGTGTCGGATGGTAGCGTGACGGGAAACGTGTGCGTTTTCGGGTTGGGGGGCAAGCGTTTTCCGTTAGCCGAATAGAGGGCAACACGCGTGAAATTGTTGGCCAGCATGCCGCTTTCATAAACGCGTTGATCGCGCCAGTAAGGATAGTATTCAGGCCAGACTAGCTGTTGACGTGTTTCGTCCCAATGCGAAATTTTTTCCGCCTGAACTTCCATTCGTCGCAGGAGACGTTCGACGGCTGCAGCGAGTTCGGCGCGCGCTGCCACCTGGTTTGACTGCTGGAGCTCACGGGTGACGCTGCGTGTCTGGTAGACGGCGAATCCGGCAATCAAGATCATCATGATCATCAGGCTTGAAATAAAGCCGAATGCAATTTTCTTGATTGAAATGGGGGTCTGCCATTTCATGGTGTGCGGTCCCTTTGCACCGTTTTCAGAAAAGTAAGCGTTTTATCGAGCAGATCGAACTCATGTTCGCCATCCATGAAGTGGTTGGCGCCCGCCACAATCACCATGGGCGTCTGGATATGGATAAGTGTCTTGAGCCAGCTACGCTCCAGTATATTGTCCGCGTCGCCCATGATCAGCAGGGTTTTGACAGGCGTGTTTTTCAAAGCAGATAAAGTTTGTGTCTGATCCCATCGTACATAGGACAGCAGGCCCGCAGGTGTTGAAGTGTATTTCTTGCAAAGAGAAAGCTCTTGTGTAACCAGTCCCATTTGATCGGTAGCCAGTTGGTTGTTCAGTCGGGCAATCAGCAGTGAACGATTGGTTGCCCCAATCTTGGCTTCGATCAACGAGGCACCGATATAGGCTTTGACAGTTTTGTCGACAGGGCCATTGAGATAAGCCAGCAGTTGCAGGCTGCCAAAACTATGGCCTATCAGTACGGTTGAGCGGTGACCACGGGATTTGAGCCAGTTTACCCAGCGCGAAATTTCCAGCATATCGTCATCAAGGCTGTGCCGATGGATGGCTTCGCAGGCCAAACTTCGTTGACGATTGGGGATGCCCAGGCTGAGCGTAGGTACAAGAACAGGATAGCCGGCGTCGCGCAGACTGCGGGCCAGGTTTGCCACAGTGGGGAAATCCCGCGTTTGCAGAAAACCATGCAGTAACAAGATAGCTGGCTTACCGCTTTGGCCGGGCAGGTATTCGGCGCTGGCGCTGATTCTGGGACGCATCTCCAGATAGGCAATTTCGGCGTGCGCCCAACCTGGTAGCGCTGTGATCAGTATAAAAAGCAGGAACGTACGCATGTCAAAACAGGGGTATTTTGGGTGTCCATGTAATTTCGCGTGGGCCGGCTAGTGCAATCTGGATCAGTACGGCTCATCCAGGCTGGCCTCAATGTTACACTCCGTTGCCAATTCCCGTTCAAGCATGTCTGATCTAAAACATATATTTTCTCCTGAAGGCGCGTGTGCCGAAGTGCTGCAGGGTTGGCGTGCGCGCCCGCAGCAGATTGCCATGGCCGAAGCCGTCGAGCGCGCGGTCGCCAACAACAGCGTGCTGCTGGCTGAAGCGGGCACCGGTACCGGCAAAACCCTTGCGTACCTGATTCCTGCTTTGTTGTCGGGGGGTAAAGTGGTGATTTCCACTGGCACCAAGGCCTTGCAGGATCAACTGTTTCACCGCGATTTGCCTGCGGCGCGCCGTGCGCTCAAGTCTCCGGTCAAGGTGGCTTTGCTCAAAGGGCGCGCCAATTACGTCTGTCACCATCATCTCGAACGCAACCTGAGTGATGGCCGTTTTGCAAATCGCGACGATCCGAAATGGCTGGCCAAAATCGCCAGCTTTGCCAAAACCAGTTCAAGCGGCGACCGTGCAGAAGCCGAAGGCATCCCCGAAGACGCTACTGCGTGGCAGTACGCCGTTTCCAGTCGCGACACCTGTCTCGGCAGCGAATGCACCTACTACAAAGACTGCTTTGTGATGGCCGCACGCAAGGCAGCGCTCGACGCTGAAGTGGTTGTGGTCAATCATCACCTGTTTTTTGCAGACCTGTGGCTCAAAGACGAAGGCGTCGCCGAACTGCTACCCGCTTGTAACACCGTCATCCTCGACGAAGCCCACCAGCTGGCCGAAACAGCCGCCCAATTTTTTGGGCAGACCATTTCCACCGCCCAGTTGATCGAACTGGGTAACGATACCAAGCGCCTTGCCGCAGTCAAAGCGGGCGACTTTCCTGTGCTGCGCAAGGCGGCAGAAGACCTGACCAAAGCCACCCGTGACTTGCGCCTGGCGTTCCCGCAGAACCCGATCAAATCGACACTGGCCGAACTCAAGCGCTACGACAAATGGCCAGACGCCCTGAAAGCCGCGAGCGCCGCGCTCAATGATCTGACCAAACTACTGGAAACCCAGGCTGAGCGCGATGCCGATCTGAATAACTGCTATGAGCGTGCGCAAGCCGTGCAAGCCACGCTGACCAGTTGGCAACGTGATGACGATCCGGATACGCCACGCGTACGCTGGCTCGAAACCACCTTGAGCTCACTGCTGATGCATGCCACGCCGTTGTCGGTGGGCGCGATGTTTGGCGCCAAGCTCACCGAGCGTGCGCAAGCGTGGATTCTCACCTCGGCCACACTTGCTATCGGTGGCGACTTCAGTCATCTCAAGGCGCGCTTGGGTATCGAGGAAGCCGAAACGCTGTGCGTTGACAGCCCCTTCGACTATCCGCGCCAGGGCGTGCTTTACGTCCCGCAAGGCGTGTCCGCGCCCAACACCCCCGAATTCACCGAATCCGTCGTTAACGCCGCCTTGCCCGTGCTGGAAGTCAGCGGCGGACGCGCATTCATCCTGTTCACCAGCCTGCGTGCGCTGGATAAAGCACGCGGTTTGCTGGAGGAAGCGTTCAAGTCGCGCGGCTGGGACTACCCCTTGCTGGTGCAGGGTGATGCACCAAAGAATGAATTGCTCGCACGATTCCAGAAAGCCGGTAACGCTGTGCTGCTGGGCAGCCAAAGTTTCTGGGAAGGCGTCGACATGCCTGGTGATGCGCTGTCGGTGGTGATTATCGACAAACTGCCGTTCCAGCCGCCGGATGATCCGGTGGTCGCGGCCCGTATCGCCCAGGCTGAACGGAATGGCGGCAAGCCGTTCATGGATTACCAGTTGCCACATGCAGCGATCAGCTTGAAGCAGGGCGCGGGACGCCTGATTCGTAGCGAGACCGACCGTGGCGTGCTGATGATTTGCGACACGCGGCTGGCTGACAAGCCATATGGGCGATTGTTGCTTAATGCATTACCGGCCATGACACGGACGCGGAAGCTCGCGGTCGTGGAGCGGTTTTTCGCAGTAGAGGTATCGGGAAAAACGGTAGACGCTGTTGCAGAATCATTCAGCCCGCTGCAAACATCTGCATAGGATGCCGCCATGATGTGGGTGCTCGCCGTGAAACATGCTCTATTCGCCCAACTTGTCTAAAGTTTATGATGGGCTTTGCCGTTCGTAGTCTGATGTATTGCACTCTGGTCACATTCGGAATCCTGCTCGCCTCTCGGTGTGGCCGGGTGGTGTTTGATTGATGCTGGACTCATCCAGATAAGCAAGGAACCCAATTCATGAAACACATCGTCATGTTCCTGGTCATGGCATGCCTGGGCTGGTCCGCTCAGGCCGCTCCCAGCGCCCCATTGCGGGTAGGAATATTGCCTACTCTCAGCACCAAGGTATTGTTGACCAATTATCAGCCTTTACGTGTCTATCTTGCTTGAACGCGAGCTGCAACGCCCGATCGAAATGGTGACTGCACCCGATTTCAAACGTTTCCAGCAGGACACGCTGGCGGGTGATTTTGATTTGCTGGTGACGGCAGCGCACCTGGCTCGTCTTAATCAGGTGGACTCAGGGTTTCTGCCCGTGGCGACTTACCAATCGGCTAATCGAGCGATCCTGATTATGTCCAAAAACAAGCCAGTCAAGAAACTCGATGAGTTGCGTGGACATGAGTTGGCGATTTTTGATCCGCTGGCCCTGATTGTGTTGCAAGCGCAAGAATGGCTCGAGGACCGTGGGCTGGTGTCGGGGCGTGACTATCAATCCAGGATTTTCCCCAGTCATAGCAGCGTGGGTTTTTCGGTGCAACAGGGAGAAAACCTGATGGGCGTGATTGCACCTGCGGGTTTGCGGCAATTGCAGGCGGAAACGCTCGAGCAAATTCAGGTGTTTGCCGAGTTGCCGCAGGTGCCAGGTCTGGTCTGGATTGTTCATCCGCGTATGAAACAGGAAGCTGAACGGTTTCAGACCGCCTTGTTTCGCTTTGTCGACACGCCGGAAGGAGCCCAGTTTTATGGCGGAAATGCCTATAAGGGCATGCGTCCGGTAACGCCTGAGGAACTGCGTTCGCTGGATCGTTCGGCGCGTGAAGTTAAACGCTTGCTCCAGGGACGGCCTTGATTCGATTACGCTCCCTACGCGCCAAGTTGCTATTGGCCAGCGTGCTTGTCGAAGTGGTCATGCTCAGCTTGCTGGTGGTCAACAGCCTGCGCTTGACCAACGCCAGTCTGCTCGAGCAGGCGCAAGTCAGGGTGGCTGAACTCAAGACGCTATTCAACGCCTCGCTGGCATCACCGCTGGCTCAACGTGACTACGGCACACTTCACGACATCCTCGAAGAGATCCAAAGCGAGCAGGGGATTACCTATCTGGTATTGCAGGATCGTTATGGCAACGTCTTGACTGCTGTGGGGCGTCCAGCCGATCAGACGCTACCAACGGTCAATGCTGAACTCGACCCGGATGAAGTCGATCAAGGGTATTTCAATTTATCTGTGCCGATCACGCTGGCTGAGCAGCAACTGGGCCAGCTGGCTTATGGTTTGTCCACCGATTTTCTCAAGGATGCACGTGCGCATCTATTGCGCCAGAGCTTGCTGATTGCGGCAGTTGAAGTGCTGTTGTCGATTCTGCTACTGACTGCACTGGGTATCTGGATGACGCGTCATTTGGGCAGGCTGACCGTCGCGAGTCAGTCAGTGGCAGCAGGTAATTACGACACCACGGTAGTGGTATCGGGACATGACGAAGTGAGCCAGCTGGCCGATGCGTTCAATGGCATGACGGCGGCGGTTCGGGAGCGCATCCGGCTGCTGGAAGAAAGCGAGGAACGCTTCCATGCGATTGCCGATTTCACCTATGACCTGGAGTTGTGGCTTGCGCCTGATGGCAAGCTGCTCTGGATCAACCCGACCGTGCAAGGCAGAGTGGGCTATAGCCCCGAAGAGTGTCTGGCGATGCCGGATTTCCCGCTTTGCCGAGTGTCAGAGACCGACCAGGAAAAAGTCAGACTCAAACTGCAGGATGCCTTAAAGGGGAGTTCGGGTTCGGATTTTGAGTTCAGCCTGTTGAGGCGTGACGGCAGTGAGCTGAGTCTGTCGGCCAATTGGAAACCCGTTTACGATCGCCATCGAACCTATTTGGGCTTGCGCGCCAGTCTGCGTGATATTTCGGCATTGAAGAAGGCTGAGCAGGGTTTGCGTCAGGCCATCGGTGAACTGGGTTTGTCCGAGGCGACCCAGCGGCGACTGGCTCTTGAAGCCCAGGTTGAACGCGCCCGGCTGGTCTCACTACTATCAGCCATGAATCTGGGCATCCTGCTGGTGAGCACCGACGCCAGGGTGGTCTATCACAACCCGGCTTTCCGGCGTATCTGGATGGTCGATAAAGAAACAGAGTTGGTAGGCATGCCTGCCACCGAGGTGCTGTCCCTTTCCAGCAATGTATTGTCCCGGCCGGATCATTTTTCCCGGCATTTGCTATCGGTACTGGAAACCCGTGAGGCGACAGATAGTTTTGAAATCGCCATGTCAGACGGCCGGGTAGTGACTCAGCTGAATTATCTGGTCCGCGATGAGGAAGGACATTTCATTGGTCATCTGTGGATTTACGAAGATGTCACCAATGAGCGCCAGACGGCCGCCCAACTCGCCTATCTGGCCGAGCGGGATGCGCTCACTGGTCTGTATAACCGGCATCGCTTCCAACTGGAGATCCAGCATATGCTGGATGATTGCGAACGCAATGGTAGCCAGGGAGCCTTGCTGTTCTTCGATCTGGATGAGTTCAAGGTAGTCAATGACAGCTTTGGTCATCGGGCTGGTGACGCCTTGTTGATCCGGGTGGCCAGTGAGGTCGGCACCCTGGTGCGGCGCAATGAGATATTTACACGCTTGGGCGGTGACGAATTCGCGTTGCTGGTGCCCAACGCCAAGGAAGAAGAGGTCATTCAACTGGCTGAACGTGTAGTGCGTGCGGTCGCCGCCATCCCTTTCCGTTTTGAGGGCCAGAATTTGCGTTTGACCACCAGCGTGGGCATCGCGCTCTATCCCAGTCAGGCCGCCGATAGCGATGAGTTGGTCGCCCATGCCGACATGGCCATGTACCAGGCCAAGCAGGCGGGCAAAAACACCTGGCGAGTCTACAGTCCGGACCTGGACAAAACACGTTTCATGATCGAGCATCTGACCTGGAACGATCGCATCACCCACGCGCTGGAAAACAATCTGTTGCAGCTGCATTTCCAGGGTATCTACCATGCCCAAAGTGGGGAATTGGCGCATCTGGAGGCGCTGGTGCGCATGGTGGATGAACAGCATCCGGAACAATTGATCATGCCAGGCCGCTTTATCCCCATGGCGGAAAAAAGCGGCAAGATCCTCGACATCGATCGCTGGGTGCTGGCTCAAGCGGTCCGTTTGCTCAGTGAGCGGCCCAACATGCCCGATCTGGCAGTGAATATCTCGGGGCGCTCGTTTGATGACCCGCGTCTACCCCAATATATCGATGACCTGCTGCGCAACAATGGCGTGGCGCCGGCGCGTTTGCTGGTAGAACTCACCGAGACCAGCGCCGTCAGCGACCTGGCCGATGCGCAGCGTTTCATCGAGGCACTGTGCGTCACCGGCTGCGGGGTTGCGCTGGATGACTTTGGCAGTGGCTTTTCCTCTTTTGCCTACCTCAAGCATCTGCAGGTGGACACCCTCAAGATCGACGGCCTGTTCGTACGTAACCTGCCAGTCGACCGGGACAATCAGGTATTCGTCAAGGCCATCGCCGACGTGGCGCGCGGAATGGGAAAGCGCACGATTGCCGAATTCGTTGAGGATGCCCGCACTCTGGAAATGTTGCGCGAATTCGGCGTGGATATGGTGCAGGGTTATCACCTCGACAAACCCCAGCGGGATCATCCTGGGCTGATTGCCAAAGTGAAGCGAATTGATCGTGGGGGTGTTTGAGCGGTGACTGGGAGGATTTGGCTGGAGGTGGTGCTGGACTGCTGACCGTTGGCCGGGGTTGCCGGCGGCAAGTTACTTTCTTTGTCTCGCCAAAGAAAGTAACCAAAGAAAGGCGACCCTAACATCCCCGAATTCCCGGAAATAGAGCCTGCCGGGAGGGCGGCAAAGAACTCGCCCCGCTTTTGCTGTTTTAAATTTGTTTTTTGTGAGCGGGGCTCAAACACCTTTGCCGCTGATCCACCCGACAGGCTCGATTTTCGGCGGGGCTGAGAGGGGATGAAAGTCAAAACCAGAACACCGGTGACTGGATAGGCGTTGATATATTTAAGCTTCACACATCCAGCGTAATCGCCTATGACGAGTTGATTGGGGAAACCGGATTCGACTCGCCCTGGCGAGAAACCTTAAGTTTCCGATATTTTCAACTGCCGTTCTTGGTCGTCACCGTGACCCAAACTCCTTTTCCAGGAGGCAAGCGAGCATGTGCACGCGCCGGCGTTAGATCCTTATTGAGAATGAACTCGTGTGTCTGGCCGAAGATGTCCATGCATTTGAGCTTGATTGGCATCCGCATATACACACTGACCAGTTCTTCAATGGTGGTGTTTTTTGAAGCGAATGCGAGAAACCCGTGAGTTGGCGATTCCCGACTTATTGTTTTGCGCTGTATCCGTATGTCATTCTCAGCGACATCAACAAATTTGTATTGCCAATCGGGGCCATTCACCTCATACCCTTCCGGAAGGGAGAGGTATTCAAACAGCAACCACTTCCCACCGATTTGGCATTCCAGTTTGTATGAGAGCGGAACAAGTGGTTCTTTCCCTTTATTTCCAATCGCAAGGAAAAGAATAAATCCAGCCCGAGTCTCGCCCCAAACATCATCGGCTTTTATAACAACAATGTTGCTAAGGTATGCAGCAAGGTTTGGGCGAGCGCGCCATTCGTTGATCACCGCTATGATGCCGGGCACCCCTCCTACGAGTGCAACGGATAGAGAGACCAGTGCTATCCAATTATCTCGGAGTAGATCGAGCATTTATTTTCCTTTTTAGGACCCTCGAATGCTTGCCTCGATTCTCCCGGGGCTTTTGGCCCGTGCAGGTGTAATCTTTTTTGCGTTGGGTCGGATGTGGGCAGCTTCAATATTAACCACAAACGTCCCACCACCCCAATCCTGGTTTTGACTTGCCACCCCTTGAGCCCCGCCGAATTCTGAGTCTGTCGAGCGGATCAGCGGCGAAGGTGTTTGAGCACAGCTCACAAAAAATCAATTTAAAACAGCAAAAGCGGGGCGAGTTCTTCGACGCCCGTTCGGCAGACTCGGGATTCGGGTACCCGAAGGGCGGGATGTGGGGTCGCCTTTCTTTGGTTACTTTCTTTGGCGAGACAAAGAAAGTAACTTGCCGCCGGCAACCCCGGCCAACGGTCAATAGCCCAGAGCAGAACTCAGCTACAAAACTAAACCCTCACAGCCCCTGCACAAACCCCAACACCTCCGCCGCATGCCCCGGCGCCTTCAACCCGCGCCAGCTCTTGACCAGCTTCCCATCAACATCAAACACAAACGTGCTGCGCTCCACGCCACGCACCTGCTTGCCATACATGTTCTTCAGCTTCATCACGCCAAACAGTTCGCAAACCTTTTCATCGGTATCAGCCAACAACTCGAACGGAAATTCATGCGCAGCCTTGAAACCTTCATGCGACTTGATGCTGTCGCGCGAAATGCCCACCACGATCGTGTTGGCCTTGCCGAAGTCGGCGTACAGGTCGCGAAACTCCTGCCCTTCGAGGGTGCAGCCGGAGGTGTTGTCCTTGGGGTAGAAGTAGACGACAACATTCTTGCCGCGATGGTCGGACAGCTTGAACGTGCTGTCGCCGGTGGAGGGGAGTTCGAAATCCTGGATGACGGGGTCGCTCATGGTGGGCCTTTCTGATTAACGATTAGACGATTTGAGTAAAACGATCACGGCGCCGGCGCCGCCATCGTTGGTGGGTGCCTGGCAAAACGCGAGGACGTCCTCGCGCTGCATCAGCCAGTGGCGCACCTTGTTTTTGAGTACGGGCAGGCGGTTTTTTGAACCATAGCCTTTGCCGTGGATGATGCGTACGCAGCGTCGGTCTTCGAGTTTGCAACGGTTGAGGAAGGCCGCCAGTGCCACGCGGGCTTCGTCGCCGGTGTGGCCGTGCAGGTCAAGTTCGCCGCGTATGGCCCATCTGCCACGCCGTATTTTTTTGAGCGTGGCGGTGGGCACCCCCGAGCGCACGAACGCCAGTGCTTCATTGGCTGAGACCGAGGCGTCCATCTCCCACGGGTCGGATAAAGAATCGACCATGATGGACTGCTCGTTGCGCGCATGCCGGGCGATGGCTTTTGGGCGTTGCCGTGGCATCTCGGCACGGTTGGGTGGCGGCAGTGGCGTCACGTCGGCCACGGCCAGGCGAAAAGCCGCCGGGCCGTCGATGGGTGGGGAAGGGGGCGGGCCTGGGCGGGCCGCGCTTTGTGCGGCCGCTTCGGCGATTACGGTGCGGCGAAAGCGGGCGAGGGCCTCAAGCGAGACCGCTCCCAGTGCTGTGCCGCGACCGCGCTTCATGGCTTGGTTACATCAGCCAATCCGGACGGCCAATCAGCTGGCAGCCTTGCCGAGTGCATCCAGATAACGCTCGGCGTCGAGCGCGGCCATACATCCGGTACCAGCGCTGGTCACAGCCTGACGATAGATGTGGTCCTGCACGTCGCCGGCGGCGTAGACGCCTTCGATGCTGGTGGCGGTGGCGTTGCCCTTGTTGCCGCCCTTGGTGACGATGTAGCCGCCTTCGAGATCGATCTGGCCTTCGAAGATGGCGGTGTTGGGCTTGTGACCGATGGCGATGAAGACACCCGTGAGCTTGATGTCCTTGGTCTTGTCGTCCTTGGTGCTCTTGATGCGCATGCCGGTGACGCCGGTCTTGTCGCCCAGCACTTCGTCCAGCGTGTGATCGAGTTCGAGGGAGATCTTGCCTTCCTTGACCTTGCTCATCAGATGGTCGACCAGAATTTTCTCGGACTTGAAGGTGTCACGGCGGTGCACCAGGGTGACGTGGCTGGCGATGTTGGCCAGATACAGCGCTTCTTCGACCGCGGTGTTGCCGCCGCCGATGACGGCCACTTCCTGGTTCTTGTAGAAGAAGCCATCACAGGTGGCGCAGCCCGACACGCCTTTGCCCATGAAGGCTTCTTCGGACGGCAGGCCGAGGTACATGGCCGACGCACCGGTGGCGATGATCAGTGCATCGCAGGTGTAGGTGCCGGAATCGCCGGTCAGGGTGAACGGCTTTTCGGTCAGTTTGACCGCATTGATCTGGTCGAAAATGATTTCGGTATTGAAGCGTTCGGCATGACGTAGAAAACGTTCCATCAGTTCGGGGCCCTGCACACCTTCCGCGTCTGCTGGCCAGTTGTCGACGTCGGTCGTGGTCGTGAGCTGACCACCTTGCTGCATGCCGGTGATCAAGACCGGAGAAAGGTTGGCGCGCGCGGCGTACACAGCGGCGGAATAACCTGCGGGGCCGGAACCGAGAATGATGAGTTTGTGATGGACTGTGCTCATGGTGGGGTCTCAGAGTAGTGGGAAAGGTAAGCCGGGTATTCTAACCAATGTTGGCGGCCGTATTGCCTTGCTGGCAGCCCGGAAATCAATCCGGCGCGGCTTTCGCCTCGCGTCTGGATGCAATATCCGCGATAATTCAGAGCACTTTTATTCGATAAGTTCCCATGGCGCGTCCCGCTTCCCGTCCGTCGACCCCGTTGCCGCCCCGAATGCAGCGCTTATTGCGCGAAGCCCGCGCGTTGCTGGTGGGGTTTACCGCGATCCTGCTGGCCGCAATTCTGATCACCCACAGTGCAGCTGATCCCAGCTTCAGCACCACTGGCGACGGCGGCGCACTGCACAATATGGGTGGCCGTTTCGGCGCGTGGCTATCCGATCTGATGCTGATGCTGTTTGGCGTGTCGGCCTGGTGGTGGGTATTACTGGCTGTCGCTTATGTGATCCGCACTTTTCGCCATCTCGACGAAGTCCCGCTGACAAGCGGGCGTCAGCGCCTGGTGCGGCTGAGCGGGTTCGGCATGTTGTTGTTGTCGAGTACCGGGGTGGAATGGCTGCGCGCCTGGCACTGGACAGTGACGCTGCCCGATACCCATGGCGGCGTGTTGGGCTCCGGCATCGGGGCGGCGGCAGGGGCCTTGCTCGGATTTACCGGCGGTTCGCTGGTGCTGCTGTTGCTGATGGCGGTGGGTTTCAGTCTGTTTTCCGGCATGTCGTGGCTGAGCATGGCCGAGCGCACGGGCGAGGGGGTGGAAAAGGCTTACTGGAAAGTCATTCAATCCTGGCAGGCCTATCGCGACCGCAAGCTGGGCGAATTGGCACAGCAAAAGCGCGATGCCAAGGTCTCGGTGGAAAAGAAAAAAATGGTCGAAGCGCCGCCGATTCGGATCGAGCCGGTGGTGAAGGAAGTGCCGCAATCGCAACGTGCCGTCACTGAAAAACAGGCGCCATTGTTCTCCGACATGCCCGATTCGCCCTTGCCGCCGTTGCATCTGCTCGATCCGGCCGACGAAGCGGTAGAAACCGCCAGCGCCGAGTCGCTCGAATACACGTCATTGATGATCGAGCGCAAGCTCGCCGAATTCGGTGTCGAGGTCAAAGTGGTGTCGGCTTCGCCCGGCCCGGTGATTACGCGCTACGAAATCGAACCGGCGGTAGGTGTGAAAGGCAGCCAGATCGTCAATCTGGCGAAAGACCTGGCGCGTACTATTTCGGTCATCAGCATTCGCGTGGTCGAAGCCATCCCCGGCAAGCACACCATGGGACTGGAGATTCCCAATCCCAAGCGGCAGATCGTGCGCTTGTCCGAAATTCTCGGATCCAAGGCCTATCACGACAGCATCAGCCCGTTGACCGTCACGCTGGGCAAAGACATTGCAGGCAACCCGGTGGTGGCTGATTTAGGAAAAATGCCGCACCTGCTGGTGGCGGGCACCACCGGTTCGGGCAAGTCGGTCGGCGTCAACGCCATGATTCTGTCGCTGGTGTACAAATCCGATCCGAGCGCCGTGCGCATGATCATGGTCGACCCCAAAATGCTGGAGCTGTCGATCTACGAAGGCATTCCGCATCTGCTGGCGCCGGTGGTGACCGACATGAAGCAGGCCGCCAGCGCGCTCAACTGGTGCGTGGGCGAGATGGAGCGGCGCTATAAGCTGCTGTCAGCCGTGGGGGTGCGCAACCTCGCCGGCTACAACCAGAAAGTACGCGACGCCAAAAAAGCCGGCACACCGCTGACGCATCCGTTCAGCCTCACGCCAGACAACCCCGAGCCGCTCGAACCGATGCCGATGATCGTGGTGATGATCGACGAACTCGCCGACCTGATGATGGTGGTCGGTAAAAAGGTCGAGGAACTGATCGCGCGGCTGGCACAGAAAGCGCGCGCGGCCGGTATTCACTTAATTCTTGCGACGCAGCGGCCATCGGTCGATGTGATCACCGGTCTGATCAAGGCCAACATTCCCACCCGCATTGCGTTCCAGGTTTCGTCCAAGATTGATTCGCGCACCATTCTCGATCAGATGGGCGCCGAAGCCTTGCTGGGGCAGGGCGATATGCTCTATCTGCCGCCGGGTACCGGCCTGCCACAGCGCGTGCATGGCGCATTCGTATCGGATAACGAAGTCCACCGCGTGGTTGATTACCTGAAATCGCTGGGCGAACCCGAATACATCGAAGGCATGCTCGATTCGCCCGAAGCAGGCGGAGAGGGTGGTGAATTTGGCGAGGCCTCAGCAGAAGCCGATCCGCTGTACGACCAGGCTGTGGCTTATGTGTTGAAATCACGCCGCGCGTCGATTTCGTCGGTGCAGCGTCAGTTGCGCATCGGCTACAACCGCGCTGCCCGCATGATCGAAGACATGGAACGTGCCGGCCTGGTGTCGTCCATGCAAAGCAATGGCAACCGAGAAGTGTTAGCGCCTGGAGGCGACGCATGAATTTTTACGCATTGATTCCCGCAGCCGGCAGCGGTTCACGCATGGGCGGGGCAGTTGAAAAGCAGTACATGTTGCTGAACGCGGTTCCCATGATTGCGCACGCGATGATGGTGTTGGCGCGTGAGCCGCGCATCACCAAGTTGTTTATCGTGCTCTCGCCCAACGACAAACACTGGAACAGTTACGAGTGGCAGGGTTGGGAAGATCGCATCGAAGTCCTGCGCTGCGGCGGTGCCACCCGTGCCGAGAGCGTGTTGAATGGCCTCGAAGCCATGTCCAAAGTGTGTGCCGCTGATGACTGGGTGCTGGTGCACGATGCCGCACGCCCGTGCTTGCCCGATGAAATGCTGGATAAACTGTTGGTCGAAGTCGCTGATGATCCAGTCGGTGGTCTGCTGGCCGTGCCAGTAGCCGATACGCTCAAGCGTGCCGCAGCCGACGCGTCACCCGGCGCGAGGGCCGAGGCCACCGTACCGCGCGCCGGCCTGTGGCAAGCGCAAACCCCGCAAATGTTCCGTCACGGCAAGCTGGTCGAAGCCCTGCGCGCCGCCGGCAGCGACATGACCGACGAAGCCTCGGCCATTGAACAACTGGGTCTGCAGCCCAAACTCGTCGAGTCTGACAGCCGCAACCTCAAGGTCACTTATCCGCAGGACATGGAGCTGGCGAGTCTGATCCAGGGGAAGCTGCATGAGTGATGTGCGCATCGGCCACGGTTTCGACGTGCATGCTTTTGCGGAGAACCGCAAACTCATCATCGGCGGCGTCGAGATTCCTCACGAGTTGGGACTGGCCGGGCATTCCGACGCCGATGTGCTGCTGCATGCAATCAGCGATGCGCTCTTGGGTGCGGCTGGACTGGGCGATATCGGTCGGCATTTCCCCGATACCGACGCTGCGTTTTCCGGCATCGACAGCCGCATCCTGCTGCGCCGCGTCGCCGAGCAATTGCAGCAACGCAACTGGCGCGTCGGCAATGTCGACGCCACCATCATTGCGCAAGCCCCCAAAATGGCACCGCACATCGCACGCATGACCACACACATCGCCGACGACCTCGGCATCGCCATCGATCGCGTCAACGTCAAGGCCACCACCACCGAGAAACTCGGTTTCACCGGGCGCGGCGAAGGCATTGCCGCCGAGGCGGTATGTCTGATCGAGCGTGACTGAAACGGCTGCAGGCGAGTCCGACAGCCTGCGCCTGTTCTTCGCCCTATGGCCGGACGACGCCACCCGCACCGCGCTCAACCAGACCGGCAGATGGCTGCACAAGCACTGGGGCGGCCGTCGCATGCGCGCCGACACCCTGCACCTCACCCTGGCTTTTCTGGGCCGCACGCCAGTCGCGCAACTCGATGCGCTGACCGCCAGCGTGGATGCCATCCAGGCCAAAGTTTTCGAGCTGGCCCTCGATCAGGCGGGCTACTGGCATCACAACAAAATTGGCTGGCTGGGCCCCAGCCAGCCTCCTTCGCAACTCGGCGCGCTGGTTGACGTGTTGGCTGCTGCGATTCAGCAGTCGGGGATTGCCTTCGATGCTCGTCCGCACGTGCCGCACGTCACCCTGTTGCGTAACATGGCCGGCGGCGGCGTGTCTGAATGCACACCGGTGCACTGGTCGATCAGTGATTTCGTGCTGGTGGCTTCGCGCACCGAGACCGACGGCGCACATTACGACGTGATTCGGCGTTGGCCATTGGGGCGTCAGGCGTGAAGGTCACCTGGATGCGTCAGTTATAAAAATATCGATCAGCCGGCTTGCGAGAGAAATGGGGTGTAAAAATGGACGCGTGGCAGGAGAAGGCGTTGCATTTGGGCTCCCCCGGTTTGTTCTGACGCAATTGGATAGATCAACGTATAGCGCAGGGCGATCGGTTCTCCCGCTACATGTAGGTTAGCCGTGCGTCTTCGCCGGCAGCAAGCTGCGTCCCTGCCATAACCAATACAGCACTGGAATGACAATCAGCGATAACAGCGGCGCGGTCAGCATGCCGCCCACCAGCGGCGCGGCAATACGCTTCATGACGTCAGAACCGGCGCCGTCGCTGAACATGACGGGCAGCAGGCCTCCCACGATCACTGCCACCGTCATCATCTTGGGCCGCACGCGCAGCAGTGCGCCCTGAATGATCGCTTGCCGCAGGGCCGCGCGGTCGGTCAGCCGGCCGGACTGACGGTATTCCTCGATGGCGTTGTCCAGGTAGAGCAGCATCACGATCCCGAATTCCGCCGCCACGCCCGCCAGCGCGATAAAGCCGACCGCCACCGCGACCGACAGGTTGTAGCCCAGCCAGTAGGTCAGCCAGACGCCGCCGACCAGGGAAAACGGCAGGCACAGGGCCACCAGCAGCACTTTGCCGGGATGGCGGAAATGCAGGTAGAGCAGCATCAGCACCAGCGCCAGGGTGAGCGGAACGACCCACTGCAGCCGTTCCCGGGCATGCTGCAAATTTTCGTACTGACCTGACCAGGCGATGGCGTAGCCGGGCGGCAGTTTGACCTGCGCGGCGACCGCCTGCCGTGCCGCGGCGACATAGCCGCCGAGATCGCGACTTTCCAGGTCGATGTAGACGTAGCCGGTGAGGCGGCCGTTTTCGCTTTTGATCTCGGCCGGGCCGTCGGTGATGCTGATTTTTGCCAGCGTACCGAGCGGGACCTGAACGCCGGTGGAGGTCGTGATCCGGCTGGCCGCCAACGCTTCCGGTGAATCGCGCAGGGCGCGCGGGTAGCGCAGGTTGATGGGGTAGCGCTCGCGCCCGTCCACTACGGTGTCGATGTTTTCCCCGCCAATGGCGCCCTGCACCAATCGCTGCACGTCGGCCACGGTGACGCCATAGCGCGCAGCCTCGGCGCGGTCGATGTCGATGTCCAGGTAGCGCCCGCCAGCAACGCGTTCGCCGAACACCGCGCGCGTGCCCGGCACCTGCTTCAGCACCGCTTCGATTGTTTCCGCCAGGGCGGCGATGCCGTCGAGGTCGGGGCCGGTGATCTTGACGCCGACCGCGGTGCGGATGCCGGTGGACAGCATGTCGATGCGGGTACGGATCGGATAGCCCCAGGAATTGGTCAGTCCGGGCAGGCGCACGGTCTGGTCGAGTTTTTGAATCAGCTGCTCTACGGTTTGGCCGGGCGGCCACTCGCTGCGCGGCTTGAGCAGGATGGTGGTTTCCAGCATCGACAGCGGCGCCGGGTCGGTGGCACTGTCGGCGCGCCCGGCCTTGCCGAACACGCGCTCGACTTCTGGCATCTGGCGGATCAGGCGGTCGGTGATCTGCAGGATGTTCGCCGCCTCGTCAATCGATACGCCGGGCAGCGTGGTCGGCATGTACAGCAGGTCGCCTTCGTACAGCGGCGGCATGAACTCGCTGCCGAGGCGCGACAGCGGCCAGGCCACGCTGGCGAGCAGCAGCACGGCGAGCAGCAGTACGGATTTGGGCCGCTCGAGCGCGGCCAGCAGCGCCGGACGGTACAGCGCCTGCAGCAGGCGGTTGAGCGGATTCTTGTGTTCCGGGGTGAGACGGCCGCGGATGAAATAGCCCATCAATACCGGCGTCAGCGTCACCGCCAACGCGGCGCTTGCCGCCATGGCATAGGTCTTGGTGTAGGCCAGTGGCGCGAACAGCTTGCCTTCCTGCCCGGTGAGCACGAACACCGGCAGGAAGGACACCGTGATGATCAGCAGCGAGAAGAACAGGGCGGGACCGACTTCCACCGCGCTGGCCCGCGCTACCTCCCAATAATCGCAGCCGGGGCCGGCGCGTTCGAGATGCTTGTGCATGTTCTCGATCATCACGATGGCGGCGTCCACCATGGCGCCGATGGCGATGGCGATGCCGCCCAGCGACATGATGTTGGCGGTGACGCCCTGTGCCTGCATGACGATGAATGCGGCCAGGATGCCGATCGGCAGGGTGACAACTGCCACCAGCGATGAGCGCAGGTGAAACAGGAACGCCAGACAGACCAGCGCGACGACCAGCGATTCTTCCAGCAGCTTGCTGCGCAGGTTGTCGATGGCGCGGACGATCAGGCCGGAGCGGTCGTAAGTGACCACCAGTTCGATTCCCGGCGGCAGGCCTGCCTGCAGTTCCTGGAGGCGCGCCTTGACGCGCGCCACGGTTTCCAGGGCGTTGTGGCCGTAGCGCATGACGACGATGCCGCCGGTGACTTCCCCTTCGCCGTCGAGTTCGGCCACACCCCGGCGCGATTCGGGGCCGGTCTGGATATTGGCTACGTCTTGCAGCCGGATGGGCACACCTTGAGCATCCACGCCGAGGGGAATCTGCCGGAACTCGTCCAGCGTCTTGAGGTAGCCGCGTGCGCGCACCATGTATTCGGCACGCCCCATCTCCATCACCGAGCCGCCGCCGGACAGGTTGCTGTCGCGTACAGCCTGGCTGACTTGTTCCAGCGACAGCTGATAGGCCGCCAGACGGTTCGGATTCACCTCGATCTGGAACTGGCGTGCCATGCCGCCCACGCTGGCCACTTCGGCCACGCCGGGCAGGCTTTGCAATTCGTATTTCAGGTAGAAATCCTGCACGGCGCGCAGCCGGTCGGCGTCGTAGCGGTGGTGCCGGTCGACCAGCGCATACTGGAATACCCAGCCCACCCCCGACGCGTCCGGGCCCAGGGTGGGAGACACCCCTGCGGGCAGTCGCGATGCCATCTGGCTCAGGTATTCCAGCACTCGCGAGCGTGCCCAGTAGGGGTCGGTGCCCTCCTTGAAAATGACGTAGATATAGGATTCGCCGAACATGGAAAAGCCGCGCACCGCGGTGGAGTTGGGCACCGACAGCAACGCCGAGGCGAGCGGATAAGTCACCTGGTCTTCCACCGCTTGCGGCGACTGGCCGGGATAACCGGTCTTGACGATGACCTGCGTGTCGGAAAGATCGGGGATGGCGTCGAGCGCCATGTGCTGCGTGGCGTACACGCCCCAGCCCGCGAGCAACAGGGTGGCCAGCAGCACCAGCAGGCGGTTGCGCAGTGACCACTCGATCAGATGGCGGATCATGTTCAGCGCTCGTGCTGCATGCGCTGCGCCGCGTCATGCATGGACGCGGCGGCATCCAGCAGGAACTGGCCATTGACCGCGACCTCTGCCCCTTCCGCCAGCCCATCGGCGATTTCGACGAAGTCGCCGTTCTCGATGCCGATTTCCACTGCCACCGGCATGAAATGCCCGCCGTCGCGGGCCAGCATGACGCGGTCGCCCTTGCCGGTGCGGATCACCGCGGAGCGCGGGATCGCGAGCACGTGTTGCGGGCGCGTGGCGATACGGATGTCCACCCATGTGCCGGGCCGCAGCCCCTGATGCGCGTTGTTCACCGCCAGGCGCGCCCTGACAGTGCGGGTGGCGGCCTCCAGCAGGGGCGAGGCAAACGTCAGCCGCCCCGTGAGCGGTGGCTGGTCGCTGTGCGGCAGGGTCACCGTCGCTTCGTCACCTTCCTTGATCCAGGCGAGCTGGTCGGGATACAGCGCGATGTCGATCCAGACGCGGGCGCTGTCTGCCACTGTCAGCAGGTTGACCATCGGGGTGACGTACGCGCCTTCCCGTGCGCCAATCCGGGTAACGAAGCCGGATGTCGGCGCGCGTACCGCAACCACATCGATCGTGCGCCGAGTTCGCTCGATCTCGGTCAGAATCGCGTCGCTTACATCGGCATAGCGGAACTTTTCGCGGCTGCGGATGCGCTCTCGCGCCATGCTGGCCGCCATCTGCGCATTCTGCCCGGACATGTCGACCATGTTCTCCAACAGTTGATCGCGCCGCTGCAGCAATTCGATGTATTCGCGTTGGCGCTGCACCAGTTCCGGCGAATAGATTTCGTACAACACCTGTCCCGCCTGGATCGGCTGCCCCACTGCGTGAACGTGCAGCTTGCGTAGCCAGCCTTCGATCTTGGGAACCACCTCGACTAACGTAGTCTCATCGATGGTCACCGTGCCGTAGGTGTGCAGTTCCCGGCTCAGAGTGTGCGGCGCAACAGCCGCCAGCCGTACGCCCAGTCGTTGCTGCAATGCCGGATCGACTGCGATTCCCGCGCCTTCGCCCTGACCCGGATCAGCATCCGCTTCTACCAGATCCATGCCGCAAATGGGGCAGGACCCGGTATGGTCCTGGAGAATGTGCGCGTGCATCGGGCAGACCCACAGTTTCTTCCCGCGCCGCGTCGCATCCAGTCCGTCGAGACGGTCCGGCCCCTGGGCATGCGCATGGTTGATGGCGGGAATACCGGCATTGGCCTGCGGTTGCCCGGCGAAATACGCAATGCCGAGCATGCCCGCAGTGAGCGCCAGCAGAGCGCCGACATACAGCGTGCGCGCAAACGATTTTTTCATGGCGCCCGATCAGCCGCGTGGCTTGACCTTGACCAGCTTCATCTTGCATATCGGGCACTTGCCGGGCGCATGCTGGTGTACTTCGGCATGCATGGGGCACACCCACCCGTCTTTGGCGTTGGCCGGGGAAATGGCCGGGACGGACTGGGTGGCATGGGGGGCGTCGCCGGGCGATGCCCAGACGGTATGCATGCTGCCGGTGGCGAGGCTGGACGCAATGACCAGCAATGCGCCCGCCCAATAATGGGGGATTCGCTTCAACTTCATATCTGACTCCGGATGGCAGGTTTTGGCACAGGGGCCACAGGTGGTCTGGGTTGCGCCGGAAAACGGGTGGAAAGAGAATTTTTCCACCCGTCAATCAAGGCTTATCGCACCAGGATCTGTTCGCCACGACCCATTTTAGGATCGGCGTCATTGCTGAACATGATCACGGCGATGGCACCGGTGAGTGCGGCCTTCAGCGAGTGCGTCACAATTGCGTTGGCACCCTCGACCGGTGAAATCAGGTCGAAGGTGGCGGCGTCGCCCGGTCCGACCGTGAAGCTTTGCATGCCGGTTTGCACGTTTTTCGGATTGCCGCTTGCGTAGACCTTGTCCCAGATGCCGGCGATGGGATGGAAGGACGAAAACTCGTTGGGGCCGGCATTCACGAAATACACCCGCACGCGCTCACCGGGCTTGGCCTGTAGCCAGCGGGTCGCGGCCGGATCATGCACCGGGTCGTATTTGAAGATGCCGCCGTTGAACATGACGTTGCTCCACTTGTTCGCCATCATGTCATCCTTGGCGTCCGGATTCGGGTAGAGCTCGGACTGAATCAGAACGTATTCACGGTCCGCTTTCGGCATCGCCTTGGCGTCTTTCGGGTCGACGATGATGGTGCCGAACATGCCGCGCGCAATGTGCTGGATCATCGGATCCGATCCGCAATGGTAGAAGAACACGCCCGGATAATCTGCCGTAAAAGTGAACTTCTTGCTCTCGCCTGGCTTGATCGAGCCGAAATCCTTGACCACGTCGAGCCTGGCCGCATGGAAATCCATGGAGTGCGAATTCTTGTTGGCCTTGTCGTTGATCAGGGTGAATTCCACCGTGTCACCCTCGGTGACGCGAACCACCGGGCCGGGCACCTTGCCGTCAAAGGTCCAGGTCTTGTACATCGTGCCCTTGTTGTCGATCGGCAAGTCCACTTCTGTCGCATGCAGCGTGACTTGTACTGTTTTTGCTTCGGCCTGAAATGCCAGCACCGACAATGCCATCGCACCCGCCAAGGTTATCCCCAGCAACCTTCTTTGCTTCTTCATGATCAATCTCCTTGTTTACTTACTTGAACCGCACTTGCACACATGGCGCAGATACGCCGCCATTTCATTGATTTCGGCATCGCTCATCACGCCACCCCAGGCGGGCATGAGCACCGATTTGTTCACCGCCAGGCCGCCTTCCTTGATGACCTTGAGAATTTCGTTTTCCGGTATGTCGCCCATCCCTTTCGCATCGCTATGGTCACGCGGCTGGACCGACATGTCGCGGCTGTTGATGCCGCGGCCGTTGCGGTTGATGCCGTGGCACTGCACGCAATAGGTATCGTAATTGCGGGCTGCCCGAGCATGTTCCGCATCGGCGGCTACGGTCTGGCCAGCAAACAGGAGGCCGCTTGCCAGCGACAGGATGGACACGGTACGTGTGATATTCATGTTCATTTCCCCTCGCGTGCGTCGAGTTGCAGGATGTAGCCGGTCAGCCGCTGCAAGTCCGGTTCGGAGAGGCCGAGCGCGGGCATCCAGATGCCCGGATCGATCTTCTGCGGATCCTTGATGTAGCTGTAGATGTAATCGGGCTGCAGGCGCTCGCTGGCGGTATACAGCTCTGGGCCGGATGAGCCGCCCGAACCGGGTTTGGCCATATGGCATGCGCCGCAGCCGCGCAGCTTGCCGAAGAACATGCCGCCCATCGTCATGCTGACTTTTGCGCCCTTGAAGACTCCTTTTTCCACCAGATCGGGGGCGGTCAGCGCCATCAGCGCGCCGGCAACGGCCTCGGCCTCGGACTTCGATAATTTGACATGAGGCGTCAGGGTCGACTCGTCCACAACGTCTTCTTTGTCACTACCTTTAAGATGCCGGGTATACAGTTCGCCAGCCGGGCGGATACGCACCGGGTTTTGTAGCCATTTTTCCAGCCAGGGCTGATTGAACTTGTTGCCGGCGTAGTGAAGGTCCGGCCCCTTGCGTTCCCACAGCCGATCGAGGCTTGCCACCGGTTTCGAGATGGCATGGCAGCTCATGCATTGCGATTTCAGCAGGGCGGTACCGGCATTGTCTGCCGCGTGCACCGGGGCGGTGATCAGGCCGATCCCCAATGCAGCCAGGATGTGCAGTTTCATCGTTGCTCCTTTCTTGATTGCGTTTATTGAATGGCCTGTCCCTTGAATGCAGGTGCATCGTGCATGCCATAGGGCTTCTTCAGGGATTCTTCGAAGTAGAAATCAGGTACGAATACCTTGTCTTTCCAGGCGTAAAACGGGTCGTTGCGAGGGATTTCGTTGTATTCGATGACCGTCATCATGCCGCCCATCGGTTTGTCACCATTCATCGTGTGGGTGTCTACATGGTCGTGCACCATCCAGCGGCCGGGATTGTCCATGGTGAGGAAAATATCGTAGCGCTCACCCGGTCCAACCAGAATGGTGTCGGCGTCATAGGGGTAGGGCAGCGCATGGCCATCCTTGAAAGCCACCTTGAACACGTGTCCGTGAATGTGGATCGAGTGGGTCAAATCGCCCGCACCGATCAACCGCATGCGTATCACATCGCCCTTGTTCACACGGATGGGCTGCGAGTCGGGAAAAGCCTTGCCGTTAAGTGTGAAGTAATCCCACACGTCGCCCGGCACTCCGCCGTATCCCGGCTTGAAGGCCCATTTCGACGCCCAGTCCGACATCATCAGGATGAAGTCTTTCGTCACCGTCTTCTCGATCGCCTTGGGGTTTTTGGGGTCGATGATGAAAGCTCCCCACATGCCTCGCATGGCCACATGTTCATTGACGTTGACATGGCAGTGGTACCACATGGTGCCGGACGGTTCGGCGATGAACTTGTACGTGAAGGTGTCGCCAGGCTTGATCGCCGCCTGGGTGGTATCCGGCACACCATCCATGCGCCAGGTGCCTTTTTGCAGCAAACCATGCCAGTGGATGGTGTGCGGCAGGGTGGTGAGATTGTTGACGATGACGGTGACTTCGTCGCCTTCCTTGACGTGGATGAGCGGTCCCGGAACCTGACCGTTGAAAGCAAAGGTGTGGAACTGCTGCTTGTTTACGAGTGTGATCTTGGTGTCCTCGATGGACATCTCGAAGCTGTGCTTTTCTGCCAGGCTGGCGGAGGAAAACATGATTAACAGGATCAGTACAATGAGTTTGCTGAAGTCATGGTGGGACGTGTACGCGAACATATTGATTGCCATGCTTCAGCTCCGTAATCTATAAGATGGATAAATTATACATCTTATAGATTACGGGTTGTCAACCACTTTGAGCAGATCGGGCCGCCTCTGCTGCCCTTGTTAAGAGTGTCGGTACATAGACATATCCGTCCGGCGGCAGGTGGTTTAAGCGGTTGGCATGGTGGATGGATCCATCCGGTATGTAGCGAATGATCGGGGCTGGAACCGGGTTCTAGCCATGGCTTGATCGATCCAGGCAAGCTGCAGTGTTGGTGGCGCCTCAGCGTGTCGTCGACGTACCCGAAAATGATGGGCCGCCGAGGACATACGCCAACCGCATCCGGGAACTATGTTGCTTCAGGCGCATCGACTGGAGACCATGCTTAAATAACGAGGGGCTTGAAAGTTGGGTAGCGCCAAGCCGGTCTGATATGCTGAAAATAACGGATTTGGATTGTAATAATTACAGGTAATCTAAATGCAACTTACACGCTTTACCGATTATTCATTGCGTGTTCTGATATACCTCGGCCTGCAGCAGGACCGGCTGGTGACGATCAGCGAGATCGCGAGCAATTACGACATTTCGCGGAATCACCTGATGAAGGTGGTGCATCAGTTGGGTGCTCGTGGCTATATCGAAACGGTCCGGGGCAAGGGCGGCGGGATGCGGCTGGCACGCCGGCCCGAATTGATCAATGTTGGAGATGTGGTACGCGATGCCGAGGAAAACATGGATATTGCGGAATGCTTCAACCCCAGTAAAAGCTGTCCCTTGCTGCCGACCTGTGTTCTCAGGACAGTCCTGACCGAGGCGCGTAAAAGTTTTCTGGCGACGCTTGATTTTTATCGCCTATCCGATTTACTGGTAAGTCAGCCTGCGTTAACTGGTGTGAGACCGTTGCAGAAAATGCCGGCCAAGCCACGCACAAAAATGGTTTCGTAAATCTATTGACCATGACCGGGGCCTGCTCGTGACCATGACCGGGGCCTGCTCGTCTGGGGTGAACCTGGATTTCCTGGATGGCATGGTGAGGTATCAGGTCGTTGAGGTATTTGCCTTGTAATTTGCCTTGTATCGGATGTCGCCCACGGGTAAAAAACAAGCAATCCGCAATCAGGCCAACCTATTACGCAGGGCCTTGGGCGATGGGCCGATTGCGAAAAAATAAGTGGCGGTGACTCGACAGCGGCGCGCGCTTTCGGTTATGATCCGCCCCGCATTAGGCGCGTAGCTCAGCTGGTTAGAGCACCACCTTGACATGGTGGGGGTCGATGGTTCGAGTCCATTCGCGCCTACCAAATTCATTTGGTCGGTAAATGATCCGGTTTTAATGGGGCTGAGCCCCGATGGAGGGTGCGAAATGTCACCGCGAACTAGCAAGCTTGTCTTGGGGTAAACCGGCGCTTCGCAGTTCGCAGACAGTCTGCACTCTTTAATTTGTACTATTCAAAAGCGCGGCCGGTCCGCGCTTTTTCTGTTTCTGGAGTTTGAGTCATGGTCAACGTCACGCTTCCTGATGGTTCTGTCCGCGAATTTGACGCGCCGGTGACGGTTGCGCAAGTTGCCTCCAGCATAGGCGCGGGCCTGGCCAAGGCTGCGCTCGCCGGGCGGGTGGATGGCAAGCTGGTCGATACCAGCCATGTGATCGACGCTGACGCCACGCTGTCCATCGTCACCGACAAGGATGCTGACGGCCTCGACATGATTCGCCATTCCACCGCGCACCTGCTGGCGTATGCGGTGAAATCGCTGTTTCCGGATGCGCAGGTGACCATTGGACCGGTGATCGACGACGGCTTTTATTATGACTTTGCCTACAAGCGTCCGTTTACGCCGGATGACCTGGTCGCGATCGAGAAGAAAATGGCTGAACTGGCCAAACAAGACATCCCGGTGACGCGTAGTGTGATGCCGCGTGACAAGGCGGTGGATTTCTTCAAGGAGATGGGCGAGGTCTACAAGGCCGAGATCATCGCGTCGATTCCGTCCAACGAAGATATTTCGCTGTACCGCGAAGGCGATTTCATTGATCTTTGTCGCGGCCCGCACGTACCGTCAACCGGCAAGCTCAAGCACTTCAAATTGATGAAGCTGGCCGGGGCCTACTGGCGTGGCGACTCGAAGAACGAGATGCTGCAGCGCGTGTACGGCACGGCGTGGGCGAAGAAGGAAGATCTCGAAGCCTATTTGCACCGGCTGGAAGAGGCCGAGAAGCGCGATCACCGCCGCCTGGCCAAACAGCTCGACCTGCTGCACATGCAGGAAGAGGCGCCCGGCATGATTTTCTGGCATCCCAAGGGCTGGATCGTGTGGCAGCAGATCGAGCAGTATATGCGGCAGAAATTTGTCGAGTACGGCTACCAGGAAGTGCGCACGCCGGCGGTGATGGATCGCAGCATGTGGGAGAAATCCGGCCACTGGGAGAACTACCACGAGAACATGTTCACCACCTCGTCGGAAAACCGCGACTACGCGGTGAAGCCGATGAACTGCCCGGGCCACGTGCAGATATTCAACAGCGGGCTGCATTCCTACCGCGACTTGCCGATGCGTCTGGCCGAGTTTGGCTCGTGCCACCGCAACGAGCCGTCGGGTGCGCTGCACGGCATCATGCGGGTGCGCGGTTTTACCCAGGATGACGCGCATATCTTCTGCACCGAAGACCAGATCGAGCAGGAAGTGGCGGATTTCATCGTCATGCTGGAGAAGTGCTACGCCGATTTCGGTTTCACCGACGTACTGGTCAAGCTGTCGACCCGTCCCGACAAGCGCGTTGGGTCAGATGAAAGCTGGGACAAGGCGGAAGCGGCATTGGCCGCAGCACTGGCCCGCAACAAGCTGGCCTATGATTTGCAGCCGGGCGAGGGTGCGTTCTACGGCCCCAAGGTCGAGTTCACGCTGAAGGATTCGATCGGACGGCTGTGGCAATGCGGCACCATCCAGCTGGATTTCAACCTGCCGGTGCGCCTGGACGCGGAATTTGTCGACGAGGACAACACCCGCAAGCCTCCGGTCATGCTGCACCGCGCAATCCTCGGGTCGATGGAGCGTTTCATCGGTATTCTGATTGAGCACCATGCCGGCAATTTCCCGCTGTGGCTGGCGCCGGTGCATGTGATGGTGATGAATATCAGCGAGCGTCAGGCCGAATATGCGGAAAAAGTCACACTGGCGTTGCGTCAGGCAGGCATCCGGGCTATATCAGACTTGAGTAATAATAAAATCACCTATAAAATTCGGGAACATAGCTTGCAGAAGCTGCCCTATCAGGTAGTGGTTGGCGACAAGGAAGTGGAAACCGACGTGGTTTCCGTCCGGGCGCGCGGCAACCAGGATCTGGGGCAGATGAGTCTGGAAGCCTTGATTGCACGTCTGAAGGACGAAATACACACGCGGCAATAACAAGCTTCATCATGAGGTGCTGGATTCATTTCAGCGCCTCATGATTTTTTAAGGATGACATTTGGGTCAGGCTTGCGAGCCTGGCATGTTTAGCCCGGGCGCAAACCGCCCGGGTCTTATTTTGGAGTACGGCTCATCGCGACAGAAAAGAAGCAGACACGCATCAATGGTGAAATTACAGCCCCTGAGGTGCGTTTGGTCGGAGTAGAAGGCGAGCAATTGGGTATCGTAAAAGTTTACGATGCGCTGCGTCAGGCAGAAGAGGCTGAGTTGGATCTGGTGGAGATTGCCCCAACGGCGCAACCTCCCGTAGCCAAAATCATGGACTACGGCAAGTTCAAGTACCAGGAAAGCAAGAAACAGCACGAAGCCAAGCTGAAGCAAAAGCAGGTTCAGATCAAGGAAATCAAGTTTCGCCCGGGTACGGACGAAGGCGACTACCAGATCAAGCTGCGCAACCTGATCAAGTTTCTTGAAGAAGGCGATAAGACCAAGATTACATTACGTTTTCGAGGTCGTGAAATGGCTCACCAGGAAATCGGCATGGCGCAATTGCGGCGTGTATCGAACGACCTGGCCGAGTTGGCTGTCGTTGAGCAGTTTCCCAAGATGGAAGGCCGCCAGCTGGTGATGATGCTGGCGCCGAAGAAAAAGATTTAAGGATCAAGAGACTGGCGTGTCTCTGGCCCCGGGCTGATCAAGCCGGTGGGTTGAACAGCGCCAAACAATACGTGCTGTCGGGTTGGTGAAGCATTCCACGTCGTGGGATCACCTGGCCGCATGAGATAAAAGGAAGCATCATGCCTAAGATGAAAACCAAAAGCGGGGCCGCTAAACGGTTCCGTGCGCTGGGCAGCGGCAAGTTCAAGCGCTCGCACGCGTTCATGCGTCACATTCTCACCAAGAAGAGCACCAAGCGTAAGCGCCAGTTGCGCGGTACAGAAACTGTCCATGCAAGCAACCACAAGTCGGTTGCACGCATGTTGCCCTACGCTTAAAGGAGAGAAAGCATGCCACGCGTCAAACGGGGTGTAACCGCCCGAGCCAGTCATAAAAGAGTCCTCGATGCCGCCAAAGGCTATCGCGGTCGTCGTAAAAACGTATTCCGGGTCGCCAATGAAGCGGTGATGAAGGCCGGTCAGTATCAGTATCGTGACCGTCGTCAGCGCAAGCGCCAGTTCCGCGCACTGTGGATTGCCCGTATCAACGCCGCATCGCGTCAGCATGGCCTGACCTATAGCGTGTTCATGAATGGCTTGTCCCGTGCCGAGATCGGCATTGACCGCAAGGTGTTGTCCGACATCGCGATTTTTGACAAAGATGCTTTTGCCAAGATCGTCGAACAGGTCAAGGCCAAACTGGCAGCCTAAGCTGTCAAACTGTCACAAGAAAAGGCCGCAAGGCCTTTTTTTGTTGGTAGTTGCATTTCTGAATCAAGCGGTTGTAGTACGGTGTTGCCGCAAGCCTGCTTGATTTGGAAATGGACTAATCGAAACGAGAATATGCCATGCGCAATCCCAACGAAATCGTTGCCGAGGCTCTGAATGCCATCCAGGCCTGCCCCGACCTGCCATCACTGGAGCAGGTGAAGGCCATATATCTTGGCAAAAATGGCCAAATGACCGAATTGCTCAAAAGCCTGGGCGGCATGCCCGCTGACGAGCGCAAAACGGCCGGTGCGCGCATCAACGAAGCCAAGCAGGCGGTTGAGGCAACACTCAAAATCCGTCGTGACACGCTGCAACAGGCTGAACTGGATCGCCAGCTGGCGGCCGAAACGCTGGATGTGACCTTGCCGGGCCGCGGGCTGGGTAGCGGCGGGCTACATCCAGTTTCGCGCACGCTGACACGTATCCAGGCCTTGTTCCGTTCGATCGGCTTCGAAGTGGCGACCGGCCCCGAGATCGAAACCGATTTTTATAACTTCACTGCGCTCAATATCCCGGAAGATCACCCGGCGCGCGCCATGCATGACACTTTTTATATGCAAAGCGGTGAGTTGCTGCGTACCCATACCTCGCCGGTGCAGGTGCGTTACATGAAGACCCATCAGCCGCCGCTGCGGATCATTGCGCCGGGTCGTGTCTACCGTTGTGACTCCGATGTCACGCATACACCCATGTTTCATCAGGTCGAGGGCCTGTGGGTGGACGAGACCGTATCGTTTGCCGACCTGAAAGGCGTGCTCGCCGACTTCATGCGCAACTTTTTCGAGCGTGATGATTTACCGGTGCGATTTCGGCCGTCGTTCTTTCCTTTCACCGAGCCGTCAGCCGAGATGGATATCGGCTGCGTGATGTGTGGCGGCGATGGATGCCGGGTGTGTTCGCATACTGGCTGGCTGGAGGTGCTGGGCTGTGGCATGGTGCACCCCAATGTGTTCAAGCACGTTGATATCGATACCGAGCGCTACGTGGGCTTTGCCTTTGGTCTGGGTGTTGAGCGTCTTGCCATGCTGCGCTACGGCGTGGACGATTTGCGGTTGTTCTTTGAAAACGACCTTAGATTTCTCAAGAAATTCACACATTAGGGCGCATCCATCATGCAATTTCCAGAATCCTGGCTGCGTAATCTCGTTAATCCTGCGCTCAATACAGCACAGCTTTCCCATGTGTTGACCATGGCAGGGCTGGAGGTTGAAGCCACGACCCCGGCTGCGCCGCCATTCACCAATGTGGTGGTGGCCGAAATTCTGTCAGCGGACAAACATCCCGACGCTGATCGACTACGCGTGTGCCAGGTCGATGTAGGCGAAGCGTCGCCGGTCACCATCGTCTGCGGTGCACCGAATGCGGCAGCCGGCCTCAAGGTGCCGTGTGCCCGTCCCGGTGCTGCACTGCCCGGTTTCGAGATCACGGTGGCGACGGTGCGTGGCGTCGAATCCTTCGGCATGCTGTGCTCGACCAAGGAATTGGGTCTGGAAGGAGCGGCCGATGGCTTGATGGTGCTGCCGGACGACGCGCCGGTGGGCGAAGATTTCCGCGCCTGGCTCAATCTGGACGATACGCTGATCACCCTGAAACTCACGCCTAACCGGGCAGACTGCCTGTCGATGCAAGGTCTGGCACGTGAAGTGGGTGCGATCACAGGCGCCGAAGTGCGGCTGCCGCACATTCAGGAAGTGGAAATCCGCATTCAGGATACGGTTCCGGTGCTGGTTCAGGCGAGCGAGGCATGTCCCTTGTATCTGAGCCGCGTGGTGCGCGGCCTCAATGCACAAGCCACGACGCCCCGCTGGATGGTGGAGCGGCTGGAGCGCAGCGGGATTCGTCCGTTGCTGGCGCCGGTCGATATCACCAATTACGTGCTGCTCGAATTGGGCCAGCCGATGCATGCTTTTGCGTTGTCACGTATTCAGGGCGGCATCGAAGTACGGATGGCCCGCGCGGGCGAGCAGTTGCAACTATTGAATGGCCAGACGGCTGAACTGGCGCCCGATATGTTGGTGATCGCCGACGCCAATGGGCCGCTGGCGCTGGCCGGCATCATGGGTGGACTGGCCAGCAGCGTCGAACGGTTTACGGTTGATGTGCTGCTGGAGGCTGCGTTTTTTGCGCCAGCCGCGATCGCGGGTCGCGCACGGCGTCTGGGCTTGTCAACCGACTCGTCGCATCGCTTTGAGCGCGGGGTGGATTTCGGTGCGACGCGCCAGGCAATGGAACGCGCAACCGAATTGCTGCTGCTGATTTGTGGTGGCCAGGCGGGTCCGGTCAATGAAACGGTCGCGACTTTGCCGGTTCGTACGCCGATCAATCTACGGATGTCACGCCTCAAACGCGTGGCCGGTGTGGAACTGGATGCGAGTCAAGTGACGCGTGATCTGGTGGCACTGGGGGCATACGTGGAGCAGCAGGGCGATTCGTTGATGGTGACGCCCCCCAGCTTTCGATTTGATCTTGCCATTGAGGAAGACCTGATCGAAGAGGCGGTACGTCTGTTCGGATATGACAACATCCCTGCGCAACCACCCGCAGCGCCGTCGCGCATGCTGCCGCAGGATGAAACGACGCTGGCAGACGATACCTTGCGTCAGATGCTGGTTGGTCTGGATTACCAGGAGGTCATCACTTACAGCTTTGTCGATCCGTCATGGGAAGCAGCGCTGGATGCCAAGGCGAAGCCGATGCCGCTGGCCAACCCGATTGCCAGCCAGTTGTCGGTGATGCGCACCACGTTATGGGGTGGGCTGATTGAAACACTGCGCCACAACCTCAACCGCCAGCATGAGCGGGTACGTATATTTGAGCTCGGGCGCGTCTATGCCTCGCTCGCGGCGCAGCCGATGAAACTGGGTGGTCTGGCGTATGGTGATGTGCATCCTGAACAATGGGGTGTCCAGGGACGTCGTGTGGATTTCTTTGATCTGAAAGGGGATCTGGAACGTTTGCTGGGTCATGCGCTGGATGCCCGGGCCAGTACGCATCCCGCGTTGCATCCGGGCCAGAGTGCTGAATTATGGGCGGATGGCCGTTCGATCGGCTGGCTGGGCGCCATGCACCCGCGTTTGGTGCAGGCATTTGATTTGCCTGCTGTACCCATGTTGTTTGAGCTGGATGCACAAGTACTGACCAAGCGAGCTTTGCCGCGGCATGCCGGCTTGTCCCGTTTCCCACATGTCCGTCGAGATCTGGCTTTTGTATTGGGACTGGAAACTCCGGCAGGAGAACTGCTGTCAGCCTTGCGTGAGCATGCGCCCCCCCATGTAAGCTCGATTGATATTTTTGACGAGTATCGAGGAAAAGGTGTGCCCGAAAACCAAAAAAGCCTTGCTATTCGGGTAGTTATACAAGATACTGAACGCACATTGACGGATCGGGAAGTGGAAAACACGATCCAGAAACTGGTTGAAACAGCACTTCGTCAATGCAATGCCAGCTTGCGTACGTGACGCTTGAATCACGGGCCATTCCTGACAAATACAAAGATGACTACCCTAACAAAAGCGGATTTAGCAGAACTCCTGTTCGAAAAAGTGGGATTGAACAAACGTGAAGCCAAGGACGTCGTCGAATCATTTTTTGATGAGATACGCTTGTCGCTCGAAAAAGGCGACATTGTCAAATTGTCTGGATTCGGTAATTTTCAGTGCCGCGAAAAACCCCAGCGTCCTGGTCGCAATCCCAAAACAGGCGAAGAAATGCCGATTTCCGCGCGGCGCGTGGTGACTTTCCACGCCAGCCAGAAGCTCAAGTCACATGTTGAAGGCGCCCAAATTGGAACGCCCAGCACCGAGTGAACTCCCGCCGATTCCGGCCAAACGCTATTTCACCATCGGTGAAGTGTCTGAATTATGCGCAGTTAAAGCGCATGTGTTGCGATACTGGGAGCAGGAATTTACCCAGTTGCGTCCGGTCAAGCGGCGTGGCAATCGCCGTTACTACCAACATCACGAAGTTCTACTGATTCGTCGTATACGCGAGTTGCTGTACGAAGAAGGATTTACCATCAGTGGCGCACGCCAACGCCTGGAACATGACGCGGAAACCCCACCCGAAGTGGCATCCACTTCTGCTGCCCTGGACGCTGACAAACTGCGTGCAGAAATTAACGCCATCCTGAAAATATTGGGCTGACAGGCTTCCGCCGGTCACGGCGTCTCTGTTAGAATAGCCGGCTTCTCGGGGCGTAGCGCAGCCTGGTAGCGCACTTGACTGGGGGTCAAGTGGTCGGAGGTTCAAATCCTCTCGTCCCGACCAGTATTTTCGTTGCAGGTGCAGTATTTCGGCACGTTGCAACTTCCGTCAGACAACGCGGTCTGACTCGCTCGAAACCCACTGTGGTCGTCTGCCAGCGCACATTTTCAAGTGCGCGTCTGGTTTGCTTGGTCTCGCGACACTTACATCAGACTGCCATGTCAGTTCGACACACTGTTCGTTTGCCGTTTGTTCAATTGAGGAGAGAGTTATGGAACACACCCTGCCCGCACTGCCTTTTGCCATGGATGCGCTTGAGCCGCACATGTCCAAGGAAACCTTCGAATACCATTACGCCAAGCACCACCAGGCCTATGTGACCAACCTCAACAACCTGATCAAGGGCACCGAGTTCGAAAGCAAGTCACTTGAAGACATCGTCAAAAGCGCATCGGGCGGCATCTATAACAACGCAGCCCAGGTCTCCAACCACACCTTCTTCTGGAACTGCCTCACCGCCAACGGCGGCGGCGCCCCCTCCGGCGCACTGGCCGACGCGATCAACAAGAAGTGGGGCAGCTACGACGAATTCAAGAAAACCTTCCAGACCAGCGCCGTCGGCAACTTTGGCTCGGGTTGGACCTGGTTGGTGAAAAAGGCCGACGGTTCGGTCGACCTCGTCAACATGGGCGCCGCCGGCACCCCGCTGACCACCGGTGACACACCGCTGCTTTGCATCGACGTCTGGGAACACGCCTATTACATCGACTACCGCAACGCCCGTCCCAAGTTCGTCGAGACCTTCCTCGACAAGTTGGTGAACTGGAAGTTTGCTGAGGCGAATTTCGCTTAAGCTGGTTTTCTGCGCCATAAATGAACAAAGGCCGCTCAATGAGCGGCCTTTTATTTTGAAGGCGAAGCACTATATTCCATGACTTTTTTGCCTTCACAACGGTGAAAAAATTTAAGTCTTATTTTTTAAAGTCAGGCTTGACTGCTCTCAGTAGATCGACAACGAAAGTTCTGGTTTCCGCATCCTGAATTTTCTCGACTAATGCCTCTATGGGGTGACCATAGTTATCGCTACCATTCGCATAAAGCCGAACTGGGTTATCGCCAAAATTGGATACGGCTGTTTCCAGCAGTTGTTTAGAGAGCGCTTCATCATTAGCGTCCATCACTTCTTTTTTGTAGCCTTCGAATGCAACAGCAGTGGATGCTTTGTAAGCATAGTCTTGTTCAATGCGAGCGAGCATGCCTGTTTGGCGAGCAGAAAACCAGCCTAACCAAATAGCTGGGGCCGCGAGAGGGAGTCCACGCAAAATACTAAGCGGATCGAATTCTGTCTTGGCTTCAGTGAAGACGACGTTATATGCGACATAACCTAGCCACGATATAGATAAACCAAAAGCAAGAACCCATTTCCTTCGTTCGCCAGCAACATTCTCAGCTTGTTTAGCGAACGCACCAGCTAAGCCTTGCCTATTAATGTCTTGTAAAGCCTTAGTTAGTTGCTCATTGGCAGCTGAAAGTAACGGAGTTCCTGCGGCAATTGTGTCATCTGCATCTTTTTTTTGTTTCTGGATATGTGCCAAAGCGGCCCGTGCTTCCTCAAGTAGCGCATTCAAGGCCTCGGATTGCTCCTGTAAATCTTCCTGATTATTGGTGGCGCTGGTAAGTGATGCAGCTATTGCTGCTTGACTGGTTTGTACTCCTTCCCTGATAGAGGAAAGCTCTTCACCAATAGTCGAGGCGGATTTTAGAACGTCTTCTAAAACTTGTTTCTGCCTTGCTATTTTTTCTTGATCTTCAATAGCTTGCTTCGTTGAAGCAGCAACTTTTTCTACGGACAAGAGATTGTCGTTAAGATTTGATGCGGCAATTTTTAATAATGCCTTTCGCAGGTCAGCGCGTTGTGCAAGAACAGATCGGATATGCGCTGAAATATCAGCGATATTTGCCATAAACGGGGTGCTCTGAATGAGCCAGGCCATTCCTTGCGCCACAGCGTTGTCGATGTGTGGCCGAGTATCTCGTAGCAGCTTAGAAACAAACGCGTCTATGATGCGTTCACTATTTTGGTCTGCGGATTTCGTGTGATTGACAACCACCTCTAGGCCATCACGCCACGAAGCTAACATTGCATCAATGTCGTCAGCGCTAATCCCTGAATAGCCCCAAGGCGTGAAATCACCTTCAGAAGGCCGTTTTCGACGTAAATCCGTCCAACGTTCAATCAACGTCACTAATTCTGCCAGCGTGGACTTCATGATATTCCCCCTGTTCTTATTTTAACTACGCATCAAGAGCAGACTTCGGCGGCAGCGAGGTGTGTCTATAAATTTTAATTAATTTTAGATTGAGATTTATCTAAGTCGCAGGATGCCCATATAACCGGAGTCTGTCATCGCTATAGATTCTATTTCAAGTGCATTATCGTACTCATCTTTTTGTTCAATTTGCGTTGTTTTTATGTCGAGCAAGGCGATCATCCGCGTCCACTGTTTGCGCTGATTCACCACCGTCTTCGGCGCAGCCACCCCCTGCCGTCGCAATTCAGCAGCCCGACTCACAAGCCGAAATTTCGCGGCTTCAAGTTGAGGCGGTAGTGGCAGCGAAAGATCAAACGTCACATCGACCCGGTAGGGTGCTTCGATTTCACGCTCGTTTGCCGGCGGCGGGCGCCACGACAATTCGTCTGGGCCTGGTGCGATGCGCTCCGGATCGAGCGGGAATTTGTAAAAGCCCCATTTGGCACCCATCCAGCATTCGAGCAATACGCGGTCGTCTTCGGCGATGCAGTGTTCGCCGGTCGTCGCGTCGGGATCGGTCTGGCCGGGCAGCGGGCCGTAGGCGCGCGGGTCTTGTTTCCATCTTGCAAAATCACGGTTCGGCGGCGCGCCGTAGTCGGCTTCGAGCGCGCGCCAGATCGTGATGAACTCGCGGTAGTCGGCCTGGTATTCGGGGTTGCGCCGCAGAAACTCCCAGGCCCATTGGTCGCGCGTGAGCGTTTCGCAGTAGGCGTAAGGATCAGCGTCGTTCATCAGATCGGCAGGAAAACCATGCTCGCGAGGTTGACGACGCCGAAGCGAATCGCACGATTGTTTTTGTTTTCGATCACTTTTGCCAGCGCATCCTGGATGCCGATCAGCTTGCCGAACTCGCGCTCGAAGCTGAGATTGGCGACACCTTGCGCATCGACGCCGTTCGACAGCAGGATGATTTCGCCGCGCAGGTTCTTGGAATTGGACAGTTTCCAGACCACGGCTTCGGTATTGCGTGCGGCGTTGTAGAGCTTTTGTGCATCCATTTCGGTGAGCAGGTAAAACTCGGTGTTGTTGTTGAACGCTGCCATGTGCATGACGAGCAGGCCATTCATCAGTGCCTTGACGCGGTCGCCGGTGAAGTCTTCGCGCCAAAGATCACGCAGGATGGTTTCCCAGTTGAGATCTTTCTGAGCAGAAAGCGTCCAGAGGGGGATTTGCTTGAATATATCCTTGGCCGCTTCATCGGCGCTGGCAAATCCGGATTTGCGCCATTCGTTGGGATTGCGGCGATAGAGCTTGAGTGTCAGCGTGTTGAGAATGCCGATGACTTCCTTTTGATGGATTTCGATGACATCGTCGACATCACCTTTGGCCAGGTCCTTGACGCTGAAACTGCGCACGCTGTTGCTGCCATCCTTGCGCTGGATGGGGCCGCTACAGGCAGAGACAAGCGCGAGGGCCAGGAGGGTGGCAAATAAGGCGGGGCGTCGGTTCACGACGAACAGCTTACCTCAATCTGCTTCGCCCAGTCGGGCGGCTCAGCAGCGTAGGCTTCAAATTCGGGTTGCTCGTCAAACGGATGCAACAGCACGGTGTACAGCCGTTGGATTTCGCTGTAATCACGATGGTCCGCTGCGCGCCGGATAGCCACCTCAGCCAGGTGGTTGCGCAGGATGTATTTGGGGTTCACCGCACGCATGGCTACCGCACGTGTGGCATTGCCTGAATCCATTGCGCGGAGGGTGCCTGCGTAGCGAACCGCCCAGGCATCAAATGCGGCGCGGTCGAGAAACAGGTCGCGCAACGGTGCGTTTAATGCGCCTTCGGTGCTGTCGAAATCGCACAGCCGACGCATGAAATTCGTGTAGTCGATGTGATTTTGCGCTAATAGCTGCAGTGCATCCATGAGCAAGGGCACCGTTTCGCTGCCCGGTGCCAAACCAAATTTGGCGGCCATGCGTTTGATGTAGGCCTGGCCGAATTGCTGCGGATAGTCTCCGATCGCCGCTGAGGCAGTTTCCACTGACAACAACGGTACAAAGGTCTGCGCCAGTTTGGTCAAATTCCAGGCAGCCACGTCGGGCTGCTGGTCAAAGGCGTAACGACCACCGGTGTCGGAATGGTTGCAGATATAGCCAGGGTCGAACGCATCGAGAAAACCGAACGGGCCATAGTCCAACGTTAGTCCCAGGATCGACATGTTGTCGGTGTTCATCACGCCATGCGAAAACCCCACCGCTTGCCATTGCGCCATCAGTTCGGCCGTGCGGCGCGCGACTTCGCGCAGCAGTTCGGCATAAGGTTCATCACGGGTGGCCAGTTCCGGGTAATAACGTGCAATGACGTAATCGGCCAGTTCACGTATCGGCTCGATCTGGTCGCGGTAGTAGAACACCTCGAACGAGCCGAAGCGCACAAAGCTCGGCGCCAGCCGGGTGACCAGCGCGGCGGTTTCCTCGTCTTCGCGGTACACCGGCTGGTCGCTGCCAATGATGGCAAGCGCGCGCGTCGTGGGTATGCCGAGCGCATGCATCGCCTCGGAGCATAGGTATTCACGGATGCTGGAACGCAGTACCGCACGGCCATCGCCGCCACGCGAATAGGGGGTGCGGCCCGCACCTTTGAGCTGGATTTCCCAGCCTTCACCGGCAGCGTTCTTCACTTCGCCCAGCAGAATCGCACGGCCATCGCCCAGTTGCGGCACGAAATGGCCGAACTGGTGGCCGGCATACAGCGCAGCGAGCGCATCCATCCCCGGCAGCAACTGGTTGCCGGCCAGGGTAGCGATCATTTCAGGGCGGGTGATTTCGCTCTCATCCAGATCCAGCAGCTTGAGTACCTCGGGGCTGTGACAGACCAGATAGGGATTGGGCACGGGGGTCGGGCAGACGCGCGAATAATAGGATTCGGACAAGCGGGCAAAACCGTTGTCGAACGTGAGGGATTCGAGTTTGGACATAAGGGAATTTTAAGGCCTTACCTGGCTTGCGAGACCTGTTTGTCATCAAGGTTAACAATTCGAAACGAAAGGCAGGTCGTATCCCGGTGTGGTTGCTTGTGGTTATACAATCAACGAGTTAAGTATCAACCGGGCAAATGACTCCTGCAACCAATAGCAGCGATCAATCAGCGCATCAGATACCGCTGACACGTTCAAAGTGTTGGTTGGTGGAGACATGAAGGTGAGCTGAAATGTACGACGCCGATGTGATGAAATGTTGATTTCATCAGACTCAATTTGACTTGGCAGTCTGGATGTAATCGAACATCCGGATTTGTAGATAGCTCAGCGCACAAGGGTTATCAGAAATAAGGCGGTGCGCCGGGATTGGGATATACCCAAATTGCTGGTTGGCTATGCTGACGTGTTTGTAATCTTCGGCGTCAAATTTTTTTAGGCAGTTTCTGAGACAGTACATGAATAACAAAATGATCTTCAGAGTAGTGTGTTTATGGGTCGCCCTGGCATGTTCGGGTTTGTCTCTGGCCGCAACATGGCCTGTCAAAGACCTGGCGGGTTACCGCGACGTCAGCCTCAGGGGGGATGGCAGCATTGTCAGCATACCGGTTTCCATCCGCACGGATCGTCTGGTCAACAAAGCCAGATTACGTCTGAGCCTGACCTATTCGCCCGCACTGATCCCGGCGATTTCCCACATCAAGATTCAGCTGAACGACGAGCCTGTCGGCATTGTGCCGATTCCCCAAAACGGGACGGGTTCAATCGTGAAGGAATTTGACCTCGACCCTAAACTGTTTGTGGACTACAACCAGATCAAGCTTCAGCTTGTGGGCCATTACACGCGTCAATGCGAAGACCCAACTCACTCATCAATATGGGTGTCGATTGCCAACGACTCGACTTTGACCATCGATGAAACGCAGTTGTCGATCAGTAACGAACTGGCGAACTTGCCTTTTCCGTTTTTTGACAGCAAGGACAATGGGCCCGCGACTTTCAATATGGTGTTTGGGCGCTCGGCCAGCTGGCCGGAGTGGCAAAGTGGGGGAATCATCGCCAGCTGGTTTGGCGCCATGGCCGATTACCGCGCGGTCAAGTTCAACGTGTACCAGGATGCATTGCCCGCCGCTCATGCCGTGATTGTTGCGCTGCCAGACAGTTTGCCCAAGTATCTGCGCGGGCCTGATCCGATCAAGGGCCCGACACTTGCCATGATCAACATGCCTGGCAGCGCGAACACCAAGCTGCTCCTGGTGACGGGCAGAACGCCAGAAGAGTTGGAAACGGCAGCCTGGGCGTTGGTGTCGGGCCGGAGTGCGCTGGCGCGGAACGTGGCGGTGATCTCGAATTTCAAGTTGCCGGCAGCACGCAAGCCTTATGACGCACCCAAATGGCTGTCGCCTGACGGCCCCGTTGCATTCAAGAGTCTGGTAACAGATCCTTTGCAGTTGCAGGCACAGGGTGCCTGGTCAAATGAAATCAAACTGCCTGTGCATATGCCGCCGGATTTGTTTATCTGGCATAACACGGGGCTGCCGGTGGAGCTGAAGTTCAGATTTACCCCGCCCACGAAGCAGGACACGTCGACGTTGTATTTCAGCGTGAACAATCAGTTCACCCAGGCTTTTGATCTGTCGTCTGGCGCGGCATCCAGCAGTATCTGGAAAGCGGTTGTGCCTTTCTTTGGCACGAAAAAAGGTCGGGATGGCGGGGAAGTTGAATTGCCTGCTTTTCAGCTGGGTGCCAAAAACATTCTGTCGTTCCAGTTCAATTCCAGTCATGCCGTTGGTGCATGCGCAGGTCCACCCGGGTTGTTTCGGGCCGCAATCGATCCCACTTCCACGCTCGACATTTCCGGGTTCTATCACCATGCCGAGTTGCCGGATCTGCAACGCTTTGCGATAAGCGGCTATCCGTATACCCGCTTGGCTGATCTGGCCGATACTGCATTTGTATTGCCCAATACGCCTCAGGCCGACGATTTGCAGGCGGCGTTTGTGCTGTTGGCCAAACTGGGGGCGGCTACTGGCTATCCGGGATTGCGCTTGCGCATGCTTGCCGGGCGTGACGTGGATACGGTCAGTGATCGCAATCTCGTACTGGTGGGGGGGGCAAACAGGTTGCCTCTAATCAAGGCATGGTATGACAAGGCCCGCATGCTGGATGATGACGAAGCTGGCCAGACGAACCGGCTTCCCGACGCGTTGCCCCTGACAGGCGATATTCGCAATACCATCGGCAACGCCATGGCGATGCTGGTTGGATTCGAGTCACCGCTCAAATCAGGCAAAAGCGTTGTGGCCGTGACCTGGAAAGAAGGGGTGCCGTACGCAGACTTCATGCGCCTGCTGGGTGATGCGTCGAAAGCCTCGCTGTTTGCGGGCGATACAACGGTCCTGACAGCAAAAGGCCTGGCGTCATTCAACACCCAGCCACGTTACGCCGTGGGCAACTTGCCCTGGTGGATGCCGATCCGAATCTGGTTCTCGGATCACCCTTTTGCGCTGGCATTGCTGACGTTATTTACCGTGATGATCTTCGCTGCCTGGTTGTCGCGTACGCTTAAACGGGTGGCTGCAAAACGTTTGGGAAATGGATGAAGAGAAACTGGACATGCATGCTTGCTGCATGGACCTTATTCTTCTTGATCCCGGCAGCTGCCGGGCAGGGGTGTCAGCAATGGCAAACTGACTGGGCCGCATTCAAGTCGGCCTACCTGGAGCCTGACGGCAGAGTTATCGCCAACGATAAATTGCAGTCCCATTCCGAAGGGCAGGCCTACAGCCTTTTTTTTGCGTTGGTGGCAAACGACCCGGTGCGTTTCGAAACCATTCTGAACTGGACCAATAGCCATCTGGCACATGGCAAGTTGAGCCATCGTTTGCCAGCCTGGCTGTGGGGAAAACGCGAGGATGGATCCTGGGGGGTACTGGATGACAACTCGGCCAGCGACGCGGATATATTGCTGGCGTATACCCTGGGCGAGGCGTCAAGGCTTTGGAGCAGGCCGGATTACCGCGTGCTTGCCAACGCCGTTGCTCAACACATATTGCGCGACGAAACCACTTCGCTTCCCGGTCTGGGTTTGCTGGTCCTGCCTGGCAAGGTGGGATTTTCCGGGCCACCCTGGAAATTGAACCCGAGCTATTACCCGACCATTGTGCTCAGAAGAATGGCGACGCTCCATACACCCGAATGGAAAAAAATAGTGCAAACCGCTTATCGACTGCTGGCTCAGGCTGCGCCCAATGGGGTTGAGCCGGACTGGCTGTACTACGATAAGCGGGGTGTGTATGGTCGGACCAAGGGCTCGTATGATGCAATCCGGACCTATCTTTGGGCGGGTATGGACAAGAGCATCGAGGGGGATGAACTGGTCGTTCAGCTTGCGCCTTTTTTACGGATAGCCAGCACGCTGGGGCATGTGCCTGAATCGGTTGACCCCTTAAGCCTGCATGCCGAAGGCAAAGGGTCGTCAGGCTTCGATGCCTCGATTACAACCATCCAGAAAAGACAGGGACATGATGTTGTCCATCCGGTTTCCGGTAATACGGGGTACTACACACAATCCCTGTCGCTCTTTGGCACGGGCTACATGATCGCTTTTGATATGGGTCCAACGGGTGAACTGATTCCGTTCTGGGTCACAAAGCCTTCATGCGCTCGGGGCTGATATTTTTTTCCAATCCGAACTGGCCTTACATCCGATCGGATGCCTTGTTGTGTCGATGGTTTTTACAGTGGCAGCATCGTTTGTCCTGTAAAAATTCTGTTTCTCATGAAAAATCGTGCATTAACAAATTGTTACAGGCTGGTGTCGAAGTGATGCAAACCGGGCGTGATAATTGCTTTCATACGTGAACGCACCGCTCGGAGACCAAAAAGAGTAGGCGTGATTGCGGAGTTGTCCTGATAGTCATATTGGATAACGAAATGTCCTGATCATTGATCAGGACAGGTAGACACATGCTGTGCATACACGACAATCACCCTGATTCCAGGTTCATCTGGAAAGACACGCTTGAGCGACGCCGGGATGGGGTATCCGGTCATATTGCAGTCAACACGCGAAATAGCCTTAACGCCTATTTGCATACGCGCTTCTTAGCGGGCCAGCCTGATCTCGATCAGGCCCCCGCGGTATGAAAATCAAACTTCTTGCGTCCATGCTGGCGTCATGCTGTGTGGAGTCTTCTTTTGTCTTTGCCGCGCTTGAGCCATCCAGCACAGACTGCAGCCTGCGTGGATCGGCCAGTACTTCATGCCGCTCGTCATCAGCAGACAATCTTGACAGGCTGATCGATCAGTCCTGGTTCTGGCAGAAAAAAAACCGGGTTGATCTCAGCCGCAACGTCCTGCGTAAAGCGCTGCATATTGATTACAAGAATGCGACGATATTGCAGCGGCTGGTCGAAATCGAGGCGGAGAGCAGACGGTATGACAGCGCTTTGCAGTATCTGAAACGTCTGGCCTCGACCGGAGACACCGTTCGCTACCTGGCTGCGCGCGAATCACTTGTAACCTTTCAGTCTCACCACCGTGAAGTGGCACAAGCGCGTTTGCTGACCCGAAATAATCGTCGCGAACAGGCGTTGGCGATTTGGAACACGCTTATCCCCGGTGTGCCGAAAGGCCATCTGGCCCTTGAGATGCTTCCACTGAGAATGCAACACGGGGATAAACAGGCCTCATTGCAGCTGCAGTCGCTGGCCAGGGCATTCGCCAGCGACCCGCGCTATGTCGAATACAGAAACGAGCCCCCGCAGATGACCGCTCAAACACAGGAGCCAGCGCGCACAGTCGAGCCGGCTCGTCAGAGGATCGAGTCTTTGGCACAGGCTATTTCTCGCGTGAGTGATACGGCCATGACTGCCGGGTTGTCTTTGGAAATGAGTTACGAGCTTGGTGTAGCTGAAGTGCCCGCAATCGTGTCTGTCGCAGACAAGCAAGAAACGATGAAGGTCGCAGCAGCCGATCGAACAGCGGTTTTTTCTGCGATTGCGCAGCGTGAAACATTCCAGTTCCCTGAACCCGCCCCGGTCAAACCCCGTCCGGATCCCACGCAGGTGACTCGACCCGCAAACTGGGCGTGGCAGTTATCGAGAATATGGTTGAATAATCCTGGCACACCTGGAGTATCTGACCTGAATCAAACTGTGGATCTTGCACATGTGGAGCGGGAAACCGACTCGTCCAAAACACAGTTCTGGCTGGAATACTGGAATATGGATGGAGGGGCTGCACAGGGTAGTGCCGACTTTGGTACCGCCAAATCAAGCACACCACCCTGGACATTGGGTGCTCAAGGCGCGGGGTTTGGCCTGGCGTATGAAACGCAGGGCTGGCGGTTTGACTTCGGTCACACACCGTATTCCTTTGCAATCAACTATCCGGTATTCGGCATCCGTAAAGAATGGACGGCTGCAGGCGCGAATCTTTCTGCCGAATTCAGTCGACGCCCCTTGAGCGAATCGATCCTGTCGTTTGCAGGTGCACGCGATCCGGAAAGCGGCCTGACATGGGGAGGTGCAAAAGCGACCGGCCTGAAGCTCACTTATGACAAAAGCATGGATGCCTGGGATGTCGGCGCCAAGGCTGCTTTTTATCGCATCCAGGGTGTCGATATTATCGACAATCACAAACTGGATCTGTCATTGGCAGGCAGCTACACCCGCAAGGTGTGGAACGACACCACGCTCAAGGCAGGCGTGAAACTCGCGCATTGGCAATACTCGAACAACACGAACTATTACCGATTTGGACATGCCGGTTACTACAGCCCGCATAAATATTACAGCCTTGATTTACCGCTGGAACTGGCAGGCCAAACAGGTAGGCAAAGTTACCGCCTGACAGGTGGCGTGTCAGTCAGCTACAAACAAACACGCGACATTGCGGAATTTCCGCTTACCTCCACTGGCGATGTGTTTGAGGGTTCTTCAGGATCCGCTTCGGGTTGGTATTTATCTGCAACCTGGGAATACCGGATAACCGACACGCTTGCACTGGGCGCACGTGTTGGGCAGGAAAGCTCACCTTACTACGAGCCCACCACCGTGATGCTGTATCTGCGGCATGACAACGCAGACAAGTTGCGCTGGCGTGCCACGTATCCACGCGACAGTTATTTCAAGGAATAACGTGTTCGCTAACTTCTTCTTCTGGGCGGCCGACCGTCTTGGCGTAAGTGATCCCGGTTCGATCTGGCAATGGCTGTGGCGGGTGTTTGTGCGCCCGCCCACACAGTCAGTCCGGCGTGAGCGGAAATGGATTTTGCCTCGCATCCGGATTCCTTTTCCATCGGTCTCGATCAGGCTGCCCAGCTTTGACTGGATGCCCGGTCCATTGCATGTCGAAAGTCATGTTGACAGCTTGAGCTCGGCATTGATCATCGTGCTGTTATCGCTTGTGCTGCTCGCAATCAGCATCACAACCCCGATGGACAGCGCGAATCAGATCCTGTTTTTGCTGGCCACCTGGTTTTTTGCACTGTGGATGCGAAAGTCCGAATCCAGCATTGCTTCCACCACCCTGGCCGGATTGGCGATCGCTTCGTCTATTCGCTATCTGTGGTGGCGTTTTAGTTACACCCTTCAATTTGATAATTACCCGGATGCGATTTTCGGCATATTGCTATTGAGCGCCGAGATGTACGTTTGGGTAGTGCTCATGCTCAGTTTTCTGCAGTCGATACACCCCCTCAAGCGTAAGCCGATTGACCTTCCGGCGAATCGGGATACATGGCCATCCGTTGATATATTCATCCCCACCTACAACGAACCACTTGCTGTCGTCAGGCCCACTGTCCTGGCCGCTCAGATTCTGGATTGGCCGGCTGACAAGCTGCGGATCTATCTGCTTGATGATGGAAAGCGCCCGGAATTTCGCCACTTTGCCGGGCAAGCCGGCGTCCATTATCTGACCCGTTCAGACAATCTGCATGCCAAGGCAGGCAATCTCAACGAAGCGTTGAAAGTGACTCAGGGTGAATTGGTCGCCATTTTTGATTGCGACCACCTGCCGGCCAGAAACTTCCTGACTTCAACTGTCGGACTGCTTTTGAATAACCAGAAGTGCGCACTGGTCCAAACGCCGCATCACTTTTTCTCGGCGGATCCATTTGAAAAAAATCTGGGTGGATTTCGCGTCATGCCCAATGAAGCCGCGCTGTTTCACGGCGTGCTCCAGGACGGTAACGACTTGTGGAATTCCTCCTTCTTTTGTGGCTCGTGTGCGGTTCTGCGGCGCGGGCCGCTGGAGGAGGTCGGTGGCATCGCAATCGATACCGTCACGGAAGATGCGCACACTGCACTCAAGCTGCACCGAAAAGGGTATGAGTCCGCATTCCTGAATGTAGCGCTTGCTGCCGGGCTGGCAACCGAATCTCTATCGGCCCATATTGCCCAGCGTATCCGGTGGGCGCGCGGCATGATGCAGATATTCCGGATAGACAATCCGTTCCTGGGCAAGCAACTGTCTCTCGCACAACGGTTCTGTTATGGCAGCGCCATGATTCATTTCCTGCATGGCCTGCCGAGATTGATATTTCTGATCACGCCGCTTGCTTATCTGCTGTTCGAGCGCCATGTCATACACACCAGTCTGTTTCTGCTGCTGCTATATGCCATCCCACCCTATCTGCATTCCAGTCTTGCGAACCATCGGCTGCAGGGGCAATACAGACATTCGTTCTGGTCTGATGCCTATGAGTCCGTCCTGGCGTATTACATCGTCATTCCCACTACGCTTGCCTTGCTGTTTCCGTCTTTTGGAAAATTCAATGTCACGGCCAAAGGCGGCGTGCAGGAACGGGACTGGTACGACTGGCATATTTCGAAACCCTATCTGATTCTGGCCTTTCTCAATTTGCTGGGTGCGGCCATCGGCATCATTCGCCTGTTCTGGCTGAACACCCATGAGGTCGATACGGTGCTCATCAATCTTGGGTGGGCCCTGTTCAACGCCACGATGCTGGGCTTGGCGCTGGGGGTGGCATCCGAGGCGCGACAGGTTCGTATCTCACACCGGGTCAATTATGGACAGCCAGCCACACTGCGGGTGGGCAACGTTTCACTGGATTGCAGGGCTGTGGACTTTTCCATGGATGGTTTGCAACTTGACCTGGTCAGCCATCCCGATATCGCGGAAAACACCCAGGCCCTGATTACGCTGATCGACTTGTTCGGCAAGGAGCAGGTATTCCCCGTGACCGTGACAGTCATCAATGCCGGGTCCATCGGGGTCAGGTTCAATGAACTGTCCATCGCGCAGGAGCGTGCCTTGCTGTCCTGCACATTCAGCCGGCCGGGGATCTGGGAAAAGTGGCGGCAACACTACCAACAGGACGGGTTGCTGACGTCGCTTGGATACGTGCTGAAACTCGGTGTCAATGGGTACGTTACGACCTGGCGCGCGTTCAGGGGGCAAGCAGCATGAATCCGTGGTGGTCGCTGTATTTCGGCATGGTGGCTCTACTTGCATTGGCAGGGTGGCTCACGCTTCGACCGGAGTATATGTTCGCGCTGGCGTTGCTTCAGTTTCCCAGACTCCCGGCAAAATGGTCGCGCCTGCGTTTGATCGCCAGCACCCTGGCTGCGGTTGCCTTGCTGTATTGGCAATCCAGCTTGCCTTCTGTGCCGGTCATCGTGGACAAGATCAAGGCGCTGTCCGGATTCAGTCTGGCGTATTGGGCCGAACTGTTAACCCGGCTGGATGCAGGCAAGTGGCTTGTCGGGCTGATGGCCGCTCTGGCCGTTTATCTGCTGATCAGTAACAGGCTGCGTGTGAGTGTGCTGGCATTGCTGCTGCTGGGATTCTCATCCGTTTTCACAGGTGGCCATGCTGAAATCAACGATGCCGATGTCAATGCCACCCTGATGCAGGATGTCGAGGATTATTATCATGCCGAGGCGGGCAGGCAGGTCATGTTCGACCGGAAATCGGCAGGTAAGCAGGATGTGCTGATTGTCCAGGTGTGCTCAATGGGCTGGGCTGATCTCACACGATTCGGCCTCGACAAGCATCCGCTCTGGGGCAAGCTCGACGTGCTGATGACCGAATTCAATTCAGGCACAAGTTACAGCAATCCGGCTGCCCTGCGGCTGATGCGCGGCAACTGCGGGCATACGCGGCATGAGGATTTGTATATCGATGCCGATGCGTCGTGTTATCTCGGAGAACAACTCGCCGCTGCCGGCTTCAAGACAGACATCCTGATGAACCACACGGGAGAGTACAGTGATTTTCTGACCGAGGTGATCAAGCTGGGTCGATTCTCGAATACCGTCACACACTATTCGGCGCCGCAATTGTACAAAGGCTTTTCAGGGCCGGCCGTTGCCGATGATGAAACTTTGCTGAAAAAATGGTGGCAGGAGCGGTCCACCTCACCCGAGTCGCATGCCACCTACTACAACACCATTTCCCTGCATGACGGAAACCATGCCATCGGACAACAGAAAGAGACCAATAGCGTTCAGGATTACCCGGTCAGGGTCAAGCGTCTGCTGGATGGCCTGCTTCGTGTGTTCGCTGATATGGAGGCATCCGGCAGGCAAGTCATCGTCGTTGTCGTCGGCGAGCATGGCGCGGCTCTTGGTGAACATGCAGCCTATCACCTGGAAGGATTACGCGAGACACCGTCGCCCGATGTCACCCTGGTTCCGGCTGGAATCAAGCTGATCGGGTTCAAAAATACATCGCATCAAACAGTGCGCTATCTGACGAGCTATCCGGAACTGACCACGGTGCTGGGACAGGCTTTGTCTGGGCATCCGCTGGCACCCCCGCATGCCGGTGATGCAAAATTCATGGCAGAAAATCAGGGTAAACAGGTTTTTGGCGTAGCGGGCTCACTGTACCTCAGGGATGAAACGGGGAAATGGGCCCGGATGGGCGACTGGGAATAATGGAATGGGCACCTGAAATTTCAGATCCCGCTTGGAAATGTTTGATCCTGTGGTTTGCGTATTCGTTGCGGCGCAGGGATTTTGCAGTGTCCGAGTGCGATCAAGAGTGCGGGTGTTTCGCCAACCGGCAGACGCAGCGCGGCAGTGAGTGCAGCAGGATCAAAGCCGCCAATCGGGCAACTTCCCAGCTCCAGGTGCGTTGCCTGCAGCAGCATATGCGTAGCTGCAAAGTGGCACTGGCCTTGCGACCAGGCCGTGATCGAATCCGGATGATAGAGGGCGCGATAGGCTTCATATATAGGTGCGGTATCGCCGTCGCGTGCCTCAGCCTCAAAACGTGCGCGCACGTAGGCCGAATCCGGATTGAGTTCGTCCACCAACGCAACGATGACGATGAGGGCTGCAGCGGTGGTGACGGCAGGCTGATCAAAGCAGGCGTGGGCGAGGGTGGCTGGGTCGGCCACGATGATGAAGCGCCATGGCTCCAGCCCGAAGGCGGACGGCGCAAGGCGGCCTGCTTCGAGTATGACGGCCAATTGATCGGCCGATACGGGCTGATCGGGCTTGAACTCGCGACAGGCGTAGCGTTGTTGAATGGCATGGAGCAAGGTCGGCTGCATCGAACCTCCTTTCAGGGATGCTTTGAACCATAGCTCATGCCAAGCGGGAGGGTTGGATTCAGTGCCCGCTCATTACGGCCCGGGTCTGCACCAGTTTGCCATCACGGTAGTCGGCCATGGCCTGTTCGATTTCCTCGCGGGTGTTCATCACGAAGGGGCCGTGCTGCACCACGGGTTCGCCAAGCGGCCGGCCAGCCACCAGGATGAAGCGTGCGCCGTTGGCACCGGCCGTGATGTCCACCGTGTCGCCCGCGCCCAGTACCGCCAGCGTATGCTGGGCCAGTTCGTCTTCGGCCAGCCGGGCGCTACCCTCGAACACATAGACGAAGGCATGCCGTGATGCATCCAGCGGCAATGAGAAGGGCGCATCCTGAGGCAGGGTCACGTCGAGATAGAGCACATCGGTGGACGGATCTTCGATCACGCCGCGTGTGCCATTGAAGTCGCCAGCCAGCACGCGCACGCGGCCAGCACTCAGCGCCACTTCCGGAATCGCCGCCGCCGAAAACTCCTGATATTCCGGGTCGGACATCTTCTCGCTGGCGGGCAGGTTGATCCACAGCTGGAATCCACGCATCAGACCGTTATCCTGTCGTGGCATTTCGGAATGGATCACGCCGCTGGCCGCCTTCATCCATTGCACGCCGCCTGGCATCAATTCGCCCTGATTACCCATGCTGTCGCGGTGTTGCATGTGACCGTCGAGCATGTAGGTAAACGTGATGAAGCCGCGATGCGGGTGGTCAGGAAATCCGGCGATGTATTCATCCGGATTGTCGCTGCCAAAGTGGTCCAGCATCAGGAATGGATCCAGATTGCGCAAAGCTGGCGTGCCAATACTGCGATGGACGGTGACGCCCGCGCCTTCGGTTACTTCATGTGCAGGCACGCGTTGACGTATGGTTCGTGTACTCATCATTGACTCCTTCAGTTTTCAGTCTCATTTGTAGCGGGCTCATCTGTGAGCCGGCCCGAGAATCCCCAGTTGCCTGGATGGACTTCCTGGATGACGATATGCGTATGTTCAGGATTCTTCCTCAGGATGTGAACAAGCGCGTCGGTTACGGCCTCGACCAGTTGAGCTTTCTGTTCCCGGCTGGCCCCCTGGGTGATTTGAATATTGACATAGGGCATGTTGGATGTGCTCCTTGGGTTAACAACGTTCACGCGGCAGCCAGGGCTGGCCAATCACGCGCCAACAGTTCGTTAATGCGGTTTTCCGCGCTTAGGCGAGCGGCATCGCCACGCATCATGGTGCGATCTGCGGCAATGATTTCGAGGTCGGTCACGCCGAGAAATCCGAGAACGAATTTCAGCCAGGGCGTAGCGAAATCAATCGGGCTACCGACTTCGGTGCCACCGGTGGCTGTCAGCACATAGACTTTTTTGCCCGTTAAAAGGCCTTGCGGACCCTGCTCGGTATAACGAAAGGTGACACGGGCGCGAGCGATTTGGTCGATCCAGGCTTTCAGGCTTGCCGGCACCCCGAAATTGTAGATGGGCGTCCCGATGACCCAGATGTCAGCATTCATCGCTTCGGCTATCAACGCATCGGAGCCAGACAGTGCCTCGCGCTGGACTACGCTGCGCGCTTCCGGATCCGTGAGATTGGCGTTGACCCAGTCTGAATCCACAAAAGGCAGACCTTGTGCCACATCGCGGTGGGTGACTGACAGGGCCGGTGTATGCTGCTTCAAGCCATCAATCATCAAGTTGACAAGATGGCGGGTGATGGAATGCTCGACACGGGCACTGGCGTCAACTCGTAGTACTCGCAGGGGAGGGTGAGCGGTTTGCATGGTGGCATCTCCTGTAAAGGGGGCGCCGAGCTGGCACCGTGATGCTATTGTTGACGTTGTTAATGCGAGAATAAAGATGGTTAATTGGAATTAATTGTTGCTATATAAGCAACAATAGAGGCGTAAATGGATAAGTTCTCACACATGCAGGTTTTCGTTGGCATCGTCGAGGCCGGCAGCATCAGTGGTGCTGCCGACCGCCTCGGCCTGCCCAAGTCGGCAGTGAGTCGACGCCTGACAGAACTGGAAGCGCGGCTAGGTGTATCACTGCTTCAGCGCACCACACGCAAGCAAAATCTCACCGACAGCGGTCGCGCCTTTTATGAACGTTGCGTGGCCATCCTTGCCGATCTGGATGAGGCCGAATCAGCCGTGTCCCAAGCTCATGGCGCGCTCAAAGGCCGGCTCAAGCTTGCGCTGCCCTTGTCTTTCGGCCTGCTGCATCTGGCGCCGCTGATCCAGGAATTCATGACCTTGCATCCCGGCGTACGTTTTGAACTGGATTTCAACGACCGCCAGATCGATTTGATGCAGGAAGGTTTTGACCTCGCCATTCGCATCGCCACGTTGGCAGATTCAAGTTTGATCGCGCGTCGTTTGACGCCGATCCACCATGTCTTGAGCGCCAGCCTCGACTATCTGGCCAGACAGGGCACGCCCAGAGTGGCGGCTGATCTGCCGCATCATGCGTGCCTGGCTTACAGCAATGTGCGTGACCCCGGCTTGTGGACTTACCACGGGCCGGACGGCAAACCTGGCAGCGTGCGAGTGCCCGTGCGCCTGGCGTCCAGCAGCGGCGAATTCAACATGCGTGCAGCCATCGCGGGCGAAGGCCTGCTCTTGCTGCCAAGCTTTTATTGCCATGAAGCCTTGCGTAACGGGCAGTTGGTGCAGGTGCTGGCCGATCACACCTGGCCCGAACTCTCGGCCTATGCCGTGTATCCACCCACCCGGTATCTATCGAATCGGGTGCGGGTGCTGATTGATTTTCTGGTGGAGCGATTGGCGGGGGAGCCCTACTGGGATCGGGTGGAATAAGGGTGGTCCAGGGTCGGGCTTTCTTCAGTCGGTCAGTATTTCAATCCGACCCCGGCGGGGTAACAATCTTCCTGCCGCACGCCCCACTTTATGAATCGTGTGCTTCTACACCCCTGAGTTCAGGGGTTGAGACGATCAGCTGAACGATAGACGAATGAAATTCGACTCATCCGCCGACTATCATGACGTCGCACACGCTGTTGTGCAGGACGTGCCTGACAACACTACCCAGTCGCCCGCCGTGCTTTCCCAGCACGATGAGGTCGAAATGGAGCTTCTCCGTCCACCTCCGTATCATGGCCGGCGGATAATCCATTTCAACCACTCGTGAAATGCGGCCGTCTTTTCGGTCGGCGCCCAGTTTGCCAATTTCCTGAACGGCGTGATCGTAAAACTCAGAACGGGAACGCTTGATTTTTTCTTCGGACGCACCGAGCTGACGAAGGCGCTCGTGATTCGGAATTTGAAATGCATGCAACAAGCAGGTCGTCGCGTTCGGCGCCAGTTCGACCGCCTTGCGAATCGTGGCGGCCGATTGCTCGGAGAGATCCACTGCTACACCGATCTTGCCATAGGGTACGTCGGCTTTTTGCTTGGCGATCAGAACCGGCCGCGACTCTCTGGCGAGAATATTTTCTGCAGTCGTCCCAACAAACAGTTCATTGGCAAAATGTTCACCGTGGCTTCCGAGGATAATCAGATCCGCATCGCACGACGCCGCTGATTCGATAATGCCTGTTTCGACTTCGGCGGTTTTGACACGGGGCTGGATCGGGATGGGCCGTTCCAAATCCAGCCGATCGATAAAATCATAAAGCTGAGAATAAAAGGAATTGGTGAGCTTTTCTTCGACCACCTGCCGGGTGTCGGGCAAGAAATTGCAGAGCGCGTCTACCGATGCCGGAGTAATGACATGAAGGATGTCGAGTGACGCCTGATGTTCAGTCGCCAGCAGCACTGCCCGGGCGAGCGCAGTTTTCGCGTACTGAGAGAAGTCTGTTGCCACCAAAATCTGTTTCATCTCTGAATGACACCTCTCTTCACGTTGAAGGTCAGCAGGGTTGTCCCGTACGTCTGCCAAACGTAGGGACAAGTATGGAAGAATTGCGCAAGTCCGGCAACCCGCGATGCTGCACTTGGCTTGATGCCCGCCCATGCGCCGTCTAGCCTGACAGAGGCCCTTGGTTGGCCTGTTCCGTTGTAGTTGACAGGTCAAATATGCAGGCTGTCGTGGCACAGTGCTTCAGACTGTACTTGCCGGATTCCAAGTGCTTGTTTTGTATACCCCATACCAACAGAAAGCGGGTTGATACCCGCCGTAGGCAGACAGCTCTGAAAGGGGAGCGGTGTGGTAGCATCAAGGCAATACTTCCCGGCGTCGAATAAAATGAGCGGTTACTGCGCATGTTGCCATTACGCTCAGCCCAGTACGCCGTCCACACCGATGAAACCCGCCGCGATACACTGACGGATCACTCCTATACTGCCACTGGAAAAGCATGGATACGAAGACGCATCCGCGCGAACGCGAGCTTGGGTTAGGCTGGTCGAACCGGCCCGCCTGAAATGAACCTATTATAGAAAGATCAACTGATGGATAAACGACCAGAAATTATTTTGACATCACTGGACCTCCATCGTCTGGAGACGATTCTGGACGCACTACCGGCAGAGGCTTTTCCGGGGAAGAAAGAGTTACAGGCGGAACTCGATCGCGCCGAAGTCGTCGAGCCACAGGACATCCCGTCCGATGTGGTGACCATGAACAGCAAGGTGCGTTTTGCGCTCGAGTCGGGGGATGAGTTTAGCCTGACGCTGGTGTACCCGCAGGACATTGATGGCAGTGTCGAACGTATTTCGATACTCGCACCTGTCGGCAGCGCGCTGTTGGGACTTTCTGCAGGCGCACAAATCGAGTGGCCCAGGCCGGGAGGTGGTGTGATGAAGGTGCGCCTCGTGGAGGTCATTTACCAGCCTGAGCGGGCCGGCGAATTCCGTCATTAAAACGCAATCCGGATACGTCATTTTTACTGTTGAGGTGGCGCGAAACAGGTAGCGCGCCTGATTCGCGGCGCATATTCACAGCGCGGAGACGGTACGCCGCCATGTGGGACTCGCAGCCTGGACCGGGTACCATGAACATGCAGTGTGCATCGTGATGTGAAATAGCGGGACACACACGTGTTCCGCACGCCGGTCATTCCCCAACAGGTATCGAGCAGAATGGACAGCCTCTCCCAACCTCCGGTCCCGGAGAAAAGTACGGCCGATTTACCCGCGCGCATCCATCGGGGGATACTGATTGCCCTCCAGGCGATCATGGCGGTGGAACTGCTGCTGGTACTTTGTGACAGTCAGTGGATGAATGCGTTTCTGGTGATGGCGATCATGGCGATCATGTTTTCACCAGCGGTGATCGGCCGCCGGTTCCATGTGTATATTCCGCCCGAGTTTCACGTGCTGGCTGTGTTATTCGCCTTCGCGGCACTATTTCTGGGAGAAATCCACAGCTACTACATGCGGTTCTGGTGGTGGGACATTGCCTTGCACACCAGTTCCGGGCTGTTGATGGGGATACTCGGGTTTTTGCTGATCTACGTACTCAATTCGGATGAGCGCATCGGATTGCACATGCGCCCGGGTTTCATGGCCTTGTTCGCGTTTGTATTCGCGGTGACGGTCGGCACGCTGTGGGAGGTCTTTGAATTCGCAATGGACCAGATCGTGGGAACCAACATGCAAAAGCCCATGCTCGGCGATCCATCGGGTCTGACCGACACGATGTGGGACATGATTGTCAATGCGCTAGGCGCGCTGGCCATCAGCGCGCTGGGCGGGTGGTACATGAAACGCGGTCAGCGTTCCTTTATTGAAGTCTGGATCGGCAGATTTGTCGAGCGTAATCCCCGGTTGTTCCGTCCTTGAGTCGCCGACACGGTGCTTGCGACATGGCTTGCAACCATTCCGGTAGGGCACAAGACCCGGAAGACGGATTCTGACCCGCGCCGAACCACGGTAAGCAATGAGCCGCAGACCCGCTTGGTGAAGGCAGGTTACCGCCAAGCGTCCCAACGATCTGTTGGGAGTGTCGAACATCATATATCCCGTGAGATTTTATTTATGCGGCCTTGGTGATTGATATCTTAGCCCGGCGCATAGTCGACTGGCAGGTTGGAACCCACCGGCACTGCGCCATTGACCGAGTTGGAACAGGCGTATTATCGACAACTGGAAGGCGTAGCCGGGAAGGCCTGCCTCAAATCAACAAGGCTGCCGAAACCCGGGGTGGTTCAGTCAGGTGTGGGTATTCAGCATTGAGCTGTAAAAACGGAGGGTAAAGCGTCTTGCGTCATTCAAGAATGGGGCGATTCTGTCGCAAGACCGGAAAAATTATCGCCACGCGTCCGGACAGGGATGTGCTGATCGCACATCTGATTGGACACGTGCAATGAATCGCACGCTGACCAAGGTCACCGCCCTGTTGTTTAGTGTGGCTATTCTCCTCACCGGCCAAGGTCTGCAGGGCACACTGATCCCGACACGCGCAGTACTCGAAGACTTTTCGACCTTGACGATTGGTGCAATCGGCGCCTTGTATTTTCTGGGTTTCACCATCGGATGCTTGCGTAGTGGTGTGCTGCTTCAATCTGTAGGGCATGTGCGTGTATTCGCAGCCATGACCGCTGCGGCGTCAGCTGCGCCGTTGTTGCTTGGGCTATGGGCCGATCCTTGGTTGTGGGGCGTGCTGCGCTTTCTGACTGGTTTTTGTTTTGCCGTACTCTATGTGGTCATTGAGAGCTGGCTGAATGGATGTACCAGCAACGAGACCCGGGGCGGGGTGTTCTCGGTTTACGTTTTCATCACGCTAACCGTGATGGCGTTGGGCCAGTTGATGATGCTCCTGTACGATCCGCGCGGGCTGGAGTTGTTCGTGATTGCCTCAATTCTCGTATCGTCAGCGTTAATCCCGGTTGCCTTGTCGCGATCCAATGGCCCGAAGAAACCACAAGTTGTGCACCTTAATTTACGCCGATTGTTCGAGATCTCACCATCGGGTGCTACCAGCTGTTTTGCCGCCGGCCTGACCAACGGTTCGTTCTGGGCAACCTCGGCAATTTTTGCGTCACAGATTAGCGGCAACACCGATTCGGCTGCGTGGTATATGACCAGCGGTGTGATCGGCGGTGCTATTTTCCAGTGGCCGCTCGGCCTGCTATCCGATCGCCTGGACCGGCGCCGGGTGTTGGCCGTCATCGCGCTCGGCGCAGGCATGGCCGGCACGGCGATTGTTCTTGCAGGGCCAAGCATGTCTGAATTCTCATTGATGTTGCTCGGAGCATTGTGGGGCGGTATGGCATTCCCGTTGTATTCGGTCGCGGTGGCGCTGACTAATGATCACGCGAAGCAGGACGAATACGTGCGGGTCTCAAGTGGCTTGTTGCTACTGTATGGCATGGGCGCCGTCGCGGGGCCACTGCTTGCAGCACTGGTGATGAGCACTTTGGGACCGGGTGGACTCTACGTGTTTAGCGGCGCGGTTCACTTGTCACTGTTCGCCTATGTCGGCATTCGTGCATTGAAACCTCTGCCCGTACTACCTGAGCAGCGCAGCGATTTCGGTGATGCATTGAAGAGCGCACAGTCAGCGTCAGCTGGCTACGAAGCCGACGATGCAAACGAAGGGTCTCCCCGCCCCACTTAATGCCAGGGGCTCGGTTCAATTGGCATTGTCATGTGGAAGGCGGGAACCACGCTACTTCGACATGCCGATCGGCGATAGTTGATCGGCATTACTGACGTTTGATCGGGCTCAGCGTCTTAACCAGGGCGCGAGTATTCGCATCACCCGAGGCATGATCAAATAGGTCAATAGCAAAACTTGCAGAATGACCCGGACCAGTAACAGTAGCCATTCAGGGGTGGCGGGCATTGTGGTTGCGAGAAATGAAAAAAACGGGTTCAAAATGACGACAATGAGAAAGATTGCCGCCGTTAAGACCAAAGCCATTTTGTGCGCTTTCGGATGCAGTTGATCTTGAAACAAGAACTCAAGCCCAGTCAATCGGTCGATGCGTGCCTCGCCTTCAACAATGCCGTCGAGTTTCGCGGTCCAATGTTTGCGCTCATCAGATTCCTCCCAGTCCAGCAGATGCTCCACGGTGTCAAAGCGAAAGACGGCGTGGCATTCGTTATCCTCTCCTTGAAGTTTGTATGTGATTCCCTGGTGACCCGGGAACCGAGCGGCAACCTGTTCGACCTCGTACGCCCAGGCCAGGTAATCCGGTTCCCGACCCGGGACGATTCGCCGTGTTACGACTGCCGTTACGGACTGTTCATCGGGTGCAGGTAGCATTCACGAAGTCTAGATCTTTCTGAGGGGAGCGCCTAACCCGTTGACTGACAATGAGCGCTGCAAGGATTGTGAGGGCCTCACCGACAGATGCCTGCCTGGGAAGACCGCTCATTTCGGTTGCATTTCGAGCTGATCACCCTGGTGCGAAATACTGATTTCGCCCATGAGGAAAGACCGAAGCCAGACAATGACCTGAACGCTCCGCTCCCGTCGCGTTCTCTATGCTCGGGGCAACGCTGGCGCCGCTCCTCTCAAGCCCCGGCCTTGACACGTCCTCGTAGCTCGCGGGCAAGGAATGGAGCCGTGCGACTTGACCTTGATTTTGCGACCTTTGCCGGTGTCCCCTGGACGACGACAAGCCCGCCCTCGTTGCCGGCTCCAGGACCGATGTCGATGATCCAGTCACTGCTGCTGGCCACCTGCATGTCGTGCTCGACCATTATGACGGTGTTGCCTGCGTCGACGAGTCCATTTAGTTGTGCCATCAACATTGACACGTCTGCTGGGTGCAGTCCCGTTGTTGGTTCGTCCAGAACATAAAGCGTATCACCTCGTTGCCCACGTTGCAGTTCGGTTGCCAGCTTGATTCGTTGTGCCTCGCCGCCCGAGAGTTCGGTGGCGGGCTGACCGAGTCGGAGGTAGCCGAGGCCGACTTGCAGCAGGGCATCAAGGGCACGCAGAACCGGCGTTTCATCGGCAAAGAAATCGTGTGCGGATTCGACCGTCAGGTCCAGCACTTCGGCGATGTTCTTGTCTCGATACGTGATCTCCAGCGTCTTGTCGTTGTAACGCTGACCCTGACACACCGGACACGGCGTGTAGACGCTGGGAAGAAACAGCAACTCGACGCTGACAAAACCGGCGCCTTCGCAGTTCGCGCAACGTCCCTTGGCAACATTGAACGAAAACCGCCCAACATCGTAACGGCGAGACTTCGCTTTGCGCGTCGCCGCGAACAGCTTGCGGACGTGGTCGAACAAACCAGTGTAGGTGGCAAGGTTTGATCGCGGCGTGCGCCCGATCGGCTTCTGGTCAACGGTCACCAGTCGCCGAATGTGTTCCATTCCGGCAACGATCCGCCCACCCGTCGCTGTCTCCAGTTCTCGTTCCAATAGATCGACTTCGTCGTTCGGCGCTTCAACGGTTCTCTTCTGCCCAAGCGCCTCGCCGACGAGTTCGACCAGCGCCTGACTCACCAGGCTCGACTTACCTGATCCTGACACGCCGGTAATGGTCGTCAAGATGCCGAGCGGAAACTCAGCGTCCAGGCTCTGAAGGTTGTTTCGTTCTATTCGCTCCAGTTTCAGCCAGGCTGTCGGGTCTCGCGGTGTGTGTTCCACAACGGCATCGCCTGCGAATAGATGTCGGGCGGTGTGCGACTTTGTCACTTTACGCAAACCGTCTAGTGGCCCGTTGTAAACGACTTCGCCACCATGGGTCCCCGCGTCCGGCCCGATGTCCACGATCCAGTCAGCATGTCGAATCACGCTGACATCATGCTCGACGACGAACAACGAATTGCCAGCCTGTTTGAGTTCATCCAGCGCACCCAGCAAAGCCTGAGTATCGGCTGGATGCAACCCGGCCGAGGGTTCATCGAGCACATAGACAACGCCGAACAGCTGCGAACGCATTTGCGTCGCCAGGCGCAAGCGTTGGAGTTCACCGGGAGACAAGGTTGGCGTGCTGCGTTCGAGCGACAGGTATCCCAGGCCGAGGGTTGTGAGCGCTTCGACGCGGGCAAGAATGTCGCTGGCAATCCGCTGGGCCACGATCGCTTTTTCTCGATGCAAGTCACTTGCTGTCGGTTTTGCATGGGCGGCATCGCGCAGCTTTTGGGCGAGTTCGGTCAGCGTCAACTGCGACAACTCACCAATGTCCAGCCCAGCGAACTTCACTGACAGTGATTCGCGTTTCAGTTTTTTACCGTCGCAGTCCGGGCACTGCGAAATCTGCATGAATTGAGAGACGCGTTTCTTGGTGCGGTGGCTCTGTGTGGTCGCAAACGAGTGCAGTACGTAGCGCCTGGCACTCGCAAACGTACCCATGTAACCCGGCGATTCATGTGCTTTGATCGCCGCTTGAGTGTCTTCAAGATCGTATCCTGGATAAACCGGTACAACGGGTGTTTCGTCGGTAAACAGAATCCAGTCGCGCGTTGTTCGGGGCAGTTTCTTCCACGGCGTGTCAATGTCATGGCCGAGTGAAACCAGAATATCGCGCAGATTTTGACCTTGCCACGCGGGTGGCCATGCGGCGATAGCTCGCTCTCGTAACGTTTTCGTGTCATCGGGAACGAGCAGCTTCTCCGTCACCTCAAACACGCGACCGATGCCGTGACACCGCGGGCAGGCGCCCTCCGGTGTGTTGGGCGAGAACGACTCCGCATATAACAGGTTCTGGCCGTTCGGATATTCCCCGGCACGCGAATAGAGCATGCGCAGGCCATTGGAGATTGTTGTGACGCTGCCCACCGACGATCGTGCGGATGGCGCGCCCCGTTGTTGTTGCAGTGCGACCGCAGGCGGCAGGCCGTCAATGGCATCGACGTCCGGTTCGTCAACCTGATCGATCAATCGCCGTGCGTAGGGCGATACTGAATCGAGATAACGACGTTGCGATTCAGCAAACAATGTGCCGAAAGCAAGCGAAGACTTTCCGGACCCAGAGATGCCGGTAAAAACAACGAGCGCGTTGCGCGGCAAATCGACGTCAATGTTCTTTAGATTGTGGACACGCGCACCCCGAACCTGAATGCAGTGGTCAGGATCACAGAGGACAATCCTGGATTTTTTTCGGGCGATTGTTGACGCTCCTTTCGCTATAGCCATCAAACGGTTGAGCCGGTTGTGATTCGTCCTGCCAGATCCTGACGCACTTTGGCGGCATCTGCCAATGCATACATCTAGCTCACTTCTATCCTGTGACCATCTGAGCCAATAATGTCAAACGGGTCAGCGGTGTTGGCTTGCAGCGCCTTATCGGATCCCACATCGGATCCCACGTAGGTCAAGCGTAGTGGCGTGCCTTTTTTACAGCTTGTCGTGGACATGGGCGAGTAGATTGGCGGACAGATCGAGTATGTCATGGTCTCCTGCGCGTATTCCAACCTGCTCAAGACCAGAGCACTCCGCCTTGCGCGATTGCCAGGCGCACGCCGAGCGCAATCGAAGCCAGGCTGATGACGCTATGGAGTCCGCGGTTGGCCCAGGTCAGTCGTGTTGCCGTCGCGCGAAGCGGCACGGCGATCGCCGCTGTCAAGGCCGCCATGCCGAGGATCGAGCCGAGACCGAACAAGAGCACGTAGAGGATGCCGGCAACCGGTGATTCGAGACTGGCTGCAACATAGACCGTTAGTGCCGCCGACCCCGCGGCGCCATGAGCGAGCCCGACCGCCAGCGTTCTCCAGCTCCACGATGCATGGTCGTGCTCATGCGGGCTCTCGGCATGGGATGCCGGTTCGTCCCGATGGCTGTGCGCGTGCAGGTGGGGCCGGCCCGGCTCGTGGTGGTGGATATGGATGTGTACGCGGTCACGCCAAAGACGATAGAGCAAGTGCACCCCGAGGGCCACAAGCAGCAAGCCGATCAGGAATTCGAGCGTCGGCCCGAACGTTTTGGGGAGCACCCACGGGGAAAAAAAGACGATCGAGCTGATGAACCCGAGTGCCAACGTATGCCCGATGCCCCAGATGGCACCGTGACGGACCATGTCCCGACCCCGGCGCTTACGGCTCACGAGCACGGAAATGGCTGCCAGATGGTCGGCCTCGATAGCATGCCGCATGCCCATGACGAAACCGAATAGGAGGATGGAAGTCAGCATAGGGTTTGTCGATTGTTCAGGCGAAGGCCAGGGCGGCGCCGCAGGCTACCCGTTGCTCGAGCCACTGATACCAGGCATTGACAGCTTTATCAGTCTTCGCCGAAACCTGGAACGCCTCGATGGCGGCGTTGCCACCCGCGCCGATACGAGCGAGCACTCGAAGTCGACGCGGCGCAGGAGATCGATTTTGTTGAGCAACATCAGCTTCGACGCCTTGAATGCGTATGGTCGTGCGAGTGCCCATGACCGTGAGCGTGGCCAGCTTCGTGAGGGGTTCCGTGAGCATGGGCGTGCGCATGATCGTGTGCGTCCTCGGGCGCGTGGAAATGCGGTGCCATCGGGCCTGGATCGACCGGCGTGTGTGTGCCACCGACATAGGTGGCGTGAAGCTGTCGCACCCACGCGCAAAGCTGGCTCACCGTCTCGGGGCGTTTGCGCGACAGCGTGTAAACCGGTCTGCCTTCGCGCGCGTGTTCGGCATCCGCGACCATCAGGTCGACATCGACATCGACATGTTCGGCGAGATCGATTTTGTTGATGACCAGTAAATCGGCGCGTCCGATGCCGGGTCCGCCTTTGCGGGCCACGTCCCCCCCGCCGGCGACGTCGAGCACGAACATCTGTGCATCGACAAGCGCCGGTGAAAACGTCGCGGTCAGATTGTCCCCACCGCTCTCGACAAGCACGATGTCCAGGGGGGCGAAATCATGCTCCAGGTCCTCGATTGCGATGAGGTTCATGGTCACGTCGTCGCGAATCGCGGTATGCGGACAGGCGCCTGTTTCGACCGCGCGGATCCGCTCACCCGGGAGAACACCTTCGGACCGCAAAAAGCGTGCATCCTCGTCGGTGTAGATGTCGTTGGTGATCACCCCGATCGAAAACTCATTGCTCAGGCCGCGGCAAAGCGCGGCAATGACCGAGCTTTTGCCCGTGCCCACAGGACCGGCAATGCCTATCCTCAGGGCTCGTTCTTGGGTCGTTGGTTTGGTGTCGTGCATGATGTCCTCCTGTTTCATCGGCTCATCCAGCCGATTTGAATTGCGACTGAGTGGCTGCGTCGCGGCTTGAGCGCGCCGCCTCCGGTCGCCAGGGCGCGCCAAGCGCGTCCAACCCGCGATCCAGAAGCTGGCGAAGTTGCAGGCTGTCATGGGCCACGGCACTGATCAGCATGCCGGGGCCGGGCAATGGCGTCATGACGGCATCCGGATGAAATGCTGCGGCTGTCGGCGTGTCATCCGTCCAGGCGGGGTCGACCGCGATAACCGATCCGACCGCGCGGTTGTTGCCCAAAACGGCGGCGCTGCGTGATCCCTCGGCAGCCGGCCCGAACCTGAGTTGTTGGTGATAAAGCGGGCGGCCTTCATGTGTGATGCGCAGCGTTGTGCGGAAATTGCCTGGTTCTTCACGGTGACGTCCGAGGATGGTCTCTTCGCGCATCACCATACGGGCGTTGCGTTCGAGGCTGATCCTCACGTCATGCTCGTGATCGCAGCCGCGGGCTGCGATGATGGGTTTCGGCATCCACACGAATGTCGCGTCCTCATCGACACGAACTGTAATTCGCATCGTGGAGCGGCCGCGGCGTGACCCCGGCAGCACGAGCATGGCTGAAATCTCGGTGAGCACCAGTGTGCTGCCTGCACCTACATGCATCTCCAGCGTGAAATCATCTCCACCCAAAGGACCGGCAGTCCCTGCCGCCAGCGCCACGCGTGCCACATTGCGGCGACCGTTGGTCAGCGGCTCCTCACCATTGGAATTGCAAGGCCGCAATACCAGAAATCCCTGCGACCGCAGCACGCTTAGCCGGCTGGACATCCCGTCTGCGCTCCGCTCGGTCGCAAGCGCTCCGTGCGCCGTCATTGCGCCTGCTGGTCTCATGTCGTGCTCAAGAGGCAAAGAGGCGTGTATCACACCTCTTGTGATGTTCAGCCGCAATATCCATCAGAGGCGATCCCAATGACGGAAAATCGCAGACCGGATCGTCGGCGTGCTCGGCAGCGGCGCTGGCAAGACGGTCAAGCCTTTCCGAAACACGTACCAGAGCGGCATGCACGTCGAACGGGTCGATAGACATGACTTTCGCCGCAGCCGCAGCCGGCCCCGCTACGGTTTCGTGCAGGATCGCAAGTGCGGCGTCGCGTGCGTCCAAGCCAAAAGCCGCAGCCGCGACGCCCATCACCACCGGCTGATGCGGTGCCAACCCGAACACTGAAAAATACGGGTGCGGATAAATGGTGCTCATCGCCCGAAGCAACTGCCTGCCGAGCATGCGCGATACCGCGCGTAGTTCACTTGAGGGTATGCGCGCATCGAATTCGGGTTCGAGATCCGACAGCGCGGCAAAATCCTCGCGGGTCGCAAACAAACATGCCGCCGCCGCAAAGACCGCCGCAACGAAACCCGAAGATTCAGCGCGTCCGACAAGAAACTGCTCAAGCTCGGCCGCATTCGACACGCGGCCCGCCTGCACGGCAGGTTCGAGTCCGCCTGAATGGGCATAGCCGCCTGCCGGAAACCGTCCATCCGCAAGCAGCAGCAAGGCCGCCTGTGCGTTGGCTTTTGTCATTCAGAAGAGGAAGTAACGTTGAGCCATCGGCAGTTCGTCTGCGGGCTCGTGATCGACCAGCTCGCCGTCGATCTTGACGGCATAGGTGTCGGGATCAACTTCGATGCGGGGCAGCGCCTGGTTTTCTGGCATGTCCTCCTTGGTTCGGCCACGACAGTTCTCGATGGCGACGAATTGGCGGTTGGTGTTTATACGACCCGGTAATCCGTCGTCGATGGCTGTTTGCGAAACGAAGGCCATGCTGGTCGCACCCGAGGCGGGCGAATGCATATTGAACCCGGCACGTTCGAACACCGGCTGCGGTGTCGGAATCGATGCGCTCGGGTCGCCAAGCGCGGCCGTCGCGGCCATACCGCCGGTAAAGACGATCGCAGGGCGGATTCCGAACAGTGCAGGTTGCCACAAAACCAGGTCGGCCTTCTTGCCTACTTCAATCGAGCCGATATGTTTTTCCAGGCCGTGCGCGATCGCCGGGCAGATCGTGTATTTCGCGACATAACGGCGCGCCCGGTGATTGTCGGCGCGCGTGTCTCCGGGTAAGGATCCGCGCAGTTTCTTCATCTGGTGGGCCGTTTGCCAGGTACGGATCACGACCTCGCTGATGCGGCCCATCGCCTGCGCGTCCGATGACATGATCGAGATCGCGCCGATATCCTGAAGCACGTCTTCAGCCGCGATCGTTCCCGCACGCACGCGGCTTTCTGCAAAGGCAAGATCGTTCGGCACACGCGGATTGAGGTGGTGGGCCACCATCACCATATCGAGGTGTTCGTCCACCGTGTTACGCGTGTACGGTCGGGTGGGATTGGTCGAAGCGGGCAGCACGTTGCGCTCGCCCGCAATGCGGATGATGTCGGGCGCATGACCGCCTCCCGCGCCTTCGGTGTGAAACGCGTGAAAAGTCCGTCCGGCCACTGCTTTCAGCAGGTCTTCGACAAAACCCGCCTCATTAAGCGTGTCCGAATGAATCGCGACCTGAACGCCCGATTGTTCGGCCACCGATAGACAGGCGTCGATGACAGCGGGCGTGGCCCCCCAGTCTTCATGCACTTTGAAGCCGCCGACACCGCCGCGCAGCTGTTCCCACATTGCCTCGTGCGACATCGTGTTACCACGGCCCAGGAATAACACGTTTACCGGATAGGGATCGAAGCCTTCAAGCATCCGCTCCATCCACCAGGACCCCGGCGTTGCCAGCGTCGCTTTCGATCCCTCGGTGGGCCCGGTGCCCCCCCCGACAACAGTCGTGGTTCCGGACGCAAGCGCCATCTGCAACATCTGCGGACCGACGAAATGCACATGTGTGTCGATCGTACCCGCCGTAACAATGAGGCCGTTGCCGGCCATGATTTCGGTGGATGGGCCAATTACCAGATCGGGATGTACGCCGTTCATGGTATCCGGGTTTCCGGCTTTTCCGATCCCGGAAATGCGTCCGTCCCGTACGCCGATATCGGCCTTGATGACGCCCCAATGGTCAAGAATCACCACGCCGGTGATCACCAGATCAGGCGTGCCCTGTGCGCGTGTCGCCGTTGCTTGCCCCATTGATTCGCGTATCGATTTGCCCCCGCCGAAAACCGCTTCGTCGCCACCCACACACCGATCTTCTTCTACTTCAATAAAGAGACAGGTATCGGCAAGGCGAATACGGTCGCCCTTGGTCGGGCCATAGGATGCAACATATTCCGAACGGGGAATCCTACTCATCGAGAGCACCCCCACACAGTCCGCGCAATCCGGGTACAACCCGACGCCCCTGGATCGGGACCAGTTCGACCTCTTCCACAGCACCCGGTTCGAATCTCACGGCGCCACCCGACAGCACGTTGAGCCGTTTGCCCCAGGCTGCTTTCCTGTCGAATTCCAGCGCATCGTTGACTTCCGCGAAATGATAGTGCGAGCCGATCTGCACCGGGCGATCGGCAGCATTGATCACCCTGATCGTTGTGACGGGCATGCCGATATTAATTTCGACATCGCCATCGCCGTACAGAATTTCTCCGGGGATCATGGGTCCGGACACGTCAAGGCAATCTGTTGATTGCGTACGTGGTGCCTGGCGTAGACCGGCGCCAGGACGCCGGGGCTCACTCGGTGAATGCTCTCCGGATGAGCGCGTCCGCCCCTCGGTCGCTTCCGCATCAGCACCTTCATACATGCGGCCGGGATCGTCAGAAGCATGTTTCGCCTCCGCCGGGCCGTCATGGTTTTTTCTTAACACTTCGAACGGGTTGGGTTTGTTTTTCATCGCACGGGCTCCGTTAGCGTCACAAGCTTGGTGCCGTCGCGGAACGTCGCCTCGACCTGGACCTGGGCAAGCATGTCAGCTACGCCTTCCATCACGTCATCCCTGCTAAGGACATGGCGGCCCGCTTCCATGAGGTCAACGACTGTCTCGCCATCGCGGGCGCCTTCGAGTATGAACGACGTCAGTAACGCAGTGGCTTCGGGAAGATTAAGCTTGAGACCACGGTCCCTTCGCTCGATCGCGAGTTTCCCGGCGGTGTAGACCATCAGCCGTTCTTGTTCCTGCATACTGAGAAACATGTTATTCCTCTCCCGATTGTCTCGAACTCTCAGGTCATGCAGGCCGCGCGTTGCCGGGTGCCTTCCTGCCATCAGGCAAATCTAATTGCGGGGATACTCAAGGCTTTTTTCATCGTAGTGCTGGGTTTCGAAAGCCCGTAACCGCGTTCGATTCAAGTGCCGAGGCAGTGCTGTTCGCTGCAACGCACCTGAGACGCGCAGCCCGATCAAGATTCAGCGCGGCCGATCAGGCCCGTATGCTTCCACCAGGTACTCGAGGATCTGTTCCTGTTGCGCGGTGGTGATCCAGGTGGCGCCAAAATCGTTGACCATGTCGTCGATCACCCATTTCCAGTTGAAGCGGTCCAGGCGCTGGGATTTCGGCAGGTCCAGGCTGTGGCAGGTGCCGCAGTGGGTTTCAAACAACTGCTTGCCAGGCCGTGGGTCTGCTCCCGATTCCGCCGCAACCGGGCCGTAGACGAACAGCGACAGTAACAGCGTGATTCCGATCTGCCGCATGGTCAGGCGCTGACCGTAATCGGCACGCGATGCACCACGTTGCCGAGATAGCCGCGCGGGTTCCAGGGCTGGATGACAGGCTGGCTGCTGCCCTTGTCGTCGAAAGCCCGCGCCCAGATCTCGTAGTAACCGCGACCGGGGAAGCTTACGTCCGCCTCGAAGTCGTACCAGGCGTATTTTTGCGCAGGCTTGATCAGTTTGGCCTTGACCCAGTGAATGCCGAAGTCGGTTGAGATCATGACCTCCTTGACCTGGTCCTCGCCGGCCCAGGCGTGGCCGCGTACCTTCACCTGATTCCCTGCCTTCACACTGGAATTCTCGGCGGGCGAGGTGATCATGGACTTGATCACCCAGGCTGTAGCGATGACCATGTCCGATTCGGGCGGCACCTCGCCGGGACGAACGGGGTAGGCCGGTACCCGGTAGGAATAACCGCCCATCTTGGGGCCGTCATGCACCTGGTTACGCACCCAGATACGGCTGAGCCACTTGTGAGAACAGCTGCCGACCCAGCCGGGCACCACCAGGCGCACGGGGTAACCGTTCAGGCCGGGCAGCTCCTCGCCGTTGACTTGATAGGCCACGATGGTGTGCGCTTCCATGGCCTTGTCGATGGGCATGCCGCGCGAGATGGGTGGTTCGTCCTTGCCTGCCAGGTGCAGGTCCTCGCCATAGTGGCCGGTGTAGACCGCACTGTCTTTCAGGCCTGCTTCGCGCAGCAGATCACTGAGGCGCACACCCTTCCATTCGGAACAGCTGATGGCACCCCGACCCCAGGGGTTACCACGCGGTTGCGGGCTGAACAGGGCGCGACCGTTGCCGCCGCACTCAATGCAGGCATGCACGGTGGTGGCGGGCATCTGTCGCAATTGATCCAGGCTGATCTGCAGCGGCCGGTTCACTTCGCCGTCGATGGTCAGCTTCCAGCCCTGCGGGTCGCGGGCTTCGGCGCGCGCCGGGACCGTACCGTTGTTGCGCACAAACATGCGCGCCGTGGGGGTGATTCGGTCGGCCAGTTGGTGGGGTGCGAACTCACCGTTCACTGGGCGGGCGTTGTGCACGATCATGCCCGGCTTGCCAGAGATGCTGACGGACTGCGCAGCCTCCTCGGCCCAGGCCTCCGGAATCAAGCCGCGCCCGAACAGGCCGTTCAGGGCCGCGTAGCTACCGGCGCCGGCGCCGAGCAGCGCCGTCGCCACGCCACCGCGGCCCACCAGGCCAAAAAACGCACGCCGCGAGACGATTTCATCGTAGCGGTCCACCACTTCCGGGGTTGCACCGCTGTCTTGCAGTTTTCCACGTAGGGCATTCCAATCGGGGGGAGTGGGAGGATCAGTTTTCATGGCAGCCTCGGGTTGTGAAGATTCAGGAAGAACCAGTGGGATTTTGGACCTTACGCAATCTGGCCCGTGTTTCAAGTAATAGATGGCAATCTTGGAGTTGTCAAAGATGGCAATCCCGGAATTGTCAAATTGGCATGCTATGGAATCCCCGAGCTTGCAAAATCAGCGCAGATACCATCTTGTTGGCGCAGCTGCTGTGCTGCCATGAACCTCCACAATGTATGGTTGCTGCCAAGTATTGCCCGCGTCAGCGGCAGTCTGGAAGCTCGGCACGATGGACTTTCGCATGGGTCATGAGGCACTGCGAAAAGCCTTGTATATGTCGGAGCGGGTGGCGTTACGCCACAATTGGTCCTGCAGGTGCTTGGCGCAAAAATGAAAGCAAATGACCTGGCATCGAAGGCGGTAGTGGGTGCGATGATGTGGGAACTTGTCCACTTGATTTACGGGGCGGTGAATCAGGAAAGCCGTTTGATGCAAGTGTCGCAATGAACGAGGTTGCAATTCAAGACGGTATCTGACCCTGGCTGGCTGAGCCAATTGGAGTGTTTGCCGTATTCTCTGAACGTACCGGCAGGCGCTTGATGAAGTGGTTGTGCATCTTCCCCGGTCGGCTACCATCTATGTGTGGCCGAAGGAGAGTTGATCCGCCCTCGGCATGTTCGCAAATCGCAAAGGAGAACCGTATGAGCCCAACGCCAAGCAGCATGATGCATGATGAAGAAATCCTGATTTACGACGCAGTCAAGAATTTGTCGAAAGACGAACTTGAGCAGCGGGTCAGAAAAAATGCGGCGGCTCAAAAGTTTGTGCTCAGCGACGAGCACATGGATGTGATTCAAACCCTGGTCGAGTATTACCGGCAGAATTGCAAACTGGCTAATTGCCTGGCCACCCACAAGCATGTGCGCTTTCTGGAAGATGCCTACGAGGCCCAGGGCGGCAGCAAATATTTGCACATGCTGTTCGATATGCCTGATCCGGAACACCGTGGCGTACTGACCCAGATTCATGAGCTGGCGGAATTGCCGGGTTTGCGCCTGGGCACGATCAAGGGAATGGGTACCGCGAGCTGAACGAATTGAAGAGCCGGGTTCAGCCGGGAACTAAAAGAGCGAATTCAATCCGACCGCTTCAATCCTGTACACCCGGCACACCTTTTGGCCGGAACCAATACGCAAAAACCCATGCCCGGTGACCCATGGGTCTGGCCAACACGATGTGGGATATGATCGCCAATGCGCTGGGCGCGCTGGCGATCTGAGTCCTGGCGATCTGAGCCTTGGCAGGTGGTAGATGAAACACAGCCAACATCCTTTCATTGAAATTTGAATCGGCAGACTTATCGACCTCGAATCCGAGGTCGGTTTTCACCGTGGACACGGCTTTCATGGAGTATTGATGACAACCGATGCGTGGCAGCACACCAAGATCATTTGCACATTGGGACCCGCGACGGACAGGCCGGGCGTGCTGGAAGGGTTGATCCGCGGCGGCATGGACGTCGCGCGCATCAATATGTCGCATGGCACCCATGAGGATCACGCGCGGCGCATCCAGGCCGTACGCACCGTCAGCCAGAACCTGGCGCGTCCAGTGAGCATTCTGGCTGATTTGCCAGGACCAAAATTCCGCCTCGGCGAACTCCAGGGCGGCTCGCTGAAACTGGAGGATGGCGCCCGGGTCTATTTGGCCGAAGCAGCAGACGCCGCGGATTGTTTGCCGCTCGATGAGCGCGTGCTGCTGGACGCGCTTCGAGCCGAGCAATCCGTGTATCTGGCCGATGGCGCGGTCGAGCTTCTGGTGAAAGCGGTCGCCGCGGGTCGCGTCGAATGCGAAGTGCGCGCGGGCGGCACGGTGCGTTCCGGCTCCGGCGTCAACGTACCGGATCTGACCCTGTCGGCCCTCATCCCCACCGACCGCGACCGGCTCGGCCTCGCGTTTGCGGCATCGCAGGCGATCGACTGGATCGGCGTGTCATTCGTTCAGGATGCCGCCGATATGGCGCGCGTGCGGGCTGCCCTCGACGGTGCGTATCAGCCCCTGCTGATGGCCAAGATCGAAAAACGCCGCGCACTGGGTGCGCTGGATGCGATCATTGAATCCGCCGACGCCATCATGGTTGCGCGCGGCGACCTGGGGGTCGAGACCAACCTTGCGGAGATCCCGCTGGTGCAGAAACGTATCATCGCTGCGGCAAATGCCAGGGGCCGTCCGGTGGTCACGGCAACGCAGATGCTCGAATCGATGGTTGAACATGAGCGTCCGACGCGCGCGGAAGTCACCGACATTGCCAATGCCGTTCTGGACGGGACGGATGCAGTAATGCTCTCCGCGGAGAGCGCGATTGGGCGTAACCCGGTGGCGGCCGTGAGCATGCTGCGACGCGTGATCGCGGCGACCAACGCCGAGTACGCGGCGCCGATGGCGCAGGCCCGGCTGCGTGGAAGTAACGCTGTATCAGTTGACGAGGCGATCGGCTTTTCCGCGTGCCAGCTGGCCGAGCAAATCGACGCCCGGGCGATCGTCGTTCACGTGCAAAGCCTGTCGCAAGCCGCTGCCATTGCCCGCTTCCGGCCACGGGCGCCGATCGTGGCGCTCACGGATTCGGTAAGCGTGCACCTCAGTCTCACGCTCGTTTCGGGCGTGTCGCCGCTGTACGTGCCCCCGCTTGCCGATGCGCCAACCCGAATCGGGCGGGCGCAAGACTGGCTATACGCGCACACCCCGGCTCGGCCTGGGGAGCCGGTCGTGGTGTTGTCGGCGTTCGCCGGCGCCGATCAGACTGTTGATACGCTTCAAATCGTGCGTCTGTCCGGTTAGCCACGGATTTGTGTCGCACGCTGGATGCGTGCATTGCCGAACGCAGAGTCTTTTCAGTGTGCTCAATGTGGAGGAACGTATCGATATCGAAGTGTGTCCGAGTTTCATGCTTGTGTTCGCGTTTTTATTTGCCGTGATGGTTGGCACGCATGAGGCGATATTTGAATTCGTAATGAACCAGGCCATGGGAACCAACATACAAAGCCCATGATCGGCGCGCCGGGCCTGACTGACACGATGTGGACTATGATCATCAATGCGCTGGGTGCTCTGACTATCAGCGCCTTAGACGAATGGCACAAGATGTAGCGTAAGTATTCATTCATCGAATGTAACCCACGCTTGTTCCGTCATCGGATCGGCGATACTTGTATTGCAGAAGCTTATTGGAGGCATCACGACCATGAACTCACTTGCACAGGATTACCCGGCTATTCTGTCCGGCAACCATGAAGCGCCTTGTCTGTCCCTGTATCAACCGACCCACAGGCAGCATCCAGACAATACCCAGGATCCTATCCGTTTTCGCAATCTCGTGAAAACGATGGAGGAATCGTTGCGTCAAAAATATCCGAAGCGGGAGATCAAGCCGCTCCTGCAGCCGTTCGAGGCCCTGGCCGACAACCGGGATTTCTGGAATCACGCCGCGGATGGACTCGCGGTGCTGAGCGCGCCCGGGCTGTTCCGCGTATACAAACTGCAGCGCCCGGTTGTCGAACTGGTGGTTGTCGCCGACAGTTTCCACACCAAACCGCTGATGCGCATCGCGCAGTCGGCCGATCGCTATCAGATCCTTGCACTGAGCCGCAGCGCGTTCAAGGTTTACGAAGGCAATCGTGACGCGCTGGACGCAATATTGCCGATCGAAGGCGTGCCGCAAACGGCGGACGAATTGGCAGGCAAGGAAACCGATGGCCGTGAAGGTGCGCATCGCGCGTATGGCCCTGGCGGAGACGCCGCGTGGCATGGCACCGATGTCAAGCAGGATGCCGTGGATCAGGACACCGAACGGTTCTTCCGAGCGGTCGACCAAGTGGTATTGCAGCATTATTCGCAGCCCTCGGGCATGCGCCTGATCCTGGCGGCGCTGCCCGAGCACCATCATCGGTTTCGCAGCATCAGCCGCAATTCATTTTTGATGAAAGATGCGATTGACGTGCATCCGGATGACTTGTCGCTCGATGCGCTGCGTGAACGCGCATGGCAGCTTGTGCAACCCCATTACCTTGAGCGACTTGCCGGCTTTGTCGAGGCATATGGCACGGCAGCAGCAAACGGCCAGGGGTCGGACCAACCTGGCGACATTGCCAAGGCCGCCATCGCTGGGCGAGTCGCCACGCTGCTGATCGAAGCCGACCGTTTGATTCCCGGAAGCATCGATGCCACAAGCGGCAGAATTACCGCTGGCGATCTGGATCACCCGGACGTTGATGATGTACTCGACGATCTCGGCGAACGCGTGCTCAAGACCGGCGGAGAAGTCGTGATTGTTCCGGCCGAGCGGATGCCAACGCGTACCGGCATCGCCGCCATTTATCGTTTTTGATGCGCTTCCGGGAGACCGTTTAACGGCGGTGTTCGGGGCTATTGCGGCAGCGTGTAACGGGCATTGATCATTTCTTCGATCATTTGCCGTGTCTGCGACGGTTCGAGATCGGTGCGACGTTCAAGACGCTCTGTCTCGTCGGCGAGAGCATCGTCCTTGATCGCGTGACGGAACCAGCGCGAATAATCACCACGGTGTAGATGGTAGAGCCAGGTTGACTCGTCGATGCCCTGGGCAATCTGGCAGAAAACGACGAGATTCTGCGCTTTCAGGTTATGGCGGTTGTCCGGGCCGCGGAAATAAAAGCTGTGCCAGCGCAGGTTGCCTTCTGCATATTTGCGGTGGTGGCGAATCCGTTCGGCGCGTCCACGCTGTGCCTGCATCGCGAACGGTGGTTGCCCTTCCTCATCGAGCCACACGACAACGTGATCCGGCTGGTAGACCAGATCCACGGGCCAGGCAATTGTTCGCCCCGTCGTCTGGGCAAACGCCTCCAGCGTCTGTTCGGGCGTATCGCCAATCGCCACAACGACGTCAATCGGCGCGAGTATGGCCGGAGCCACATGGCCTGGATGCACGGTGACCAGGATGGTCTCGTGGAGTTGTTGCGGCAGCACGGATGCGGCATGTCCCCAGGTGTTGGGCAACATGTGGTGCGCCTCGTCCACGACCAGCCAGTGCGGCCGCCCGGTACGGGCGCGCATGGCCTGCAGGTTCGGAATGAGTTGCGCGAAAAAATTCGGCCGGTTGGCCAGCGGGATGCCGAGCAGATTGATGCTCAGATTGATGTTGGGATCCTCAAGGATCGACAGCACCTCGTTGACGTTCGGCGCGCGCCACTGGTTGCCGAGCGCCACCACGTCATGCAAGGTGCCGTAGTCACCTTCCGGGTCGATGATGCAGACCTGGTAATCCTTATCGATGAGCCGCTCAATGATCCCGGCGGCAAGCGTCGATTTGCCGCTGCCAGACGGGCCGGCTACGAGTATGTTGTGACCGTAGGGTGCAAGCTGTACGGCGCTGCCATCTGTGCGTTTGCCGAGCAAAATCAAATGCTGTGAAAGTGTACCTGCCAGCTGGTGTAAATCGTTGGCGATCAACTCATCGATCAGTTCGATGACGCCGTTGCCATTCTCGCTCGTCGTCACGAAGTCAGCGATTGCCTTGATGGACGGCGCCGCGTTGGCCACCGCCACCGCGCATTCGCAGCGTTCCAGAAACGAATGATCATTTTCCGCGTCGCCGACGCCCACCACCTCGTGGCGCGAAAGTCCCAGTTCGCGCAGTGCGTACTTGAGTCCTGTCGCCTTGTTGACGCCGGCCGGGAGCACCATCACCGCGCCACGGTTGCCGATCACCTGGGCCTCCAGGCCGAGTTCCCAGATGACGTCCTGGACGGTCGCGCGATGCGGCTCATGGGTCGCTACCAGTACCTGGCCGACCTCAAGCGGCGTGACACCGCGCGCCTGAAGATTCTGTATCAGCAGCTTGGACGGCGGATTGGCGAGTCGCGTTTCCTCTTTGCTTGCGGGATCGTAGACGATTGCACCGTTCTCGGCGACGACGAGGTCGAACAGCTGTGCGCAGGGGCAGACCGCAAGCAGGTCGTCGAGCTGGCGACCCGTGACCAGAATGGCCCGCCTGCCGGAAACCCTCAGGCGTTCCAGGGCACTGATCACCTGTTCCGACAGTTCGTCATCCTGAGACAGGGTGCCATCGTAATCCGTTACAAGTGCGAGATAACGCATATCTTCCACCTACTTTCATGCTTGATGGCATTGCGCGTCAGACCGTGATGTATTCAGCGCGGAAGGGTATGTGTCGGCGAGTGTCAGGACCCGCCGACGTGCTTTTCTTCAGCATATCTTTATATACCGCAAATCTGGATTGACCACAGAACTGTATGCGTCGATCGTATTAGAAAGCGGCATTCACAATGGCTGGTTGGCATCTGGCCGCTCGGGGGCCGTGACGGATATTTGGCTTACGGGGCGCTTGACCGCCTCGTCCGGGAAGTCGACCCGCAGGGGGGCCACGCCGGGCGACTTCTGCTGGCCAATTGTTGGCTTTAACGTTACGTTCAAATGGTATGACGTGCAGACGATTGAATAGGCAGTTGCCTGCCAGATCATTCAGCCCCCCGTCATCGACATGAAGCGCAGGATCTTGTGCGGCGCTTCGTTGAATTCATGGCGTTCGGGTTTGAGGTTGATAGCCTGGATGATGGCCGCTTCCAGTTCGGCATCGCTACAGCCGCCGCGCAACATGGGGCGGAATTCGAACTTTTCTTCCTGCCCCAGGCACATGTAGGCGGTGCCGTCGACGGCGATGCGGACGCGGTTGCAGGTTGCGCAAAAGTGTTGCGACACCGGCGTGATGAAGCCGACGTTGAAGCGGCCGTCCTGGGAGCCGAGATAACGCGCGGGACCGGCGCCGGGAATGGTGGTTTCGATCAGGTTGAATTGGGTGCGCAGGCGCTCTTTGACCGGTTGCAAATCCATGTATTCGGCGTTGCGGCCGGTATCGCCCATGGGCATCGCTTCGATCAGCCGCAAGACAAAGCCGCGTTCCATGCAAAAAGCGACCATATCGTCGATTTCGTCGTCGTTGGTGCCGGCGAGCGCCACCATGTTGAGCTTGATCGGCGCAAAGCCAACGTCTTGCGCAACGGCAAGGCCGTGCATCACTTTGGCGAGCACATCGCGGCCGTTGATTTTCTCCACCCGCGCTTGCTGTAGCGAATCGAGGCTGACGTTGAGACGGGTGACGCCCGCGTCTTTCAAGCTCTGTGCGTGCTTGTCGAGCTGGGTGGCGTTGGTCGACATCGATAAATCATGGATGCCGGGCAGGGCGGTGATGCGCCGTGCCAGGCCGGCAATGTCGCGTCGCAACAGGGGCTCGCCGCCGGTCATGCGGATGCGGCTGACGCCCAGCCGGGCAAACGCGCCGATCAGGCGTTCGATCTCGTCAAAGGTGAGCCAGTGTTCGGGTTCTTCAAACCCCTTGAAGCCTTCGGGCATGCAGTAGCTGCAGCGCAGATCGCAGCGGTCCGTGACCGATAATCGCACGTAATCGATGCGGCGGTTGAATTGGTCGATGAGCACGGGTGAGGTCATGGTTTGGGCAGCAGTTGGCAGCAGAGGTTATATATGGAAAAATATAACCTATTAATCCCATCCCGGCTAGCCGGATAGGCACCAAGCATGAAAATATTCGGTATTGCGGGTTTCAGCGGCAGCGGCAAGACGACGCTGATCGAGCGCGTTATTCCGCAACTTACCGCGCGTGGGCTCAAGGTGGCGGTGATCAAACATACGCACCATGACTTTGATATGGACCGTCCCGGCAAGGACAGCTGGCGCGTGCGCGAAGCCGGGGCCGCGACGGTGTTACTGTCGTCGGATCACCGTACAGCCTTGTTGACTGAGCATCGCGATACGCTGCCGACGCTGGCCGATCTGCTGGCCACGTTGCCACCGTGCGACCTGGTGCTGGTGGAAGGCTACAAGCGCGAGGCCATCCCCAAGCTGGAGGTGCATCGCGCCGTAACCGATCAACCCTGGCTGTTTCCCGATGATCCGCATATGCTGGCCGTGGCATCTGACGTTGCCGCCCCCAACAATTTCCCGCGCATCGACATTGATGCGATTTCTCTCATTACCGACTTTATTGTGAATCATGCTCTCAGCTACCCAACTACTTGAAAATCTACTCGCCCGCGCCCGCGGTGTGACCGAAACCGAAACGGTGGCCATTTCCGCTGCGCTCGATCGCGTGCTCGCAAGGCCACAAATCTCTGCGATCACCGTGCCACCGCTGGATAACAGCGCGATGGATGGCTATGCCGTACGTCTGGCAGATGTGGCTGGGCGTGGCGTGAGCTTGCCGGTATCGCAACGCATCCAGGCAGGCACAGTGGGGCAGCCGCTGACAGCGGGGACGGCCGCTCGCATCTTTACCGGCGCGCCGGTGCCACTGGGCGCGGATGCGGTGCTGATGCAGGAAGACTGCATCGTCGATGGCGGAAATGTGGTCATCAACAAGTTACCGCAGCCGGGTGAGAACATTCGTCGTGCCGGGGAAGATATCGAAAACGGTGCGCAGATTCTGGCAGCGGGCACACGCTTGAATGCAGCGGAGATGGGACTGGCTGCTTCGGTCGGCCTCGCCGAGGTGCCGGTCTTCAGGCGGCTGAAAGTGGCGTGCTTTTTTACCGGGGACGAATTGGTGACCCCCGGTGCGCCGCTGGGCCCCGGACAGATTTACAACTCTAACCGCTACACCCTGACCGGATTGGTCAACGACCTGGGCTGCGAACTGATTGATCTCGGCATCGTGCCCGACACGCTGGAAGCCACCGAAGCGGCGCTCACCCGCGCCGCGCGTGAAGCCGATGTCATTGTCACCAGCGGCGGGGTGTCGGTGGGCGAGGCAGACTACGTGAAGATGGCGGTAGAGAAACTCGGCCAGGTCGAGATGTGGAAAGTGGCGATGAAGCCTGGCAAGCCGGTGGTGTATGGCCAGGTTGGCCGTGCCGACTTTATAGGCCTGCCGGGCAATCCGGTATCGGCCTTTGTCACTTTTTGCCTGTTTGTGCGGCCGTTTTTGCTCAAGCGCATGGGCGTGGCCGATGTGTTGTATCGCGCGTTTGCGGTGCAGGCAGACTTTGCCTGGCCCCGGCCGGGTACACGTCGTGAGTTCCTGCGTGCGCGTCTGCAGCCAAGCGGCAGACTGGCGCTGTTCCCCAATCAAGGATCCGGCGTGTTGACCTCATGTGCCTGGGCCGATGGACTGGTTGATCTGGCAATTGGCAATACCGTGCAGCCGGGTGAATGGGTACGATTTATTCCTTTTTCGGAGTTGCTTAAATGAAGTTGAATATGCTGTATTTCGCCCGCCTGCGTGAGCGATTCGGTGTGGCAGAAGAAAGTGTCGAGTTGGCCGGCACGACGGTGATGGATCTGGTGGCGCAATTACAGGCGCGCGGTGGCGTGTGGGCAGAAGAACTGGCCGCGGGCAGGTCATTCCGCGTAGCGGTGAATCAGGAGATCGTTGCGCCCGAAGCGGCGCTGACCGACAACGCTGAAATCGCCATCTTCCCACCGGTAACCGGAGGCTAGGTTGATGAAGATTGTTGTTCAGGCAGAAGTCTTCGACCTGGGTGCCGAAGTCAACGCGATGCGTCAGGGCCGCACCGATATTGGCGCCGTCGCCAGCTTTGTTGGACTGGCGCGCGACATGAACGAAGGCAGCGGCGTGCAGGCGATGACGCTGGAACACTATCCCGGCATGACCGAGAAGGCGCTCGCTGCATTGATCGATGAAGCCAATGTGCGCTGGACACTGCTCGACGTGACGGTGATCCACCGGGTGGGTCGCTTGTTGCCAGGCGACTCCATCGTGCTGGTGGCAGTGGCCAGTAGCCATCGGGGGGAAGCCTTCGCCGCCTGCGAATTCATCATGGATGCACTCAAAACCCGTGCACCGTTCTGGAAAAAAGAAGAAACCGCAGAAGGCGAGCGCTGGGTCGATGCGCGTGCCAGTGATGACACCGCCGTGGCGCGCTGGGCCAAGTGAGTTAGTTGTGAATAAAATCGTGGTCAGGTAACCAATCAACGCGTTGTGACAGATGTCCTAGTATCAGAAGTAATGCTCTGATAGTGAGGACAACAGAATGAGTTCACCCGATGCTGTATTGAAGCCCGAAGCACTCGACCGGATGGACGCATATTGGCGCGCGGCCAATTACCTGTCGGTCGGACAGATCTACCTGCTGGATAATCCCCTGCTCAAACAGCCGCTGACACGGGCGCATATCAAACCGCGCCTGCTGGGGCACTGGGGCACCACGCCCGGTCTGAACTTCATCTACGTGCACATGAACCGGGTGATCAAGCAGCTTGATCTCAGCATGATTTATGTCACCGGACCCGGCCACGGTGGCCCGGGTCTGGTGGCGAATACCTATCTTGAAGGCACTTATAGCGAGGTGTATCCCGATATCTCTCCGGACGAGGAGGGCATGCGCCGGTTGTTCCGGCAGTTTTCCTTTCCCGGCGGCATCCCCAGCCATGTCGCACCGGAAACCCCCGGTTCCATTCACGAAGGGGGCGAACTGGGCTATGCGCTGCTGCATGCCTATGGCGCGGTATTCGACAACCCTGACCTCATCGCGTGTTGCGTGGTGGGCGACGGCGAAGCGGAAACCGGGCCGCTCGCCACCTCCTGGCATTCCAACAAGTTTCTGGATCCGCGCCGCGACGGCGCGGTGTTGCCGATTTTGCATCTGAATGGCTACAAGATCGCCAGTCCGACCGTGCTGGCCCGCATCCCCCACACCGAGCTGGAAAGTCTGTTCGTAGGCTATGGATACCGGCCCTATTTTGTGGAAGGCGATGTGCCCGAGGCCATGCACCAGTTGATGGCGGCCACCGTCGATCGGGCGATGGCTGACATCCGTGACATCCAGCGCAAGGCTCGGGATGGCAGTGGCACCGGTCGTCCGCTGTGGCCGATGATCATCCTGCGCTCGCCCAAGGGCTGGACCGGACCGAAAGAAGTGGACGGCAAGCTGACCGAAGGCTATTGGCGTTCGCATCAGGTGCCGTTCAGCGACATGAGCAAGCCGGAACACGTACAGTTGCTGGAGCACTGGATGCGCAGTTATCAGCCTGACACCCTGTTCGATGCCGATGGCCGGCTTAAACCCGAGCTGGCCGATCTCGCACCACGCGGCGAACGGCGCATGGGGGCAAACCTGCACGCTAACGGCGGCAAGCTGCTGCACGACCTGCGGTTGCCGGACTTCCGCGATTACAAGCTGGACGTACCCGCGCCCGGTGGCGTGCTGGGTGAATCGACCCGGACGATGGGAAAATTTCTGCGCGATGTGATGCGCAACAACACCGACAACTTTCGTGTGTTTGGCCCGGATGAAACCAGTTCCAACCGGCTGGATGCCCTGTTCGAGGTCACCGACCGCACCTGGATGGCCGAGCGTTTCGATTACGACGAGCATCTCGCACCCGATGGCCGGGTGATGGAAATTCTCTCCGAGCATGCCTGCCAGGGCTGGCTCGAAGGCTACCTGCTGACCGGCCGCCATGGGCTGTTTTCCTGCTACGAAGCCTTCATCCACATTGTCGATTCGATGTTCAACCAGCACGCCAAGTGGCTCAAGGTGTGCGGCGAAATTCCCTGGCGCCGGCCCATCGCCTCGCTCAATATTTTGCTCACCTCGCACGTCTGGCGCCAGGACCACAATGGCTTCTCGCACCAGGACCCCGGCTTCATCGATCACGTGATGAACAAGAAGGCCGACATCATCCGTGTCTATCTGCCACCGGATGCCAACACCCTGCTGGTCGTCACCGACCAGTGCCTGCGTAGCCGCAATCTGGTCAATGTCATCGTTGCCGGCAAACAGCCCCAGCAGCAATGGCTCGACATGGACGCCGCGATCAACCACGCCAGTGCCGGCATTGGCATGTGGGAATGGGCCTGCAGCGATCAGGACGGTGAACCGGATGTGGTGCTGGCCGCAGCGGGCGATGTGCCCACGCTGGAAATGCTGGCGACGATCGACCTCCTGCATCAGCTCATGCCCGAGCTGAAGATCCGCTTCATCAACGTGGTTGACCTGATGACGCTGCAGCCGCAGGAGGAGCATCCGCATGGCCTGTCCAGCAAGGAATTCGACAGCCTGTTCACCATCGACAAACCCATCATCTTTGCGTATCACGGCTATCCCTGGCTGATCCACCGGCTCACCTACCGCCGTACCAACCACGACAACCTGCACGTGCGTGGCTACAAGGAGGAGGGCACCACCACCACGCCATTCGACATGGTGGTGCTCAATACGCTCGACCGCTTTCATCTGGTGATGGATGTGGCGAACCGGGTGCCGAAGCTGCAAGGACAAGCCGCGCACATCAAACAGCGCATGCGCGACAAGCTCGATGCGCACACGCGATATATCCACCAGCACGGCCAGGACATGCCTGAGATTCGTGACTGGCAATGGCCGCAGTGAGTCGAACCATCCTCACGCTCAACAGCGGCTCATCCAGCCTCAAGGCCAGCCTGTTTCGTGCCGACGACACGCGCCGCGACTGGCACTACAAGCAAACCGATCCGTCTCACCCGTATAGTATGACCGAGGCATTCGACACGCTGCTGGGAGATTTGGGCGACGAGGTGCCGCATGCAATCGGCCACCGCTTTGTGCATGGCGGCGACGTGGCCGACGCGGTGCGTGTTCTGGATGAGGCCGAGATCGAGCGGCTGCGTGGTTTGATTCCGTTGGCGCCGTTGCACCTGCCGGGCAATCTGCTCGGGGTGGAACTGTGCCGGGCACGCTTTGACGTATCGCAAATGGCCTGCTTCGATACCGCATTCCATCACGGCATGCCGGAACTGGCACGCCGTCTGCCGATTCCACAGGCACTGGGCATGCGCCGCTACGGTTTCCATGGTCTCAACTACGCGTATATCGCTTCCCGATTGCCGGCCTTGCTAGGGGAGGGCGCGCGCGGCCGCATCGTCGTTGCACATCTGGGTTCCGGCGCCAGCCTCTGCCTGCTGGAGAACCTGCGTTCGGTCGACACGACCATGGGCTATACGGCGGCAGGTGGCATCCCCATGGGCACGCGCAGCGGCGACCTCGATCCCGGCGTCATGCTTAAACTGGCTGGGCAGCATGATCACGCGGCATTGAGTGATCTGGTTTATCACCAGATGGGCCTGTTCGCGCTGTCCAGCGAGGAGAGCAGCGACATGGCGGCGCTGCTGGCAAGTAAAAGCGCGCCGGCCCGTTTTGCGGTGGACTATTTCTGTCGTCAGGTGCGTGCCGCCATTGGTGGGTTTGCCGCCAAGGTTGGTGGAATTGACGCATTGGTATTGAGCGGTGGTATCGGCGAGAACGCGCCATCCATCCGCACCCGCATTTGTGAGCCGTTAAGTTTTTTAGGGTTCGCGTTGGATGCTGAAGCCAATCAGGGCAATCAGGATCTGATCCACGTTGAGGGTTCTAAGCCAGTGTTGCGGATCACGGCCAACGAAGAGGACGTGATTCGCGAACTGGTTGAGTCTTTGTTGGGTGTGGATTTTTGATGGTTGACTCGTACCGACCCGAAGCGGCCAGTTAGAGAGAAGGTAACGAATGGCAGGTTCTCGGCCTGATCTGCCATTTGAGATGGCTCGCTGACTCGGTCAGGAATATCTCGGTAAGCAGCCCTTCAACGGCCGGTAAGTGCTGATATGGTGACCATGCATACAGGTGACGGCCACATGCCATCACTGGAAAATACAGAACGCCACGAACACTCGCATTCGGGCGGTCACGGTCATTGACCTGCTTCTGGCGATATGACGCGAGGGTGACAAATTTGTAACCCTCGCGTCAGGCTGGTGTAGGGCGCCGTCTTGCATACTGCAGTCACGTTCAAGCAAGGGATTCCCGTGCAGACCGCATTTCTCCAATTCCTCCTGATTGGACGTTTCACAATTCCGGTATCGCTTGGCGCGAAATAGAGTGTTGTGAGAAAAATTCGTTCGCGTGCACCTGCTAATGCATCGGAATATAAGCAGTGTATCCGGTGACGGCAGGTGCGCGAATTGTTCGAAACGAGCGTGCCGTACAGGCTCAAAGTTTGACCCGCTTCAACAGTTGGGCGTTGATCGCCACCACCACCGTGCTCGCCGACATGAGCACCGCACCCACGGCAGGTGTCAGCAGGATGCCCCATGGCGCCAGGACGCCGGCGGCCAAGGGAATCGCGAAGATGTTGTAACCCGCTGCCCACCAGAGATTCTGCACCATCTTGCGATAGGTGGCTCGGCTCAGCGTGATGATCCGGGGGATGTCGCGCGGGTCGGACCGCACCAGCACGATATGCCCGACCTCGACGGCGACATCCGCGCCTGCACCGATCGCGATCCCGATATCGGCGGTGGCCAGGGCCGGCGCGTCGTTCACGCCGTCGCCGATCATTGCGACGATCTTGCCCTCGTCCTGAAGTTTCCGGACCTTCAAGGCCTTGTCCTCCGGCAACACTTCCGCGAAGACGACGTCAATGTCGAGTTCCCTGGCGACGGCATCGGCCACGGCTTTCGCGTCGCCGGTCAACATAACGACCTGGATCCCCCGTTCGTGCAGTGCCGTGATGGCTTCGCGGCTCTCTTCGCGGATCGCGTCCGCCACAGCGTACACGGCCAGGGCCTTGCCTTCGCGAACGAGATAGATCGCGGCCTGCCCACGGTCGGCCGCGGCCCCGGCCGCCTCCACAAGTGCCGGCGGCACCTGGACATCTTCCGCCTTGAGCAGCGCCGGGCCGCCCATGTGGTATTCCGCGCCGTCGATCGTCGCCGCCACACCCTTGCCAGTGATGGCGCGAAAGCCGTCGGCGACAGGAACGTCGATGCCCTTGTCCTCTGCCGTCTTCACGATGCCCCGGGCGATCGGATGTTCGGACTCGGATTCGATGCCGGACGCAAGCCGAAGCGCTTCGTCCTCCGTCAGCCCTTCCACGACGGACATGGCCACGACCCGGAACTCGCCGAGCGTCAACGTGCCGGTCTTGTCGAAGATCACGGTGTCGAGGTTCCGGGCCTCCTCGAGTCCACGCCGGTCGCGCACCAGAAGCCCATTACGAGCCCCCAGCGTCGTCGAGATGGCGACCACCAACGGCACGGCCAGACCAAGCGCGTGCGGGCAGGCGATCACCAGAACCGTCACCATCCGCATCACCGAGAAGTCGATCGCGGCGCCCAGGGACTGCCATACCACGATGGTGAGGACTGCAGCGGCGACCGCCACATAGGTCAGCAGCCGGGCCGCGCGGTCCGCAAGGTGTTGCGCTCTGGATTTGGACTTCTGAGCATCGGCCACCAGCCGCATGATGCCCGAAAGTCTGGTCTTGTCTCCCGTCCCGGTGACCTCAACGCGTAGCGATCCCTCGCCATTGATCGTGGCGGCGATCACCTCGTCGCCTTCGCGCTTTTTCACCGGCCGGGATTCACCCGTGATCATCGCCTCGTTGATGTCGCTCTCCCCCCTTCGCACCACGCCGTCCGCGGGCACGCTTTCGCCCGGACGGACCAGTACGAGGTCGCCATTCTCGAGTGCGCTGACGGCGACCTTTTCCTCGCCCCCATCGGTAATCCGCGTCGCAATGTCCGGAAGGAGCTTCGCCAGTTCCTTCAATGCGCCTTCGGCCTGGTTGATGGACCGCATCTCGATCCAGTGGCCGAGCAACATGACCGTGACCAGTGTTGCCAACTCCCACCAGAGCGCACCCGCCTCGATCAGGCCGAACTGAACGACCCAGGAGAACAGGAAGGCAACCATGATGGCGAGCGAGATGAGCGTCATCATGCCCGGCAGTCGGTCTCTCAGCTCCCGCCACGCCCCCTGCAGGAACACGCGGCCACCGTAGACGAACACGACCGTGGCGAGCACGGGGCCTATCCAGTCCGACCCGGGAAACACCGGGGCGCGGTATCCGAGAAGCTCCTGGATGTGGGTCGACCAGATGACCACCGGCACGGTGAGAACGAGCGAAAGCCAGAAGCGGTCCCGGAACATCGCGGGAGAGTGGCCCTCGTGCTTGTCATGATTCTCGTGGCCTGCGTGGCTGGGGGCCGCTCCATGTTTGTGGGGCTGCCCGCCCGGGGAGGGGTCAGGTGTAGACGACTGCGTCTCGTCGGGACGGCTTTTTGAAGGTGTGTCCATCGATTCATCCTCTCAAAAGAGTCAGTCTATGATACGCCCGCGACGAGTTTTCCCGGTCCAGGTTGACCGACGCGAAGTTCAGGCGGAAGTCCTCAATAGCCACGCCTGCGTGGGCGATAGCTGATGGAGAAGTGGTTTTCATCTCGCCGCCCTTACGCTATTCAGCCTTCAACTTCTTCAGTTCATGCCGGACAACGTACGTGTCGTGTATTCCAATATAGGCTTCCCGCCCACGTTGGTAGGGTAAATGGCGAGCTACTGCATGTTCGGCTCCGTCATTCGCAACCTGGCCGACGAGCCCGTCAGCCAGGACGTGGCCGGGTGGCGCGCGGTCATCGCCGATGGCGTGCGCACCCACATGCGAACGAAGACCGGGTGGCTGAAGAGATGGCAGAGCCAGGGCGTGGATTTCGGCTGGTCCATCCTGCCCGCGGCCTAGACGCTCGAAGTCGGCGATTGGGGCCAAGGCTTCACCACGGTCCAGCTTCCCCATGGCACGCATTTCGATCTCGATTACTCCTGGAGGCAACATGGCAAAACATTCCACGCCATTCTCAAAGGGCTCCAGTGCGCTCCGGAACAACTCTCCAGCAAACCCTGAACGGCGTAATGCCCTCCATGGAAAAGCTGTATCTGGAACTGAAGGGCAAGCCATTTCAAGTTTTGGCCTGTGATCAGCAGGAAGACGGCGATACCGTCTTCGCCTTCACTGGCCAGTTGGACCCGGCACCTACCTTCCCCGTGCTCCTAGATAGCAAGAGCGCCATATCCAAGGCATACGGCGTCCTCGGCCTGCCCACCGTATTCCTCATCGACAAGACCTGGCAGATCGCCTATCGGGCCATGGGCGGGCGCGACTTTTACCACCCGACGATTTGTGCGCTGATAGAAGAATTGATAACCGCGTAGCCCGGAGGATAAGTCATAGGGCATATGGGCAAGCTCATACGGCTTACTGATTCATAAGTGACCGCTCCGAGGCTGCGGATTCACTTGTCTTGCTGGGCACAAGACCGCTTCGGCCGAGGACTTGTCATTAACTAGCGTCCTGAACGACAGCTGTGCTTTGTTCCCGGCCCTTCGACCTGTGATGGGCTGAATGGCAGCAATGGGTCGGGGGTCGTCCCTCGCCGTCGACGAAAGCGGCCATTCACGCAGTCAACGCATCAACGTCGGCAACCTGCGCGTCACCGGTCATTCAGTTGAGGCGATGCCACCGGCCGTAATGGCCGAATCCCGGTCGGATAGGGGAGCCATCCCGAGTGACGGCTCCTGGCCGGAAGGCGCCCCGCCTAAAAACATGCGTAGTATCCCTTGTCTGAATGCTGACCATTAATTAAAGCCCCCAAACGTTAATGATCAATCAGGCATTGCCAACAAGCCGGTGCAGCCTTCATCCTGTTCAGGCTTGACTTTAGTCCTAACACGAACTAAAGTGGTCCGTGTTAGGACTAATTGGATACCCCCGTGCCACGTCAAGCTGATTTCCTGCCAACCATTCAAGCCTTGGTGCAGTGCTACCAGGCTTTTGAAACCTATTCTGCTGGGCATATTCGTGAACTGGGTCTGACACCGCCGCAGTTCGACATCATTGCCACGCTCGGTAACACCGTGGGGATGACCGCCACCGAGCTTGGCGAGAAGACGCTCATCACCAAGGGCACGCTGACGGGCGTGGTTGACCGGTTGTCAGCACGCGGCTGGGTAGAGCGTGTGGCGCACGCAAGCGATGGGCGCTGCCAGGTCATCCGGTTGACGCAAGCGGGCGAGGCCTTGTTTGCAACGGTGTTCCCTGCACACATGGCGCATTTGGGCGCGTGTTTCGCGGGTGTGACAGCGGCCGAACACGCGAACTGGCAAACGACCCTACGCTCGCTTGAACAGATTTTGAGAAAGGAAATCGCATGAACACTGTACTGCGCTATTCCCCACCCGCTATCGTGCTGCACTGGTTGATCGCCTTGTTGATATTCGTGACATTTCCGCTTGGCGTGTACATGCAGGATCTGCCGCTGTCGCCCGACAAGCTTCAGTTATACAGCTACCACAAATGGATTGGCGTCACGATCCTGCTGCTGGCGTCGTTGCGGGTGATGTGGCGTGTCACGCATACCCCTCCGCCTTTGCCGGATGATATGGCGCGATGGCAGCGCCGGGCGAGCCAGGCCGTTCATGGCTTGCTGTACGTGCTGATGCTGGCGATTCCGTTGTCGGGATGGCTGATGAGTTCGGCCAAGGGATTCCAGACAGTGTGGTTCGGTGTGCTGCCGTTGCCTGATTTGATCGGCAAGGACAAGGCACTGGGCGACCTGCTGGCCGGGGTGCACCAGGCGCTGAACTTCAGCCTGCTCGCTTTGGTCTTCCTCCACGTAGGTGCAGCGCTCAAGCACCATTTTTTCGAACGTCAGCCATTCCTGCAGCGCATGGGATGGGGTCAAAAGGAGCTTTGATGAAACTGACTTTTCATGCCCTGGCCGTGCTCGCTCTGCTGGCTTCGCCTGCCGCCAGCGCGGTGGAATATCGCACGGTGTTACCCGCGCAAAGCGCCATTGGTTTTGAGTTCAACCAGATGGGCGTGTCGATCAAAGGCGGATTCAAGCGTTTTGTCGCCCAGTTGATTTTCGACCCGGCCAAACCTGAGGCGGCGCGCGCGCAGATTGACATTGATCTCGCCAGTATCGACGCAGGGTCGTCTGAGGCGGATGAGGAATCCGCCGGGCGGCTGTGGTTCAACAGCAGCGTGTATCCGCGCGCGCAGTTTGTTTCCAGCCAGGTTCGCCCGCTCGGTAACAATCGCTACGAAATGCGCGGCAAGCTCATGCTTAAAGGCCGCAGCCGCGAGATGGCCGTACCGGTGACGTTTAAACCCGGCAAAACGGCGGCCACTTTTGAAGGTGCATTCGTGCTCAAACGACTGGACTTTGGCATAGGCGAGGGTATGTGGGCCGATGTCGCCACGGTCGCCAACGAAGTTCAGGTCACATTCCGCATTACCGCCACCGGCACATAACCCGTTGTTTCTATCTATCACATGGAGTATCAAATGAATCGTCTGCTCACCCTGTCTGTACTGGTTGCTTTGTCCACCTCCGTTCAGGCCGCGCCTGAAACCTTCATCATCGACAACAGCCATACATATCCGCATTTCACCTATAGCCATTTCGGGTTTTCCAACCAGACCCACAAGTTCGACAAGACCAGCGGCAAGGTGGTGATCGACCGTGCAGCCAAAACCGGCTCGGTCGACGTGACCATAGATGCGACCTCGGTCAACACGGGCTATGCGCTGTTCAACCAGCATATTCAGGATGCGGATTACTTTGATACCGCGACTTATCCCACGATCACTTTCAAATCCAGCCAGATGACGTTCAAGGGTGATCAGCCGGCTAGCCTGGTGGGTAACCTGACGGTCAAGGGCGTGACCCTGCCGGTGACGCTCGATATTTCACATTTCAAGTGCATGCCGCACCCGATGCGCAAAGTGGAAACCTGCGGCGCCAATGCCAGCACCCAGATCAAGCGTTCGGCGTTCAACATGGGCAAGAATGCACCCCACGTGAGCGATGAGGTCACACTGACGCTGGCGATTGAAGCCTACAAGGAGCAAGCGCCTGTGAAATAAAGGCCAAACGCCCGCACAATAAAGGTATGGCGCGCCCCGGTTGTCGGGGCGCGCTGGCGTAAAATGGCGTTTTGCTGTCTGGATGATCTGCCGTGGAACCCCATCAACTCGAACTCCTTGCGCCCGCGCGCGACGCCGATATCGGTATCGAAGCCGTCAACCATGGTGCCGATGCGATCTACATTGGCGGCCCATCGTTCGGCGCGCGTGCCTCGGCATCCAACGACGTCACCGACATCGCCCGGCTGGTCACCCATGCGCACCGATACAACGCGCGCGTGTTCACCACGATCAATACCATTCTGCGTGATGACGAACTCGAACCCGCACGCCAGCAGATCTGGCAATTGTATGAAGCCGGCGTCGATGCTCTGATCATTCAGGACATGGGCCTGCTCGAACTGGATCTGCCGCCTATTCAACTGCACGCCAGCACCCAGACCGATATCCGCACTCCGGAAAAAGCCCGCTTCCTGCAGGACGTTGGGTTGTCACAAATCGTGCTGGCACGCGAACTCGACCTCAAACAGATTGCTGCCATCCGCGCGGCCACCGATTGCAACCTGGAATTTTTTGTTCACGGCGCGTTGTGCGTGGCTTATAGCGGCCAGTGCTTCATCAGCCATGCGCATACCGGGCGCAGCGCCAATCGCGGCGATTGTTCGCAACCCTGTCGTTTGCCGTATCAGGTCAACGACATGGAAGGCCGTATCGTTGCGCACGATAAACACGTGCTGTCGATGAAGGACAACAACCAGAGCGACAACCTCGAAGACCTGATCGACGCCGGTATCCGCAGCTTCAAGATCGAAGGCCGCTACAAGGACATGGGCTACGTGAAAAACATCACCGCCCATTACCGCACGCTGCTGGACAACATCATCGAACGTCGTCCCGAGTTTGCGCGCGCGTCGGCGGGCCGCACCACCTTTGCTTTCACCCCTGACCCGAACCAGAACTTCAATCGTGAGTTCACCGATTATTTCGTCGGCGGCCGCAAGGACGACATTGGCGCGTTTGATACGCCGAAAAATCCCGGCCTACCTGTCGGCTATGTGAGCCAGGTGGGCGACAAGTGGGTTGAACTGCACACCGAGTCAGCCGACATCGCGCTGAACAATGGCGATGGCCTGTGTTACTACACGCTGCAGAAAGAGCTGGCTGGCCTCGCAATCAACCGTGCCGAAAAAACAGGCGAGGGCGTGTGGCGCGTATTTCCGCGCGAACCGATTTCAAGCTTCAAGGATCTGCGTGCGGGCACGGCGGTGAACCGCAATCGCGACATGAACTGGGTGCGCATGCTGGACAAGCAATCGAGCGAGCGCCGGATCGGGGTGTGGCTGCGGCTGGATGAAACTGCCGAAGGATTCTCGCTGACGCTGGCCGACGAAGATGGCCATTCCGTCACCGTTGAAGCCGCTCACGCGAAGGAACCCGCCAAGGAGGCTGCCAAAGCTGAGACCACGCTGCGCGAACACTTGGGCAAACTCGGCACAACGCCGTTTGCGGCCATGGGCATTGCACTGGAATGGACGCAGCCCTGGTTTGTGCCGGCGTCGTTGATCAATGCATTACGGCGCGATGCGGTCGCTGCACTGGAAGCCGAGCGCATCACGCGCTATGTGCGTCCGCACCGTGCGCAGGCGATTGAGCCCCCTGCAACGTATCCCGAAGACACCTTGAGTTATCTGGCCAACGTGTTCAACCACAAAGCGCGCGATTTTTATGCCAAGCATGGTGTGAACGTGATTGCGGCGGCGTACGAGAGCCACGAAGAAGCCGGCGAAGTGTCGCTGATGATTACCAAGCACTGCGTGCGCTATTCATTGAGCCTGTGCCCCAAGCAGGCCAAAGGCGTAACCGGCGTACAGGGAACTGTGCGCGCGGCTCCGCTGACGCTGATCAACGGCAGCGAAAAACTCACCCTGCGATTTGATTGCAAGCCATGCGAAATGCATGTGGTGGGAAAAATGAAACCGGCGATTGCCAAGGTCAACACCGCAGCCTTGACGTTCTACAAGGCGCGGCCGTAAACGGCTTCAGGCTGGAAGAATGGGGAGGGTGCTACCCAGTTTGGACATGAATTTGGCATGCTGCACCTCAGCGTGCTGGAACGCCGTGATCAGTTTTTCAGCATCGTCCGTCAGGCCGCTGCCGGAAGGGCCACTTTCGACCAGTGGCGATTGCCATGCCGCATTCATCGCATCCACGGCATCCCACGCGGCCTTGTAGCTCATCTTCATGGCCTTGGCGGCTTTTGAGATGGAGCCGGTTTCCCGGATGCGCTGCAATAATTCAATGCGACCGCGTCCCAGGAAATTCTTGCCATTGAGCGTGAGCCAAAAGCGGCCGTCTGCCTTGAGTTGTTTGGGTTGGAGAGGTTTGACCATGCGGCGAGTGTAACAAACGACCATTGCCCATCGTCCACAAAGCGCGGAAAATAACGCTTAACAATCAAGGAGACTGCCGTGAAATCTATTTTTGCCTTATGCGCAATGCTTTGTTTGCCGCTGACAGCCACTGCCTCGGAAGCTTATACCGCGTTGTATAAAACGCATGGTGCTTTTCAGGATGTGCGGGATTCGGTTGCCATGGCCATCGAAGGCAAGGGGTTGAAAATCACGCACAGCAACCATATCGCTGACATGCTTCAGCGTACGGGAAAAGATCTGGGTGCAACCAAGCAGGTGTATGAATTTGGCGAGCAAATGGAGTTTTGCAGCGCCACGGTCTCCCGCGTCATGATGGAAGCCGATCCGCATGCCATGGTGCTGTGCCCGTACAGCATCTCGGTCTATAAAATACCGAACGACAAACACATTTACGTGGCTTTCCGGAAGCCGCCCAGCTCGAAAAATCCCGCATTGAAAAAGGCGCTAGCTGAAGTTGAAAAGCTTTTGACCGAGATCGTCAAAGACGCCATCTGAGGGTCAGCCCATCAAGCGGGCGTCACGCAGGCAGCACAGGTGCAGCAACGGCAGGTTTTCCTCGTTGATCGTATCAGCAGTGTGGCTAGACGAATCGGTTGGCTGGGCCGATGCGGCATTCGCGGCCTGGGTTTTTACCCAACGTGCAAGCGCTCATCGTGGAGCCAAATTGGCACGGGTTCGCATATCTGTCGTGACTTAAAGGCTCTGGCTTAGAATGGCAATATGCATTCAGCCCATACTGACCCAACATGACAGCATTCATTGCCATTGGAATAGGTGCGGCGCTGGGCGCCTGGCTACGCTGGGGATTGGGTTTGTGGCTCAATCCCATGTTGCCCTCTGTGCCACTGGGCACCCTGGCCGCGAATCTGGTTGGCGGCTATTTTATCGGCCTGGTGATTGCCTGGTTTGCTGAGCATCCAGGCTTGCCGCCTGAAGCGCGCCTGTTCTTGATTACAGGATTGTTGGGCGGCCTGACGACCTTTTCCACGTTTTCTGCCGAAGTCGTCACCGCCTTGATGCGTGGTCTATGGTTGACCGGCGGGCTGATCGCCTTTGCCCATATGGTGGGCTCTTTTCTCGCGACCGGATTGGGTTTTTACTCCGTGAGGCTATTCAAATGAGCACGGTTTGTTTGCGGGTGTATGTATCTGAATCGAGCCGCTATCAAGGCAAGCTGACCTATGAATGGCTGCTGGATGAAGCGCAACGGCTGGGCATCGGCGGGGGGTCAGCTTTCCGTGCGCTTGCGGGCTTTGGCCGCCACGGTCGGCATGACGAAGGATTTTTTGAACTGGCGGGCGAATTGCCGGTGGTCGTGGAATTTTTCCTTGAGTCAGTAATTGCCGAGCAGTTGTTGGCGAGCATCAGTCAGGCGGGGCTGAAGTTGATATATGCCCAATTCCCCGCCGAAATCGGCATCACACAATAATCCTGCGTGCTTGATCAACTGATCCTGTTCGTCGCCTCGCTTGCGGCCAATTTTTTTTCGGCCTTGTCGGGTGGCGGCGCAGGATTGATTCAGTTTCCCATGCTGATTTTTTTGGGGCTGCCATTTGGAATTGCATTGGCCACGCACAAAGTGGCCAGTGTGGCGCTCGGTGTAGGGGCAACCCTGCGATACCTCAAGACGTCCCATCTCGAACGTCGTTTTTCGCTCATTATTCTCGGCGCAGGTTTGCCGGGGGTCGTACTGGGCGCGGCCACGATTCTTCAGGTTCCTGAGCGGTTTGCCACCTTGGCGCTTGGGGTGCTGACGCTTGGTCTGGGTCTGTATTCCGTTTTCAGGCCCCGGCTGGGTATGGACCATGCACCGAGAAATCAGCAGGGCTCGGGTTTGTGGATCGGAATGGCCGGATTGTTCGTCGTGGGATTTTTGAATGGGTCGATCACCAGTGGAACCGGGCTTTTCCTCACCATCTGGCTGATCCGTCACTTTGGCCTCGACTACACCCGGGCGGTGGCTTATACCCTGATTCTGTGCGGCCTGATCTGGAATGGCACGGGCGCAGTGGTGCTGGGGATATTGGGTACCGTGGCCTGGGGATGGATGCCTGCATTGCTGGCCGGTGCGATTATTGGCGGTTACCTGGGCAGCCACCTGGCCATCCGCAAGGGCAACCTGTGGGTCAAGCGTGCATTTGAAGGGGTGACGATTCTGATCGGACTGAAGCTGATTCTGAGTTATTCGCAGCTGGTGTGAATGCGGTTACGTCCGCCGCGTTTGGCTTGATATAGCGCCTCGTCCGCAGATTTGATCAAGAGGTCGCCGCTGAGGCATTGCGGATAGGTGGCAATACCGCCGCTGGTCGTGGACAGAAAGTAACTGTCGCGAAACGGATGGCGAATCTGGGCAAAGTCCTGGCGGATGCGGTCCATCAGTGCAAATGCCTGCTCAGCATCGGTGTGCGGTAGGACGACCAGGAATTCTTCTCCGCCATAACGACACAGGATGTCCTGTTTGCGCAGGCGCTGCTTGAGTAGCCAGGACAGACTACGTATCACCTGGTCACCCACCGGGTGGCCGTAATTGTCATTAACCTGTTTGAAGTGATCGATATCGATCATGACAACCGATAACACCCCGCCTTCGCGGGCCACGCTGGACAACAGCATGTCGAGCGTGTTTTTGCCACTGGAGTGGTTCAGTAGACCCGTCAGGCTGTCGTGATACATGGTCCGGCGCAATGCCCGATAGCGCTCGATTTTGCTACGGACGATGGCGTTCAGAAAAACCGGATTGAATGGCTTGGTCAGGAAATGATCACCGCCCAGTCGCATGGCATCAACTTGCAAAGCAACGTTGGTTTCGCCTGACAGATACACAATCGGTGTACTGAGAAATTCGTTATGTTGCCGAATGATGCGTGAGAGTTCGACGCCGGTGCAGTTCGGCATGTACATGTCCATCAGGATCAGGTCCGGATTGAACTGGCGCAGGGCATTCAGGGCCTGGCGTGGGTCGGTCACTACTTCCGACACAATCTGGTTTTCTTCGAGGGTGCGTCGAATCACGTGCCCCGCGGTTTTGGAATCTTCTACGATCAGCACGCGATAGGCTTCCTGATCGTGCCGTTCGCTCAGATCCATGATGTGCTCGACAATGGTGTGCGAGGGGGTGCCTTCCAGCAGGCAACTGTCGCAGCCGCTGCGTAACGCGAGTTGTAATTGTTCAAAATCCGAGAGCACGCTCAAACAAATGAGTTGTCCCATTGCAAACCGCTGGCGCAGGGTTTGTATGCGACCGGCCCATTCGGCCTCAGGCAGGCTGCTCATGTCGAGTAGCAGCAAAGGTGCGGAGTCTGAACTGTTGGGCAGGGGATGGTCCCAGTGGACAAAATCGGCCATGATTCCAAAATAGCCGAGTTGTGCCAGCAGCCCCTTCCAAACGGTTTTGTCTTGACCGATTAACCAGGTTTGCCCTGATCGGATTTCATGGGGCGAAGCATGCTGCGGGTCGTGGCGCCTTTCTGCAAGCCCGGCGGTCACACTGGCATGCGTATCGGCCATCCGGCTGAGTGCGAGAACGCGTTCATTCAGGTCGTCCATCGCGGCCTGAGGGAGCGGATGCGCTACATCGGGACTGAATAGCGAGAGCGTGACCTGCTCAAGCTGATGGCTGGCGTGATGCAGGGCCGTGATGCCCTTGTCGATGAGAAATTCCGTGAAGCTGTTGATGGATACCGCCAACTCCACAAAGCTTTCAAAGCTGGGGATCGCCTGATAGCGCTGCCAGGTTTGGGATAAAGCCTGGGTTTTTTGCAGGAGTTCTTCGGGCGAACAGAGCATGGCTGGTGGTGGGGTTTTTGCTTATTTGTTTGGACCTTGACCCACCATTATCGCGCTTTATGACCCTGATTGGAGAAAGCCATGCAAATTCAGCTCACAAGGGGGTCATCAATCCGTTGGATCGGCGCCATGCCTGTCATTTATAAAAGCGTTAAAACGCGCTCTCGGATTCCAGTCTCAAGTACTGATTGTAGGCATTTGCGCGATTGGCTTCATTGAACGCAGGCATTTTTTGGTATTTAGACCAGTCAATCGCCTGGTAGGCTTCTTCAAAAGGTACAAGGTTACGCGCCGATTTGCCCAGTTGTTCGCGCAGAAACTGCAGGTAGTTGCGCGTGAAAACCAGATCTTTTTGCGGGGTTTTGGTCAGGCTGCCATGCCCGGGCACCAGCACGCGAGGCTTCATGTCGATCAGCTTGTCCAGAGCGGCAATCCAGGCCTTGCTGTCGGCATCGCCCACGAAGGGTATCCGCCCCAGAAACACCAGGTCACCTGCATAAAGGACATTATCCTCCTTGACCATCATCGCCATGTCTTCCCTGGAATGAGCTGGGCCAACATAGCGCAGGGCAAAATGTACCCCGCCCATTTCGAAGTCTTCATCACCCGCCAGATAGCGATCGGCTTCCAGCAGTTGCGTATGTTCATCCACCCATGGAAATAAAGCTTCCTTACGTTGGGCAAAGCGTTCGGCTGCGTCTTTGCTGCGCGTGGTGCCTTCTCCTGCGCGATGTGCCCAGACTTCAGCCCCCAACGCCTTGAAAACCTGCAAGCCGTAGTAATGGTCAGCATGGTAGTGACTTACGATCACTCGCTTGATCGGCTGCTGGGTAATCTGCCGGATCACCTGGACCAGCTTTTTGGCGAGCGGCGGTGAAGCCAGGGCATCAAACACGACGACGCCATCCCCTGTGACGACAAAACCTGCGTTGGACATGAAGCCCTGATTCTCACTGGAAGCGGCGCCGGGGAGCCCTTGCACATAATAGCTATGGGCCCCGACCTGGATGGCTTTCATGGGGACAGATACTTCGGCCATCTGGTATGCCGGCGCGGCCTGGGCAGCGGGTAAGAGGGCGAGGCAAGCAAGTGTGAACAGCAAACGAACAGTCATAGAGGCTCCCGACAATATGGGGTCATTATAAACAACGCTTGCAACAGACCGTATTGCGATGGAGTGAAGTGGCCGACCGCATTGCATGATGGCTGTAACAGCGATACCAAACAGACAAAAGCCTGGCTCGATCGTTCCGAAACAGGATGCTGGATCGACTATTCTGACGATTGAATATAGGTCGCCTGTGGTATCTTCAAGCAGGCAAACAGGGGGAACTCGGTGTTCAAGAAACAATGGCTGGCATTTTTGCTGGCATTCATTTTTCCGCTTCTGGCGGTGTTCTGGTGGTGGGGCGGATTCAGTTCAGTCAGTGTCGTGGAAACCGATGCGGGACCTTATCGCTATGCCTATGTCGAGTACGAAGGTCCGATCAGCAATATGCGCAAGACCCAGCGCGGCGCGCTTGAAAAATTCTCTGCAGCTCAGGTTGAGCCGGGGGATACGATTAGCGTGATTCTTTCTGATCCGCGCGCCAACAATGGCCAGGTGCGGGCTCAGCTGGGTTATACCCTGGCTGATCGTGCAGTCCTGCCGGCAGGTTTGAAGGAAGGTCATATCGAGCGTCGCCCGGTGTATGCCGCGCACGTGCAGGCAGCGGTTTTGTTGGCACCCTCCAAGGCTTATCAAGCCTTGTCTGAAATCCTGGAGGCAGATGGGAAAACCATCGTGATGCCAACTGTCGAGTTATATCGCCCGGCAGGACAGACCAACCGGATTGGCACCTTTACACTGGAAATGGATCGCTAATGGCTTTTTTCTCTGTACTGGCCGCGGTTGCGCTTGAGCATGTTCGCCCCTTGCGGCGGCGCTTACCGCATTACCAGCAATACACCCGTTTTATCCTGTGGCTGGACAGACGGCTGAATGCCGGAGAATACAGCCACGGTGCCATCGCATGGACGTTGGCGGTGCTGCCGGTAGTGGTGGGCGTATGGCTGGTTTTCGCTGTGTTGAACGGTATCAGCCCTTTCCTGGGCTGGGTGTGGAATGTGGCCGTGCTATACGCCACGATGGGCTTCAAATATTTCAGTGATATGGCCGAACAGATCGCGCGTTTGCTGCGAGCGGGCGATCTCGACGGTGCACGCGAAAAGCTGGTTGACTGGCGCGGCGGCGATGCCAGCGAGTTCAGCGAAGAAGACATCACGCGCATCACCATTGAACAGACCATGGCGTCGAGCCATCGTCAAATGTTCGGCGTGTTGTTCTGGTTCGTCCTGTTGATTCCGCTGGGTCCGGTGGGGGCCGTGTTGTTTCGTTGTGGCTCGATTTTGTCGCGGCGCTGGGTGGATACGCAGGGCCGTTTCGGGTATTGCGCACAACGTGTGTTTCATGCCATCAACTGGCTGCCATCCCGACTGACCGCAGTGACCTACGCGATCGCCGGCAACTTCGAGGAAGCCACTTTTTGCTGGCGAACCCAAGCCGATGCCTGGCCTGAGACCGAAGAAGGCGTGGTCGTTGCTGCGGGTGCAGGTGCCATGGGTTTGCGCTTGGGGCAAGCCATCAACGTCGGGGGCGAAACGGTATGGCGCCCTGAGCTCGGCACCGGACAGTTGCCTGAGGTCGATAGTATCAACAGCGCTGTCAGCATGATCTGGCGTGGTCTCATGATCTGGTTGATTGCAGGATTGCTGGTGGTCATTGCAGGCTGGGCCGCTTAACGCCCATGCTGAATGCGCTATGGATCGGCTTTATTCTCATCGCCTTTCTGATCGCGTGTTTCAAGCTGCTGGTTCTGGGCGATGCAGACATTTTTGCGGCGCTGGTCAAGGCACTATTCGACAGCAGCAAGACCGCATTTGAAATCGCATTGGGTCTGACCGGCGTCATGGCGCTGTGGCTCGGCGTCATGAAAATTGGCGAGCGCGCCGGCATGCTGGATTTGTTAACGCGCGGCCTGGCGCCCTTGTTCAAACGCCTGTTTCCCGAAGTGCCGCCCAACCATCCCGCGTTGGGTGCGATGACCATGAATATGGGGGCCAACATGCTGGGGCTGGACAATGCAGCGACGCCGCTGGGCATCAAGGCCATGCAGGAGTTGCAGAAACTCAATCCTACGCCCGACACCGCGAGCGACGCGCAAATCTTGTTTCTGGTGATCAACACCGCCTCGGTGACGCTGCTTCCGATCACCATCTTTACCTACCGTGCACAGATGGGGGCAGCCGATCCGACCGATGTGTTTGTGCCGCTACTCATTACCACTTACATCGGCACCCTCGTCGGGCTGATGGTGACCGGTCTCTACCAGCGCCTGCATTTGTGGAATCGCGTCACACTGACGTATTTGGGGGGTGCGACTGCCATCATCGGCGGCCTGGTGGTTTACTTTGGCAGCCTGGATGCTGCAGAGATGACACGGCAATCGTCCATACTCAGCAATGTGTTGCTGTTCGGCATCATCACCACGTTTTTGCTGATGGCGGTGCGGCGTCGAATTAATGCCTATGAAGCGTTTGTAGAAGGCGCCAAAGAAGGATTTCACACGGCTGTCACGATCATTCCCTATCTTGTGGCCATGCTGGTGGCGATTGCTGTGTTTCGTGCCAGTGGTGCACTGGATCTGATCATGGGCGGCATACGCAGTCTCGTGCTGGCATTCGGGTTCGATGCACGCTGGGTCGAAGGCCTGCCAACTGCGTTGATGAAACCATTTTCCGGCAGCGGTGCACGGGCCATGATGATTGACACCATGCAGACGCACGGCGCAGATTCGTTTGCCGGTCGCCTGGCTTCCATTGTGCAGGGCAGCACAGAAACCACGTTTTATGTGCTCGCCGTGTATTTTGGCGCCGTAGGGATCAAGCGCGTGCGGCACGCCGTGACGTGCGGGTTGATCGCAGATGTCGCCGGGATTCTGGCCGCCATCGGCATGGCCTATCTCTTTTTTGGAGCCGCCGCATGAAAACCTACGACACCCTCGCTGCGGTGGATATGGGGTCTAACTCGTTTCGACTGGAAGTGGTGCGGGTGTCGGGCGATCAGCTGTATCCACTGGATTCGCTCAAGGAAACCGTGCGCCTGGCGGGTGGTTTGGGTGAAGATGGACAGCTCGACGACATTACCCAAACGCGCGCACTGGATTGCCTGCAGCGTTTTGGCGAGCGATTACGTGGCTTGTCTCCCGAGGCGGTGCGGTGTGTGGGCACCTCGGCATTGCGTGTAGCCAAACAAGCCGATGCCTTCATTCGTCAGGCGGAAGCTGCGCTGGGTCACCCGATCGAAATTGTGGCGGGTCGCGAAGAGGCCCGACTGATTTATCTGGGCGTGGCGCACTCGCTGCCGGCCTCGGACGATAAACGCCTGGTGGTCGATATTGGGGGTGGCTCGACCGAGGTCATTATTGGCCAGGGGCTCAAACCCAACGAACGCGAAAGTCTGCACATGGGCTGCGTTAATTTTTCGAGGCGTTTTTTCAACAAGGGTGAAATCGACAAGGCGTCGATGAAAGCCGCAGAAGTCAGTGCGCGAGTTGAGGTTGAACGTATCGCCAAAAAATTCTCGCGCGAGAATTGGCAGCAGGCCATCGGATCCAGTGGCACGGCCCGCGCCCTGAGCGCCATCCTGGAGCAAAACAATATGGCCGATCGGAGGATTACCGCTGACGGCTTGGCAAAATTACGCATACAGCTCATCAAGGCGGGCCATCACGATGCGCTGGATTTGGCCGGGTTGCGTAATGACCGCCGACCGGTGATTGCAGGTGGATTTGCCATCATGTCGGGCCTGTTTGCCGAGTTGGGCATCGAGCAAATGGAGGTGGCCGAAACGGCCATGCGCGAAGGCATTTTGTATGACCTGTTGGGGCGATTCCACGAACAGGATATGCGCGAGGCCACGGTAGACGAATTCATGCGGCGTTATCACATCGACACGCAGCAAGCTTCCCGCGTGAAACAGGTGGCGCTCACGCTGTTGTCGGCGGCAGGATCAGGCCAGGCAAGCGACGCGCTTTTTTTGGGCTGGGCTGCACGGCTGCACGAAATCGGTCTTTCAGTTTCGCATAGCGGCTACCAGCGGCATTCTGGCTATATCCTGGAAAATGCCGACATGCCAGGTTTCTCGAGGTCTGAACAGGCCCGACTGGCATTGCTGACGCGGGCGCAACGGGGTGTGTTGATCAAATTGCCGGAGTTTTCGGTTGAGGCGACGCTGACGGAGCGCGATCGCTTATTGGTATGGGCGCTACGGCAGGCTGTGATTCTGTGCCGGAGCCGTGCCGATGCCGACATGCCTGATGTCGGCGTGGAGGTGGCGGGTAAACGTATTCGTTTGAGTTTGCCCGATGACTGGTTCGAACACCGGCCGCTCACTCAGCGTGCGCTGGAAGAGGAGGCCGTTCACTGGCACGCAGCCGGAATCAAATATCTATTTGCCTGATTGCCTCGAACATCAGCCTGTTCAGCCGATGCGGTAGCGTTTGTGCAGGGGCTCGATGATTTTCCAGACGCAGGTCATGCCAGATGGAAACGTGACCAGATTGCCCTTGCTGATTTCGACCGGATCGCCGCCTTCGGGTGTGACGACAGCACGTCCTTCCAGGATGTAGCTGGTTTCGTCTTCGGTATAGTTCCAGAGCATCTCGGAATTCTCTTTTTTCCATTCTGGCCACACATCCACTTTCAGTTTGGATAAACGCGCCGCGTCAGGATGAGATTCAATCTTTATTTTTCGCATGATAGATTCCCTTAATAGTAGATGATACATTTATACCATTAGCGCCTATAAAAACGGAAAAGCCCCGCATAAAACTCGGGGCCGTTCGGATAAAACAGTTAAAAAAACAACACATTAGATCAACATGTCATACCGAGTTATATGGTGTATTGGCTTGCATAGACCGATAACAGGCCTGGCTACCCTAACCGGGGCAGGCAAGTTGGGACAATGCCTGAAGTGTCGCGCCCTGCGCATTCAATATAAACGCGGCCACACCCAGATCAGCCGCTTTCCAGCCTGATTCCAGCGTGAAACTGTACTGTGCCTGGGCATCGAACGGCCCGATCAGCTCACGCACGACGTAATCGTGATTCAGCGTGCGACGAGCATTTTCGCCAGCAGCCACTTTAGAGCTCAGCCGGTTTTCGTATAAAGCCAGGTAGAGGCGTACGTCTTGCTTGGGAGCTGAAGGAGCCATACGGCTGTTGACCTGGACATCCATGCGGCCGGGCGACTGGTTCAAGGTCAAGCGCATGCTGACCTGGGCCGGCACCGCCTGCAATTGGGGCGAACGACTACGGTGCCAGTTCCGGTGATCTACGCCATCCAGCATGATTTGCGGCGTATATACCCAACCCAGTCCACTGTTGCGCGTACGTTGGCGCTGGCTGTAAACCGCTTTGCCAAACGGATCTTTCCAGCCTAATCTGTCCCAGTAGTCCACATGAAAGGCGAGGGGCACAACACCGCTATCAGGCGGCAGTTGCGATAACCAACGGTCGGCCGGTGGGCACGAGCTACACCCTTCGGAGGTGTATAGCTCCAGCAAACTGGTCTGGGTGGGGCTGCTGGTAGCCGTGCAGGTCGCGGCCAGGGCAGCGGGCGTGATCAAGGTGCAAGCGAGTATGAATGGGATGCGCATGACGGTCTCCGGAGCGGTTAAGTTCAGTCGCCAGCAATTGCGTCTCCTTACAAATGGTGTCCCAATGTCGATCGGTTACGGGCCGAGTATCCAGGCTGCAATCAGCGGCACGACTTCCCGTTCAATACCGTTGTATCCATGGTAGGTCGCAGCTTTTCAAGGGTCGCCCTCATTTTCACCACCGGTAAATGACAGGAGTTGCCGTCTGGGTGAGCCTAGCTTGTCCATCAAGCGGGGCATGTCGCTGAACGCGCAGAGGCGGCATCCATCCAGTTCATGGTGCAGCACCAGAACCGGGATGCTAGCCTGTCGAGCGGCATGTCCGGAACGGGACGTTCCTGATTGTCTGTGAGGATGGTTGAACTCAAGACCACGCCGTCCGGGTCGGTTGGGTCGGTTGCTTCGGTCGCCACACATGCAGCTGATTGCGTGCCCCGACTGGTTCCCACCAGCCAGACTGGCAAGCCAGAATGCTTGCGCGACCAGGCTACGGCGCACTCTGCTGAATAGTCCGGAAACAAGGGTTCGAAGCGATTTACATCGATCTTAATTCGTAAATGCGTATGCTCGATATAAACGGATTGCCCTGAGCCAGCTTTTCGGCGGCATCCAGGCTTTCAGCTTCAATGATGTTGTAGCCCGTAATGGAGTCGCGATCCCAGGGCAGGTCTCGTGTTCCGTTTTTCGAGATTTCCCGGCCGCCACTGAAACCCTCCAGCTCGATTTGCTGATCCGCAATCGATTCAAACCAGGATTTCCAGGCATCCATGATTTCCGGGGTAGGGGGCTCAAACCCAATATGCATCAGCATAAATCGTTTCATATTGTGCTCCTGGTTGAATGGGGAATACCAATCAGGCCTTGCCTGGCGCATCGCTTTGCAGCGTTGTAATCAGGCGACCAGCTTGCTCTTCAAAAAGGCAACGGTGCGCGACCACGCCAGATCTGCGGCCGTTTTGTTATAGCGGGCTTCTGACGTGTCGTTGTTGAATGCATGGTTCACACCTTCATACAGGTGTAATTCATAGGGTTTACCGGCTTGCTTGAGTGCATCTTCAAATTCGGCAATACCATCATTGATGCGTTTATCCAGTCCCGCGTAGTGCAATAACAGTGGTGCCTGGATGGCTTTCACCCCAGCTACTTGGGGTTGTCTACCATAGTAGACCACTGCGGCGGCAAGCTTGGGTGCATGCACGGCCAGATCGCCCGTCATGCCACCGCCCCAGCAAAATCCCATGGCACCGACCTTGCCATTGCTTTGATCATGATGGGCCAGCCAATCTACTGCCCCCCGTAAATTGGCAACCGTATCGTCATGATCGAGCTTGCCGATCATTTCGCGCGCGGTGTCCTCATTGGCAGGCGTGCCGCCCAGAGGGGAGAGCAGGTCGGGCGCCAGCACCAGAAACCCTTCCAGCGCCATACGGCGTGCGACATCTTCGATATGCGGATTCAAACCGCGGTTTTCGTGAATCACGATAACGGTGGGCAGTTTGTCCGTGCCTTGAGGGCGAGCCAGGTAACCCTTGATGTCGCATGCCGCACCTGGAAAAAGCGTGCGCCCGGTTTGGAGTCGTGAATCATGGGCAGGCACGATGTGCGCGTGAGCCTGATGCGCGGCAAGCAGTGGGACCAGAGCCGAGGCTGCCGTCAGGCTGCCTGTCAACTTGGCCAGACGGGCCAGAAAAATCCGGCGATCAAGCGAGGTGTGTGTGTACTCGTCGTACAGGTCGATGATGGTCTGGTCCATGGCCGCTCCGTTTTCGTGAGATGTTTGAGATACGCAGACGTTGTGAACCGCCCCGGGTTTTGAGGAGGCTCCTTTTCCCGAGAGAATGGAGCCATGATGAAGAAATCCAAGACGAACAAATATTCCCCTGAAGTACGTGAACGCGCGGTGCGCATGGTGCAGGAACACCGAGGCGAGTATTCC
>DATCSW010000011.1:0-410095 GCA_036568265.1 Thiobacillus sp.
AGGCACTGCGCCTGTGAAAGTAGGTCATCGTCAGACTCCTTATTCGTTTGCTTCGCTTAAACCGAAGCAAACATTCAAACCCCCTCCCAAAAAGAGGGGGTTTTTTATTGCCCATTAGCACTAAAAAAAGAAAATGCGGCCTGATAGAACACTCCAGTAAAATTTAGACGTTATGAGTCAGGTCCATCAAGCACTTTTCCCTATTTTGCGACGTCTGGCAGATGGCCGTTTTCATTCAGGCCAGGATCTGGCACGTGAATTTTCTCTTTCGCGTGCCAGTATCTTTAATGTGCTCAAACAAGCCGAATCCATGGGGCTGGAAATCCATGCCGTACGTGGCCGTGGCTATAAGACGCCTGCCCCGGTGGAGTGGCTGGACGCCTCGCAGATCGCATTGCGTCTCGAAAAACTATCAAGTGCATTCCGTTTGCATGGTTTAGGTAGCGTGGCTTCAACCAATACACTGTTGATGGAAGCCGGGATGCATGGGGCAGAGGACGGAACGGTGTTTTATGCGGAACACCAGCATGCTGGAAAAGGGCGACGCGGCCGAGTCTGGCATGCTGTGTTGGGCGGGAGTTTGACGTTCTCGGTACTATGGCGATTTGAGCGCGGCCTGCAATCGTTGGCGGGCTTGAGTCTGGTGGTAGGGTTGGCTATTGCACGGACGATCAATCGCTATAGTGCGTATCAAACGCGTTTGAAATGGCCGAATGATGTATTGATGGATTACCGGAAATTGGCCGGTATTCTGGTGGAGGTTCAGGGCGATCTGAATGGTGCAGCCTATGCGGTGGTGGGAGTGGGAATCAACGTGAAATTAAGCACGAAGCAGCGCGATGCCGTGGATCAGGCAGTGGTTGATTTGACGGAGATGGGTGTTACGGTGGGCCGTAATCAGTTATTGGCAGATTGTCTGTGTGAGATGCACATGGTGATGGCGATTTTCAGGGAGCAGGGATTTGCTGCCTTGCGCGATGATTGGCAGGCGCTGGATGCGTATAGCGGAAAATCTGTTGTGTTGAATGTGCCGAATACGATTGCGGTTGAGGGCCGAGCCTCGGGCGTGGACGTGACAGGCGCTTTTCTGCTGCGAGATGCGCAAGACAAGGTGCAGGCTTATAACGGTGGCGAAGTCAGTTTGCGCCTGACGGGGCGAGCATGATGCATGATCGCCGCTTATTGCTTGATGCTGGCAACACCCGACTCAAGTGGGCCGTTGTTGAAAAGGGCCAGTGGTTGGCGCATGGCGGGGGGCGCTATGATGAGCCGCCAGAATGGTTGCCGTTCTTGCAGAACGGAATGCCTTGTTATGTGGCCAGTGTGGTGCGGGATCAGCATAAGGGACGCTTGCAGGAATGGTTGACGTCCTATGCAATCATCCCTGTTTGGTTGTCATCTGAAGTGCAGTTTGCTGATCTCAGGAATACTTACGTAGATCCGAAGCAATTGGGTGTGGATCGCTGGATGGCCTTGATCGCAGCCCGTCAACGTAGTCAGGCGAGCACACTGGTAGTGTCGGTGGGGACCGCCATGACGGTGGATGCCCTATCGGCCGGAGGCGCTTTTTCAGGAGGATTGATTGTGCCGGGCATGCACATGATGGCGCAGGCCTTGTTGCAGGGCACGGCGCATGTAATTGACGTGGACGGGGGCGATCTGCAAGCATTTCCCCAGTCGACCGCCGATGCCGTACGCAGCGGTAGCATCGCCGCAATGAAAGGGGCGATTCGTATTCAATATGAATATTTGAAACAGGCGACGGGAGAATCACCCCATTGCCTGATAACCGGAGGCGACGCAGCGTATCTGTTGCCGCATCTGGATGTACCGGTTGAATTGGCACCGTTGTTAATACTGGAAGGGATGGAACGTGTGACCCGAGAAGGTGAATCTGTATGAAGGGGATAACCTGGGCGTTATTGGCAGCAAATGTGCTGATGGCCGCTTTTTTTATAGGCCGGGAATACTGGCCACAAACAGTTTCCAGCGATGCTGCGCCGATCAATGTGGATCGGCTCAGTTTGCGCAGTCAATCGACAGCCGAAGCGCGACCAAACGAACCGGTGCGGCCTGCGAAAAGCAGTGCTTTCTGCATTGAATGGCGTGGTCTGAATGCGGAAGAGTTTGCGCAGGCGCGCGAGCAATTCAAGGCCATGGTCGGGCAGCGCGTGATGTCTTTTACCGAAATGCCCGTCAGTACGCGGCACTGGGTTATTTTTCCGCCCTTGCCCAGTTCGGAGTCGGCTGCGGCCAAGCTGAATGAATTGGCGGCTGCGGGGGTACAGGATGCGTTTGTGGTGAAAGATGCCGAATGGCGAAACGCCATTTCACTCGGGCTGTATGCAAACAATGAATCTGCACAGCGACGTGTCAATGAGGTCGAGGCAAAAGGTGTGCTGGGCACCCGGATCGAAATTCAGCCCAAGCAAGGGACTGACTATTACTTTATGGTTCGAAGCGAGGACCCGGATGCACTCAAGAGCCTGAGCGAGATCAAGTTGGCTTATCCGAATAGTCGCCAGTCGCGAGTGGCTTGTCCTTCATAAGGTGCGTAGATAGAACGTCAGGGCAATGCCGCCCCATACGGCCGCCCCAAACCAGGTGTTATGCAGAAATGCACGAAAGCATTGTTGCGGGTCACGATGGCGAATCAGCCACATGTGATAGCACGCAATTGCGGCTGCTACGCCAAGCCCACTGTAAAAAGGGAGCTCCATCGCTCGCTGCCACCCGACCCAACCCAGCAGAGCGAGCGTCATGCCATAACATAGTGCGATGACCGCAAGATCATAGCGCCCAAAAGTGATCGCCGAGGTTTTGATGCCGATTTTGAGGTCGTCTTTCCGGTCGACCATGGCATATTGAGTATCGTAGGCAATGGCCCAGAACGTATTGGCTGCCAGCAGCACCCAGGCCTCCAGTGGTATGGACCCCCATAGTGCAGCGTAACTCATGGGAATGCCAAAGCCGAATGCGATGCCGAGGTAGGCTTGTGGCAACGCAAAAAAGCGTTTCGTGAAGGGGTACGTGGCCGCCAGGAACAAAGCCACGACCGAGAGCTGTATCACCAGTGGATCAAGTGGCAGGATCAACAGAAATGCGAGTATGGACAGACCTGCGGCCAAAAGCAGGGCCTCGCGTGGCGCAATTTTTCCGGTAGCCAGAGGACGCTCACGTGTGCGTGCAACATGCGCGTCAATATTGCGGTCAGCGTAATCGTTGATGACACAACCCGCCGAGCGCATGAGCACCACGCCCATGACAAAAATCCACAAAATGATCCAGTCGGGATGGCCATTGCTGGCCAGCCACTGGCCCCATAGTGTGGGCCATAGCAATAACAGGATGCCGATGGGCTTGTCCAGCCGCATCAGTTTTTCGTAGTGAGATAGGCGCTCGGTCAAGGTCATATTGAGGTGATGGCAGGTAAAAAAACTTCGGTCACTAAAAGTGGGCGGGCTTCCAGACAGAATACGGATCGCCGTGCCCAGAGCGTGCGTTCGCTGAGTGTATGCTGACGTGCGATAGAGGCAAACAGGGGGTGGTCCGGATGCAGGCTCTTGTAAGCGAGGGCTTGCCGTTGTATGCGGTGATCGCTGAACAGTGCCTGGCCAAGTGGCCGGCTTCCGAGCCGGCTGATGCCATTCCAGGCTCCTCGCAAGCTGCTGCTGGGCAAAACACTGTGTGCAAACACGACCGGGATGTCATTGCAAAGCAGCAGGACTTCGCGCACGTATGCGTGTACGCAGGGTGTCAGATTGAGCACAGAGCATTCATCTAGATTTGGACGCGCGCGCGCCGTTAGCAGTGGCACGACCCGAAATTGGGCGCAGCGTGCCTGGAGGCGTTGCGTCAACGAGCCTTTGTCGCATAGCCAATGGCGCAAGGAACGAGGCAGTGAATGCGGGTGGTCAAGCCAGTTTAGCCGGGAGTGGGGCACAACACACGATCCTGGAGGCGGGGAATCCGCATTATGCCGCAGCTTGCCAGACAGAGCAGGGGTAGGTGGAAACGCTAAACAGTTGAGAGCGTTTGACGTTGCCCAATCCAGCGTTCCAGATGACGGTTTGTGATGTCGGGGTGGTGTGCGAGGCAACGTTGGGCGAGCGTGCGTGCCGATTCGAGGAGCGCGATATCACGTTCGAGGTCAGCAAAGCGCAGCATGGGCAGGCCGCTTTGCCGATGTCCCAGCAACTCGCCCGGGCCACGCAGCAGTAGATCCTGGCGTGCGATCTCGAAACCGTCTGTGTGTTCATAGATGATCTTGAGCCGGGCTCGGGCCAATTCTGAAACCGGTGTTTGAAACAGCAATACGCACACGGATTCGCGGCTGCCGCGCCCAACCCGGCCACGTAGCTGATGGAGCTGGGCCAACCCCATGCGTTCGGCATGCTCAATCACCATCAGCGCAGCGTTGGGCACATCCACGCCCACTTCGATCACGGTGGTGGCAACCAGCAAATTGATTTCATGCGCCTGAAATGCAGTCATCACGGCTTGCTTTTCGGCTGATTTCAAACGCCCGTGCACCAGGCCGATACGGAGCTCGGGGAGCTGTTCGACCAGAGCTGCGTACGTGTCCTGGGCTGTTTGCAACTGAAGCTTCTCGGACTCTTCGATCAAGGGGCAGACCCAATAGGTTTGTCCGCCCGCGAGGCAGGCCTCGCGTACGCGAGCCAGCACATCGTCCCGCCGCGCGGCACTGACCAGCTTGGTCACAATGGGCGTGCGGCCCGGCGGGAGGGTATCGATCGTGGAAACGTCCAGATCAGCAAAAAAGCTCATCGCCAGTGTGCGTGGAATGGGCGTCGCGCTCATCATGAGCTGGTGCGGCTCGATGCCCTTGTCGACGAGTGCCAGCCGTTGACCCACGCCGAAGCGATGCTGCTCATCCACAATCACCAGCCCCAGACGCTTGAAGTGCCCGGCTTCCTGAAACAGCGCATGGGTGCCGAATGCCAGGTCGACTTCGCCTGCTGCAATCGTCTGCCAGGCGGCCGTGCGCTCGGATTTTTTCTGGCTGCCTGATACCCAGGCACAACGCACGCCAAGTGCAGATAGTTGTGGCGCCAGTTTGCGGTAATGCTGTTCGGCGAGAATTTCGGTCGGCGCCATGAATGCCGCCTGCAGGCCGTTTTCGATGGCCTGTAGACAGGCGAGTGCGGCCACAACGGTTTTGCCGCTGCCGACATCGCCTTGCAGCAGGCGGCGCATCGGATGCGGGCGAGCCAGGTCAGTGCTGATTTCCTGCCAGGCGTGGTCTTGAGCCGCAGTCAGCTCAAATGGGAGTTGCCGGGTAAATGCTGTGGTCAGTTTCCGCTGTGCGGGCAGTGATGTAGTGCGCAGGCGTTGCCGTTGTTGGCGTGATGTGGCGAGGGACAATTGCTGCGCCAGCAATTCGTCGAATGCCAGCCGCTGCCAGGCGGGATGACGACCCGTTTCGAGTTCGGACACAGCGCAGTCGAGCGGCGGTTGGTGCAGTAGCCGAATACTGGATTCCAGATCAGGCAGTTGCAGCTCAACCAGCCATTCGGCCGGCAATGTATCGCTGATCGGAGCCTCCAGCGCGCGTGTAACGAGCTTGCGTAGCGTAGCTTGGCCGAGTCCTGCGGTAGTGGGGTATACCGGCGTGAGCTGGGCGGGCAGCGGCGTGGTGTCATCTGCTTTGGTAAAGCGCGGGTGCACCATTTCCAGCCCAAGAAAGCCGCCACGCACATCACCCATGCAGCGGAAGCTTTCGCCGGGTTGAAACAGCTTTAAATGACTGGGATAGAAATTCAGGAAGCGCAGGCCGAGCACGCCGCCTGCATCTTCCATCGTCACGGTCAGCATGCGGCGCGGCCGATAAGCCACTTTGGCTTCGCGTACCACCGCCTGAATCTGGACGGTTTGCCCGGGGAGCAGATCGCGTATGGGCGTGATGCGGGTTTCGTCTTCCCAGCGCAGCGGCAGGTGCAACACCAGGTCGGCATCGCGGGTGAGGCCGAGTTTGGCGAGTTTGGCGACGGTCGCCGGGCTGACCGGAAAGGAAAACGGCGAAGCCGTCTTCAATTTATCCGGACGTGTGGGCACGCCCCCGATTAACCGAGCACCATGACGGCATCAGCTTCGACCAATGCGTCGCGCGGCAACGCGGCCACCCCTACCGCTGCGCGCGCAGGGTAGGGCTCAACGAAATACTGCGCCATGATCTCGCTGACCTTGGGAAAGTGGCTGAGATCAGTCAGGAACATATTCAGTTTGACCACATCGGCGAGCGTGCCGCCCGCTGCAGTCGCCACTGCCGACAGGTTTTTGAACACCTGATGGATCTGCATTTCGATACCCTCTACCATTTGCATTGACGTGGGCTCAAGACCGATTTGTCCGGACAGGTACACGGTTTGATCGACCCGAACGGCCTGTGAATAGGTGCCGATTGCGGCAGGTGCGTCGGGGGTCTGAATAATGGTTTTGTTCATGCTGAATGATTCCTGTGGCGAAACTTATTGGATAGGGGCGGCGCGGCCGTCTTTCTTGCCCTTGATGCGGAAGATACGCACCACATCGGGCTGGGTGCGCAGGCCGCGCATGACGCGAGCGAGGTGCATGCGGTTCTCGACCTGCAAGGTAAAGAACAACACGGTGTAGGGGCTGCCATCCTCTTCTTCCATCGAAATGTTGCCGATGTTGGAACCGTGTTCGGCAATGGCCGCGGCAACCTTGGCCAGCACGCCACGCTGGTTACCGACCACGATTTTGATCGAGACGTCGAACATGTGGCCGGGCTCGGCCTCCCATTCAACATCCAGCCATTTGTCGGGATCGGTGCGGAATGCGCGGATCGAAGAACAATCGTGCGTATGAATGATGAGCCCGCGGTCTTTATGGATGAAGCCTAGAATCGGGTCGCCCGGAATGGGATGGCAGCATTGCGCCAGTTCCACCGCAATGCCTTCGGTGCCACGTATGCTGATGGCATGCGGATGCGCCGGTTCGCCGGTTTTCTCGCCCTGCACGTGCAGCAGTTGATGCGCCACTACCAGCGGCAGCTTGCGTCCCAGACCGATGTCCGCAAACAGGTCTTGCCGGGACTGTGCGCCATATTCCTTGACTACCCGTTCCCACACGGCTGTATCGGGCTCGACTGCATCGGGATGGAGGGCGGAAATGGCATGCTTGAGCAATCGCTCGCCCAACGCAGCAGCCTCTTCCACGCGTGCATTTCGCAGGTAGTTGCGGATATGGGAACGCGCTTTCCCAGTGACAACAAAGTTCAGCCAGGCCGCATTGGGACTAGCGTTGGACGCGGTAATGATTTCGACGTGGTCACCGTTCCGCAACTGTGTGCGTAACGGCATCAATTCATAATTGATTTTGACGGCGATGCAGCGATGGCCAACATCCGTGTGCACGCCAAAGGCAAAATCTACCGCTGTGGCGCCGCGTGGCAGCGCCATGATCTTGCCTTTTGGGGTGAATACGTAGACCTCGTCTGGAAACAGGTCGACCTTGATGTGTTCCAGGAATTCGGTCGAGTCACCCTGGTCAGCCTGAATATCCAGCAAGGATTGAAGCCAGTGATGCGTACGCGCCTGTACGTCATTCAATTCGGCGTCTGATGACTTGTACATCCAGTGAGAAGCAATCCCCGATTCGGCCAGCCGATTCATGTCGGTGGTGCGTATCTGTACTTCGATTGGCGTGCCGTTGGGCCCAAACAGGATCGAATGCAGTGACTGATAGCCGTTGGCCTTGGGAATGGCTATGTAGTCCTTGAACTTGCCGGGGATGGGCTTGTATTGCGCATGAAGCGCGCCCAGAGCCAGATAGCAGGATGGCTGGTCTCGCACCACCACACGAAAACCATAGATATCGAACACTTCCGAGAATGCCAGGTTTTTTTCCTGCATCTTGCGGTAGATGCTGAACAGGTGTTTTTCACGCCCGGTGATGGTGGCTTCGATGTTGCAATGTGTGAGTTTGTCCTGCAGTACCACTTTGACCTTCTCAACCAACTCGCGGCGATTACCCCGTGCAGCTTTGACTGCTTTGGCGAGCACCTGATAGCGGTTGGGGTGGCTGTAGCGAAACCCCAAATCCTCCAGTTCCTGGTAAACCGTGTGCAGGCCGAGGCGATTGGCGATCGGCGCGTAGATTTCGAGTGTTTCGGTTGCGATGCGGCGGCGTTTTTCGGGCGGCATCGCATCCATGGTGTGCATGTTGTGCGTGCGGTCAGCCAGCTTGATCAGTATGACCCGCACATCTTTCGCCATCGCCAGCAGCATTTTGCGGAAGTTTTCTGCCTGCGCGTGTTGCTCGGTTGCAAACGATAGCTTGTCAAGCTTGGAGACGCCTTCGACCAGCATCCCCACCGCTTTGCCAAAACGTCCTTCGATCTCGTTTGCGGTTGCCGGGGTGTCTTCCACCACGTCGTGCAGCAGCGCGGCACTCAGCGTTTGGGCGTCGAGATGCCAGCCCGCGAGAATGCCGGCGACAGCCAACGGATGGGAAATATAGGGTTCGCCGCTTTTGCGGAACTGACCTTCGTGCGCGCCGCGGCTGAATTCGTAAGCATCTTCGATGACCTGGATCTCGTCTGCTGACAGATAGGTCAGTGCCGGCCGCAGCGAATCAAATTCGTGCGTGATCACCGACGCGTGACGGGCACGCGTCGGCTGTAGTGCTGGCGCGTGCTCAGGCACGACCTCGGTTGAGGATTTCACGGCCTACTTTACCCGCTGCAATTTCACGCAACGCAGTGACGACGGATTTGTCTTTGGTTTCAACCATGGGCTGTGAGCCTTGTGCCAGCTGGCGTGCACGATAGGTGACGGCGAGGGTCAGCTCAAAACGGTTGGGGAACATGTCGATACAGTCATCAACGGTGATACGTGCCATGGAAATACTCCTGCTTCGGATGGTGCGGTTTAGATGCGCCGAAATTCGTCAAACAGCATGGCGTGCCGGTCCAGCTGGCGCGCGGCTTCGAGCCGAACACTACGTGTAATGGCGACCAGGTCCTGTAAGGCATGGTCGAAATCATCGTTCACCATTATATAGTCGAACGCGTCGGCGTGAGCGACATCATGGGCGGCCGCGGCGAGCCGACGCTCGATCACTTCGTCGCTGTCCTGTTCGCGACCTTTGAGCCGAGTGCGCAGGGCGTTGAACGACGGCGGCAAAATAAAAACGGAAACCGATTCCGGGAAATGGTTTTTAACCTGGTCGGCGCCTTGCCAATCGATCTCCAGCAGGATGTCGTGCCCCGCATTCAGGTCACGGGTGATGCTGCCTTTCGAGGTGCCATAGAAGTTGCCGTACACCTCGGCATGTTCCAGAAACTCGCCTTCGGCCAGCATCTGCTCGAAACGCTGTCGATCCACGAAATGGTAATCGCGGCCATCGGTTTCGCCAGGCCGTGGCGGGCGTGTGGTATAGGACACTGACAGGCGTATGGTCGGGTCAGATTTCAATAGCGCCTTGACCAGACTGGTCTTGCCGGCGCCGGAAGGCGCGCTGACGATATACAGCACGCCTTTGCTGGGATTCGGGGTCATGTTGGTTCGGCTTTCCGGGGTTGAATATTGGGTTATTCGATATTCTGCACTTGCTCGCGCATTTGTTCGATCAATACCTTGAGTTCAAGCGACACCCGCGAGGTTTCAACCGCCACGGACTTGGAGCCCAGCGTATTGGCCTCGCGGTGCAGTTCCTGCATCAAAAAATCGAGTCGCTTGCCCATTGCCCCATTTTGGTCAAGTACCCGACGCACTTCCGAGAAATGAGTGTCCAGGCGGGACAATTCTTCGTCGATATCGGCTTTTTGGGCGGCCAGTGCGACTTCCTGCGCCAGGCGTTCGTGTCCGGCTTCGCCCAATGCATCGCGCAGACGCTCAGCCAGTTTGTCGCGTTGAGCCGCGACCAGTTCAGGCAGAAGCGGTCGCAAGCCCGCCACCTGTGTTTCGGCAGCGGTCAATCGGTCGAGAATGTGTTGCTTGAGTTTGGCGCCTTCACGCTGCCGGCTCTCAACCAACTCGTCCAGCGTTGTCCGCACGCCTTCAAGCGCGGCCTGATTGAGTGTGTCCTGTGACAGGCTGGCGGCGGGCACCGCTCCCGGCCAGCGTAGGATTTCATGCACGCTGAGTGGGGCGCTGCCGGGTAGACGTCGTAAAACCTCGGTTTGCCAGTACGACAAGTGCTCAAGAATGGTCGGGTTCAGGCCGTTATCCTGCGTGGTAGCTGGTAGGGCAAGCAAATTGATGCGACATTCAATCTTGCCCCGCGCCAGGCGCTGCTGGATCAAGTCACGCAGTTGGGGTTCCAGCGCACGAAACTCGTCTGCCAGCCGGAAATGCAGTTCGAGATAACGCTGGTTAACGCTCCGGATGTCGATATTGACATTGGCATGGTCCAGGTTGAGGCTGTGGGCGGCGAACCCGGTCATGCTGGTAGTCATAGATGGGTTGTGGATATGCGGTTAGGATTACACTGTAGGTGCGGGATCGATGCAGGTTTGTTGCAACGCTTCCGGCTTGTTAGACAAAGATAATAGACGTTCAACTATGGCGACTCAACCCAATCAGGCGCTTCCCAACGGATACCGGCTAAACGAATACACCATCGTCCGTAAAATCGGCGGTGGCGGCTTCAGTATGGTGTATCTGGCGCGTGACAGCACTAACCAGTCAGTCGCCATCAAGGAATACCTGCCGGGACAGCTGGTGCTGCGCACCGAAGGCTCGGTCATCGTGCAGGCCAGTTCATCCGAAAACAGTAATATTTTCCGTCATGGCCTGAAGTGCTTTTTTGAGGAAGGCCGGGCGCTGGCGCGCATCGACCATCCCAACGTCATCCGGGTGACCAATTTCTTTCGCGCCAATGACACCGTTTACATGGTGATGCGTTTCGAGCGCGGCAAAACCTTGCAGCAGCATATTCAGGCCAATCGTGGCACGATCAGCGAAAGTTTTATCCGGCGCGTGTTTGCGCATCTGCTGAATGGCCTGCGCGAAGTGCATACGCATAAACTGCTGCATCTGGATATCAAACCTTCGAACTTGTATATCCGTCTGGATGGTTCACCTGTTTTGATCGATTTTGGCGCAGCGCGACAAACGCTCACCCTGGAAGAAAGCAAGCTGCAGCCGATGTATACGCCGGGCTTTGCCGCGCCTGAGCAATATCACAATCGAGAACGGCTCGGTCCGTGGTCGGACGTATATAGCGTGGGGGCCAGTTTATATGCGTGTCTGGCGGGTTATCCGCCGCAATCCGCAGATGCACGTTTGCTGAATGACAAGTTGGTACCTGCAATGGTCAATTGGCGAGGCGCCTATTCAGACCAGTTACTGGAAATTATCGATCAATGTCTCAAGCTGAACTACATGGAGCGCCCGCAAAGCGTATTCAGCCTGCAAAAAGTATTGATGGACAGTACCGCCATACGACCCAATCGGAAATCAATTTTGTCCAGTATCAAACGTTCACTGAGTAAGGAATTGTTCTAGAGTATCGACAATGAAATTCACCATTTATCAGGCATCCCGACAAGGCGGCCGAAAAAACAATCAGGACCGGGTCGCTTATTCATACAGCCGCGATGCACTATTGATGGTGGTGGCCGATGGAATGGGAGGGCATATGCACGGCGAAATTGCCGCGCAAATCGCCGTTCAGGTCATGACCGATCAGTTCCAAAAGAAAGCCAAGCCACGGCTGGCTGATCCCATGGCGTTTCTGGATGAAACGACCACGCTCGCGCACTACGCAATCAACGACTACGCGGTCGAACAGGATCTGCTGGAAATTCCGCATACGACGTGTGTCGCTGCGGTGATTCAGGATGGCGCCGCCTATTGGGCGCACGTGGGTGACTCGCGTTTGTATCTGTTCAGCGATGGCTGCCTGATTGCGCGTACCGAAGACCATACAGCCGTGGCCCAGATGGTGCGTAATGGCCTGATCACCGAAGAGGAAGCGGGCATTCATCCGGAACGGAACAAGGTTTCCAACTGCCTGGGGGGGTATGTCACGCCCCAGGTGGAGTGCAATGTTCCGATCCCGCTAAATGACGCCGATACCATGTTGATATGCACCGATGGTATTTGGGGCATGATCAATGCGCATGAACTCTCAGCCTTGTTGCATGCCTACACGCTGGAAGATGCCGTGCGCCATTTGATGGATCACGCCGAATTCCGTGGGGGCGAGCATGGCGACAATCTCAGCCTGATCGCCATGACCTGGGGTGAAGCCCGCATGCCGAGCAAGGACTCCATATCCACGCTGGCCTTGCCTGATGGCGGGGTAACGACGCAGATCAATGCATTGCGTCCGCTACCCGGTACGCCGGCCGTGTCAGATGACGAAATCGAACGCGCGATTGCCGAAATTCAGCAGGCGATCCAGAATATTTCCACCAAATAAGCTGCCGTCATTTCGGGCCATGAACATGGGCAGCTGCCCACCTTCATGGCCTGCGCGGTAAAATCGCGCTTTCCACTCTTTGACTGCTGCCATGTCTGCCACTTCCCGCCCGAGCGGTCGCACCACCGATGCGTTGCGCGCCCTGTCGTTTATCCGCGGTTTTACCAAGCATGCCGAGGGCTCGGTGCTCGTTGTGATGGGCGATACCCGTGTGCTATGCACGGCCAGCGTGCTCGACAAAATCCCACCGCACAAAAAGGGCAGCGGCGAAGGCTGGGTGACGGCTGAATACGGCATGCTGCCACGCTCCACCCATACCCGCAGCGACCGCGAAGCCGCACGCGGCAAGCAAAGCGGCCGCACCCAGGAAATCCAGCGGTTGATCGGGCGTTCCCTGCGCGCCGTGGTCGATCTGAGAAAACTCGGCGAGCGTACCCTGCACATTGATTGCGATGTGCTGCAGGCCGATGGCGGCACCCGCTGCGCCAGTATTTGCGGCGCGTACGTTGCAGTGGCCGACGCGATTGCAGGCTTGTTGCGCGATGGCAAACTCACCGAAACGCCGTTGACCGACAGCATTGCCGCGGTCTCGGTTGGCGTGTATCAGGGCCAGCCTGTGCTCGACCTGGATTACGCGGAAGACTCCGATTGCGATACCGACATGAACGTGGTGATCACCGGCAGCGGTGGCATGGTCGAAGTACAGGGTACGGCTGAGGGCGTGCCTTTTTCGCGCGCGACGCTCAATGCGCTGATCGATCTGGCGACCGCGGGTATCCAGCAAATATCAGAGGCGCAGCAGCTTGCGTTAAAGGCAGACTGATTTGCGCGGCAATCGAACCAGTCGGTTAACACCAGGGAGGAAGATACGTTGAGCAAACTTGTCATTGCATCCGGCAACGCCGGCAAGCTGCGTGAAATTGCGCGCATCCTCGGACCGTTTGGCATTGAAGCGGTGCCGCAGTCGCAGTTCAATGTGCCCGACTGCCCTGAGCCGCACGTCACCTTTGTCGAAAACTGTCTGGCCAAGGCGCGTCATGCCAGCCTGCACAGTGGCTTGCCCGCGCTGGCCGACGATTCGGGTATTTGCGTGGATGCGCTCGGCGGCGCACCTGGCGTGCAGTCCGCGCGCTATGCCGGCGAGCCTAAATCTGACGCCAGCAACAACGACAAACTCATTGCCGATCTGGCCAACGAGTCCAACCGTCGCGCGCATTACACCTGCGTCATGGTGTATGTGCGCCACCCCGGCGATCCCGAGCCGGTGATCGCAGAAGGTCGCTGGTTTGGCGAAATCATCGACACGCCGCGCGGCGAGAATGGCTTTGGCTACGACCCGTATTTTCTGGTGCCTGAGTTTGATAAAACCGGCGCCGAACTGGATGAAGACACCAAAAACAGCATTAGCCATCGCGGCCATGCCTTGCGTGATCTGGTTGAAAAACTCAAACAGTTGAATCGACTTGGCTGATTCCGTTGTGCAATTCGCGCGTGGCGGCCTCAAGGTTTCGCCGCCGCTGTCGCTCTACATCCATCTGCCGTGGTGCGTGAAGAAATGCCCGTATTGCGACTTCAATTCACATGCGGCGCAGGGCATACCCGAAACCGCTTATATCGACGCGCTATTGTCCGATCTGGAACAGGCGCTGCCTGATATTTGGGGCCGCAAGGTCCACACCGTTTTTTTCGGTGGCGGCACGCCCAGTTTGTTTTCAGCGGCCGGCATTGATCGCATTCTCACCGGTGTACGCACGCTCACACCTTTGGTGCCCAATGCGGAAATCACGTTGGAAGCCAATCCCGGCACGGTGGAAGCGGCCAAATTCGCCGGCTTTCGCGAAGCCGGCGTGACGCGTGTCTCGCTCGGCATCCAGAGCTTTAACCCGCAGCACCTCAAGGCGCTCGGGCGCATTCACGACGATAACGAAGCGTGTCGCGCGGCTGAACTTGCCGCCACCCATTTCGATACCTTCAATCTTGATCTGATGTTTGCCTTGCCAGGGCAAACGCTCGAACAGGCACTGGCCGACGTCGATACCGCGCTGAGCTTTCAGCCGCCGCATCTGTCGGCCTACCACCTCACACTCGAGCCCAACACGCCGTTTGGCCACACCGCGCCGCCCAATTTGCCGGACGAAGATGTGGCGGCCGACATGTATCTAGCCATCGAGGCGCGTCTGGTCGCAGCCGGCATGCAGCATTACGAAACCTCGGCTTACGCACTGCCGCAACACACCAGCCGCCACAACCTCAACTACTGGCAGTTTGGTGATTATCTCGGCATAGGCGCGGGCGCGCATGGCAAGCTCAGTTTTCACGACCGCATCATTCGGCAGATGCGCACCAAGCATCCACAGCAATACATGGCGGCGGTGGCGCAGGGTACGCACATTGCCGACACGCGTACGCTGACGCGAAGCGACCTGCCATTTGAATTCATGATGAACGCGCTGCGCTTGAGTGATGGCGTGCCAAGCACCTTGTTCGAAGAACGGAGCGGCTATCCGTTGCACATTTGTACAGATGCACTGGAACAGGCGCGGGCGAAAGGCCTGCTGGAGCGCAGCGCCACGCAACTCAAGCCTACGTTGTTGGGACAGCGTTATCTGAACGATTTGCTGGCGTTGTTTTTACCGTAGACGCGTTTTGAGTCAGACCGCGCTCACGGTGCGAAACCCGGCGAACGGGTCGCGTCGATGCGGCAGGTAAAAATTACGGTAACCCGTCCGCTTCAACAAGGCATCGGTGTAGGGCCCGCCGCCGCGCAGCTCCACATGCGTGTGAAACCAGGGCTGGGAATAGTCCTCGTACGGGTCGGCAGCAAAACCCGGATACGGCGCGAAGGCATTACGCATCCACTCCCAGCCTGCACCCCAGTGAAAATTCGCATCCTGCGTCGCGCGCAGCCATTGTGCTGCCGTGGGCAGACGGCGACCCATCCAGGCAGCGCAGGCTTCGGCTTCAAATCGGTTGATGTGCAGCATCGGCGCATTCGGATTCAGCGCCATCCATTCAGCCAAGCGGCGCACCTGCCACGCGCCCTCATTTTTTTGCCAGTACACCGGATGGGTGGCGTCGCTGGCCTTACGCCAGGCCCAACCTGCTTCCGACCATCCCGGGCTATTTTCGTATCCCCCCGCGTCCACGAAGGCGGCAAACTCGGTCTCCGAGATTAGTCGTGGGTCGATATTAAATGTGGGCACGGCTACGGTGTGTTGCCATTTCTCGTTGTCGAAAATGAAGCCTTTATGGGGCCCACTGCCGAGCGTCACTTCGCTTCTGGAAAATGTCAGCCGATCCGTTTGCACGGGTGACCCAGCCGCCCGTTGGTCGGGCATCGAATATCCCAGATCCTGAAACGCTATGCGCCAGGCTTCGATATGCATCAGTTCATGCACCAGACTCAGCTCAGCGAAATACGCCAATGTTGGATTGAACTCACGACGCAGGCGGGCGGAAATTGCGGCCGTGACCTGTGCGGCGTAATCCTCCACTGCGGCCGGCTTCAGCAAAGGCAGATCCCAGCGCGTGTCGTGCGGAACGGTGGAAGAGTCGTACAAGGCATCGGCCCCGGCCAGCAGGCTGGGTGCCAGGCTGCCATCGGGTTGCACGCGCAAGCACCAGCGCTCCTGGAACCATACGATGTGTCCGGCCTCCCATAACGGCGGGTTCAAATGCTCGGCATATGGCCCCAGCCAGCCGTTTTCCGGCAGGTGGCTGATCAACGCCCGCAGCTGCGCTCGAGCCTGCGCAAGCTTGTCGATCAGTTGGTCCGCGGTGAAGTCACTTATTGGCCGGGCAATGTTCATGCTATACAGTTGAGGTAGATTTGATGTAATTCTAGTCACACACTCTAACGCATAGGTGAATTTGGACCATGAATGCCCCCCACCCCACAGCAGCCATTCGACTCACCCAGTTTTCGCACGGCGGCGGTTGCGGCTGCAAAATTTCTCCGTCCGTGTTGCGCGAGATCTTGTCTGACACGCCGTTTGTATCGAACCTGGCTGCAGCTTATCCCGACCTGATGGTGGGGATCGAGCACGGTGACGACGCGGCGGTGTATCGGCTTAACGACGATCAGGCGATTGTGGCGACTACCGATTTTTTCATGCCCATCGTCGATGATCCCTTCGAATTCGGCCGCATCGCAGCCACCAATGCCTTGTCCGATGTCTATGCCATGGGCGGACGCCCCTTGTTCGCGCTGGCCATCGTTGGTATGCCCATCGGCAAACTGCCGAATGAAATCATCCGCCAGATTCTTGCCGGCGGCGAATCGGTTTGCAAACAGGCCGGCATTCCAATCGCCGGCGGTCATTCCATCGATGCACCCGAGCCGATTTATGGGCTGGTCGGCATCGGTGTGGTGGACCCGCGCAAGGTCAAGAAAAACTCCGGCGGTCAGGCAGGCGACATACTGATTCTCGGCAAGCCGCTGGGAGTAGGCATTTTCAGCGCCGCACTCAAAAAAGACGCGCTGAGCGAGGAGCAATATCGTGTCATGATCGACACCACCACCCAGCTCAATACCGCAGGCGCCGAGCTCTCGGATGCCGCAGGCGTGCATGCACTTACCGACGTCACCGGCTTTGGCTTGTTGGGTCATTTGCTCGAAATCAGTCGTGCCTCAAAACTGGCTGCGCGTGTCGAACTCAGCCGCTTGCCGCTGCTGCCAGGTGCAAGCGAGCTGGCGCAGGCCGGCCACATCACCGGCGCCAGCCTGCGCAACTGGGAAAGCTACGGCGCCGAAGTTGAATTGGGTGCAGACATCACCGACTGGCAGCGCGCCGTGCTGACCGACCCGCAAACCAGCGGAGGCCTGCTGGTGAGCTGCGCGCCCGAAGCGAGAGACACCGTGCTTTCAATTTTCAGCCAGCATGGATTTGCTGCTGCCGCCGAATTCGGCCAGCTCCACACCGGGTCCAGGATTTCGGTCGTCGCCTAAGTGGCCTTCCGTTTTCTGGATTTGCTGGCGGCGCGCGACGACCTGCGCGCCGATGTGCTGGCCGGGTTGGCAGCACAGCCCAAATCCATACCCCCCAAATATTTTTACGACGAAGCCGGTTGCCGCCTGTTCGAGGCCATTTGCAAACAGCCCGAATACGCCGTCACCCGTACCGAGCAGGCGCTCATGGCCGCGCGCCTGCCTGAAATCGCAGCCGCGATTGGTCAAGTGGATTGCATCATTGAACCGGGTGCGGGCGATTGCTGCAAAGTCCGCGTGCTGCTGGATGCATTGCACCCCCACCAGCTGATCGCACTCGACATCGCCGGCCCGGCACTGGCCCAGGCTGCCGAACCGCTGGCACAGGACTACCCCCAGCTCGACGTTACTGCCATCGGCATGGACTTCATCCATGAGCTCGACGCCGCGTCACCCCACATTCAACCGGGGCGCCGGCTGATTTATTACCCCGGTTCCAGCATTGGCAATTTCTCGCCCGCCGAAGCGATTGCCGTACTCGCTCATTTTCGTCAACTGGCCGGAGACACGGGTCAATTGCTGATTGGCTTCGATCTCAAGAAAAATCCCGAGCAACTCCATCGTGCCTACAACGACGCTGCCGGTATCACCGCAGCCTTCAACCTCAACCTGCTTGAACGGCTCAACAGCGAGCTCGGCGCGAATTTTGATCTCACCCGGTTTCGCCACTACGCCTTCTACAATCCCCAAGCGGGTCGCATCGAGATGCATCTGGTCAGTTTGGCCGAGCAGACCGTAACGGTTTCAGGTCAGTCATTTCAAATTGATCTGGGCGAGTCCCTGCACACCGAAAACTCCTATAAGTACCGGAGTGATGAGTTCAGTGGAATCGCAAACAACGCAGGCTGGAAACAGAAGGATGAGTGGGTGCAGGACGGATTTGCAGTTCAGCTTTACGAGTAGGCCTGGCGTGATGAAAGTGAACAGCGATTGGTGAGCCACAAGCAGAAGCTTATGGCGAATCCGGTGACAGTCTGCAACGATTTGTTGGGTGGCCAGGCGACTTTGACACCGTTGATAGGCTCATGCTGACTATCGTGAGCGGTGGAAACGACGATGTAAGTCATGTACCTGTTCGACAAGGCTTGATACTGGACCATCAACTGCCACGCTTGGAACGACTTCATAGATGGGTAGAGCTCGCACGGGAGCTGCAGGAACGCCGAGATCGGCAAGCCATGCGGTCAATTGCGCGGAGGAGCTCGCATACACGATACGTCCCAACCCGACCCAGCCGTGTGCTGCGGCACACATTGGACAATGTTCACCAGAGGTATAGACGGTGGCTTTTGCCCGGGCTTCCGGGCTCATGTTTGCCGCCGCCCACCGTGCAATCTCAAACTCTGGATGACGGGTTCGATCACCTGAGACAACGTGGTTGTGGTCTTCAAAAAGAACATCCCCGTCCGCTGATACAAGCACAGAGCCAAATGGCTCGTCACCTAGCGCAAGAGCCTTTGTTGCAAGCTCTATGCAGCGACGCAAATGCTTTATATCTTCATCGTTTACCATGGCATGTTCCTTGGAATCCGGTATTGGCACAGAAGTGTAGGTACCACCCAACCGTTATTCAAGAGGCCCATGGGCCCGGGTATTCATTGATCGGGTGAGTAGGCTTTTGAGAAGCGGCCGTTCAGATTCGTCGGCCCGACTTGATTAATCAGGATTGAGCGAAACAGCTTCAATACCAAGCGTCGCTGCGGTTAACCGTGCTGTCTTCTATGGCCGTTCTGGCGGAGGGATCGCCGGTCAAGCAGACACCCGCCAGGGCCCGGAACGAGTCGGAGGTTGCGCATACAGCGTACAGATTGGTGTGTGCCTATATCCATCAAAACCGCTCGCCCTCATGCATATCACGCCATGTTCTCCGATGGCCGTTTGCCCATCGAGATCTCGCCTAAACGAATCTGTTTCATTGCGACTGCTTACAAGCCGACGGCTTGACACAAATGAGCGATTTGTCCGGTCTGGGCGCCGTTGAATGCGACACGCAGGCGGTGTAGTGAGTGAAACGTTTTTTCAGTGGCCGGATGCCGGAGCCTTCGTCGGCCCCTCTCCGATGATGGAGAGGGCCGGGCCTTTTAGGCGGCGCGACGTGAGGGCTTGATCCGGACGATGTTCTTGTTCCGATTCGGTCCGCGGCGTTCAGCACCGGGGTGGCCGCCTTGAAATTCAGCCGCCTGATCCGGGACGCCGCCGATCTGCTCGCCGTCGGTCAGTTTGAATACCGCTACCGCCTGAACCAGCAGTTCTGCTTGCTGCTTCAAGCCTTCGGCAGCAGCAGCGCTTTGTTCTACCAGTGCGGCGTTCTGCTGGGTGGCGTTATCCATCTGTGTGACCGCTTCGCCAACCTGGGCCACACCCGCGCTTTGTTCGGCGCTGGCACTGCTGATCTCACTGATGATGGTGGCCACCCGTCGAATGGCAATGACCACTTCATCGATTGTGCCGCCTGCCTGGTCAACCAGGGCGGTGCCTTGTTCCACCCGCTCTACACTGGCGCCGATCAGCGTTTTGATGTCCTTGGCCGCTGCAGCGCTACGTTGCGCCAGACTGCGCACTTCGGCCGCCACCACGGCGAAGCCCCGGCCTTGTTCTCCGGCACGTGCGGCTTCCACTGCGGCATTGAGCGCCAGAATGTTGGTCTGGAAGGCGATTCCGTCGATCACCGAGATAATCTCGGAGATCTTCCTGGAGCTTTCGTTGATGAGTTTCATCGTGCTGACAACATTGCTCACGACCGCGCCCCCACGAACCGCAACCTCGGTGGCACCCGTCGCGAGTTCGTTTGCCTGCAGTGCATTTTTTGCATTCTGGCGTACCGTGGAATTGAGTTCTTCCATTGATGCTGCCGTCTGCTCCAGTGCGCTGGCCTGTTCCTCGGTTCGGCCTGATAAATCCATGTTGCCCATTGCAATTTCGCGAGAACCAATCGAAACGCTCTCGGCACTGGTCTTGAGTGTGGTGACAATATCCCGGAGACGAGTGTTCATCCTGCCCAGCGCAGTGAGTAACTGGCCCACTTCGTCGGTCGAGGTGTTCTCTATCGTTTGCGAAAGATCACCATCAGCGACGCGTTCTGCCACGGCTACCGCACGTCGCAGCGGACCTGCCACGCTACGCTGGATGAGGTAAGCGATGACCAGTCCGGCCACCAGCGCCAGGGCGGCCAGGATCAACATCATGCGCAATGCGCTGGCGTAGGCTGCGGCAGCCTGAGTCGCTGACTGATGCGACGCCGTCTCAAGGTCCTTCAGCAATGCATCGAGTGCGGCCACAAATTCCAGTTGTGCCGGTCGAACGCTGTCGCGGATGACTTCTGCTGCACCCACGTGGTCGTCCGAGATCGACTTGTCGAGTGCATTGTCCATGGTCTCCTTTACTTTGGATTCCAATTGTGCGAAGCCGGCCATGGCTTGTTTGCCGCGTTCATCGGTGAGCAGGGCAGCGAGTTTACTGGCTGACTCGCGGTACGTTACGCCAGCCTGCTTCAGCAGTTTCATTTCTGACTTTTTGAAAGAGAAGTCTTCCTGCATCACGACATCACGGATGGTCACGGACTGGTAGCGGACGACGTCGCGCATTTCGTTGACGAGTTGAATCTTGACAGCCTCGACCTTGACGATCTCGTCCAGGTTGCGCTGGATAAAGCCCATGCGGCTGATTGCCACAGCAGTCAGGGCGATCATAAGGGCGAGCACGAGCCCGAACCCCGCAGCCAGGCGCGCGCCGACGCTCAGGTTTGCAATTGTTTTCATCGACGTTTCCCCATCAGGGCTGCAGAGCCCAAAAATTGATTAGCGCGCGCGCAGCCATTCGACCGCACGCGCAGTTCGATCACTCGGCACTGATGCCGGCGTGAATCACGCCGATGACTTTGCCGCCGTCCATCACGGGCGCGCCCGCTTGTACGCTTCTGACACCGGTCGTCGGGTCAGGCTTGATCTCGGATGCGGACCAGGCCTGGCCCTTGATGGGATTGGCGAACGCCGGACGCGAGGCATTGTTGAAAATTAAAGGCTTGCTGCTGGAGGCAACGATATTGCCTTTTTCGTCTCTGACGATCAGTTTGTTGATGCCCTTGTCATCTTCCCACTTGCCGACGATTACGCCTGCCTTGTTGGTCTGGTAGGCCATGACAGCCGGATCTTTTTCGTCGAGATCGTTCCATTTACCGTTCGTCATGGCCCCAGGGCCCTTGGCGTTGGCTTCTTTCACTGCAGCCACGATGACAGGGTTTGCGGCCCAATCGACGAGTTTTTTGGTGTAGCTATCCACTTTGCCCTGCATGATGGTGGGCAATCCGTCGGCAGCCAGTGCTCCGGTGTTGGCGAAAAGCAGGGCGCCAGCGAAAGCGGCGGCAAAAAGGGTCTTGGAGCATTGCGTGTTCATTAAACAATTCCTTATAAAGATGGTGGTGGTATTGCGCGAACTGTCTTGAGGCCGAATTGCATCTGTTTCCAGATCGGATCGTATGCGTGCATACGGGCAATCAGGCGCAGGTGGAATAGTTTGGGCATCTGGAAACAGGTGCTAATTGTGATTCGGCCTGCCCGTAGGAAGCTGAAGGGCAACCGTGTGTGTGATTGCTGATATATCGGTACGCCCAGAATTAGCAAAACGGGCGAAGCCAGCCGCCTGGTACAGGTGTGCCTTCGTACAGGGGGTTTCCCAGACCCTGACATGGGTTGGGACGCTCGACAGCGTGCAGTCGCGCAGTTTAAAACCGCTCGCCCTCGCGCATATACCGCCATTGCCCCGATGGCAGTTTGCCCATCGAAACTCCCCCTAAACGAATTCGTTTCATGGTCACCACTTGCAAGCCGACGGCTTCGCACAGGTGGGCGATCTGGCCGATCTGGACACCCTTGAGGGCGACACGCAGGCGGGTTTCGTTTTGCCAGCTGACTTTGATTGCGGGGGGCGCGCGGCCGATGAGCGTGGTTGTTGACGCTTTAGCGTCTTGACAACCACGGCCTACCCCTTGCGGGTGGTAGGGGATGCCTTGGTTCAGGCGCTTGAGGCCGTTGGGGATGAGTTCGCCGGCAACTTCGACGATGACTTCGTGCTCGAGTGTGGCGGCGTCTTCGGTGAGCTTGCGCGCCACGCGCCAGTCCTGGGTGAACACAATCAGGCCGCTGGCATCGGTTTCCAGGGGGACGCAGGTGGTGAGTTGGGTGAAATGCTTCTTCAGCGGGCGGATGCTGGCACTTTCGTCAGCCCATAAGGTGTCGGGGCTTAGCAAAAGGGTTGCGTTCTGGTCGATGTCTTTCATCGCGATGCCCGCCGGCTTGTGTAGCAGCAGGGTGACAGGCTCGGCCTGGCTGAGGTCGGCCCTGGGGTCGATTTCGATACGCTGGTCGGTCACGCGAAACTGCGGTTCTTCAATCACCAGGCCATCCACTCGAACCCAGCCGCCGGTGATGGTGAGCTCTGCCTCGCGGCGGGAACAGGCGCGCAGCTCGGCAACGCGTTTGGCAAGTCGGATGGAATCGGTCATGGCAGGCAGGGTAAGGTTCAGGATGATGAGTTTACCGCGTACCGGACAAAGGACGGGTTGTTGTGGTCGCCCGTTCGGGCGCGGTATGCTTGGCAATTCCCCCAACTTGGAGACGCCCATGAAAGCCGCACTTGCTCTGTCATTGTTGTTTTTTACGTCATCTGTCCTGGCCGCGGTGGTTGGCAAGGATGTGAGCTATAAGGCGGGTGATACCGTCATGAAAGGTTTTTTGGCGTTTGACGACGCAGCCAAGGGCAAGCGCGCCGGGGTGCTGGTGGTGCCCGAATGGTGGGGCGCAAACGATTATGCGCGCAAGCGTGCGCGCATGCTGGCCAGCGAAGGTTATGTGGCGCTGGTGGTCGACATGTATGGCAATGGCCAGGTCGCAACGAATCCAAAAGAAGCCGGCGGGCTGGCGGGTGGCATCAACAATAATCCACCGTTGGCCTTGAGCCGTTTTCAGGCGGCAGAAAAGTTTCTCGAGGCTCAACCCAACGTGAAAAAAGGTGAGATCGCCGCTTTGGGCTACTGCTTTGGCGGCGGCGTGGTGCTCAACATGGCGCGCGCGGGTTTGCCACTTAAATCCGTGGTGAGTTTTCATGGCGTGCTGGCCACTGATGTGTCGGTGAAGCCGGGTGACATCAAGGCGAAGATCCGCGTGTTCCATGGGGAGGCCGACCCGGTGGTGCCGCCGGTGCAGGTTGAGGCGTTTAAAACCGAAATGGACAATGCCAGGGCGGATTACATGTTTGTGGCCTACCCCGGCGTGAAGCACACCTTCACCAACCGCGAGGCTGACAGCTACGCTACGCAGTTCAACTTGCCGCTCAAGTACGACAACGGAGCCGACACGGACTCGTGGACCCGCACGCTGGAGTTTCTGAAGTCCACGCTTAATCAGCCATGAGTGATGCCTGCGACCACGACGGCCATCCTCCGCATGGGTCGGGCAGCCTGGGCATTCCACAAACGGGTGCGTTCGATCCCGTAGCGTTTGAGGCGGCCGTCAACGCCATGCTCACAGCCTGCGGCGTGGTGCCGGACTCGGTACACACCGGGCGCACGGCGCAACGCGTACGCGAACTGTGGCAGAAGCGGCTGCTCGGTGGGTATGCCATTTCACCGGCAGAGGCCCTGGGCGAAGGTTTTGCCGATGAGCGCGACGATATGGTGGTGGTGCGCGGCATTGCAGTACATGGGGTGTGCCCGCACCACCTGGTGCCGTTTCGCGGCGTGGCGCACGTGGCCTACGTGCCGGGTGGACGCTTGCATGGGTTTGGGCGTATCGGCCGCATGGTCGACGCCATAGGCCATCGTTTTACCTATCAGGAGTGGATGACGCGCGACATTGTCGAGGCATTGGTGACCCATGGCAAAGCGAAAGGGGCAGCGTGCATTGTCGAGGCCGAGCAGTTGTGCCTGCTGCTGGGTGAGGACCGTCGCGGAGACGAGCGCGTGGTGACGCAGGCTTTTACCGGTTGTTTTAAAGACAGCGACCAGATGCGCAATGAGTTCTTGCGCGCGACGTCACAGCGCGAGATGCGCTGATCGGAAAAATCAGGAAGCAGATTGCCAGGATATCGATCGGGTTTTCATATTCTTGTTTTGTTCGCGGCCCTGTTGGGGGCGTGGGTGGTGCATGCAGATGAGGCGCCCAACTGGCACGATGATGAATTGCCCAACGTCAACATCACGATTGCAGAGCCGGCCGAGAATGAAGTGGTTGTTGTGATCAATGACAACGCCCTGGGCGGCAATCATGCGGGCTTGTTTGCAGGCAAACTTTTGATTGATCCAGCTGGGAGCTATTTCGGAAGGCGCGGCGTGGACGAGAATTGGCAGGGACCCACGCTGGCAGATTACGCACGGTTCCAGACGATAGACGGGTTGAAAATCCGCTTGTATCGATTTTTGCTCAAGCCCACGGCTTTTTCCGTCATCGCACAACGATTACGTGAAGCCAGCCCTACGCCCCCTCTTTTTTGCGCTGCCAAAGTTCAGAATCTGCTCGCGGAGGCTGAGCCATTTAAAACCGTACAGTCTGTTGGATGGACCACGCCGGCTGCCTTGGGCCGCCTGCTGGATGGCCTCACCCAGGGCGAGGCCGCCTTGGGTGAATGCCATCAGCTCGATGCGAGCCCATGCTGATGAATAATTTTGTCTTGACGCATACCAACCGGTATGTATGATTAAGCGCATGAATGCATCCATTAAAACGCCCGACCTCACCCGGCAAAAAATGCTGGAAGCGGCGTTTGCCGAAATCCATCGAAAGGGGTTTCAGGCGGCTTCGATCTCGCAGATTCTGGCGGCTACCGAACTGACCAAGGGCGCGCTGTACCACCATTTTCCGGACAAAAAATCGCTTGGTCTGGCGGTGATCGAGGAGGTGATTCGGCCCTACATGACGGCCATGATGTTTACGCCTCTCCTTGAAACCGACCGCCCACTGGCTACGCTGCAAGTTTTTCTGCAATCCAAAAGCATGTTCAACGATCCGGCCGAGGTCATGCTGGGTTGTCCGCTGAATAACCTGATGCAAGAGATGAGCCCGGTGGATGAGACATTTCGCCTCCACTTGAATGCCTTGTTTCAGGATTGGGTTGATGTGGTGGCGGCCGCGCTCAAACGCGGTCAGGCGGCCCACGAAGTCCGGGCGGATGTCATGGCTGATGAAACCGCATTTTTTGTGGTGTCGGCGCTGGAAGGATGCATCGGGATGAGCAAGAATACCCAGTCTGTTACCGCGTTTCAGGGCTGCATGGCGCAAATGAGCCATTACCTGGAAACGCTGAAGGCCTCGGGTCAACCCACATAACGGAGCCATATGGAACGCAAACTGGAAGGCGACTCGGCTCGCCCACGCACACTGATTTTGCCCCCCGCACCCTATGCGGCGGCCATGCTGGGCGGTTGGTGGCTGGACCGCTATCAATTTGCGCTGCCGCTCGATCTGGGCGCGCTGACGCGTCCATTGGGCTGGCTCATGGTGGGTCTGGGTTTAGGGCTGATGCTTTGGGCGATGTGGACGTTTGCACGTCACCGCACCACGGTCAATCCGTATGGCGGCGCATCCGCTTTATGCACCGGCGGGCCGTTTCAGTTCAGCCGCAACCCCATCTATTTAGCGGATTGGTTCGTTTTGCTGGGCGTGTCGTTGCTGCTCGCCACGTTCTGGCCACTGATTTTTGCCCCATTGATTTGGATCATGCTCCGCTTCGGCGTGATCCAGCACGAAGAAGCACACCTCGAAGCGAAGTTCGGCGATGCCTACCGGGAATACCAAGCCCGGGTCAGGCGCTGGATATAACCTAATCAGGAGAGTGTCATGAGTATTCTGCAAACCGTTACCCCCGAAAATGCCACCGGCGAAGTCGCCGCCATCTATGCGCAAATTCAGGAAGCCTGGGGTCAGGTCCCAACGGCCATCCAGATTTTTAGCAGCAATCCTTTTTTGCTGAAACAGCAATGGGAGTATTACGGCAGCATCATGCAACACCCCACACTGTCGATCCCGCTCACGACCAGTATTCGCATGCTGGTTTCGCAGGCAGGCAACTGTGGTTATTGCATCGATATGAATGCGGGCATGCTGATCAATATGGCGGGCTGGACGCCTGAGCAAGTCGCAGCGACTCGTCTGGACTACAAGAAAAGCCCGCTCAGTGACAAGGAAAAAACGCTGCTGGGCCTGGTGCTGAAAGCCACCAGCAATTCGAACAATGTGACCGCTGATGACATGCAAGCCGCTCGCACCGCCGGTTGGTCAGACAGTGAAATCCTTGATGCGGTGAATCATGGCGCGCGCATGGTCGCGGGCGATATTTTGATTAATGGTTTTAAGGTTGAGCGCGATTTCTAAGGAGAAAGCATGAAACTTTTTCAATCCAGCCCCGCCGCCCGTCTGTTTTTTCTATTCATCAGCGCAAACATTTGGCTGGGTATCTGGCTGACGGGATTCGGCGTGGCCCATTGGTGGCTCTACATCCCCGCCGGGTTTCTCCTGTTTGCGGCGGTGACAGGATTTTGCCCTGGCATGATCATCACCCGCACACTGTTGAAGGAGCAATAAACGGCAGGATCAACTGAGCCAGCGACGTCAAGGACGTTCGCTGGCTCAGTCCAGCCCGAACAGCGCCTTGGCGGTCTGGGTAGTGGTCTCGGCGATGGTTTCGATTGATACGCCGCGTAGATTCGCCAGTTCTTTCGCAATCAAGGGCAACTCGCCCGGCGCATTGCGTCCGCGCCCGATCCACACTGGAGGAATGTCGGGGCTGTCGGTTTCCAGCACAATGGATTCCAGCGGCAAGTTGACTGCCAATCTGCGTAAATTGTTGGCGCGCGGCCAGGTGAAGGCGCCGCCGAATCCCAGTTTGAATCCCAGCTTGATGAATTCGTTTGCCTGCTGCGGACTGCCATTGAAAGCGTGCGCGATGCCGCCGCGCACCTTGATCTTGCGCAGCTGCTTGAGGATTTCATCGTTGGCTTTGCGGCAGTGCAGCAGCACCGGCAAGTCGTATTCCTTCGCGATCTTCAATTGCTCGATGTAGAAGAATTCCTGGGTGGCGGCGTCGAGGTTTTTCACAAACAGGTCAAGGCCGATTTCACCTATGGCTACCGGGCGTTGCTGCTCGATTTGTGCGCGTAGATCGGCCAGATGTTCAGGCCGGTGGACGTCGATAAACATGGGGTGCATTCCCCAGGCCGGCAGGCTGCCTGGGTAGCGTTTACATGTGGCTGCCACGGCAGAAAAGTTGTCGCGGCTGATGGCGGGAATGATCTGAATGCCGACGCCAGTTTCGATTGCACGTGTATAGACGGCATCGCGATCTGCGTCGAACTCGGCCGCATCGAGATGGCAGTGGGTATCGATCAAAAACGGCGCCGTTGTATCAACAGAGCTGGCGCGCAAAAACGGCGCCACAGGGGACGCCGTTTTGTTTGCTGCAACCATCAATGATCAGTCGTTGCTGGCAAAGCCCAGCAGATGCAACAAGCTGGTGAACAGGTTGAAGATCGCCACGAACAGGGTGACGGTCGCCATGATGTAGTTGGTTTCGCCCCCGTTGATGATTTCGCTGGTCTGGTACAGGATCAAGCCGGACATCAACAGCACGAACATGGCCGATACTGCCAGCGACAGACCGGGCATCTCGAAGAAGATCGCCCCAATGCCGGCCAGGAAGGCCACCAGGATACCGACCATCAGGAAACCGCCCATGAAGCTGAAGTCCTTGCGGGTGGTCATCACGTAGGCCGACAGCGCCAGGAAGATCGCGGCGGTACCCCCCATTGCCATCATGACCACCTGGGTGCCGTTGGGCAGTGATAGATAAGCGTTGATGATGGGGCCGAGCGTGTAACCCATGAAGCCGGTCAGGGCGAACACGAAGGCAATGCCGAGACCGCTTTCACGGAACTTGGTGGTCAGAAACAGCAGACCAAAATAACCGACCAGGGTAATAATGAGGCCGGGGTGTGGCAGATTCAGCGCCATGGATACGCCGGCGGTGAGTGCTGAGAATGCCAGCGTCATCGACAGCAGCATATAGGTGTTCTTGACGACCTTGTTGGTCGAAGCGACCGCAGACTGGCTGCGGTTAATCGTGGTGACTTGCGGGTTCATGTGGTTTCCTCACGTGAATGGTCAAAACAAAGCCTGAATAGGCATTAACGCGAGTATAGAGTGTTTTTTGGTCCGTGGGTTCCCCTGGGGGGATGCTCAATCCCCCTCTTTTTTACTGGCCATCATCAGGTTCATCAAATTGCCTGGCATCGGGAAGACGATAGTGTTGGTTTTGTCGCCCGCGATATTGGACAGTGTCTGCAAATAGCGCAGTTGCATGGCTTCAGGCCTGACAGCGAGAATTTCGGCGGCGGCCAGCAGCTTTTCCGAAGCCTGCAATTCGCCTTCGGCATGGATGATCTTGGCGCGTCGTTCGCGCTCGGCTTCGGCCTGTTTGGCGATGGCGCGTACCATGGTTTCGTCGATGTCGACGTGCTTGATTTCGACGTTAGAGACCTTGATGCCCCAGGCGTCGGTTTGGGCGTCCAGCAGTTGCTGGATGTCCTGATTCAGGCGTTCGCGCTCGGCCAGCATGTCGTCGAGCTCGTGCTTGCCCAACACCGCGCGTAGCGTGGTTTGCGCCAGCTGGCTGGTGGCGACCAGAAACTCTTCCACCTGCAAAATGGCCTTGGCGGGGTCGATGACGCGGAAATACAGCACCGCATTGACCTTGACCGAGACGTTGTCGCGCGAGATCACGTCCTGGCTCGGCACGTCGAGCACTACGGTGCGCAGGTCCACCCGCACCATTTGCTGGATGCCGGGGATGACGAGGATCAGCCCCGGCCCCTTCACTTTCCAGAAGCGCCCGAGCATGAAGATCACACCGCGCTCGTATTCGCGCAGGATGCGCAGACTGGCCACCGCGAGCACAATAATCAGGAACACGATGGTCAAGCCGCCGAATTCAAACATGGTCATTCTCCTTATATGAACGGTCAGGATGGGGTTCAACTTCGAGTATCAGGCCATGCCGGGCGCGTACCCGGACGCGGTCACCGCGCTTGAGCGGCACGCGGCTGCGCACGCGCCAAAGTTCGCTGTGGACACGTGCCCAGCCTTCGTGGTCCAGGTCTTCAAGCACTTCTCCGGGGGCACCGATCATCTGTTCGGCACCGGTGACCACGGGGCGCGCACGGGCCTTGATCGCCATGCCAGCGACCAGGAAGCTGAACAGGCCGCTCGTTAACGCCACTGGAACAATCAACAGCCACGGAATCCCGTAGCCAGGCACATCGGTGTCGATCAGCATCACCGAGCCGATAACGAAGGCGACCAGACCACCCAGTCCCAATGCGCCAAAGCTCGGCACAAAGGCCTCTGCAGTCATCAGGGCAATGCCGAGGACCATCAGCGCCAGCCCGGCGTAGCTGATCGGCATGACTTGCAGGGCAAACATCGCCAGTAGCAGGCAAATGCCGCCGACCACACCGGGAAACAGCATGCCGGGATTGGAAAACTCATAAATCAGCCCGTAGATACCCAGCAGCATCAGGATGTAGGCAATGCTGGGGTCGCCGATCACGGACAGCAGCTTGCTGCGCCAGTCCGGCATGACATGCTCGATGGTGATTTGGGTCGTGTTAAGCGTGACGGATTGACCGTCCAGTTTGATGACACGTCCATTGAGCTGCCGCAGCAAGTCGTCGAGATCGGTTGCCACCAGATCCACGACTTTCAGTGCCAGTGCCTCGCTTGCTGAAAGGCTGACTGCTTCGCGTACGGCACGCTCCGCCCATTCGGCGTTGCGGCCACGCAGTTCGGCCAGACCGCGGATATAAGCGGCTGCATCGTGAACAAACTTGCGCGTTTTGGCGTCGCCCGACGGGGCCGGGCTGGCGGTCGGCTGGGTGGCATCGGGGGAGGCTGGGTCGGTTGCCGGCTTGGGTGACTCGTTGCCGCTGGGCATCAATTCGATGGGCGTCGCCGCGCCCAGATTGGTGGCCGGTGCCATCGCCGCGATGTGACTGGCATACAAGATATAAGTGCCGGCGCTGGCGGCACGCGCGCCCTTGGGTGAAACGTAGGTAACCACAGGTACCGGCGAAGCGAGGATGGCCTTGATGATGTCGCGCATCGATGAATCCAGCCCGCCCGGCGTGTCCATCTCGATCACGACCAGATGCGTCTTGTCCTGGATGGCGTGATCAAGGCCACGTAGCAGGTAATCGGCGCTGGCCGGGCTGATCGCGCCTTGCACCGTGAGTACGCGCACGGTTTCCGCATGGGCATAGGTTGACAGCCCCAAGCCCAGGAGCAGCATCACGCGCGCAAAAAAGTGAAGCAGTTGAACCATGCTTCACTTTAGACCTTATTGCAGGCGATGGCTTGATTACGCGTCAAGCCATCGCCAACTGGATTTCGGATTGCAACTGGAGTTGCGGGCTCCTGGTCCGTTTGTCGATGTGACCTCCCACGCCGGCGCCGGCCATAGCACCAATCAGGGCATGACGATGATGGGGTGTCTATCGGCTGACACGAGGCTTCCGAGAGTTCGCAATAAACCGGGTCACTGCGGCCTCGGCGGTGTGTTGCCGACTGAGGGAGGGACGTTGGCAAGCGACTTGAGCTTGAGATGCAGTGCCGCTTTGGCCAGCAAGTGGGCACTCACCGGCGCAGTGATGAACAGAAACAAGGAGACCAGCACTTCGTGCAGGCTGATGCCATCTGAGCGAATGCTGAAATACAGGGCGGACGCGATCAGCAGACAGCCGACCCCCAGCGTGGTGGCTTTGGTGGGGCCATGCAGGCGGGTGTAAAAATCCTGCAGGCGAGCCAGGCCCAGCGAACCGATGAAGGTGAAGATTGCACCGGTCAGAATCAGGGCGGAAAGCAGAAAGTCGATCATGGTTGTGTGCTCATTCGATGATGTCGCCACGCAACAGGTATTTGCACAGCGCCACCGTGCCGACAAAGCCCATCATGGCGATCAAGAGTGCCGCTTCAAAATAGATGGCATTGCCGAGATGGATGCCGAGTAGCACCAAAAGGGCAATCGTGTTCACATACAGCGTGTCGAGCGCGAGGATGCGATCAGGGGCATCCGGGCCTTTGATCAGACGCCAGAAACTCAGCAAAAAAGCCAGGCTGACCAGTGCATACGCGATTGGGATGACGGTCATCAGCATCATGCGTTCCCTTCAAAAATATGGTTCAACGGCGCTTCGTAACGCGCTTTGATTTCGGCAATCAGCGCGTCGGCGTCATCGGTGTCCAGCGTGTGGACGACCAGGGTGCGTTTGTCTTCGCTCAGCCACGCTGACACCGTGCCGGGCGTCAGCGAAATGGTGTTGGCCAGCAGGCTGATGGCGAGATCGGTTTTTAGCGCGAGCGGAATTTCGATAAATACCGGTCGCAGATGTGACGGGCCACGCAGGATCAGAAAGGCGACCTCAAAACTGCCACGCACAATGTCGTAGACGAATATCACCAGATAGCGTAGCAGCGCGATCGGGTGACGAATACGGATGGACTCGGGCCAGAAGCGCGAGGTGACGAAAGGAATCAGCCAGCCAAGCAGCATGCCCAGCACGAGGTGGCCGGCGGAAAACTGGTTGACCAGCAGCAGCCACAGGATGACGAGCGTAAGCGTGAGCAAGGGGTGCGGCAGGAAACGTGTCATGGCGCGGCTCCCAATACGGCGTCGATATAGCGTTGCGGTTCCAGTAATTGCATGGCGGTGGCGGCTGCGTAGTCGGAGAGGGGTCCGGCCCAGATCACCATGCCGATGATCAGTAATAGCAGGCCAGCGACAGGGGTGAGCGCGTCAAGCGTTGGCGCTGTTTGTGTGCTGGGTGCTGTTGTCCCCTGGGTGCGATAAAACAGCAGGCTGCCGCTGCGTGCCAGCGCGATCATGCTGGCCAGGCCGGTGGCGAGCACCACGCTCCACACCCAAACCATCAACGGGGAGTCGATGGCCGCTTTCAACAACATGAACTTGCCGAGAAAGCCTGATAGCGGTGGCAACCCGGCACTGGCCACGGCCACCATGAAAAACATGCCACCCAGTATGCGGGCGCCCAGCATGGTGGGGCCGGACTCAAATTGATCGGTGAGCGGCCCGCGCGCGCGGCTGATCGCATCGGCCAACAAAAACAAGGCGGCGGCGGCAAACGTGGAGTGCGGCAGGTAATACAGCCCTGCTGCCACCGAGTCGACCGTATTCAGACCAAAAGCCAGCAGCAGCATGCCGATCGACGCCACCACGAGGTACGCGGCCTGTTGCCGCAGCGACGTGCTGGCCAGTACACCGAGCATGCCCAGCACGATCGTGATCATCGCCAGCGGCGCGAGCCAGGGCTCGAGCAGATTGGCGACTGGGCCGGCTGCGTCGCCGAACATCAGGGAATACACGCGCAGGATGCTGTAGGCGCCGACCTTGGTCATGATCGCGAACAGTGCGGCCACCGGTGCGCTGGTGTGGGCGTAGGCGGCGGGCAGCCACAGGTAAAACGGTAGCAGCGCGGCTTTCAACGCAAACACGGCAAACAGCAGCAATCCGGCGGACTGCACCAGCGGCAGGTTCTCAGGTGCAGTCTGCGCGAGTTTCACCGCCAGATCAGCCATATTGAGCGTGCCGGTCACGCCGTAGAGCGTGCCGACGGCGAACAGGAACAAGCTTGAGCCGATCAGGTTGATGACGACGAAATGCAGACCGGCCTTGACTCGATTGCGACCGGCACCATGCAGCAGCAGGCCGTAGGACGCGAGTAGCAAAATCTCGAAAAACACGAACAGATTGAACACGTCGCCCGTGAGAAAGGCGCCGTTGAGGCCGAACAGTTGCAACTGGAACAGCACGTGAAAATGTCGGCCTTCGGTGTCGCCCCCGCGGATCGCATAGAACAATGCAAATACGGCCAGCAATGAAGTCGTTAATAGCATCCATGCTGCCAGCCGGTCGACCACCAGCACGATGCCAAAGGGCGCGACCCAGTTGCCGAGTGCGTAAACCAGATGCGTGCCGTCGCTGGCAACTTGCAGCAGCGTAATCGCCAGCGGGATCAGTGCCAGTGCGGTGAGCAGGCTGACACTGCGTTGCAGTGCCAGCGACTGGTTACGTAGTACGAGTAAAACAATGCCGCTGAGTAACGGCAGGATCACCGGCAGGACAGGCAGGTGCGCGAAGCTGTTCATCGGTGGCTGTCCTCGTCATGGTGCAGTCCATCGACGTGGTCGTTGCCCAGTTCAGAACGTGCCTTGAGCGCCAGCACGATGACAAACGCCGTCATGCCGAAGCTGATGACGATGGCGGTGAGCACCAGCGCCTGCGGTAGTGGATCGGTATAAGCCTTGGCTGCGGCGTGAATCACCGGCGGTACGCCAATGGCCAGCCGGCCCATGACGAACAAAAACAGATTCACCGCATAAGACAACAGGGTGAGCCCCAGCACCACCGGAAACGTTGTCCCGCGTAGCGCGAGGAACACGCCACCCGCAGTGAGCACACCAATGACTAATGCAATCAGCGCTTCCATTAGTTTGCTTTCCTGTGTTTGGGCGGTGTGTGGTGCAGGCCACCGAGATTGATCAGAATCATCAGCGTGGCGCCGACAACAACGAGGAAGACACCGAGGTCGAACGCCATCGCCGAAGCCAGTTCGAATTCACCGACCACGGGCCAGTTCACGTGGCCGTAGGTCGAGGTGAGGAAAGGTGCACCAAACCACCAACTGGCCACGCCGGTTAAGGCGGCGATGCCGAGTCCCCAGGCAATCAGCGGATGGCTGTCGGACGGCATGCGCTGGTGAGTCCAGTGGGTGCCGTTGGCGAGGTATTGCACGATCAGCGCCACGGCCGCGATCAAACCGGCGATGAAGCCACCGCCCGGCTGGTTGTGACCGCGCAATAGAATGAACACCGCCACCAGCAGCGCCAGTGGCAACAGAATTTGAGTCAGTGTGGCCATGATGGTGGGATGGGTGTCGGTGTCCCACAGGCGATTGGAACCGTCGCGGATGGGCGCGGGCAGATGCAGGTTTTGCAGCATCGCCACAATGCCGATCCCAGCCAGGGCCAACACGGTAATTTCACCCAGCGTGTCGTAGCCGCGGAAGTCGACCAGAATGACGTTGACCACATTGCTGCCACCACCACCCGGCACGCTGTTTTCGAGGTAATAGCCGGCGATGCTGTCGTAGGGACGGGTGAGCACGGCCCACGCCAGTGCTGCGGTGCCGCCACCGGCCACCAAGGCAATCACGCCGTCGCGCCACACGCGTCCGAGATCGTGTTCTGCGGCGCTTTGTTGCGGCAAAAAGTAAAGCGCCAGTAACAGCAACACGATGGTGACGACCTCGACCGACAACTGGGTGAGCGCGAGATCGGGTGCGGAAAACTTCACAAAGGCGAGCGAGACCACCAGTCCCACTACGCCGATGGTGATGAGCGCGACCAGACGCTGTTTGTGCAGCCAGACCGTTGCGAAGGTGGCGATCATGAGGGTGCTGGCGGCGAGCAGGCTGACGGCGTCGAGTGGCAATCCACTGCGGCTGCCGGTCAATGACGCGCTACTGTTGAGCCAAGGTGAAACACCCAGCACCACCGCCGCAACCAGCAGGAAAAACACCTGGCGTTGCAATGAACCGGTGTCGATCAGATGGGTGATCCATTTGGCCAGCGCGAACAGACCGTCCTGTAAACCGTTGTAAACGACACGTGCGTCAAGCCGGCCGAGGCTGCTTTCATGCCAGGCAAATAGTGGCTGGCGCAGCGCATAGATCAGACCGCCACCGGCAAGCGCGATCAGGCTCATGATCAAGGCGGGGTTGATGCCATGCCACAGTGCAAGTTGATATTCAGGCAGCGCGGTTTGCAGCGTGCCTTGTGCCGCAACTGCAAGTAGGGGCGCAATGGTGATGGCGGGGGCGATGCCGACTACCAGGCACAACACCACCAGAATTTCCACCGGCACTTTCATCCAGCGTGGCGGTTCGTGCGGCGTGCGCGGCAAATCCACCGGGTCACCATTGAAGAATACATCGTGAATAAAACGGATCGAGTAGGCCACGGCAAATGCACTTGCCAGCGTGACCAGCGCGGGGAACAGCCAGCCGCCGAGATGGCTTTGTGCCATATGTGCCGCCTCGGCAAAAAGCATCTCCTTTGATAGGAATCCGTTCAGTAGAGGTACGCCGGCCATCGCGGCCGCTGCCACCATCGCCAGCGTGGCGGTGTAGGGCATGAAGTGCCACAAACCGTTGAGCCGCCGCATGTCGCGCGTGCCGGATTCGTGGTCGATGATGCCGGCGGCCATGAACAGCGAGGCTTTGAAGGTCGCATGGTTGATGATGTGAAACACGCCTGCCACTGCGGCAAGCGGAGTCGATAAACCAAATAGCAATGTGATGAGACCGAGATGACTGAGTGTGGAGTAGGCGAGGAGTCCCTTCAGGTCGTGCTTGAACAGCGCGACGTAGGCGCCGATCAGCAAAGTAGCCAGGCCCGCGCCGCTCACCAGCCAGAACCATTCAGGCGTACCTGACAGCGCCGGGAACAGTCGCGCCAGCAGGAATACACCGGCTTTCACCATGGTGGCTGAGTGCAAATAAGCTGATACCGGCGTGGGCGCAGCCATTGCGTGCGGCAACCAGAAGTGGAACGGGAATTGTGCAGATTTGGTGAATACGCCAAGCAGAATCAGCACCAGCGTCGGTACATACAAGGGATGCGCGCGGATGAGGTCGCCCGAGGCGAGCACGACACTGAGTTCGTAACTACCGACGATGTGGCCGAGCAGCAGAAATCCACCGAGCATCGTGAAGCCGCCCAAGCCGGTCACTGCCAGTGCCATGCGGGCGCCCTGGCGCGCTTCTTCACGGTGTTGCCAGTAGCTGATCAGCAGAAAGGACGACAGGCTGGTCAGCTCCCAGAAGATCAATAACTGGATCAGGTTTTCCGACAGCACAATGCCGAGCATCGAGCCCATGAACAGCATCAGATAGCTGTAGAAGCGCCCCATGCTGTCGCGCTCGGACAGGTAGTAGCGCGCATACAGAATGATGAGCAGGCCAATGCCGAGTATCAGCCCGGCGAACATCAAGGCCAGTCCGTCGAGGCGGAAAGCCAGGTTCAATCCCAGTGCAGGCATCCAGTCCTGTTGCTGGATCAACGTGGCGCCGGCAAACGGCAAGCTGACAGACGGCGCCAGCAGCAGGATCGAGACCAGCGTGACCGCGCCCGCTGCCCAGGCGGCGTGCGAACGCCCCAGGCGGGACGCCAGCGCAACCAGCGCCGAGCCGAAAAAGGGAGTTAAAACAGCGAAAAAAAGCGTCATTGAACGGAAATTAGGTGACGTGCTTGTTTAAACCCGGGTCGAGGCCGGGTGACGGCGTCATTCTAACGTGATTGGCGTGATGAGGACACGACAGGGATAGCGCCGTGGCCTGTGCGAAAATACGGTGTTTCCTGTTCGCGTCAGCCAGCTGTTTTCACCGCTGACGTGATTTCTGTTGTCATTGCGCTGCCTTGAATGCGCCCTTCGGTGAGGGGCTGGCTGCGCTGGTTATATCTATAAAGTGATGTCGATGAATTTCCCTGTCTGCCCGAATTACTCCCTGTCGCGCGTCAAGCTGTGTGTATTGAGCGGTCTGACCGTCGCGCTGGCCCTGGTGCCAGAAGCGATTGCCTTTGCCTTTGTCGCGCAGGTGCATCCGCTGGTGGGTCTCTATGCTGCATTCATCATGGGTTTGATTACTGCCGCCTTCGGCGGCAGGCCTGGCATGATTTCGGGCGCAACGGGTGCACTGGCAGTGGTGATGGTGGCGCTGGTGGTCAGCCATGGTGTCGAATATCTGTTTGCGACCGTGGTGCTGATGGGCTTGCTGCAGATTACGTTCGGACTCTTCAAACTCGGCAAGTTTATCCGCATGGTGCCATTCCCGGTGATGATCGGCTTCGTCAATGGTCTGGCCATCGTGATTTTTCTGGCGCAGATGGGGCACTTCAAAATGCCGGATGCCGCGGGTAACCCAACCTGGATGACCGGCATGTCGCTGGCCACGATGCTGGGGCTGATCGCGCTGACAATGGCGATCATCTATCTGCTGCCGCGCGTGACCAAGATCGTGCCGTCGGCGCTGGCGGGCATCGTGATCGTATCGGCACTGGTGATTTTTTCCGGTATCGATACCAAGACTGTAGGCGACATGGCGTCCATCGAGGGTGGGTTGCCGCAGTTTCACATCCCCCTGGTGCCGTTCACCTGGGAAACGCTGCAAATCATTTTTCCTTACAGTTTGATTCTGGCGGCGATTGGTCTGATCGAATCGCTGCTGACCCTGAACCTGATCGATGAAATGACCGATACCCGCGGGCAGCCCAATCGCGAATGCGTGGCGCAGGGATCGGCCAACGTGGTGACCGGCTTTTTCGGCGGTATGGGCGGTTGCGCGATGATCGGGCAGAGCATGATCAACGTGAATAACGGCGCGACCCAGCGACTGTCCGGCATTGCGGCGGCGCTGTTCCTGCTGTCCTTCATCCTGTTTCTGTCGAGCTGGATCGAGCTGATTCCAATTGCGGCGCTGGTGGGCCTGATGTTTGTGGTGTCGCAAAAAACCTTTGCCTGGGGCAGTTTCAACGCGCTACGCCGAGTGCCGCGCAGCGATGCGCTGGTGGTGGTGGCGGTGACGGTCATCACGGTGTTCACCGATCTGGCGGTTGCCGTGATCACCGGCGTCATTATCTCGGCGCTGGTGTTTGCCTGGCAGCACGCCAAGCACATCCGGGTCCGGGTGGGCGTCGAGAGTCACGGCTGGAAAGTGTATGAACTTGAGGGTACGCTGTTCTTTGCATCCACCGCGGATTTCCTGTCGCAGTTCACCCCCAACGACGACACCGACGAAGTGGTGATTGATTTTGTCCGTGCCAAGGTCATGGATCACTCGGCGGTTGAAGCCATCGACAGCCTCGCCGAGCGTTACCGCAAGGCTGGCAAACGTTTGCACTTGCGCCACTTGACGCCCGACTGTCTGGAACTACTGACCAAGGCCAAGTCGATGGTCGAAATCGACGTGCGTGCCGATCCGCATTACCACATTGCGGACAACAAGCTGGGTTGATTGGGGTTACATGTTCCAGCTCTCAAGATGAGGCTCGCCTCGTGTTGAAAGGCATGTGGCGGCATCATGAAAAACCGTGTTTTTACAGTTGATGGCGGGCCGGTTGACTGCGGGAGTTCGAGTGTAATCAGGAGAAACAATGCTCACTGCTTCAAGCATTCTTGCAGCAACTGATTTTTCTGCCGCGGCCACAAGTGCGGTGCGCCGCGCCGCCCTGATCGCCAGCCAGTCTGGCGCGACGCTGCATGTGTTGCACGTCGTTTCACCCATGAACCTTTATCCGGGTCAGCGCATTGATGCAGCGGCACTCAATAATTCGGCCCTGGACGGGGCAGCCGAGCAGCTACGCCCACTGTTGGCTGGCTTGGCCGAAGAGTTTGGAATCCACACACATGCGGCCTGGCGTATCGGTCGCGTCCATGCGCAAATCGCTGACTACGCCCGGGAAGTGGCTGCCGGATTGGTCGTGGTGGGCGCACGCGGTGAGCATCCTCTGATGCGTTCATTTCTGGGGTCCACCACTGCGCGATTGCTACGGATTTACGGTAGTCCGGTCCTCATTGTGCGCAGGCCGAATTGGCTGTATGAGCACGCACTTGCAGCCGTGGACTTTTCAGTCGATTCAGACGCCGCCCTTGTCTGGGGCAGACAACTGGCAGGCGAGGCTTGCCTGGATGTGCTGCATATTCTGGCGCCCGAGATTGATCGTCGTCTACCGCTCATCGAACGTGAGGCAGCGAACGCTGACATGCGCACCATCGCGCACAATCTGATGAACAATTTGTTGGCGACATTGCCCGGTAAAAATGCCCCGCATATTGAAATGGGTTATGTGCCAACACGCATACTTGAACTGGCACAGCAGTGGCGTTCTGATCTGATTATTGTAGGCCGGCATGGACACGGCGGACTGGAAACATTCCTGCTCGGCAGCGTGAGCAAGGACGTGGTTCAGGCAGCGGAATGCGACGTGCTGGTAGCAGGGGTGGAATAACCGGGGGTGGTGTCAGGCATGTCGGCAAGACCCTATTCGGGATGACCGGCCACGAGCACATCGCCGCTTGAGTAGGCGAGAACGTGTTTGGTGACGCTGCCAAGCAGCAATTCTTCCAGCGCGGACTGACCGTGCTTGCCCATGGCGATGAGGTCGATGTCGAGCGACTGCTCGTGTTCGAGGATTTGCATGGAGGGTGCGCCGTGAACGACTACACGTGTGAGCTGTGATGCGGGGATCGGCAGCGCGGCAATAAATTCACGCATGGATTCGAACGCGGCTTCGCGGGCCTGAATGCGGTATTCGTGTATCTGTTCCTCGGCGACACTGGCGAAGCGCAGCGTACTTTCGATTTCGACGTCAAATGCATGCAGCAGGATGATTTCGGCACGGGGCAGCCAGGCATGTGCCGCCGTGGCTGCGGCAGCGGCGTGGGGTGAGAAATCGACCGGGACCAGGACGCGCCGATAGGCGCTTTGGGGGCGTTGCTTGACCGCGAGCAGGGGCCGCCGGATCTTGCTTAACACGCGCTCGGTGGTCGAGCCGATCAGAAATTCATGCACAAAGTGTGTGCCGCGCACCCCCATCACCAGCAAATCCGCCCGCAGTTCATTGGCCAGATCGGGGATGACATTCGAGGCCGGTCCCTGGCGTAACAGCGTCTCCACCGGGCGTGCATATTTTTCGCTGAGGCGGGTCGCCTGCTCCGTCAGGGCGGCTTGTGTTTCATGCAGCAAACGGTCTTTCACAGTGAGTGTCCCGCCCTGCACCAGCCCGCGCAGGCGCTCGAGCATCGAGCTGCTGATGGCGTGGGTCAGCGTGAGCCGGGCGTCGCTGTGCGCGGCGGCCAGTTGGGCGGCTCGCTCCAGCGCATGCCGTGCAGGGCCAGAAAAATCGGTGGCGGCCAGCAGCGTTCGGGTCTGGGTCATGGTGACTCCCTTGCAAAAGGATCAGGTGGGAAGCATAAGGCATCAAGGCGCGTCGTCGAGGTGGGTCGGGATTCTCAACCCGACCAGGCTCACGCGGCCAGAAACGACTGTACGCACTACCAGTTCCAGTTTGCCGAGCCGGACGCGATCGCCCACCACTGGCTGGCCATGCAGCTTCAAGGCAATGAATTCCTCAAGCGTATGCCCAGCCATGGCCTCGGGAACAGGCAGGTCATACTGTGCGGCCACCTTGCCTACCTGGGCATCAGCATTCAGCACAAAGTCGCCATAGAACTGACGCTTCTCCAGGTAAGCCGGTGTGGCAGGGGCAACCAGCAGATCACTGAGTACTGTGCTGTCGGTCGCCTGCGCGAGCACATACAACATGTCGCCGGGAAGCAGCTTGCCCGCGGTTTCCGGTGCCAGTGCCCCGCTTTCCCGCATGACTGCTACCGGCCGTGCTGCGGCGGGCAGGTGCAGTGCGTTCGCATCCTGTCCCACGAGGGGAACGCGCGAGGTCAGTCGATAGCCGAACAGGGCATACTTTCCCACCGGGCTTGCCGCCAGGTCGTGACGTTCAGCAGGCTCGGGCGCCGGCGGCACCTGCAGTTTCAGGTGCCGGGCCAGCACCGGGATGGTCCAGCCCTGCACGGTCAGCGAAATCAGCACCACGAAAAAGGCGACGTCGAGAATCAGGGCGGCTTCGGGTATTCCTGCCAGGAGCGGGAACAAAGCCAAAATGACGGGTACCGCGCCACGTAATCCGACCCAGGAAATGAATACCTGCTCGCGCCACGGGAAATGGAAAGGCAGCAGGCATAGCCCGACTGCGAGGGGGCGCGCCACGAACATCAGCACCAGCGCAATGGCCAGCGCTGCCGGTGCGTGTCGAATGAGATCGCTTGGCGTGGCGAGCAGGCCCAGCACCAGGAACATGCTGATTTGCGCCAGCCAGACGAGGCCATTATGTACCTGCAGGATGTTGGCTGATTCACGCGGATTGCGGTTGCCCACCATCACGCCGCACAGATAAATGGCCAGGAAGCCGCTGCCACCCAGTACCGTGGTCAGGCTGTAGAGCAACAGCCCACCCGCGAGTATCAGCATGGGATACATGCCGCGCTCAAGCGGCAGGCGGTTGGCCAGCCACACCAGTAGCCACCCGCCGCCCAGGCCTGCGATCAGACCGAGGCCCATCTGCTGGATCAGCAGCACCAGCGTTTCCCACCCCGGGTTGCGCTGGCCGGTGAGGATGAGTTCGATGAAGGCAATGGTCAGCAATGCTGCCATCGGATCGTTGCTGCCGGATTCGATTTCCAGCGTGGCAGACACCCGTTCCTTCAACGTGAGCCCCCTGGCATGCAGTAATGCGAATACCGCCGCCGCATCGGTGGAACCCACCACGGCGCCGACCAGCATGCCTTCCAGCCAACCGAAATCGAGCATCCAGGCAGCGAACAGACCCGTGACTACGCAGGTGATCACCACACCCAAGGTGGCGAGCACGGCAGCCGGGCGCAGGCTGGCGCGAAAGCTTTCGGCACGGGTATTGAGCCCGCCGCCCAGCAGGATGATGGCGAGCGCGACGCTGCCGACCGTATAGGCAATACCGCTATCGTTGAATACGACGCCCCCGGGGCCGTCTTCGCCGGCCAGCATGCCGACAGCCAGAAACACCAGCAACAACGGCATGCCGATTCGGTACGAGAGCGCGCTGGCCAGGATGGCCAGTAACAGCAGCACAGCACCGGCAAGGACGAATTGATTGATCAGATCCATAATGAAGTTCGCGTCAGGTTACGTAGGACACGGAGGCACACCTAACCAGCGCATGATGCGGTCCGGCCACATGATACCCTTTGACCATGTCGCCCAGCCGGCTCATGGCCCTCATCGCAACAATGGCTGCCCGATCCTGCACAAGCAGGAAGCCGATCGCGATGCCGCTCTGCGGCGAGTCGAATTCACGCTTGTTGACGGCTATGATGATGAGGCTGGAAAAGGTAGGAATCATCACGACAGGCCGCGCCTCGAACCCGCCCTTGCCGTGTGGTATTTGGCTGGGCTAAGATAGCATACTGACGCCAACTGGTCGAATCAATTCAGGGTGTGTATCCGTGCACCCACCGCTAGGGAGCCGATTTTTCAACCGTCATGCATGACATGTTCACGATCTGGCTTTCACTGCTTGCCTGTTTGACCATCATTGCGTTTGCGGGTTGGCGGTTGTCCCGTTACGGCGATATTCTGGCCGAAAAAACTGGCCTGTCTGCTTCGTGGATCGGGTTGATCCTGTTGGCTACCGCGACCTCACTGCCGGAGCTGGCCACGGGCATTTCTGCGGTGACGGCGGCTCGTGCGCCGGATATCGCGGCTGGCGACGTGCTCGGCAGTACAGTATTCAATCTGCTTATTCTGGTCGTTCTGGATGCGTTCTATCGCCGCGAGTCGCTCTATACGCGCGCTGCGCAGGGGCACATCCTGTCCGCCGCGCTGGGCGCGTTGCTGATCGGCATCAGCGGTTTCAGCCTGTTGCTGGACCAGGCCGGGTTCAGCCCATCGCTGCGGCACGTCGGGTTGTATAGCCCGCTGATCGTGATCGTCTACGTGGCCGCCATGCGCGCGGTGTTCCAGTATGAGCGGCGCACGATGGCCGAATTTACCGAGGCGGCAGTGGCGCGCTATCCCGACATCACAACGCGACAGGCCTGGATGGGCTATGCGGTGGCGGCGTCGGCGATTGTTGCGGCAGGCTCGTGGCTGCCGTTCGTTGCTAAAGCGCTGGCCGTGCAGATGGGCTGGGAGCAGAGTTTTGTTGGCACCTTGCTGGTGGCGGCGATCACCTCCGCGCCGGAAGCGGCCGTCACACTCTCCGCGCTGCGCATCGGCGCAGTCGACATGGCGATTGCCAACCTGCTGGGCAGCAATCTGTTCAACATTGCGATTCTGGCGATCGACGATCTGTTCTACGCGCCCGGCCCTTTGCTTGCGGCGATCAATCCCAGTCACGCCATCACGGCGCTGACGGCCGTCATGATGAGTGCGCTGGTGATCGTGGGGCTGATCTACCGGCCCAAGGGGCGCGACGTGGTGGGCCTGTCCTGGATCAGTATTGGGCTGTTCGCGCTTTATCTGCTTAACACCTGGTTGTTGTTTCAGTATGAACACTAAACCCCAGGCCTGGCACACCCTGACGTGTGAGGCCGCGACACAGGCGTTGACGGTCGTTCCGGCACAGGGCCTGAGCGAATCCGAGGTCGCCGGGCGGTTGGCGCAGGTGGGCGAAAATCGGCTGCATGAAGCCGCGCCGCGACCGCTGTGGTTGAAATTTGTCGACCAGTTCAAAAATTTTCTGGTCATCGTGCTGCTGTTTGCCGCCGGGCTGGCGTGGGCCATCGGCGACCTCAAGGATGCGGTGGTCATTCTCATTGTCGTCGTGTTCAACGCCGGGCTGGGGTTTTATCAGGAGCATCGGGCGGAACAAACGCTGGCGGCCTTGAAGGACATGCTGGCGGCCACGGCCCGGGCGCGCCGCGCCGGAAACGTCATCGACCTGGATGCCGCGCTGCTGGTGCCAGGCGACATCGTTTTGCTGGAAGCGGGCGATCGGATTCCCGCCGACGGGCGCCTGCTCGCCGCACACGCACTGGAAGTCGATGAAGCGGCATTGACCGGCGAATCGCAAGCAGTGGGTAAATCAACTGCTGCATTGGAAACGGCCGATTTACCGTTGGGCGATCGCGTGAATTGCCTGTACATGAACACTGTCGTGACCCGCGGGCGCGCCGAGTTGCTGATCACCGCTACCGGCATGGCGACCGAAATGGGCAAATTGGCGGACATGATCGCCGCTTCTCCGGATACCGGTACGCCGCTGCAACGGCAGCTCGATACCTTGGGTAAAAAGCTCGCGGTGTTTGCCGGCGTGATTGTGACGCTGATTTTCATCCTCGACTTTGCACGCGGTCGGCCGTGGACCGACGCCGCGCTGACCGCCGTGGCGCTGGCCGTGGCCGCCATCCCCGAAGGCCTGCCGGCGGTGGTGACGGTGACGCTGGCCATCGGCATGTGGCGCATGGCCAAAAACCAGGCGATTGTGAAAAAACTGTCCGCAGTGGAAACGCTGGGATCGACCACAGTGATTTGCTCCGACAAGACCGGCACATTGACGCTGAACCAGATGACCGCGCGTGCCGGCTGGAGTGCAGGTAGCCGCTTCACGGTGAGCGGTGAGGGCTACGCGCCAGAGGGTGAAATTCAATACGAACAGCCTTTGAATGCGCCGCGCGCCTTCTTTCTGCCCATGGTGTTGTGTACCGAATCGCGGGTGCGCGACGGCCAGTTGGTCGGCGACCCCACCGAAGGTGCGCTGTGGGTGCTGGCGCAAAAACACGGCATCGACCCGGAACACGAGCAGGACGCGCGGCCGCGCATCGCCGAAATTCCGTTTGATTCCGCGCACAAATTCATGGCGACGTTCCACCATGCGGGCGAAACCGTGGAGATGTTCATCAAGGGCGCGCCCGATGTGCTGCGGGCACGCTCAAACGCCTGGCTGGAGTCGGCAGGGGACGCCCCGCTGACGGCCGAGACAAACGACGCGATCGAGGCCGAGAACGCCCATCTCGCCAGTCAGGCACTACGTGTGCTGGCCGTCGCGCGGCGGATCATTCCCGCACACGATTTCGATCCGGCTGGCGACCTGATGGCATGGGGAGGTGACTGGACGTTTCTGGGGTTGGCGGGCCTGATGGACCCGCCGCGTGTCGAGGCAAAACAGGCCATCGCCCACTGCAAGCGCGCCGGCGTCCAGGTCAAGATGATCACCGGCGACCACAAGCTGACGGCTGCCGCCATCGGCCACGAACTGGGGCTGACCGGCGAGGTAGTCAGCGGCGCCGAACTCGATGCCATGGGTCCAGCGGAACTGGCGCAGCGTATTAATGCCATCAGTGTGTTCGCCCGCGTTTCGCCCGCACACAAGGTGCAGATCGTCCAGGCCCTGCGCACTGATGGCCACGTCGTCGCCATGACCGGCGACGGCGTCAACGATGCGCCGGCGCTGAAGGCCGCCGACATCGGCGTCGCCATGGGCATCACCGGCACCGCGGTGACCCGGGAGGCGGCCACCATGGTGCTGACCGACGACAACTTCGCCACCATCGTGCGCGCGGTCAAGGAAGGCCGTGTGGTCTACGACAACATCGTCAAGTTCGTGCGCTTCCAGTTGTCCACCAACATCGGCGCGATCATGACCGTGCTGGCGGCGACGCTGATGGGTATGCCCACGCCGTTCACTGCTATCCAGCTGTTGTGGATCAACATCATCATGGACGGTCCGCCCGCGATGACGCTGGGCATCGAACCTGCGCGCCCCGGTATCATGCACGACAAGCCGCGCCGTCAGTCGGTACAGATACTCACGGTCCATCGACTGGCGCGCCTGACCCTGTACGGCGCCACCATGACGGTGGGTACGCTGGCTTTGTTTCAATATGGACTGACCACGCAAACGCCGGCCTATGCCTTGACGCTGGCGTTTACCACTTTTGTGCTGTTTCAGTTTTTCAACGTGTTTAATGCGCGGATGGAGTTCGGCAGCGCGTTCAATTCCAACTTTTTCAAGAACGGCAAGCTGTGGCTGGCGCTGGCCAGCGTCCTCATCCTGCAAGGGGTGGTTGTGCATTGGTCACCCGCACAGGCCCTGTTCGGTACCACGGATTTGCGTCTGGAAGATTGGCTGCTGGTGACTTTGGTTGCATCGAGCGTGCTGTTTCTGGACGAGGCACGCAAGGTCTTGATGCACATCGGTCGACAGCTGGTTTCAAGGTAAGGGCCCGGGGCCGGTTTGCAGGGCCCAATAGTTTTGTGCAAAAATAAATGCGCTGCAACATGAATATCGCCGCGCGTGCGCCGGGTCACGGCAAGCGGGTGCGGTGGTCACAGATATCCCCCCATTGGACGATCCGGCATGCCGCGCATCGTCCGGTTTCCTTGAAGACTGTTCTATCTGGACATCGCCCCTGCATGCGGCCATGAGCCATTTTCTCCGGGAAAGGAATATATTTGAAATTGCATATCAGGATTTTGCTATCGATGATTGGACTGGTCTCTGCCACGGCGACGGCCGACACGGTGGTGATGGAAAACGGCGATCGCTTAAGCGGGACGATTGTGAATATGGAGGCGACCTCGTTGTGGCTTGATACGATTTATGCGGGCAAACTCAAGTTGCCCTGGGCCCAGGTCAAGCAGATTGAATCCGACCATCCGGTGCGGGTGCGCCTGGTCGATGGCACCGAGCTGGACGGCCAGCTGCAGCGCAGCGGCGAAGGGCAATTGCGGATTCGTATCGGCAGCCTGGCAGAAACTGCGCCGCTCGGACTCGACCGCGTGAGTGCGATTAATCCGCCACGCAATCCTGATAAAACAGTGGTGAAAGGCCGGGTGTCGGTCGGTGGCAGTTTGACGAGTGGCAATACCGATTCGAAAACCCTGCATCTGGCCGGTGAGGTGGTGGCGCGTAATCCGGGGCAGCGTGTCACGCTGGGTGCTGAAATCAATGAAGCTTCGCAAAACGGCGTGGATACGGCGTCAAACTGGCGGTTGGGCATGAAATACGACCACTTTCTAAAGGATAAGACGTATCTCTATGCCAATACCCGGTTTGACCACGACGGCCAGGCCGATCTGGATTTGCGCAGCACACTGGGCGTGGGGGTCGGCCGTCAGATTTTCGATCGTCAAGATTTGAATCTCTCAATCGAAGGCGGGCTGAGTTTGGTCAGCGAAGATTATGGCAGTGCGCCGGACGAGCGTTTCCCCGGTGCGCGCCTCGCGCTCAATTACGAACAGGCGTTTCTGGATGGGCGCTTCACGCTGTTTCATGGCAGCGATGTGCTGATGAGTCTGGAGTCGCCGCAGGATTACCTCTATCAAAGCCGGACCGGCATTCGTTTGCCCGTAGGCAAACAACTCAGCCTGGGTACGCAGGTGAATTTCGATTACGACGCCGTTCCAGCCGCAGGCAAGCAAACGACTGATACGGCCTTGATTTTCAAACTGGACTACTCGCTTTGAACAGTTCAAGTTCAAGCGATGCTAAAAATTGTCGGATTGGACTATCGCCGGAAAGAATCTTGTATAGGGTTAAGCCATGAGCATTTCGAGCGGATCAACTGCAACGTTCTCGCCTGAAGGAGCCGTCCATCCCGTAGTGGAAACCGTGTTGACGTTTGGCGAAACACTGGTTGACCAGTTTCGCGATCGCAATGTTCTGGGCGGCGCCCCGTTCAACGTGGCGTGTCATTTGGCTGCAATGGGTTCGCATCCGGTGCTGGTGACACGGGCCGGCAAGGATGAATTGGGTGACCAGCTGATGCAAGCCATGGTGGAGCGTGGGCTGGACATGCAAGGGGTGCAAAGCGATCCGTCGCGACCGACCGGGCGTGTGCTTGTGTCAGAGCATGGGTCCGGGCACGTGTTTGATATTCTGCCTGACCAGGCTTATGACCATATACACGCCAGCATGGCACGCATGGCGGCGATGTCGGCGCATCCCAATCTGGTGTATTTCGGCACATTGGCCCAACGCGGCGAATCACGGCGGGCCTTGCGTGAATTGCTGGCTGCGGTGGAGACCTGTGCCTTTCTTGATGTCAATCTGCGTGATCCCTGGGTGGAACCCGAAGTGTTGTTGTGGTCGCTGCAGCAGGCCGCGGTGGTCAAAATGAACGATGAAGAACTTGCGCGCATTTGCGCCTTGTTTTCCCTGGGCGGGGACACACCGGAAGCCAGCGCAGCCGCGTTGCTATCCAGTTTTGACTTGCAGCGCATCGTGATTACGCAAGGTTCGTCCGGCTCCTGGACGCTGGACCGGGCCGGCCGCACTGTTCGCGCCGGCGGCCAGCCTTTGAGCAAGCTGGTGGACACCGTGGGGGCGGGCGATGGCTTCGCCGCGATTTTTATCCTCGGCATGCTGCGAAACTGGCCGGTCGAGGTACAAATGTCGCGTGCCGATGCATTTGCGAGCGCGATTTGCGGCATACGCGGTGCCGTACCGGCCACGCCGGACTTCTACACGCCATTTCTCCGCGATTGGCACATGGGACCGGAGGCATAGCGTGCGCGACCTGTATGTATTGATGTTAAGCATGCATGGGCTGATGCGCGGGGATGACCTTGAGCTGGGGCGCGACGCCGATACCGGCGGACAGACGCTGTACGTGATTGAACTGGCCCGTGCCCTCGGGCGGCATGCACGGGTCGAACAGGTCGATGTGCTGACCCGCCTGGTTGATGATCCAGAGGTGTCGCAGGATTACGCGTCGCAGCGCGAAGAGCTGGGAGAACGCGCTCATCTGGTTCGGTTGCCGTTCGGTCCCAAGCGCTACCTTCGCAAAGAAAGTCTGTGGAATCACCTGGACCAGATGGTCGATCGCACCATCAGCTATTTGCGCCAGCAATCACGCCTGCCGGATGTGATCCATAGCCATTATGCCGATGCGGGCTACGTGGGCGTGCAGTTGTCAGAGTTGCTGGGCATCCCGCTGGTGCATACCGGTCATTCGCTTGGACGTTGCAAACGCCAGAGTCTGCTGGATCATGGTCGCAAAGCCCAGGCAATCGACCGGCAATTCAACTTTGGCCGCCGCATTGCTGCCGAAGAAGCAGTGCTGGCGCACGCCGCGCTGGTGGTGACCAGCACGCAACAGGAAAGCTCCGAGCAGTATGGACTGTACGAGAATCACCAGCCCGGGCGGATGGTTGTGATTCCACCCGGTACCGATACGTCGCGATTTGCGCCACCCGGCAGCCAGCCTGTCCCAATACAAGCTTCTGCGCTGGTTGACCGCTTTTTTACGCAACCGCAAAAGCCGCTGATATTGACCATTTGCCGCCCCGAGGTGCGCAAAAACTTGCGCAGATTGGTGCAAGCGTTTGGCGAATCCGAAGCGCTACGCAAACGCGCCAACCTGGCCATCATTGCAGGCAATCGCGATGACATCCGTGCCATGGACGAAGCGCAAGCCAGCGTACTGAGCGATCTGCTGCTGGATGTGGATCGATACGATTTGTGGGGCAGCGTCGCCCTGCCCAAGCATCATCAACGCGACGACATTCCAGCCTTGTATCAGTTGGCGGCGAAACGCCGTGGCGTGTTTGTGAATGCGGCCCTGACCGAGCCTTTCGGGCTCACCCTGATTGAAGCCGCAGCCAGCGGACTGCCTATCGTCGCCACACATGACGGTGGACCGAGCGACATCATCGAGCACTGCGAAAATGGCGTGCTGGTCGATCCGCTCGATACCGATGGCATTGCCCGTGCGCTGCTTGAGATGGTGTCAGACACGCGCGCCTGGCAGCGTTACGCCAAGCGCGGCATCCAGGGCGTGGCGCAGCACTACACCTGGGATGCTCATGTTGAGAAGTATCTGAAAGCGCTCGACCGGGTGATTCATCGCACCCGCAAGCAGGTGCGTCGCGAGCGCGTCGTGCAGCGACCGGTATTGAATCCCATGCCGTATGTGCAACGTTTGCTGGTGAGCGATATCGATAACACGTTGATCGGGCACAAGGATGGGCTCACGACCCTGATCCGCATGCTGCGTGAGCGGCCCAGCAATTTTGGTTTTGGTATTGCCACGGGCCGCCATCTGCCGAGCGCGCTAGAGGTACTGAAGCAATCGCGGGTGCCACAACCCGATGTGCTGATTACCGCGGTCGGCACCGAGATTCATTATGGCCCCAATGTGCGCCCCGACACTGGCTGGATGCGGCACATACAACATTTGTGGCGGCGTGATGCATTGATGGCCTTGTTTACCGATGTGCAAGGGCTGACCTTGCAGTCCGACGATCAGCAAAGCCCGTTAAAATTAAGTTTTAACGTGGACCCCGACGCGATGCCCAGCATGCGCGAGCTTGAAATGATACTGCGTCAGGCCCGCTTACACGCCAATCTGATTTATTCCCACGACGCGTTTCTTGATGTGTTACCGATTCGTGCCTCCAAGGGGCAGGCCATCCGATACCTGGCCTATAAATGGGGTCTGCCGCTGCACAATTTTCTGGTCGCGGGCGATTCGGGCAACGATCTGGAAATGCTGGTGGGCGATACTCGTGCTGTGGTGGTTTCCAATCACAGCGCCGAGCTGGAAAAGCTGCGCGGTATGGAGCAAGTGTATTTCGCCAAGTCACCGTGTGCACTGGGCATCGTCGAAGGCATGATGCATTACGAGTTTGCCTGGCATCCAAAGCAGGCGGCGCAACAGCTTGTTTGAATGGTGGTTTGACGAACAGCTACGCAGCTCCACTTGAACGCCACCCCAGACGCAAGTCGTGAGCATGAATTGAAAGCGAAATAAATGATGGATTACTTCACTACTCTGCAAACATTTTTGGGTGAATGGCGCGGTCTGGCTGTCACCGTTGTGCATGTGTTGATCATATTGGCCATGTCATGGCTGGCCCTGGGTCTGTCACGCAAAGGACTGGCCCGGTTACGCGTACATATGCAGCAGGATCAGGCTGACCTGGAGCGGGTCAAGCGGCTTAGAACGCTGGAACAGGTGTTTCGCTATGTGGTCACTGTGTTGATTACCTTGATCGCGGCCATGCTGATACTAAGTGAAATGGGGATTTCCATTGCCCCCATTCTGGCTGCCGCAGGCGTGCTGGGCATTGCCATCGGTTTCGGCGCGCAGAGCCTGGTCAAGGATTACTTTATTGGTTTGTTCCTGCTGCTGGAAAACCAGGTGCGCCAGGGCGATGTGGTTGAAGTCGCTGGCAAAAGTGGCCTGGTCGAAGGCATGACGCTACGTTATATACGGTTACGTGATTACGAGGGTAGCGTGCATTACGTACCCAATGGTGAGATCGGCACCGTCACCAACCGTAGCCGTACATTTGCGTATGCTGTGATCGAGGTAGGCGTGGCGTATCGGGAAGATATCGACGAAGTCTATGCGGTCATGCGTGAAGTGGCGACTGAGTTGCGTGCCGACCCGGACATGGCTGACAAAATCGAGGAAGATCTTGATATTGCTGGCGTCGATCAATGGGGCGACTCAGCCGTGGTGATCCGCTGCCGGTTCAAGGTCAAGCCACTGGAGCAGTGGGGGGTGCGGCGGGCTTATTTATATCGGCTGAAAAAGGCATTTGATGTTGCGGGTATCGAGATTCCTTTCCCGCATCTCACGCTCTATGCCGGGCAGCCCAAAACGGGCCAGGCCCCGCCCTTGCCGCTTGCGCTTGAGCGCTAGTTGGCCGGGGCTTCTCCCAACACCTGGGCCCATAGCGTTCGCACCACCTCACGCACGTTTTCCATGGCGGCTGGCGGAACTCGGGCATATTCCGCTCCGCTCAATTTGATCGCATGTTGCTGGCGCCGCAGTTCGCGGTAGGCGTCGGCGGCGGCTGTGGCCAGATCGACCGGAATCAGTGCGGCAGCGCCTGCGCGATGCAACAATTTGATATTGCCGAGATTCTCGCTCAGCTCAGGATGCGTACGGCTGTCTCGCAGCACCAGATACTGCACACAAAACTCGACATCGACGATGCCGCCAGGGTCGTGCTTGAGGTCAAATAGAGCCGTATTGTTGACATGACCTGCGTGCATTTTCTTGCGCATGGTCAGCACTTCCTCGCGCAGCCTGGCGGCATCACGTGGCTGGTGCAGCACTTCGCGTCGCAGGGCCTCGAACGTTTCGCCTATCCGGGGATCGCCACATACAAAGCGTGCCCGCGACAATGCCTGGTGCTCCCATACCCAGGCATGCTGCAGCTGGTAATTACGAAAGGCTTCAGTCGAACTCACCAGCAGGCCTGAAGCACCGTCCGGACGCAAGCGCAGATCGGTTTCGTACAGCATGCCGGCGGCGGTAAGAGTGCCAAGCCAGGTGTTGATGCGTTGCGCCAGTCGCGCGTAGGTCGCCTGGGCGTGTTCGTCAGTGTCATCGTAGAGAAACACCATGTCGAGGTCGGAGGCGTAGCCCAGCTCCTTGCCGCCGAGTTTGCCATAGCCAATGATTGCGAAGCACGGGGTATCGCGGTGGCGTGATTTGAGTCCGGCCCAGCAGCGCTCGAGCGTTTCGGTGAGCAGCAAATCGGCCAGATGCGACAAGTGATCGGACAGAATTTCCACAGTCAGCTGGCCGGCGACATCCTGCGCCAGCAGGCGCAATGTCTGTACTTGCTTGAAGTGCCGCAGCACATCCATTTGCGCTTCGGTGTCACCGGGGTGCGCGTTGAGTGCTTCGTGTAGCTGGGCTGCACGACTTTTCCAGTCTGGTACACGCAGCAAGTGTTGCGGTGCGATCAGTTCATCCAGCAATTGCGGTTGACGCCTCAGCATTTCAGCGGCCCATGGACTCGCCGCCAGCAGTCGAACCAGCTGTTGCAGCGCGGCCGGATATTCAGCCAGCAGCGCCAGATAGGTGGAACGCCGTGCAATGGCTTGCATCAGCGCAGCGAAGCGTTCCAGCGTGGCAGCCGGATCATCCTGGCCGCCAATGATTTCGAGTGCGGGGGGCAGCAGCGCATGCAGCCGCAGTTGCGTCGATTCGGGCAGGCGCGCCGTGTTATCACGTAAGGTCTCGAGCGTCGCCAGTACTCGGGCAGGGTCGGCGTAACCCGTTTTTTCCAGCAATGCATGGAGTGTGTCGGCGTCTCCCGTTCCCGAAAAAATGACTGTGAGCGGATGGCTGTTCTGGTCGGTTTGCGGCGCGGTAAACATCTGGTCGAAGTGGCGCGTGACCTTGTTGCGATGCACGTCGAGTTGGGCAATCAGCGTTGCGTAGTCGGGCAGATTCATCGCCTCGGCCAGCATCGCCTGCGACTCAGTGTCATCCGGCAGCAGATGGGTTTGTGCGTCGTCCAGATACTGGATGCGGTGCTCCAGCCGGCGCAGGAAGTGATAAGCGGCAGCCAGCTCCTGCTGCGCATCCGCCATCATCAGCCCGTGTTCCACCAGTTCGCCCAGCACGGTGAGGGTAGGACGTTGTTGCAGAGCCGGAATCTGGCCGCCGCGTATGAGCTGGAACACTTGTGCAGTGAACTCGATTTCGCGGATGCCGCCTGGACCGAGCTTGATGTTGTGAGCCATTTCGCGGCGGGCGACTTCGCGCCGGATTTGCACGTGCAGATCGCGGATGGCGGCGAACGCGCCGAAGTCGAGATATTTGCGATAGATGAACGGCCGCACGATTTCCACCAGTTCATCGTGGCGGGAGCCGGTGAGCGCGCGAGCCTTGATCCAGGCGTAGCGTTCCCACGGCCGGCCTTGCGCCATCAGATAGTCTTCCAGCATCTCAAACCCCATTGCGAACGGCCCGGAATCGCCCCAGGGGCGCAGCCGCAAATCGACCCGGAAGACATAGCCATCAGCGGTGTTTTCCGAAATCGATGCGGCCAGCTTGCGCCCCGCGCGGATAAAAAACTCGTGGTTGCTGAGCGAGCGGATCTCGGCTTCGGGATCGTCGCTGGCGGTATCGCCTTCCTCCGGATAGAGATAGATCAGATCGATATCGGACGACACATTGAGTTCGCCGCCACCCAGCTTGCCCATGCCCACCACCACCATCTGCAGCGGCTTGCCATGTTCGTCGCGCGGTTCGCCGTGACGTTCGGCGAGCTCGGCATGATGAAAGTCCAGCGCGGCCACGATGCAGACTTCGGCCAGATTGCTGTAGGCGGCTGTCACCTCGGCGAGATCGGCGGTGCCGGCCAGATCGCGCGCGGTAGTGTTCAGCCAGACGCGCTGGCGCAGTTGCCGTAAACGCTGATTCAGTGCGGCTTCATCTGAACACGGTGGTTCAGCCAGAAATACCTGCATGGCCTCGCGGCTGAAGACGTGGTCGAGATTGGTCTCTACGGCTTTGACGAGCTGCGGCTGTGCGGCCAGCAGACGCCGGCCAAAGCGGGAGCAACGGGCAACATGTTCAAGGGCAGGATGGGTCATGGCTTGAAGCGGGGCGCTTGGGTTAGGATGACTTGGATTAAAATCAATCGTGAATGCAGCGTGCTATCGAGACGGCTGGGTCATGTTTGAACCTGTAAAGTGTTTCTTGCATTGCTTGAGTGGGGAGTCCGCTGAGCCGCCTCAATTAAAAACTGTTTTAAAGGTTATCGATTTGGCCTGCCGCACAGTCTCAAGCAACCAGGCAACCGGGGCAAACTTGCCTTCAGTATCCTTTTAAACTTCATCAGGCCGAATCAATAACAGTGAGGAGATTGTATGGCAGCCATCAAGTCGATACTGACTGAAACCCGTGTTTTTCCGCCTGACGAAGCCTTCGTCAAACAAGCCAATGTGCCCGGAATGGCCGCTTATCAAGCCTTGTGCAAGCAGGCTGAAACCGATTACGAAGGCTTTTGGGCTCAACAGGCGCGCGAAGCAATCGACTGGAAAAAGCCATTTACCCGCACGCTCGATGAATCGAAAGCGCCCTTCTATAAATGGTTTGACGATGGCGAGCTCAACGTTTCCTACAATTGTCTGGATCGCCATCTGGCGAAAAAAGGCGACAAGACCGCATTGATCTTCGAAGCCGACGATGGCGCGGTGACGAAAGTCACCTACAAGCAACTCCACGCACGTGTGTGCCAGTTTGCCAATGGCCTCACCTCGTTGGGGGTGGAAGTGGGCGACCGTGTCATTATCTATATGCCGATGAGCATCGAAGCCGTGGTGGCGATGCAGGCCTGTGCACGCATCGGCGCGATTCATTCAGTGGTATTCGGTGGGTTCTCTTCCAAAAGCCTGTTCGAGCGCATTGAGGATGCCAAGGCCAAAATCATTATCACCGCTGACGAAGCGATCCGTGGCGGCAAAACGGTCCCATTGAAACGTGCCGTTGATGCTGCGTTGGTCATGGGCGATACGTCCTGCGTCGAACGCGTGATCGTGTACCGCCGCTCCGGCGGCGAGGTCAACTGGACACCGCGTGATATGTGGTGGCACGAACTCACCCAAACCCAGGCCGAAACCAGCGAACCCGTGTGGGTGAGCGCCGAGCATCCGCTGTTTATCCTGTATACCTCGGGTTCGACCGGCAAACCCAAGGGCGTGCAGCATTCCAGTGGTGGCTATCTACTCGGTGCAATCCTTTCCATGCAGTGGGTGTTCGACGCCAAGCCCGATACCGATGTCTACTGGTGTACTGCTGATATTGGCTGGGTCACCGGCCATACCTATGTCACTTACGGACCGCTGGCACTGGGGATGACTGAAGTCATTTTCGAGGGCGTGCCGACCTATCCGCATCCCGGACGTTTCTGGGAAATTGTTCAGAAACACAAGGTCACCACCTTTTATACCGCGCCGACCGCAATCCGCAGCCTGATCAAACTGGGCGCCAGTGAACCTGCCAAATTTGATCTGTCGTCGCTGCGTCTGTTGGGCAGCGTAGGCGAACCGATCAATCCGGAAGCTTGGATCTGGTACCACGAAGTCATTGGCGGCGGACGCTGCCCGATCGTCGACACCTGGTGGCAGACCGAAACCGGCTCCCACATGATTGCGCCGTTGCCGGGCGCGGTGCCCGCCAAGCCAGGCTCCTGCACCTTGCCGCTGCCTGGCATCATGACCGCGATCACCGACGAGGTCGGGCAGCCGATTGAAAAAGGTCAGGGCGGCTTTCTGGTAATCACGCGGCCGTTTCCTTCGCAGCTGCGCACGTTGTGGGGCGACCCCGATCGCTTCCTTAAAACCTATTTCCCCGAGGAACTTGGCGGTAAAATCTATCTCGCGGGCGATTCGGCGCACCGCGATAAGGATGGCTATTTCTGGATCATGGGCCGCATCGATGACGTGTTGAACGTGTCCGGCCATCGTTTGGGCACCATGGAAATCGAGTCCGCACTGGTATCCAACCCGCTGGTGGCTGAAGCCGCCGTGGTGGGGCGCCCGCACGACATCAAGGGCGAAGCGGTGGTGGCGTATGTCGTACTGAAAGGCGCGCGCGCGACGGGCGAAGCGGCCAGACAAATCGTGGCCGACTTGCGCAATTGGGTCGCCAAGGAAATCGGCCCCATTGCCAAGCCCGACGAAATCCGGTTTGGTGACAACCTGCCCAAAACCCGCTCCGGCAAGATCATGCGGCGGCTGTTGCGCGCCATCGCCAGGGGCGAAGAGATCACCCAGGATATTTCGACCCTGGAGAACCCGGCCATCCTCGACCAGCTGAGGGAGGCGATTAAGTGACGCCGAGCGTCGCGACAACCAGTCGAACGGGGTGTTGTGGGCGCTGAAGGCTTGTTTTTGTTAACGTATTGATTATTTAGATCATTATATTTTTGGTTAACGCGCTTTTTGACTCAAGTTTGTCGAAATATCGACGTTACTGTAGATAACCTGCCAAGGGCAAACCCGTCGTGAGACGGCGACGCAAAGCTTCCAGTCTTGAAAAAGATAGCGGGGCTGCCGCCAAAAGTGTGACTTTGCAACTCCAGGTCACCCGCCCTGATCCAGGTAGTTTTCTTGCTACCAAGGAGCCGCCATGCCACATCATTGTCCATTCCCTGTTCGTTCAACGGATAGCCGCTGTGGTTATCGCACCGGCGGTTTGCCCGGCCTGGCCTTGTCACTTGCGGTGATAGCCGCGCTCACGTGTTTTACCGGCCTCAGCCATGCACATGACATGAGCGTGTCGCAGTCGTATGCATTCGTTTCGAAAATCGACGCAGGCTCATTCGCTTCCCGTCCTGGGAGCGAGTAAGTCTGCGACTTGTGTTGTGGTATTTCTCCTGGGCTGGATAGCCTTGACTTGCTCGGCAGAGCAGGCGCCCTTCGGGGCGTTTTTTTTGCCCTTTATTTCTGGCCTATAGCCGCAGTCACCGTGACCAGCTCCAGAACCAGGCTGTGCAACTGGGTGGGCGATGCCAGCGCGCCGGTTTCAGCATGAAATGCCCTGTCTGCGTTCGACAGCGAGAATTGCCCCGGCAGAACGAGCACACCTAATGTATTCAGAATTTGTCGTAGATGAGGCAGCATGCGCATACCGCCGAGTGATCCGGGGGACGCTGCCATGATGGCCGCGATTTTGTTCTGGTAAGGTACCAGTCCTGATTCACCCTGCCATTCACGCGAGACCCAGTCGATAGAATTCTTCAGCAAGGGGGGAATCGAGCTGTTGTATTCGGGACTGGCGATCAGCAGGGCATCATGCTCTTTGAACAGCGCTTTCAGGCGTAGCGCATTGTCGGGCAGGCCTTCTGAGTCTTCCAGGTCGCCGTTATAGAGTGGGAGCGGATAATCAGCCAGGTCGATCAGTGTGACGTCGCCACCCGCGGCTCGTGTAGCGTCTACGGCGGCCCGGATGAGTTTGCGGTTTACGGAGTCGCGGCGGATGCTCCCAGAAAAGGCGAGAATTTTAGACATGGTATTTCCAATCAGCGCAAATCCCGACATTGTACCGATCACCTCGCGCAGATGCTGCTTCGTGGCTGCGAACCGAAGCATATCCGGAGCGAATCATGACGCCTGAACTGACGGGGCTGGTCAAGATGCGTCTCGACAAATGGCTATGGGCCGCGCGATTTTTCAAAACACGCAGCCTGGCGACTCAGGCCATCGAGCATGGTCGAGTCAAATTGAACGACGAGCGCGCCAAGCCCGCACGCGATATCAGGCCGGGCGATCGGCTTGAGATTCAAATGACCGATGCGTCATGGGTGCTGGTTGTGCGTGGATTGTCGATGCAGCGTGGCCCGGCGCCTGTGGCGCAGCGCCTGTATGAAGAGACTCCGGAGAGCGTGACGCGCCGGCAGCAACAGGCGGCTGAACGCAAGCTAACTGCTCACCCGGCTGCGGCCGTCAAAGGGCGCCCCACCAAGCGGGCGCGTCGACAGATCCATCGCTTTACGGGTGAATAAGACAACAGAATTTAACAGGTCAATTGCCCCGAATCCCTTGAATAGCGCATAGAATCAATGGGTCCGAGATATTTGATTCCATGACTGTTTCTCCCGTTTTTTCTTTATGGCTGTATCGCGCAGCGCGTGGAATCATGGCGCTGACCATATTGGCTGCGCTGCTTTTTTCGGTCGCCGCTGCATTGATGTATTTCTGGGTATTGCCCAATATCGCCGATCACCGGGAAACGGTCGCGAACATGATGTCGCGCGCGTTGGGTCAGCGTGTCACGCTGGAGGCGGTGTCGGGAGAATGGCATCAGGCGCGACCCGAATTCAATTTGAAAGGTGTGCGGTTGTATGACCCGCAGGGTCAGCCAGCGTTGTTGTTACCTGAACTCAAAGCCACCTTTTCCTGGCGATCCTTGCTGATCCTGGAGCCGCGTTTTAGTCAGATGAGCCTGCGCGGCCTGACTTTGGATGTCCGGCGTGCACAGGACGGTCATTTTTACGTCGGGGGGATACCCGTCAACCCGGCAACTCCGGATAGTGGTTTTGTGAGCTGGTTGTTGCGTCAGGGACGAGTGCAGGTGAGCGCGGCGACCCTGACCTGGCAGGACGAAATACGCGAAGCGCCACCGCTCACATTGAAAGCGGTCGATGTTGACTTGACCAACTCCGGTCGTAAACATCGTTTACTGCTGTCTGCTACGCCGCCCAGCAGCCTGGCTTTGCCGGTCAAGATCGATGCGCAGTGGGTTGCCCGCCGTCCCGACGATATTCAAACCTGGAGCGGGAGCATCGACACCCAAACCTCGGGCGTGTCGTTTCAGAATCTCGTCACTTGGGTCAGTGTGCCGTATCAGCCGGAGCAGGGTTGGGGTGCAGTCCATGTGACATTGGGGCTGGAGAATGGTGAATTCAACAAGGCCCATGCCGGATTTAATCTGCGAGCAGTCGAGACCACTTTGGGCGATGGCTTGCCACCCTTGCGACTGGCGCATGTACTTGGGCAGGTTCAATGGGTGCGCCAAGTAGATGGCAATCGAGTAGATGGCAATCGAGCAGATGGCAATCGAGTGGAATTTGGCAATTTACGGATTGCGAAACCCGGAATGGCCTTGGGCGCGGCATTTGATCTGGGCGTGGCCTGGAACCCGCGGTCATACGAAGTCACGGCACGCAATCTGGACCTTGATGGCTGGGAACCTATATTGCCGAGTGTGCCGATGGCTTCCGAGCTGCGGAGCCGTGTGATGGCCATGCAGCTGAAAGGCAAGCTCGACGTATTGCAATTGGGGTGGGCGGGTGCGCAGCCTGGCGCAGACAACTTTGTGCTCGAGGCGCGGGTTTCAAATCTGGGTGTGGCCGCACTGGATCATCAACCTGGAATTGAAAACCTGTCCGGCGTGATCAAAGGGGATGCGCAGTCCGGGACATTCACAATAGATTCCCGACAGCTGGCGATTAATTTGCCCAATTTGTTTCGAGATCCGACCCTGAAATTTGACACCTTGTATGCACAGGGTGGCTGGAAGAAAACGTCGCGGGGCCGGCAGTTAATGCTGGAGGACGCTCGTTTCGCCAACGCGGATGCAGCCGGAACGGCCAAGGGACACTATGAACTGCTGGCTGACAAGCCCGGTTTGGTCGATCTGGGCATACATCTGACGCGTGCTGATGGCACGGCGGTGTACCGCTACCTGCCCAGGGTAATTGGCGATCGAACCGTCAATTGGCTGAAAGACGGCATTCAGGCTGGCTATTCGGATGACGTGCGGCTGACCTTGAAAGGCGATGTCACACAGTTTCCGTTCGAGCAGGGCAATGGCGTGTTCCGGATCGAATCGCAAGTCAAGGATGTGGTGCTGAACTATGTCCAGGGCTGGCCGCGCATCGATGGTATTCATGCGCGGGTGCTGTTTGAAGGCAAAAAAATGCAGATCACGTCCAGCCGGGCGCGGATTTATGGTGTGGAACTGAATCCGGTTAAAGCCGAGATTCCGGATTTGCTGCACCATGAAGAACAGTTGCACATTGAGGGCGAGGCCAATGGTCAGCTCCCTGATTTCATTCGCTTTGCAAATTTCAGCCCGGTCGGGGAAACGCTGCGGGGGTTCACCGATACGCTGACCGGTAATGGAAAAGCGCATCTGACCTTGAAACTGCACGTGCCGCTTCGGCACAGCCATGATACGAAACTGGCTGGTCGGTTTTCATTGCTGAATAACACCGTCTTTCCGTCCGGTTTGCCTGCACTGGATCAGGTGCGAGGTGACATCGACTTTACCCAGGACAGCCTGACAGCCAAAAATATCAGTGCTCAGTTTCTGGGTGGGCCGCTTGCTATTGACGCCGTGACGCAAAGTGGCCTGGTGCAGATTGTGGCAAGAGGCCGCGCCACTGCAACCGGAATGGGTCCCTGGCTGGGGGCGCCCTGGGACAAGCATTTGTCCGGGCAGACCGCATGGCGTGGGCGTATTGATCTTGAAACCGCGGGCGCGCGTGTGCGCGTCGAGTCTGACCTGCTGGGTTTGGCATCCAGCCTGCCCGCGCCATTGGCCAAGAGCGCGGGTCAAACCCTGGCGCTTACGGTGAGCAGTCAGCCACAAGAAGGCGGAGAGCGGTATGACATCATGTTTGGCCAAACTGTCGGCGTGGCCTGGCGTAAACACGCTGACGGACGTTTTGATCGGGGCGAGGTGCGTTTTGGCGGGGCCGCGTCGATCCCTAACGAGCCAGGGCTGCGCCTGGCGGGTAGCGGCCAGGGGCTTGAGTTCTCGGGCTGGCTTGCCTTGCTGTCAAACGGAAACGAGGATGAGCCGCTGTCGTTGACCTCAATGGATTTGAGCTTCGATACGCTTGATTTGATGGGACGTCGTTACCGGGACGTCAAACTCCTTGGACGCATGCGTAACGGCCTGTTTCGCACGGCGGTGAACGGCAATGAGGTCAATGGCGTCTTGACGTACCGTCCGGCTGCCGGTGAGCAGCCCGCACGTGTATCGGCGCAATTCAAGCAATTGACCATCCCGGAACTCGTTTCGACCTCAGGTGTCGCAACAGCAGCCATCAACCTGAAAGGCGCGGACTTCCCGGTGCTCGATCTGGCCGTGGATGATTTTCGGTTGCAGTCACGCGCCATGGGCCGTTTGGATGCGGTTGCGCGGGGTGCTCCCGTAGGGTTGGTGATCGATAGCCTGCGCCTGACGCACCCCGACAGCGTGTTCCGCATGACGGGTGTGTGGCGAGACGGTGGCGTAAGCGAAACGCAAGCAGATATGGGTCTGAGCGTGCAGGATGCGGGCCGGTTCCTGGCTCGCTTTGGCTACCCTGATACCGTGAAGCGTGGCAATGTCGAGATCCGAGGTAACGCAACCTGGATGGGATCGCCAGCCGACTTTTCATTTGCGAATCTGGCGGGGCAACTCGATTTCAAGGCCAAGGGAGGCCAATTCCTCAAGGTAGAGCCAGGGGTGGGCAAGCTGCTGGGGGTACTGAGTCTGCAATCCCTGCCACGCAGGCTGAATCTGGATTTCCGTGATATCTTCAATGAAGGACTCGCCTTTGACGAAATTGGTGCCACTTTGCGCATTGCCCGCGGGGTGGTTTATAGCGATGACTTCAAAATGCGTGGGCCATCCGCCAAGGTCAATATGTCGGGCTTGGCCGATCTCAATCAGGAATCCGTACAGCTACGCATGAAAGTGATTCCGAAATTGTCCGAAGGGGTGGCTGTGGCGGGTGCGCTGATAGGCGGTCCGTTGGCGGGTCTGGGTACGTTTGCTGCGCAGAAAATATTGCGTGATCCAATTGAAGAGGCCATCAGCCAGGAATACCTGGTGACCGGGCCATGGCTGACCCCGGACGTCAAGCGGCTGGTTAAAAACAAAGGCAAAACTGAAATTCAGGCGACTGAACCCTGATAGTGGAACATCATCATGACGACGAAGAAAATGACCTCATCCTCAGTAGCGCGTCCCAAAAGCGCTCAGGTTAAAAAAACAGCGGCGCAAGCAGGCGCGGTTCGGGTCGCTGCGATCCAGATGGCCTCCGGACCGAATGTGCCGGCGAATCTGGCTGAGGCGGAGCAATTGATCGAGCTGGCCGTGGAGGCAGGCGCACAATTGATCGTGTTGCCCGAGTTTTTTTGCATCATGGCGATGAAAGATTCTGGCGTGGTCAAGGTGCGCGAGGCCGAAGGCCATGGCCCGATCCAGGCATTCCTGTCACGAATGGCCAAGAAACATCACATCTGGCTGATCGGCGGTTCGATTCCTCTAGAGGCGGAGGCTGCGAACAAGGTGCGCAACAGCTGCCTCGTCTACGACGAGCGCGGCAAGCTGGTGGCACGTTACGACAAGATCCATTTGTTTGGACTGGACCTTGGCAATGAACGCTATCAGGAAGCCAACCTGATCGAGCCGGGCGACAAGGTTGTGGTCGTCAACACGCCATTTGGCCGTATCGGGCTGTCGATCTGTTATGACCTGCGCTTCCCCGAGTTGTATCGCGCCATGCCTGAAGTCGACATCATCGTGGTGCCGTCGGCGTTTACCGCCACCACCGGCCGCGCGCATTTTGAAACCCTGATTCGCGCCCGCGCGATCGAAAACCTGGCCTACGTCATTGCGCCGGCCCAGGGCGGTTACCATTTGTCAGGACGCGAAACCCATGGCGATAGCATGATTGTCGATCCGTGGGGCGTCGTGCTCGACCGGTTGCCGCGTGGCTCCGGCGTGGCCATCGCCAATATCAATCCGGCCTACCAGGCCAGCTTGCGCAAGAGCCTGCCCGCGCTCAAGCACCGTTTCATCCCTTGCAAACAGATCAAGGTTGATGTGGTCGAGCGCCGTGCCACGGCCAAGCGTGAGCCCACCAGCAAGTAAAAGGACACTGAATATGAACCCGACCGACGCATTTGTACCCATTCAAACCGCCGAGCAGCTGTTCAAGTCTGCCGAAGCGACATTACTCACCCCGAACGGGCTCGACGCCGACAAGCTGGCTCCAGTGTTTGGCCGCCTGTTAACGCACGATGTCGATTACGCCGACCTGTATTTTCAGTACTCGCGTTCCGAAGGCTGGAGTCTGGAAGAAGGCCAGGTGAAATCGGGTAGCTTCAATATCGATCAGGGTGTGGGCGTGCGCGCGATCTCGGGCGAAAAGACAGCGTTTGCCTATTCCGATGACATCAGCCTCGATGCGCTGGGCGCAGCCGCCGATGCCACTCGCGCCATCGCACGCGCAGGTCAGGAACGACAGACTGCCGTTGCGCGTCGCGCCGATGGCCGCCAGCTGTATCACGCGGTCGATCCGCTGGTGAGTCTGGACGATGCAGCCAAGGTCACGTTGCTGGAGCGGCTGGAGAAAAAAGCCCGCGCCATGGACCCGCGCGTGATCCAGGTCATGGCCAGCCTCGCTTCCGAATATGAAGTGATTTACGTCGCACGCTCCGATGGCCACATGGCTGCCGATGTGCGCCCACTGGTGCGTTTGTCCCTGCAGGTCATTTCCGAGCAGGACGGGCGCCGCGAACAGGGTAGTGGCGGGGGTGGCGGACGATTCGACTACAGCTATTTCACCGACGACATTCTCGATCAATACGCCAAACAAGCCGTGCATCAGGCCAGCGTCAACCTCGACGCCCGCCCCGCCCCTGCCGGCACCATGACTGTTGTGTTGGGTGCCGGCTGGCCTGGCATCCTGCTGCACGAAGCGATTGGTCATGGCCTCGAAGGCGATTTCAACCGCAAAGGCAGCTCGGCATTCGCCGGCCGCATCGGTGAACGCGTCGCCGCCCCCGGCGTGACCGTCGTCGACGACGGCACCATTCCCCTACGCCGTGGTTCGCTCAACATCGACGACGAAGGCAATCCCACCCAGCGCACCACGCTGATCGAAGATGGCATCCTCACCGGCTACATGCAGGACATGATGAACGCCCGCCTGATGAACATGCCCTTCACCGGCAACGCGCGCCGGGAATCGTATGCGCACCTCACCATGCCGCGCATGACCAACACCCTCATGCTAGGCGGCGATAAAGACCCCCAGGAAATCATTGCCTCGGTGAAAAATGGCCTCTACGCCGTCAACTTCGGCGGCGGCCAGGTCGATATCACCAGCGGCAAATTTGTCTTCTCCGCCGCCGAGGCCTACATGATCGAAGACGGCAAAATCACCTACCCCGTCAAAGGCGCCACCCTCATCGGCAACGGCCCCGAAGTGCTCACCCGCGTGTCCATGATCGGTAACGACATGGAAATGGATTCGGGCGTGGGGACATGCGGCAAGGAAGGTCAAAGCGTGCCAGTCGGCGTGGGTCAGCCGACGCTGAGGATTGATGGGCTGACGGTAGGCGGGACGGCGTAAGGGCTTAACACCGCACGGAAAGTGATCGCGCAGACATGCTGCTCGTGACCCTGATAAAGAAGACCATTATCTATGGCGTAATAGCTGTCGCCGTATATCAAGGCGCGAGTTTGTACACGACATATACCTTGGTTGAAAAAGTTTCAGTCTGCGGGGCGCGCTATGGAATGCCGCAGCATATTGATAAGTCTGAATTGGCCCGCCATGACTTCCTGGCAAGCTCGAAGTCATGGCGTTGTGTAAAGCGGGATCAGAACTTCCTGGAGGCACTGTTTTTCAAGGTGCCTGATACATGGATCAATCCTCCGAGACCCTATGTCGATCCGCCCTTCAGCCCAGAGGAGTTGGCTGATGATGTTGTGGTTGATGAGGGCATCCGGAAGGACTTGCAACTACGGGCAAACGCCTATGAAGATGAGCACGGACGATTGATGAAGCTCATGGATCTGGCGACCGAAAGCGGTGGCAGGAAGCTCGATAGACAGGCGATTGACCGAAAATTTGGCAAGGCCACGGAAGGACTCAGATTGGTCGCAGCAAGGTTTTTTGAGGTTCGTCTTCAAACGCGGCAGGTGAACGAATTGAACGGAGAAGTCGTCGCCTCTCTGAGACAGGTCGCCTCGGACGGCCAAGAAATCGGATCGTTGCTGATTTCCGTTAACAGTGACCTTGAGCAGAGCGCCTCCATCTTGGCGATGCCAAAGAGCGCCATTTCTGAAAACAGAGAGAATTTGTTGCAAATTCGAGATCGTCTAACGCGTGCCGAGGCGAGGCTACAAACGATGTTGGTGACGCTGGAGCAGGATCGAGACAATGCGACACGGGCCATCGACGCGTTGGACGCGCTTGCTCGAAAGCATGGTGTAAGCCTGCAGTAATCGGGCAAGTGTGGGGCGCAATAACAGAAAGGCATTGCGCAGGATAGGTGTCGTCACACAAGCCCCCCAAACATCCAGTCATCACCCCACTGGTTTTGACTTTCTTCCCCTTCAGCCCCGCCGAAAATCGAGCCTGCCGGGCGGATCAGCGGCGAAGGTGTTTGAGCCCCGCTCACAAAAAACCAATTTAAAACAGCAAAAGCGGGGCGAGTTCTTCGCCGCCCGTCCGGCTGGCTCGGTTTTTGGGTACCCGAAGGGCGGGGATGTGGGGTCGCCTTTCTTTGGTTCCTTTCTTTGGCGAGACAAAGAAAGTGACTTGCCGCCGGGCAACCCCCGGCCAACGGTCAGCCGTCCTGCGCAGGACTTAACTACAACGACCAGCTCGCCATCCCGATCGGAGCAAGCGACGCTAGCTCAGGCCAAACTCTTCAGCTCCACCGGCTCAGCAATCAAATACCCCTGCATGCAATCCACCCCCATCTCCCCAAGCTTGGTGAGCGTTTCTTCATCTTCGACATAGCCTGCTACGGTCTTGATCCCAAGAAAGCTGCCGGTTTCCAGAATCGAGCGCACCAGGGCTTCGTCGATCATGCTGCTGGTGACTTCGCGCACCAGGGTACGGTCGATTTTCAGGTAATCCAGTTTCATGCTTTTGAGTCGCGTAAAGGAGCTGTAACCGGCGCCAAACTCGTCGAGTGTGAATCGACAGCCATGGCGATGCAGTTGCCGCATGAACAATTGTGTTTGGGCATGGTTGTCCATGGCATCGATTTCACTGATTTCGAAGATGAGCTTCTCACCCGGGATGTCGCCGTTTGCGAGCTCGCCCAGAATGAATTTCAGGAATAGCGGGTTGGTGACAGATTGCCCGGAGAGGTTGATGGAGAAGCCGCCCAATGTTGCCACCTTGTCAGCATGGTCACGCATCCACTGCAGGGCATTACGCACGACCCAGCGATCGATTTCGGTGATGCGCTGCAGGCGTTCTGCAATGTCGATGAGTTCGCGCGTGGCAATTTTTTCATCGTTCGAGCTGGGGTGGAGCAGGATTTCGTAATACAAGGGCGTACGGGTGTCGTCGCCGGTGGCGACGACGGGCTGGCAGTTGAGGCTGAGCTGGTTGTTGACGAGGATGGACGTCAACTCGTGCGCCCATTGGGCCAGTGCCAATACGCTGCCGTCTTCGTCCTCGCTGCTGTATAGCATGACGGGGGTATGCGATTCGCGTGCCCGGGTGCTGGCCGCATTGGCGTTATCGTAATAGGCCTCGGGACTGAGGCAGTCGGTGGCCCACATCAGACCGATGGCCGCTTTGATGTGGTAGCGCGTGCCTTCGATTTCATGAGGCTGCTGAATGATGAATTGCTGAATGGCTTCTGTCTGCTGAACGGCTTCCGCGCTGTCGGCGGCGCTGAACCAGAATGACAAGCCGGTCTCTCCTGCACGGGCGAGCAAGGCGTTGGGCGGGAGTTGTCCCGGCAGTGATTGGGCGAATTCACGCAGGATGGGAGTACGGATGGCTTCGCCCACGGGGTCGCCAGCTGGATTGGAGATATCCAGTTGAATCAGGCCTACGACATAGCCATGGCCAGTGGAAAGATTGCGCAGCCAGTTGCGACGAACTGCGCGGAAGAAACTTTTGCGATTCATGAGCCCTGTGGCGGCATCGTGCGAAGACTGCCACATGAGATCGCGCTGCATTTTCTGGATCATGGCGCTATACGAACGATCCATCAGCGGGAGTTCGAGGTCTTCAGTCCATGCTGCGTCGCCGCTTTCGAGGGTTTGCAGAAAATCAGCTCGCTTGAGGTCGAGTTTTTTGATGCCCCGGTAGTTGGCAAAAACATACACGTGTGGCTTGTCACCTATCCAGATCAGATTGAGCGGAGCGTCGAGCGACTTGAACTGCAACCAGTCGCCTACGCGCAGGCGTTCGACCAGCGTGTCCTGCGCTTCATTCAGCGTGTCGCTCGTTGTGTCGTTGAGCCGGGCAGCAACCGAGGTATAGCGATGCTGTGATTTGTTTTCGTCAAAGAGTGCGATAGCCAGCTGGTCGACGATGCGGTCCTGCGCAAATTTGTCAGCACTCACCTGTGTCAGTGCTTGATCAATGTGTTGGAGCAGGCTCTGTATGTCGACTGTGGTCGGGGCTTCAAGCCGGTTAGGGTCCAGCCATTGACACAACATGCTTAATACATTCCAGGCTTCTTGTGCTTCTGCACTATCCACGCCGTGCCGCATTTCGGCAATCAGCAATACGTTACGCCATCCACCGTTCAGCAACTCAATGACGGCATTGGGTATTTCGTGTTCTTCCAGTCGAGCCAGCAGATCACCGAGAATGCGTTGTTTGGCGACTTCTGCGCGCTGGCGGCCTTCACACATTTCCTGCAAGCGGAAAACGCGGGCTGTTCGTTCGTTCAAAAGTGGTTTGACGACGCGCTCGAGCTGGGTGCGGGCTTCTTCAAATACGCCCGGATTTTTATCGGCTTCTGTATTGATGCGTTCGGTCCAGCGGTTCATCAATCGCAGCAGGCGGGCATCGGTAATCTTGCCATCATCGCCCGCCGCCATGCTGATTCGGTCCAGGGTATTCAACACCTTGTGCGCAGGGTGGGCGGGCGAAGCCAAAAACTGCGGGTCGTCCATGGCCAGTTTGATGAGGCTGGCTTCCATTTGTTGAAAGAATGGTCGAATGCCCTCGGTAATCGACCTTTCAGCATGCATGGCATCGAACAACACGCCAAACATATCGACCGAACGTTGTGCTTCCGGTGTGACGTGAGTGGGGAGTGCGCCCGCTGCGGCCAGTCGTTGCAAGACAGGTGAATGGGCCACTCCGATCGTATTGACCATGGGCTGGGTGGCCTGATCGGTCATTCCGCTGGTCGGTCCGCCTTGCGTGGCAGCTGACGGCATGAAAGATGAGGAAGAGGGGCCGCCACCCGATGGCATTTGCGTAGTGGGCGGGTTGCCTGAGGTGGTTCCGTTTACCGAGGGCCCGGATGCCGCTTGAGTTGCAGACGAACTTGATGAGTCGCGGCCGCGGAAAAAATCCATCAGCGAACCCGTGAGTTGGCTCAGTGCACTTTTCGGAGGCGTGCTGGCCGCAGCGGGGGCGGAGCCGGATGAATCAACCTGACCCGGTTGGGCAGCGTGTTCACCTGGTTCAACAGGCGCCGCAGATTGCGTTTGGGCGTTTTGGGTTGCGTCGCTGGACTGGCGGTGATCGATTTCGATCTGGGAAACAGGCAGTAAAGCCAGCAGTTCAGCGTAAAGCGGAGCCAGTTGTTCGGCTAACGTAGCGCGCAACATAGCATAGGCAATCTGACGCGCACGCGGGATAACAGGAATGTCTTGCAGTGCTTCGCGGTAGGCATGGCCAATGATGGCGGGGCCAAAAGGATTGTTGCTGTGATCGCAGGAAAACCCAAAAAGCTGCCCCGCGCGCGGCTCAATCTCGTGCAGCTGCTCTTGAAACAATTCTTCCAGCTTGTGTGCTTCGGACGAAGTGGCTAACCAGTCCTCAAACTCTGTTTCATCTACCAGTTCCAAATTGCCTGGCGCAGCGTCACGCGTGGACTTGGCTTGCACAGGTCGAGCGTGCTTCAGCGCATCGGTGACCTGCGTGACAAAGTGGCCTTTAACAGTGCTTGAATGACTTTCAAACTCACGCATGGCATTCAGCAGCCCAGTATGCTCGGTGATGCCAGCAGCTTGTGATGACGCAGCAGCCAATTTGTCGCCCAGGGTGCGCATCATCTGGTCATATGACTGGAGCAGGGTCTCATTCAGGAGTGTGGTGCAGGCTTCACGCAATTGCGGGCCAGCGCCAGTGGGCAGCTGCGCAGTAAATTTTTTGCGATGCACGGCCATGCGCATTTTCTGCAGGGCGCGTAGCGCATCTATTGGTTGCCGGTCAAATACGATGCCCACGCCAGATGCGCTCATGCGCTTGATCTTGGCAGAAAAACGATAAGTCTGGCTCCCATTGGCTGGGTCCGCTGTAAAGACAATGTCCACAGCCGAATTTGTGCGCTTTGTCAGCGTGGCAATCGCAGCCTCGGAATGGATGAACTTCAGGAACAGGCCACCCTGACAAAAATCGTGTATTTCACAATCAACATCGGGATGGCCCTGTTGCATGAGCCGGGCAGGTTGTGACACCTGAAAACGCTTGTCGCGTCGGTGTTCCTGGCCCGAGGGTGAGGTGTCAGCTGGGTTAGTCATGTTTCCCTCTGCTTGTTTTTGTCTGAGGTGAGTATTGATAGGAATTGCGTCCGCAGCGTCGTTTACGGCGATGGGTGACTAAAACTTTAATTTGCTTGGCTCGGAAGGGAGGTGTTTGCTAAACTCGTGCGTATGAATACGGCCAACTGGTTCTTTTTTAGCTATTTTTATCCCACGCCCTTGGCGGTCGGGAGGCGTTGAAGCGAACAGCTTGCCTTATCGAAACCGCCAGCCTGCTGGCGGTTTTTTGTTTAAGCCGCTACGGCTCAAGCACATACACGGAGCCTGAAAATGACTGCCACCCGAACTGACGATACGCGCATCGAGCAAAGCGGCGAATTGCTCGCCCCCATGCAGATTATGCGCGAACTACGCGCCAAAGAAGCCGTGCATGCGCACGTGGCGCATGCACGCAGCGCCATACATGACGTGCTGCACGGAGCGGATGACCGCATGTTCATCATCGTGGGCCCGTGTTCCATACACGATCCGGAAGCCGCGCTGGACTACGCACGCAAGCTGAAGCCGCTGGCCGACGAACTGGCGCGTGACCTCATCATTGTGATGCGCGTTTACTTTGAAAAACCCCGCACCACCGTGGGCTGGAAAGGCCTGATCAACGACCCGCACCTGGATGAGAGCTTCGATATTAACGAAGGGCTGCGTCTGGCACGCAAGCTGTTGCTGGAAATCAATGAAATCGGTCTGCCTTGTGCAACCGAATTCCTCGACCTGATTTCACCGCAATACATTGCCGATCTGGTGAGCTGGGGCGCGATCGGCGCACGTACTACCGAATCGCAGTCTCATCGCCAGCTGGCGTCAGGCTTGTCGTGCCCGGTAGGGTTCAAGAACGGAACCGACGGCAGCCTGCGAATTGCGGTGGATGCAATCAAGGCCGCATCGGCGCGCCACCATTTCATCTCCATTACCAAATCTGGCCATGTTGGTGTATTCAGCACGTCGGGTAACGAAGACACGCATGTCATTCTGCGTGGCGGCAAAGCACCCAACTATGATGCGGCGAACGTCAATCTGGCCTGTGGTGAATTGGCCGCCGCCGGCCTGCGCCAACAGTTGATGATTGATTTTTCGCACGCCAATTCCAGCAAGCAGTATCAGCGCCAGATAGACGTAGGCGCCGAAGTGGCTGAACAAGTCGCGGGCGGTGATGCGCGCATCATCGGCGCCATGATCGAGAGTCACTTGAACGCTGGACGGCAGGATTTGGTTGAAGGCCAGTCGCTGGAATATGCCAAGTCGATCACTGATGCCTGCATCGGCTGGGAAGACACCATTCCATTGCTGCACACTCTGGCTGACGCGGTGAAAAAACGTCGACTGACCGTTCCGCTGGATGAGGAATAAGCCTGCTTCCGGGTTAAAATACACGCGGCGGGCCTCCCCGCATGGTGAAGTCGTGAATCGGGTCAGGTCCGGAAGGAAGCAGCCACAGCGATGGATGCCAGTGCCGGGGTTCTGGCTCGCCATTCCAGGCTGCTATCCGACGGGGTGACTTTAAGCACAGCCGGCGTTTTCGCGCCTTACCCGCAGGGGGTAGGCCGTGGTTGTAGAGACGCTGAAGCGTCAACAAGCACGCTCTGTCGTACTGACGGTATTGTCTGCGGCGCGACGCCTTGTCTCCGCCGGATAGCAGCCTGGAATGGTTCCCGCCTCGATAAATGCCCATGACTGATCTTTTCGGCGATTCCGCAGCACCCGCTCTTGCGCTCGCGCGCAAGTGGCGGCCGCGCGCGTTTGCCGACCTCAAGGGACAGGAGCATGTGGTGCAGGCGCTCTCCAACGCGCTGACGCAGGGGCGGTTGCATCATGCCTATTTGCTCACCGGCACGCGCGGGGTGGGCAAGACCACACTGGCGCGGATTCTGGCCAAGTGTCTCAACTGCGAAACCGGCGTCACCAATACCCCGTGCGGCGTGTGTTCGGCATGTACCCAGATCGATGCGGGGCGATTTGTCGATCTGCTGGAGCTGGATGCCGCGTCGAATACCGGCGTCGACAACATGCGCGAGGTACTCGACAACGCGCAGTACGCGCCAACGGTGGGGCGCTACAAGGTCTACATCATTGACGAAGTCCACATGCTGTCAAAGCCGGCGTTCAATTCCATGTTGAAAACGCTGGAAGAGCCACCTGCCCATGTGAAATTCATTCTAGCCACCACTGACCCGCAGAAAATTCCGGTGACAGTGCTGTCCCGCTGTCTGCAGTTCAATCTGAAGCCGATGACACCCGCGCTGGTGGCGCAACATCTCGCCGAAGTTCTGGAACAGGAAAATGTTGCCAGCGAGCCCGCAGCACTCAATCTGCTGGCGCGCGCTGCGGCCGGCAGCATGCGCGATGCGCTGTCGTTGACCGATCAAGCCATTGCCTACGGCAACGGCAAGGTTGAAGCCGTCGCCGTTGAGGCCATGCTCGGCACCGTGCGGCGTGATTACCTGTTCGATCTGCTGGATGCGCTCGCGGCGCAAGATGGTGATGCCCTGCTGGATCATGCGCGGCAACTGGCTGAGCGCGGTATTGCTTTCGATGCAGCGCTGCAGGACCTGGGCAATCTGCTCACCCAACTCGCGCTGACGCTGCACGCGCCTAATGCGGTGGAGACCACAGCCGACGCTGAAAGGATGCAGTCCGCCGCAGCGCATCTGGATGTTGAAACGGTGCAGCTGTATTACCAGATTGCGTTGAATGGTCGGCGTGACCTGCCGTATGCACCGGATGAGTTTTCGGGCTTTTGCATGACCTTGCTGCGCATGCTGGCGTTCGCACCGGGCGCAGGCGGACGCACATCCGTTGAAGCACCGACAGGCCGATCTGCGCCGGCGCGAACGGCACCCGCCAGCCGCTCCGAGCCCGCGATGCGGAGGTCTGAACCGGTGCTGCCCTCGATGCCGACACAGACGCCGCCGAAGCCTGTCGTGACGCCGCCGTCGATTGCTGACGCCCCGCCGTCAGAGCCGCCCGCCGCCATGCCGGCTGTATTCACAGCTCGTGAGCCCGCATCCGGCACAACCTGGGACTGGCTGGCCATCGTGGCTGAATTGCGTCTCGGCGGCATGGCGAAAATGCTCGCTGACCACAGTGAGTTGATTGCCCAGACAGCTGACGCGGTGACGCTGCGCGTGGGCGAAGCACACAAGCATTTACTCGATCGCGCTTACCAGGACAAATTGATTGCGGCATTACGCGACAAGCACGGCGCGACGCTTAGCGTGGCATTCGAGGTTGGCGCTGCTGCCGGGCAAACCCCGCAGCAAGTGCGCACACGCATCAAGGATGCACGTCAGGCCGAGGCGGTCGCGGCGATAGAATCCGATCCATTTGTACGTGAACTGGTTGACCAATTCGGTGGCCAGATCGACGCATCATCCATACAGCCATTAGGAGAATCAACATGATGAAGGGCGGCATCGGCAACATGATGAAGCAGGTCCAGCAAGTGCAGGAAAACATGGCCAAAATGCAGGCCAAGCTGGCCGAAATCGAAATCGAAGGGCAAAGTGGCGCGGGCATGGTCAAGGTCACAATGACCTGCAAATACGACGTGCGTCGCATCAATATCGATCCCAGCCTGATGGGCGACGACAAGGAAATGCTGGAAGACCTGGTGGCGGCAGCGGTGAATGATGCAGTGCGCAAGGTCGAATCCACTGTGGCAGAAAAAATGGGCAGCGTGACCGCTGGTCTGCCAATTCCGCCAGGGATGAAGCTGCCTTTCTAAGGCAGGAGGCTCGCGGTGCAACCTGACGCGCTGGAACATCTGATTAGCGCTTTGCGTGTGCTGCCGGGCGTGGGTCCCAAGTCGGCTGCACGCATGGCTTATCATCTGCTGCAACGTGACCGTCGTGGCGCCGAGTCATTGGCCGGGGCGCTTAATCATGCGCTGACGCATTTGCATCACTGCCGCCTGTGCAACAACTTTTCTGAGGCGGAAATATGTGAAGTGTGCGAGAGCACGCGTCGCGATAAACACCAACTGGCCGTGGTTGAAATGCCGACCGATTTCAACATGATGGAAGCCACGCAGAGTTATAACGGCCTCTACTTCGTATTGATGGGCCGGTTGAGTCCGCTCGACGGCATCGGCCCGCGCGAGATTCACCTCGATCGATTGATCAATCGCGCGCTTGACGGCGTGGTCGAGGAAGTGCTGCTGGCAACCAATTTCACGCCGGAAGGCGAGGCCACCGCGCACACCATCGGCGAACTGCTCAAGGCGCGCGGCCTCAAGGTGAGTCGACTGGCGCGTGGCGTGCCCGTCGGTGGCGAACTGGAATACGTGGACAGCGGCACGCTGGCGCAAGCCGTACGTGATCGACGAACTGTATAAATAGTGCGACTGGTGCACTTGTATGTTGGGCGTGGCTGACACGCCGCCTGAAGATAACTGAACAACCGATAACCCGGGATAATGCGATGGAACTCAATGCACTGACAGCCCTTTCTCCACTCGATGGCCGCTACGGCAACAAGACCGCCGTGCTGCGCGACTTCTTCAGCGAATACGCGCTGATCAAATATCGGGTCATCGTTGAAATCGAATGGCTGAAGACGCTGGCAGAAGAATCGGCCATCGCAGAGGTGCCCACATTTTCTGCATCAGCCATTGCTTTGCTCGACGGCATCGCCGATCACTTTTCGGTGGCGGACGCCGAGCGCGTCAAAACCATCGAGGCGACCACCAATCACGACGTCAAGGCGGTGGAATATTTTCTCAAGGAAAAAACCAGCGCGAATGCCGAGATCGCAGCGGTGTCCGAATTCATCCACTTCGCTTGCACTTCGGAAGACATCAACAACCTGTCGCACGGCCTGATGTTGAAGGGCGCACGCGACGGCGTCTTGCTGCCCACACTGGAAAGGCTGATCGAGCGCCTGACCGAACTGGCCCATACCCTGGCCGACCTGCCGATGTTGTCGCGCACCCACGGTCAGCCCGCCTCGCCGACGACGGTGGGCAAGGAACTCGCCAACGTCGTTTACCGCTTGCGCCGTTGCTATATCGCCATCGGTGACATTGAGCTGATGGGCAAGATCAATGGCGCAGTCGGCAATTACAATGCGCATCTGTCAGCCTATCCCGAGCTCGACTGGGAGAAGCTCGCGCGCAGCTTTGTGATGGACCTGGGGCTGACGTTCAATCCCTACACCATCCAGATCGAGCCGCACGACGCCATGGCCGAGCTGTTTGATGCCATCGCCCGTACCAACACCGTTCTCATCGACATGAACCGCGACATCTGGGGCTACATCTCGGTGGGATATTTCAAACAGAAGGTGAAGGCCGGTGAAGTGGGGTCTTCCACCATGCCGCACAAGGTCAATCCGATTGACTTTGAAAACAGTGAAGGCAATCTGGGTCTGGCCAACGCCATGCTGCGCCATCTGGCCGAGAAGTTGCCGATCTCGCGCTGGCAGCGCGATCTCACCGATTCCACCGTGTTGCGCAACATGGGCGTGGGTTTTGGCTACAGTCTGCTGGCCTACGAGTCCTGCCTGCGCGGGCTTTCCAAGCTCGAAGCCAACCCGGCCGCGCTGGCGGCGGATCTCGATAGCAACTGGGAAGTGTTGGCCGAGCCGATCCAGACCGTGATGCGGCGTTACGGCGTAGCCAATCCCTACGAACAACTGAAGGAACTGACGCGCGGCAAGGCCGGCATGACGCGCGACACGTTGCATGTCTTCATCGATGGGCTGGCGATCCCGGGTAGCGAAAAAGAACGCTTGAAAGCAATGACACCGGCCTCCTATACCGGTATTGCAGCCGAGCTGGCACGTCAGGTTTAAGCAGGAGACAGCATGACTGAAAACGATCTTGATGTCGGTCTGGCCGACTTTGAGCAACAGGTTATCGAAGAATCGAAACGCCGGCCGGTGGTGGTTGATTTCTGGGCACCGTGGTGCGGCCCCTGTAAAACATTGAAACCCATACTGGAAAAGCTCGCTGCGGAATATGGCGGCAAGTTCATGTTGGCCAAGATCAATTCGGACGACAACCAGGAATTGGCCACGCGCTTTGGCGTGCGCGGCATCCCCAGCGTCAAGGCATTTGTCAACGGCGAACAGGTCGATGAGTTTTCCGGTGCATTGCCGGAAGGCGAGGTGCGCGCCTTTATTGATCGCTTGCTGCCCAGCCCGGCGGATGAAATGCGCGCGCAGGCGGCCGAGTTGCGCGCGGCAGACGATGTTTCAGGGGCGTTGCAGAAGCTGGCGGAGGCGTCGAAGCTGGACCCCAACCACGTGGGTATTCGGGTAGATGCAACCGAAATCATGCTGGACCTGGGCGAAGCCGATGAAGCCAGTCGCCTGCTGGGCAATCTTCAGGACGATGCCGACCCGCGCGTGCCGCAGTTACGGGCGCGTCTGCAGTTCATGAGCGCGGCGGGCGATGATCCGGCCGCGCTCGATGCACGCGTGGCCGCCAATGAAAACGACCTCGACGCACGTTTGAAGCTGGCTAATTTTTACGTGGCGGCCGGCCAATATGAGGCAGGGATGGATCAGCTGCTCGAAATCATCCGTCGCGACCGCGGCTTTGAGGACGATATCGGCCGCAAGACCTTGTTGACGGTATTCAGTCTGCTGGACGGCAGTGAGCTGGTCAGCCAGTATCGGCGCAAGCTGGCAAGCGCGCTGAACTGATCGGTTGTCGTTCTTGCGCGTCGCGCAAAGGCTGCTGGCGAGTGCGTTTATTCCGCTGCGTATAGTGAAACGGCAGCGATCTCCGCATCGCTCAAACCCGCCTTGCTTGCGGCCTGCTTACCTTGCAGACTGCCGTCCCGGTAGGCGCGCAGCTTGTTCTGCATCACAGCAGGCGTCATGCCCTTGAGCGCAGGATGGCCGTCCACGCCTTGCCCAACATTGCCGTGACAGCTCAGGCATTTGGCCGTGTAGACATCCAGGCCATACGGCTGATCTTCGGGCGGCAGCGCATTCAGCACGTACCAGGGTTCGGTGCCCGTATAGGCGGCGCGCGCATCCTTGCCGGCGCCCTCGTCAGGTGCGCTGCCATCCCCACAGGCAGACAACAGTGCGGCGATTGCAAGCAGGCTCAAACCTAGTCGGAATAATTTCATGGGTGACCTCGTGTAAACAAAAACACGGTAAGCGCAGCGCCTACCTGATGCCTGTCAATGGATAAAGTGTGGCACAGCGAATCAATCTATTGCCTGATAGCGTACCTCGATGATCTCCACCTCGCGTCGGCCATCGGGTGTTTGCACCATCACGGTGTCGCCTTCGCGTGCTTTCAATAGCGCACGCGCCATGGGGGATATCCAGGCAATGCGGCCGCGCCCGGCATCAGCTTCGTCGAGACCGACTATGGCATAGACTGATTCCTGTCCATTGTGGTCGGCCACTGTCACAGTGGCGCCAAAAAATACCTGATCCGTTGTCTCGCGAGTGACTGGGTCGACAACTTCGGCATGTTCCAGGCGTTTGGATAGAAAACGAATGCGGCGATCGACTTCGCGCAGGCGTTTTTTGCCGTAGATGTAGTCACCGTTTTCCGAACGGTCTCCATTGCTGGCCGCCCAAAAGATGGTTTCGACCAGCGCCGGCCGCTCGATTTTCCACAATTGGTTGAACTCGGCGTCGAGTTGCGCGTAGCCAGTGGGTGTCATGTAGTTTTTGGTTCCGGCAGGCAATGTGGGTACAACGAACGTATCCTCATCATCATCGTCCGCTGCATCGGTTTCTTTGACAAAAGCTTTGTTCATCGGCCCAGTAGGTAAGCAAGCAGTGAGAGTGCCAGCGACATTAAAATGACGCTGACGAAAGGGAAGTAAAATGTCCCCCGCTTATGTTTGATCCGGACGTCGCCAGGCAAGCGCCCCAGACCTAATCGGTTGAGCCAGGGCGTGAGCAGCCCCAGGATCATTAACGCCAGAATAAGAGTCACCAGCCATTTCATCATGAAGGGATTTTAGCCGATGGACGCCAGCTTGCCGCCGCAATTTGAACGCACCCGCATATTGCTCAATCACAGCGAGCAGGCAAAGCTCGCGCATGCGCATGTGCTGGTAGCAGGGTTGGGGGGCGTGGGGTCATATTGCGCTGAAGCATTGGCGCGTGCGGGCGTGGGGCGTTTGACGATTATTGACCATGATGTGGTTGGGGCATCGAACATCAACCGGCAATTGCCGGCCATGCTGTCCACCGTGGGGCAATCCAAAGCCGATCTGATGGCGGCGCGCATCCGTGACATTCACCCGGATTGTGAGCTGACAGTGATTCGGGAGTTTCTGATTCCCGAAACCGTCGCTGAGGTCGTGCCCGCTGATGTGGATTATGTGATCGACTGCATCGACTCGCTCAACTGCAAGGTTGCGCTGGTTGCAACCAGTGTCGAGCGGGGCTTGCGCGTCGCGTCGAGCATGGGCGCGGGTAACAAACTTGATCCTGGCCGTATCCGGATTGCCGACATTTCCAAAACCAGCATGTGCCCGCTCGCTTCGGTGATGCGCAAACGGCTTAAAAAGCGCGGCATTCCAAAGGGCGTGCTCACCGTGTTTTCAGACGAACCGGGGCGCGCACCGCTGCCGCCGCAGCCCGTCGAAGGACGGGGCCGTGCCCGTGCAGTCAATGGCACCATCAGCTACATGCCACCTATATTTGGTCTCATGCTGGCAGGGGCCGTGGTACAGCGATTGATCACTGAAACGTAAACGACTGTTTGCTGTTTCACGTCAGTGTTGCGCTTGCGCCAGGCGGCAGATTTTACATACATGGGAAACCGCGATGGCACGCTGGGCAGGGTGACAGCGTTGGGGTGGCAGCGTGTAATCCAGGCAACATGATGGATGCGCATGCAGATATTGCCGGACCACGGCCCGCAAGGTCGGTGGGCCGGTTACTGTGATTCCGCTTCCATTTGTTTGCGTTGTGCTTCAGCCGCATCCATGACTTGGCCTTCTACGGCTTTGGCTTTCTCTATCGCTTGAATTTGCGTTTCAAAAACCGGATTGGCAGAGCGTTCGGTTTCAGGTTGTGGGGGCGGCGTGGGGTCGCATGCGGTCAATAGCAATACGAACGGGAACAGTGTCCATTTCATGGTGCATCCTCCAGTAAACTCGTGGTCAGCCCGTCGATGCTGATCTGGTTTTTGTCACGCCAGTATTCCAGCATGCCGATCGACCCTTTCTTTTCAACCCAGCGAGCCAGTGTTTCACGTTCACCTTGATAGGTATACATCGGCACAGCGTAGCCGCATGAGGTTTGAACCGATTCGATATCGAGCACGATGATTTGTCGCTCGCCGGGGAGTGCGGCGAAGGCGTGATGTAGTTCAGCCCACGCTGCATCCTGGCGACGCACGATGTGGCCGCGTCCATAGAGCCTCAGAATCAGGGGCTTGGTGTCGAAGCTGCACCACATCATGGTCAAGCGGCCATCGTGATTCAGGTGAGCCGCGGTTTCGTTGCCGCTACCGGTGAGGTCGAGATAGGCCACCCGGGTGTCAGACAGGATACGCAGGCTGTCCATGCCTTTGGGCGACAGGTTGTGCCGACTGCTGGCCGTTCCCGAAGCGGTAAAGAACAGCTTTTGCGCCGCGATGAAATCGCGGTGTTTGGCTTCGAGCGCTGGATAAAAACGGGCCATCAGTTGATCTGCTTTTTCAGGAATTCGGTGAGGATACGCAGGCGCGTCACGCTGTCATTCATTTCCAGCAGGCTTTGCTTGATGCTGAGCGTGAGCGGTAACACTTCAGACAAGCGATAACCCACCCATACCGCGTTATTCAGTTCGTGTGGCTCAGGGAAATAGGCATCGTTGTATTCGCTGATGATGTGACGCAGAATTTCGACTGATAGCTCCAGGTCATCGGGAACAGGAACGGCAGGTTCAACGCTGACGCTTTCCACTTGGCCCACCAACAGCCCATCCGGTTCGGCGTGGGTGCTGCGGATGACGAAGCGATCCAGTGCGATGGTTTCGATTTGCAGAATACCGGTCTCGGGCATATCCCAATCGGTGACCCGCATGACGGTGCCGACCTCGTAGGGGATGGCAGGGGCACCGGTCTCGGCGCCTTCCTGAATGCCGCAGATGCCGAAAGGCGTGTCATGGGCGATTGCCTGCTTGATCATGTCCAGGTAACGCTGCTCGAAAATGCGTAGTGGCAGCTTTCCACCGGGAAATACAATGGTGTTCAAGGGGAACAGCGGTAGAGTGGATTGCTTGAGTATTCCGATCATCGACCATCTCCCCAGCGTGCCATCAGCGTGTGTTCGATGCCGAGCTGATCCAGGATGCGCGCGACGACAAAGTCGATGATGTCTTCCACGCTTTCAGGCCGGTGATAAAACCCGGGGTTGGCAGGCAGGATCACGGTATTCATTCGGGACAATTTCAACATATTTTCCAGATGCAAGGTCGAGAAGGGGGCTTCGCGTGGCACCAGAATGAGTTTGCGCTGCTCTTTCAGCATGACGTCAGCCGCCCGCTCGATCAAATTGTCCGACAAGCCATGGGCAATCGCAGCCAGCGTACCCATCGAGCACGGGCATACCACCATCGCATCGGCAGGGTTTGAGCCAGAGGCTACCGGTGCATTCCAGTCCTCGCGTCCAAATACACGCAACTGACCGCTGTGTGCATGCAGACTCTCGGTCAGTTGTTTTTCCAGGTCAATGGGTCGGGCGGGCAGGGCCACGCCGAGCTCCTGTTTGGCCACGATGTGTGCGGCTTGCGAAACCAGCAAATACACATGAAGGTCGGCGGCCAGCAGACATTCAAGCAGTCGTAGGCCATAAGCCATACCGGAGGCGCCTGACAAGGCAAGCGTGACAGTTTTCAGGGATGAGGGCATAGGTCGAATTGTCACCCGGATGCGCGCATTAATCTACCCGACCGATCCGTTTTCGGCCCGGCATACTGGTCAGGATAGCGGTGAAATGTTGGGTTCGGGTGCCGGCTGGGTGAGTAAACGCGCGACAATGACACCATTGATCGCGCCGAAAACAAGTGCGGCTGCAGCAAAAATCGGTAACAGTTTGAGTAACGCAGCGGCGGGTATCAACCAGATACTGGCCAGCGCAAGCTGCCCACTGATGTGGCCGAAAGCCGCCAGGACCGACAGGCTGATGGGCCCAAAATATGGTTGGGGCAGATAGCGTGCGAGCGCCAACACCCCGAGGCTGGTGGCTGCGCCCGCTGCCGATAGCCAGAAACCCGGTGCGAACAGACTGCCGAATAAAAGAGCACCGGCCAGTACGCGTAATCCCGACACCCAGGCTGCTGTACGCCAGCCATATTGCAGTAGCACCATTAATATGACGATGTTGGCGAGCCCGGGTTTGATGCCGGGAACAGGACTGGGTAATGCCGCCTCAACCAGTGTGAGCCCAATGGCCAGCGCAGCCAGCCGTGCTATGCGACGGTCGACAGCCTGAACGGGTAATTCAATAACCGAGCGTGTCATAGGCAAAAGCGCGGCCCCGAATTTCAATGCTGACTTGATTGGGCAGGCAGAGCGCCGCCTGACCGGATTGTGTGAGCCAACCCTGCCTGACGCAGAGCTGGCGCGGTGAGGGGTCGCGTGCAACACGAGCACGACCCGGTTCGATTTCAATTTGCGTGAGGCCAAGCGGTCCCTGAATTGAAAAGTGTTGGGCGCGAGCAAGCGAGGTGGTTTCGACGATGTGTCCTGCGGCGCGAATGATCACGGTTTCTCCCGGATCGCTTCTCCAGGAAAGTGTCGCCAGAAAAATGACCAGCCCCGCACCTGCCAGCAATACACCAACGTCGCCCACTTTAAGCAGCATCAGGATAGTTCGCGGTGCCGTACCAACACCTGTTCGCGCTCACGAAAAGCCGAGGCGAGCGTTTCTGCAAAATACACGCTGCGATGCTGCCCGCCCGTGCAGCCGATGGCAACCGTGAGATAAGCACGATGATCGCGAATGAAACAGGGCAGCCAGTTTTCGACGAATCCCCGGATATCGGCCAGCAGTGCCATGGCATTGGGGCTGGCCTCAAGGTAGGCCTTGACCGGTTGATCGCGCCCGGTCAGCGGGCGAAGGTCGGCCACGTAATGTGGATTGGGCAGGCAGCGTACGTCAAATACCAGATCGGCATCGAGCGGAATACCGTGCTTGAAACCGAAAGACTCAAACAGCAGAGTGATGCGCGAACGATCCTGTCCGATCAGGTCCTTGATCCACAGACGCAATGCCGAAGCCGATAGATCGCTCGTATCGATCCGGTGTGCCAGCGGCGAAATGTCAGCAAGCATTTCGCGTTCAAGCTGAATCGCCTCTTGCAAGGAAACTGCGTCGCTGGAGAGCGGATGACGTCGACGCGTCTCGGAAAACCGTTGAACCAGAGAGAGCGTTTTGGCCTCCAGAAAAACAATTCGCAGATCGGCCCCTTCACCCCGCAAGGCTTCAGCTATTTCGGGTAGCTGAGCGAAGCTTGCGCCACTGCGCGCGTCGATGGCGATCGCGACACGCGTGTGGCCTTGCTGCTTCAGAAAAGTTACCAAAGGCTGCAACATGGGCAGCGGCAAATTATCGACGCAGTAATACCCCACGTCTTCCAGGACAGCGATGGCAATGCTTTTGCCTGACCCTGACAACCCGGATACCAGAATAATCTGCATTCAAGTGTTTCCGTCGATGGCCGCCTGTTGGCGCTTGATGAATTGTTCGACCGGATTGATCCCCCGGCTCTTGAGGATGTGATTGCGTACCGCAACTTCGACCAGGACAGCCAGGTTGCGTCCAGCAGCCACCGGGATGCGTACTTTAGGAATGCTGACGCCCAGAATGCTTTCGTTGGATGCGACCATGTCCAACCGATTGAGTCCCGCTTCACCCACTTCCTGACTTTGCACCAGTTCGACTATGATTTTGAGGTTTTTTTGCATTTTGACGGCCGTTTCGCCAAACAGGTAACGGATGTTGAGGATGCCCAGGCCACGCACTTCCAGAAAGTCGCGAATCAAGGGCGGACAATTCCCTTCCAGGGTATTGGGCGCGACGTGTTTCAATTCGACTACGTCGTCAGCCACCAACCGGTGGCCACGCGTGATGAGTTCGAGTGCGAGTTCGCTCTTGCCTACCCCCGCGTCGCCTTTGATCAGCACGCCCGTGCCGAGTACTTCCAGGAACACACCGTGTATCGAAGTGGCTTCCGCCAGACGCTGGGTCAGATAATGTCCCATATAGGACATCAGAATGGGGCTCGCCAGGGTTGAGGCAAACAGGGGTGTTTCAGTCTGTTCTGCGCTGTCGATCAACAGGGTGGGGACAGCCTCGTTATTGGAAATGACAATCGCAGCGAGTTCTGTTGAAAACAGATGGTCGATTGCGTTTTTCAGGTCAGCCTCGTTCAGGCCTCGCAGGTAATCCATTTCGGCACACCCCAGTACCTGAACGCGGTTGGGGTGTACAAAATTCAGGTGGCCAATGAGTGCCAGCGTGGGTTTTTGGATGGTTTCGGTGGACAGGACGCGTTGCCCGCCACTTTGTCCGGCAATCCATCGTAACTCGAACTGTTCCGACATGTCGCGGAACAGGCTGTTAATGGAAACGTGAGTCGGGTCATCCATGCGCTGCTCAGCGCCTAGCTTGACCAGGCGCCAAGCAGCGCGATGAGTTCTGACGCATCGGAAATGTCGAGGAGTTTGGCGCGCATGGTGTCGTCGCCAAACAGCTGTGCCAGTTCGCCGAGAATTTGCAGATGCTGTTCATTTGCATCTTGCGGGACCAGCAACACAAAACACAGGTTAACAGGCTGATTGTCTGGTGCATCGAAATCCAGTGGCGTTTTCAGGTGATAGAACGCGCCACAAGCGTCGTTCAGACCTTTGATCCGGCCATGCGGGATCGCGATGCCACAGCCCAGTGCTGTGGAACCCAAACGCTCGCGGTCAAACAGACTGCTGAAAATGTCGGAGGACTTGAGTCCGCGCGCTTGGGAAAACAGTTCAGCTGAATGCTCAAACAGTTTCTTTTTGCTGGAAAAGCTCAGGCCCAGCAAAGTAGTTTCAGGTGTAATAAGGGGGGCGATTAGGTTCATGCCACTTGTAAGACTTGATGGGAAGTTCCGCCGCTTGCGGTTTTTTGGGCCGGAGGACATTTGCCTCCGGCGAGTGTGTTGGATTTCAGGTGTTGGTGCCTTCAGCCACGATTTCCGTCGGCTGGTGTTTTAAGCCGCCATCGCCCTGATGGACATCCCCCGTTTTTTCCTTGTGCTTGACGATCTGGCGATCCAGCTTGTCAGCCAACAGGTCGATAGCGGCATACATATTCCCGTCTTCGCTGTGGGCATGGAAGTCATGGCCTTTGACATGCAGCGTGGCTTCTACTTTATGAACCAGTTTCTCCACTTGCATGATGACGGTCACTTTGAGTACGTTGTCAAAGTGCCGTTTGACGCGCTCGAGCTTTCCGGAAACGTAGTCGCGGATGGCTGGGGTCACTTCCAAATGATGACCGGAAATCGTCAAATTCATAGAACCTCCTAAGTCTGCAATAAAGAACTGAACATGGTTGGTGCGCCATCCTCAGGAGCGGTGTTGAGCGCTCACTGTCATTGTGGGACGAAAGCGGGCGACATTCAAGCGCGATGCATGGTTTTGTCGAGTTTGCGAGTGGGCCCTTTCTACTATTCAGAGTGCGCGACGCATGTTGGCAGGCGGAATCTGCATGGATTCCCGGTATTTTGCGACGGTTCGGCGCGCCACCATAATCCCTTGTTGGCCCAGAACTTCGGCCAGTTGTCCGTCAGAGAGCGGTTTTTTACCACTTTCAGCGGCGATCAGCTGCTTGATGAGCGCGCGTATCGCGGTGGACGAGCAGGCACCACCATTGTCAGTGGCAACATGGCTGCCAAAGAAATATTTCAGCTCGTACAGACCGCGCGGGGTCATCATGAATTTTTGCGTGGTGACGCGTGAGATGGTCGATTCATGTAATTCGACCGTATCGGCGATTTCGCGCAATACCAGCGGACGCATCGCGACCTCTCCATGCTCAAAAAAGTGCTTCTGGCGGTCAACAATCGCTTGTGAGACGCGCAGGATGGTGTCAAACCGCTGTTGCACATTCTTGATCAGCCAGCGGGCCTCCTGCAACTGGCTGGCCAGCTGGCCACCACCACTCTCACGGTGTCGGGACAGAATGTCGGCATAGACGCGATTGACCCGTAGTTTGGGCATGGCGTCCGCATTGAGACTGGCAATCCACATCCCTTTGACCTTGCGAACATGCACATCTGGAATGACGTAGTGAATGTCGTCCTCACCAAATGCAGCGCCGGGACGCGGGTTGAGTGACAGAATCAGGGCGCGCGCGGCGCGTAGCGTCGGATCGTCGATCCCCAACATTTTTTTCAGTTTGCCGACGTCGCGTGCGGCCAGCAAATCCAGGTAGTGTGAAGTCAGCCGCATGGCTGCAGCGCGGGCTGGCGTATCTTCTGGGAGTGCACGGAGTTGCAGCGTCAGACATTCGGCCAGGTTGCGCGCCCCGACCCCGGTTGGGTCCATGTTTTGCAGGTGCTTGAGGGCGGTTTCCACCTCTTCGGGTTCGAGTTCTTCCAGTTCTGTTTGAAGACTTGCCGTGATGTCGGCCAAAGGCTGGGAAAGCAAGCCTGACTCGTCGAGATCATCGATGAGCGCGGCGACCAGTGTTCGATCGCGCAGGGTCAGCGGGCTGACAATCAGCTGGTTGAGCAGGTGTTCGCGTAATGTGGAATTTGTAATGGAGCCTTCAGCGTAGTCGCTGTCGTCATCATTACTCCCTGCCGGGCTGTAATCGTTCCAGTCGGAGTCGTCTTGAGCCGTGATCGGATCGGTATCGACTGTTTCATGCGGGGTGGTTTCTATTTGCTGGGTGTCGGTGCTGGCTTCGGCGGTGTGAGTGGGTACATCGCCAGTGGGTTCTGCGGCTTCGTCCTCTTCACGTTCCAGCAGTGGATTGTCCTGCAGCATTTGCTCCAGCTCCTGGTTCAGCTCAAGCGTCGACAACTGCAGCAGCCGGATCGACTGCTGCAGTTGAGGTGTCAGGGTGAGGTGCTGACCGAGTTTGAGTTGGAGGCTGTGCTTCATGTATCTTGACTACGGCAAAAATCGTGCCGGCTTGAGTCAAGTGTACCGTTTTTCGCTTGAAACTGCCTATAGACGGAAGTTTTCACCCAGATAAACTTTACGGGCATTGTCGTCCTGGATGATGAGTTCGGGCGTGCCGTCGATCAGCAGACGACCTTCGTTAATGATGTAGGCGCGGTCGCAAATACCCAGCGTCTCACGCACATTGTGGTCGGTGATCAATACGCCAATATCACGCTCAACCAGGAAGTGCACCAGTTTCTGGATGTCTAGCACTGCAATGGGGTCTACGCCGGCAAACGGTTCATCGAGTAATACAAAACGCGGATTGATGGCCAGCGCGCGCGCGATTTCCACTCGCCGCCGCTCACCCCCGGACAGGCTGACTGCGGCGGCATCGCTCAAATGGGCGATATGCAGATCTTCGAGCAAATTGTTGAGGTGTTCTTCTCGTTCATCCGCGGTGTAGGGCTTGAGCTCGAGGATGGCTCGAATGTTTTCTTCGACCGTCATCTTGCGGAAGATGGAGGGCTCCTGAGGCAAATAGGACAAGCCCAGGCGCGCACGCCGGTGGATCGCCATGTGCGTCAAATCGTGCGTATCCAGGGTCACCGAGCCGCCGTCCGTGGCGACCAGGCCTACCACCATATAAAAACATGTGGTTTTGCCCGCGCCATTGGGCCCAAGCAGGCCCACCACCTCGCCACTATTGACCTCGAATGACACATCGTGGACGACTGTGCGCTTGCCGTAGGTTTTACGCAGGCCCTTGGCGAGAACCTGGCTCATGGCTTGCCTGCAGGCTGGTCGGTGCCTGTTTTGGGTCGAATGACGGCACGTACGCGCCCACTGGGGGTTTTGGCGTCAGGTTGCCCCACCACTTTGTAGAATTCGGTGTTGGCGTTATACGAAATCTGGGCACCGCGTAGTTCATCGCGCCCCCGGCGTAGTTGTGCCTGACCGATCAACTCCAGTTGGCTGTTGACGCTGTCGAATTCGATCCGGTCTGCAAATCCTTCAATAAACTCGTCACGGCCATCAACCTTTTGGCGGAAAGCGACAGGCCGTCCAGTCGCACTGATTTTATCGAGACCGTTTTCATTTTGTGTGACCTGCACGCGGTCGGCACGCAGCATCAGCGTACCCTGGCTCATGATCACATTGCCTTGATAGAGGCTGACTTTTTTGATGTCGTCGAGCGTAACGGTATTGGCTTCCAGATTGACCGGTTTGGTGCGGTCATCTTTTTCAGCATGTGCGGGCAGCGCCAACAATGTGGCACAAAGTCCCGCGAGTAGTGAGCGTTTCAGTTTTTGCATGGTGCTAGCTTCTTCCGGAAATATAACGGGCCTGCACCCTGCCCGTCAGTTTGATTACACGCTGACTGGTGTTGTATTCCATGGCGCCTGCACGCATGGTCAGCGTAGCATCCCGAACCTCAACCGCACCAGGTGAACGGAGCAGATTGCGCTCAGGGAATACGAGCAGGCGTGCTGAGCTTACAGTCAGTGCAGATTGCTTGCCTTGCGCGGCTCTTGATACTTTCACGTCTCCGCGTAAATCCACTTCGTTACCATCGGGAGAGACAGTCGCCAGATTGGAGGTGACATCGACTGTACCCGTTTTGGGGTCCAGAAGCGCAAAAACAGGGGCTTCAAGATCGGTACGTTTGCTGCTGGAGTAATGCTTGAGTTTTTTTGCGGATAAGCGGTATTGCGGCCGACCGGTGATATCGGTACGCAATGCCTCGAAGTTTTCCATGATGCCTTCCGGGTCGTTGCCATTTGTTTGTGTACCGTTTGCTGCAATCTGTACCGAGCGCTCGATCCAGAAGCTGAGCGCGGCCAGCAATAGCAGCACGACGAGCGGGAGCCACAATGATCCGCGCGCGCTCATGGCATCCTCGAAATCGAGGCAGTCACAACGATGTGCTCATGAATGATCATCGCAGGTAAGGCGCCATTGCAGCATCCAGTGTGCCCTGGGCGCGCATCAGAAATTCGCAGGCCTCGCGAACAGCGCCATGTCCCGCTTGCCGGGTGGTAATCAGGTGACTATGCGCTTTGACCAGTTCGGGGGCGGCCGGTACGCTAATGGCCAGGCCCGCACGTCGCATGACGGGCAGATCCACGACATCGTCGCCCATATAAGCCGTGGCTTCGCAGGCAATATTCAGTTCGCGGCACAGATCTTCGTACACGGCGAGTTTGTCATGCGCACCTTGATGGATGATCTCGATTCCCAGATTTTTGGCGCGGTGTTCCACCACGCGCGAGCTGCGCCCGGTAATGATGGCCAATTCAACGCCGCTGCCTTTCAGCATTTTCAGGCCATGGCCATCGAGTGAATGGAAACCTTTGTATTCCTGCCCGTCATCAGCCAGATACAGGGTGCCATCGGTCATGACGCCATCGACATCAAATACCACCAGTTTGATTTTCTGCGCACGCGCAATCAAGTCTGCCGTCATTGTCTCTGCCGTCATCAGACCACCCCTGCTTTCAACAAATCGTGCATGTTGAGTGCGCCTACCAGGGTATTGCTGTCATCGACGACCAGCAGGCCATTGATTTTGAGAGTGTCCATTTTTTCTACCGCCGCTACGGCGAGTTCGTCTGCATGTATGGTTTTGGGGTGATGTGTCATCAAATCGATCACGCGGGCCTGCTGTAGATCGAGTGCGTGCTCAAGCGCACGGCGCAGGTCGCCATCCGTGAACACGCCGGCAACCTTGCCAGCGAGGTCAACAACTGCCGTCATGCCCAGACCTTTCTCGGTCATTTCCAGCAGTGCTGATTTAAGCGATGCTTCAAGATCAATTTGAGGTAGTGCCTTGCCGGTATGCATCACATCACGCACATGAATCAGCAAGCGTCGACCCAGACTGCCGCCTGGATGCGTACGCGCAAAATCATCGGCCGAAAATCCGCGCGCATCGAGCAAGGCAACGGCCAATGCGTCCCCCAGTGCCAGCGCGGCGGTAGTGCTGGCCGTGGGCGCAAGATTGAGCGGACAGGCTTCTTTATCGACGGCGGCATTGAGATGGACATCCGAGACACGCGCCATGACGGAGTCCGGATTGCCGGTCATCGAAATCAGTTTGGCCCCGCGCCGTTTGATCAGCGGAATGATGCTGACGATCTCATTGCTCTCGCCCGAGTTCGACAAGGCCAACACCACGTCGTCGTGCGCAATCATGCCCAGATCGCCGTGGCTGGCCTCACCCGGGTGCATGAAAAAGGCGGGCGTGCCGGTGGATGCCAATGTGGCGGCAATCTTGCAGCCAACGTGACCGGATTTACCCATTCCGGTCACCACGACCCGCCCCTTGCAGGCCAGCATGATGCCGACCGCTTCGGCAAAGCTTTGGTCGAGCCGGGCTGACAGCGCACGGAGTGCGTCGGCTTCAATATCGAGCACCTGGCGAGCAAGTGTCAGCAAATGTTCTGGTGAAGGGGATTGGAGGTGCATGGTCGGCAAGTATACTAAAGCCTGCTTGTTCAACCACGATTTCTCACGATGCACCTGAATCCGAGGATACAGTTTCCTCCATTGCGAACCGAGATGTGCCCGGATACCCGGCACGGGTTGCGGAACAATATGGCATGTGCGGGACGGTATTCGTATCAGGGCAAGCTTGGCTTGCGTTGGGCTCAGATCCACGAAAGATTACATGCATAGCGGACTCCAGCTGGTTCTGATTCTGCTTGCGGTCGCTGTACTGGTGGCAGCAGCCGCGCGTGCGATGCGTCTACCCACCATGCTCGGTTATCTGGTAACGGGCATCGCGATTGGTCCCTTTGCACTTGGCTGGATTCCTGATAGCCAGGAAGCACGCTACCTGGCTGAGTTCGGAGTGGTCTTTCTGATGTTCTCCATCGGCCTGGAGTTCAGTTTGCCACGCCTGATGACCATGCGCATGACCGTGTTTGGCTTTGGCGGTGCGCAGGTTGTATTGACCATTGCGCTGGCGGCCTTGATTGCCTGGATGCTCGATCTGCCCTTGCTGGCGGCCATTGCGATTGGCGGCATTATGTCGATGTCGTCGACGGCAATTGTGTCGAAAATGATGGCCGAGCGACTGGAAATCCAGACACCGCACGGCCGCCAGATTTTTGGCGCGTTGCTGTTCCAGGATCTGGCAGTGGTGCCGCTGCTGATCCTGATTCCGGCATTTGCCAAGGAATCGGATGCCATGGCGTTGACCCTGGGTCTGGCCATGCTCAAGGCGGTCGTGGTACTGGGTTTTTTGTTGTTTGTGGGCCAGCGCATCATGCGCCCGTGGTTTCAGTGGGTAGCGGGCTACAAATCGCCTGAACTGTTCACGCTGAATCTGCTGCTGTTTACCTTGGGCCTGGCTTTTCTGACCGAGAGTGCAGGCCTGTCGCTGGCACTGGGCGCATTTCTGGCCGGCATGCTGGTGTCCGAAACCGAATATCGCTATCAGGTTGAAGACGACATCAAGCCTTTCCGCGATGTGTTGCTGGGGTTGTTCTTTGTCACCATCGGCATGCGGCTGGATCTGATGCAGGTGATGGTGAATTGGGGCGACGTGCTGTTGCTCGTGGTCGCCATTGTCGTCGGCAAGGCCGTACTGGTTTCAGGCCTTGCCATGGCCTTTGGCAGTTCGCGGCCAACCGCCGTGCGTACCGCGCTGGGGTTGGCGCAAGCCGGGGAATTCGGGTTTGTGTTGTTGGCGCAATCAGCCGACCTGCGTTTGCTGGGCACCGAAATCACGCAGCCGGTGCTCGCCGCCATGGTGTTGTCGATGCTGATAGCGCCGTTGATGATCAATCGCATGGACTCGCTGACCCGCTTGATCGCAGGCAGCGAATGGGCAGGGCGCGCCAAGGAGGTCCATGACATCGCGGTCAAAACTTTTGGTCAATCCAGGCACGTGATCGTGTGCGGTTTTGGCCGCAGTGGCCAAAATCTGGCGCGCCTGCTGGAGGCCGAAGGCATCAGCCTGGTGGCACTGGATGCTGACCCGGAGCGGATTCGTGCAGTGGCCGCGTCTGGCGTCAATGTGGTTTATGGGGACGCCAGTCGTCGCGAAGTGCTGGTCGCGGCGGGACTGAGTCGGGCCAAGGCGGTCGTGGTGACATATTCCGACCTGCATTCCAGCATGGCCATTTTGCGTCACGTGCGCGAGCTGCGCCCCGAGTTGCCGGTCGTGGTTCGTACCATCGACGATACGCATATTGACGCCTTGAAATCTGCGGGCGCCTCTGAGGTTGTGTCCGAAGTGATGGAAGGCTCGCTGATGCTGGCATCACATGCGCTGATGCTGCTGGGCGTGCCGCTTTCCCAGGTGCTCAAGCGCATACGCGACGTACGCGAAACGCGTTACGCGATGATGCGTGGGTTTTTCCGCGGCGCCAGCGACATCGATGATGAACTCGATCAGCAGTCGCAACCGCGTCTGCATACCGTGATGGTGACCCAGGGCGCAGCCGCGGCGGGCAAGCAACTGGAGAGTCTGGCGCTGGATGAGCTATTGGTTGAAGTGGTCGCGATACGCCGTCAAGGCATCAAGGGCGTTGATCCGCAGCCAGAAACCGAGATTCATGTGGGTGACGTGCTGATGCTGCGTGGTGCGGCGGACGGGCTGGCGGCGGCGGAGTTCCGGGTGTTACAGGGCTGAGTGCTTGGGTGTCGGAATTACAGGACGTAAAAAAGCCCGCCAGATTCAGGCGGGCTTTTTGTCGCGGGCGTAATTAAACGCCCAGGCAGACGGTGTAAGACGTCGAATCAACAATGCTGGTCGTGGCGGTTGCCGCTGCGCCGATGGTATAGCCTGTAGTCGGCGTTGCCATCATTGAGCCGCCGGCCGTGTTGCCATCATCCATCTGGGTATCAAGCTGTTTGGCAAATTTACCCAGTATGCCGGTCGAACAGATGATGTAGGCGCCGCTGATCCCCGCACTGCTTGACTGGATAGGGGAGGCGGCTGCGGTCGCTGCCCCACTTTGGATACCAATCGTGCCACCCGATGCATTGGTCGGGTTGTAGTCACCGGGAAGTGTAGCGGGCACCGTGGTGGCGCCAGGTGCCAGGCCTGCAAGCCGCACGTGCTGCCAGAACAAGACAGATTCGTCCGTAGCTGTTGTACTGTTCCAGTTACCGTTGATCACGCCATTTCCCTGGCTGCTGGCGGGGGTGGTTGCGAGTGTGGCAGCGGCGCCTAGATGCGCCACCACTGCAGGATCGTCCCCTGGCAGCGCTTTGAATTTGTCCTGGTACCCATAAACGAACAATGGAATATTGCGGAAATCAGTCGCGAGATTTTTCACCCGGGCACTGTTGATCAGTTCTTGCCCCTTTAGAATTCCGCCCAGCAGCAAGCCAATGATGACCAGTACGATGGCAATCTCGATTAGAGTAAAGCCTGACTGCTGCTTCGGGAAGTTGGGATAAGGCATGTAAGGGTCTCCGTTATAGTATTGCCTGGCCAGAAATTTGCAAAAATCGTGCCACGCAGGTTTATTGGTTAGTGTATTGATTATAAAAGCAAAGTGTCGGATTCGGCGGTAGGGAACACACCCTGTTTGTCGAATAAATGACACGGGTGACAGAATATCAGCGATATCAGGGGAGCGGAGCATGAAAACAGGTTGGTGGGTTCGAAGCGGACGAATTCTGGCCGCACGATTAACTGATCGCGACCCGGCATGACCCGTTCGCTCGAACGTACGCCGCATATCAACTGGCTGACGAGTCTCGCCAACCGGCTGACACGGGTGTCAACGGGGCGCTGGCTGGCATTGATGCTGCTGGCCTTGCACGTGGCTGTGCTATTCGATGCGGACACGCTGATAACGCGTGCATTTTTGCTGGCTCATTACGGCTTGTTTTTGCTGTGGCAGCCGGTGGTGGGCAGTGAGTCGCGTATTGAGCCGCGGTTGGCCATGCCGGTATTTGCCATGGCAGCGTTGCTGGTACTGGTGGACAGCACCTGGGTCATGGCGTTGTGGCTGGCGATTCTGACTGGCCTCATGGGGGCGGTTGGCACTTCACAAAACGAACGTGTTTCCCGCATCGCTTATCTGCTGGCATTGGCCTATCTGCTGGCGCTGTTGCTGACCTGGGTATTGCCGCAAAGTCTGGGGGGAGACGCGTCACCTGATGAGTTGGTCATCGTGGTGCGATATGGTTTGCCCATCTTGCCGCTGATCATTCTGTTTTTGCCCGCAGGCCGCCAGCGCAGCACGTCTTCCACACTCGATTTTGTGTACGGCCTGATGCTCTCGCTGCTCATTATCGTGATGTCTTTGGGGGTGTTTGCCGTGGTGGCCATCGCCAAGGTGAGCTACGCATGGGCGCTGGTGCAGACGCTATTGGGAATGGCGGGCCTGTTGCTGGCACTGTCATGGCTCTGGAATCCGCGTGCGGGTTTTTCCGGGTTGGGGCAGGTGACGTCGCGTTATCTGCTATCGGTGGGCCTGCCGTTCGAAGGATGGGCACAACGCTTGGCGACGCTGGCCGAACGTGAACGCGATCCGGAGTCATTCGTGCGCGATGGTTTGGCCGATTTGCATGAACTCACCTGGATACGAGGCGGACACTGGCAAGCCGCGCGCGGCGAAGGCCAGTTTGGTGAACCCGCTGAATATGGGGTGAGCCACGCGTTTCATGGTTTGAGTCTGACCTGGCAGTCGGCGCGTCCGCTGACGCCCGCTCTGGCGTTGCACGTGCGTTTGCTGTCGCAGCTACTGGGTTATTTTTATGCGTCCAAGGTGCGTGAGCAGACGTTGCGTGAACAAGCCTACAGCCAGGCGATCCATGACACAGGCGCGCGGCTGACGCATGACGTCAAGAATATTCTGCAATCGATGAAAACCCTGATCGCCGCCGCCGATACATCCACCCCGGAAGACGGTGAGCGCCTGCAGGCGCTGATGAAGCGTCAGTTGCCGCAACTGGCGGCGCGGCTGTCGCAAACCGTCGACAAACTCAAGCAGCCCGCCGAAATGGATGCTGCCAGCATCGACGCGCAATCCTGGTGGAAGGCGCTGCAGACCCGCTATGAGCACGACGATGTGCAGTTTTTTGCCGGGCATGTGGATGACACCGCGCTCCCGCAAGATTTATTTGATAGCGTGGTCGACAATTTGCTGACCAATGCCTTGCGCAAGCGCCAACATGATCCGGCTGTTGCAATCGAGGTACGGTTGTCGCTGAATCCGCTGGCGGAATTGACCGTAACCGACAGCGGCACTCCCGCGCCTGAGCACGTGGCGCGCAACCTGTTTTTGAGTCCTGTGGCGTCGGATTCCGGGTTGGGCGTGGGCTTGTATCAGGCCGCGCGGCAGGCCGCCCGATCAGGGTTTCGCCTGGAACTGCCGGAGAATCAGGCCGGTCGCGTGACGTTCAGGTTGCAGGCTACGGGCAACCCGTAGGACAGACGCGCGTGATGAGCTGGTAAAAAGAAGTGGATACCAGCAGATCATCAAATTCCCCTGCCACCGTTCCTTTTTGGGTAGGTGCGCGACTGACATATTTACGGTCGGCATCCAGGTTGGCTGCCTCGTCCGCTCCTGTGGGCGCAGCATTCAGTTTGCCGGGAAGGTTGTTGAGGTTTTGAGCCCCCCAACCTGTAGGGCCGTGTGACACCAACACGATTGCAAGATCGTCAGCAATATCCGGGACGGATGCTGAACAGGTATTCGAACTGCAAATCACCAGCGGATCGTTGGGTACGGGGCTGGCAATTGAGAACCCCGTGCTGCTATTGGCAAGCGTGGAGGCAACCGCATAGCGTATTCGATTGCCCCATGCGTCCTGTGAGGCCACGCCAAGGTCAACCCATGGAAAAAATCCGCTAGATACGGTACCCGAAATACTGGTGCAGCCCCCCCCGCTGCCGCTACGGTCTTCCCGGCCGTCGCCATTCACATCGGGACAGGGCAGGTAGCGGCTGCTGAGAGCAGTCGTAGCTGAATGAGTCATCGCGTAGCCAATAATGGCTTCTCGGGCTTCTTCCAGTATTTTCTGGGTCTCGGCAATCCGACGTGCTTGAATTTGAGCCGACAACGGCACTGCCAGACCACCAATCAGGATCGTGACAATGACCAGAACGATGGCGAGTTCAATCAGCGAGAATCCGCGTTGACGCGTCATGGGGTTGCTCCTGGGGGAGCTTGCTCGGCTACAGCAGGCGATTGCGGGCGGAGGATTTGATAGGGCTCATACACCTTGCCGTTGGCGCGAATTTGCCCCGGTTTGAGACCGGACACGCTGGATGGGCCGACTTCGGCCTTGCCATTGACCCAGCGTGTGGACTGTCCGTCCGGACGGATGACAATTCCGTCAAAGCGTGTTGGCGCGGGCATGGGTGCTGCGAACTTTTCCTGTTTACCCGCGCGGTCGATTCGGGTGATGTTGCGTGCACGCGCGCGTTCCAGTTGTGTGCGCTCGCTGGATGAATAAAACAGGCGGCCCAGCTCAACCGGTTCGGCCAGGCTGACGGGGCTGACGAACAAAACTAGCAGAATGCAACAGGCGGCATACACAGGCTTGCGAGCCGGGACGTTCTGAGCCTGGCGATGACCGATGGATATATAGCGCGTGTTCACGGGTTGCCTCCTGCCTGTTCGGCAATGGTAAACCACAGCAGTTCGCATTCGGCCAGCATGCGTGGCTGGTTGATCGCTTCGAAAACAGGATCGCCTTGCAGGGATAGCTTGCAGCGCTGAACATCGAATATGCCCGGTGCACGTTGTTTGAGCGCGGCCAGAAAACGCGGGAGATCGGTTTCCACCAGTATCGGAAAAATGAGCGTCATGCTCGTTTGGCCAAGCTTCAGGCCTTGCGCCAATGCGGCGGGCGATGCGACTTGTGGTGTCAGCCGGTAATCGAGCCCGTACAGGCCTGTATCGCGGTTGGCTTGCTGCGCCGCTTCGACCCAGGCCAGTCTGTTTTCTGCGCCGATAAAGCCGCGCGCCTTGAGTGCCTGATACGCATCCAGATGCGTTGCGATGAGCTGTTTTTGCTGGTGGCTCAGATCGAGCTGCTTGCGTGCGGCATTCAGTTCACTGTTTGCCTGTTGCAGTGCTGCCGACGCGATCTCTACCTGGCGCCAGCTCCAAAGCGAGCCCACCGTTGTCAGCGCCAGTGCGATGACCGCCAGCAGGATGGAAAGCTTGAGAACCGCAAACGGAGGCGTTTTCATGGCGACGCCTCCCGGTAGCGCACGCTCAGTCCAAAATTCACCGCTGGCGCTTCGGATGACGCGTTGGGGCCGAATGTTTTGCCCGTCAGTGTGCTGCTCGAATCGGTGTTGACCGGGCTGTTACGCAGGTTGACGTCGACGATGCCGGGTGCTGCCCGCAGGCGATTCATTAAGCCTTCGATGCGCTGCATGGCCGCGCGGTAGTTGCCGTCGAACTTGGTCAGCGAAGCATCAAGATCAATGTTGACTTCACGCCTGGGCGGGTCGAGGGCATGTTCCCATGCGAGTGCGTCCAGCGTGATGTCGGGCGAGGCATCCATTGCCTGCCCGATTGCTGCCAATAGCTTGACGGCATCGGGCTGAGGCGCATTCAGCTGTTGAGCCAGACTGACGGTTTGCGCCAGTTGTTCGGGGGCCACGGTTTGTAGCGGGAAAGTGGCGACGATGGCCTGGTGGCGCACACGGGTGTGATGCTGCTGCTGGTGCAGCTGATCGATCTGATTGTTCAGATCTTGCGCATGCAGCCAAAAAGCGGCGGTCATCAGCAAGCCCGCCAGGCCGATCACACCTGCGGCTGCATGCAGGTTGCGACGCCAGCGAAACTCGGTATGCCGTTGCATCAATTCGGCGGGAGCCAGATTCAATTGAATGGCTTCTCCGGCAATGGCAGCCAATGGTGCGATGTCGGGTGTGACAGCCAAAAAGGCATCGGGAATATGCAGTGCGTGACCGAGATGGGATAAGTCGATCAGCCGGGTGCTGAACGCGGGATCGGCATTAAGCGGTGCTTGCGCACTATCTAGTTGCCCGCTCGGGTCCAGCAGCAGAACATGCAGGCGGGCTTCGCGCGGCAGGATGCGCTGGCCGGTGAGATACAACTGGGTTTTGGCGATTTCATCGGCGGCATTGCCAGGTAACTGGGTGGGCGTTTCGCCACTGATCAGACGGGAAAAGCGCAACAGGCCATTGTGGTAGTAAGAAAGCCGCAAGCTGTTATTCAGCCGGTAGGCCAGTAGAACGTGTGTTTCCTGGACCTTGAGTTTGTTCAGCATGTGCTGGCAGGCCATCGCCAGCGGGGTGATGCCATAGAGCGGGACCTGTTCGCGGTGCAGCACGCTGAGCCAGGGTAATAGCCAGTCTGTATCGGTCAGGGCGGCCAGCAAATAGCGATCATCCCGGCGACCGCCCGTCTCGCGGGCTTGCAGCCATGAACCGGTAAAGCGGGCATTGCGAAAAACCTGCTTGAGCTTGCGGGCCAGCATTTCGTCGCGCGCACGTCCCTGCACATGCGGCAGGATCTCACTGCGGTAATCTTCATCGACGGTATCGATGACCAGCAACACGGGGAGATGCGCATAACGGGTAATCAGTTTGCGAAAAGCGGCCTGCCCTGTTACGTGATCCGAAAACTCACCCAGCCAGTGCATTTGACCGGGGCGCCAGTCGAGCACGCCGATATGGCGGGGCGTAGCGAGCAAGATCAGACGATGGGTGAATATCACAGCGGCAGGTTCCCGATCAGGTCGTAGATAGGCAGCAACACTGAAACCAGGATGCCGCCGAGCAGAATGCCCAGTATGGCGGTGAGCAGCGGCTCCAGTACCCTCAGGCCATTTTCAATCGAGTCGAGCACTTCGCGATTATAAAAAAACGTCACGTTGTCCAGCGCTTCGTCGAGTGCGCCGGTTGATTCGCCGACGCGGAGCATGCGTATGACCAACGGCGGAAACAGCGCCATCGACTGGAAGCTTTCTGACAGTCCCTTGCCATCCGCAATCTGTTGGGATGCACGACGAATACCGCTGGCGATGACGCGATTGCCCGCAACCATTTCGCCCGCCTTGAGCGCCTCCAGCACGGTGACACCCGAGCGATACATCATGCCAAGCGTGTTGGTAAAGCGTGACAGCACGATTTTCTGGATGATGGGCCCAATGATGGGTAGCCGCAGCTGGGTGCGATCCCACCATTCGCGGCCCCGCTCACTTCTCTGGATCCATAACGGCAGGCCAATTCCCACCGTCAGCAACAATATCGAACCAATCATCCAATAAGAGCGTACGGCACTGGAAACCGCCATCAGGATCAGCGTGGGCAACGGCAGGGCGACACCCATGGTTTCCACCAGCGTGAGCACCTGGGGCACCAGATAGACCAATAAAAACAAAATGGCCGCGCCGACGACGACCAGCACGATCGCGGGGTAAATCATCAACTGCTTGGCCTTGGCGGCCACTTCTTCCTGCCACTTCAACGATTCAGCCAGGCGGTCGAATACCGCATCCAGCAGACCGGTCTGCTCGCCTGCCTTGATACTGTGCACGAACACGGCGCCGAATACGGCGGGGTGGGCCGCCAAAGCCTGAGACAGCACTTTGCCGCCTTCCAGGTCTTCCAGCAACGCCGTCAGCACATCGCGAAAGCCGCGTTTCTCCATGGTGTCACGCAGGTCGCGCAAGCCATCCAGCAGGGGAATGCCGGCGCGCGTGATATAGCGCATGTGTATGCAGAAAGTCACCAGATCGCGCCGCGTGACGCGCTCGCGGCCACGCGGTGCATATTGTCGAGACAGTTCGGATAAGGTGATGAGGTCGAGCCCCATGCGCTTCAAGCGCAGTTCGAGGTCGACGTCGTTGACAGCGGATAGTGTGCCTTTGACATTGCGTCCGGTTTGGTCGATGGCGCGGTAGTCGAAGAAGGGCATGGTTAGTGCTGCCCTGCGGGTGCCCGATTGGGCGTGCGCGTGGGGTCACCTTTTCCTTGGGTACTTTGGAGAACATGCCTTGGCATGTTCGACCCTAAAAGGAGCGGCGAAGCAAAAGAAAGTAACTCGCCCACAGGCGAAACGCGAAGCCTTCGCAAACCCCTGGCAGGCAGCAAAAAAACACTCACCATCCTTACACCCGCCCTGTCAAATCGACCACCCGTGATACTTCGGTTAACGAAGTCACGCCATCCCGCACACGCTGGAGACCGTCCTCTGCCAGCGGATGGTAGCCATGATCGAAAGCGGCCCGGCGAATTTCATGCAAGGGCGCCTGGTTGGCAACCAGTTCATCCAGTGTCGGGTCCATGCGCAACAGTTCAATCAGCGCCAGGCGGCCCCGATAGCCCTTGTGGCTGCAGTGCGGGCATCCTACCGCACGGTAAATTTGTGGCGGTTGCTCCGGATCGGCACCGAGGAGGCTGATCTCGTGCTCATCGGGTGTGTAGGCTTCCTTGCAGTGCGGGCACAGCTTGCGGACCAGCCGTTGTGCGACGACGCCTATGATATTGCCCGACAGAATGCCGGACTGGATACCAATATCCATCAGGCGCGGGAACACGCCGAGAGCCGAGTTGGTGTGCAGGGTGGTGAACACCTGATGGCCGGTCATGGCCGCGCGAAAAGCCATTTCGGCGGTGTCTTTGTCGCGAATTTCACCGACCAGAATGATGTCCGGATCCTGTCGCATGATCGAGCGGATACCGTTGGCAAAATCGAGCTTGATGGTTTCGTTGACCGAGCTCTGGCGCATCAGCGTGACTGGATATTCGACCGGGTCTTCCAGCGTCATGATGTTGACGGTTTCGTTATTCAGATGCGAGAGCATCGAATACAGCGTGGTGGTTTTTCCCGACCCGGTGGGACCCGTGACCACCAGGATGCCTTCAGGTCGCGCCATCATCAGATGTAATTCGCGCAGCGCTTTCGGGGTGAATCCCATCTGCTCGAGCGGCATGATGGATTTTTCACGGTCGAGGATGCGCAGCACCAGGTTTTCACCGTGGATGCCAGGCTGGGATGACACCCGAAAATCGATCGGGCGGCCGTTCAGTGTCAGTGACATGCGGCCATCCTGTGGCGCGCGCGTTTCGGCGATGTTCATGCCGGACAGCACTTTCAGCCGTACCAGAATGCCAGGCCAATAGGTTTTGTGCAGGCTGCGAATCTGTTCCAGCACACCGTCGATGCGGTAGCGAATGCGTAGAAAAGCGTGCTCGGGTTCAAAGTGAATATCGCTCGATTCGCGCTTCATCGCGTCGGTCAACAGCGCGCCCACCAGCCGCACCACGGGCTGGGTGTATTCCTCGGTTTCGGGGTTGAGGCTGGCGTAATCGACTTCGCCGGTTTCGATTTCACGCAGGATGCCATCGAGCGACAGGTCGAATCCGTAAAACTTGTCGATACAGTCGAGCAATTGCGCTTCGGCTGCCAGCAGCGTATCGATTTCGAGCTGGCCGCCCAGTGCAGCCTTCAACTGGTCGAGCGCGACGACGTTGAACATGTCGGTGGTCGCCAGCGTCAGGATATTGCGCGTCGCATCGTGCGCAATCGGCAACAGGTGGTGGCGGCGGGCGAACTCTTCGGGTACCAGCTGCAGCGCTTCGGGGTCGGCCACGACCTGCGATAAATCAATGCCCTGGCTGCCGAGTGCATTGGCGAGCTGATCGCGCAGCACAGCCTCGGTCATGAAGCCCAAGGCAACCAGCTGGCGGCCGATCGGCAGGCCAGTGGTTTTTTGCTCCTTGAGCCCAATGCGTAGCTGGTCGGTGGTGATGAGTCCCTGAGCAATCAGGGTTTCACCCATGCGGAGTTTTTTACGGCGCTCCATGGATACTGTCACCGTGCCGTTTTGAGTTGTTGTATACGCGCCTCGGCCTGAGCGCGATCGAAGCGATGTACGCCACCTATCGCGATCGCCTTTTCGTAATACCTGAGTGCGGCTGTCGACTGGCGCAGTTGATCGAGGCTGATCGCCAGGTTGAACGCGTAATCGGCATTGTCGGGCGCATAGCGGTAGGCCTCAAAATAAGCCACCTGCGCATCGCTCCATCGCTTTTGATCGGCATACAGATTACCCAGGGTTTGGAAAAGCTGCGGGCTGGGATCGCGATCAATCAGCGTTTTCAGGCGGCTTTCTGTCGCCAGACTGTCAGTGTTGCCCAGCAGGTCCAGTAATGCAGCCTGTGCGGTGGCGTTGCGTGGGTTGAGGTCCAGTACTTCGCGGTACAGCCGTTGGGCTTCGGTCTCACGGTTTTGCACACTGGCGATGGCTGCCAGGCCCAGCAAGACGTCTTCACTGCGATTACGTGCGGCGGCTTGCGTATAGAGCCGCTGCGCCTCGGGTAGCGCACCGCGTTGATAAGCCGCGTAAGCCTGCGAGAGGAGTGCGGACTGTACGTCGGGCTGGAATTGAAGGGGGGCGGCAGTAGCAGGCGGTACTGTGGTACGCGCCCCACTCGTGTTGTCACGCGCGCGTTGGGTCGGGGCAGAGGATGCAGTGTCGGGCGAACGCTGCACGGCGGCAGGAGGGGGTGGCGAAAGGGCTGAAACCGTTTCTGCGGGAACCGCTCGCGGCTGCACAGCCGGTACGGCCATTACGACGGCAGAGGCGGGCTCCGAAGGCAGCATGGGAGTGGACTGATTGGGGGGTGGGCTGGCAGGCAATGAGCTGACAGTAGGCAGCGCAGAGGGGTCTGGCGCGACATTCACCGGCGGAGGCGGCATGGCATCAGCGGGCTGCAAGGCAAAATACAGATAGATTCCGTAACCGACCGCGATGAGGGAGGCGAGCAGGGCAACCAGCGGCACCAGCGAAAGCTGGGGCCAGCGAAAAGCCGGGGAGGGGCGGGCAGTTATTTCAGGGGTAACGCCAAGGTTGCCAAACAGCAAGCCCGGTGGTTCAACCCATTCGGGTGTCGACTCGGCTTCCGCGTCGGACAGTGGTTCCAGCTTGAGGCTGCCTTCTATCCGCTCCCCCAACCCGGCACGATCCGCATCCGGTTTGGCGGCGTTGGCGGCTTCAGCCTGTTTCAACGCTTTGAGGAGCAGGCTCAATGTATGGCTCCTGAGCGGGTTGAAGGCTGATTGCCGGACCGATTCATGGTGCAGCGATCCGTGCGCTGGGCAACAGGCGCTGAAACTGGCGGAGTTCATCGCTTTCAAGCGTGGGATTGGTCACCACGATGGGGCGCAAAAAAATCACCAATTCGGTCTGGTTATTGATGCGCTCGTGCTGACCGAATATGGCGCCGATGCCTTCGGGGCGCGACAGACCAGGCAGGCCATCGCGAGCGTTGTTGCTGTCATCCTGAATCAGGCCGCCGAGGATGACCGTTTGTCCGCTGCGAATTTGCAGCAAGGACTCCATTTCGCGTACCTGAATGACAGGAACAAGATTGCTAACCCCTTCTTTCTTTAAGGTGGGATTAGGGTCTTGTACTTCGCCTACTTTGCGCGAAATGGTGGGGCGCACTGTAAGCGACACCATGCCGTTTTCGTTGATTTGCGGCAGCACAGTCATCACGACCCCAACAGGAACTGTGTGTGCTGTAGTCGTGAAAGTGGCTGGCTGGAGGAGCGCGCCGGTGGATGAAGTCGCGCCCTGTTGTGACTCAATGGAAAAATAAACCAGGTTGTTGACGACTTTTAATATTGCAGTCTGGTTATTCAGCGCCATCAGTTTTGGGCTGGACAGCACTTTAGTGTTGCCAAAGGATTCCAGTAGGTCAATTGCTGCCTTGAAGCCATTGCTGCCGCTATAAGTCGCTTTGACGAAAGGCGCGAGCGCGCCCGCGAGCGCATTCGAACTGCTACCGCTTACACCACCAGTGGCATCGATAGCCCATCCCACCGTACCTTGTAGTGTTTTGGACCAGTCGATGCCGGCACGGTATTGGTCTTTCAGGCTGACCTCAACAATGGTGGCTTCAATCAGTACCTGACGCTGCGCGGACTGCATTACACGGTCGAGATACTGTTGTACCAATTCCTGCTGTTTGGCCGTGCCCAGTACGGTGACGGTGCCCGCTGTTGGATTGATGGCCACATCGTATTTGCCATCCCCTACCGGCTGGTTGGCAAATGCGGCCGTAAACAGGTTGGCCGCTCCCGCCCCTGCTTTGCTGGCAGCTTCGGCCTGGGAAACGCGTTCGGCACGCGCAGCTTTTTCAGCGTCGAGTTGAGCGGCGCGTTGTTCATTGTTTTGAGTGATGGCACGGGTGCCGGCGATGATGGTACGAATATTGTCGGCCAGCACTGTCCACAGATCGCTATTGGATTGACTGGAAACGGTGGTGGTGGAGGAGTTGCCTGCCGTGGAGCCGCCGCCGGCTGCCGTGCCGATACTGCCGCCGCCCGTGCTGGCGATTTGCGCGGCCACGCCCACGCTGGACGTGGTGTTTCGCGCCACGTTCACATAATTGACCGAGTAAGTTTTGACATAAGGCGTGTCGGGCATGACCGACACGGTGCGGCCGTTCATTTCATAGCGCAGATCAGCCTGGCGTGCGATGCGGTCGAGAATGGCGGGCAGGGGTTCTTGCACGGCGTTGAGCGAGATTCGCCCGCTGATACCGGGATGCAGATCAATGTTGTATTGCGTGTCGCGCGCAATGGAAAACAGCAGGTCTTTGACCGGGACATCGTTCACCACCACGGTATAGGTGGGCACCGGGGCACTCGCCTGAGGCGGGGGTAGTGTCGGTGCCGCCCGGACGGGAATCGGGGGGGGAGGCATCTGTGCACTGGCCTGAGGGGTCTGGGTGATGTGGCCCGGTGAGGTGTCGAACGCTTTCGGCGGCACGCAGCCTCCCATCAGCGTCAGGCTGGCCAGTGCTGGTCCTGTCAGTACAAGGTGTTTCAACACAGCATTCATCATCATCCAGTGGGTAACACGACGGTACGCATTTTGCCTACCGTACGCAGAAATGGCGAACGCATGGGCGATGCGGGCAAAGTGCGCAACGCTGCCATGGCGGCGTCACGGTCAGGATATTCTCCTGCAAGTATCATCCAGGCCGGTGCACCTTGGCTCAAACCATGCAGAATGCGCACGGGTTGAGGGATGTCGCGTTCAAAACTCAATAACATTACGGCCGCCTGCGCGGCTTCTTTAGCCGCCGCTACTTGAATCACATGGGTGTCCGGTGAGGCGGTCGCGAGCCAGCGCTGGGTTTGCCGGGCCAGATCGGTGATGTGGCTGACAGGTAGAGCTTGGGGAGCGGGTGGGGTGACGAGCGGGACGCGGCTGGCTGGCTGGGTGGATGCGGCGACCTGCGCAGGCGCAGGCATGTGGGATAAGGCTTGCCAGGCGACAAAGGCCAGTAATCCGAGTGCGGCAACCAGCCCCGCGCTCAACCAGGCCCAGCGGCGCAGCGATGCACGCGCAGGACGCTGTATGGGATGTTCCCGTATTTCTGCGTCACCCGCTGCCGCATCCAGATGCGCTGGCGTGAGGGTGTGGGTTTGCCCGGCATAGGCCGCCAGCAGGGTTTTGTCGGCCAATACATTGATGCGTCGCGACAGGCCACCGGAAATGTGTGTCATGCGGACAATCAGCGGCGACGAAAACAAATCCGGGCCGCGATAACCCGCCACGCTCAAACGTGAACGTAAATAGTCGGCCACTTCGGATTCGGTCAGCGGCGACAAACTCAGGCTCAGGGTGATGCGATCCTTGAGTTGACGGATACGTGGATCCGCCAGATGCACGTCCAGTTCGGGCTGACCAAACAGCACAATTTGCAGGAGCTTGTCGGTCGCCGTTTCCAGGTTGGTGAGGAGCCGCAGAAACTCCAGATTGTCAAGCGCGATGCCTTGCGCTTCCTCGACAAACACCACCACGCGGCGCCCGCTTTCGTGCCGGGAAAGCAGTGCGGTATTAAGTTGGGCCAAGCGGCCTTGCCGGCTGGCTTCGGGAGCGTCTATCCCCAGGTCGGCCAGAATCGCCGCCAGCATGTCGTCGGGCGACAGGGTGGGGTTGCCGAGATAGACGCTGTCCACGGTATCGGGCAGGTGGGCGACCAATTTGCGGCACAGCATGGTCTTGCCGCTGCCCACTTCGCCCACCACTTTGATGATGCCTTCGCCCTGTTCAATCGCATAGAGCAGCGCGGCGAGCATTTCACCGCGCTGGCCGCCGGCATACCAGTACTCGGTATTCGGCGTAATGCGAAAGGGTGCTTCTTTTAGACCGAAGTAATCAAAATACACGTGGGCTTAGTCTTCGGTGCTGTAAGTCTGCATCCGACTGTAAAGCGTAGTGCGATTGATGCCGAGCAGCTTGGCAGCCTGCGACAAATTGCCGTGGGTCATGTTGAGCGCGGCTTCCACGTGGGCTTTTTCCCATTGGCGCAGCGTCACGTCGAGATTGAAATTGGCCACGGTTTGCAATTGCTTGCGCGCCAGTTCGATCAGTTGTTTGCCGTCACTGGCCAGCGGAATTTCCTGTGGGTAGGCCTGGTCGGTATCCAGTTCGGATTCCAGCTGCTGGACATTGACCACCATCCCGGGATATTTGGTGGTCAGGCGAATGGCGATGTTGCGCAGTTCGCGTACGTTGCCGGGGAAGTGGTAGTCCTCCCACATCTGCTGCGCACGAGCATCGAGCGTAAATGCGGTGCTCTTGGCTTCCTGGGCATAAAACTCGCGGAAATGATTGAGCAGGGTGAGTTTGTCCTGACCCATTTCACGGAGTGGTGGCACGGCAATCGAAAACACCGACAGCCGGTGATAGAGGTCGGCACGAAAGCGGCCAGCCTTGATTTCGGCGCGTAAGTCGCGGTTGGTGGCGGTGACGACACGCGCATTGGAAAAACGGGGTTGGGTTTCACCGACGCGCTGGTACTCGCCGTTTTCCAGGACGCGTAGCAGCTTGGCCTGAAGCTCAAGCGGCAGCTCGCCGATTTCGTCGAGAAAAAGCGTGCCGTTCTCGGCTTCTTCAAAATAACCTGCCCGTGCGCTGGCCGCACCCGTGAACGCACCCTTGGCATAGCCAAACAGCGTCGGCTCGACCAGTGTCGGTGAAATCGCCGCACAGTTGAGCGCCAGATAGGGCTTGGGTGCACGCGGTGACAACTGATGGAGACTGGATGCAACACGCTCTTTGCCACTGCCAGATTCGCCTTCGATCAGGACGGGGAAGGGCGCGGCTGCGTATTGCTTGATCTGTTCCCGCAGTTTATCCATCGCCGGGCTTTCGCCAACGATGCCAGAATCCTTGGCGGGGGAGGTGGCCTTGTCGGCCGTCCGCTCGGCGTCCTGAACCAGCAGTGCATTGAACAGCAGCGATTTCAGCCGCTCGGGTTCACAGGGCTTGGCGACAAAGTCGATGGCGCCCAGGGCGCGCGCGTGGCGTGCATTGGCTTCGTCGCTTTGGCCGGAAAGCACCAGTATCTTGATGCTGGGGGAGATGCCAAGCAGGTCGGCAATCAGGGCGAAGCCTTCATCGGGCTTGTGCGGTTGGGGTGGCAGACCCAGATCCACGAGCGCCAACTGAGGGGGCTCGTCGAGTTGCATCAGCAGACTTTTGACCTGTGCTCGTGACTCTGCGGCCGAGATTTCAAAATCCTTGCTCAACACATAGGTGAGCGTATCTGAAATCAGCGGATCATCATCGACGATCAGCAAGCTGGGTTTGTTGGTTTGGGCCACATGTCCTCCGGGTCGAGTGGTACCCCTTCGGGGCAGCAATGCCGATATCGCGCTTGCATCTGTTGATGCGCCTTTATTCTACGCGTGTCGGATTTTCGGCGATTGTGCCAGAGACCCGACTAAAGTTAAACCAGATTAAACGTGGACGTGGTGGGCAAAGCCACGAATCGGGGTGTTCAAGTGTTCAGACACCGCGTGCCGGATTGATGGTCACGCGGATCCAGCCTTCGCTATGTTCGATGGGTTGACCGAGTGAGATCCATTCCTGGCCCGCAGCACCCTGCATCCGGCAAGCGGTGTTGGCCAGATAATGGACGGGGTCAATGATGACACTGCCGGGCTGATCGGGCGCCGTCAGGAACAGGCTGGCGTAAGGCGGTTTGGCGTCAGTATGATCATGTCCAGACACGGTGTAGCTTGAAGTCGTGACGTCGGTCAGCATGACCAGAGAAAGGGTTTGGGGCAATGTTTCAATGCCAATGGAGCTGGTTTCATTGTTGATGCGCGACAAGCGGCGAATGATGCCGATTCGCCAGGTTGTCGTTTCATGACTCTTGATGCTGACCAGTGCACCGACGCGCAGCCAGTCCTTGTCGCGCGATTCAACGACCGCGCCAAACCCGTATTCGCTTTCATCCTGCATCACCCAGCGCTCGACGTCGGGCGAGCTGGCCAGGGTAGAGGGTTTCATCTGGGATACGCGCTCGCGCGTGCGATCAGTCACAAACCCGTAGATCTGGACGTCATCCGCTTCGTTGTAATTCAGGCCCGTGCCATAAGGTGAAACGTTAGGAGGTGCTTCGGCTATCTTGAGTTGGCCGATGATGGCATTCAAACCGTGTGCCACATCGACCAGGCGCTTGGTTGTGGTGCGCGGTGCACGGCGTTGTTCCCGCTCCTCGAGTGAGGCCCATTGATGCATTAGATGGTCAATCAGTTCCAGGCTTTCTGCTGTACGAGGCGCACCAGCCAACTGTAATTGCTCAGGTGTTTCGCCTTTTTGTAGCCTGGCGTGGATGGACTGGAGCTGAACCAGGAGGTCATGGGTTGACCAGAAGCGCATGGGCTTGTCGGTATCGGGTTTGCGTACGCGGCGTGGGCCGCGGTCTGCCGAGAGGTCGGTCACAAAATTGTGTTTGTTGACATCCAGCTGGGTGTCAAACTTGAGGTACTCCCGCCAGTTGCAGAGCCAGCGATCCAGCAAGTCAAGTTGTTTGGGATACAGGGTGCCTGAATTGGCCAGGTCCAGCATCAATATATGTAATAACGTCGACTCGCAGCTGCATTCGCTGGTTTCTTCAGGGTAGGCGGATTGAAGGCGGCGGTGAAAGCCATCGGTCTCGGCAATGCGATACAGGTTGTACAGCCGGAGCCAGAGCTTCTCACTGGCGGGCAGATAACGGATCGCGCGCCACTTCAGAAGCTGGTCAAAGGCCCGAATGGCACGGAGCGTCACCAGAGGAATGACATCCTGATGCTGGTTTTTGCTGGTTTCATGCGAAAGATGCAAGATAAAAGTGTGATAGCCACGAGCCACTTCCCAGTTCAGCCCATATACCGCGTGCCATAGCTGGCTTTCCACCATGCGTGACATACGCGGGTTGCGCAGATATTGGCGCACCAGCGTATCTTGCAAATCGCGCGATTTTTCATCGAGCAACATGAAAACAGCCAAACGGTTTTTAGAATGATCGGACGCGGTGTCGTTAAAACGTTTGAGCGCGTTGGATAGGGCCTGCTGGCATTTATACGCGTCGCCGTTGGGCAGGTTTTCAAGCCAGCGTGTGGCCGCCTTGGTGCTGGAGAGCGGATCTTCGCCCTGGCCAGCGGTGGGGAAAATGCGGGCGATTCCGGATGCAAGCTTTTCGGCTAGTGAATTCATGGCTTTAGCGATTTAGAAGCATTTCCTCTTACACTATAACGGTAGAACCAGCAAATTCTATACCCGGTTGGTTTCAAGCTTGCTTTTAACCCAAGCGGAGACTGAATCGAGCGCGATATGCAGTTGACCGGGTTCATTCCCCCCGGCCATGGCCATGTCGGGTTTACCGCCGCCCTTGCCGCCCACCTGGGTGGCGACGAAGTTGACCAGTTCGCCGGCCTTGATTGTGCCGATGATGTCGGGGGTGACGGCTGCGATCAGGCTGACCTTGCCGTCGATCACCGTGCCGAGCACCAGCGCGCAGGATTTCAGTTTGTCGCGCAGTTTGTCAGCGGTTTCGCGCAGGCCCTTGGCGTCGATGCCGTCGAGTTGGGCCGCCAATACGCGAACACCGCTGACATCGACGGCTTGCTGCATCAGGTCGTCGCCCGCGCTGGCGGCGAGTTTGGATTTCAGGCGGTCGAGCTCTTTTTCCAGCGTGCGCACGTGGTCAACCATTTGGGCAAGCTTGGCGCCGAGTTCGGCAGGCGGGGCTTTCAATATGGCGGCAGCCTGGCGGATTTCCTGGTCGCGCAACTGAATGTAGCTCAGCGCATGGTCGCCGGTGATGGCCTCGACTCGGCGGATGCCGGCCGCCACACCCGATTCCGCCACGATCTTGAACAGGCCGATGTCGCCTGTACGCATCACGTGGGTGCCGCCGCACAGTTCGCGTGAATTACCGATGTCGAGTACGCGCACTTCGTCGCCGTATTTTTCGCCGAACAGCATCAGTGCGCCGGTTTTCTGGGCGTCGTCAATGGCCATCACGCGCGCCTCAGTTGCCGTGTTGGTCAGAATTTCGGCGTTGACTCGTGCCTCCACCTCGCGGATCTGCGTCTCGGTCATCGGGGTGGGTTGCACAAAATCGAAACGGGTTTTGTCACTGTCGACCAGCGAACCTTTTTGCTGCACATGCTCACCGAGCACGTCGCGCAAGGCTTGATGCATCAGGTGGGTGACTGAATGGTTGCGCATGGTGCGGGCGCGCGCTACTTCGTCGACGCGGGCGAGTACGGCATCGCCGACGGCCAGCGAGCCGGTTTTGACCACGCCGTGGTGGCCGAATACCTGGGCCTGGATTTTCAGCGTGTCTTCCACGAAAAATGCGCCGTTCGTGCCCTGCAGTGTGCCGCGGTCGCCGGTCTGGCCGCCGGATTCAGCATAAAGCGGCGTGTGGTCGAGTACCACCACGCCAAGATCGCCTTCCTTGAGTTCGGTCACGGTACTGCCATCCTTGTAAAGCGCGAGGACGGTGGCGTCGTGCGTCAGTGTGTCGTAACCGTGGAAAGTCGTGGCCTCGCCCTTGTATTCCAGGCCGGCACCAAGCTTGAACTTGCCTGCTGCGCGCGCCTGGTCTTTCTGGCGCTGCATGGCGGTGTCGAACGCAGCGGTGTCCACGCTGACATTGGCCTCACGACAAATGTCAGCCGTGAGGTCGAGCGGAAAGCCGTAAGTGTCATGCAGTTTGAATGCGAGTTCGCCATCGAATGCAGTATGCGCTGGCAAGGCTTTCAAAGCGGCTTCGAGGATGCCCATACCGTGTTCGATGGTCTCGAAGAAACGCGCTTCTTCCTGGCGCAAAATATCCATGACTCGATCCTGAGCCTTGGCCAGCTCAGGGTAAGCCTCGCCCATCACCGCCACCAGGTCGGGCACGATGCGGTTGAAGAAGGCGGCGCGCACGCCCAGCTTGTAGCCGTGACGAATCGCGCGGCGGATGATGCGACGCAGCACATAGCCGCGCCCTTCGTTGCCGGGGATGATGCCGTCGACGATCAAGAACGAGCAGGCGCGAATGTGGTCGGCAATCACCTTGAGCGAATTGATGCCGAGATCCGTCGTTCGGGTTTCGCGTGCGGCAGCTTGGATCAGCGCCTGAAACAGATCGATCTCGTAATTGGAATGCACATGCTGCATCACCGCCGAAATGCGCTCCAGCCCCATGCCGGTGTCGACGCTCGGCTTGGGCAGCGGATGCATCACGCCGGCCTCATCGCGGTTGAACTGCATGAACACGTTGTTCCAGATTTCGATGTAGCGGTCGCCGTCCTCATCGGGCGAACCGGGCGGGCCGCCGGCGATTTCCGGGCCGTGATCGTAAAAAATCTCGGTGCAGGGGCCGCACGGGCCGGTGTCGCCCATCGCCCAGAAATTATCCGAGGCGTAGCGCGCGCCCTTGTTGTCGCCAATGCGCACGATGCGATCTTTCGGCACACCGATATCCTTGTGCCAGATGTCGAACGCTTCGTCGTCTTCAGCGTACACCGTGACCCAGAGCTTCTCGGCCGGCAGCTTCAGTACAACCGTCAGATATTCCCACGCGTACTTGATCGCGTCCTGCTTGAAATAATCGCCGAAACTGAAGTTACCCAGCATCTCGAAGAAAGTGTGGTGGCGCGCCGTGTAGCCAACGTTTTCCAGATCGTTGTGCTTGCCGCCGGCGCGCACGCAGCGCTGCGACGACACCGCGCGGGTGTAGGCACGCTGGTCCTGCCCGGTGAACACATCCTTGAACTGCACCATGCCCGCGTTGGTGAACAACAGCGTGGGATCGTTGCCCGGTACCAGCGGACTGCTGGGAACAATGGTGTGGCCCTTGGAGGCGAAAAAATCGAGAAAACTCTGGCGGATGGCGCTGCTTTTCATGGTGTGGGCGGGGTGAAGTGCGTTAACGTCGAACAATAAGGCATTGTATCCGTTAAAGTTCCGGCCTTACAGGCAGCATCAGGAGGAAAAATGGACGACGCATCCGTCATCGCGGCCACCCGGGAATGGCTCGAAAAAGCCGTGATCGGGCTCAATTTGTGTCCCTTTGCCAAAGCGGTCTACGTCAAGAACCAGGTGCGCATCGTCGTGAGCCACGCCAAACACCTGGACGGCTTGCTGGAAGACCTCGACAGCGAACTGGATTTTCTGGCCGCAGCCAGTCCCGATGAGGTCGACACCACGCTGCTGATACACCCCACGCTGCTGCCTGACTTTCTCGACTTCAATGATTTTCTGCAACTGGTCGACGCGGCCGTGGAAGAGCATGAACTGGAAGGCGTGATCCAGGTCGCCAGTTTCCACCCACAGTTTCAGTTCGAAGGCACCGAGCCCGACGACATGGGCAACTACACCAACCGCGCGCCGTTTCCCATTCTGCATCTGCTGCGCGAGGCGAGCATCGAACGCGCCGTGGCGGCCTTCCCGGAAGCGGAAACGATTTTTGAACGAAATATCGATACGCTGGAAAAGCTGGGGCCGGAAGGCTGGCAGGCGTTGTGGCGCAAGCCGTGATAATGAGCGCAGGTTTACTCTGCGGATAGCACATGGCCGGGACGGAAGTCTGTAGGCGGCCAATTTCAGTCACTCACCAGTCGGTTACGATCCCTGTAAGCTGTCATCCAAATGCCCCAAACAAAAACCCCACCTAAGTGGGGTCTATGTGAACGTTGTTTTGCTTATGCCTTCTTGTAACGGCTGAAGCCGAGTCCGAAAAGACCAAGTCCAAACAGGGCGAGGGTGGCTGGCTCGGGTACCGACTGCCCGATTTCAAGTGAATGAATGATGATGAAATCATTGCTCAGCTGGAAAAAACGGATGTCACCCTGCGTACGGGAAATTCCGCGAAATGCACCGCCGTTAGTCTGGCCCGGCGTGCTGATCGGAGCAAGTGCGCTAAGGTCGTAGCTCTCCAGAACGGTCACCCCGTCAGCCGCCAGCGCCGTGATGGTCGCAGGACCGCCACTGTTGGGCGCATAATTCATGAACCCTCCAACGAAATCGTAATCACCACCGAGGTCGACAGTGATCGATCCGTTGCCATTGTTGGTGGCTATCCACGAAAATGACCAATTCCCGTTGGAGCTCAATCCATAGCCGGCATTGCCATAAGTGATTTGCGGGTTGCCCGACCATGAAAATCCGTCTAGGGTGACCGGGCCCGAGTTGCCGAACCCTTGGTTGCCAGTGGTAGTGAATACAGTGGTTGTGCCTGTACCCGGATCCGTTGTCAGCAGAGTTGCATGCACAGCTGGCGCAACGGAAAGGCCCGCTAAAATTACACCCAATCCCACCTTCTTAATTGTATTGTTCATGTTGTCCCTATATATGTGGTTTGACATGCTTTTCTCTGGCTGGAGGCACGCCTTGGTAAAAGGCTTTTAATAGGACTTCGGCTCGCCCGGTTAGAGTTGTCGGTTAAAAATAGTCCTGTAAATAAGCTTCAAGCATGAGTCGGGCCATAACCGAGAAATAAATTTCAAGCAATTGATATGTAAACAATATTTATTGCTTCATGGACAACGGCACTGTCATGCTGCGATGCGCATGTAAATTTTTCCGACTATTCTCGAAACCGGCTTCCAGACAAGAGGCAGTCATACCCACTCCTTTCTCTACTACCCATTTATTCCTGAGCCTTAGTGCCTATTGCCGACGTTGGGCGGCCCCGTTAAGGTTGTCCTCTTTCCACGACTGGAATCGCCATGTCGAACCAATCCCGCATCCTTGAACTGCGTCAGGCGCTGTCGCAGGTGATTGTTGGCCAGGCGGGTTTGCTTGACCGTCTGGTGATCGGTTTGCTGGCGGACGGCCATGTGTTGGTGGAGGGGTTGCCGGGCTTGGCCAAGACAACGGCGGTAAAAACCCTGGCGGCGGCGATTCATGGCAGCTTCCGGCGCATTCAGTTCACGCCGGATTTGTTGCCGGGCGATTTGACCGGCACCGATGTGTATCACGAGGGCCGGTTTGAATTCATCGAGGGGCCGCTGTTTCACGAAATCATCCTGGCCGACGAGATCAACCGTGCGCCGGCCAAGGTGCAGGCCGCACTGCTGGAAGCGATGCAGGAACATCAGATTACGGTGGGCGGCGTGACACGTCCGCTGCCGCCGCTGTTCATGGTGATGGCGACGCAGAATCCGCTGGAGCAGGCGGGTACCTATCCGCTACCGGAAGCGCAGCTGGATCGCTTTTTGTTGCATGTGTCGCTGGACTACCCGAACAACGCAGAAGAACTGGATATTTTGCGACGCGATCGCGCGCAACCCGCGCTGGCGGGACGCAAGCCGTTGCCGGCGGTGATCGATGCGGCGACGGTGCTGGCGGCGCGCGAAGAGGTGCGGCAGGTACACGTGGCCGACGCAGTGGAGGCTTATATTGTGGCGCTGGTGCGGGCCACCCGTGCACCCGGTGAATGGCGAGCCGACTGGGCGCAGGCAGTGGAAGTGGGCGCGAGCCCGCGCGCGTCGCTCGCGCTGCTGCATGCTTCGTCTGCCGCCGCTTACCTGCGCGGCCGCAACTTTGTCACGCCGGACGATGTGCGCGAACTCGCCGCTGATTGCCTGCGCCATCGCATTACCTTGAGCCTCGATGCGCGGCTGCAAAAACTCAGTCGAGATGATTTCATCGCCGGCCTGATCGAGGCGGTGCCCGCGCCGTGATGCCGCGCGCTGCCCAGCTTGCGCGCAGGTTTAATCTGGAATGGTTTAAGGCATTGGCGCGCAGCCGATCCCCATCGCATGCTGCCGATGCGGGTGTACACGCACCGCTGATTTCTGCAAACGACATTGCTGCGCTGGCCGAACAGGCCAGCCTGTTGGCGCAGTTGCCGGTGCGCGAAGTGCACGATCACCATGCGGGGGACTGGGCATCGCGCTGGCTCGGGCGCGGCCTGGATTTCGAAGAGTCGCGTCTCTACAGCCCGGGCGACGATACCCGTGACATGGATTGGCGCACCACCGCGCGCACCGGGCGCCCGCATCTCAAAATCTATCGCGAAGAGCGTCAGCCCGCCGTGCACCTGGTGGTGGACCGCGGCGCGACCATGCGCTTTGGTACGCGTCGCCGGCTCAAGGTCACCCAGGCTGCGCGGGTGGCGGCGATATTGGCGTTTGCTGCTACCGGGCAGAACGGTGTGGTGGGCGCTACCTTGTGGAGCCGTGAAGACAACACGCTACCTGCGCGTCATGGGCGATTGGCTGCACTCGACCTGATTGACCAGACCGGCGCGCCGTGCCCGCCGCTGACCGATCCCGCACCAACCGACGCGCTGCGTCAGGCTGATCGTCTGGCCCTGCTGGAGGAAAGTTTGCCGCGCGGCGCCCGGCTGGTACTGATCAGCGATTTTGCGTGGTTGAGCGTCGAACATGAAGCGGCACTGGCGCAGCTGGCGGCGCGCTTTGACGTGTGGGCAATCCAGATCGTCGACGCGGCGGAGCAAACGCTGCCTGCCATGGGCCTGGTGCGATTTCACGACATGGCCAGCCGTCAGAATGTGTGGCTGGATACCGCGCAGCGTACGGTGCGTGCGGCCTGTGAGGCGGCGTTTGGCCGCAGGCTCAACGCACAGGCGGTCAGCCTGGCGCGTGCAGGCATTCATCATCAGCGTATCGCAAGCGAGGCCGACGATTTGGTCGCGCTGTTGGCACATGGCTGATCCACGCAACGAGTTGGCGGACATCATCGTGCCGGTTGCGCCGGAGATGGCAGCGCACACGGGTGGATTGCCGTTATGGATGTGGGCGATTGGAATGTTGGGTGTGGCCGGTGTGCTGCTGGTGATGTGGCAATGGCGCCGGCATCGCTTTGAACGCAGCCTGAAGGCCATCACAGGTGCGGTGGCTCGGCAGCAGGGCACGCCAGCTGAACTGTCCCATCTGCTCGATACCTGGGCGCGTGCGCGATTCAGTTTATTGAGGCTGGAAGCAGCACAGTGTCCGCAAGGCCTTGATGCCGACGCGTGGGCGGATTGGGTCAATACGCTCACACAACTACGCTTTGCAGCGGCAACACCTGATGGCATGGATGCGCTGGCGGACTTGTGTGAGACCGCGCGCAACTGGAAACCCCATGCTTGAGTTGGCGCAACCATTTTGGTTGATAGCCTTGTTGCCGGTTGCCGGCTGGATCTGGCTGGCCTGGCGCTGCACGCAAGGCGATGCGCCGGTCGTGATTCTCAATCATCCGTCCTTGCCTTTGGCCGAAGTGGGCCGCTTGCCCGCGCCCAGTCTGCGGGTGCCGGTCATGTTGCGCGGGTTGGCGATGGGCTTGCTGGTGTTGGCTCTGGCGCAGCCGCGCGAAATGGGTGACTGGATCACGCCGCCGCCGGAAGGGCGCGACATGGTGTTGCTGATCGATACCTCGCTCACCATGAGCATCCGTGACTTTACGCAGGCCGGGCGCGAAGTCGAACGCATGACGGTGCTTAAAGCCACCTTGCACCGCTTTATCGAGGGGCGAGCGGGCGACCGCTTCGGCGTGATCGTTTTCGGCAGCGAGGTCGCCACGCTGACGCCGCCGACATTTGACCGCACCCATGCCATCGCCCAGATCCAGCGTCTGCAGGTTGGTATGGCCGGGCCCGATACGGCACTCGGTGATGCGCTGGGTATGGCGCTCAAGCAGGTGCAAACGCGCCGTCTGCGTCCGGCCATTATTCTGGTGAGCGACGGTGCGGATAACAATGCGGGCTCGCTCACTCCTGCCGAGTCACTCGCGGTCGCGCGTCAGGCCGGAGTGGCCATTCACACCCTGCAATTTGGCAGCGATCCTTTTGCCGCAGGCCGAGCCGCAAGTCTGGGCACAACAAGCAATACGGAACCGCAACCTGACCTGGCCGATTTGTCGCGCCTCACGCAAGGGCAGCATTTCGCGATTGGCAGTGCCGACGATGCCGTGCGCGTGATCCGCGCCATCGATCAGCTCGAACCCACGCTCGCCAACCCCGCGCAGCACCGCCAAGTACGCGAATGGTATTGGGTCTTGCTCGCGCTGGCCGCGATTGCGTTGGCCGGTGCGCGCTGGCTGAGCCTGAGGCACACGGCATGATCGATACGCTGTTGAGCCTGTATTGGCGTGAACCGCTGTGGCTGGGTCTGGCCGCGATGCCGTTGCTGTTTCTGGTATGGCGTTGGCGCCGGCGTGCCCGCTTGCTGCGTTATGCCGATGCTGCGCTGCTGCCCTGGGCCGCCAGCCAACCTAATGTTCGAGCATCGTCGAATGTGCGTGCTTGGGCGCATGGTTTGGCCTGGTTGCTGCTCGCGCTGGCCGCTGCCGGCCCGCGTATGCCGCTTGAATTGCGTGAGGGCCAGAGCACGCCACGCCATGTGATGACCGTGATGGTCACGCTCGATGTGTCTGCTTCGATGCGCGCCACCGACATTCTGTCGGACCGCCTCACCCGCGCACGACTTGAGTTGCTGGACTGGTTGCCACGTCTGCAAGGCGAGCGCGTGGGACTGATCGTGTATGCAGGGGAGGCCGGGCTGCTGTTGCCGCCGACCGATGACATCGCTTTGTTGCAGCGTGCGCTCGATCAGGTCGACCCGCGGCTGATTGAGGCGCAAGGCAGTCATCTCGCCGCCGCACTCGATCTGGCGCGTACGCAACTGGAAGCCGCACCGGGCAAATCCAAAGCCGTATTGCTGGTCACCGATGCCGAATCCGGCAGCGCAGACGCCGCCGCTGAAAAGGCGGTGCAGGCGCTCAGCAAAGCCGGATTGCCGCTCTTTATTTTGGGCGTGGGTAGCGAAGCGGGCGCACCGGTGCCACTGCCGGAAGGCGGCTTTGCCGAACAGGATGGCGTGCAGGTGCAAAGCCGCATGGCAGTTGCGCCGTATCGTCAGTGGGCGCAAACATCGGGTGGGCGTTTTGCCGAGGTGAGCGACGGCGATGCGGACTGGACCGCATTGCATGATCGGGGTATCGCGTCCTTGCCGGCCGACCCGCCTGCAGCAGGCGGATCGGCCGCCTGGAACGAACTGTTCGCCTGGTTTCTGGCGCCCGCACTGGTGCTATTCATGGTGGTCTCCCTGCCACGTCGGGTGGTTGCTGTCGTGGCGCTGGCGGTGCTGGCTGCGGCCATGTCACCCACTGCGTCATGGGCCGATGAGGCTGCAGCCTGGCAGGCGTGGCAGCACAAACAATACGGCAGCGCGCAAACGCTTTACACGCAAGTTGGCGGTTACGCCGGCCAGATGGGCGCGGGCGCGTCGGCCTGGCGGCTGGCTGATTACAGTATTGCGGCGCAACACTTTGGTGCGGCCTTGTTGTTAGCGGCCAACAATCGCCAGCGCGCCGATGCGCTCTACAACCTGGGCAATGCGCACTATGGGCGTGAACAATATGCGATAGCTGTTGAGGCCTATGAAGCTGTGTTGCGCTTGCGTCCCCAGGATACAAAAGCGCAAACCAATCTCGGCTGGGCTAAACAGCGTCTGAGTCGTCAGTCGTCCGAAAAACCGATGCAAAGCGATCTGCGCGGGCGGCGTGGCATGCTGGCCGAAGGCCAGATCCCATTTGATGGCGAGCCGGGCTGGCGTAGAGAAGACACGCAGTCCGATCCGATAGGCGTGCAGATTGATCGACAATCACAAGCGGCAGGCGATGCGCGTGTGTCGGCCAGTACACAGGCCCAGCAAGCTGTGACCGTTAATTCGCGTCTGGCGGTGTCAGGCCTGAAAAAACTGGATCGTCTGGAAGACCGCCCCGAGGCCATGCTCAAAAATCTGCTGAAGCAGGATGCGCGACATGACAGCACGGAGCGCGCGCCATGGTGAGAAAACTGCTGTTTCTGGCGCTGCTGGCGAACGGTATGGCCCATGCTGCTTCGTTTACCGCACGCCTGGATAAGCCCGCCATTACGCTGGGCGAACCGGTGAGTCTGACGCTTGAGGCCAAAGGTTTGAGTCTGGATGAGCTCGATATCACGCCGATCACGTTGCACTTCGACGTGGCCGCGCGCACCCTGAGTCGAGGCACGGACACCGAAACATTGGTGCTGACCTTGTATCCGCGCAGGTCAGGCGTATTGAGCGTCCCATCGTTGCAAGTGAACGCGCAGCGTACGGCCATGCTGGCTTTGAACGTGACGGATGGCAGCGAAGCTGTATCGCGTGTGACCGCTTCCTGGTCGCTGACGCCGGCTGCACCGCTGGTGAATCAGCCCACGCGGTTGACCCTGTCGATTTGCGACGATGGCAGCCTGCAGTGGCAGCGTCCCGCCTTGCCCACCGCCACCGGTCGCTTGTTGCGCACGCTCGGCGAAGAAGAAGGCGAGGGTAGGCGCGGAGAGGAATCGTGCACGTTGCATCAGTTTCATTGGTCGTTGATCGCCACGCAAAGCGGCTTCACTTCGCTGGGCATTCCGATGATCAACGCCAACCGTTTTGGTCAGCGGCTGCGCTTCCCGGGGCCGACGGTGGAATATCAGGCTCGTGCACTGCCGGCGTGGTTACCTGATGCCGCGCCGCCGGTAGAGCCGCAGGTACAGATTGAAGCATTGCCGGCGCGCTGGCCCCTGAATCGCCCGCTGAGTTGGCGCTTTCAGGTGACCGGCGGCTACAGCGTGGACAGTCTGAAAACCCTGCTCGAATTACAGCTGCGCGAGTCGCAAGCGCTCGGACTGTATCCGCCGGTGATCGAAACCGTTGCGCTAGATGACCGCACCTCACCTTTGTCGCATTACGCCGTCACCTTGCATTTCCAGCCACGCAAGCGTGGCGAATTGACACTGCCCGTGGTGCGTTTGCCGTGGTATGACGCCGCGCAGGGTCAACTGGCGCATATCGACATACATGCCCGGCCATTGACGGTATTCGATCCGTTCTGGAAAAAGCTGGCTTGGGTCGCGGGCGGGTTGGGCGGTGTGCTGCTGCTGGGCGGATTGATCTGGCAACTACGCAGAATGATCCGCTGGCGGCGGGCGCGCCGGCAGGGTTTGCAGCGTATTCGTCAGGCACAGGATGTGGCTGGCTTGGCGCAGGCGGTGCGGCAGTTTTCACTGACGGGTCAAACGGCGGCGCCCAGTCTCGGCGACTGGGTGAGCCGGTTGCAGCAGGAAGCGGTGGCGTGCGAGGTGGCGGCGGCCGTGAGTCAGCTGGAACAGCAGCAATTCGGACAGGCCACATTGTCCCTGGTCGAATTGAAGCAGGTTTTTTTACACGCATTGGCGCGCACGCGCCCGAAGCGATCGCTTTCCTTGCAGTGAGGGTTGCCTGAAACAGACGGCGCCACTCGCACTTGCGCACGCGGTGGATCAGTGCGTTTCAGGACTACCCCTCTTTGTAGAAGCTAGCTGCCGCAGCCGCCGCAACAACTGCCGTTCGCATGTGCGGGGCGGTCATCTTTGACCTGCACGCCAGCCTTGGCGAGCGCCGCCACCAGGTCCGCCCGGGTCGGGGTATCGCCGTCGATGTGGGCATACAAGCGCGATGGCGTGTCAAGAAATGCAACGTCGTGCACGCCGGGTATCGCCTTCAGGCTGGCACCGGCCTGTTCGGCTGCTTCGATACTGATTGGGCTGGCGATGTCGAGAATTTCGGTTTTCATGTTTGCTCCATGGAATAGAAAAATCAGATGTTTTCGGTAAGCTTTGCATACAGGCTGGGCAGCACCCGGGGCAGCATCGCCGCATCGTGTACCACCACATAGCCCGTCGCGCCGAACAGGTGCGGCAGGTAATCTCCGGCCGTCTCGTCGATGGTCACGCAGAAAGGCGTGAGTCCCAGGCGACGTGCCTCGATGATCGCCATGCGGGTATCTTCGATGCCGTAACGGCCTTCGTACTTGTCCAGGTCGTTCGGTTTGCCGTCAGTCAAAATCAGCAACAGGCGGCGCGCCGTTTTGCGCGTTGAGAGGATCGCCGTCGCATGGCGAATCGCCGCGCCCATGCGCGTGTAAAAACCGGGTTTCAATGTTGCCAGGCGGCCGCGAATCTGGTCGTCGTAGCGCTCATCGAAACCCTTGAGCAGGTGGAAGCGCACGTTGTCGCGGCGCACCGACGAGAATCCATACAGCGCGAAGCGATCGCCGGTGGCTGCCAGCGCCTCGCTGAACAGCAGGAGGCTGTCGCGGATCACTTCGATCACGCGCGCCGAATTGTTGACCCAGGCATCGGTCGAAAGCGATAGATCGGCCAGCAACAGGCAGGACAGGTCGCGCTGTTGTTGGCGACTGTCGATATACAGTCCCGGCTCGCAAGTGCGCACGCCGCCTGCCTTGTCGGTCGCAAAGCGCACGCAGGCATCGATGTCGAGATCGTTCCCGGAGACCTGGGCGCGCAGTCGGGCACGCTGGGTGGTGAGCGCCTGGAATTGCCGGCGCAGACGTTTGGCCGGCGCGCGCAGGGCTTGTGGCAATGCGCACGGCACGGCATCACGCGAGAGCATCATCTGCAGGCGGCAATGCGCAGGCTGAAGCTGCAGTTTGCGGTAATTCCATTCCGGCAGCAGGATGCCGTCGGCCAGTTTCAGGTCGTCGTCGGCTTCGGCCGGCAGGTCAAGGTCGAAGCGCACCCGGCTGGCCGTGGTCTGGTCATCATCGGCGATGCTGAGGGTATCCAGATCATTGGCGGCTTTCTCCGCGTGCTCGTTTTCATCCTCGTCGAGCGGACGGTCAACCTTGATGAATTCGGCCCAGGAAAACAGGCTTTCGGCACGAAACAGCAGCATGAAAGGATTGGTCGCCTGTGGCATGTCGACCCGCTCTGCGCGTCGTTTGCAGCCGTCGCGGCGGGTTGCCGACTTGGCATCCGGCGGGGGCGGCGGCTTGTCGCCGGCCTGGCGCTGCTTGCCGGGGCCGGCAGGCGGTTGCGGATGCAGCCATAAGGATACGGGCGCGGGTGGCAATTTCCCCGGCTCGAACGTGTCGACCGAACCGGGGTCATTCAGCGCAGCGCGTATCGCCATTTCCGCTGTCCGCTCCGGCCCGCTCAGTTTGGTCGGATCGGGGCGCAGCGCGAGGGCGGCAACCACCAGTTCGCGATAACGCCGGGCCAGGCCCGGCAGCGCACGCAGGGTTGCGCGCGTGGCTTGCTGGTTGCGCACGATCCACGCTGCCTCCGGCGCAACGTCGTGTGCGGCCAGCGCCAGCAGCCACAGATACAGCTCGCGGTTTTGGGCGCGTTCCGGAAAAACGTCAATCGACGTTGGCAGGTAGAGCGTGCTTTCGTCGGCCCAGGCCAGTTCCAGCTTTTCGCCGACACCAGCCACGCGTTCCAGCCATTTGCGGCGCGCGCCGTGCGCGGTCGCCGTGCCGGTGCGTATCGTCAAGCCGGCATCGCCGCCCAATGCGCGAAAGAAGACTGGCGCAATGCGTTCGATTTCCTTCAGCTCGATGCGGGCTTTTGGAAAGCCGCGATACGCGGTGCGTGTGATCAGCTTGTCCCACAGGCCGCCAACAAATTCTTCCATGCCTACTTTTCCAATCCCGCTGCAGCATCAGCGTCATGCCTGAGCGGAGTAGTGCGGGCGGCGCGCACGTTGAACGCAGCTTCGGATTCGGCGCGCAGATCGTGCACCCAACTCAGGAGTGAACCGTTGGGGTTGTTTTCCAGCGTGTGGTCGCAGGCATCGACGCACTGGCCGCACTGCACGCAGGCGAACATCATGCGCTTGACGTTGCGCGGGTTCAGCCGCATCGGACACACATGGTCGCAGGCCGAATAGCAGCTTGAGCAGTCCCTGGCGCGCTCGCGTTTGAAGCCGACCACCATGGCCTTGTCGTTGCCCATCCAGGCCAGGCTCTGGAACAGGCCGACCGCGCAGGCATAGCGGCAAAACAGATGGCGAGCAAACATGAATTCGACGAAGAAGGCGATGCTGCCCGCGCTCAGAAAAACCGTTTGATTGCGCGTTAGCGTGCCATGCCAGAGGTTGCCGTAAATTTCGGCCGGCGGCAGCAGATAGGTCAGCAGCACCACAGCCCACAGCACGGCGCAGGCAATGACCAGCGGCATCACGGCAAACCACCAGATCGCATCGTGAGGGGTTTCGCTGCCGTCCGGATTGCGTGTTGGCAGTGGCTTCTTGTCCCACAGGCTTTGCTTGCCGATCGCGCGTCGCAGCGTTTGGTTGATCGTCTCGACGATCGAGAAATGCGGGCAGAGCCAACCGCAATACAGACGGCCCCATTTCCAGCTGACGTAAATCAGCGTGCCGCCTATCGCCAGCAGCGGCAGAAAACCGCGCAGGGTGAGGTTAAGCGCTGCCTGGGCGGCTGAGGCGTGCCCGGCGACGAAATCATCCAGCCCGAGCGTCCAGTCGAAGCCAAACAGGATGAGGTGCTTGAGATTCAGGTCGATCCTGAAGATGTCGAAAATCGGCGCAAACACGAACAGCAGAAAAAATCCTGCCTGAGTCAGCTTACGCCAGCGTTGCACGGGCAAGCCCAGCCAGCCGCGCACCCGGTGCGCAATGCTTGCACGGATTGGCGCTGTTGCCTGGGCGCCTACCATGTGCGGCTTCCGAGCAAAGGGTAGACAAAGGGTTGCCCGGCGATTGCCCGGGACAGGCCGAACACGCCCAGCAGCACCAGCGTCGCATGGCAGCACACAAAGTACAGCACCAGCAGCATCCAGGTCGTGGGTTGGTCAAGATTGCCAACCAGCGCGATGATGGCCGGTACGACGATGAGCAAAACCCCCGCTTTGAAACCCACTGTCACGGCCTGGCGCACATGGCAGCGGGTGAGTGGGTTGACGCTTGCGCGCTGCCGATAGGCGAGCCACAGCAGAAGCAGAAATGCCAGGCCGGGCGCAATCAGCAGGTTGAGCAAATAGAGCGCTTCGGCTTGCACTGCATGGGTGCGCGGGTTGGGGAGGGGGTCCATTTTTAATGGCCGAAAGTTGCCTTGATCACTTCCAGCAGGGCTTGCGCGGTGTCCGCGTCGTCGGTCAGGGGTTCCACCAGCGCTGCTTCGCAGGCGACTACCGGGTCACAGCCGGCATTGATGAGTGTGGCGGCATAGACCAGCAGACGTGTCGAAGCCGCTTCTTCCAGGTCGTGATCCTTGAGCTGGCGAAAGTGGCCGGCCAGGGTGACGAGTTGTGTTGCCAGCACGGGCGTGATGCCGGTTTCGGCGATCACGATTTTTTCTTCCAGCGCGGCCGGCGGAAAGCCGAAATTGATCGCAATGAAGCGCTGGCGGGTAGACGGCTTCAGGCTTTTCAGCAGGTTCTGGTAGCCGGGGTTGTAGGACACCACCAGCATGAATTCGTCTGGCGCGTGCAATTCTTCGCCGGTACGCTCGATCGGCAGAATGCGCCGGTCGTCGGTCAGCGGGTGCAGTACCACGGTGGTGTCCTTGCGGGCTTCCACCACCTCATCAAGGTAGCAAATGCCGCCTTGCCGGACAGCGCGGGTGAGCGGACCATCCGACCAGATTGTTTGCCCATCGCCAATCAGATGACGGCCCACCAGATCGGCTGCGGTCAGGTCGTCGTGGCAGGCCACCGTGATCAGTGGGCGTGCCAGACGTGCCGCCATGTGCGCAACGAAACGCGTCTTGCCGCAGCCAGTCGGCCCCTTGATCAGGAGCGGCAGGCGGTTGTGAAAAGCGTATTCAAACAGGGCACATTCATTGCCGACGGGCTGATAGAAAGGAACGTTCAGGGCAGCGGCCAGGCCAGGAGCAGTCAGATCGTTCATGGCGTTTCTCCGGTTAATTCTGCGTGTGTTGAAAGGCAACAGCGATCAGGCCCAGGACCAGCAGCAGCCAGCCTAACACCACCCAGCGCCAGGCTCCGCTCACCCCCTGCAGTGCCATGAAGCGGTCGATCACAATGCGGCCCTTGACCAGTGTCGCCAGCAGCACTGGTATCAGGACTGCGCTGCCGGACACACCGGTTTCCGCCAAGCCAAAGGTCAGGGCTGTTAGCGCCACAAGAGTCAACCACTGGAACGTTGCCGCTGTCATGACATCAGTTCAGTATATAAATCAAGGGAAAAAGCACGATCCACACCAGGTCGACCATGTGCCAGTAGGCAGCGCCGGTTTCGACGCCCGCATAGTCGTTTGCGTGATAGCCGCCGCGCCATGCCTTGAGCGCGACAGCGCCCAGGATGACCATCCCGAGCACGACATGCATGAAATGGAAAAAGCCGAGGCCGAGATAAAACATGAAAAAAAGATTGGTCGACATGCTGATTCCGGCCTCGATCTTGGTACCGAACTCGACCAGCTTGAGAATCAGGAACGCGCCGCCACATGCCATCGCGGCGATCAACCAGTGCGCACAAAGGCGGGATTGGCCATGCCGGATTCGATCGACGGCACGCACCACGAAATAGCTGCCAGAGATCAGCAGCACGGTATTGATGGCGCCGCTGAGCTTGTTCAGCTCCAGTTGCGACGCGTTGAACAATTCGACATTGCGCGTGCGGGCAAATGCGTAGGCCAGGAAAAAGATGCCGAATACCAGTAATTCGGCCAGTATGAAAAACCACATGGCGAGATCGCCCGGGAGATTGCGGCGATTGCCATGGGGTGCAGGGAGAGAGATCGAGACGTTCAAGACAATATCCATTGTCTGCCCGGCGAACCGGGCAGATGGTCGGGCTCAGGTCGCGACCGCGGTCGCGGCTTTGCCCTTGATGAAGAAACTGGCGATGTACAGCAGGAGACCGATCAGGAAAATCACGCCGGCGGCCTCGCGCATCCAGTAGAAGAGTGCAACCTGGTCCTGCGCCGCCATGAACGATATCGGTTCCTCGGCGATGCGTTGCAGCCAGATTTGCAGAATACCGGCGGCGGTCAGGAACAGCGTGATGAACACCATCGAAATCGTCATGAGCCAGAACGACCACATTTCGATCACTTGCGCGAATGGGCTGTTGGCTTCTCGCCCGCGCATCAATGGCATGGTGTAACTGATCATGGTGATCACGACCATCACATAGGCGCCATAGAACGCCATGTGACCGTGAGCCGCCGTGATCTGGGTGCCATGGGTGTAAAAATTGATCGGTGCCAGGGTGTGCAGGAAGCCCCATACGCCTGCGCCCAGGAAAGCCATCACGCCAGTGCCGAGCGCCCACAGTACGGCCGCCTTGTTCGGGTGTTCACGCCGACGTCGGTTGACCATGTTGAATGCGAACACCGTCATCATGAAGAAGGGGATGGGTTCCAGTGCAGAGAACACGCTCCCCCACCATTGCCAGTATTCCGGTGCGCCGATCCAGTAATAGTGGTGGCCGGTACCGATGATTCCGGTGATCAGCGCCATCGCAATGATCACGTACAGCCATTTCTCGATTACCTCGCGGTCCACGCCGGTCACCTTGATCAGCACGAAGGCCAGCATCGCGCCCATGATCAGTTCCCACACGCCCTCGACCCAAAGGTGCACAGTCCACCACCAGAAGTACTTGTCCTTGACCAGATTGCTGGGGTTATAGAACGAGAACAGGAAGAAAATCGCAAGCCCCCAGAGACCGACCAGCATCACCAGGTTGATGGCCGTCTTGCGCCCGCGTAGCACCGTGATCGACAGGTTGTAGAGCATCGCGAGCGCCACGACCACAATGCCGACCTTGGTTGGCAATGGCTGTTCGAGGAACTCTCGCCCCATCGTGGCCAGCAGGTTGTTGCCGGTCATTTCGGCCAGTGTTGCATACGGCACCAAGAGGTAGCCGAGGATGGTCGCCACCCCGGCGGCAAGGAAGATCCAGAACATCACCAGTGCCAGTTTCGTGCTATGCAGCTCGCGTTCCGATTCCTCTGGAATCAGATAGTAGGCAGCGCCCATGAAGCCGAATAGTAGCCACACAATCAGCAGGTTGGTATGCACCATGCGTGCCACATTGAACGGGATGGCCGGAAACAGAAAGTCTCCGACCACGTACTGCAAGCCCATGATCAGACCGAACAGAATCTGACCGAGAAAGAGGGCGATTGCCGCGATGAAATAGGGCTTCGCGACCGCCTGTGATTTGTATTTCATAAAACTCCCCATTTGTTGCATTGCGTTTGGTGACGTGCCTAGCCCTCAATGTTCGGCGGCCAGTTGGACGTGTTGATCTCCGAGGTGTACTTGAGGAAATTCACCATATCGTCAAGCTGCTGCTCGTTCAGGTGGAAGTTGGGCATCTGCCGTCGTCCGGGGGCACCGGTCGGCTGGCCCTGGATCCATGCCTTGATGAATTCCGGGCCGCGCCGCTTGTAAACGTTGGCGAGTTCCGGCGCAAAGTACGCACCCTCGCCCATCAGCGTGTGGCAACCGATGCAATTGCGCGTTTCCCAGATGTGCTTGCCGCGCACAACTGACTCGGTCAGGTTCGCGCGGTTGTCACGTTGGGGTAGCGTGTTCATGGTATCGAAGGTGAGACCGAGGAACAGCAGGAAGAAGAACACCGCGCCGCCGTAAAAAATGTTGCGGGCTGCGGATTTTGTAAATGCCGAGCTCATGTGGTTGGCTCCTTAGTCGTTTGCTTGAGTTGGGTGCGACTCGCATGCTTGGGTGCACTTTCCACTTGCCTGCACCAAATCAGCTATCCGGATCAAAATATACATTTAATATGCATGTTATGTAAAGAGAAAAGATTTACCCGTTGCTTTAACGGGACGGTACGGTGAATAAGGGGGTGCTTCGGCGCCGCCGGGTTGGTCACGATACAGGCACCACTCTTTCAGACTGGGCGGTCGGCCACCTTAATACAAGTCTGAAAAACTCAGTTGAATCACGCAGACACTTGGAGCATAGAGGAAGAACAAAGCATAGCAAGACATGATCGGGTCACCCGGAGGGTGAGAGCTGGTCGCCCGACGCGTTATTGATTTCTTGTTTTTCTCAGTGCCTCAGTGGTGCGGAGTTCAGAATTAGCCACATGATCGACACGCACTATGCGTTAACCCAGCCACGGTGGCACGCCGCTGCTCACGCTTTCTGTAGGCGTAAAAAAGGGGCTTCCGCCCCTTTTTTACGCCTCGACTGAGTCAAACCAGATCAGGATACGCCGCCTTGATAATCGGCAATACCCGGGTTGTTTTTCCCGATCCCGATAATCTTGGGCTCATTCAGCTTCAGGCCCCTGATGACCTTCTTGTCGCGCAGATAGCTAGCCACGACGTCCCAGATTGGTTCGCCTGTGGCACCTTCTGCCACCGGTGCCCAGCCTGCGACCTTGTAGGTCTTCTTGGCATCGACCGGCTTGCCCTTGATGCGCATGTCGGTGATGCGTTTGCCGATCTTCTGGTTCGGGTTGACGGTGTACTCGATACCGCCCACGCGCACCATGTCGCCACCCTGTTGATAATAGGGATCGACGTTGAACAGGTTGTCGCAGACGTCCTCCATGATCGTCTTGATATTCTCGCCCGTCATGGTGTTGAGCGTAGTCTGCGGGTAGGTGATCGCCGTCTGGTCCATCAGGCGTTCCATGGTGATGGGATCGCCCGGAAGCAGCGTGGTCCCCCAACGGAAACCGGGTGAGAACGCTGCATCAGCGCCTTTCACTTCCATCATGGCATCGACCAGCAACTGATCCCACGTGCCGTTGAAGTTGCCACGGCGATAGAGGAAGTCGTCGGTCACAGCGAGTTTCTCGCTGAGCTTGGACTCGTAAGGAGCGCGCACCTTGTTGATGTACGCGGTCATTGCCGGGTCGGCAGGCAACAGGTTGGAGAACACCGGCAGCAAGCGGTACTTGTAGCTGGCGACACGGTTGCCTTTGACCTCGAAGTCCATCACGCCGAGGAACTTGCCATTGGAACCGGCGTTGGTGACCAGCGTAATGCCTTTCGCGTTTTTGACCTGGATCGGTTGCGGTACGCCGTCATGGGTATGGCCACCGAAGATGGCGTCGATGCCGGTCACGCGGCTGGCCATTTTGACGTCCACGTCCATGCCGTTGTGCGACAACACGATCACGACCTTGGCACCTTTGGCGCGCGCGTCATTGACCCACTTCTGCATGCTGTCATCGCGGATGCCAAAGCTCCAGTCCGGCACCATGTGGCGCGGGTTGGCGATCGGCGTATAGGGGAAGGCCTGACCAATCACGGCGACTTTTACGCCGTTCATTTCCTTCATGGTGTAGGGCTTGAACACCTGGTCGCCAAAGTCATTGGTGACGATGTTTTGCGCCACGAAATCGATGTTGGCTTTCTTGAAATCCTTGTTGACGATTTCCATGACGCGTTCCGCGCCAAAAGTCGATTCCCAGTGTGGGGTCATCACATCCACGCCGAGCTTGATGCAGGCATCCACCATGTCCTGCGCATTGGTCCACAGCGAAGTCGCTGAGCCCTGCCAGGTGTCGCCGCCATCGAGTAGCAAGGCGCCTGGACGCTGCGCGCGCATTCTGTCGACGAGGGTTTTCAGGTGGGCAAAGCCACCGACCTTGCCGTAAACTTTGGCGGCTTCAGTGAAATCGAGGTAGCTGAATGCGTGCGCTTCTGCGCTACCCGGTTTGACGCCAAATTTTGTCAGCAGATGCTGGCCCACCAGATGGGGGACTTTGCCCAGCGCGCCACCGACACCAATATTGACGTTCGGCTCACGGAACCACACCGGCAGCAATTGTGCGTGACAGTCTGTAAAGTGGAGGAATGAAACGTTGCCATGACGTGGCACGTCGTAGAAATTGGCGGGCGCTGCGCCAGCCAGGGCAGATTTGCTATCCAACGCCATGCCGGATGCTGCCGCGACGGCTAGAAGTTGCAAAAACTCACGGCGATTCATGTGCATGTGGCTCTCCTCGAGGTACGAATTATTGGGTGTTGCAGGTTGTTATATTGTTGCGTCATGCGCGTGACCGGTAAATAGTAGCTCCGGCCCATTTTGACTAGGTAAAAAGCAATAAAAAAGCCCGGTTGCCCGGGCTTTTTCGTACAGCGGGCCGCTAAATTGCGGTCTCGCTTATTTACGGAATACCGAAGCCTTCATCGGCAGACCGTTAGACATGGCGGAGTGGAAATACTCCAGGTTATTCAGCTTTTCGCTACCTGCACCTGCAGCTACGGCACGTACCGACTTGAAGCAACCCTTGTAGCGATCCTGCAGTGTGGTCAGACGCTCACCAGCACGGAACACGGGCCAGTGGACGGTTTGTCCAATCACCGGCGAGATCAACTCGGAGCGCAAGCGGCTACCACCGTTCTGGACGTGGCAGCTGGCGCAGGCAAAGTTGAGCTGACCTGCACGGCTATAGAAGGTTTTCTTGCCGTCTTCATACGCTGCCGTGGCTTTGGGGCCTTCAACCTTGATGTTGGTCAGCATGCCGTCGGACAGGGTGCGAAGATATGACGTCAACAAACCCATCGTCTTGGCATCGTCAAACTCGTAAGCTGCTTCGCCGTTGGCGGTGCGACAGTCGTTGATGACGTTTTTCAGCACCACAACCTTGCCCTTGGCTTCGTCGAACGTGGGGTAGTTACCTGCAATGTTCTTGCCGCCGTTGGGCAGGCAGTCAGCATAGGTTTTGCCGTTCTTGAAGGGGGTTTCAAACATCTTGCGGCCCTTATCGATCTCACCCAGGTAGGGCGGGAATTCCATAATGGCGTCGTACTGGGCCTTGCTGTCGGCATCAAATGCCAGCGCACCGTAGACGTAATCTTCCAGCTTCACGTTCGGATATTTTGTGGTGTAGTACTTGATAAGTTCCTGCTTGTCAGACTCGGGCGTTGCAAATGCCGTTGCGGCACCTAATGCAATGCTCAAACCAGCCATGCCTGTCAGCAGTTTCGTAATGATTTTTTGTTTCATGCCGTCCTCCAGAAACCTGATGAAAAAGCGAGAGCGGGGCCTGATGCCCCGCTCATTGTCCTACCTAGATTTAGCCGATAGTGGCTTCGGCGGTGTTTTTGTCGCCTTTGTTGTCAACCCAGTTGACGACAACTTTGTCACCAGCCTTGGGGCCTTTGACTTTAAAGCCCAAGTAGGGGTTCTTGGAGATACCACCCCCCATGCCGGCGTCCAGCACTTTAGTGCCGTTGACGCTTGCGGTCACTTCAGTGATGTAGTGGGCGGGCACCAGTTGACCGGTTTTGGAGTCTTTACGCAGACCGGTTTCCATGATGTGGTTCATAAGCACTTTGACATCGGCAACATCGCCGGCCATCGTGGCACGGATACGCATCGGTTCAGCCATTTGGCTTTCCTTTCCTAAAAGTTAATCAGTTCAAAAACGCTGTGCAATTGAGGGCGAATTAACCGCCGCAACCACCGATGGTGACTTTGACTTCTTTGGCGGCTGTGAAGGTTTTGCCACCGGCTGTCACCATTGCGCGAACCAAGGAGGTTTGACCCATTTTGATCCGGGTGGAGATGAAGCCCTGAGCACCGTTCGACAAGTCGAAATCGGCAACCAGCGGAGTCGCATTCTTTTCGGAGATGATGGCAATTGCAGTGGTGCCAGCGATACCGCTGGTCACTTCAATCGGCACCACCGCACCGTTTTCAGCGATGTCTGGGGCCTTGATGGTGATGTCCTTGGAATCGACGGCGCCTGTAGCGCCCATTCCTTTAAGTGCATCGCCAACGTTTTTGGCTTCAAAGGCACTGCGCGGTGCGCCGGCAAGAGCCATTGAGGGCTTCAGCAAACCGGCAGCCACGGCCACGGCCACGGTACCCGCGCCTGCAGCGCTTTTAAGTACATTTCTACGAAGTGCGTTCATGGGCATGTCTCCTTAGCTTGAACAATTAAAAAAGTTATAAACCGTATACAAAATCGGTGATCTTATCGATTTCTTTTTCCGACAACACGCCATGCTTGCCGTACGGAATCATGGTCGATGACGGATTGGCGGCAGTAGCGTCCCAGATCTGAGCACGCAGCTTGGCCTTGTCAGGGAAGCGTGCGCTCATGGCGATCAGGGGGGGGCCATACAAACCAGTGGACTCAGCGTCAGGTTGGGTTGGCATGCCATGGCATGCCAGGCAGTTACCCTTTCTCCGGTCAAACGCCAGATCCTTGCCTGTCACCTCTTTTTTGGGAGCTGCGCCGGCCTCTTGTGCCAGAACATTACCCGACAGCATAAGAGCGCCGATCGCGCAGGCTGTTGCTGCCGCTACCTGATGCAATTTTCGCATTGTCATCCTCCTAATTATTTAACGTGGTGATGAAAGCGTTCACTGAGTGAGCTTGCCTTCAGAAAACGCTATCCAGTTATGGATGAGACGTAGCATAGTGGATTTAGTTTTTGACTTGCAAGGCCAAACCGCAGTTTTTAGGGCTAAAAAGGCAGGGTAAATTGGTACCAGCCGCGCCAGATATAGCGTTAAGCATGTGTAAATCATCCTTTACGCTGAGCCTTCTCGATCTCCTGCCACTCGCGTCTGCGCGCTTCTGCCGCCGACATTTCATAGAAGCTGCCATCCCCTGCTTTGATTCCAAGCGTGATTTGTTCGATGGCTGCAACCAGATTACCGCTTAGGGCAGCCGCTTCGGCTTGGGCGCGATGACTGAGCAGGCGGTGCCCGAGTTGCGCGTGCGTTTGGGCAGACAGTTGCCACAAGCGGCGGTCGGTGGGATAGAGGGCTTGTTGTTTGTCAACCTGGGTGAGTGCTTCGTTATTTCGGCCTGCGGTGAGCAGGGCGCTGATATAACCATACTGCAGCGGCCTGTAGCCGGGATGCGAGGTGCTTCCGTTTTGATAGCGTTGCAAAGCGAGTGTGGTGTTGCCGGATTGCAGGGCGACACTGGCAAGCAATTGCTGGATCATGGGGCTGCCGTTTTTGCCTGTGGGCAATTTTTGCGCTTCGGTTTCGGCTTCCTTGAACTGGCGGGCGCGCAACAAGGCGGTTACCAGGCCATAGCGGGCGGCCGTTTCATTGCTGTAGCGTTTGTCTTGAAGGGTGTTTCTGAGCTTGACGACCGCGTCTGCCGGACGGTCTTCCTGAGCGCGCAGGCGGGCGCGGACCAGTTGAAATTCGAGGCTGTCCTGCACCTGCAGGTAAGGCGCAGATTCACTGCGCGACTCCATGTCGGCGATGCGCTCGGTGGTGAGTGGGTGGGTGCGCAGATAAGCGGGTGCGCTGCTATCGTAAAAGCGGCTGGACCGTTGCAGGCGGCTGAAAAAACCGCTCATGCCGCGCGGGTCAAAATGAGCGCGTGTCAGCATTTCGTAGCCCAGCCGGTCTGCCTCGCGTTCGAAGTCGCGGCTGAAATTAAGCTGATTCTGGATGGAGTAGGCCTGGGTGGAGGCGATGGCGGCGCCCGCCACATTGGAATTGGAACGCGCGGCCAGAAGCGCCAGGGCCAACGCCGCCATGGTTGGCCAGTAGCTCTGGCTTTGAGAGGCAATCATGCGCGCGATGTGGTCCTGCGTGACGTGGCTGATTTCGTGTGCGATGACGCCAGCCAGTTCGGATTCGCTTTGTGCCGCCAGCAGCAAGCCTGTGTGTACCCCGATGTTGCCGCCCGGCATGGCGAACGCGTTGATGCTCGGATCGTTGACTACAAAAAAAGTAAAATCACGTTGGTTGCGAGAACTGACTGAAACCAGCTTGTAGCCAAGTTGATTGAGGTAAGTTTCGATTTCAGGGTCATCCAGATAGCGCGGATCGACATAGACATCGCGCATGATGGCGCGTCCCATCGCCTGCTCTTCCTGATCGGAGAAATACAGTCGGGAAACTTCGCCCAGTTCGGGCAGGTCGGCGGCCAGAACGGGTTGAACAGCCAGGGTAAGCGCCAGCAGCGTGCGTAGCATCAGCGGAGTGAGAGGATGGCGAGTGACAGCATTTCGATTACGATGGAACATTATCGGCAAGGTTCCTGAAGATGAGCGAATTCACCCATTTTGACGAAAGCGGCCGCGCGATCATGGTCGATGTGGCCGGTAAGGATGAGACGCGGCGCGTGGCGGTGGCAAATGGCCGTATCACGATGTTACCCGATACGCTGCAGCGTATTCTCGGTGGCCAGGCGGCCAAGGGAGATGTGCTGGGCATTGCTCGGATTGCTGCGATCCAGGCGACCAAGCGGACGGCTGAATTGATCCCGCTGTGTCATCCTATCGCGTTGACCAAGGTGAGCGTCGAATTCAGTCACGATGCGGGTGAGTCCGCTGTTTATTGCCGCGTCACGGCAGAAACCGTGGGCAAGACCGGCGTGGAAATGGAGGCGCTGACGGGTGTGAGCGTCGCCCTGTTGACCATTTATGACATGTGCAAGGCGGTGGACCGTGGCATGACGATGGGTGAGATCAAGCTGCTGGAAAAACAGGGTGGGCGTTCAGGGCACTGGCAGGCTTCTACCGGGGGCGATTAGTCCAAGTGCACCTTGTACCCTCAGTACGTTGCGGCAAACTGACGGGGCTTGAATGAATAAGGTTGAGACGATGCGTTTTCTGCAAATGTTGATGATGACTTTGGTTCTGGCCGCGTGGGGCGTGCGCGCCGAAGTGCCGGATTACCAGGTATTTCCGGCCAAGGGCACGCAATTATTGCTCTGGGTCGCGTCCGAACGCGGTCGGGCCGAACCCGAGGTGTTGGCGGCGCGCAAGTTGGCCGATCAGGGGGTGGAGGTCTGGTCGCTCGATCTGCTGAGCGCCTATTTCTTGCCGCAATTGTCTCGCAGCATGGATGCGGTCCCGCCGCAGGACGTGGCAGACTGGCTGCGATCTGCTTTGAAAGGTGACCGGCGAGTAACGGTGTATGCCGTCGCGCGAGCGGCTGTTCCGGTGCTGCGGGCCGCTGCATTACTGGAGCCGGCTCAGCGCAAACAACTCGGGATGGTGCTGATGTATCCCAATTTATACACGGTGGCGGAAGCTTTGGCAGCGCCGGATTATCTGGATCTGGGCGCATTAAACGGTTTGCGCGTGCGTGTGTTGCAGCCACGCCGTTCTGCGGCAACGCCTTGGTTGTCCGGGTTGGTGGATCATTTGAAAGTGTACGGCGCGAAGGTCGACCCGGTGATTATGGAAAATCTGCGTGAAGGCTATTGGGGGCGCGAAACGCCTACCGAGTTTGAGATGGCCGAGAGCCAACGGATGGATGGTTTGTTGATGCGTGAAATCAAAATATTGGGGCGGAAATGAAACAATTCCTAGCAGGCTTGGCCATGAGCCTGGTTTTAACGGCACATGCGTACGCTGCCGGATTTGAAACACGGGCGGCCACACCTGCGCCTGCACTGAAAGCGCGAGACATGAGTGGCGCGCCCAAAACGCTGGCGGATTATCGCGGCAAAGTGGTGTTGCTCAACTTCTGGGCATCGTGGTGTCCGCCGTGCTTGCGTGAAATGCCCTCGATGGAGCGTCTGCGGGTGAAGATGGAAGGACGTCCGCTTGAAATGGTGGCGCTGGCCAGTGCCGAAGGCCCGGAAGACGTAAAGGCCTTTTTGGCGAAAATGCAACTGAGTTTCCCGATATGGCTCGATGCCGACGGTAGTAATACCAAGCGCTGGAAAGTCTTCGCTTTGCCGACGTCTTTTCTGCTGGATGCCAAAGGTCGGGTTCGATACGTGCTGACCGGACCCACCGAGTGGGACGAGGGTGAAGCGCTCAAAATTATCGAATCGATGCTGGCCGAGCAGGCTGTAACATCGAAATAATGCGGTTTGAGCAGCTTACCCCTTGAAAATGTAGGGAAATATACGGAGTACATTTCTGGATATTTGAGTCGTTTTGCTTGCCATGCTGGGGGCTTGAAGTGCAAAATAACGGTATATTCGGATTATTTAATATATAGCAGCCCCTCCGTAGTTGCCAGCGTCCATGCGCTGGCGCTAACTCCTGCTGTCACCTAGTGTGTATATCCGGGTAGGGAAAACGCGAATTTGAACAGAATCGCGGGGGGCATAATGAGCCTAGAGAACGCATGAACGCCAAGATTAAACTCGAAAATCACGACGCGCAGGAAATCAAGTACACCACCTGCTATATGTGTGCCTGTCGTTGCGGTATCAAAGTAACGCTGGAAGACAACAAAGTCCGTTTCATCCAGGGTAACCGCAATCACCCGACCAACCAGGGCGTGCTGTGTGCCAAGGGTTCGGCCGGGATCATGAAGCAGTATTCCACTGCCAAACTGACTCAGCCGCTGATGCGCAAGCCGGGTACCGAGCGTGGCGAAGGCATTTACGAGCCGATTTCCTGGGAACAGGCGCTCGACGTGCTGGGCGACCGTCTGGAAGAAATCCGCGCGACCGACCCGTCGAAGCTGGCTTATTTCACCGGGCGCGACCAGATGCAGGCGCTGACAGGCTTGTGGGCGCAGCAGTTCGGTACGCCGAACTGGGCGGCGCACGGCGGATTCTGTTCGGTCAACATGGCCGCAGCGGGTCTGTATTCCATCGGTTATTCGTTCTGGGAATTTGGCGCGCCCGATTGGGATTACGCCAAGTACTTCCTGATGTGGGGCGTGGCCGAAGACCATGCGTCCAACCCGATCAAGATCGGTCTGGAGAAACTCAAGCGCCAGGGCGGCAAATTTGTGACGGTGAACCCGGTTCGCACCGGCTATTCGGCGATTGCCGACGAATGGCTGCCGATCAAGCCCGGCATGGACGGCTTGCTCGCCATGTCGATGGTGCACGTGCTGCTGAAGCACGAGAAATTCGATTACGAATTCCTGGTGCGCTATACCAACGCCTCCTGGCTGGTCGTGCAATCGCCCGGAGAAAAGGGTGATGGCCTGTTCCTGCGTGATGAGAACGACCATCCGCTGATCTGGGATATCGAAAAAGAAGCGTTCAAGAACGGCATTGATGGAGATATCGCGCCTGCGCTCTTTGGCGAATACGTCGCGCCCGATGGTCGTCGCGTGAAAACCGTGATGTCGATGATGGTTGAGCGCTATCTCGACGTGCGTTACTCGCCTGAAAACGTCGCACTCGAATGCGGTTTGCCAGCCGAAACCATTGAGCGTATTGCGCTGGAAATGGCTCACGTCGCCTTCAAGGAAACCATCGAGTTGCCGATCGAATGGACCGACGTGTGGGGTCGCAAGCATGACAAGGTCGTCGGTCGCCCGGTGGCGATGTACGCGATGCGCGGGATTGCCGCGCACTCCAACGGCTTCCATTCCTGCCGCGCGATCCACATGATTCAGATGCTGCTGGGCGCACTCGATTCGCCGGGCAACTTCCGCGCGCGTGCGCCGTATCCGAAGCCGATTCCGCCGCATCAGCTGCCGGAAAACAACATCGACATCATCAACGCGCCGAATACCCCGCTTTCGCGCCCGCCGCTCGGCTTCCCGACGCGTCCCGAAGATCTGGTGATCGACGAGTTCGGCAATCCGTTGCGCATCGACAAAGCCTATTCGTGGGAAGTGCCGATCGCCTCGCACGGCATGATGCACATGGTGATTACCAATGCAGTCAACCATGACCCCTATGCGATCGATACGCTGATGCTGTTCATGGCCAACATGGCGTGGAACTCCAGCATGAATACGGCCAACATGCAGGATATGCTGCGCGCCAAGGATCCCGATGAGCCGGGCCAATACAAGATCCCGTTCCTGGTGGTGATCGACGCGTTCCATTCGGAAACGACCAACTTCGCCGACCTGATCCTGCCGGACACGACTTACCTCGAACGCTATGACACGATCTCGATGCTGGATCGTCCGATTTCCGAGCCGGATGCTGCTGCTGATGCCATCCGTCATCCGCTGATCAAACCCGACCGCGATGTACGGCCGTGGCAAGAGGTGATGGTCGAGTTGGCGTCGCGCCTGAAATTCCCCGCCTTCACCCATCCCGATGGCAGCCCCAAGTTCACTGGCTACACTGACTTCATCGTCAATTACGAGCGTTCGCCTGGCGTTGGTTTCCTCGCTGGCTGGCGCGGCAAGGACGGCACCAAGTCACTCAAGGGCGAGCCCAACCCGAAGCAGTGGGAAAAGTACATCGAGAACCAGAGCTTTTTCACGCACCACTGGCCGGATAACCAGAAGTACATGCGCTTCGCCAACAAGGACTATCTGGATGTGGCAGCGGACGTCGGTTTCGTCGGCAAGGTCGAGCCCATCATCATGCAGTTCTATTCCGAGCCGCTGCAGAAGTTCCGCTTGGCAGGACAGGGTTTGTATGACGGCCCGCAGCCCAATAACCAGGTCGATCGCGAGCGGCTGGTGAAGTATTTTGATCCGCTGCCCATGTGGTACGAGCCGCTGGAGCAGCAGCGCGTCGACAAGGACGAATATCCGTTCTTTGCGCTGACGCAGCGCCCGATGTTCATGTACCACTCGTGGGATTCGCAGAACGTGTGGCTGCGTCAGATCATGACGCAGAACTTTATGTACATGAACGCGCGTAAAGCTTTGGAGATGGGCATCAAAGACTTCGACTGGATCTGGGTCGAGTCGCACAACGGCAAAATCCGCTGCCAGGTCAAGACCATGGAAGGCACGCAGGAAGATACCGTCTGGACCTGGAACGCCATCGGCAAGCAGAAAGGCGCCTGGGGTCTGAAGGAGAACGCCCCCGAGGCTAACAAGGGCTTCCTGCTCAATCATCTGATTTCGGAATTGCTGCCGGAAAAAGCGGGTGAGCGGCGTGTGACCAATTCCGATCCGGTGACGGGTCAAGCCGCGTGGTTTGATTTGAAAGTGCGCATTACAAAGGCGGCGCCGGGTGAAACCGGGTCATGGCCGCAATTTGACGCGCTGAAAAAACTGCCGGGCGACGATTATGAACGCCCCGAAGTGTTGCGTTACGACACCCGCGACCACGAAAAAAATTGAACAACGGAACTGAGTAGCACCTAAAAATTAAGCGAGCAAAATTATGAGACTTGGATTAGTCGTCGATCTTGACGTATGTGTGGGCTGCCATGCCTGCGCCATCGCCTGCAAGGAATGGAATGCTTCCGGCACCATCGGCCCTTTGACCGACTATCAGCCCTATGGCGCTGAGCCATCGGGCGTATGGTTCAATCGTATTCGTAGCTACGAAATGGACGAATATCCGAACAACAAGACCATCAACTTCCCCATGTCGTGCATGCACTGCGAAGACGCCGCGTGCGTCAACGTGTGCCCGACCGGCGCGTCGTACAAGCGGCCCGAAGATGGTATCGTTCTGATTGATCAGGACAAGTGCATGGGTTGTAACTACTGTTCTTGGGCTTGTCCTTACGGCGCGCGCGAGCTGGACCGCTCCAGCGGCACCATGAAGAAATGCACCCTGTGTGTTGACCGTATTTACGATCAGGCGCTTCCCATAGAAGAGCGTCAGCCCGCGTGTGTACTGACCTGTCCGGCTCATGCCCGCATGTTTGGCGATTTCGATGACCCCGATTCAGCCGTATCGCGCACCGTGCGAGAGCGCAGCGGATACGGGCTGATGCCGGAGCTGAATTACAGCCCGACCAACCAGTATTTGCCGCCCCGCAGCAAACCGGTGATCCCGATAGGGGCCAAACCAAAAGGCGGCTTGAAAGAGAGTATCAAGCAGTTTGCCAACAAACTGGTCCGTCGTTAAACGGCGCTGTTCCATCCATCATTAGCGCCAGGAGTATCCATGCATCCCGCTTTCTCAGTTATTTTCTTTACAGTCGCATCGGGCGCAGGCTTTGGCCTGTTCTCGCTGTTGTTTATTGCCGATGTATTCAAACTTGGCGGCGGTTTCAGTCGTGAGCAATTGGTCATTGGAGGCCTGATCGCCCTGGGGCTGATCGTATTTGGCCTGCTGTCGTCCACCTTTCACCTCGCCAACCCGAAAAACGCCTGGCGTGCGTTCAATCGGTTCCGTACCTCGTGGCTGTCGCGCGAGGGGGTGTTTGCCGTGATATTCATGCCACTGGCATTGCTTTATCTGGTCAGCATCTGGTTCGATGCACCCGCCTGGCTGCGTGATACCAGCGGTTTTCTGGCGGCCATTCTGGCCTGGATCACCGTGTTTTCAACCGGCATGATCTACGCCTGCCTGAAAACCATCCGTCAATGGAACAGTCCGTTGGTCCCCGCTAACTACCTGGCGTTGGGTTATGCCAGCGGTAGTCTGTTGCTGCTACTGGGCGCCGTGGTATCCGATCTCGAAACGCTGCCTTACATCGCGATGTCGGCGCTGATCATGTCTATTGCGGCTGTACTGAAAGCCATTTACTACTTCTGGATCGGCAGTCCGGGCCTTTCGCCGACAATCAACACGGCAACCGGATTGACCCGGGCCAAGGTCAAGCTTTTGGACACCGGGCACACCCATGGCACCTTTCTGACCGAGGAATTCGGCTTTCAGATCGCGCGCCAGAAGGCGGGCCTGCTGAAGGTTGCCGTGTTTCTGTTGAGCTTTGCGTTGCCAGGCTTAATGCTGGTGTGGGTGTTTAATCAGCATGGTGGCGAGATGGCGGCAATCGTGGCCGCACTTGCAGGTATCGCAGGGGCAGCGGTTGAGCGCTGGCTCTTTTTCGCAGAGGCACGCCATGTGGTGAACCTGTATCACGGTGCTCAACGCTGCTAATTCGGCAGTATCCAGTGGAACTTGGTTTATGCTTCGCAATGGAGTATATTAGAAAGTTCTAATTTGATAGGCGGGGGAGTGTGTCGGCTATGTTTGGATTGTCAGGTTTCAAGGAAGTCGATCCCGGATACGTTGAGGAACTTGCAACCAAGGGCGCGCATCTTATTGATGTGCGCACAGAGTCCGAGGTGGCGCAAGGCGTGATTGGCGGCGCGATTCATATTCCGCTGCATCTGTTGCCGCTTCGTACTGCTGATATTCCTCAGGATAAGCCCGTCGTGATTTACTGTCGTTCGGGGGCGCGTTCCGCCCAAGCATGCGCGTTTATGGCCTCCAAGGGCTATGAAAACATGCATAACCTGGCAGGTGGGATCACGGCTTGGGCCCGTTTTGGTAAAGCGTTAAGCCAGCCGCGTTGAATTTGGCTGAATGTGTGTCGCAAAATGCCGAGTCTTCCTTAGCTTGCACAGGAATTTCGGTTGCAATGGGGAAGCTTCTGGTTTAAGGTACCGCAGCTTTTTTTAGTACATTAATGTAAGGAGAATAGTATGGAATTTGAAAAAGAATTGGATGCGCGCGGCCTGAACTGCCCGCTACCTATCCTGCGTGCAAAAAAAGCGCTGGCTGAAGTCGGTAGTGGTCAGGTCCTGAAGATCCTGTCTACTGACCCGGGTTCGGTCAAGGACTTCGCTGCGTTTGCCAAGCAGACCGGCAATGAATTGTTGTCCTCTGCAGAAGCGGGCGGCGAATTTACTTTTTTCATGAAGAAAAAGTAAACCAAGCGATCAAAACCAGCGCCGTCCGCTCTTGTGATTTTTGAACGAGAGCCAGCGGCGCTGTTTTTTTAACCAGTATCGGAGAACGAGCATGGATACCAAGAAAATGGCCATTATCGCCACCAAAGGCACGCTGGATTGGGCTTACCCCCCGTTCATCCTGGCTTCCACGGCGGCAGCGTTGGGTTATGAAACACAGATATTCTTCACCTTTTATGGTCTCCAGCTCGTCCGCAAGGATCTGTCTGTGCTTAAGGTCAGTCCGCTGGGTAACCCTGGCATGCCGATGAAGATGCCGTTTGGGCCCAAATGGTTCAAGAGCATCAACTGGAACATGCCCAACGCCATCCAGGCCGTGATTCCTGGTTATGAAAGCGTTGCAACAGCGTTGATGAAGCAGACCATTTTAAATAATGGCGTGGCGACGATCCCTGATCTGCGTGACTTGTGCCAGGAAGCTGAAGTCAAATTCATTGCTTGTCAGATGACGGTTGAACTGTTCGGTTTCGAACACTCCGATTTCATTGATGGCCTCGAGTACGGTGGTGCAGCCACTTTCTTCGAGTTTGCCGGTGAAACTGATATCTGTCTGTTTATCTGAATATCTGACAAGCAGACGAAAAAGGGCCGAGTGTACTCGGCCCTTTTTTATTACCTATGTACTACGATAGTGTGACTTTTGTACCACACTCTTCCGGCTGTCGTGAGGATTTCTCAGGAAGCTGCTTGTCTAGACGCTAGTGTAGGCGTAGCCTCTCGGTCAGGTCATAAAAAATAAGACTGACACGTAATTATTTTGCCCCCAGGAGGAGTTTTAATGAAATTCACACGTATTTTCGCATTCATGGCACTGGCCGGTCTGGCCGGTAGCGCTTACGCAACCAACGGATATTTCGCACATGGCAATGGCATGAAAGCCAAAGGCATGGGTGGCGCATCAACCGCAAGCTCAGATGATGCATTTGGTGGGGCAAATAACCCAGCTTCAATGGCTTACGCTGGCAATCGTCTGGACTTGGGCGTGGATTTGTTTAGCCCGCGCCGGAGCGCTACCCGTACAGGCTTGGGTGGACTTGATGCGAGCGTGGATAGTGACAGCAAGTACTTCCTGGTCCCGGAATTTGGCTACAACCGCATGATCAACAATGATTTGGCCTTGGGTGTGACCGTTTATGGCAATGGCGGCATGAATAGCGATTATGCTGGTGGGAAGATCGCAGCAGGTTCCTGCGGCGCGGGTGCACCCGCTAGTAATCTGCTGTGTGGTTCAGGCAGCCTGGGTGTGGATTTGATGCAGTTGATTATTGCGCCGACCGCAGCTTACAAAGTTGCTCCGAATCATTCACTGGGCGTGTCCCCTTTGATTGGCTATCAGCGCTTCAAGGCTGAAGGCCTGGGCGCCTTTGATAACACCACGGTGTCTTCCTCATCGGGTAACGTCACGAACCGTGGCTACGATGATGCGTGGGGATATGGTGTTCGGCTTGGTTACATGGGCAAGATTACGCCGACAGTTACCATTGGTGCGGCATACGCAACGAAAATGAATTTCCAGGAGTTCAATAAATACAAAGGACTGTTCGCAGAACAGGGTGACTTTGATATTCCCGAAAACTACAACCTGGGTGTGGCTTGGCAAGCAACCCCTGTAATCAAGCTTGCGCTGGATTATCAGCGCATTAACTACGGTGGGGTCAAGTCGATCAACAACTCCAGTCGTGCGAATGCTCAGCTAGGTACCGATGCAGGTCGCGGCTTTGGTTGGACGGATATTGATGTGTGGAAGCTGGGCGTGGAATACAAATACAGCCAGCAGATGACACTGCGAGCCGGCTATAACCATGGCGAAAACCCCATTGGTGCGAATGACGTGACGTTCAACATTCTGGCGCCAGGTGTGGTTAAGGATCACGTGACGCTGGGTTTCACGTACACCATGGCTTCGGGTGATGAGCTGACCATGAGCTATATGCATGCATTCAAGAACGATGTGTCAGGCGCTTCGTTGTTGCCCGCATTTAGCGGCGGTGCTCCGTCCGGTAATGAAAAAATCGACATGTACCAGAACTCGCTGGGCATCCAATATAGCTGGAAGATGTAATTTTCAGCAGGAGTTGGGTTGAATAAAAGCCGGGGTCAAATGACCCCGGCTTTTTTATGCGCTTCAGACAAGGTTACTTGCTGATTGACCGGTTGGGGCCATCAAAATCGCCAGTTGAGCCGCGCTTTTGATGGGGCGGGCAGGAAAAAATCAGCCTAACCGAGCATGCTGCGCTTCCAGTTTTTGCAGCATGGCAGCAAAGTCAGCTAGCCGTGCCTGCTCTTGCTGCACGACGGCGGCGGGGGCTCTGTCAACGAAGCTGGCATTGCCCAGCTTGCCTTGCGCCTTGATCATCTCGCCCTTGATCCGCGTGATTTCCTTGGCGAGTCTGACGCGTTCTTCGTCCTTGTTGATTTCCACTACCATCATCAACCTCATCTCGCCCACCAGCGCGACGGGGGCGTCGGCGTCGGCAAGCGTCGTGACGGCGCTGACGTCGGAGAGCCTGCCGAGTGCGCTGATGTAGGGGGCCAGCGCGTTGATCACGCTAGCATCGCCTTCGATGACCAGCGGCACGCGCTGGGCAGGTGACAGGCTCATTTCACTGCGCAGGGTGCGGCAGGCGTTGACCAGTTCTTTCAGGATCTGAATGCGCGCGACGCTGTCGGGGTGGCGTTGTGCTGCATCGGCCTGCGGATAGCTCGCGAGCATGATGCTGTCGCCGCCATCGCCGGAGGGCGATGCCATAGAAGCAGCGCCAGCGAGCGGGGCAACTTTCTGCCACAGCTCCTCTGTGATGAAAGGAATGATGGGGTGGGCGAGGCGCAAGGTGGTTTCGAGCACACTGGCCAACGTGCGACGGGTGGCGCGCAGCTGCTCGGGCGTGCCGTTGTTCAACTGCACCTTGGCAAGTTCCAGGTACCAGTCGCAGTATTCGTCCCAGACGAACTCGTAGACGGCGCGCGCGGCTTGGTCGAAGCGATAGGCCTTGAATGCAGCATGCACGTCGGTGATGGATTGTTGCAGACGCGCGGTAATCCAGCGGTCGGCGTCGGAAAAGTCCATCGGCTGACTGGCGTCCTGCCCACAGTCGTGACCTTCCAGGTTCATCAGCGCAAAGCGGGTGGCGTTCCACAGTTTGTTGCAGAAGTTGCGGTAGCCTTCGGCGCGTTGCAGGTCGAACTTGATGTCGCGGCCGTGGGTGGCGAGGCTGGCAAAGGTGAAGCGCAGCGCATCAGTGCCGAATGCGGCGATGCCTTCGGGGAATTCGCGGCGGGTGCGCTTCTCGATGCTGGGCGCTTTTCTGGGGTCCATCAGGCCGGTGGTGCGCTTGGCGACCAGATCGTCTGCTGCGATGCCGTCGATAAGGTCGATCGGATCGAGCACGTTGCCTTTCGACTTGCTCATCTTCTGGCCTTCGGCGTCGCGCACCAGGCCGGTGACATACACTTCATGGAACGGGATTTTGCCGGTGAGATGCTTGGACATCATTACCATGCGCGCGACCCAGAAGAAGATGATGTCGAAGCCGGTGACCAGCACCGAGGTCGGCAGATAGCGTTCAAGCTCCGGCGTCTGCTCAGGCCATCCGAGCGTGGAAAACGGCCATAACGCAGATGAAAACCAGGTGTCGAGCACGTCTTCGTCTTGTGTCAGTTTACGCCCGCCGGCCTGTTTGCGGGCCTCGGCCTCATCGTACGCCACGTAGTAGTTGCCTTCGGCGTCGTACCACGCCGGGATGCGGTGACCCCACCACAATTGCCGGGACAAGCACCAGTCCTGAATGTTTTCCAGCCACTGGCGATAGGTCGTGGTCCAGTTTTCCGGCACGAACTTGAGTTCGCCGGTATCGACCGCCTCAAGGCCCTGCCTGGCCATACCTTCCATGCTCATGAACCACTGGTCGGTGAGCATCGGCTCGATCGCGGCGTGGGTGCGGTCGCCGCGCGGAATCATCAGTTTGTGGGGCTTGGCGGAGACGAGTTGGCCGCTGACCTGCAAGGCGTCGAGCAGTTTCTGCCGCGCTTCGTAACGATCCAAGCCCTGATATTCGGTGGGGCAAAGCTCGTTCATCTTGGCGTCGAGCGTGAAGATGCTGATGGCCACGAGTTTGTGGCGCTGTCCGACCTGCCAGTCATTGAAATCGTGCGCCGGGGTGATTTTGACGACGCCGGTACCGAATTCGCGATCGACGTAATCGTCGGCGACGATCGGGATGCTGCGTTCGGCGATCGGCAGGCGTACGGTCTTGCCGACGAGGTGTCGATAACGCTCGTCCTCGGGATGAACCGCCAGCGCGGTGTCGCCGAGTAGCGTTTCGGGACGGGTGGTCGCAATGGTCAGCGAACCGGAACCGTCTTCCAGCGGGTAACTGATTTCCCAGATGAAGCCTTCTTCTTCGGTACTGACGACTTCGAGGTCGGACACCGCGGTTTGCAATACCGGATCCCAGTTCACCAGGCGCTTGCCACGGTAGATCAGGCCTTCGCGATACAGCCTGACGAAGACTTCGGTAACCGATTTAGACAGGCCATCGTCCATGGTGAAGCGCTCGCGGCTCCAGTCGGGGCTGGTGCCGAGCCGGCGCATCTGGCGTGTGATGCTGGAGCCGGAGTGCTCTTTCCAGTCCCACACTTTTTCGAGGAATTTGTCGCGGCCCAGTTCGTGGCGCGAGATGCCTTGCGCGTCGAGCTGGCGCTCCACCACGATCTGGGTGGCGATGCCGGCGTGGTCGGTGCCCGGTTGCCACAGGGTGTTGTCGCCCGCCATGCGGTGATAGCGAACGAGCGCGTCCATCAGGGTGTGCTGGAAAGCGTGCCCCATGTGCAGTGTGCCGGTGACGTTGGGCGGCGGCAGCATGATGCAGTAGGCGGGGGCTTCGGCGTGGTCCCCGGCTTTAAAGTAGCCGGCGCTTTCCCATTGGGCATACCAGCGCTTTTCGATATCAGCGGGTTCGAAGGATTTGGCGAGTTCCATGGCGAGCGGGCAAAGGGGGGATTATCCCAAAGAAACCTTGGGCAAGACCAGTAAAAGCCTGAAACAAGTTCAGCCAATACGTTCTGGCTGATTCAAATAAGTTTGAAAAACTGCGCTTAAAGCGAGGGGTCGTGCGGTTTCCTGAGCTTCTCTGCCACCGCTTCGCGCACGATTTCGCGCACATTGACATCGAGCTGGCTGAGCAGGGTGGCCACGGTCTGATCAAGGTTCTTGCGTAATTCGGACGCAACCTGTTGTTCCATGACGGCGGATAAACGGGGCCCCAGTTCGTTCATGAGTTGTTCGGCCAGTTCGTTATTGACGATGGGCGTGGGTATCTCCGTCGGTAGGAGGGGCGGTTCGTGGGCTTCTGCTGCGAGCGGCTCCTCGACGACGACACTTGCCTCTGCAGGGGGCAATATGGTTTCCGCGGGCGGTGATATGGTCACCACTGGCGGGGTGCCGCGCTCGATCAGCTGGGTTAAAACGGGCAGCCACGCGTTGGGCGGCGGCGAACGACGCGTAATGGAAGCGTCGTTGTCGGTAGCAGGCTCGGGGGACGTCATGGATGCCTGCGGCATACTGTCAGCGCCGCCGCGATGCTTTTTCATCAGCGCTTCCATTTTGCTCAGCATCGGATTATCGCTCATCGAATCGCTGCCTCTTATCCGGCATGCTGGCGCATGTCATGTGTTTGCAGGGCGTAGCCGCGCGTTTGATAAAAGCGATAACGCTCTCGACCGTGTTCGCGCCCCGTATCGGTTTGATCGATGATTTCGACCAGGCGTTCGTAGCGGGCAAATGCGGGTGGCTGTGCATGGTGCAGGTTGATCATGACATCGGCCGTGTGCAACGCATCCGGATTGGCGCCGATCAGCACGGGCGTCTCGGCCGCGAGCGCGTCGGTGTCGCGGCAGTGTGGAATAAAGGCCAATGCAGGCGTGGTCCACAGCATGCGATCCATCGTGTCTGCAAGCTGGCTGTCCGGGACATAAATCATGACGTGCTTGCCCTGTCCGTGGGCTTTGCTTGCCACACGGCGCGCAATATCGAGCGGATCGTCCGCAAAGGTGTAAAAGAGAATTTCGGTCACTTGGCCGTGCGATTCAACAGGAAATGGACCAGCAGCGAAACCGGGCGGCCGGTTGAGCCTTTGTCGCGACCACCTTTCCAGGCGGTGCCGGCGATGTCGAGGTGGGCCCAATGGTATTTCTTGGCAAAGCGCCAGAGAAAGCAGGCCGCGGTGATGGAACCACCGGGGCGGCCGCCGATATTGGCCATATCGGCCAGGCTGCTTTTCAACTGGTCTTGATAGTCATCCCATAAAGGCATCCGCCAGACGCGATCCCAGGCGTGGTCGGCCGCGTGCTCGATTTCGCGAGCCAGCGGATCGTGGTTGCTGTAGAGCGCGCTGGGGTGTGCGCCCAGAGCGATCACGCAAGCACCCGTCAGCGTCGCCACATCCACAACCGCATCGGGTTCGAACCGCTCCGCATAGGTCAGCGCATCGCACAGAATCAGACGACCTTCAGCGTCGGTATTGAGGATTTCAATGGTTTGCCCGGACATGGAAGTGACGATGTCTCCCGGCTTGTTGGCAGTGGCATTGGGCATGTTTTCACAGGCCGGGATGAGGCCAATGACATTGAGTGACAGTCCCATTTCGCCGATGGCGCGGAAGGTGCCGATCACGGCGCCGCCACCGCTCATGTCGTAATTCATTTCATCCATTTCGGCTGCGGGTTTGAGCGAAATACCGCCTGCGTCGAAGGTAACAGCTTTGCCAACCAGCACCACGGGCTTGTCACCCTTGGCACCCCCTTCATGCTTGAGCACGATAAAACGAGGAGGCTTGTCGCTGCCTTTTCCAACGGAGAGGAACGAACCCATGCCCAGTTTTTCGCAGGCGGCGTAATCCAGGATTTCGCAGCCAAACCCGTATGTTTGGGCAACTTGCTGGGCTTCGCCGGCCAGGTATTCAGGGGTGCAAATATTGGAAGGCGTATTGCCCAGATCCTTGGCAAGGCTGATGCCATGAGCAATGGCCAGTCCGCGAGCGAGGCCGGATTCACCGTATTTGAGTTCGCCGCGTCGCGATACAGCAAAAATCACGCGCTTGAGCGGTCGACGGGCTTCGTTAGATTTGCTTTTCAGGCGGTCGAATCGATACAGCGCATCGTGCGTCGTGATGACGGCCTGCTCAATATTCCAGGTGATATCGCGTTTTTTGATCGGGATTTCGCTCAAGGTGATGGCGGCTTCCATCGAGCCAGTATCACGTAACGTTTTGATGGCACTGGTGATGGCATCGCGGTAGGCTTTTTCGTGGAAATCGCGCTCTTTACCCAGACCGACCAGTAAAACGCGGTCCGCCAGAATGTTCGGCACTTTGTGCAATAGTAGTGTGCTACCCGCTTTGCCTTCCATGTCGCCGCCGCGCAGAATCTCGGATAGATAGCCATCACTTGCACGGTCGATGTCGGTGGCGGGCGCAGATAGCTTGCGGCTGTCGAATACCCCTACCACTACGCAGGCCGTGCGCTGCTTTTCGGGCGCGCCGCTTTTTATGCTAAATTCGAGTTCGATTTCCTTGTTTTCCATGTCTGTGCTCAGAAATTTACAGTTTGTTGTTCAGGTGATTATTGGCGCAGGCATGCTTGATTGTCAAAACGCCGCGTTTGGTACGTCTCCTGCTCCCCGGAATTTGAAATGATTTATCGTCGTGCGCTTACCCGTGAGATGGGGTTGACTACGGGCGCTGTATTGACCGTGTTGATCGCTATTGCGCTGGTGGTGCTGTTTATTCGTCTATTAGGTGATGTGGCGCGGGGCGAGCTGGCCAATGAAGCCGTACTGGCTTTTCTTGGTTTTTCGTTGCTTTACTTTTTACCGGTGCTCATGACCATAGCACTGTTTGCGGGCGTACTGCTGCCACTGTCCCGAATGTGGCGGGACAGTGAAATGGTGATCTGGATCAGCGCAGGTTTATCGCTGACTCAATGGATACGTCCGGCGATGGCCTTTGCAATCCCTTTTTCTATGGTGATTTTGCTGTTGTCGATGGTGTTGAACCCATGGGCTCAAACCAAAAAAAACGACTATCGCCAGGATTTGCGTAGTCGCAGCGAAACCAGTCTGATTGCGCCCGGCCTGTTTGCCGAATCCAGCGCTGGGCAACGTGTTTACTACGTGGAATCGCTAAATCCGCTGTCAGGGATTGTGCGCAATGTCTTTATGCAAACGCGTATTGATAGTCGTTTGGGCCTGGTTGTGGCCAAAGAGGGCCAGCATATGCAGCTCGAAGATGGTTCGCGCTATCTGGTATTCAAGAATGGTCGTCGCTACGAAGGTACACCGGGTCAGCTGGATTATCGGGTAGTGCAATTCGAGCGCTACTGGATGCGCCTGGATCCGGTTCCGGTCGCCGCCCGGGAGGCGAATGTTCGACAGGCATCAGTGGCGTGGTTGATCCGTGACGCCACACCGCAAGCTCATGCCGAACTGTTGTGGCGTGTGGGTGTGCCGATCTCGGCAATCATTTTGGCGATCATGGCGATCCCGCTCAGTTTCGTGAATACGCGCGCGCGTCGTTCTTATGGGTTGATCGTCGCTTTACTGCTCTACTTTATTTATAACAATATGCTGTCCTTTTCTCAGGCTTGGGTGGCGCAAGACAAATTGAGCCCTTGGGTGGGCATGATGGCATCGCATCTGGTGATGCTGACTGCGGTAGCGGCGTTGTTTTATTTACGTACGCGCCTGCGCTTGCCCCGCTGGAGGCGACGCGCATGACGTTGCTCGCACGCTATTTGACGGGGCAGGTATTGATTGCGTCTGGTTTTGTGTTGCTGGCGTTGCTGGTTTTGTTTGCATTTTTTGATGTGATCCAGGAACTGGGCAGCCTGGGCCGGAGCAGCTACGGATTGGGGCAAGCCGTGGTTGTGGTGCTACTCAATATTCCAGGCCATTTATATGAAATTCTGCCTGTAGCTGCGTTAATTGGCACATTGTTTGCCCTTTCGCGATTGGTGGGGAATTCCGAATATGCCGTGATGCGGGTGTCGGGATTGTCGAACTGGCGCGTGGCCAAATACTTTGCGGTGATTGGCGTGTTGCTGGCCGGATTGGTACTGGTTTTGGGCGAATACGTGGCGCCCTGGTCGGAACAGGCGGCCCAGCGCTACAAACTGTTGGCTACGCGTTCAGTGGTCGCTCAGCAGTTTCGGTCCGGTTTGTGGGTCAAGGATGGCAGTTCGTTTATCAATGTGCGCGAGGTGATGCCGGACAATACCTTGCGCGGTATTGAAATTTACCAGTTTGATGCAGAAGGTCGCCTGGACTCGATTCGTGCAGCTGACCAGGCTCATTGGCGTCAAAGTCAGTCCTGGGAATTGCAACAGGTTGTCGAGACCCATTTTGGCGAAGAGGGCATACGTGCCAGCAATAGCAAGCACCAGGACTGGCATTCGGTGTTGACGCCGGATATCCTCAGTGTGCTGCTGATTGCGCCCGAAAAAATGTCGGCTCGCACGCTTTGGCGCTACGTGGCGCACCTGAAAGAAAATGGGCAGAAAGCCACGCGCTATGAATTGGCTTTGTGGTCCAAGTTCATCAGTCCGTTTGTCATCCCGATCATGATGTTGATTGCCATGCCTTTTGCGATCCAGGGGCCGCGAACAGTCGGGACCAGCAGCAAGATATTCATTGGTATTCTGGTGGGGTTGGGTTTTCATTTGATGAGCCGCCTGTTCGGACATCTGGGGCTGCTGAATGACTGGCCTGTGATGCTGGTGTCTGGACTTCCCCTGTTGATCTTCTTGACTATAGCGCTGTTGGGTATCCGGTGGGCAGATCGTCGCTAGACAGTTTGCCTGCGCGCTTGGCCGTGTGTTTGCATGCCCGCCATCCTGCCGACAAAGTGGCCTGCGTTCACGCATTGCAAGCAGATTGCCGGTCCGGGCAAATTGATTGGGCGATAGCGACCGTGCGTGAGCCGATCAATCAGCCTGGTCAGCCAGACAAGCCAGCGTTAATCCCCCCTCAGCATGTGCCCCGCCGCCGCATCGATACACTGGTTGGCCGTGCAGCACTGGTGCATGCGCTGGCTCACATTGAGTTCAATGCCATTAACCTGGCGCTCGATGCGGCCCATCGTTATCCAGATATGCCGGAAACGTATTATCAAGACTGGTTGCAAGTAGCTGACGAAGAAGCCTTGCATTTCGATATGCTGAATACGCATCTCGCTACGCTGGGATATGCTTATGGGGATTTTTCAGCCCATGGGGGCTTGTGGGACATGGCGCTGAAAACTGCGCACGACCCCTTGGTACGCATGGCCTTGGTGCCGCGTGTGCTGGAGGCGCGCGGACTTGATGCCACACCATTGATTGTGAGCAAGCTCAAGGCTGCAAACGATGTGCGCATGGTTGAAATTCTGGCCGTGATCGAGCGCGATGAAATCGGCCATGTCGCGATCGGCAACCACTGGTTTGCCTGGTTGTGTCATGCACGAGGCCAGGCGCCTGAAACCCGATTCCGGGAATTGTTGATTGAATACGATGCGCCGCCGTTACGCCCGCCTTTTAATCTCGAAGCGCGTCGTGCAGCAGGATTCAGTGAGTCTGAACTGGATTGGTTGAGTTCGCTTTAGCGTTTACAAGCCCAGTGTGGTGGCCGTCACAACTGCCTGCGAGCGTTGCCACATGGCCTCAAACTCTTGAACCAGCATGGCGGCTGTTTGGGCGTCGTCAAGATTCAGTGTGCCACGCAAGGCAAGTTTGTCAGCACGAGTCAGCACGCCATGCCGGTCAGCCAATACAAACGCCCGGTCGGGGCGCGTCAATGTGGGATCAGCCTGGCGAATCTCGAGCACATGCCCGAAATCGCGCACCAGTTGCATCAGGCGCGGGTGGTCGCGCACGATGGTATCGATCGTGTCGAGCAACAGTTCGATACGTCGGCCGCCGCCGCCCAGGCAAATCGCGCGCAGGGTGGCTTGACGATCAGGTTGATCAATATCAAGCGCGCTCAAGTCATGGTCATATAACCTTAAATGACGCGTCGTGCTTGCCAGCAATTCATCGAATGCTGCGCGTAATTCAGAAGGGGTTTCAAATGTACTCATGGACGTTTGACCTCCAGCCAACCTGATTCGTACCAATCATAAACACGTCCGTGCAGATCAGCGATATGGGCAGGTTCCAGTTCGCGCATATCAGCCAGCTTTTGCCAGGCCGTCCTTTCTTCAGGTGGCGGTGTGAAAACTTCACCATTGATGAAAAACCGTTTCCCGGCGAATAGCAGCCTTGATTTGGCATTCAGTCTGACACCATGTTTTGCCGCCAGGTTTCTGAATGCCGCCAGACTTAAGGGGGTCGATGGGGCATCGAAAAAAACGCTCGGTTTCGGCTCGGACAGATAGCGCCCAGTGAACTCGGTCATATCACGCTTGCTCCACTTGATGCGGGCAATCATGGCCTCAATTTGAGCCAGCATCGCCGGGCTGATTTCACCGGGATGGGCCGAGCGCTTCAAATCCGGATCAGCATAACGGCCATCCAGCGCGAGCGTGTCTTGCAGATGCATCAGAAAACCGTGCGCCATTTCTTCGGCAGTGGGCGCGCGGAAACCGATCGAATACGTGGTACAGGCTTCTTCAGCGATGCCGTGATGTGCGACGTGTGGCGGCAGATAGAGCATGTCACCAGGGTTGAGTGTCCACGCTTCTTCAGCCTTGAAGCGACGCAAAATTTTCAGCGGCGCATCGTCAAGCAAGCTTAAATCGGATTGAGTACTGATCTGCCAGTGGCGGCGGCCTTCGCCCTGCAACAGGAAAACATCATATGAATCGAAATGTGGACCAACGCTTCCCCCGGCCACTGCATAGCTGACCATCAAATCATCCAGGCGGGCATGTGGGATGAAGTTGAAATGCTGGAGCAAGGCATCCGCTTCAGGCAAGACATGGTTCAAGGATTGCACGAGTAGCGTCCATTCGGTTTTGGGCAATCGCTTGAACGCGCTTTTCCTGAACGGCCCCTGGTCAAGTTGCCAATGGCGGCCACTTCCTTGAATCAAGCGGGATTCAATGTCGTCACTGCAAGCCAGATCCTGGAGGGCCGATGGCGAGAGCAGACCCTTGAAATTGGGTATGGCATTCCGGATTAATAGCGGCCGTTTATGCCAATAAACGTCCAGGAAACGAGTGGGGGTCAATCCGCCAAGCAGAGTTTTCATCATAAATTTTATTATAGCGATGCAGTTTGAGTTGGCCTGTTAAAATGCTGTCCGAAAGAATTGGCACGGAGTTAAGAATGTTGAAAGCAGGTGTGCTGGCGCCGGATTTTTCCAATCCGGATGCAGACATGGAAACGGTTGAATTGTCTCAGTTCAGGGGCAAGATACTCGTGTTATATTTTTATGTGCGTGATGACACGCCGGGTTGCACGACCGAAGCAATCGAGTTTTCAGACCTGGAGAAAAAGTTCAGCAAGCTGGGTGCAGAAGTAGTGGGCGTCTCCCGAGACGATTGCATGAAACACAGCGAGTTTCGTGACAAGCACGGCATCAGCGTACGTTTGCTGGCAGACAAGGAACAGACAACCTGTGCAGCCTATGGCGTGCTGCAGGACCGGGAAGTGGATGGTGTGATGCGTAAAGGCGTTGTGCGGTCCACATTCATCATCGACAAGCAGGGCGTCATACGCCATGCCCTGTATGGTGTTTCAAGCCGCGGTCACGCGGAAGAAGTGCTTCAACTCGTAAAGGAACTCAATTGAATATCGGAAAAGACACGGTCGTCACCATCACTTATATTGTCAAGGATATGGACGGCAAGCTGCTGGAAGAGAGCGAAGCCCCAGTCAGCTATTTGCATGGCGGCTATGACAACATTTTCCCGCTGGTAGAGCAGGCGCTGGAAGGCAGGGCTGTGGGCGAAACCATCGACCTCAAACTGCAGCCTGCTGATGCTTTTGGCGAGATGGATGAAGAGTTGGTCCGGATGGAATCGCGTGAACACTTTCCTGAGGACATCGAGGTGGGCATGCAGTTCGTGGGATCGCCCGTCGACGGCAGCGAAGAAATGCTCTACACCGTGACCGATATCGCCGAGGATCAAGTGGTGGTGGATGGTAATCATCCGTATGCCGGCCAGGCTGTCCATTTTCAGTGCACGGTAGCCGAAGTGCGCGCGGCAACGGCGGATGAGGTGTCGCATCGTCATGCGCATGGCGATCATGGTCATCAGCATCATTGAACTGCACAGTAAAACCGGTTCCGGCTGTTAAAATGCCGGCTCATTTGTTTTCCATGACCTTTGAATGAAAACAACCTTCCTCGACTTCGAGCAGCCCATCGCTGAGCTCGAAGCCAAGATCGAAGAGCTGCGGTTTGTGCAGGATGATTCCGCACTGGATATTTCGGAAGAAATCCGGCGCCTGCAGAAAAAAAGCCAGACTTTGACCAAGGATATTTATGCCAAGCTGAATGCGTGGCAGGTATCCCAGGTGGCACGTCATCCCCAGCGACCCTATACGCTTGATTATGTACAGGGGCTATTCACTGATTTTTCCGAATTGCGGGGAGATCGGTCCTATGCGGATGACAAGGCAATCGTCGGCGGCATGGCACGCTTTCATGGCGAGCCGGTCATGGTGATCGGTCATCAGAAAGGCCGTGATACCAAAGAAAAAATTCACCGCAACTTTGGAATGCCCCGTCCAGAAGGTTATCGAAAAGCATTGCGTTTGATGCGCCTGGCAGAGAAATTCCGCTTGCCGATTTTTACGTTTATCGATACGCCCGGTGCCTACCCGGGAATCGGCGCTGAAGAGCGCGGGCAGTCGGAAGCGATTGCCCGCAATTTGTATGTGATGGCTGAATTGCAAACGCCCATTATCTGCACCATTGTGGGTGAGGGCGGGTCAGGTGGCGCGTTGGCGATTGGGGTGGGTGACCGCACGTTGATACTGCAATACTCCACTTATTCGGTAATTTCGCCCGAGGGCTGTGCATCGATTTTATGGAAAAGTGCCGACAAGGCCTCGGTTGCAGCAGAGACGCTGGGCATTACTGCGGATCGCCTGAAGGCAAATGGGCTGGTGGATCGCATCATAGACGAGCCCCTGGGTGGTGCGCAGCGAGACTGGGACACCATGTTTCAGTCCATGCGCAAAGTGTTGACCGATACGCTGGCTGATTTGCGCAAGCAATCCCCAGACGCCCTGCTCAACGCGCGTTATCAGCGGTTGCGTGCGTATGGCAGCTTCAAGGAAATTCCTGTCAAGTAAATCTGTTTTGGAAGGCGTGGCGCGCAGTCTGGCGCACCATGTTCCTCCCCATGCGCGCATCACGCTTGCGCTATCAGGTGGGCTGGACTCCATCGTCCTGTTGCATGTCCTGACTGTATTGCGCACCCGTCATCCCTTTGAGTTGCAAGCCATTCATGTCAATCATGGGTTGTCGCCCCATGCCAGCGAGTGGGCCGATTTTTGTGCGCAATATTGCCAGGCACAGTGTGTAGCTTTGGGCGTTCATCACGTGACGATTGCGCCCCAGGATCCAGCTGGCATCGAGGGGGCTGCACGTCGCGAACGCCATCGCATTTTTGCCTTGCAGGACGCGGATTACCTGTTGACTGCACATCACCAAAACGATCAGGCTGAAACCCTGCTGCTGCAATTGTTGCGTGGCGCCGGCCCCAAAGGCCTGTCCGCCATGGCTGAAATTCAGCCTCATTCGGATTGGCGTGCAGCACAGTTGCGACCTTTGCTTGCGTTTTCACGTGCCGAACTGCACCGCTATGCCGTTGCCCATGCGCTTGCATGGGTGGAGGATGAAAGCAATCTCGATCTTCGCTATCGGCGTAACGCCTTGCGCCAGCAGGTGATCCCTCTGTTGGAGGCGCATTTCCCAGCCACCACCATTACCCTCGCCCGTGCGGCTCGTTTGCAAGCTGAGTCGGCCGAATTGCTGGATGATCTGGCACAACTGGATGCCTCTACAGCGATTCGCGGGGATCGGTTGGATTGCACAGCACTGGCGGCTCTGAGTGTTGCACGTGCCCGCAATTTGTTGCGCTATTTTATCGGTACGCATGGCTGGTCAATGCCCAATTCACGACGCCTGGACGAGGCGCTTCATCAACTACTGGATGCGCGACAGGCAGCGACGGTGTGTGTCAATCTGGGTGAGGTGGCGTTACACCGTTTTCGAGGCGGCGCCTATCTGGTTCCGCGGCGAATTTGGGCGCCGCAGCCCGCACTCGTATGGCGGGGTGAGCTGAGCCTGACTTTGGAGTCAATTGGTGCAGAAGTACGTTTTACGCCAGTGCAGGGGGCGGGCCTCAAGCGTGAGTTGCTGGATGCGGGAAAGGTGGAGTTACGACTGCGCGAGGGGCAGGAAAAGATCCGCCTGATCATTGGAGGCCCGCACCGCAAACTGAAAAATCTGCTGCAAGAGTCGGCCATCCCGCCCTGGGAGCGCGATCGCTTGCCGTTACTTGTGTGCGATGGGCAACTGGTTTGGGCGGCAGGAATCGGCCTGCATGCCGATTGTCTGGCTGGGCCGGGCGATGTCGGCATCATGCTGAGTGTAGTCTGAACGTATGGTACATGCGTGATGGGAGGGTGCCCATCCTATGGCTGACCGGGCTTGAATGGTGCCGTTCAGGCGGAAGGAGCCACTACGCCTGGTCTGGGGAACGCGTCACAGCAGATGGTTGACCCGGAGTGGCGCGCCCCAGTACAGGATAGACACAGGGCAAGCCGGGCAAGGTCCCGCCAACTGGTGTGGCTGGAGACAAGCCCGTGTGGCTCATGGTACTCTAGCGGGCTGATTTACATAGTCTTTATCGTTTTTTCTAACCCGACCCTCCCTGGAGCATAAACATGGCAGTTCAGCGTACTTTTTCGATTATCAAACCCGATGCCGTTGCCAAGAACGTGATTGGCAAAATTGTCAGTCGGTTCGAGAGTAATGGTCTTAAAGTTGTCGCTTCTAAAATGAAGCATCTGTCACGCCAGGAAGCCGAAGGTTTTTACGGCGTGCACCGTGAGCGTCCTTTCTTCAAGGATCTGGTCGAGTTCATGATTTCGGGCCCGGTCGTGGTGCAAGTGCTGGAAGGCGAAGATGCTATTGCCAAGAATCGTGCACTGATGGGCGCGACTGATCCGAAGAAGGCTGACGCCGGTACGATACGCGCTGATTTCGCTGACAGCATTGATGCAAACGCTGTGCATGGTTCCGATGCGCCGGAAACCGCCGCAATCGAAATTGCTTATTTTTTCCCCTCCAGCGAAGTTTACGCAGGACGTTAATCCACACGCATGCCGCACAATCTGCTTGATTACGATCTCGACGGACTGACTGCCTGGTTTACTGAACTGGGCGAGAAGCCTTTTCGCGCCCGCCAGGTGTTTCACTGGATGCATCAGGCTGGCGTGTCGGATTTCGCGCAGATGACGGACATTGCCAAAAGCCTGCGCGAGAAATTGCAACAGCATGCGGTGATTGCGCCCTCGGGCATCAAGCACGCGCATGTCTCAAGTGACGGTACGCGCAAGTGGCTGTTTGAAGTGGGAGTGGGTAATGGCATCGAAACCGTTTTCATTCCCGAGGATGGCCGCGGCACCCTGTGCGTTTCTTCGCAGGTGGGTTGTGCGCTGGAATGTACGTTTTGCTCAACCGGACGCCAGGGATTTAATCGCAATCTGACAGCCGCCGAAATCATTGGTCAGTTATGGGTGGCGAACCATAGCCTGCGGGGCGAAACCAATCGCACCCTGGGTGACAGTTCGGACCGGCCGGTGACCAATGTGGTGATGATGGGCATGGGCGAGCCCCTGGCGAACTTTGAGAACGTAGTGACTGCGCTGGGGGTGATGCTGGACGATCATGCCTATGGTCTGTCGCGTCGTCGTGTGACGGTATCGACTTCGGGTCTGGTGCCGGCAATGGATCGGCTGGCAGAGCGTTGTCCGGTTGCGCTGGCAGTGAGTTTGCACGCGCCCAATGATGCATTACGCGACCAGATTGTGCCCATCAACAAGAAATATCCTTTGCGTGAATTGATGGCGGCGTGCCAGCGTTATCTGGTACATGCACCCCGTGACTTTATTACCTTTGAGTATGTGATGCTGGCCGGTGTAAACGATCAGCCCGAGCATGCCCGTCAGCTGGTTGAATTGGCACGCGATGTGCCGTGTAAATTCAACCTGATTCCGTTTAATCCGTTTCCGGACTCCGGTTATGAAAAGCCCCGTTCAGACGCGATGCGGGATTTCCGCCATATTCTGCAGGACGCAGGATATGTGGTGACCACGCGCAAAACACGCGGTGATGACATCGATGCTGCCTGCGGGCAATTGGCCGGTAAGGTCGCTGACAAAAGTGGGCGTGTCATGAAAAGAATGGACAAGGAGGCGGCGTGAAAAAATGGATCGGCGTACTGACAGTTGTATTGTTGTCGGGTTGTGTTGCACCCCAATCAACTGAGGGCAGCAGCGGTGTCGCCAACTCGATAGCCGATAGTGAAAGCAGGCAACGTGCACGTGCGTTCACCGATCTGGCGGGTGCTTATTTCAATCGCGCGCAGTACAAGATTGCGCTCGATGAACTGCGCAAAGCCATCACGGCAGATAACCAGTTTGGGCCGGCCTACAATATTTACGGCCTGATCTACATGGAACTGGCTGAAGACAAGCTGGCCGAAGACAATTTTCGGCGTGCAATCGAACTGGATCGGGGCGACTCGGAAGCACGTAATAACTTTGGCTGGTTCTTGTGTACCCGAGGCCGCTACGACGAAGGTCTGGAGCAGTTCAGTGCAGCGATCCGCAATCCACTTTACGCCAAGCCTGAACAGGCCATGGCCAATGCAGGCCTGTGCGCCGAGAAGAAAGGCGATCTCGCGCTGGCCGAGGCTAATTTGATCAAGTCGCTCAAACTGCAGCCGGACAACCCCTTTACGCTGTTGAAAATGGCGGGATTGAATTATCGCCAGAATAAACTGGTGGAAACGCAGCGCCTGTTGGCGCGGCATGCCGAAGTGGCACCCCTTACGGCAGAAAGCTTGTGGCTGGGTGTCCAGGTTGAACACAAGTTGGGCGACCGCGCGCAAGAGGCGGCCTACGGGTTGCAGCTACGCAAGCGTTTCCCCGATTCGAATGAGGCACGCCTATTGCTGACGGGTCAGTACGAATGAGTGACGGCATGGACATCTCGGTGGGGCAGACTTTGCGCGAAGCGCGTGAAGCGCAGAACATTACACGGGATGACGTTGCACTGCGTCTTCGCCTGATGCATCGTCAAGTTGAAGCCATGGAGACGGATGACTTTCAGAGCCTGGGCCAGCCGGTGTTCGCGCGCGGGTTTGTTCGCAACTATGCGCGTTTGCTGGGGATTCAACCTGAGTTGTTACTGGAACGCATGGAAGGGGCGCCGGCCGAGCCGTCGCCAGTCGCTCAACCTGAGCCTCCCATTTCAAGCTCCTGGCTGACCTCGCCTTGGCTGATTTTATTGTTGCTGGCGGTCGTGGTGATCGTTGCCGTCCCTGTATCGCTGTACCTGTGGCTGAACAGTGATGCGGGTGAACCTCAGCAAGCTGTTTCGAGCGTACTCACGCCTCGTCCGGTTCCGGCTGCCGTAGTGCCGTTGTTGGCGAGCAATGCGACGGTTGACACTTCTGTTGCCGAACCCGTGACGGCAACCGCCCCTGAGTCTGAGCAACCGGCAGATACCACCGTATCCGCGGCTGATGATGGGCGTGTGGTGCATCTTGAGTTTGGTGAGGAATCCTGGGTCGAGGTCAAGGATGCAACGGGCCGGATGCTGCATCGTCAACTGAATCCTGCCGGAAGCAGCGCGGATATTCGTGGGCAGCCGCCCTTTTCCATGGTGATTGGCAATGCGACGCAAGCGCGCATGACCTATAACGGACGCCCAATCGATTTGAAACCTTTTATCGACGTGACGGTTGCCCGTTTCACGCTTGAAGAATAGCCATCCTGGAAGAATCATGCCGCAGATAATTCGCCGTTTGACCCGCCAGGTGCAGGTGGGACATGTTCTGGTTGGAGGCGATGCACCGGTGGTGGTGCAGTCGATGACCAATACCGATACCGTTGATATCACGGGCACGGTGCGTCAGGTACAAGCGCTTGCCGAAGCCGGTTCTGAAATCGTGCGGATCACAGTCAATACGCTTGAAGCCGCAACCGCTGTTCCGCATATTCGGGAACGGCTGGATGCGCTGGGTTGTCGTGTACCGCTGGTGGGGGACTTCCATTTCAATGGCCATAAATTGCTGACCCAGGAGCCCGCATGTGCTGAGGCGTTGGCCAAACTGCGTATCAATCCCGGCAATCTCGGGCGCGGCAACAAGCGCGATGAGCAGTTCGCCACCCTGATCGAAGTGGCTTGTCGTTACGACAAACCCGTCCGAATTGGGGTGAACTGGGGCAGTCTTGATCCCGCATTGGCCGCTCGCATGATGGACGAGAACGGTCGACTGGCTCAGCCTTCAGACCCTGAAGTGGTGATGCGGCGCGCGATGGTTGCGTCCGCGCTTGAATCTGCTGGTAAAGCCGAAGAACTGGGACTGGACGGCAACAAAATCATTTTGTCGTGCAAGATGAGCCGGGTGCAGGATTTGATCGCGGTTTACCGTGATCTGTCGGCTCAGTGTGACTATCCCCTGCATCTGGGGCTCACCGAAGCGGGCATGGGCAGTAAAGGCATCGTGGCTTCGACTGCAGCACTTGCGGTGCTTTTGCAGGAGGGGATTGGCGACACGATCCGGATTTCCCTGACGCCGGAACCAGGTGGCGATCGAACGCAGGAAGTGCGCGTCGGCCAGGAAATCCTGCAATCGCTCGGCTTGCGGGCGTTTACCCCCCAGGTCACGGCGTGCCCGGGCTGCGGTCGCACCACGTCGACAGTCTTTCAGGAACTGGCGCAGGACATCGAAACCTATTTGCGGAACCAGATGCCGATCTGGCGCGGCCAGTATGCCGGCGTCGAATCCATGCAGGTTGCTGTGATGGGCTGTGTGGTGAATGGCCCGGGTGAATCCAAACATGCCAATATCGGCATTTCGCTACCGGGTACGGGTGAGGTGCCTGTGGCGCCGGTTTATGTCGATGGCGAAAAAACCGTGACATTGAAAGGCGACCGAATTGCCGTGGAATTCCAGGCCATAGTCGAAGCCTACGTGCGTAGCCACTACGGCGTAGCGTAATCCGTTTTCTAAAGTTATTTATGAGCAATTCGATTCAATCCGTGCGGGGCATGAACGACTGTCTGCCCGAGGCAAGCGATACATGGCAGGCGTTCGAGGCGATCATTCGTGATTGGCTGCGCCGTTATGGCTATCGCGAAATTCGTACGCCCATACTGGAACACACGGGATTATTCAAACGCGCCATTGGTGAAGTTACCGATATTGTCGAAAAGGAAATGTATACCTTTGTCGACGCGTTGAACGGCGAATCGATGACGTTGCGTCCAGAGGGCACGGCGTCTGCAGTACGCGCTGCGATTCAGCACAACCTGCTGTACGACGGCGGCAAACGCCTGTGGTATACCGGGCCCATGTTCCGCCACGAGCGTCCGCAAAAAGGGCGTTACCGCCAGTTTCATCAGGTTGGCGTCGAGGCGCTGGGTTTTGCCGGCCCGGATGTGGATGCAGAACTGATCATCATGTGTGCCGATTTATGGCGTGCACTGGGCATTGCACCGGTGTTGCAACTCAATACGCTCGGCGATGTCGAATCGCGTCAACGCCATCGTGCCAAATTGATTGCCTATTTTGAAGCGCATCAGGATGCGTTGGATGAGGATTCGAAGCGGCGGTTGCACAGTAACCCGCTCCGGATTCTCGATAGCAAGCATCCCGCCATGCAGGCACTGAATGATGCAGCGCCTCGATTGATGGACGAGTTGGATGAGGCCGCACGCCAGCACTTTGAGGCTTTGCAGGATCTGCTGCGGGCAAATAATATTGCCTACGAGATCAATACGCGTTTGGTGCGCGGTCTCGACTATTACAATCGCACTGTGTTCGAATGGGTCACCGATCAACTGGGTGCACAGGGCACGGTGTGTGCGGGTGGGCGTTACGATGGCCTGGTCGAGCAATTGGGCGGCAAGCCGGCCCCTGCAGCCGGGTTTGCCATGGGGATTGAACGCCTGCTGTCGCTGGTCGAATTGGCTGGCACACGGCTCGATCCGCACTTGCCGGACGCCTATATCGTTCATGCAGGCGAGGCCGCACAAGCGTATGCCTGGCAGGTCGCTACAGCCTTGCGTGGTAAAGGGCTGGCCACCGTGTTGCATTGCGGGGGGGGCAGTTTCAAATCACAAATGAAAAAGGCCGATGCCAGCCGTGCACGCTTTGCTGTCATCATCGGTGACGATGAGGTGGCTGCGCAGCAAGTTACGCTGAAGTCCTTGCGCGGTAGCGCCGAGCAAACCCGTGTTGACGTGATGGGCGTGATCGACATTCTCCAAAAAACATCAATTTAATTAAGGCACAAGCAATGGCAACCTACGATCTCGACGAGCAGGAACGGCTGGACGAACTGAAAGCCTGGTGGAAACGCTGGGGCAACCTGGTGATGATTAGCCTGGCTGTGGTGATTGCAGCTGCAGCGGGTTGGCGCTATTGGCAGAATCATGTCGTGACCCAAACGCTGGAAGCCGCCATCGTGTATGAACAACTGACCCAATCTTTGGCAACCAACAACGCCAAGCAGGCGCGCGAAGCGGGCTCGATACTGATTGATCAGTACAAGGGTACGGCCTATGCGCCGCGTGCCGCTTTGTTGCTGGCCAAGTTGAATGTGGCGGGCAAGGACATGAAGAGTGCGCAAGCCCAGCTGGAATGGGCGGTTGCCAATACAAAAGAACCGGCGGTTAAAGATCTGGCCCGGCTGCGACTCGCGGGCGTGCAACTTGACCAAAAACAATATGAGGCCGCGCTCAAGACGGTATCGAGCAAACGCAGCGATGCTTTTGCGCCGCGTTTCGATGACATGAAGGGTGACGTATTGCTGGCGCAAGGCAAGCGGGCTGAGGCTCGCGCTGCTTTCCAGACGGCTTTTGGCAACATGAAGGAAGACAACCCTTACCGCAATATCGTTGAATTGAAACTCGATGCACTCGGAGGCGCAGCCAAGTGAAAACACAATGGGCAGCTATCGGGTTTGCACTGACACTGTCTGGTTGCAGCGCGGTCGGGTCGATGACTAACACGGTGGGTGGATGGTTTGGAGCCGGGCCGGCCAAGGCCAAGCCGGCCGAACTGGTTGAATTCAAGCCGCGTGCCAATCTGGCTGAAGCATGGAAAGGTGAGACGGCTGATGCAGCGGGCTACCTGTTCAGGCCCCAGCTTGAGGGCGCCGATCTGTTGGCTGCGAGCGGTAGCCGCGTGGCGCGTTTTGCCGTTGCCACCGGTAACGTGGCATGGAAAATCGATACCGGTACCAAACTGTCTGCCGGAGTGGGTTCGGGGCAAGGGCTGGTGCTGGCAGGGGGCAACAAGGGTGAATTGCTGGCGCTGGATATGGCGACCGGTCAGACGCGCTGGAAAACCGTGCTGACCAGTGTGGTCAGTGGACAATTACTGGTGGCTGGCAATATTGTGATTGCCCGTACGGGTGATGGGAATGTACATGGCCTGGCCGTGGCGGACGGCAGCAAGAAATGGCTGTATACCCGCAACTTGCCGGCTTTGAGCCTGCGCGGTTCGGGCGGCATGGTGGTGCGTGACAATGTGCTGTATGCCGGCTTTCCGGGCGGCAAGCTGGTTGCGTTGAATCCTGCCAACGGTGCGCAGCTTTGGGAGGCCACGGTGGCTTTGCCACGCGGCGCCACCGAGTTGGAGCGGGTGGCAGATGTCATGGGCAATCCGGTTCTGGATGAGCGTCAGGTATGTGCGGTGGCCTATCAGGGTCGGGTCGCTTGTTTCGATCGCCTGAATGGTTCATTGCTCTGGGCGCGCGATACCTCCAGCAATAGCGGCCTGGCCATGGATGAACGTAATCTGTATGTCACCGACGACAAGGATGCGGTGACCGCCTACGATAAAGTCAGCGGCCGCGCGGGCTGGCGGCAGGACAAACTGGCCCGCCGCCAGGTGACCGCGCCCCTGGCATTGGGCGTCTGGGTAGTGGTGGCCGATGGTGAAGGCTATGTCCATGTGCTGTCGTCGGACGATGGCAGTTTTGTGGCGCGTGCAAAAGTGGACAGCAGCGTGAATGCTGCTCCGGTTGATATTGGGCCGGGCTTCGCGGTCCAGACCAGTAAAGGTAACGTGGTTGCCTACAGTCTTAAATAACCACGGTTCAGATCAATTTGGCGCCGGTCCATCCGGCGCGATGCAAGGATAAACATGCTTCCCACCCTGGTACTTGTCGGCCGACCCAACGTCGGCAAGTCGACTTTATTCAACCGCCTGACGGGTACGCGCGACGCGCTGGTGCATGACATGCCCGGCATGACGCGCGACCGCCATTACGGACGCGGTCGCCTGGGCGACAAGCCCTATCTGGTGGTCGATACTGGCGGTCTTGAGCCGGTGGCCAAGGAGGGCATCATGGCCGAGATGGCGCGCCAGACACTGCAAGCCATAGATGAAGCCGATGCAATTATCTTTCTGGTTGATGCGCGCGCTGGATTGACGCAACAGGACCAGGTCATTGCCGATCGCTTACGCCGTGCAGCATGCCCGGTATTTCTGGCGGTTAACAAGGCTGAGGGTATGAACTCAGCAGTGGTAACGGCCGAGTTTCACGAGCTGGCCCTGGGTGAGCCGTTGGCAATTTCCAGTGCACACGGTGACGGCATTGCCGATCTGGTGGATGAGGCGCTGATGCCGTTTTCGGAGGAGGCAGAGCAAACCGACGATTTCGGTATTCCCAAGATCGCGCTGGTGGGACGCCCCAACGTCGGCAAATCCACTTTGGTCAACGCACTGGTGGGCGAAGAACGCGTCATTGCGTTTGACCAGCCGGGTACCACGCGCGATTCGATTTATGTTGAATTCGAACGCGACAACAAGCCCTATATCCTGATTGATACGGCGGGGGTGCGACGCCGTGGCAAGGTGTTTGAAACGGTTGAGAAGTTTTCCGTCATCAAAACCCTGCAGGCGATTGAAGACGCCAACGTCGTCGTGCTGGTGCTCGACGCACGGGAGAATATTTCCGAGCAGGATGCGCATCTGGCGGGCTTCGTTCTGGAATCCGGTCGTGCGCTGGTGATAGCGGTCAACAAGTGGGATGGGTTGGCGCCTGAGTTACGCGAAGATATCAAACGCGACATCGGGCGCAAGCTGGCCTTTCTCGATTTTGCGCGCTTCAATTACATCTCGGCGCTCAAGAGCAAAGGTCTGGAAAACCTGCTGAAGGATGTTGAGGCGGCGCATGCCGCCGCGTTCATCAAAATGACGACGCCCAAGTTGACGCGAGTGCTGGAAATGGCGGTGGAGCAGCATGCGCCGCCCAAGAGCGGCTTGTTCCGGCCCAAGCCTCGCTATGCACACCAGGGCGGCAAAAACCCGCCGGTGATTGTGCTTCACGGCAATGCGCTGGAAGGTTTGAAGGACGATTACAAACGCTACCTGGAAAACAGCTTTCGCAAGGCCTTCAAGCTGCAAGGCACGCCGTTGCGTATTCAGGTCAAGGAAGACGGGGGCAAGAATCCGTATGAAGGCAAAAAACGCGGGCCGCTCACCGAGAGCGAAGCGACGCGGGTGCGGCGCCAGAAGCGGATACGGCGCAAGGTCCACGGCTCGACTTGAATGTATACAGGCTTGTGGGGGTGAGCTATCCAGTGTGGATGCACCCACACGGACTCAATCCAGCCAGCGCACCAGATAAAACAATTTGAATCCCTCGGACGACCGGGACGGGCCGCTTGCAATGGCTGCGTGGCGGCCGTTGTCCGGGTCGGCGTGCGACCGTGCGTCCGCTTCGTTTTCATAGACTTCCACCACGCCTTCCGGAAACCGATTACGTTTTTTGCCCGTGGGCGCATACACCACCACCGCCGACGTGCCGACGACCTTGGATTCGATATCTGTAAACAGGCTGGTGGCTAGGGGCATGGTGGACTCAGGAATACCTTGCGCGGGGCAACAGGTTTAATGCGTTTTCTTGGGGATGCTGCTGATCTTGACCGCGTGGGCGTTGGGCTTCTCGTCGACGAAATGCGGACGCTCTTCCAGCGTGCGGCCGGTCAGTTGGGCGAGTTCTGCTTCACGATTTGAAATCACCACCAGGCAATCCTTGATGCCGAGTATCGTGTCTTCAGCCAGCGGGCTGGGTATGCCGTTACGCGGTGCGGTATCACGCACGATGGAAGTCAGCGTCTTGCGCATCATGCGCATGATGCGTTGTTCGTCGTGTAGGGCCTTGTCGTTATCCATGGGGCATGCTCCGAAACTGCAGAAAAGGGTTGCAATTGTCGGCGTCGGAGCGGACTTCGTCAACGTTAGGCCTTGATAGTGGCATGGATAAATTGCGCGACTGGGGGCATAAGCAGATTCGACCGCCTGCCCAAGCTGACTGATTTAAGCTAGTTGCGACAGGAGGAATGGAATGTCTGATCCGAAAAGCCCCGATTCGAACGAAATCCGCGAAATTCGCACCAATCCCATCGTCCCGAGCGAGTCGGTGCTGGTGGCGACCGCGCGCAGCATGCGTCCCAAAAAGGCCGAGGAGCTGGCGCCGCGCGACACCCGCAAGCATGTTGAGACCTGCCCTTTCTGCCGCGGCAATGAACATAAAACGCCGCCGCTCATCATGGCCTGGCCGCCGGAAGGCGATTGGGCGATCCGCATGGTCGAGAACCTCTATCCGGTGCTGGGCGATGATCGCTCACAGGCCAACTTCACGTTTGGCCTGCAACAAACGATCGACGGCTATGGGCGGCACGAGGTCATCATCGATCACCACGAGCACGGCACGGCCATCCATGAAATGGCGGAAAGCCATCTGAAAGCCTTGTTTGGCGTGTACCAGACGCGGATGAAACAGCTGTTCGCGTCGGACGAGCGGCTGAAGTATGTACTCATCTTCAAGAACTTCGGCCCGGCGGCCGGCGCATCGATTCCGCACACCCACAGCCAGGTGATCGCGATGCCGGTGGTGCCGGAAAACGTCGATGCCGAGGTCAAGAACAGTGCGGCGTATTTCGCCAAGCACCATCACTGCATCTTCTGTGCGCTGATCGATGAGGCGCTGACGTTCGAAGCAACGATCTACGATCGCAACTCGGGCGCAGTCCGCCGCAAAATCAATGTGGGCCAGTATGTGGTCGAACGTGGCGAAAAATTCATCGCCATCAAGCCGTTTGCCAGCCGTTATGAATGGGAGGTACACATTCTGCCGCTCACGCACCAGGCCGATTTTGTGGATGTCAATGCCGAAGACCTGGACGATCTGGCGCGGGTAATGAAGCGCACCATGGCGCGACTGGACGCGGTGATTGGCGGCGCTCAATACAACTTCTTCCTGCACTCGGTGCCGCATGATGCCCAACGTGAAGCGCACGCGCCGAGCTACCACTGGCATCTGGAAATTTGCCCGCGCACCTCGATTCCGACAGGTTTTGAATTGGGATCGGGCCTGTTCGTCAATACCGTGAATCCGGAACAGGCGGCTGAACGCTTGCGGGCCGTGGATCTGGATGCGGCGCAATAGGGGGGTGGGGTCAAAATCGGGCTTGAACTAGAATGGAGGGCTGGCTGAGTCTCCAGTCGCCATTTTCAGGGTTATTGCTTGAACATACTTGTTTTAAATATTGTTTTGCCTGCTTGGGTCGTTATCCGTCTCAATCCGCGTACGTTGACCCATAGCAGAGGAGCCCGGCTTGTTTGAGCGTCACCAAGGTGGTGAGCGCGTCATATTGGTGGCGCTTGATTTTGGCAAGCCCGATTTCGCTGAAGGCCTGGCTGAATTGCGGCTGTTGTCCCAAGGCGCCGGGCTTGAGATTCTCGGCGAGATCCAGGGTAAGCGCAGTCGTCCGGATGCCGCCCTGTTTGTAGGCAGCGGTAAGGCCGACGAAATCGCCGCCCTGGTTCAGGCCACCGAAGCCGATGTCGTCATCTTCAATCATGAGCTGTCACCCGCACAGGAACGCAACCTGGAACGACGCGTGCATTGCCGGGTGGTCGACCGGGTCAGCCTGATTCTGGATATTTTTGCCCGCCGTGCGCAAAGCGCCGAGGGCAAGCTGCAAGTTGAACTGGCGCAATTGCAGCACTTGTCGACCCGGCTGATACGTGGCTGGACTCACCTTGAGCGCCAGCGCGGCGGCGTGGGTATGCGCGGGCCGGGTGAGAAACAGCTGGAAACCGACCGTCGGCTGATTGGTATCCGTGTCAAGGCCTTGCGTGAGCGGCTCGCCAAGCTGGACAAGCAGCGCCGCACCCAGCGGCGGTCGCGCGGACGGCAACATGTCCTGTCAGTGGCCTTGGTGGGGTATACCAATGCCGGTAAATCCACCCTGTTCAACAAATTGACCCGAGCTGGCGCCTATGCAGCTGACCAGTTATTTGCCACCCTGGATACCACCACCCGGAAAGTCTATCTACCCCGGCTGAATGGGGAGCAGGGCGCCGAAGTCGTGATATCCGATACGGTCGGCTTTATTACCAACCTGCCGCATGATCTGGTAGCGGCCTTTCGGGCCACGCTGGAAGCCACGGCCGAGGCCGATTTGCTATTGCATGTGATTGATTCTGCCAGTTCCGGGCGTGAGCGCCAGATTGAAGCTGTCGACAAAGTGCTGGCCGAAATCGGAGCCGATTCCGTACCGCAGCTCCGCGTTTACAATAAGCTTGATTTGACAGGCGTTGCGCCGGGAGTCGGGCGCGACGAATATGGTAAACTGCTCAGCGTTTATGTGTCCGCGCAAACGGGCGCAGGACTTGAGCTTTTACGCGATGCGCTGTCGGAAATCCTGGGTGCTGACTGCATCATGGCTGAAGCCTGCGAATCGGACGGACCCTCCCCCCAATCTTACTCTGCGTGATCTGACAATATGGCTTGGAATGACCCACAATGGGGCAACAAAGACAACCGCAAAAATAGCGGCCCACCTGACCTGGACGAGCTCTGGAAGCGCCTCAATGCGCGCTTGAATGGCCTGTTTGGTGGCAAGGGGGGTGGCGGCAACAGTGGTGGCGATTTCCCCTCAGGCGGGATGCCGGGCGGCGGGCGGTTCATCGGTTTGCTGGTCGGGGTCCTGGTTCTGGTTTGGTTGGCAAGTGGCTTTTACATTGTCGACACGGGACAGCGTGGCGTGGTGCTGCGGTTTGGGAAATTTGTTGAAACCACTTCAGACGGCCCACATTGGCATTTGCCATGGCCTATTGAGGCTCGCGAAATCGTCAACGTCGACCAGGTGCGTACGGTGGAGATTGGCTATCGCAATAGCGTCAAAAGCAAAGTGCTGAAAGAATCGCTGATGTTGACGGACGATGAAAACATCATCGATCTGCAATTTGCGGTGCAATACATCCTGAAAGATCCTGTGGAGTTTCTGTTCGTGAACCGTTCGCCTGAAGACACGGTGTTGCAGGTGGCTGAAACCGCGATGCGCGAAATCGTCGGCAAAAACAAGATGGACTTCGTGCTGTATGAGGGGCGTGATGACATTGCTGCGCGCGCCAAGGTGTTGATGCAACAGATTCTCGATCGCTACAACACGGGTATCAGCATCAGTCAGGTTACGTTGCAGAACATTCAGCCTCCCGAGCAGGTTCAGGCTGCATTTGATGATGCGGTGAAGGCAAGTCAGGACCGCGAGCGCCTGAAGAACGAGGCCGAAGCCTACTTCAACGACGTGGTCCCGCGTGCACGCGGTGTGGCTTCGCGCTTGAAGGAAGAAGCTGAAGGTTACAAGCTGTCGGTAATCGCCAACGCTGATGGTGATGCCAACCGCTTTGTGCAGATTCTTGCCGAGTACCAGAAAGCGCCGCAGGTTACGCGCCAGCGCCTTTACCTCGATACGATGCAGACAGTGATGAACAACACCAGCAAGGTGCTGGTGGACCAGAAAGGCGGCAACAGCTTGTTGTATTTGCCACTCGATAAGCTTCAGCAAATCGTGAACCAACCTTATACCGGTGCGCCGGAAGTGTTGGCGAATCCGTCAACCACAACACCTGGATCGGTCGATACGCGCTCGCGTGATGCCTTTCGCAACCGTGACCGGGAGGATCGGCCATGAATAAAAGTATCGGGACGTTAGCGGTCATTCTGCTGGTTGCTCTGGTGGTTTTGAGTAGCAGCACCTACACCGTGGATCAGCGGCAGAACGCTTTGGTGTTCCAGCTGGGTGAGGTGGTGTCAGTTAAAACAAAACCGGGCCTGTATTTCAAGCTGCCCATGGTGCAAAACATTCGTTTTTTCGACACCCGCATCCTGACGCTGGACGCGGGCGAGCCTGAGCGTTTCATTACCTCGGAAAAGAAGAACGTACTGGTGGATTCATTCATTAAATGGCGTGTTATCGATGCGCGACAGTACTACGTGTCCGTTGGAGGTGATGAGAAGCGCGCTGAGATTCGCCTGAACCAGACCGTTAACGATGGTCTTCGTGCCGAGTTTGGTCGACGCACAGTCAATGAAGTGGTGTCGGGTCGGCGTGAAGAAATCATGAAAACCATCCGTTCCAAAGCCGACCAGGATGCGCGCAAGATAGGTGTTCAGGTCGTAGACGTGCGCATCAAACGGGTCGACCTGCCGGAAACCGTGTCGGAAAACGTTTATCGCCGGATGGAAGCCGAACGTAAGCAGGTTGCCAACGAACTGCGTTCAACCGGTGCTGCTGAGGCTGAGAAAATCAGAGCCGATGCGGACAAACAGAAAGACGTGATTGTTGCGGAAGCCTATCGTGACGCACAGAGCGTCAAGGGTCAGGGCGACGCCAAAGCTTCTGCGTTGTATGCAGCAGCCTATGGCAAAAATGCTGAGTTTTACGCGTTCTACCGCAGCATGCAGGCCTATCGCGAGAGCTTCAAGAGCAAGAGCGACGTGATGGTGCTCGACCCCAGCGCTGATTTCTTCAAATATATGAAGAATCCGCGTGCATCTGGCGGTAAATGACCGGCTTTGATTGGCTGGCTGCAATAGGCTTGTTACTGGTGGTGGAAGGCCTCCTGCCGTTTGCCGCGCCTGCCATGTGGCGTGACGGTTTTCGCAGGATGCTGGAATTGAGCGATGGCCAATTGCGTTTCATAGGCGCTGCCTCGATGTTGGGCGGCGTTTTTTTGTTGATGATGTTGAGCTGAATTGTTGAACTGTGATGAACGCCTGGTTGCTTCCTGAAAATATAGAAGACGTCCTGCCGCCCCGCGCCTGGCGGATGGAAGACATGCGGCGCGCGCTGCTCGATCTGTTTCGTGACCGTGGCTATCAATTGGTGGTGCCGCCGTTGATGGAGTATGTCGATTCGTTGTTGACCGGTGTGGCGGCAGATCTCGACCTCAAGACATTCAAAGTGGTCGATCAATTGACCGGCCGGCTGATGGGTGTGCGCGCTGATATCACCCCGCAGGTCGCACGTATCGATGCACATTTGCTCGCGGCCAACGCCGTTAATCGCCTGTGTTACGCCGGTAGCGTATTGCATACCCAGGTTGATGGGTTTCATCGCTCGCGTGAACCGATTCAGATTGGTGCCGAGTTGTATGGTGAAGCCGGCGCCGAGGCTGACCTTGAAATCCTGACCTTGATGCTGCAGGGGCTGTCTGCCTGCGACGTGAATTCAATCCAGCTCGATATTGGCCATGTGGGTGTGTATCGCGCGTTGGCGCACGAAGCAAAATTAAGCGGCGAAGTGGAGCATCAGTTATTTGGCGCATTGCAGGCCAAGGACAGCAGCGCGGTGGCAGCGTTGACGACAGGTTTACCGGCCCTATTGCGTGATGCGTTCGCTGCGTTGCCGCTGTTGTACGGCGATCGCCGCGTACTGGCAGAGGCGCGTGTACGCTTGCCACAATTGCCTGCAGTGCAGGCAGCGCTCGACACGCTGGACGTACTGGATCGTGGCCTGGTTCAGGTCGAAGCTGCCTACGACCTGGCTGAGTTACGGGGCTACGGTTATCACAGCGGTGTCGTGTTTGCGGCCTATGCGGGCGGGCGCAGCCATGCGATTGCGCAGGGCGGGCGTTATGACGAAGTCGGGCGCGTGTTTGGCCGGGCACGTCCAGCCACGGGTTTCAGTCTGGATTTGCGCGAGTTGGCGATTGTCAACTCAAATACACAATAAAAGGGAGATAGCACCATGGCAGCAAAAAACGTCGTCGTCATCGGCACCCAGTGGGGCGATGAGGGCAAGGGCAAAATCGTCGACTGGCTGACTGATCGCGCGCAAGGCGTGGTGCGTTTCCAGGGTGGACACAATGCGGGCCACACCCTGGTGGTGGCAGGCAAAAAAACCGTGTTGCACCTGATTCCGTCCGGCATTTTGCGCGACAACGTTACCTGCTACATCGGCAATGGTGTGGTGCTGTCGCCTACAGCACTGTTGAAGGAAATGGACATGCTGCAGGCTGCTGGCGTAGACGTCGCGACCCGCCTCAAACTCAGTGAAGCCTGTCCGCTGATCATGCCGCATCATGTGGCGTTGGATCAGGCACGTGAAATTGCCAAGGGCGCCGGCAAAATCGGCACCACCGGGCGTGGAATCGGGCCTGCTTACGAAGACAAGGTGGCGCGCCGTGCGCTGCGCCTGCAGGACTTGTTTCACCGTGAGCGCTTTGCGGCCAAGCTGGGCGAGGTCCTTGATCATCACAATTTCATGCTGAAGCACTACTACAAGGCGGAAGTGGTCGATTTCAACCAGACACTCGATAGCATGATGGCCATGGCCGATCGCTTGAAGCCGATGGTCGCTGACGTGCCGCGCAGCCTGTACGAGGTCAACAAGGCCGGCGGCAATCTGTTGTTTGAAGGCGCACAAGGCACCCTGCTCGACATTGATCATGGTACCTATCCGTTTGTAACTTCGAGCAACTGTACGGCTGGCGGCGCGGCTACTGGGGCCGGCGTTGGCCCCAATTCGTTGCATTATGTGCTGGGTATCACCAAGGCCTACACCACGCGGGTCGGTTCTGGCCCGTTCCCGACTGAACTGTTTGATGATATCGGCCAGTATCTTGGTGAAAAGGGTAATGAAGTGGGGGCCACCACCGGTCGCGCCCGTCGTTGCGGCTGGTTCGATGCCGCCGCGCTCAAGCGCTCGATCCAGATCAACGGCGTGTCGGGCTTGTGTGTGACCAAGCTCGACGTGCTGGATGGACTGGAAACAGTGCGTGTGTGCGTGGGCTATAAAATAGATGGTGAGGTGTGCGATATCCTGCCCGTTGGCGCAGAATCCATCGCGCAGGTCGAACCGATCTACGAAGACCTGCCTGGCTGGACCGATACTACGGTCGGCGTGCAGGAATTTGATAAATTGCCGCAGAAGGCGCAAACCTACCTGAAGCGGATGGAAGCATTATGTGAAGTGCCGGTGGACGTGGTGTCGACCGGACCGGACCGGGTGGAGACGATAGTGCGTCGCCACCCTTATGAGGTGTAATGGCTACAATCAGCATTACGAAAGCAAAAAGCCGACACGAGGTCGGCTTTTTGCTTACAACTGGTGCCCAGAAGAGGACTCGAACCTCCACACCTTGCGGCACACGGACCTGAACCGTGCGCGTCTACCAATTCCGCCATCTGGGCAATAAGGCGCGCATTCTAGAGAGCAGAGAATAAATTGTCAACGAAGAAACCGCGCAGTCGCGCTAGCACCCCCAAAATCCCGGCGATTCGCCTGGCTGATCCTTTCTATGATCGCGAGGTTGAGCGCTACGATGCGCCGCTGCCCAGCCGAGAATACATCCTGCAATTGATCACCGAAGCGGGCTGTCCAGTCGACGCCGAAGCATTCGCCGAGCAGTTGTTGATCACCGAAGAAGAGTTCGAACTGTTTCAGCGTCGCCTCGGCGCGATGCATCGTGACGGCCAGCTGATGATGAACCGCAAGCGGCAGCTTTGCTTGCCCGACAAGCTGGATCTGGTCAAAGGCCGTGTCGAAGGCCATCCGGATGGGTTCGGCTTCGTGGCGCCAGAAGAAGGCGGTGGCGACCTGTATCTGTCTCCCAAGGAAATGCACCGTGTATTGCATGGTGACAAGGTACTGGTACGGGTGGCGGGGCTCGATAAGCGTGGCCGACGCGAAGGCAAGATCGTCGAGGTGCTGGAGCATGTCAACAAATTCATTGTTGGCCGCTATTACGAAGAAGGGGGTGTCGGCTTTCTGATTGCAGAAAATCGCCGCGTCAACCAGGACATTCTGGTACCCGCCGGTAACGCCGGCCAGGCGAAGTCGGGCCAGGTGGTGACGGTGGAAATCGTGACCCAGCCTGGCGCGCACAACGAGGCAGTCGGACGCGTCACCGAAATTCTGGGCAGCTATACCGACCCCGGTATGGAAATTGAAATAGCGCTGCGCAAGCACGATCTGCCGTATGTGTTTCCTGCCGACGTTGAAAAGCAGGCAGAGAAATTACCTAAAAAAGTACTGAAAAAAGACTTGGCCGATCGCGAAGACATTCGCCATTTACCGCTGGTCACCATCGACGGTGAAACCGCGCGTGACTTTGACGATGCCGTGTATTGTGAACAACTGGGCCGCAGCGGCTTCCGTTTGATCGTGGCGATTGCCGACGTCAGTCATTACGTGCAACCCGGCGATGCACTCGACACCGAAGGCTACAACCGTGGCAACTCGGTGTATTTCCCGCGCCGCGTCATCCCCATGTTGCCCGAGGCGTTGTCCAACGGGCTGTGTTCGTTGAATCCCGAGGTCGACCGCCTCTCCATGGTGTGCGACATGCGCATCACTGCAGCGGGGGTGATCAAGGAATACCGTTTCTATCCGGGCGTGATCTACTCGCACGCACGGCTGACCTACAACCAGGTGTGGGACTGGCTCTCCGGCGAGGTCAAGCCGGATGCAAAACAGGCTGCCTTGATGCCGCATCTGGAAGCACTGGACAAGCTGTTCCGTGTCTTGCTGAAAGCGCGCGCCAAGCGCGGTGCGATTGATTTCGGCTCGACCGAAACGCAGATGATGTTCGACGCGCAGGGCAAGATTGAAGCCATCGTGCCGGTGACGCGCAACGACGCCCACCGCATCATCGAAGAATGCATGCTGTCGGCTAACGTCTGTGCATCAGATTACCTGCTGGAAAACAAGCAGCCCGCGCTGTACCGCGTGCACGAAGGCCCGACGCCAGAAAAACTCGCCTTGCTGCGTGGCTTCATGGCTGAATTCGGGCTCGATCTGCCCGGTGGCGACAAGCCGCACGCCAAGGATTTCGGCACCCTGCTGGAAAAAATCAAACCCCGCCCCGATGCCGGTCTGCTGCAAACTGTCATGCTGCGTTCGCTCAAGCAAGCGGTCTACACGCCGGAAAACAAAGGTCACTTCGGTTTGGCGTATGAGGGCTATACCCACTTCACCTCGCCGATCCGACGCTATCCCGATCTACTGGTGCATCGCGGTATCAAGGCGGTGTTGAAAGGTGAAAAGTTATCGGCCGCGGGATTGTCTGAAATAGGCGTCCATTGTTCGATGACCGAGCGCCGCGCCGATGATGCCACGCGTGATGTCGATGCCTGGCTGAAAACCTATTTCATGCGTGACCGTGTTGGCGAGGAATACAACGGTACCGTCAGCGCCGTGACCAGCTTTGGTATTTTTGTCTCTCTTGACGACATCTTCACTGAAGGTTTGGTGCACGTTTCCGAATTGGGACAGGACTATTTCCATTACGATCAAGGCAAGCACTGGATGCTCGGTGAGCGCACGGGCAAACGTTATCGTCTGGGTGACCGAGTGCGCATCAAAGTGCTGCGTGCAGACATCGAAACCAGCAAGATCGATTTCAGCCTGGTCGAGCAGGACAACACGGCCCAGGACATGCAGCGCGCGTTTGAAAAAAAGCCGTCTGAGAAAAAATCAACTGAGCCCAAGTCGGCCAAATCCAAATCAGCCAAGGCCAAGCCCAAGGCCGCTGAAGATCAGGCCGACAAGCGTCCAGCCAAGCCAGCCAAAGCCAAAACACCCAAACCCAATTCAGGTAGCAAGAAGCAATGAGTCAGAAACCTGCCAATAAACACGGCACAGAGAAGCAAAGCGCGGAGAAACATACCGCCGACAAACACAGTGCAAACACACACACTGGAGAAAAACTGATCTATGGCTTTCATGCCGTGTTGGCGCGTTTGCGGCAGGACCCATCTGGCGTGCTGGAAATCTATCTCGACCTCACCCGTCGTGATGCGCGCGCACGCGATCTGGTGCATCAAGCCAAGGACAACAACGTAGGGCTTGCCCAGGTCGAAGCTGATCGCCTGAATCGCCTGGTCGGAAAATCATCCAATCACCAGGGTGTCGTCGCCCGGGTCAAACCGATTGCGCTGACGCACTCACTGGACGAGGTGCTGGAAAACATCAAGGGTCCGCCCCTGCTGCTTATCCTTGATGGCATCACCGACCCACACAATCTCGGCGCCATCATGCGGTCGGCCGATGCCTTTGGCGTACACGCCGTGATCGCGCCAAAAGACAACGCCGTCGGCATCAACGCCACGGTGGAAAAAGTCGCTTCGGGTGGCGCCGAAACCGTGCCCTATATCATGGTCACCAACCTCTCGCGCACCATCGAAGAGTTGAAGGAGCACAACATCTGGGTCATCGCCACCGACATGGACGGCGAACTACCCCTGTCCAAAATAGACCTCAAGACCGGTATCGCCTGGGTGCTGGGCGCCGAAGGCTCGGGCATCCGCCGCCTGGTCAAGCAGAACTGCGATCAGGTCGCGCGTATTCCGATTGGCGGCACCGTGGAAAGCCTCAACGTCTCGGTGTCGGCAGCGCTGTGTTTGTATGAGACTGCACGTCAGCGCGGGGCGTAAGTCGTTCCCTTCGAAAATTATTGGCTAATGGGTCAATATGGCACATGGATGCACGCGCCATGAAATAGACTGTTCCCGTAAATAGCGAAAAGCATGGTGAACAGAAAATTGAGCGACTTTGTCCAATGAGCAGACAAAGTTTGAGGTCGCAATGAGTACTTCTTTGCTTCTGTGGAGTTTACTTTTCAGTTCGATCGGCCTCGGCTTCTTCATCTACGGCAAGAAGCAGAAGGCGGTCATTCCCCTGTTCAGCGGACTGGGCCTGATGATCTATCCCTATTTCGTTTCCAACACACTTCTGCTTGTCGCAATTGGGGTGGCACTCATGGTGCTACCTTACCTCGTCAGGATTTAAGGCTGTATGGATACAGTAGCGGTCATTGACTTTGAAACAACCGGCCTGTCGCCCGCGATGGGAGACCGGGCGACCGAGGTGGCGGTCGTGATCGTGGATAACGGGATCATCGTCGATCGTTACCAAAGCCTGATGCATTCGGGTGCATATATTCCCCCCTTTATTGAGAGCCTGACGGGCATTTCCAATGCCATGCTCAGCAAGGCGCCGCCGGCAGCGGAGGTGATGGCTGCGCTCGCGGAGTTTGTCGGCGATGTTCCGTTGGTGGCGCACAACGCTTCGTTTGACAGCAAGTTTCTCGATGCGGAGTGGTCGAGGATCAATCGGCGTCGGCAACAGGCGTTTGCCTGCTCCATGCTGCTGGCCCGGCGTATTTATCCGGCCTCACTAGATCACAAATTGGGCACGCTGGTTCGGCATCTGGGACTGCCCTCGGCGGCACGCGCTCACCGCGCGCTGGCCGATGCGGAAATGACCGCCCATCTATGGGTGAAAATGGTGTCGGATATCAGGCTGCAATATTGCCTGAGTACGATTCCACACGAATTATTATGCACGTTGCAGAAGACACCGAAAGCGCAGATCAGGAACCGTATTGATCAAGCCAAACATAGGCTTGGTTTTGATTAAAGAATCACTCCAGTTCCATTAGCAGTACGCCTTCGTGGAAGTTGTACGGCGTCGGCACGCGCACACCCGCATGGGCCAAACGATACAGCGCGTCGACTTCGGCGCTTTGCCAGGCGGCTTCCTGCATCACGCGCGCTTGCAGCATGAGCACGGAGGGCACCCCATATTGTTCGACATTCCAAGTTTTCATCATGCTCATGACGACTGCCCCTTCGGGTGAATTGTTGTCGACCGTGCCAACGACGCTTCCGACGACGTGCGAAACCTCACGGCGTTTGCGGCACTTCCTGCGGACGCAAATCGAACACCAGCACCTCGGCGTTTTTGCCGGCGGTTAGTTGCAACGTCTGTGGGTTGCGCAGGCGCACGCCGTCACCGGCCTCCAGCTTCACGCCGTTGAGTTCGACGCTGCCGCGCGCGACATGCACATAAGCATGGCGGTTCTGGTCCAGCGTCAAGGTGGCGCTTTCATCGCTGTCGAACAGACCGGCGTAGACATGGGTATCTTGCTGGATACGCAGCGAGCCGTCGCGGCCATCCGGCGAAATGATCAGGCGCAGGCGTCCACGCTTGTCCGCGTCGCTGAAGTGTTGTTGCTGGTAAACCGGTTTGCCACCGGTGTGGTCCGGCACGATCCAGATCTGCAGAAAGTGCACCGGCTCATCCTTGGAACCATTGAACTCGCTGTGGGTGACGCCGCTGCCGGCGCTCATCAGCTGCACGTCGCCGGGTTTGATCTGCGAACCGGTGCCCATGCTGTCGCTGTGAGCCAGGGTGCCTTCCAGCACGTAGGAAAAAATCTCCATGTCGCGGTGCGGATGGGTGCCAAAGCCCTGGCCCGGCGTCACGCGATCCTCGTTGATCACGCGCAGATCGGAAAATCCGATCTGGTCGGAATCTTGGTAGTCGGCGAACGAAAAGGTGTGGCGCGAGCTCAGCCAGCCGTGCTCGGCCACGCCGCGGTCAGCGGCCTTGCGTACTTGCATCATGGTGCTTCTCCTTGTTGACAGGTTGCCGGGGGAGCCATGCCCCCGCAGAATAGTTAAAGAACAGCATTGACACCAATCCTTTCACCATATTGAGATGGTGTCGACAAAGCCACCTTGCGATCGCCTCAGTACGACAGACAGATATCGCTTACTCCTTTTTTTGATCGCTCAATTCTGCCTGTTGCGAACGAGCATGTTTCGCCCAAATATCGTTGAATCGCGATCATGCAGGCGTAACCAGATGCGTGGTCTTCGGCTCGCTGACCAGGAAGCTGTGAACACGCTCCTCCAGCGCATGATCGGCTCGGGTCACGCGCTCGTGCAGGCGCAGGTGCTCGAGCCATGATTCAACCAAATAGGTTTCAATGAATTTGCCGCGCTCTGCGGCGTCTTCAAACACGCCCCACGCGTAAGCCCCATCGCGCCGACGCTGAGCCGACAAACGATAGAGTGCGGCGAGAAACGGTTCGCGCTGGTTCGAAAGCACAGCGTATTCGATGGTGACCAACACAGGGCCAGCATCGTCTTCGATTTGATCCGAGACTACCGGCTCTGGCCAATGCATTGAAGGTGCAAGATCGATTGTGCCGGACCCCTGCAGCTTCCAATGCCGTGTCAGTGGAATCGCGAGTAGCGCGCACGCCGCTGCAGCGAAATGTGTCATCGACAGACCGATGATGCTGGCCAGCCCTCCCCAAAGCGCGCTGCCGATGGCCAGTGCGCCGGAAAAAGTGGTGACATAGATTGCTAGCCCGCGCCCGCGTACCCAATCAGGTAACGAGAACTGAGCCGAAACATTCAGACTCGAGACCGCGGTGATCCAACAGCTGCCGGCCAGCAGGCTCGCAACCAACGCGGTCCACGGCTCGCGTGCAACGCCGAACATCCCGAGCGCCAGGGCGGTGCCCACTGCCGCGCCTGCGACCAGCGCGTTTGGGCTAAACCTCGCGCGGAGCCTGGGCAATATCATGGCGCCGACGATCGCGCCGCCGCCAATCGCGCTCAGCAAGATCCCATAGAGCGTCGGGCCGCCACCGATCTGCGTGCGCGCAACGAGCGGCAACAAGGCCCAATAAGCGCTTGCGAACAGAAAGAATCCGGTCGCGCGGAACAACGTCGCGCGCAAGGGTGGATTGTTGCGTGCGTAACGGGCACCGGTTCGGATCGCGGCAAAAAGACGTTCCGCAGGCAATCGACCGCTTTTCTTCTGTGGCGGGCGCCACCACAGTAATCCGCCGATGCTGCCAAGGTTGGCAACCGCGTTGATCCAGAACGGCGCGGCGACGCCGACGCCGACGGTTAGCACGCCTACCAACGCGGGACCGATGGCGCGGCTGATGTTCACGCCAACGCTGTTGAGTGCAACGGCGGCAGGTAGCTCATCTTTGCGCTTGATCAAAAGCGGGACGATTGACTGCATCGGGGGCGCGACGATCGCAGCGCCTGCGCCGAGCAGGAAAGTGAAGAGCAATAATATGGTTGGTGTAATGCGGTCGAGCCAGACAAGGGTTGCGAAAGTTGCCGCGATAATGGAAATGCCGCACTCGACCCAGATCAGCAGGCGCCGCTTGTCAACGATATCGGCCAGCGCGCCTGCCGGCAGCGCCAGCAAAAACATCGGCAGACTCGACGACACCTGCACCAGCGACACCATCAACGGATCGGTGCTGATGTTCGTCATCAGCCAAGCCGCGGCAGCGGTGTACATCCACCAACCAATGTTGGTGACAACCGTTGCTGTCCACAGCACCGCATAGGGCGGATGCCGCAACGGGCGCAAAGCCTCGCCTAGCGCCGAGGCATTTTTCAAAAGATTCACCCGGCGTATCCCGGAACGGTAAAGACAAGACAGTAGTGCCATTAACGACGAGCGCTGTCAAATAGATGCTGAAAGCAGCCTCCGATTGATAGGCGGTAGACATTGCCGCAAGAGTGCTCGTCAACGGAATCGTTATACATGGCAGTGGCGTCGAAGCGTCGTTGACAGACATTCCGCGTCATTGCCTCACCGCAATCGCCAGGGCCGCAGACTAGCGCTCGCCGCCCTTGTCGTCGCCCGCCAGCGCGTGCGGTCGATCAGCTCACGCCTCTGCCGGGCGACTGCTCTAATGCGGCGCAATGCGTAGCGCCTACGGCGCGATTTGCGCCAGGTGGCACAAGATCGACGTCAGGTCGTGCGCGGGCACGCACGAACGCCACCACGGGTGCGCGCATCGAGGCCGTGTCAACTCTGCCGTATGCCAGGACCGAAATACCCTGCATTTTGAGGAGGTTCCAATTTTTGAGAAGATGGGGTCATGAAGCAGTCAGCAGGTTTTTCCCCCAAGTGCGCGAGCGGCTGTCCCTGCAGGGCATGATCACTGCGTATCCAGCGTCGTCGAATCAAGGCCGGGCGTGCAGCGTCCGCACGATGCGCATGGCGCCTGATCGGTTCGGCTTTCTCCGCGCGGTGACAGTCGTCGCCGTGGGTCTGTTACAAGGCTGCGTCCAGCTGCCTTCCCTCGACGGTCGAAGCGCCTCGATGATCTTCCAGGACACCTCAGATACCCGGTTGGGCATGGCGGCGTTGCCGATGGTGCAGGCGCATCCCGGCAAGTCGGGCGTGTTCGCTTTATCCGACGGGCGCGACGCCTTTGCCGCACGCGTGCTGCTCGCCGATGCCAGCGAGCGCTCGCTCGATATCCAGTACTACATCTGGAATGGCGACAAAACGGGCACCCTGATGTTCGAAGCGCTGCGCCGCGCCGCCGACCGGGGTGTGCGCGTGCGCCTGCTGCTCGACGACAACAATACCGCCGGTCTGGACACGGTGCTGGCTGCGCTGGACGCACACCCGAACATCGAAGTGCGGCTTTTCAATCCGTTCATGCATCGGCGTTGGCGCGTCTTGAACCTCACCGATTTTTGGCGGCTGAATCGGCGCATGCACAACAAGTCGTTCACTGCGGACAACCAGGCAACGATCATTGGCGGCCGCAACGTGGGCGACGAATACTTCGACGCGGGCCAGGGTGTCTCCTTTGTCGACCTCGATGTGCTGGCGATTGGTCCGGTGGTCAACGACGTGTCGAACGATTTCGACCGCTACTGGAACAGCGACTCGTCCTACCCGGCTGAGCGCGTGTTGGCCCGCGTGAACCAGACAGCCATTGCCGAGGTCACAGCCGCCGCCTCGCGGGTCGAGAAGGACCCCGCTGCTGTCGCCTACATGCAGGCAATCGCCCATTCGCAGTACGTCCAGCAGGTGCTTGCACGTCAATTGCCGTTCGAATGGGCCATCGTCCACATGGTCAGCGACGACCCGGCCAAAGCGCTGGGTCGTGCCAGGGACGACGAACTGATGTGGGCGCGACTGCAAAAGGTTCTCCAGACGCCGAAACACGAGCTGGAGTTGGTCTCGGCTTATTTCGTACCCGGGAAGGAAGGAGTCGAGTACTTCAGTGCGCTGGCCCGGCAAGGAATCAAGGTCACGATACTGACGAATTCGCTGGCGGCCACCGATGTCGCCGCCGTGCACGCCGGCTATGCCAAACGACGCAAACCGATGCTTGAGGCGGGCGTTGAGCTCTTCGAGATGGAGCCCGAGTTTTCGCCTGCGCCCACCAAGGGCCATGGACGGCTGGGCAGCTCGAGCGCCAGCCTGCACGCGAAGACGTTTTCAATCGATCGCTCACGCGCCTTTGTCGGGTCGTTCAACTTTGATCCCCGATCTCAACGGCTCAACACCGAACTCGGCTTCGTCATCGACAGTCCGCCCATGGCGGAAGCGATTGCCGATGCGTTTGCCACAATCATTCCGGCGCGTGCCTATCGCGTTCGTCTGAACGAGGCGGGCGCGCTGCAATGGGTGGAGCAGCGCGACGGCCAAGAAATTGTGTACGACCAGGAGCCCCGCACGGGCTTCTGGCTGCGGGTCTTCGTGGGCGTGTTGTCGGTGCTGCCGATCGAATGGATGCTGTGATGAAGTCTCGGTGTTCTCAGGATCGCACACGGCTCGCACATCGCGATACCCGCGTCCTGCAGACACCGCCCGATCTCGAACCCGCATACGGCGCAGTCTGGCTAAATGAGCTGGGGCTACAAGGCGCAGTAGGCGCTTATGAACAGATCCTGGAGCCGTCGTGTTCCGTCATTAATCGGCGTGCTTTTTCACCCACGCGACGTAGCGGTCCATCCACGTCTGCAGAAATTGCTTGCTGTCTGCACCAATATTGCCTGACGCGTCGAACAAGCCTTCCTTGGCCTGGATGAATGCTTCGGGCTGGCCCAGTGTGGGCACGTCCAGATACGCGAGGACGGTACGCAAATGCTGCTGCGCCACCGCCGTGCCGATGGCGCCGGTTGACGCACCCAGCACACCGGCCGGTTTGCCTGCCCAGACGCTTTCGCCATAAGGACGCGAGGCCAGGTCGATGGCGTTCTTGAGCACGCCCGGAATGGAACGGTTGTATTCAGCCGTGACGAACAGTAGCCCTCGGGCGGCCGTGATTTCACCTTTCAAGCGCTTGACGGACTCGGCTGGGTTTGCATCGTCGTCCTGGTTGTAGTGCGGCAGGTCGCCGATCTCGATTTGATTGAATGAGAATTCGGGCGGCGCAAGTTTCGCGATCGCAGTCGCGAGCTTGCGGTTGAATGAATCACGGCGAAGGCTGCCGATGACGATTGCGATGGGGTATTGGCTCATATTGATCTCCTGAAAGAATTAACCTGCTGCAATCGGACTAGCGGTACACCAGCCCGCCGTCTATCAGAGGGGCCTGTCCTGTCATGTAATCGGAATCGGGGCCTGCCAGGAACGACACGAACGCGGCGACATCCTCCGGCGTCTGCGCCCGGCCCAGCGCGATTCCCTCGACATATTTCTTGTAGGTCGCGCCCACCGCCGCGCCTGTGAGCTCGGCGAACCGCTTGTCGATCTCTACCCACATGTCGGTGCCGACGATGCCGGGGCAGTAGGCGTTGACGGTGATTCCGTCGCTTGCATACTCTTGGGCAGCTGCCTGCGTCAGCGCACGCACGGCGAACTTGGTCGCGGAATAAACGCCCAGCATGGCAAAGCCATCATGCCCGGCGATGGACGAGGCGCTGATGATTTTCCCCTTCTGTTTGCGCTGCTGGAATTTTTTTGCCGCAGCCTGAATACCCCATAACACGCCCTCGACGTTGACCTTCAGTATCTGGTCCACTTCCTCGGGGGTGACATCGGCGAGCGGCTGGACCTGCGCGATGCCGGCGTTGTTGATCATGACGTCGAAACCGCCGAGTATCTTCTCGGCGTGCTCGATCGCGGCATAGACATCATCGCGTTTCGTGACATCGGCCTTGAAAGTCGTTGCCTTGCGGCCCAATTTTTTGACCTCGTCCGCGACTGCATTCGTCGTCTCGACGTTGACATCCACGACCGCGATGTGTGCGCCATCCTTTGCCAGCCTGAGCGCAATCGCGCGGCCGATGCCCTGGCCTGCACCGGTGATGAGAACCACTTTTCCGTCTATGCTCATGTTCATTCTCCTTTCAATGCGTTGGCGACGCTGCGGCCATATTGCAGATCGCAGTGTCCTTCAGAGTAGGAAACGCTATCGCATCATGTCTGACCTCATCCACAGATTGACTGCTCGCCTGTAATTCGAACCGATGATTCCAAATCCTGTTTCGCATCCAGTTCACTTCGTTTTCCTAAAAACATCGAGCGCGATCTCGGAGCTCGGGTCGGGGTGCTTGAACAGATATTCGCCATGATGGATTGATGTCAGGATGCCTTTGTGCCGCGTCTCGGCCCGGCCTTGGCCCAGGGCTTATTGCCTTTCACTGCGCTCGTGCCAGCCCCCACCGAGAACCTTGTAAAGCGTCACCCGGTTGGCTTGTTCGGCCAATCGGGTTGTCACCACGCCCTGTTGTGCCGCGTATAACGTCCGCTGCGCATCAAGCAGGTTCAGATAACTGTCCAGTCCGGCGTCGTAACGTGCCTGGGACAGTTGCTTGGCCTGGGCGGCGGCGGTGAGCAGGGCTTGTCGCGCGGCGAGTTGGTCGGTGAGCGTCTTGCTCAGGGCGAGCGCGTCGGCGACCTCGCGGAACCCGATCTGGATCGATTGTTCGTAGCGCGCCAGAGCAATATCGCGGTCGGCGGTCGCCACGCCCAGGGCCGCGCGCAGGCGACCACCCTGGAAGATCGGCAGCGTGATGCGCGGTGCGAAGCTCCACAGGCGGGTGCCGCCGCCGAACAGGTCTGACAATTCGGTGCTGGCAGAACCCACCGAACCGGTCAGACTGATCGACGGGAAAAACGCAGCACGCGCCGCGCCGATGTTTGCGTTGCCGCTGAGCAACTGGTGTTCGGCGGCTATCACGTCTGGCCGGCGCAGCAGTACGTCTGAGGGCAGACCGGCGGGCAGCGCGCCGATGCCGCTGACCTCGCTGACGAACGTTTCCGGCAGTAGATCTGTCGCGACCGGGCTGCCGACCAGCAGGGTCAATGCATTGCTGTCCTGCGTGATCTGTCCGGCAAAGCGGGCGACATCTGAGCGTGCGGTCTCGACGATCGTGCGCGCCTGGCTGACGGCGAGCGCCGATACCGCGCCGAGTTCAAAGCGCTGCTGCGTGAGGTCGTAGGAAGCCTGTTGGCTGTCGAGCGTGGCCTGGGCGATGCGCAGCAGTTCCTGGTCGGCAGCGAGCGTCAGCCAGGTGTTGGCTACCTCGGCGATCAGTGCCAGCTGTGTGCTGCGTCGGGCTTCCTCGGTGGACAGATACTGCTCCAATGCCGCTTTGCTGAGATTGCGTACGCGGCCAAACAGGTCGAGTTCGAAATCAGTGATGCCGATGCCGACGCTGTAACGCTCGCGCACCAGTGTATTGCCACCGCTGCGCGTCAGCGTCGCGTCTGCGCCCAGCGAGGGCACGCGGTCCGCGCGCTGGATGCGGTACTGCGCGCGCGCCTTCTCGATGTTGAGCACCGCCACACGCAAGTCGCGGTTGTTGTCGAGCGAACGTGCGATCAGTTCTTCCAGCCGTGGGTCGACAAAAAAATCGCGCCAGCCGATATCGGCCACCGGCAGGGTGAGCGACGAAGCATTGACAGGTATGTCTGCCACCGCGGGCGTCGTGGCGGTGGTTGGCGGCAACGGCCACTCGGCTGCAATTGCCGGAGCAGCGGTGGGTACGCGCGGCTCCAGGGTGGCGCAACTGGCGCTGAGGAGCGTTGTCGCCAGCGCGAGTGGGATCATCAGCGTCTTGCTCATGGGTGGTCTCCGGTCGCGGTGTCGGCGGCATCGGGCAGGGCCGCGGTGGTATCAGTGTCGGGATCGGGCGTGCGCTTGCGCTGCACAAATATTTTCTCGATCACCACGAAAAACAATGGAATGAAAAACAGGCCCAGCACGGTGCCGACGATCATGCCGCCGAGCACGCCCGTGCCGATCGCGCGCTGCGCGCCGGAGCCGGCACCGCTGGAGAGCGCCAGCGGCAGGACACCCAGCCCGAACGCCAGCGAGGTCATCAGGATGGGCCGCAGGCGGTCGCGCACCGCGGTCATCGTCGCCTCGACCAGTTCCATGCCGCTCTCGAAGTTGGCCTTGGCGAATTCGACAATCAGAATCGCGTTCTTGCTGGTCAGGCCGACCGTGGTCAACATCGCCACCTGAAAGTAGATGTCGCGGTTCATGCCGAACAGGGTGCCGGCCAGGGCCGTGCCGAGGATGCCCAGCGGCGCGACCAGCAGGACCGCGGTCGGGATCGTCCAGCTCTCGTAGAGGGCAGCCAGGCACAGAAATACGATTAGCAGCGACAGTGCGTACAGCAGCGGGATCTGCGCGCCGGCCTGGCGTTCCTGGTAGGACAGCCCGGTCCACTCAATGCCGAAGCCTTCGGGCAGATTGGCCACCAGCGTCTCCACCTCATCCATGGCTGCGCCGGAGCTTTCGCCCGCTGCCGCCTCACCCTGGATCTGCATTGCAGGCACGCCGTTGTAGCGCTCCAGTCGTGGCGAGCCGAAATCCCAGCGCGTGGTACCAAAGGCGGAAAAGGGCACCATCTCGCCAGCATTGTTGCGCACCGACCACTGCTTGAAGTCTTTCGGCACCATGCGGAAAGGCGCATCGGCCTGCAGCATCACCCGCTTGACGCGGCCGCGGTCGATGAAATCGTCGATGTACACGCCGCCCCAACTCGACGACAGGGTGCTGTTGATCACGGCCATTGACAGGCCGAGCGCGCCGGCCTTTTCCGAGTCGATGTCCAGGCGAAGCTGAGGCGAGTCTTCCTGGCCGTTCGGGCGCACGTTGGTCAGCATCTTGCTCTGTGCTGCTGCACCCAGAAACTGGTTGCGCGCGGCGATGAGTGCTTCGTGACCCTGACCGGCGTTGTCGCTGAGGTAGAACGTGAAGCCGGCTGATCTGCCCAGTTCCGGCATTGCTGGCGGGGCGAAGGCGAAGGCCATTGCGTCCTTGATCTGTGAGAGGGCACCCATGCCACGACCGGCCACAGCGCGGGCCTCGAGATTCGCGTCTTTGCGTTCGGACCAGTCCTTGAGCTTGATGAAGGAGATCGCATTGTTTTGGCCGGTGCCGCCGAAGCTGAAGCCCTGCACGCTGAAGATCGACTCAACTGCGTCTTTCTCGGCCAGAAAATGGTCCTCGACCTGCTTCACTGACTCCAACGTACGCTCCTGGGTGGAGCCGACCGGGGCAAGTATCTGCGCGAACAGCACACCCTGGTCTTCGTCCGGCAGAAAGGAGCTCGGCAGTTGCACGAACAGCAGGCCCATGACCACCACCAGCGCGGTGAAGATCGCCATGAAGCGTTTGCTGCGTCCCAGGATGCCACGCACGCCACGCTGATACTTGCTGCTGCCGGCATCGAAGGTGCGGTTGAACCAGCCGAAGAATCCCTTCTCGCCGTGGTGCTCACCTTGCTTGAGTGGCTTGAGCATCGTGGCGCAGAGCGCCGGCGTGAGCACGATCGCCACCAGCACCGACAGACTCATTGCCGAGACGATCGTCACGGTGAACTGCCGATAGATGACGCCCGTCGAGCCTCCCAGGAACGCCATCGGCACGAACACGGCAGACAGCACCACACCAATACCAATGAGGGCACCGGTGATCTGGTCCATCGACTTGCGCGTCGCCTCAAGCGGCGACAAGCCTTCCTCGCTCATGAGGCGCTCGACGTTCTCCACCACCACGATGGCATCGTCGACGAGCAGCCCGATCGCCAGAACCATGGCGAACATGGTCAGCATGTTGATCGAGAAACCCATCGCAGCAAGGATGCCGAAGGTGCCCAGCAGCACCACCGGCACCGCAATTGTCGGGATCAGCGTGGCGCGGAAATTTTGCAGGAACAGGTACATTACCAGGAACACCAACGCGATGGCCTCGAGCAGGGTGATGATCACGCCCGTGATCGCCACTCGCACGAAGGGCGTGCTGTCGAACGGCACAACGGCTTTGAGGCCAGGCGGGTAATAGGGCTCGAGTGCAGCCAGCGTTTCATTGACGCCTTTGACGGCATCGAGCGCATTGGCGCCCGTCGCCAGCGAAATCGCCAAGCCGCTGGCAGTCTGCTGGTTGTAGCGGGTCAGAAACTCGTAGTTCTCCGATCCGATCTCAACGCGCGCGACGTCATCAAGCTTGAGCACCGAACCGTCGGGATTGCTCCGCACAACGATGTCGCGGAACTGCTCGGGTGTCTGCAGGCGGTCCTGCGCGGTGATCGTGGCATTGATCTGCTGGCCCTTGATCGCCGGCGCGGCACCCAGTGTGCCCACCGCCACCTGGGCGTTCTGCGCCTGCACCGCGGCGATGATGTCCGACGGTGCCAGTCGGTAGGTATTCAGCTTGTTGGGGTCCAGCCAGATGCGCATCGCGTACTGGCCTCCGAAATTCTGGATGTCGCCCACGCCGGGCACGCGACTGAGTGGGTCGAGGACGTTGGCGGTGACGTAGTCTGCAATATCGTCTTGCGCCATGCTGCCGTCGGTGGAGACGAAGCCGATTACCTGCAGGAAGCCGGTGCTGGCCTTGCTCACGCGCACGCCTTGCCGCTGCACTTCCTGTGGCAGCAGCGGCATCGCCGATTGCAACTTGTTTTGCACCTGCACCTGGGCGGTATCGGGATCGGTGCCGCTTTGGAAAGTCAGCGTGATTGACGCGCGGCCATTGGCCTCGCTGGTCGATGAAAAGTACAGCAGGCCGTCGAGGCCCTTCATGTTCTGCTCGATGATCTGCGTCACCGAGTCCTGCACAACCTTGGCCGAAGCCCCCGGGTAAGTCGCCGAGATGGAGACCGTAGGCGGCGCGATCGTGGGGTACTGCGAAATTGGCAGCGTGAAGATGGCCAGCCCACCGGCCAGCATGATGATGATTGCGATGACCCAGGCAAAAATTGGGCGGTCGATAAAGAAATGTGCCATGTGGTGGCCCCCTTACGGCTTGGAGACGTGAGAGGCGGAGGCCGGCTTCCCGGCTTCAGGAGGGGTTGCATCGGGCTTGTTTGTCGCCGATTTCTCGGTTGCCTGTACCGGCATGCCGGGTTTGACCTTCTGCAGTCCCTCGATGATCACCCGGTCACCGGCGACGAGGCCATCTTCGACCAGCCACTGGTCGCCGACGGTGCGGCTGACCTTGACCTGGCGAGCTGCGACTTTGCCGTCCTCGCCCACCACCATCGCGGTGGCGCTGCCTTTGGGGTCGCGGGCGATGCCCTGCTGCGGCACCAGGATCGCGTCCTCGCGCACGCCGTTACCGACCACTGCGCGCACGTACATGCCCGGCAGCAGGATGTTGTCGGGGTTATCCACCACTACACGTAGTGCGAAGCTGCCGGTAGAGGGATCGACGGTGACTTCGGAGAACGCCAGTTTGCCCAGGTGCGAGAACGGCGTGCCGTCCTCGAGCAGGATCTGGACCGGAAGCGTTTTGGTGCTTTCCAGCGTGCCGGCGGCCAGACTCTTGCGCAGCTGCAGCAATTCGCTGCTGGACTGGGTCAGGTCGACATAGATCGGGTTCAGCTGCTGCACGGTCGCCAGCGGTTCTGCCTGATTGGCCGTGACCAGCGCACCCTGGGTGACCGATGATTTGCCGATGCGACCGCTGATCGACGCGGTGATGCGCGCGTAATTCAGCGTCACGTTACGCCCCTGGACCGCAGCACGCGCTACACCAACATCCGCCTCGGCCTGATGCAGCGCGGCGATTGCGTTCTCGTTATCCTGTTTGCTGACGGCGTCGATTTTCGCCAGCTGGGCGGTGCGTGCGGCAGTCAACTGAGCCGACTTCAATGTTGCCTGCGCCCGCGCAAGCTGCGCATGGGCACTGCTGGCATCGGCGCGGGCGGCGGCGTCGTCGAGCTGGTACAGCGGCTGCCCAGCCGTCACCAGCCCGCCTTCCACGAACAGGCGTCGCTTGACGATCCCGCTGACCTGCGGACGCACCTCCGCCACCAGATACGGACTTGTGCGGCCCGGCAGCTCGCGTGTCAGCGTCACTGGCGCTGTCTTGAGGGTTACTACAGTCACAGGCGTCACCGCCTGCTGTGGCGGGGCCTCCTCGCCGCCACAGGCGCTCAGGGCGACTGCAAGTACAAGTGGCAGGAGGCTTAGGTGGTGGGTGCGTTTTGACATGGCTGGCGCTCTGAAAGAGGAAAGAAAATACGCTTGTTGCGCGAACAATCCGAGCGGGGCTGGCATCGTCAAAACAATGCCCGATGCGACGGTGGTTCGGCGTGGGTGAGCGGAGTAAATGGCTCCATGCCCGGTTTGTCGGGAGCAGAACCGGCACGACAGCCAACACGAACCAGGCTTTTATTTGTGGGATGGTTGCTGAATTGCCGTACACGAATGAATGGGATGTGCGTTGGGCTCGTTTTGCACCCGTGTCGCTGATCCCAAAGTCTATAGCGCATCCTTTTCACTTCGTCTTCCTAAAGAGGTCGAGCCCGATTTCGTAGCTGGGATCGGGGCGCTTGAACAGGTACTCGCCATGGCGGATCGATGCCAGCACGTCGGCGCGCTGGCGCACTGCTTCGAATGGCGAACGGGCGTCCAGCACCAGAAAATTGGCCGGTTTGCCCGCTTCGATGCCGTACTGGTCTTCGACGTTCAAGGTTTTGGCGCCGTTGTAGGTGATCAGGTCGATGCACCTGTCCAGTTCCTCGAACGACATGGTCTGCGCCAGATGAATACCGTTATCCAGAATGTTCATCAGGTTGCCATTGCCGGCCGGATACCACGGATCGTTGATGGAGTCCTGACCGAAGCAGACATTGATGCCGCTTTCCCACAGCTCCTTCACCCGGGTCAGGCCACGGCGCTTGGGATAGGTGTCCTGCCGGCCTTGCAGATAGGCATTCTCGGTGGGCAGCGAGATGAAGTTCATCCCCGACTTCTGGAACAGACTCATCATGCGGAACGCGTAGGCATTGTCCGCCGAACCGAATGAACAGGTGTGGCTGGCGGCCGTGCGCGTGCCCATGCCTTCGGTCATCACCAGGGCATTGAGCAACTCAACAAAGCGACTCATCACGTCGTCGGTCTCGTCGCAATGCACGTCGATCAGTTTGTCGTATTTGACGGCCAGCTCCACGGTGCGGTGGATGGACTTCTCGCCGATCTCGCGCGCCCACTCGAAGTGCGGGATGGATCCAACACAGTCCGCGCCCATCTTCAGCGCCTCTTCGACCATCTCGTCGCCGCCTTTGTAAGCGTACATGCCCTCCTGCGGGAAGGCGACGATTTGAATGGTGACGTTGTCCTTGAGCTGTTCGCGGACTTCCAGCATCGCCTTCAGCCCGGTTAATCTGGGATCATCCACGTCGATGTGGGTACGGATGAACTGGACACCTTTGGAAACCTCTTCCTGGATGCCTTTCAGCGCACGCTCCTTCGCGTCCTCCAGCGTCTGGGACTTCTTGACATCGTGCCAGCGGGCGATCCCTTCGAACAGCGTGCCGCTCGTGTTCGTGGCGCCTTCGTTGCCGGCGGTGTAGACGTAATCCAGGTGCAGGTGGGCATCCACGTAGGGCGGGACCACCAGGCGACCCCGCAGGTCGATTTCTTCATCTGCCTTGGGCAAATTCTTGCCGATCTGCTTGATGACACCTTGATCAACGAGAATTTCGCTGGCTTCATCGTGTTGTCGGTAGATCAGGGCGTTGGTGAATTTTTTCATGGTTTTCTCCTTCATGGTTTGACAGCGGTAGTTGAGGAAGATCCCAGGGTGCGTTTGGCCAGGAACGCGATGACGATGGCCAGAACAAAGCAGGCCAGTGACAGGTAAACGATGAGCTTGACGCCGTTAGCCGGGAAATTGATCAACAGCATGCCGCCGACCCATGTGGCGACCATGATGGACAGATTGAAGACACTCGATTGCACTGAAGTCGCGATGTCCCTGGCTTTTTCAACCTGTTTGGTCACGGCGGTCTGATACATCGTCACCAGCGGGCCAAACGCCAGGCCCCAGAGGAAAAACGCGGCATGCGAGATGACGATGGTCCCTTTGAACGCAAGGAACATGGTCATGGAAATGCCGCCAATGCAGAGCATGAGTACGATCAGGGGGCGCAAATAAGCGTCGATGTATTTCGCGGAAACGATCACTGAAATCACCGAGCCGATGCCGAAGATCAGCAGCGCCACGCCGATGCCGCCCGAGAAGCCGATCCACTCCACCAGCAAGGTGATGTAGGTGTAAATACCGTAATGGGCCGCGACCGATAGAAAGGTCAACAGCAAGACGATCAGCATCGACGGCATTTTCAGCACCGCCAGCGGTGAATTACCTTTGGTGAGTTTCTCGCCTTTGATCGCAGGCAAATAGAAATACGACAGTACAGCAATGACTGCGACCATTGCGCCGAGGACCATGAAGACGCTGCGCCAGCCAAATGTGAGGCCGATCGTCGTCATCACCGGCAAACCGATGCTGATGCCCAGGGTGTTGCCCGACATGATGACCGTGATGGCCTTGCCATGCATGTTTGCGGGGACCAGTCGCGTGCCGTAGGCCGCGATCATCGGCCACATCACGCCCGCGCAAATACCGCCGACGACGCGGGCAGCAATGATGACCCCATAGGACGACGAGAGACCGACGACGATATTGGAAACTGCGAACCCGATCAGCAGCGCCATCAGCAGCGTCTTGCGGTTGAACGCCAGGGTGGCGCTGATCAGCGGGATGGCGGCAATGGCGGAAGCCAACGCATATACACCCACCAGGAAACCCACCTCGCTTTCCTCAATGCCCAGGCCATCGGTCATCTGCGGCAAAATACCCGACGGCACCAGCTCCGACAGTATCCCCACAAAGGTGACACTGGCCATCAGGCCGAGAACAAGCCATGAAAAGGTCTGCGTTTCATTCGGTGAGGAGGTTGTAGGCATCCGGCTCTCCGTAGCGGCGATTTGACTGACGTTACCCCTGTTAAAGCATGGCACATTTCTTCAATTTCTGTGGGGCGACTTGGCCTGCTTAAACCAGAGTGCCGTGAGCCGCGTCAAATCAGCCCTTCGCCTATAGACCGCCGGTGCGCAGCTGAGGCTGACAACCGAGCACCGGATTGTCGGCCAGTGAATTGCGGCCGCGTGTGAATTCCGCTGGACAGCTATTTGGCCAGCCGCCAACTGTGTTCCTGTCTGTACCGCGTGCACAGTTTTGTTTGCTCACCATTGCTCATTTGGACCTGGCCACGCGCCTACAGGCAGTGGAGGCTGGCCCACAAACGATCCATGACAACAGACTACGGGACAATGTATCGACAGGTCTGTGCGCCGCCGAACATCGTGATCGTTTGTTACTGTGGCTTGATATCCCGGTACTGTTTGATCGATCTAACGACCGGCTTTGGCGTAGCAGCGCGCAGCGTGCATGAAGGGTGAACAACATTGCATCCCTTGCGTCACGGTAGTTGGCCGTATGCGGGGCACGATTTCCTTGACGGCGTCGACACCTCAAGGAAACTGAATCGCTACCATGCGTACGCTGTTTTGCAGAAACTGCGCTTCAAGAAATTGATCTAAATGAATATTCGCGGGAGAACTTCAGGGTGGGCTCCGAACAGCTTTGCGTTCGTTCATTCAAGCCTCGTCGTCTCTATCGTCAGCTTTTTTTGTGTGGCACTTTATGGCCGGTTGAAGGCGATTCACCCAAATCCTGCAATCGCAACAAACGCGCGGCTTCTTCATCGCGTGCATCGTCAATTTCCCGCATGACGGCTTCCAGGTCAACTGGCGGCAAGTCGCTTTCGTATAGACCGGTGAGTTCGACCTCTGGGCGCAGGTTGCCGTGTTCGTACAGCGCCCAGATTTCCTGGGCGTATTGCGTGGTCAACAATGACGGCGCGTATTGGCTGAAGTAGGTTCTGAGGTTATTGACGTCGCGCGTCAGCATGGCTTGAGCGTGATTGTTGCCGGCGGCATCAACCGCTTGCGGCAGGTCGATGATGACCGGGCCGTCTTCGGCGATGAGGATATTGAACTCGGACAAGTCGCCGTGAATGACGCCGGCGCACAGCATGCGGACCACTTCCCGGATCAGCGTGTGATGGTGGGCGAGGGCTTCGGCTTCGGTGAAAGCGACATCGTTGAGGCGTGGCGCGGCGTTGCCTTCGGCATCGGTCACCAGTTCCATCAGCAACACACCTTCGTGGAAGTTGTACGGCGTCGGCACGCGTACACCCGCATGGGCCAAACGATACAGCGCGTCGACTTCGGCGCTTTGCCAGGCGGCTTCCTGCATCTCGCGGCCGTATTTGGTGCCTTTGGCCATGGCGCGCGCCTGGCGGCTGTTCTTGGTCTTGCGGTTTTCGGTGTAATCGACGGCCTGGCGAAAGCTGCGTTTGTTGGCTTCCTTGTAGACCTTGGCGCAGCGGATGTCGTCGCCGCAGCGGACGACGAAGACCATGGCTTCCTTGCCGCTCATGAGCTGACGCACGACGCCGTCGATGAGGCCGTCTTCGAGTAGGGGTTCGAGTCGCTTGGGTATTTTCATCGGTTGATCATCTAGCCGCGTACCTTGCGATACGCTTCGAGCAAACGCTGGTGGATTACGCTGCCTTCAAAGTCGTGACCAAGTATAGTCAGTCCAAAGAAGCGCGCTTCCTGGTTGAACAGGGCGAAGGCTTGCGTCAGCGTGTCGCGGCCGTACATCAGCGCGAGCGCAGGCTCAAAGGGGCTGGGGTCGTCGAGTTGGACGAGGTCGGCGATGCAGCGGTAGACCTTGAGGCGCGCTTCGCTGCGCTGACCATACTGGGCGATCCAGGTGCAGCCTTCGAGAATGGCTTCGTCGTTGCCGATGGCGAGCGCGAGCAGCAGTTTGATTTCGCCGACGCGGATGTCGGTCCAGGGTGAACTGGCATCGGGCGCGAGGCCGATCAGTACGGTGACGAGACGGTCGTCGGCCAGTTCCAGCTCAACCATCAGATCGAACAGTTCGGCGCATTCGTCTTCGGTCAGCTCAGGCAAACGTGCGAGCGCCGGGCGGATCAGATTGCCGACACTGTTGTTCTCGAACTCGAGCTCTTCCACCGGATAGATTTCGGATACGCCGGGTACCAGAATGCGACAGGCGTAGACGCCGAGGTGCTCGAAATCGGCGATGTAGAGGTCGTGCCCTTCATCGTGCAGGGTGTCGCACGACCACGTGTAATCTTCCTCGGTGGTGGTGCCGAAATTCCAGTCGACGAATTCGAAATCAGGCGTGTCGCGCAGGAACTGCCAGCTGATGACACCACTGGAATCAACAAAGTGGATTTCGAGGTTCTGCGGGTCGGCGATTTCGGTGTCATCGAAACCGGGGGCAGGGAAGCCCGTCAGCGAATCGAGCGCACGTCCTTGCAGCAGCTCGGTCAGTGCGCGTTCCAGCGCCACTTCAAAGCGCGGATGCGCACCAAAGCTGGCAAAGCAACCCTGATCATCGGGGTGCAGCAATGTCACGTTCATCACCGGATACTGGCCGCCGAGCGAGGCATCTTTCACCAAAATGCCAAAGCCCGCCTCACGCAGGCCGCGGATGCCGGCGGCGATGTGCGGATAGCGGTTGATTGCGTCCTCGGGTACGTTGGGCAGACAGAGGCCTTCTTCGATGATGCGAAGTTTGATGTGGCGTTCGAAAATTTCGGCCAGCGCCTGGGTGCGCGCTTCCTTCAGTGTGTTGCCGGCCGACATGCCATTGCTGACGTACAGGTTGCCGATCAGGTTGACCGGGAAATAGACCGTCTCACCATCGCGCAGGCGCTGGTAGGGAATGGCGCAGATGCCGCGTGCAGCGTTGCCGGAATTGAGGTCGATCAACTGGTCGGCGCGCACGCTGCTGTCCGGGTTGTACAGGGCCTGCAATTCGGGCGTGAGCAACTCATCCGGCCAGTCTTCGCCTTCGGCCGCAATCCAGCGCTCGTCGGGGTGGTGGACATAAGCCCGGTTGGCGATGGTTTTACCCAGATAAAAGTGGGTCCAGAAATAGTTGGTCGACAGCCGTTCGAAATACTCGCCCAGCGCACTCGCCCGCGCCGCCAGCTCCATGGCGCCCTTGCCATTGGTGAACAGCAATGGACAGTCGCGGTCGCGAATATGCACCGACCACACGCCTTCCACCGGATTCAGCCAGGAGCGTTCTTCAATATGGAAATCCAGCGCTTCGAGCTTGGATTGCAGGGTGGCGATCGAGGCTTCGAGCGAAGCGTCTTTGCCGGGAATGAAGTGTTCGGTGGCGTGCATGAGTGTGGCTCAATTGAGGCAATAACCCAACAGGATAAACGATGCGTCTAGCGGGGCGTAAAATGAATGTCATTGATTTACTTGAACTTGTGGCCTGTAACCGCTCGAATGCTCCATGATGAAACGTGTTTCTTTACTGATTGTGCTGTCCGGTCTGGCGTGTTCGGGGCCACTGGCCGCCGCCACCCAGACGTTTGGTCTGGGTGGCGGGCAGGCCGCGCTGGCCGCACGCTCACAAGCCGAGTGGGTACGACAGGCACAAATACTCGAAAGGCGTGGTGACTGGTCTGGGCTGTTGGCGTGGGGGCAGGACTGGTCGCAGGTCGATGCAAAGAACCCGCTGGCCTGGTTTGTTCAGGGCAGCGCGCTAAGCGAGATGAGGCGTTTTCCCGAAGCGATTGCGGCTTACCAGCAGAACGTGCGTATCGCACCCAACGATGTATACGCTCGCAATAATCTGGGCAATGTTTTACGCGACAGCGGACGGCCCCGCGAGGCGATGCAGGTCTACCGCGCAGCCGTAGAGATCAACCCGGATTATGTTCAGGGTTGGCATAACCTGGGGCTGACGTTTTATCTGACGCGCGGGCAGGCGGGGGTGGTGCAGGCGCTGCAAAAACTGCAGGCGACCGATCCGGCATTGGCCGACGTCTGGCGCAAACTGGCAATCGACTATTCGATCACGCGCGACGAGCGGGTGGCACGCGAAGCGGTGCGGGTGTTGCGCGGTTTGAGCGATGCTGAACGCGCGCGCATGTTCAGCATTTTGTTTGCCGAGAGCTGAACTCAGACAGCAGTCTGTTCGAACTCCGCCACCACTTGCCTCAGGCGGCTGGCTTCCATTTCGGGTCGCATCAGGCCGCGCCGCTTACGGGCATGCTGTGCCAGAGTGGCATAAAAATCCAGATCGTTTTCGGCCGCCCATAACAGTTTGGCCAGTTGATGCTCGTCACCCACCGGGAAATAGCCCGGATAGTCATCCCCGAGCATGCCGATGTTGCCGGGGATACCCGATGCGAGCACCGGCACATCGGCGGCCAGCGCTTCGCAAATTACATTGGCCCCGCCTTCCATCACCGAGCTGATCACCAGCAGATGCGCACGTGATAAACGCTTCATCACGGATGTGTGTGGCACATCGCCCGCCCAGACCCAGCGTGGCAGTTTGTTTTGTGCCAGCACAGCCGTTTCGGCCATTTCCTCGCTCAAGGCGTTGCCGAGATGCGTAATGTTGATGCGGGTCTGTGCGGGCAGATACGCCGTGGCCAGTGCCGCCCGGAAGGGGTCTTTTTCAGCGCGCAGGTGGCCAATGGACAACACCTCGAATGTGTTGGCAGGCGGAGGCAGACGCACAATGTCCGGAGCCGATTGATAGATCACCCGGGTCTTGGGGACGAGATGCGCGGCGAGTTCGTCGGGGCCGCGCGCCTGCAGCACAATGATGCGGTGCGCCCACTCCAGCGACTGCTGTGCATCGGCGTCTTCGTGGATGTCGCGATAGAGGTCGGTGCCGGTCAGTGTCAGCACCAGTGGGCGGCTCGGAAATTTTTCGGCAAACGCGCGGATCGATGCGTAACTGCGGCGCGCATGCAGCGCCAGCATCAGATCGGCCGGGCGGCCATCCCATTCCACTTGCACGCGTACCGTGTGGCCAGCTTCGCGCAGAAAGCGCGTCCAGCGTGCGGCCGTGTGCCAGTTGCCGTTGCGATGTTCGCGTCCGTAGGGCGTGATAAGGGCGATGCGCATGATGGGAGTGTAGCCTGCTGTGACGATTCGGGGATAATCCGTGCATGAATGAAACGGCCATTACCTCGCGTGACAATCCGATTTTCAAACGCCTGAAAAAGCTCGCCGACTCGGCTCGCGCGCGCCGCGAGGCGCAAATGACCTTGCTCGATGGCGAACATTTACTGAGCGCCTATCTCGATGCGGGTGGTCAGCCGCATACGCTGGTGCGGGCGGCTTCGTTTGATGGCGCGCAGTTTGAGCAGTGGGCGCTGCGTAGTCCGGGCGCCAAGGTGATGAGTTTGCCGGACGTCCTGTTCAATGAACTTGCGCCGGTTTCCACCCCCACCGGCTTGCTGAGTGAGGCGGCCTGGTTAACGCCGGCGCCAATCGAGGCCACGCCACTGGTAATCGTGCTGGAAGACATACAGGACCCCGGCAATCTGGGCGCCATGTTGCGCACCGGTGCGGCGGCGGGCGCCACGCTGGCGGTGTTGTCCAGGGGCTGTCACGATCCGTGGTCACCCAAGGCCTTGCGTGGTGGGCAGGGCGCGCAATTCGTGCTGCCGATAGAACGCGATGTGGCGGTGGCGACGTGGTGCTCGCAATTCAATGGGCGCAGCCTGGCCCTTGCGCTGGGAGAAGACCGGAGTGTGTTTACGGATGACCTGAGCGGCCCGTTGGCTTTGATTGTGGGTAACGAAGGCGCGGGGCTGTCAGAAGCGGTGCGCGAGGCTGCCACCGCCACTGTACACATCCCCATGCCGGGAAAAATGGAATCGCTGAATGCCTCGGCGGCCCTGGCGATAGCTGTGTTCGAGGCGGTGCGGCAGCGTTTGGCCTAAGCGACTGCGGGCAGCTATTTCAGCCGGGCGGCTGGATGGCGCGCTCGCCTGTACGGCGGTCCAGTTTGGTTTCCACCTGGTTGGCTTTGGCAAATGCCATGACGTAGTCGTAGGATTCGCGATTGGTGGTTTCGAGCCAGGTGGCCACCAACAGGCATAGTTCGCCGTCGACCACGTTGGGCTGCACCCCTTGTTCATAGCGCAAGCGCGGGTCAGCCAGAAAGCTGGCCAGAATGGAGGCCAGGGTTTCAATCCAGACGGCGGGCTGGAACGAGTCGCTGTTTCCTGGTGTGTCATATAACGCCATAGTGTTTTCGGGCATTGAGCCCTGCTCCTTATTGACGGACGTACCCCTGCTCATTCGGCCAAATCAGGCAAATCTGAAGCCCTTGTTCATGTTGGAGCGTAAATTTTGCCGGCGGCGGGCATTGTCAATGCTTGGGCATCAGTCCGGTTTTTGCAAGGCACGGTCACCCGTACGGCGGTCGGGCTGAATTTTCAGCTGATTGGCTTGGGCAAAACCCATCACGTAATCAAACGCCAGTCGGTCAGTGGCCTCCAGCCAGGGCGCCACGATCAGGCAAGGCTCGCCGTCGATCATGCAGGGTTGAACCCCCTGTGAATACCGCAGGCGATTGTCGATTTTAAAGCTGGCCAGCGTGGAGGAAAGGCGCTCGATCCAGTCTGCAGGACGGAATGTCTGGCCATTCTCCATGACACTGGTAATAACCAGATTGTGTTTAGACATGAACGGGATGGCCTTTGTTTTAATGTGGTCTTGATATTGATTCGGCAAAACCCTGTCGTTCTGAAGCCGGGGTGTGAAGATGGGTGAATTCAACAGGCAGAATGTGTTGAATCGAAGGCTTGTCTCCAGTCACGGTCCAGTAGTGCGGTCAACTGGTGGGCCGGCACCGGGCGGCTGAGGTAGTAGCCCTGCACGATCTGGCACCCCAGGGCATGCAGACGCTCAAGCTGTTCGCGGGTTTCGATGCCTTCGGCAACGGTGTTGAGATTGAGGTTTTTGCATAGTGACAGAATGGAACGGACAAGTGCTTCGTTGACCGGGTCATACTGAATATCCTTGACGAAATAGCGGTCGATCTTGAGTACGTCGAGTGGAAAACGCTTCAAGTGTGCCAACGACGAATAACCCGTGCCAAAGTCATCCACCGAAACGGACACACCCAAAGCCTTTAACGCATGGACCCGGTCGACTGCAGCATCCATGTTTTCCATGAAAATGCCTTCAGTCAATTCGAGTTGCAATGCCCGAGGAGGCAGGCCGGACTGAGCCAATGCGGCTTGTACGCCCACTATCAGGCCTTCATGCCAGAATTCCCTGCTGGAAATATTCACCGCCATGATGAGTTCGCTGAATCCTGCAGCATGCCAGTGCACGGCCTGGCGGCACGCGCTGCCGAGCAAGTGGCGGCCCACGTCGATGATCCCGCCGGTTTCTTCCAGCATATCCAGAAAAGCAGCCGGGCTCAGCAGGCCTTTAGTTGGATGGTTCCACCGTATGAGTGCTTCTACGCCATGAATGTGTCCGCTATGCAGATTGACCTGTGGCTGATAGTGGAGCACAAATTCATGGTGTTGCATTGCATAGTGCAGATCAGTTTCCAGCTGCAACCTTTCCTCGGCCATGGTGTTCATGGCGGGGTCGTATAACTGGAAACGGTTGCGGCCATTATTTTTGGCGTGATACATCGCGGTATCTGCATACTTGAGCAAATCACCGGAGTTGTCGCCGTCATGGGGGTAGACGCTGATGCCGATGCTGCAACTGCTGAAAAGGTTGCGTTCAGCGATCTGGTAAGGCGCTGCCACCGCGGCCAGTATTTTCTCAACCACCTGCAGAATGTGTGTGACATTAGTGATATCGCTGATCACGACGACGAATTCGTCACCACCCAGTCGGGCCACGATGTCTTCTGCACGCACGGTTGCGCGTATACGATTGGCGACTTCGCATATCAGTTGGTCGCCGCTGGCGTGACCGAGTGTGTCGTTTACGCGCTTGAAACGATCCAGGTCGATGAACATCAAGCCAACCAGCGTCTCATGACGATAGGCGCGGATCAACGATTGCTCCAGGCGGTCCATGAACAGCATGCGATTGGGCAGGCCGGTGAGCGTATCTTCGGTGGCCAGGCGCTCGCGTTCACGTCCGACGCGGTCGGTATATCTGAATACGAAAGTGGCGACGGTCAAACCGACGAGCAAGGCCGCAGCCGACAGAATGAACATCCATTGGCGTGCCATTTCATGGTCATTGCGCGCTTTGTTGCCGGCCTTCACGGCTGCTTTTTGGGCTTCGGCGTCAAGCTGCGAAAGCGCCACAATCACCTGGTTCTGCATCGGGATGGATTTTCTCAGGATCAGATCCTCTGCCTCCTCGGTGAAATCGGCCTCTATCAGGTCGATAACCTGCAGCTGGATAGGCTGGGCGGCAGCGGTCAGTTGACCCTGGAGCGCAAACAGTTCCTGTTCCCGGGTGCTTAAGGGCATGCTTCTCAGCTCCTGACGCGCAGCACCAAAAATCGTACCATTTCTGTTGAATAGAACCCGCAACCGATCTCGCTCAAGTGGGTCCCGGATTTTTGAGAGCAGGAGGATGAAAATGGTGCGTTCGCGCGCGTTGACCACCATGGTTTTGGTCAGGTTCTGTTTCCGCATGTGGAAGTCGATCACCTGGTTCAGATTGGTGGTGGCGACTTCCAGTTGCTGCAAGCCGATGGCGGTCACAAATATCAGCAGCAGCAATTGCGTGACCAGGCCCGCCAGCAGTGCCATTTTCCAGGCAGTTGGGCGTGCCACACGCTTGACGGTCAGATTAGGGTAATCGTCCCCAGCGTTTGCTGGCATAAGCTTTCAGACCTGAATCGACCCCGATTCAAGGCAAGGCGATGAAGTGGGCGTAAGGCCGCTCGCCATCACCGTGCCGTCAATGGGAAACTGTTGCATTGGATAGGCTTGCATTCATTTTGTTTATCACTACATCTGTATATCGGCCCCTTGCTGCATAAACATGAGCGTGAATACGAGAGGGGGGCCAGTATGTTTTGAGCAGCAGGCGATGGTTTGATTTCAGGCGGCGCCTGGAGGCAGACTGGGGTACCGGCAAGCGTGGAATTCAGGCCAGATTCCGCAGCCGTGCTGCGATTTCTTCCACTGACATGTGTGTGGTGTCGGTGATGGTCAGGCCGTGGTGTTTGAACAGCCGTTCTGCAGCGGCAAGTTCCTCCCGGCATTGTTTCAGACTGGCGTAGCGACTGTCGGGATAGCGCACCTGGCGGATGGCGGCCAGGCGTTCGGTTGAAATCGTCAGGGCGCGCAGGCGTGGCAGGTGGGCCAACAGGACTTCGGGCAGCTTGGATTGCGCCAGGTCTTCAGGGGTCAACGGATAGTTGGCAGCGCGCAGACCATATTGCAGGGCGAGATAGAGCGCGGTGGGCGTTTTGCCAACACGGGATACACCGACCAAAATCAAATCGGCCTGATCGAGTTTCTGGGGTTGCAGGCCATCGTCCAGCGCCAGGCTGAAGCTCACGGCTTCCATGCGCGATTCGTAGTCGGCGGCCATGCCGTGAGTGTGCCCGCCGACTGGCGTGGCGGGCTGTCCCAAGACGGATTCTACGGCAGGGGCGATCAGGTCGAACAGGTCGAACAGGGGTACACCGCTTGTGCGCAGGAAGCCGCGCAAGACGGGATCGGTCAGTGACGAGAACACCAAGGCGTCGGCGGTAGAAGCGATCTGGGCGGCGGCATCGCGTGCCTTCTCAAGGCTGTCAATAAAAGGCAGCACAATCAGGCTAAACTCAATCGCAGGAAATTGCGACAGCACGCTTCTCGCCACGGCTTCAACGGTAACGCCGGTGTGGTCAGATAAACAGAATGCAGTGCGACTTTTCATGGAGAGAAATGATGACGGATACGTCTGACTATATCGTTCCCCTGGATGCCCTGTCGATGGCGGACGTGCCCCGAGTCGGTGGCAAGAATGCGTCACTGGGCGAAATGATTGGCAACCTGGCCGGTGTCGGGGTCAAGGTGCCCGGTGGGTTTGCCACGACCTCAGACGCATTCTGGGCGTTTCTCGACCATAACGATTTACGGATGCGCATCAATGCGCGGCTGGACACGCTGGATGTGGTCGATGTGACCGCATTGGCGCAGACCGGGGCTGAGATCCGTTCGTGGGTTGAGGCCGCCACCCTGCCCAAGGCGCTCGAAACCGGGCTGCGCGAGGCGTATCGTGCGCTGGGCGACCGGGTGTCAGTGGCGGTGCGCTCCTCGGCTACGGCGGAGGATTTGCCCGATGCCTCGTTCGCCGGTCAGCAGGAAACTTACCTTCATGTGCAGGGTGAGGATGCGCTGCTGAACTATGTGCGCAAGGTCTTCGCCTCGCTCTACAACGACCGCGCCATTGCCTATCGAGTGCATCACGGTTTTGCGCACGCGGATGTGGCGCTGTCCGCTGGTGTGCAGCGCATGGTGCGTTCGGATCTTGCCTGCGCCGGCGTGCTGTTTACGCTCGATACCGAATCGGGGTTTCGCGACGTGGTGTTCATCACTGCGGCCTACGGCCTGGGCGAGACCGTCGTGCAGGGCTCGGTGAATCCGGACGAGTTCTATGTGCACAAGCCGCTGTTGGCAAAAGGCTTTCCCGCCGTGGTGCGGCGCGAACTGAATGAAAAGGCCATCCGCATGGTCTGGCGCGACGGTGAAACCGTGATCGAGGATGTGCCGTTGGCGCAGCGCCAGCAATTTGCCCTGACCGACGCCGAAGTGCTGGAGCTGGCGCGCCAGGCAGTGGCGATCGAAGCTCATTATGGCCGCCCGATGGATATTGAATGGGCTAAAGACGGTGTAACCCATGAGTTGTTTATCGTGCAGGCGCGACCGGAGACAGTGAAGGCGCGCGCAAGCGGTGCGGGTGAGCGTTATGTATTGGAGGCCACCGGTGAGGTGCGTATTACGGGCCGCGCTATTGGCCAGAAAATTGGCGCAGGCGCGGTGCGACTGATTGCCAGCCCGGCGGAAATGAACCGGGTGCAGCCGGGTGATGTTCTGGTCACCGATATGACCGACCCCGACTGGGAGCCGGTGATGAAGCGAGCCGCCGCCATCGTCACCAACCGCGGCGGCCGTACCTGCCATGCGGCCATCGTGGCGCGCGAGCTGGGCATTCCAGCCGTGGTGGGCACGGGCGAAGGCACAACCGTGTTGAAGGACGGCGAGCTGGTGACCGTGTCGTGCGCCGAGGGCGACACTGGCATGGTGTACGCCGGCAAGTTGAAATTTTCCGTGGAAGTACTGGCGAGCGAGGCGTTGCCTGAGCCACCGGTCAAATTGATGATGAACGTCGGCAACCCCGAACGCGCATTTGAATTCGCGCAGATCCCCAATCACGGCGTAGGGCTGGCACGGCTGGAATTCATCATCGCACGGATGATAGGTGTGCATCCGCTGGCTTTGCTTGAATACGCCAGCCAGACGGCGGAGGTGCGCGCTGAAATTGATCGTCGCAGCGCAGGGTATGCCGATCCGGTGACTTTCTATGTTGATAAGCTGGCCGAGGGCATGGCCACACTGGCGGCGGCGTTCTGGCCGAAACCCGTGATCGTGCGGCTGTCTGACTTCAAGTCCAACGAATACGCCAACCTGGTGGGCGGCGAGCGCTACGAGCCTAAAGAAGAGAACCCCATGCTGGGTCTGCGCGGCGCCGCACGCTATGTATCCGAGCTGTTTGGGCCAGCGTTCGAACTGGAATGCCGCGCGATGAAAAAAGTGCGCGAAACGATGGGCTTCGTCAATGTCGAGGTGATGATCCCGTTTGTGCGCACCGTGGAAGAGTGTGCTGCAGTGGTTGATTTGTTGGTGGGCTATGGCCTGCGTCGTGGCGATAACGGATTGCGGTTGATCATGATGTGCGAAATTCCCTCCAATGTGCTGCTGGCCGACGATTTCCTGCAGCATGTGGACGGCTTTTCGATTGGCAGCAACGATCTCACTCAACTCACCCTGGGTATCGATCGCGATTCTGGGCTGGTCGCCGAAAGCTTCGATGAACGTAATCCTGCGGTGAAAAAGCTACTGGCCGAGGCGATTGCAGCCTGCAAGCGGCAGGGTAAATACATCGGTATCTGCGGCCAGGGCCCGAGCGATCACCCTGATCTGGCCGAATGGCTGGTGGAACAGGGAATCGGTTCGATTTCGTTGAATCCGGATACAGTGGTGGCAACCTGGCGGCAACTGGCCAGCCTTGAGCCGGATTGAAGTCCGGGCCCGGCTTCTGTCATTGAGACATCCATGGGGATAGAGTAAAATCCGTCATCACCCGCCCCCGCTTATAAAATGACGAAGTATGTGTTTGTCACCGGTGGAGTGGTTTCTTCCCTAGGGAAAGGGATCGCCTCCGCTTCACTTGCTGCGCTGCTTGAATCGCGCGGCATCCGTGTCACCCTCTTAAAGCTCGATCCGTACATCAACGTCGATCCTGGCACCATGAGCCCGTTCCAGCACGGCGAGGTGTTCGTGACCGACGATGGCGCTGAGACCGACCTCGATCTGGGGCATTACGAGCGCTTTTCGAGCGCGCGGATGAACCGGCGCAACAACTTCACCACCGGACAAATCTACAAGTCGGTGATCGACAAAGAGCGTCGTGGCGATTACCTTGGCGGCACCGTGCAGGTCATCCCGCACATCACCGATGAGATCAAACGCTCGATCCGTGCGGGTGCCGAAGGTGCTGATGTCGCATTAGTGGAAATCGGCGGCACCGTAGGCGACATCGAATCGCTCCCATTTCTGGAAGCCATCCGTCAGATGGGTTTTGAAGATGGGCCGGAAAACACCTGCTTCATTCACTTGACGCTATTGCCTTACATTGCGACCGCCGGCGAGTTGAAAACCAAGCCGACCCAGCATTCAGTGAAAGAGTTGCGCGAAATCGGTATTCAGCCCGACATTCTGTTGTGTCGTGCTGATCGTGAAATTCCATTGGACGAGCGGCGCAAGATTGCGTTGTTCACCAATGTGCGTCCAGAAGCTGTGATCGAGATGCTGGATGCCACGTCAATCTACAAGATTCCGGCCATGCTGCACGAGCAGATGCTCGACGAGATCGTGTGCCACAAGCTGAAAATTCTGGCGCGCGCAGCCAATCTGACTATTTGGAAAAACCTGGTGCATGCACTGGAAAATCCCAAGCACGAAGTCAATATCGCTTTTGTCGGCAAATATGTCGACCTGACCGAGTCCTACAAATCGCTGACCGAAGCGATGATTCATGCGGGCATGCACACCGAAAGCCGTGTGAAGGTCCATTACATCGACTCCGAGCAGATTGAAAAATCCGGCGTGGAATGCCTGAAAAACATGGATGCGATTCTGGTGCCCGGCGGCTTTGGCAAGCGTGGGGTGGAAGGCAAGATTGCCGCCATTCGCTATGCGCGCGAGAACAAAGTGCCGTATCTGGGCATCTGCCTGGGGATGCAGCTCGCCGTGGTCGAATACGCCCGTGATATAGCGGGTATGACGGACGCGCATTCCACTGAGTTCGAGCCAGCCACGACGCATCCGGTCATCGGCCTGATTACCGAATGGCTGGATCGGGATGGCCAGATTGAAAAACGCAGCCAACTGTCAGATCTGGGTGGCACCATGCGCCTCGGTGGTCAGCCATGTGAACTCAAGGAAGGGTCGCTGGCACGCGAGACCTATGGCGCGGCCAGCATTGTTGAACGTCATCGCCACCGTTATGAAGTGAACAACACCTTGCTGGCTGAACTTGAAGCCAAGGGTCTGGTGGTGGCCGGTCGTGCACCAGGCACGGATCTGTGTGAAATGGTGGAACTGCCGACTTCGGTGCATCCCTGGTTTATTGGCTGTCAATTTCACCCCGAGTTCACCAGCAACCCGCGCAACGGTCATCCGCTTTTCATCTCGTTTGTGAAAGCTGCGCTGACGAAGGCTGCACTCAACAAACAAACGCAGGAGCACGCATGAAACTTTGTCATTTTGAAGCGGGACTTGATCATCCGTTGTTCCTGATTGCCGGACCCTGTGTGATCGAATCCGAGCAGCTGGCGATGGATACCGCCGGTCAATTGAAAGAGCTGTGCGCAACGCTGTCTATCCCGTTCATCTACAAATCCTCATTTGATAAAGCCAACCGCTCGTCGACCCAATCCTTCCGAGGGCTGGGGCTTGAGGAAGGTTTGCGCATCCTGTCCGAAGTGAAGGCGAAGATCGGCGTACCGATATTGACCGATGTGCACGAAGACACGCCGCTGAACGAAGTGGCTGCTGTGGTCGACGTGTTGCAAACGCCGGCTTTCCTCTGCCGTCAAACCAACTTCATTCAAAATGTTGCGCGCACGGGCCGCCCGGTCAATATCAAGAAAGGCCAGTTTCTGGCGCCGTGGGACATGCAGAACGTGGTCGACAAGGCGCGCGCGGTGGGCAACGAGCAGATCATGGTGTGCGAGCGGGGCGTCAGCTTCGGCTACAACACGCTGGTGTCGGACATGCGCGCGCTGGCCATCATGCGCGACACCGGCTGCCCGGTGGTATTCGATGCCACACATTCGGTTCAGCAACCGGGCGGGCAGGGCACCACCAGTGGTGGCCAACGCGAATTTGTGCCAGTGCTGGCACGCGCGGCGGTAGCCTGCGGTGTTGCAGGCGTGTTTGCCGAGACGCATCCGAACCCGGCCGTCGCGCTGTCTGATGGCCCGAACGCATGGCCGCTCGACATGATGAAAGAATTGCTGGAAACGTTGAAGGAAATTGATACGCTGGTCAAACAGCGCGGCTTCATTGAACACAAACTTATTAAAAACTGAGTGCCACGATTACGGCATTCGCACTGATCAGGAAGAATAAATTGAGCGCAATTATTGATGTCATCGCACGGGAAATTCTGGACTCCCGAGGCAATCCCACTGTTGAAGCCGATGTGCTGCTGGAATCCGGCGTGCTGGGTCGCGCCGCTGTGCCGTCTGGCGCTTCCACTGGCAGCCGCGAAGCGATCGAGCTGCGCGATGGCGACAAATCGCGTTATCTGGGCAAGGGCGTACTGAATGCCGTCGAACACGTCAACACCGAAATTTGTGAAGCGATCATTGGCCTGGATGTCGAAGACCAGGCCTTCATCGACAAGACCATGATCGAACTCGACGGCACTGAAAACAAATCGCGCCTCGGCGCCAATGCGATGCTTGCCGTGTCGATGGCCTGCGCACGCGCAGCGGCCGAACAAGCCGGCCTGCCGTTGTATCGATACTTGGGTGGCGCGGCGCCTATGGCCTTGCCGGTGCCGATGATGAACATCATCAACGGCGGCGAGCACGCCAACAACAACATCGACATGCAGGAGTTCATGGTGATCCCGGTCGGCGCACCGACTTTCCGTGAAGCATTGCGCTACGGCGCCGAAGTGTTCCATGCACTGAAAAAACTGCTCGACGATGCCGGAATGGCTACGACCGTCGGCGACGAAGGGGGTTTTGCGCCGAATCTGGAATCACACGAAGCCGCACTGAAACTGATTGTGCAGGCGATTGAAGCTGCTGGCCTACAGCCTGGCATCGACGTCGCGATTGGTTTGGATTGCGCGGCATCTGAGTTCTACAAGGACGGCCGCTACAACCTCGATTCAGAAGGGCTGAAACTGACCTCGGCTGAGCTGACTGATTATCTGGCGGCCTGGTGCGACAAATATCCCATCATCAGCATCGAAGACGGCATGGCCGAAGGCGACTGGGATGGCTGGAAAATCCTGACCGACAAGCTCGGCGCGCGCGTACAGCTGGTGGGCGACGATCTGTTTGTGACCAATGCGAAAATTCTCAAGGAAGGCATCGAGAAAGGCGTCGCCAACTCGATCCTGATCAAGGTCAACCAGATCGGCACCTTGTCGGAAACCTTTCAGGCGATCGAGATGGCCAAGCAGGCGGGCTATACCTCAGTGATTTCGCACCGTTCGGGCGAAACCGAGGACACGACGATTGCCGATTTGGCGGTGGCCACTAACGCCCGCCAGATCAAGACGGGTTCGTTGTCGCGTTCTGATCGCATGGCCAAATACAATCAATTGCTGCGTATAGAAGAAGAACTGGGCGACACAGCAAGTTATCCAGGACGTGATGCGTTCCGCCAGCGCAGCTGATTGGGGCTTGGGTCGCCTGTCCGCCCGAATTCGGGGCCAGGGGCTGACCTGGGTGCTGGTGATTGTGATTGGTTTGTTGCAATATCCTCTGTGGTTAGGTGAGGGAGGCTGGTTGAAAGTGCGAGAACGTGCCATTGAAATAGATACTCAGCAAACACTGAACCAGCAATTACTGGACCGGAATGCAGGCTTGCTGGCAGAAGTCAGTGACCTCAAGCAGGGGCGCGATGCTGTCGAAGAGCGCGCGCGCAATGAACTGGGCATGATCGCGCCAGATGAATGGTTCGTTCGTGTTGTGTCCACGCACTCCGTTCAGCCGGGAAAAACGAATGAGTGATTTGCAAATATGGCTGTTGATGATTGGGGCAGGCGTTGTTGTAGCGGTACTGCTCTTTAACTGGAGTCAGGAACGCCGATTTCGCAAGCAGGCTGACGCCGCTTTTCAGGCCCCGAAGGGGGATGCCTTGATGCAAACCGGGGCGATGCCGCGCGAGCAATTTGAGCGCTTTGAGCCCGCGCTGCGAGAGCCGGTGTTCGATGTTGAGCGAGATCACGGCATAGCCGAAAGCAATGAACCCAGTCTGGATATGGTGGGAGAGGCTGTCCTGCCGGTTGATGAGATGGCAGCGGAAACACCCGCTGCCGCCCCCGTAGCCCACCCTGCTCCCGTTCCAACACGCCAGGCGCCGCCCGTCACAGCATCTGTTCCGTCTGCGCCGGCAGCCCGTCGCGCCGAAGCACCTGCTGTAGCAGCACCTGCACCTTATGATGAACTGATTGAATACCGCATTCGAATCGGTAGCGACGGTGTGCTGGCGAACGTATTTGCCGATGCTTTTAATCAGGCCCGTACGTTGGGAAAAACCATACGCTGGTTTGGACTGCCTGTTGGCTCGACTGAATGGGAAGATGTTCAACCATGGCGCGACGTGCATTATCAGCAGGTGGTGATTACGCTGCAATTGGCTGACCGCAATGGCGCGGTTCAGGAAGAACAGCTCATGGGCTTGTGTGGATTATTACAGACTGTTTCGCAGGCGCATGGTTTGCGTATCGCTTGCGACGATGTGATAGCCGCATTGGATCGCGCGCAGGCAATCGACCGTTTCTGCGTAGATGTGGATGTTCTGATTGGCCTGAATGTCGTGGCCCGAGGTGAAGGCACGGTCAATCTGTCCCGTATTGTCAAAGAAGCCGAGGGCAGCAGCATGGTATTAGGCGTAGACGGTGTGTTCCAGTTGCTGGACAGCCGTGGCGAACCGCTTTATGTCTTGTGCAACCATGATGCGGAGCCTTTTAGCGCGACCGCTATTGAGGGTCAGACTTCTCAGGGCGTCACCTTGCAATTCGATGTGCCGCGCGTGCCCGATGGGCTCAAAGTGTTTGATGGCATGGTCGCCTTTGGTCGCAAACTGGCCAACGAAGTGGGCGGCATTTTGGTTGACGATAATTTGCGCCCACTGACGGAATCTGGAATCGAGAAAATCCGCAGCCAACTCACCCAGATTTATGAGCGCATGGAAGCGCGAGGCGTCCCTTCCGGCTCAAGGCGTGCGCTCCGACTGTTCTCCTGATGGTGCCAGCAGATATTCTGGCGCGCGCGGCTGCGCTGCGCCACGAAATCGAGCGTCATAACCAGGCTTACTACGTACTTGATCAGCCCACGGTTCCAGATGCGGAATACGATCGCTTGTTTCGTGAATTACAGCAGCTGGAATCGGAACACCCTGAACTGCACACGCCTGATTCACCTACCCAACGCGTAGGCGGCAAGCCACTCGATGGCTTTAGGCCTGTACGGCATGCTGTTCCCATGTTGTCCATCCGAACCGAGACTGATACGGAAGCCAGTGGCGCCCAGGCATTCGATACGCGTGTTCGCCGTGAACTTGGACTGGATGCGGATGATGCGCTGGTTGAGTATGCAGCCGAGCTCAAATTCGATGGCCTGGCGATCAATCTGCGCTACGAACACGGGACGCTGGTACAAGCAGCTACGCGCGGTGACGGTGAAACAGGTGAGGATGTCACGCAAAATATCCGCACAGTCCATGCCATCCCACTCCGCCTGAATACGGATGCTCCGCCAGCTGTTCTGGAAGTGCGAGGCGAGGTGTTTATGCGGCGCGATGATTTTGAACGATATAACGCCAAGCAGCGTGAGGCGGGCAAGGCTACGTTGGTGAATCCTCGCAATGGTGCGGCAGGCAGCATTCGTCAACTGGATCCGGCGATGGCCGCGCAACGCCCGCTGACTTTTTTTGCCTACGGTTTGGGTGAAGTGCAGGGTTGGGCGCAGCCCGTTTCGCATAGCGCAACACTCGATGCACTCGCTGCATTGGGCGTACCTGTATGCAGTGAACGTATCACCGGATCGGGTGCGGCCGCGTTGGTCGCTTTTCATGACGATATTGCTGCGCGTCGGGATCAATTGCCATTTGATATCGATGGCGTGGTCTACAAGGTCAATCGTTATGACCAACAACGTGAGCTGGGTTTTCTGACACGTGAGCCGCGCTGGGCGGTCGCCCACAAATATCCGGCACAGGAGCAGATGACCATCTTGCTCGGCATTGAAGTTCAGGTTGGCCGTACGGGTGCACTCACCCCCGTGGCGCGCCTCGCGCCTGTATTTGTGGGCGGTGTGACGGTCACGAATGCCACCTTGCATAACCAGGACGAAATCGATCGCAAGGATGTACGCGTGGGAGATACCGTCATTGTGCGGCGGGCGGGCGATGTTATCCCGGAAGTGGTGGCTGTCGTCATGGATAAACGCGCCACCGATACGCCACCGCGCTTCGATTTGTTGACAGCCTATCCACGTTGCCCCGAATGCGACTCGCACGTGGTGCGGCTGGAAGGTGAATCAGCGGTGCGCTGCACGGGTGGCCTGTATTGCCCGGCCCAGCGCAAGCAGGCTTTGCTGCATTTTGCCAGTCGTCGTGCAATGGATATCGAAGGATTGGGCGACAAACTGGTTGATCAATTGGTTGAGCGTGGCCTGGTTCATACCCCCGCCGATATATACGCGCTCAGTCAGGCTACGCTGGCCGGATTGGAACGAATGGCCGAAAAATCAGCAGCCAACCTGATCGCCGCAATCGAAACGAGCAAACAGACGACACTTGCGCGCTTTGTTTTTGCACTCGGTATTCGTAATGTCGGGGAGGCCACTGCCAAGGATCTGGCCCAGCGCTTTGGTTCGCTGGATGCGTTGATTCAGGCGACGGAGGCTGAGCTTTTGGCTGTACGTGATGTCGGACCTGTTGTCGCGCAATCGATCATTCAGTTTTTTACCGAACCCCACAACATCGAAGTCGTAGCCAAGCTGCGTTTGGCTGGGGTTCATTGGATCGAGACCGAGGGTGTGCAACAATCGACCGGTGTTCTAACAGGCAAGACATTGGTACTGACGGGCACCTTGCCAACGATGTCGCGCGATATTGCGCGTGCACGAATCGAAGCGGCAGGTGGCAAAGTGACCGGGTCAGTGTCGAGGAAAACCGATTATGTCGTGGCGGGAGAAGAGGCGGGCAGCAAGCTGGAAAAAGCCCAGTCACTAGGCGTGACGGTGATTGACGAGGCCGGACTCCTGGCGCTATTGGCATAAGTGTTAAAAGATAAACAGATAACAATGCGGAGCGTGTTTTTTGACAGCTCAACGAAGGAATTTTCAGGACAAGACCATGCAGACAGTTAAGAAAGCCGTATTCCCGGTAGCGGGTCTGGGCACCCGCTTTTTACCGGCGACCAAGGCCAGCCCCAAGGAGATGCTGCCGATAGTCGACAAGCCGTTGATCCAATATGCCGTTGAGGAAGCGATGGACGCCGGCATTACCGACATCATTTTCATCAGCAGCCGTACCAAGCGCACGGTTGAAGATCATTTCGACAAAGCATATGAGCTGGAAACCGAACTGGAAGCGCGCGGCAAGAAACGCGTGCTGGAACTGGTGCAATCGATTCGACCGGCTGGCGTGAACTTTATTTATATTCGTCAGGCCGAGGCATTGGGGCTGGGGCATGCCGTGTTGTGTGCACACCCGGTCATTGGCGACGAGCCGTTTGCTGTGATCCTGGCGGATGATTTGATCGATGGCAAGCCGCCCGTGATGAAGCAAATGGTGGATCAATATGATTTCTACCAGTGCTCCGTACTGGGCGTACAGCAGGTTGCACCTGAGGAAACCGCTGCCTACGGAATTGTGGATGCCACTCCGCTGGAAGCGCGCGTCTCCAAAGTGAATGCCATCGTTGAAAAACCCAAGCCTGAGGATGCGCCCTCTACGCTAGGCGTGGTGGGGCGGTACATACTGACGCCCCGTATTTTTCACCACATCCGGAATTTGAAGCCGGGCGCAGGCGGAGAACTACAACTGACCGATGCGATTGCGGCCTTGCTGATCGAGCAGCAGGTGCTGGCCTATGCGTTTGATGGTATTCGTTACGACTGCGGCAGCAAGCTGGGCTATTTGCAGGCCACAGTGGAATATGCCTTGAAGCATCCCGAAGTGCAGGACGCATTTGCAGGCTATCTGAAAACGCGTATGTGCTAGTTGCGGTGGTTATATACCGCTTGCTGGGTGCGAGCCGAAACGGTTGCACGCCCCGAATCGCGCAACCATATATCCAGCTTGTCCACTGACATGGGACGTCCCATGAAATAACCCTGCGACTGGTCGCAACCCAGTTTGCATAAGGTATCCCATGCTTCCTGGGTTTCCACCCCCTCGGCCGTCACCTTGAGTCCCAGGTTGTGGGCGAGATCAATCGTGGACCGAACAATCACCGCGTCGTTTTCGTTGTCTTCCATTTCCATCACAAAGGATTTGTCGATTTTCAGTTCGTCGACAGGCAGGCGCTTCAGATAGGCGAGCGAGGAATAGCCGGTTCCATAGTCATCAATGGCGAGTGTGATGCCCATATTGTCGAGCTCGGTCAGAATGGTGAGGCCATCGCTGGGATTGGACATCACCGCGCTTTCGGTGATTTCCAGTGTCAGGTAGTTTGGATTGACGCCACTCAGGGCAAGTTGCCGGTAGACACACATGGGTAATTCCATATCGTGCAGATTACGCGCGGAGAGGTTGACTGCCATGGTCAACAGGTGGCCTTGCTCATGCAAGATAACCAGTTGAGTGAGCGCGGTTTTCAACACCCACTGCGTGAGCGGGCCAATCAAACCAGCATCTTCTGCCAGCGGGATAAATGTGTCGGGTGCCAGAAAGCCGTGTTGCGGATGGTTCCAGCGTACCAGTGCTTCAAGTCCTACGATGCGCTGGCTGCGGTGGTCGATCTGCGGTTGATAATACAGACATAACTGATCGGACTGGATGGCCTCGCGCAGCTCGCTCTTGAGTGAAAGATCGCCCAGACCCGTGCGTTCCTGATTCTGGGAATACACGGTGTAGCCTTTGTTGCCACGCTTGGAAACATACATTGCAATGTCGGCACACCGCAACAGGCTGCTGGCGTTGTCGCACTGAGATGGGTAAAAGGATATGCCCAGGCTCGCACTAATATCGATGCTCTGGTTCTTCCAGTGAAACGGTTGATCCAGCGCCGACAGAATCTTGTTCGCAATGAATGAAGCGTCCTTGGGATCGAGGTTATGGATCAATACGACGTACTCATCGCCTCCCAGCCGCGCCACGGTATCTTCGGCGCGTACCGTTTCTTTCAGCCGGTGTCCAACTTCGCGCAGTAACTCGTCTCCCACATCGTGCCCCAGGGTGTCGTTCACTTCCTTGAAACGGTCGAGGTCCATCAGCACCACGCCAAACGACTTGTGTTCGCGCTTGGAAATATCGATCTCGTGATCCAGCCGGTCATGCAGCAGTGAGCGGTTGGCCAGGCCGGTGAGCGGGTCGTACATGGCCTGATCCGCAAGTTGCTTGGCCTGGAATGACACCCGTCGAATCACGTAGCCGGCGATGCCAAGACCCATCAGCAGGGCTGTGGAGCCCAGCCCCATCATCAGGTTACGAACTTGCATGTAGGAAGCTTCGGCATTTTTGACAGCGTGATCTGTTTGTTCGCGTTGTAGCTCGAGCAAGACACTGACTTGCTCGGCGATCGCGCGTTGACGTGGCATGACGATGTTCAGAATCCGGTCGAAAATGGCCTGTTCGTCGCTGCTGAAGGTAGCCATGTCGACCACCGCCTGTACTTCGGGTTGAGCCTCGCGGGTCAGTTTTTTGATACCTGCGAGGATCGCGCTTTCTTCCGGGCTGATCGGCATGGACTCCAGTTTGTCGCGTGCCTGGATATAACGCATGCCTAGCGCGTCGAAGCGTTGTATTTCATCATCCTTGTCGAAAGGGTCGGACAGAACAAGTAAAGCGTGCATGGATAGCGCACGTTCGCGGAGCGTGCTGTGCATTTCCGTCGCCAGTTCGATCTTGACGTTATTGCTGCGCGCAATATCTTTCAGCCGCAGGTTTGCTTCGGCCACCGATCGAAGGCCGATTGCGCTGAGCGCGACCATCAGAGCCAGGACGATTACAAAACCGATCCCGATCCGGGCGCCCATCCCTAGATGCTGTGAGCTGCTGATCATGGATTTTCAAATTAACAGGAGGCAGGTGGGAAAAGGCTATAACCCTAGTATCGGCGCGGCCGCAGCTTACTTTAATCAGATATTGTGGTCTTGAAGTGTGCCGTGTAGCCAGACGGCCGCTTCCAGCGCTGGGCCTGCTGCCATGCCCTGGCCGAGTAGCGCTGCGAGCATGCCGGCTAATCGGTCACCCGATCCGGCCTGGGCCAGCCAGGGGCCGCCGCTGGTGTTGATGGCATAGCGCCCGTTGGGGTGGGCAATCACCGTGCCGGCGCCTTTCAGGGCCACCTCTGCTGAATACTGTTGACTCAGCGTGTGGGCGGCTTCGATCCGGTTGAGCTGAATGTCGGCCACGGTTGTATGGAGCAGGCGCGCGGCCTCACCCGGATGGGGGGTGAGTAGAGTAGGGGCGTGGCGCTGGGCAGCTTGACGGGCCAATTGGGGGTCGTTGGCCAGTACGCTCAAGGCGTCAGCATCCAGAACCAGCGGGCAGGTCGCTGACAGGGCTGTTTCGACCAGTGCATGGGCGCGAGTGCCGGACCCCAGCCCGGGGCCGATCACCAGTACGCTTAAGAAACCGCCTAACAGGCTTTCAGGGGCCGCCAGCATCAAACGTGGTTCACCATAATCCACCACCACGCGGTCATCCAGCACGCCCAACGTGACGCTGCCTGCACCTTGCCGCAAGGCTGCACGACCCGCAATCAGGCAGGCCCCGACCATGCCGGCTGTACCGCCTATCACCCCAACATGGCCATATGAGCCTTTGTGGCTGTTGTGGAGGCGGATGGGCAACTGGTGCCATGGGCGGAGTTGCGTCAGTGCGTAGCCGGTTGTGGCGGGCAGACAAGCGGCGTCGATGCCCAGGGTGTCCAGCGTGAGCGTGCCGGTGAGATCGAGTCCGTCTGCTGTCAGAAGGCCGGGTTTGAGGCCGAGAAAAGTCAGGGTATGGTCGGCGCGGAACGCGCAACCGCGGATTTGTCCGCTATCGCTATCGAGCCCGCTGGGCAGGTCAATCGCAAGTTTGGGGCAGCTGATTGCATTGGCCTGTTCAATCCAGCGCGCCTCGGAGCCTGCAATATCCCGTTGCAAACCTACGCCAAACAGTCCATCCATCACCAGGCTGAAGGCGTGTGCATTTGGAATGGTGGTATGGATGGTATTGCCGAGATCGTGCCAATGGGCCCAGGCCCGGGCGGCGTTCGGCGGCAGTCGTCCGGGGTTTGCCTGGCTGACCACCAGAATGCGTATACCTTGTTGCTGTAACCGACGCGCAGCGACCAGTGCGTCCCCGCCGTTATTGCCCGGTCCTGCCAGAATCAGCACAGGCGCGCCCGACTCATCGGCCAATGTGCTTGCGAGTTGGGCCAGGGCGGTCCCCGCTTTTTCCATGAGCGATGTTTCAGGGTGCGCTTCCGCCCAGTGCGCCTCTATCGTCCGGATATCGGATGCGCGGTAGAGCGGCGGTGAGACGAGGTTCAGGAGATCAGTTGTCATGGCAAAGTATTGTGAGTCGTGGAGGGCTGACTGTCATATTAGGCAGATTCAGGCCTGGTTCTAAAAGACCCCCACCCCGGGCATCAAGGTCAGTTGATAAGCAGCCGTTAAGCTCGAAGCCGGGTACCCGGCTTCGACAACCTCGGAGACTGCAATGCAAAGACGTCAATTTCTGGCCGGTCTGACTTTATTCCCGGCTTTTCCGCTCATGGCCTATGCGGCCAATCAAGAATTAGGCATCGGGATCTACCCCGGTACCGGTAAAGCTGACATTTTCATGGATGAATTCCGGGCGGCGGCGCAGCCATTCGCTCAGGTGTTGGGCGGTGCATTGGGGCTGAACCCCAGGCTGACCTTGTTCCGCACCATTAAGACTGCGCTTAAATCGCTGGATAAAGGACGACTGGATCTCTATTTTGTCCCGCCATCCATTGCCGTTTCAGTCCTGGATCGCGATTATTCACCGATTGCGCGCGTTCAGGATCAGGCCACGGGCGTGATGGTGCGGCGCAAGGGCGTGCCACTGGAAACCATCGCCATGACCGAGAAGGAGTCCTGGCTGGACGTGATGGGTCGCTATACCGTGAAGCGCAACAATGCAGGTTCCGCCAAGATCGTAAATTTCAAGACACAGGACGCTGTCACCATCGCACTGGAGCGTAACCATGTCCAGGCAGGCAGCTTGCGTACTAAAGCGGCCGATGCCTTGTTGGCTAAAGGTGACTTTGAAATCTGGGCGCCTTTGCCGACTACGCCCGACTTCACATTAATGGCGAGCAATCGACTGACCGAGGCCGATCGCAACAAACTGGGGGCCGCGGTTGTTGCCATGCGGTCGGATGCGATTGCCTCGCTGCAAAAAACGATACATAGCAAGGTCACAGGGTTTGTCGTTGATAAAGAGGCGGACTACAAAATTATTAAAACGGCTATCCGCGAAGCTGGGTACTGATCCACGCGTCGCCGACGACCCGCATGGGCGAGCTTGCAAGCCCGTCCATGCGTCCTATATTTCATCTAACCTGTGTAGTAGACTGGTCGTATGAAGAGACATAACCCTCAATCGCAAGATCCTGGTTTGACATCGGATGCCGACGATGGTCGTGGTACACGGCTGACCTGCGAGGTTTGTCTGACAGAAGTCCCGTCAGATGCGATTAATGTGGCCGACGCTCAGGATTATGTGCACCACTTCTGTGGCCTTGGATGTTTTGAAAAATGGCAGAAACAGGCTGGGTCAAGCCAACGCGACCTGCCGGAGAAGCCTGCCAATCAGATAAAATAGCGCCTTTGCCTATTTGCAAAGACGCTCATGTTTTCCATCGTTTCACTCCCCGGCAGCGCTGCGCTGTCTGCATTCCGTATTGACAAAATTCGCCAGGAGGCTGCCCTGCTGGGGGTGCATCTGGGGGAGTTCTCTGCGCGTTACTGGCATTTCCTGGAATTGGATGGCGAACTGGACGTATTGGCCAGCCAGCAACTGAGTCAGACACTGGATTACGGCACCGCCACGACGCGCCCGTCGGTCGATGAGGTGCATCTGCTGGTCACCCCCCGCCTGGGCACGATTTCACCGTGGTCGTCGAAAGCGACCGACATTCTCAAAAACAGCGGCATTGCTCAGTTACGCCGCATTGAGCGAGGCGTGGCCTATCGTGTGTGCGACTCGCAAGGGCAGGCTTTGTCCCGTCAGGCGCTGATGGCCTTGTTGCCGCTCTTGCATGACCGCATGACCGAATCGGTCATGGATACACTGGAAGCCGCTCAAAAGCTGTTCCAGCATGTGCCGCCACGTGAATTGATGTCAGTTGATGTGCTGGCGGGCGGCCGTTCCACCCTGGCGGAAGCGAACCGTAGCCTGGGCCTGGCGCTGTCGGACGATGAGCTGGATTATCTGGTCGACAACTTCACCCGCATCGGGCGTAATCCCACTGATGTTGAATTGATGATGTTTGCGCAGGCCAATTCTGAGCACTGTCGTCACAAGATTTTCAATGCATCCTGGGTCATCGATGGGGTTGTGCAAGACAAGTCGCTGTTCGGCATGATCCGCGACACTCACGCGGCGCACCCTGCAGGTACGGTGGTGGCGTATTCGGACAACTCCTCAGTGATCGAAGGTGCGCAGATCGACCGCTTTTACCCGCGTGGCGACGGCAGCTATGCCTACAGCAGCGAGCTCACGCATGTGCTGATGAAAGTGGAAACGCATAATCACCCGACAGCGATCTCGCCGTTTGCCGGTGCGGCTACGGGCAGTGGTGGTGAAATTCGCGACGAAGGTGCAACTGGCATTGGTTCCAAGCCCAAGGCGGGGCTGTGCGGATTTTCGGTGTCCAACCTGAATATTCCCGGTTACGTCCAGGCGTGGGAAAGCGATGCTTACGGCAAGCCCGATCGCATCGTCACCCCGCTTGCGATCATGCTCGAAGGCCCCATTGGCGCGGCAGCATTCAATAATGAATTCGGTCGCCCCAATTTGGCAGGTTATTTCCGCACCTTTGAAGAAACCGTGGCCGGACAACGCCGTGGCTATCACAAGCCCATCATGCTGGCAGGCGGTGTTGGCAGCATACGCGCCGACCACGTCGAGAAAAAAATGCTGCCGGTGGGTACCTTGTTGATTCAGTTCGGTGGCCCCGGCATGCTGATTGGACTCGGCGGTGGCGCAGCGTCGTCAATGGATACCGGTGCTAATGCCGCCGATCTGGATTTCGATTCGGTGCAGCGTGGCAACCCCGAAATGGAGCGGCGCGCACAAGAAGTCATTGATCGTTGCTGGCAGCTGGGCGAGCTGAACCCCATCCTGTCAATTCACGATGTGGGCGCCGGTGGCTTGTCCAACGCGTTGCCTGAACTGGTACACGGCGGTGGTCGGGGCGGTCGTTTCGAACTGCGCGCAGCGCCGTCGGAAGAGTCCGGCATGTCGCCACGCGAAATCTGGTGCAATGAGGCGCAGGAACGCTACGTGCTGGCGATTCCCCCCAGCCGTTTGGATGAATTCCGTGCGATCTGCGAGCGTGAACGCTGTCCGTTTGCCGTACTGGGCGAAGCGACCGATGAAAACCATTTGCTGGTGACGGACAGTCATTTTCAGAATGCACCTGTCGATGTGAGTCTCGATGTCATTTTGGGCAAGCCACCCAAAATGACACGCGATGTGGCCCACCAGCCCATGCGGCCAGCCGCACTGGTATTGGACGATATTGAGTTGCGAGATGCGGCTTATCGGGTGTTGTCGATGCCGGGCGTGGCCTCAAAAATGTTTTTGATTTCGATTGGCGATCGTACGGTTGGCGGCCTCACCGCGCGCGACCAGTGCGTGGGGCCATGGCAGGTTCCGGTGGCCGATTGTGCGATTACGCTGGCCGGCTATCAGACCACGCAGGGTGAAGTGTTCTCGATCGGCGAAAAATCGCCGCTGGCCTTGATCAATGCGCCGGCATCCGGGCGCATGGCCATTGTCGAGGCCATCACCAATATGGCCGCGGCACGTGTCGATGGGCTCACTCAGGTGAAACTTTCAGCCAACTGGATGGCGCCTGCAGGCCACCCTGGCGAAGATGCCGCATTGTTCGATACGGTGGAAGCGGTCTCGACGTATTGTCAGTCGCTGGGTGTGAGCATCCCGGTAGGCAAGGATTCGATGAGTATGAAAACGGTGTGGGATACCGAGGGCGAGAAAAAGACGGTCATATCACCCATCTCGCTGGTGATTTCAGCCTTTGCCAACACGCCGGACGCAAGCGCGCATTTGACCCCTCAATTACGCACTGATGCCGGCGCAACCGATATCGTGCTGATTGATCTGGGATTAGGCAAGAATCGACTCGGCGGCTCCAGTTTTGCGCAGGCTTACAAGCAGGTAGGCGACCATTGTCCGGATGCGCCATCACCGCGTGCGCTGACTGCCTTTTTCGACACCGTGCAGGCGTTGAATGCAGCTGGCAAGCTGCTGGCTTATCATGATCGTTCCGATGGGGGCTTGTTTGCCGCCTTATGCGAAATGGCGTTCGCCGGCCATTGCGGACTGGATCTGGATGTTGATGAATTGTGTCTCGATCAGATTCGTCATGAAGTTGAAGATGACGGCTTGTCCGAGCCGGAAGCCTTGGATAGTGCGGGCTACAGTTCGCGTATGTTCAATGTGCTGTTTAACGAAGAGGCGGGCGCTGTGCTGCAAATTCGACGTGCAGACATGCAGCTTGTGATGCAGGCCTTTATTGAGGCCGACTTGCGCAGCGAGTTTCATGTGGTCGGCCAGACCAATGCGCTGGACCGGGTACGTGTCCTCCGTCAGAGCAATCCTGTTTTCGATGAAGCGCGTACCGACCTGCAACGTGCCTGGGCTCGCACAAGCTATGAAATCGCGAAATTGCGCGACAACCCGACCTGCGCTGAACAAGAGTTTGCGGCACATGCCGACGCCAGCGATCCGGGGTTGCGTTATGCCCTGAGTTTTGATGCGCAAGCCGATATTGCAGCGCCCTATATTGCAAGTGGCAAGCGACCGCGCGTAGCGGTGCTTCGCGAACAGGGCGTCAATGGTCAGGTTGAAATGGCCGCTGCCTTTGATTCAGCCGGTTTTACAGCAGTCGATGTCCATATGAGCGATATTCTGTCTGGCCGGGTCAGCCTGGCAGACTTTGCGGGTCTGGCAGCATGCGGCGGCTTCAGTTATGGCGACGTGCTGGGCGCGGGAGGCGGTTGGGCCAAATCCATTCTGTTCAACCCACGTGCGCGCGATCAGTTTGCGGCATTCTTTGATCGCGCCGACAGCTTTGCGCTGGGTGTATGCAACGGTTGTCAGATGATGAGCCAATTGCATGACCTGATTCCCGGCGGCGCAGCCTGGCCGCGTTTTGAGCGTAATCTGTCTGAACAGTTCGAGGCGCGTTTTGCGTTGGTTGAAGTGCAGCATTCGCCATCCATGTTCTTTACCGACATGGCGGGCTCAATCATGCCGATAGCCGTGTCGCATGGCGAGGGCAAGGTGGTTTACCGTGAGCCTGCTCACGCTGAGCAGGCCATTCCCATCTTGCGTTATGTTGATCACCGCGGCGCGCCCACCGAGATTTATCCGGCCAATCCCAATGGCTCGATAGCGGGACAAACTGGCTTTACCACGCAGGATGGCCGTTTCAGTATTCTGATGCCACATCCCGAGCGTGTATTCCGTGCCGCGCAACTCTCCTGGAGACCTGAGGGCATGGTGGGCGCCGCGCCCTGGCTGCGGATGTTCAGGAATGCGCGTCGTGCGGTTGGGTGATATGGGCTGAATATGCGAAAATGGTGGGCTTTGTTGTACTCGAATCCGCCGTGCCGGACCCAATATTGTTGCCATGAATGCTTCCGATAACCTTTTGACGGATGACCACCTGCGCGCGCAAGTGAAATTGCTGGGCACGCTGCTCGGACAAGTATTGCTGCAATTCGCCGGCGAAGACGTGTTTGAAGCGGTCGAAACCCTGCGCCGAGGCTTTGCAGAGTTGCGGCAGCAGGAAGACCAGCAGCGTCGGACCGAATTGATGGAAATGATCGATGCAATGCCCGCGGACAAGGTGGAGTTGGTGGTGCGCGCGTTTTCCAGCTATTTCAAGCTGGTCAATGTGGCGGAAGAAAGTTTCGCGCATCGAAACCGTCGTTGCATGCTTGCGCATGGCATGACGCTGTGGGAGGGGTCATTTGATCGCACCCTGGCCGAATTCAAGAGCCAGGGCGTCACGGTCAATGCGCTGCAGGACATGGTGAGCCGGTTGCATTTTTCGCCTGTATTTACCGCACACCCCACCGAGGCTCGCCGCCGGGCTGTGATGGAGGGGATGCGCCGAATTTTCCAGATTTGCGATCAGTTATATAGCCCCAGCCTTGGGGTGATTGATCAGCGCGAACTCGAAAATCAGCTGGCGGCTGAAATTCAGGTGGTGTGGCGTACTGACGAATTGCGTACGGCCAAACTCGAAGTGCGAGATGAGGTACGTAATGGCCTGTATTACGTCCGCGAAAGTCTGTTCAAAGCGGTGCCCAAGGCATATTTTTATTTTGAGAAAGCGCTTCGTAAACATTATGGAGTCAAACCTGACGGCTCAGCATTGGTAAACGTCCCCAGCTTTATCCATTTTGGTTCATGGATAGGCGGTGATCGGGATGGCAATCCATTTGTAACCGCAGACGTCACCGAGTGGACCGTGCATACCCAGATGCAGGCGGCGCTCGAAGAATATCGGACGCGCGTTCTGCAATTGCGTCAAACACTCACGCACAGCAGTGGCTGGTGTAACACTTCGGTCCCTTTTCAGACCAAGCTGGCCGAATATGAAGCCGAGTTTGGTGACCAGGTGTTCCGTGGAACAGCCGTTCAGTTATACAGCCGTGAGCCCTATCGCCGTATGGCGGCCATGATGTTGGCCCGGCTGGATGCCAATTTGTCTTATGTCCACCAGTGCCTGGCCGATGTCCCGAGTTTCACCTCGCATATGGCGTATGAAAACGCAGCCGAGTTTCTCGCAGACTTGTGTCTGGTACGTGAATCGTTGATCAGCCACGGCGACCGTATCGTCGCCATGCAGGATTTGCACACCTTGATACGCCTGGTGGAGAGTTTTGGTTTCCATCTGCTGCAGTTGGACATCCGGCAGGAATCAACTGTTCACACGCGTGCGGTGGCAGCCGTACTCAGGCAGATTGATCCTGACTTTGATTACCTGGGCGCAACTGAGTCTGACCGACTGGAACGACTCGCCGCCTGGGTGGGGCATATCGACCCAATCGCAGTGAACGATGTTGCTTTTGATGATGTCGAGCGCGAAACATTTGCTGTGTTTCGGCGAATGGCCAAACTTCAGGCCGAGGTGGGCGATGAAGTATTTGGCACCTATGTGATATCGATGACCAACAGTGCATCCCATGTGATGGAAGTGATGCTGCTCGCGCGCCTGGTCGGCTTGTGTGGGCATAATGGGCAGGACTGGACGTGTCGCATTCAAGTTGCACCACTGTTTGAAACGGTGGAAGACCTGAAAAGCAGTGAATCCACTCTCGATCAGTTGTTGTCGAACAAGGTGTATCGCGCCCTGGTCACGGCCAATGGTAATCACCAGGAAGTCATGCTGGGCTACTCGGATTCATGCAAGGACGGCGGTATTCTCGCGTCCAACTGGAACTTGTATCAGGCTCAGCTTTCCATCATTGCGCTGACCCAGCATTACGGTGTGGAATGTCGCTTGTTCCATGGCCGAGGTGGTACGGTGGGGCGGGGCGGCGGCCCGACTCACGATGCCATTTTGTCGCAACCCCCCGGCACGGTGAATGGCGAAATCAAGTTCACCGAACAGGGTGAAATGCTCTATTACAAATACAGCAAACCTGAAACGGCCACCTACGAAATCGGCATGGGCGTAACGGGTTTGCTCAAGGCCAGCGCAACCGCGCTCGCCAGCAGCGAGGTGCGTTTTCCTCAGGAATATCTCGACCGGATGGATGATATTGCCGCAGCGGGTGAGCGGGCTTATCGTGCCTTGATTGGAATGCCGGGCTTTATTGATTACTTCTACGAGAGCACGCCGGTAACAGAAATCGGTTTGCTGAATATTGGCAGTCGCCCATCGCATCGCAAGAAATCCGACCGCTCGCTCGCATCGATTCGTGCGATTCCATGGGTGTTTGGCTGGGCGCAGTCGCGCCATACCTTGCCAGCCTGGTATGGCATAGGCAGCGCGTTACGAGAGTTTATCAATGGGCGGCCTGATGGTTTGACGCAGTTGCAGGCGATGAATCGCGAGTGGCCATTCTTCCGTGGGCTGTTATCCAATGTGCAGATGACGCTGACCAAGGCCGATATGGAAATCGCCGAAGAGTATGCTCGCCTATGCGAGCATCCGGACACCATGGTGGTCTATCGCGCGATTGCGGATGAATATGCACTTACCGTGGAGAGCGTTAAACAAGTCGCTCAGATCAGCACTTTACTCGAGGATAACCAGTCTTTGGCCTTGTCGATTTCGCGCCGGCGTTCCTATATTGATCCCATCAATCACATCCAGGTACGCTTGTTGAAACATTACCGCTCTGAGAGTGTATGGGAGGCCGAGCAGGCGTCCTGGCTGACACCGCTGAAACGTTCGATCAACGCCATTGCCGCAGGGATGCGCAACACCGGATAAATATGGATAACAGCAAGTCGACAGTCATGCCACTCGACCGGCCCAAACGTCGCGGTCTGATCGTTGCTGTGGGTTTGAATGTTGGGCTGGCCATCCTGGTCTGCGGTTTGGCGCTTTACGCGTTCATGCTAAACGTTGATCTGGGTGACATGAAGCGGCGCATGTCGAAAGAAATTGAAACGCGCGAACAAGCTGAACGCTACCTGGTGGAAACCCGAAATCAATTGACGGACAGCCTGCGCCTCAATGAGCAGTTGAAAGCGCAGTTGGCGTATCGTGAAACGGATTATCAGGCGGCAACGGCGGCCAAACCTGCGTTGCCCGTGGTGGTGAACTTCAGATCCTCGATCCTGGGCAAGGGACTGGTTGCTGTGATCGAAAACACCAGTGACCGTTACTTGACGGTGGTGATGAGTGTGCGTAACCCAACCTTGTCGACGGCCAAACGGTTCAAACTGAATCTCGACCCACAATCCACAACCGATTTTGGACATCTCGAAGGCTGGGAATTTGTTTCGGGGGATGAGATGGCGTTATTCAATGATGAGTTTGGAGCGCTTAAGCTGTCGGTGCCATAACAGAAGGACGGGTTTTGGGAAGCCTCAAGCCCAGCAAGGCAGGCATCAGCAGTAACTCGAATAGCTGGCCCGCAAACAGACCGACTGCGCAGAGCATGCCGAAATGCGCGGTGGGGCGAAAGTCGGACAAACCCAATAAGCTGAACTGGGTAATCAGTATGATCGAAATGGCAATCACAGCCCGTCCCGAGCTTTCCACACTGCGGATGATAGCGAACACCGGGCTTACACCACTTTGAATGCGGTGCAGATAGCCGTGGTATAGATGAATGGTGTCATCTACCGTGATCCCGAGTATCACGCCCGCGATCAGGACTGTGGCGACGTCGAGCGAAATTCCCGTCGAACCCATGACCACGAAAATAAAAAATAATGGCGCAAGATTAGGCACCAGACAAATTAGCGCCCCCCGAAATGATCGAAAAAGCAAAGCCATCAACAACAAAATTTGCACAAAGGCCGAGGTAAAGCTTTTGACCTGACCATCCACAATCCGGTCTTCCTGGTCGGCAAAGAGTTTGCCGTAACCGGCCAAATCAATCTGGATGCCGGGAATCGGGTGGGTGGCGATGCGCTCATTGATCTTGTCGACCACGCGACTGATTTCATTTGCCCCATGGACGTTGAGACTGAGTGTGAGGCGTCCACGCTGAAACTCCCGGTTGACCAGTTCATACAGGTCGTTACCGTCGTAAATGAGTATCAGTTGGTGTACCAGCTTGCGGGAGGTCGGCAAAGCGTTGTCCCCAAGATCTTCACCACTCAATGCGCGATTCATTTCCTCGAGTACGTCGATCAGGGAAAAACTGCGGTCAACCTCGGGGAGTGTTTCGACCCAGCGTTGCAGGGCTTTTATCTTTGCCAGTGTGACCGGGTCTTTCAAACTGTCTCGTCCAGGTCCGGTCAGGATGATTTCCAGTCCGGTCACGCCTGACAGGGTGCTTTCCACGCGATCCGTACTTTTACTGATGGTGTGTTGAGGCGAAAAGAACTCAATCAGGTTGGACTCAACTTTGGTTTGCAACACCAGGGGAATGGTGGCGATGACCAGAATGGCGGTCGTGATCAACACGGATTTTGAGTTTCTTAAACTGAAGACTGCGATTGCTGCCGCAATGTGGCGAGCTTGCGCGAATCCTGATCGATGTCGCGGCCAGCGTGGTGTGTCCCATTTCAACAGAATCGGTGGCACCAGTATGAATACCACCAGAAAAACCATGAGTGTGCCGATGGCACCCGAGAGGCCAAATGCCTGCACGGGCGGAATATCAACCCACAACAGGCTTAATAGACCTGCTCCTGTGGTCAGCACGTTGAACAGACCGGGTTTGAACGTGTCTTTCAGTCCGCGCGCAATGCGTTGCGGGCGCGAGAGCAAAGCAATACGTGCTCGCTGAATGGCCGCGTACAAATGCAATAACGTAGCCGTGGTATAGGCTGCCATCAGGGTGGGAATCATTGCAGTAATGGGGGTGTAAGGCTGACCGGAAATTACCAGACCTGCAACGCTCGCCGATACCACCGTACCCATGGCCAGCCCCCCGACGATGACAGGTCGGACGCGCCCCACTACCCACCACATCAGTGCGAGACCGATGACAACCGTGAGCGGAATGAAAATGGCACTGTCGCGCCAGATTGATCGCAGTTCCTCTACGGTCTGCGCCACCGAGCCCGCCGTCGCGGTATGGTAGGGCGTGAGCTTTTCAGCCACGATTGCCTGCTCTAATGCAATCTGGATGTCACGCCGGGCCAGGCTTTCCTTGAGGATTTTAGGACGGACAACCAGCGCGACTGCACGCCCGTCTTTCGAGACGAGCAACCCGGGTGCGAAGGTGTCGCCTAGCGCACGTGCTTTCCATTGATCGGGGGTTTTCGTATCCAGTTTCCTGGGATCGACGAGCAGGGATACGGAGAACCCGTCATCGGATGCATCAATGTGTTCGACCGTTGTCAGGGTCAAGACCCGGTCAACTGACGGGTGCTGCTCCAGTTTTTCGGCTACGCGGTTCAGTGCGCTCAGAAACGCAGGCTCAAATAATGTATCGCCTTCAAACAGGGTGATGAGCGCTTCGTCCCCAGGAAACTCGCGGAACAATGATTCGCGGAGCTGAATGATGGGTGCGTCGGATGGGGAGTAAATATCTCCCGCATTATTGAAATGGATCTTGAGCAGGAAAGGCACAGAGGCCAGTTGCAGGCCCAGCATAAGCGCCAGCGCCAGCCAGGGCGACAGCATGGGAATGCGATCGCCAGTGAGCCAGGACTTGAGCGATTGCAGCATGCCGGCCCTGGCTAGAATTTGGTTCGCACGCCGAGCGAAATCAGTGAATGATCCTGATGGAATCCACCCAGCGTACGTGCTTCACCGTCAAAATAATGCGCGGTGATGAATAATTCATGAGGCTCCCAGCCCACATAACTGATTTTGGGGCTCAGGTAGAGGTCACGCACATTGATGCCACTGGAAAAACGCATGGAAGCTCTCCAGCGCCCCTGGCTGAAGCTGGTTTCGATTTCGCCATTGACGCCGTAGTATTCTTTCAATTCCAGAATATTGCGATCGGTTTGCAGGGCGTGTGCAACCAGTTGCAGATTGACACGCGTGTCGCCTCCACCCGGGAAAAACTCCAGCGCGCCGATCCAGTCCAGTGAACGGGTGTCGTCCATGGCCGTGGTCGCCAGGGTCACGGGCACATTGCTCGTGTAGCCCGCTTCCATGCGCCAGGTCAGCCCGCCGCTGACCAACTCCAGATCCGCCCCTACAAAGGTATTGTAGGGATGGACGGCGGTGAGTGTGGCATTGGCAAGGTTCACCTGGTAGTAGGGCAAGGATTGCCGGGTGCGCGCCAGGGTCAGGCCGTAATCGAACGGTGCGCCGGTTTTGGTGAGTCGTATCCCACCGCCTCCACTACCATGCTCGTCCTGCTCCACTTTGGCTGAGTTAACCCAGGTGGTGAGCGTGGGGTCGATACCAATGATCTGGCGGCTTGTGCGATTGACCGGGCTCCACACACTGGCCACGTCGGGCAGCTGGGCACCCCGAAATACAGGCAGGAACACCGCATCCAGTTTGTAGTCACCCATGGTTTGTTCCCATCGGGCGGCCAGTTGTGCACGGCGGCGGTCGGGCAGGTCATCGAGTACAAAGCGGGTCAGGTCAGCGCGGCTGACGCGATCAGCCAACGGAATTTCATCGGCACGGCCCCAGATCACCGTTTGTGCACCGAGTGTGAGGCGGGTGTTGTCGTTACGATAGCGCACATAAGTGTCGCCGTAGTCGGCGAGTAATTCACGATGATTGGCCCGGCCGCCATCCTGGCTCATGCCGTCGAGTCGTGCGCCTGCGCGGAATTCCCAGCTACGGTTGGGCTGCCATAGCACATAGGCACTGGTGCGCAGCGTGGAATAGGTATCCGCTTCCGGGGCATCGGGCAGCACACCTGTTTCCAGCAGCAGATCATCTACGCCGAACTTGAGAATCGGCTGAAAACCACGTGCGACGGGTCTGCGCGTACGGTAGCTGGGAGGCGGCAGGTCATCTGTCGTACTGGCCTGAGAGCGGGTCGCGGCAGCCGGCGCCTCGGCGGGCAGGGCGCGTGGTTTTCGTGTGGTGGTGCGTGGAGGCGGCAGATCGTCGACCGGTGTTTGGGAAACCGCGCGTGGGGGCGGTAAATCGCTGGCCATGGAGCCACTGGACAAGACAAGTATAGGCAAGGCCGCGAGCGACAGTTTCAGGGTCAACAACACAGTTTTCATGGGCGATACTCCGATTCCAGGCTTTCGTCGGCCAGGGTTTGAGAAGTGAAGAGTTTGGCGGGAAGCCGCTGGTCGTATAACGCAACATCCACAACCAGACGGGTTTCATGGCCACTTGCCAGATCAATGATGCGGCTGTCGGTGAGTGTCCAATAGCCTTGGTTACGCTTTTTACCCCGTAACAACCACCGCTTGCTGGGTGTATTGACGGTGTTCTCGAAATAATCTATCCGCTGGACAATGAAGGTCGCCGGGTCGACCCAGATGAGGCGTTTTTTGTAGACTGAGTTGTCTGGGTCGACCGGGATGCTTTCGAGCACATCGCATAAAATATTGTTTTCAGCCTGTTTGCCCAGAATCCGGTGGCGGTCCTTGGACGGCTTGCGTTCCTGGAGATCTTCGAAATACAGGTCCGACCCTACAAATCGGCCGCCCTTGCGGTCGCTCGATATACGCCGTACCCGGTCGAGCGCGGGCAGGTAGAGCCATTGATCTGTACTGCCGTCCGTGTTGTCTATGCTCAGCAGCCCGGTGCCGGCGATATCTTCCGGGTCCAGAAAGCGGATCAGGTTGGCGGTTTCACCCCCTGATTTATCGAGTCGATAGGTGACGATTTCACGAATACGGGGTGAACGACCTTTTTCGGTGAGGACCATGCGCCCCAGCGTGGTGAGGTCGCGCCCATTCGGCCGGTCAAAGACTTTTTTGGCCAGGTCAGAGGCCTCATCTGCATAAGCGACAGGCGCACCTGTCAGTAGGAGAAGCAGGGTGAAGCTGAACAGGAGTCGTGGGCAGCAGCAGGCCATGATGAAATCCGGACGCGAGTGTATAAATGTCAACGGGTTGCAGGACCCCTAACTTTACCGCAAAACCGTAATTAATCTGTTTTCAGCTCATTTGAGGCTGATGGGTAACGCCTGACTTGAGCTTCGCGGGATGTTTTCCAGGCTCGATATCGAGTGTTGGATGGGTTGTGGGCTTGATGCTCAGGGGGATGCTTGAACGGATATGGTTTGTGTGACGCCTGGTTAATGGGTGATCAACCACGGCAATGCCAGTGTGTACTGGAGTAGACGTGGCGGGACGTGCCGGCGGGCGGTGATTCTTACAGATCCAGGCTTTCCATACCCAGATCCTGTGCCAGTCCGGCGTGCGTGATTTGTCCGGCATGAATCTGCAGGCCGGCTTTCAGCTCGGCCGCGGCATCGGCTGCAGCCAGACCTTGTCCGGCCAGTGCCAATATATAAGGCAGGCTTGCCTGGGTCAGTGCATCCGTGGCAGACCGTGCCACAGCGCCCGGCATGTTGGTGACGCAATAGTGGACGATGTCATCGACCACAAAAAATGGGTCGCTGTGGGTGGTGGGGCGAGAGGTTTCGGCCACGCCGCCCTGGTCGATCGCCACATCCACCAGTACCGACCCCGGCCGCATTTTTTTCAGTAAATTGTGGCTGATCAGGCGCGGCGCATGGCGGCCGGGAATCTGTGCCGCACCGATCACGATATCGCATTGCGTGAGGCTGTCGGCAATGGCGTCAGGCGACGAAAAACGGGTTTCCACTCGTGCGCCAAACTGAGCTTCTGCCTGAATGAGCTTGTCGGCCATACGGTCGATCAGCGTCACGCGCGCACCCAGTCCGACGGCAATACGGGTTGCACTTATCCCTACAACCCCGGCCCCGATGACAACCACATGCGCGGGTGCGACGCCTGGTAGACCCCCAATGAGTTTTCCGTTGCCACCATGGGTCTTGTGCAAACCCAGCGCACCCATTTGCGGCGCCAGTCGTCCAGCGATGCTGGACATGGGCAGCAACAGTGGCAGCGTGCCGTTGGCCGTGCTGACCGTTTCGTAGGCAATTGCTGTCACCCCGCGAGCCATCAGTTCACGTGCAAGCTTGGGTGCGGCCGCCAGATGCAAATAACAGAACAGCAACTGCCCGCTGTGAAGCGCAGCCACTTCGGAAAGCTGGGGTTCTTTCACTTTGACCACCAGGTCGGCTGCGTAGGCTTCGGCTGCGGTGCCTACGATGGCAGCACCTGCCGCCCGATACGCCTCGTCGCTAAAGCCTATGGCTTCCCCCGCATGCGTTTCAATACTGACGCGATGGCCCGCCAGGATCAATTCGCGTGCACCTTCTGGTGTGAGTGCAACCCGGTATTCGTGATTCTTGATTTCCTTGGGAATGCCAATATGCATGGATCACCTCGTGGATAAGAATTTGAGCGTGTCGACTGGTTGCGCGTAAGAACCTAAGTGGTGAGAGAGCTGGCCGCGAGACGTTGCACACACGCGCTCACCAGTTCGGGGCCGCGATAGATCAAACCTGAGTAGAGTTGAACCAGTGAGGCGCCGGCTTCGATTTTTGCCGCCGCGTCATCACCAGAAAAGATCCCGCCAACACCGATAATCGGCACTTCATTCTTCAGGTGATGTGCCAATAACTGGATCACACGGGTGGATGCCGCTCGCACCGGCGCACCGGACAGGCCGCCGGTTTCATTGCCATTTGGCAGGTCGGCCACCGCATCGCGTGCGATGGTGGTGTTGGTGGCGATCACCGCGTCCATGCGATGCATCATCAAGAGTGCAGCAATCGCGGCGATCTGCGCCTCGTCGAGGTCGGGGGCGATTTTCAGCGCGACGGGCACGTACCGGCCATGCTGCTGAGCAAGCTCGGATTGTCGTAGCTTGATCGCCGAGAGCAGCGCGTCGAGCGCTTCGTCCTTTTGCAGTTCGCGCAGGTTCTGCGTGTTGGGAGAAGAGATGTTGATCGTGACGTAACTGGCGCGGGCGTAGACCTTGTTGAGGCAGGTGAGGTAATCGTCCACTGCGTGCTCGTTCGGGGTGTCCTTGTTTTTGCCGATGTTGATGCCGAGCACGCCCTTGAAACCGCTCATCTCGACGTTGCGTACCAGGTTATCGACGCCGCGGTTGTTGAAGCCCATGCGGTTGATGATGGCCTCGGCATCCGGCAGGCGAAACAGCCGCGGTTTCGGGTTACCTGGCTGCGGGCGTGGCGTCACCGTGCCGATTTCAAGAAAGCCAAATCCCAGGTCGCCCAGCGCCTTGATGTGCGCGCCGTCCTTGTCGAGGCCGGCGGCCAGTCCCACCGCGTTGGGAAAGTCGATGTCCATCACACGCACCGGTTTGCCTTGGACGCGTGGTAACAATTTCAGCAGGCCCAGCGCATGGGCCACATCGAGACTGGACAGGGTCAAGCCATGGGCGTCCTCGGGGTCGAGCGAGAACAGGGCAGAACGAATCAGTGGATAGAGCATGGTCAGGGTGTGGGTGGGGTAGGAATGGCGTGGCGCGTGGCATTTTCAACCGAGCCTGCATCCGGATCGTTGAAAACCGTCAGGTCGAGCGATTTTTCGCTTTTGGCGACGATACAACTTACCGCGCAGTCGCCCGTGACGTTGCAAACGGTGCGCATCATGTCGAGCAAACGATCTACACCAATAACGAGTGCGATGCCTTCGACCGGCAGGCCGACCTGGCCGAGCACCATGGTGAGCGTGACCAGACCCACACCCGGGACGGCGGCGGTGCCGATCGAGGCGAGCGTGGCGGTCAGCACCACCAGCAGGTAATCGGTTATCGAGAGATCAATGCCATACACGTTGGCGATGAACACCGTGGCCACGCCCTGCATCATCGCCGTGCCATCCATGTTGATGGTGGCACCCAGCGGCACGCTGAACGAGGCGATGCTCTTTTTCACGCCCATTTTGTGTTCCACCGTTTGCAGAGTGACCGGGATAGTGGCACCGGAACTGGCAGTAGAAAATGCGAACGCCGCCGGGTCACGCATTTTCTTCAGAAAGGCGAGCGGGCTGAGCGAGCCCAGCAGGCGCAGCAGCAGCGGATAGATGCCAAACATCTGGATCATCAGCGCGGCGGTCAGCGTCAGGAAGTAGGCCGCCAGCGGCAACAGCAGATCGAGTCCCTGAGTGGCAAAGGTACGGGTGATCAGTGCGAACACGCCATAGGGCGCCAGCCGCATGATCCACTCCACCATGTGCATGATGACTGCGTCCAGATCAGTGAACAGGTTGAGCACGTGCTTGCCGCGCGCGCCCGACATCGTCATCGCTACGCCAAACAATATGGCGAACACGATGATCTGTAACATGTTGCCTTCGGCCATCGCCGCCACCGGATTGGTTGGCACCAGGTTGATCAACACCTGGGTGAGCGGCGGCGCGTCCTTGCCACTGAAGGTGGCGGTGGTTTCACCCGCGTCGAAGCCCTGACCGGGGCCGACGATGCCCGCCAGCGTCAGCGCAATCGTTACCGCAATCGCGGTGGTGGTCAGATACAATGACAGCGCCTTGATACCGATGCGTCCGAGTGCTTTCAGGTCGGATAGCGCGGTGACACCCACCACCAGCGATACAAACACCAGCGGCACCACCATCATCTTCAGCGCCGACACGAACGCCGAGCCCACTACCTGCAGCAGGCCATCTATTATAAATAACTGAAGCCACGACACAGCACCCAACTGATTCAGGATGACGCCGAGCACAATGCCGCTGAGCATCGCGATCACGATCTGGCGGGTCAGGTGGTGAGCTTCAGGCTTGGCCATAAGGACAGCGGGTGAAAGTGGGCATACACGGAGTTTAACAGGGCAGGTGCGCCAGGCTGACGCGCAGGCCCGGCAATGTTATCCTGAACCTTCACACGGGTTTGCGTGTCTGTTCGCTTCAGGGTCCACCCCTCAATATTAATTGTTACCCACTCATTGACCTCTCCATGATTAACCTGTCTTTACCGCAGCGCCTCGTAATGCTTTTCAATCTGTTATTGGTGCCCGTCGCCGGCCATGCCGCCGTCGTACCGCCGCCGCCAGAGTTGAACGCCAAGTCCTATGTGCTGATGGATGCCGCCAGCGGCACCATCCTGGTCGACCACCAGGGTGACCTGCGCCTGCCGCCCGCCAGCCTGACCAAACTGATGACGGCCTACATTGCCACGCTGGAAATCAAGCGCGGCAGGCTCAAGGAAAGTGACCCTGTCACCATCAGTGAAAAAGCCTGGCGCATGGGCGGCTCGAAAATGTTTGTGGGTGTGGGCAATCAGGTCTCGGTCAGCGATCTGTTCCACGGCATCATTATTCAGTCCGGTAACGACGCCAGCGTGGCATTGGCCGAACACATCGCCGGTGCCGAAGACACTTTTGCCTCGCTGATGAACAGTCAGGCCAAGCGCCTGGGCTTGTCCAATACCCAGTTCAAGAATGCCACCGGCTGGCCCGCCGAAGGCCATTTCTCGTCTGCGCGCGATATGGCCATTCTGTCTCGTGCCATCATCTATGAAGACCCTGCGCATTACGCGATCTACGCGCAGAAAGAATTTTTGTGGAACGGTATCAAGCAACCCAACCGCAACCTGCTGCTGTGGCGCGATGACGGTGTTGATGGCCTCAAAACAGGCCACACCGAAGAAGCCGGTTACTGCCTGGTGGCCTCCGCTCAGCGTGGCGGTGAACGCTTGATCGCTGCCGTGTTTGGCACCGAAAGCGAAGCCGCACGTGCGGTCGAAACTGCCAAGTTGCTGGGGTATGGGTTTCGCTTTTTTGAGAGTAAAACCTTCCACAAAAAAGGCGACGTACTGGCCGACGCACCGATCTGGAAAGCCGCCGCCCGTACCGTCAAGGCCGGGTTGGTGGACAATCTCGCGATCAGTACGCCCCGAGGTGAAGCTGCCGCACTGACTACGCAACTCATGCTGAATCCCCGCTTGATTGCCCCGGTCAAGATCGGCGACGTGGTCGGTAAAATTGAAATCCGATTGGGTGACAAAGTGCTCAAGCAGACTGATGTGGTCGCACTGGAAGCTGTGGCAGAAGGTGGCTTCTTCCGTCGCTCGTGGGACAGCATCGTGCTGTTTTTCAAGGGACTGTTTGGCTGAACTGTCGCCTTTGTCGTACTTGACTAACAAGGCCACTCAAATGAGTGGCCTTGTTTATTGCCGGTAGTGGATTGATCTACTTTGAATTTGCTCTACATTTTGCCTGGTCTCTAATCTGCTATCGATCCGAAGCGGAAATGGCCCAGCTCGGAGAGCTGACACTCAATATGTTGGCTCACGGACCGCAGGTCCCCTGCAGCCGTGTGTTAGACGGCAACTCCCCATTGAATAACAGTCCTCAATTGTTTTCATCCTTGAACCCTATACGCCAATGCGTTCCGTCACAGAACGGTTTGTTTTTCGATCCTCCGCAGCGGCAAAGCGTGTAATGCTCAGTTGAAGCGCCTTCACCAAATGGCTGATCGACAAGTTCGATGCTACCGGTAACGGCATACGGACCATTCTTTGTGACCGTAACCATTGGTTCTCGATCATGATCTCGATACTCAATATTATCGATCGTGTAACTAAGCGCGCCCGACGGGCATTTCTTGATTGTGTTGATAATATCCTCGGCTGTCGCGCCACCGGGATCAATCCATGGCGCTTCATTCAAATTAAATACTGAACTGAGATTGTCTGTGCAGTAGCCAGCGTGGGCGCATATCCCACGGTTGTCGTGGATCGTAATCTGCTGCCCAACGTAGTTGTCACGTTTGTTGAGCACCGCATCTGTCAATTTCTGATCAGTGAAACCATTTTTGCCATGGGTGCCATCACAGAAAGGTTTGTTATTTGACCCACCACAGCGGCACAACGCCACTCCGGTAATCGTCGTACAGGGGTCTCCCTTGGATTTCTGTATGTTGGGGATTACTCGCGGCGTGAGATCATTTAGCAAATAATACGGCCCGTTCGGAAGGCAGGCGATTTTAGGTTTCACTGCGCTCATTTCAATACCTCCATTCTGTTACTGGACGGCTAATAGTTATTCACCAGACTGATCAGTGAGTGTGATCAAAGTCCGCATAACATGCTGATGTGTCGTAACTGTTTGACCCATGGTTGGTTCGTTGAGGCTGTCTGCCCGTATGGGTAATAATAGTCTGACGGAATGTTTGTTGCTGTAGAAATGCTGAAATGATCGCTGCTGCCCGTGAGCAGACAGAAATAAAAATGGCCGCAATTGCGGCCATTTTTATGGGGTTGCGAAGGGTTACTTCTTCGCCGTCCGCCGCAGTCGGTTCAACAAGCGTCGCGCCAGTTCGCCGAACAACTCAGTCTGAGTTGGATGCGGGAAGATCGCCTTGGCCACTTGTGTCAGCGTCATCTCGCCCGCCACCATCATCACGCCGATGCCGATCAGGGTATCGGTGTGGTCGGCCAGGTAATGCACGCCGATGATGCGCCCCGTGGCCTTGTCGGCCACCAGTTTGATCATGCCTTCGGTTTCGCCGGTGATCATCGCTTTGGCGTCGATGCTCATAGGCATCTTGGCTTCTACAGCGTCGATGCCTTTGGCCTTGGCCTGCGCCACGCTCAATCCAACAAAACCGGCTTGTGGGCGCGAGAAGGTGACGCCGCAGTCCTTGTCCTGGTCGTATTCGCTGGCGTGGCCGAGCAGGTTGCTGGCGGCCACACGGCCTTGCGTAGCGGCGGTGTGGGCCAGCATGTAGCCGCCAATCACGTCGCCGACCGCGTAGACGTGCGGCACGCTGGTCTGGCCGCGCGTGTTGACCTTGATCGCGGCGCCGTCGAGTTCGATGTTGGCCTTGTCCAGCCCCAGCTTGCTGGTGTCGGGGCGCTTGCCGGCGGCGACCAGCACGATGTCGCAGTCGAACGTAGATTCGACGCCTTCCTTGTTGGCGTAACGAATCTTCATGGCACCGGGCTTACCACTGACTTCATTGATGGCCGCGCTGGTGACGACGGTGATTTCCTTTTCGAGTGAAGCAATCAGCGTTTTGGCAATTTCGTCTTCGATCTCGGCGAGGATGCGATCGTTGCGTTCCAGCATCAGGACTTCGGTGCCGAAGTCGCGGAAGATCTGCGCCATTTCGACGCCGATCACGCCGCCGCCGACGATGCCGAGCTTCTTCGGCGGATTGGCGAGGTTCCAGATGGTGTCGGAGGTGACCACGCCGCCGGTGGCAAGGTTTTCACGCGCGCCGGGAATCGGCGGCACAAACGCGGGCGCGCCGGTCGCGATGACGGCCGCGCCAAACGTAAGCTGATAGGGCTCGCCTTCGACCGGGGTGATCTTCAGCGTGTGGGCATCGACGAATTCGCCGAAACCTTCACGCACATCGATCTTCATGCCCTTGTCGGCCTTGAGCGCCATTTCGCCACGGCTGCTTTGTACCCAGCGGCGATGCTTTTCAGCCTGCGCCCAGTTGAGCTTGGGGGCGTTGGTGCCGTCGACGCCCATCTCGGCATCGTGTGTGCGGTTGCGGATGACATCGGCCGCGGCACGCCACGCCTTGGACGGAATGCAGCCGCGCCACAGGCATTCGCCGCCGGGGAAAGGTTCGTTGTTGACCATCATGACCTTGATGCCATGATCGGCCAGGTCACGCGCGCAGTCCTCGCCACCGGGGCCACCGCCGACGATGACGACGGGGAAGTCCCAATTCCCCTCGGGGATGGGCGAAACCGGGGCAGAATGGGTGGTGGATGTAGCAGCTGCCTCGGCCGCCGTTCCCTGATCACTGACCCCCGATCCCTGAATCCAGCTGTCCGGTGCTTCAATGGTCTGCTTCAGCGCGACCAGATACAGCGCGACATCGGCGCCATTGAGTACGCGGTGATCACCGGTGATGGTGAACGGCGTACCCTGTGGGCCATTGGCCGAAATGGCCAGGATCGCGGAGATGCCGGGGGTGGGAATCGCAGTGAAGTGCGACACACCCAGCATGCCCATGTTGGAAATGGTAAAGGTGGGATTGGCGTATTCGGATGGGCCCAGCTTGCGCACACGGGCACGTTCAACCAGACCGGTCCAGTCGCTTTGCAGTGCGTCCAGCGGTTTTTTCTCGATACCGTGCAGAATGGGCACCACGAGGCCGCCGTCGTTCGACATCACCGCCACGCCGAAGTCGTGGTTGGCACGTTCGACCAGTTTGTCGACCGGCTGGTACGCCCAGTTCATGCGCGGGAATTTGGCCATCGCCACCGAACAGGCTTTGGCAATGGCCACGGTCACGGAAACCTTCTTGGCCTTGGCCATAGCCGTCAGCATGGCGGTGTTGATGTTCACCGTGACGTTGAAGGTCGGCAACGTAAGCGAGGCCGTCATGGCGTGGCTCACGGCTTTTTCCATCGACGACATCGCGCGGCCCTGACCCGGCACATCCACCTGCGGTAGCGAATGGGCGACTTGTTGCATCGATGGCCGTGCGCGTGCGACATCGGCTGCAACGATCACGCCAGACGGCCCGGTGCCGGCCAGCCCGGCAAGATTCACGTCCAACTGGGCGGCAACCTTGCGCGCATAAGGGCTGGCCTGGCGGCCTTGCGGGCGCGGCACGGGCGGCATGTTGCCCGTGGCGGAAATTTGCGTGGGAGCGGCCCTGGGCGTGGGGATGTGCGCGGGCCGGTCGGCTGCGCGCGGCGCAACCTTGTGGGTGTCGCTGACCTTGTGATCGGCGCCCAGCGTGACACCGGTGTCGTTGACCTTGGACGCATCGCTGACGATGAAGCCCATCGGATGGCCGACCTCAACCACACTGCTGACGTCGGCAATCGGGCCAGAGAGGAAACCTTCCTGGAATACTTCGACATCCATGATGGCCTTGTCGGTTTCGACCGTGGCGACAATGTCGCCGCGCTTGATGACGTCGCCGGGCTGCTTTTCCCAGGTCACGACCACGCCTTCGCGCATGGTATCGGACAGCTGCGGCATGATGATGGGCGTGCCCGCATGGTGCGGAATCATTTCGGTTTGCGCCTGCTCAGCCACCACTTCACCGGCTGCAATGGCGACGTCACCTGCTGTATCTGTGATGTAGCCGAGCGCACCGCTGACGGGAACGGTGGCGCCGATTTCGGCAAGCGGCCCGGCCAGATAGCCAGCCTTGAACACTTCGACGTCCATGATGGCCTTGTCGGTCTCAACAGTAGCGACGATATCGCCGCGTTCAATTTTGTCACCGGGTTGTTTTTCCCAGGTGACAAGCACGCCCTCGGTCATGGTGTCCGAGAGCTGGGGCATGGTGATGGCGTAATGATTCATAGGATTCAGAGGTCAGGATTCAGGGGTCAGGAAGTGGGCGATAGTTTTGAGGCCAGTGTGTTTCTCAGGCCGTGCAACATACGGCCCACTTCGTTGGTCTGCTCAAGCAGACAAAGCAACTCGGCTTTAGGGGTATAGCCCAGCCGATGCGCGAGTTCGAGCTGTGTTTCTGCTTCAGCCAGCGAACCCTGTGAAAACGATACAAAACGCAAGTAATCCTTGGTAGAGCTTCGTGCGTGTCCTTCAGCAATATTGGATGGGACGGAAACGGCTGCACGTTGAAGTTGATTAGCCAACGCGTAGGTTTCCCGGGGCGGGAAAGTTTCAGTGGAGCGGTAGATGTCTTCGGTAAGCTTCATTGCCATCTGCCAGACTTTCAGATCACGGTAGTTATTCATGCCCTGACCCCTGAATCCTGACCCCTTATCCTTCCTTAAGCCTTGCCAAAAAGTTTGAGAACGGCCTTGACCACATCTTCATGATCGGGAATCGCCGCTTTTTCCAGCGTGTGGTTATAGGGCACCGGCGCTAGCGCCGAGTGCACGCGCACCGGGGCGGCATCGAGCTCAAAGAAGCATTCTTCGTTGATGATGGCGATGACTTCGGCGCCCACGCCAACCGGCGCTTCGTCTTCTTCTGCAATCACTACGCGGTGGGTCTTGCTGACCGATTGTTTGATGCCTGCGCGATCCAGCGGCGACAGCGAATACAGGTCGACGACTTCAGCCGATATGTTGTATTGCTTGTCGAGGATCTCTGCAGCCTTCAAACACCAGTGCACCGAGATGTTGTAGCCGAACAGGGTGACATCGGTGCCGGAACGGGCAATTTCCGAACCTTCCAGCGGCATGAAATATTCTGTATCGGGAACGTCGCCCTTCATGTTGTACATGAGTTCGTGTTCGTTGATGAACACCGGGTCGTCACAACGGATCGCCGATTTCAGCAGACCGTAGGCCTGCTTGGGGTTGGACGGTGTGACCACGCGCAGGCCGGCAACCCCCATGAAGACTTTTTCCATCCGGGCCGAGTGCTGCGCGCCCAGCTGGTGGGCTGCGCCGCCAGCCGAACGAAACACGCAAGGGGCTTGCAACTGGCCGCCCGACATGTAGCGGATTTTGGCGGCGGAGTTGAACATCTGGTCCATTGCCAGCCAGGCGAAGTTCACCGACATGATTTCGATGATGGGGCGGACACCGAGGAAGGAGGCACCGATACCGAGGCCGGTGAAACCGCCTTCGGAGATCGGCGTATCCATCACACGCAGCGGGCCATATTTTTCGTACAGGCCTTTGGTGGCCTTGTAGGTGCCACCGGCCACGCCGATGTCTTCGCCCATACAGATGACCAGCGGGTCACGTGCCATTTCTTCGTCGTGGGCGCGCTGAATCGCTTCCCATAGCATGATTTGAGCCATGATTTTTCCTTAAACAGCGTTGCCGGTGAGCCAGGGTTTCTGGCTCTCGCGGTCGGCTAAAACATATTTTTCGAGGTCCTCGACACGCGGTTCGGGAGATTCTTCTGCAAACTTGATGACTTCGTTTTCAATGTAATCATCGGTTTCTTTTTCCAGTGCCTCGTAGTCGGCCATGGTCATTTCCTTGGCTTCGATCAGGCGATCACGCAGGATAAATAGTGGGTCGCGCTGCTTCCACAGTTCTTCTTCTTCGCGTGTACGGTAACCGCGAGAGTCTGACATGGAATGGCCGCGATAGCGGTAGGTCATCAGTTCAAGGAAATACGGACCTTTACCCGAGCGCACATGGTCAACCGCCTGGCGGGCGTGTTCGTAAACCACTTCAATGTCCTGGCCGTCGCACTCAGCGGCTTCGATGTTATAGGCGGCGACGCGTTTATGCTGGTGAACCACAGCGGTGGAACGCTCGATCGAGGTGCCAATGCCGTAACGGTTGTTTTCGCACACGAACAATACCGGCAGGTTCCACAGCGCGGCCATATTCATGGTTTCGTGGAACACGCCCTGGTTGTTGGCGGCGTCACCCAGAAAACAGATGGAAATTTCGTCACCGCCCTTGAGCTGGATCGCTTTGGCGATGCCGGCAGCCAGCGGGAAGGGCCCGCCCACTATCGCGTAGCCACCCATGAAGCGGTGTGCCGCGTCAAAGATGTGCATGGAGCCGCCGCGTCCTTTGGACGAACCGGTCTCCTTGCCATACAACTCCGCCATCACTTCTTTCGGGTCGGCACCGCACTTGATCGCGTGAACGTGGTCGCGATAGCCGGTGATCACGTAATCGTGACCCGGGCGCGCCGCTTCCATCACGCCGTTACAGCACGCTTCCTGGCCGGGGTAGAGGTGGAGGAAGCCGCCGATCTTGCGTTCGATGTAGGCCTGGTAGCAGCGCTCTTCAAAACGACGATGTAACACCATTTCGCGTAGAACGCGTTTCTTGTCTTCAATCTTCATTCGGTTACCCTTGAGGAATGGGGTCGGAAAAATGCGGTGGAATTTCAAAACCACGTAATTATCCGGGAAACACCGTCAACCATCAAGAATAACGCCACCATCAAGGACCATTCATGCTGCCTAAACTGACTGAAAACAAACAGGAAATCACCGTAAAATCATTGTATACAGCGGGTCATGCGTTGATATTGCTGCCGGTTTTCAAAACTTTGCCCGAGCTGCCAGGCAGTGCTGAACTCAAGGCTGTCATGAAACGCCGCGATATCAAACTGGATTCGTTGGCGAAATCGCCCGTGGCTGTTCAGCTTCCCGGTGGCACGCTCGCCGTGGTAGCCATGCTTAAAGCGGACGCCAGCACATTTGAGACGCACGAGATGGTGCGCAAGGGCTTAGCCTTGCTGATGGCCGAACATCCCAAGTCGCTGACGCTGGTGGTGTTTGGCGATGCGGCATTCAAAAAACACGCGTCAGAGGCAGCGGTGTATACCGCATTGGTCAATGCCGCGCCCTTGCCGTCGAGAAAATCCAAACCGGATACAGCACTTAAAGTCGTACAACTGTTCGGTCACAAATCGGCTGATGGCTTTGCGCGTGCGAAAGCGCTGGCCGAAGGTAACCTGCTGACCCGCAGCCTCACTGTGCAAGGTCCGGACGAACTCACCCCCGGCGTCTACCGCAAGCGCATCAAGGCGCTGGCCAAGCAATACGGCTGGACGGTTGAGGAATTTAGCCTGGCCAAGCTGAAGAAAATGGGTGCCGGCGCATTCTGCGCGGTGGCGCAGGGTTCGCCCGCCAAAGATGCCGCCATCGTGCGCATCAGCTACAAAGGCGCAAGAAAGGGGGCAGGGGCCGGGGGGCAGGGGTCAGGGAAGAAGCCGGTTGCGTTCGTCGGCAAAGGCATCTGCTTCGATACTGGCGGCCACAACCTCAAGCCGGCTAAATATATGCAGGGCATGCACGAAGACATGAACGGTTCGGCAGTCGTGCTGGGCATATTGGCGGCGGCCTCGAAGCTGAAACTGCCGGTTGCACTGGACGGCTGGGTCGCGCTCGCCGAAAACCACATCAGCCCCGAGGCCTACAAGCAGAACGAAGTGGTGAAAGCACTCAACGGCACCACTATTGAAATTGTCCACACCGATGCCGAAGGCCGCATGGTGCTGGCCGATACGCTGACGTTGGCAGCCAGAACCAAGCCCGCGCTCATCGCCGACTTTGCGACGCTGACCGGCGCGATGCACTACGCCCTCGGCAGCCGGATGTCTGGCGTGTTTGCCAGTTCCAGCGCACTGGCGCACCAGGCCTCGCGTGCTGGCACGACCAGTGGTGAGCGCATCGTCGTCTTTCCGTATCCAAAGGATTACGACAGTCACCTCGATTCGACCGTGGCCGATGTCAAGCAATGCAGCATGGAAGGCGAGGCCGACCACATTCTCGCCACGCTTTTCCTGGCGCGCTTCGTCGGCGATACACCGTGGTTGCATATGGATTTGTCGGGCCACAGCTGCAAGGGCGGGCTGGGTGCGGTCATGAGTGACGCCAACGGCTTTGGCGTAGCGTGGGGGATCGCGTTGCTGGATGGGCTGCAGGGGAAATAAATCCATTCCTGCACTATGGTGAGGACTGGGCGCTCAAACCTTTCAAGGGTGCGCCTAGTCACCGCAAGCGGTTGAACTACACTTTGATTTGACCGGCAGATTACGTTTTCTGGCTGTTATACAACTGTCGCACACCCCTTTACGAACGGCCAGACCACACAGAGCAAACCCCACAGGAAGACCGGAAAATGGCTGGTTTCGGTTAGATGGGGTGCTTGATCTGTTTAGAAAGGAACCCCATGTTTTGCTTTAGCAAATGGACGAGCCCAGTGCTCGCCATCACAGGCCTGGTTTTGGCCAGTCCTTCAGCGGCCGTTGAATTCTCTTTAAACGGCGATGTGCGTGCGGGATTTTATTCGCTGCACCGCGATGACCGTAACGGCACACAAGACACAACCGACGAATTGCGGTTGCGCCTGCGTCCCGGGGTCGGCGCCAAATTCAATGAGCAATGGCGGGCACAGGTTCGCTTCGCCGGGCGTTATTCCACAGATGAACGCAACGACCTTCACTTCGAACTGTTTGATAGTCTTCCTGCAGACGATGGCTTGCGGCGCGGTGACTCCACGCTGGACGAAATGTATGTTGAATATCGCCCGGATCGTGCCTGGCAAGTGCGCCTGGGCCGCTTCCAGAGCAAGGCCGAACTTGAGGGTGTGGCCAAGAAATCACTGGATCGGAACGATAGCCCGAACACCGACATCACCTGGACCGATGGCGTTCAGGTCAAGCACACATCCGTGAGCGGCTGGGCTACGACTGCAATTGCCCAGTACAACGACAGCGAAGGTGCAACCCAGGTGCGGCGCGCACCGCTTGATTTCAGAGATGATGGCAGCCGCGCGTCCTATTTTGTGGGCCTTGAAAACACTGAAAAGGCCGGACCACTCGTTCAGCGCGCAGTGGACATCACCTGGTTGCCCAATGCACTGCACAGCAATGGTGTCGGTGTCGGGCCGGTTAAAGACTACTGGGGGCTGGTGGGTCGGCTTGCCGGGCAATGGCCGATCCGTGGCAGCATGAAATTCATGCTGGCGGGCGAAATGGGTTACGCCCCGAACACCCCTCTCCGCAGCATCACTAGAACCGGCACGACAGGGGATGCCGATGGATTCGCGGCACAGATCACGTTCAACTTGATTGACATTGTGCCCAGGCACAGCGCAGGACTCGTGTTCGGTCGAGCCGGTGATGGCTGGTTGCTGTCTCCCGACTTTGGTGCGAACACCAATCTGGTCGAGTTGCGCTACAAGTGGGCCATCGACAAGAAACAGGCCCTGGAGGCGCGGGCGCGGAATCGCGAGGATATCGATCAGCGCGTCGGCAGTGCGTACAAACGCGAGGATGTCGATTTTTATGTGCGTTATACGTTTAAATTTTAATCCTGCGGGTTGATCGCGTTCGGGAAAACGCTGCATGCAGCGGCTGGGCGTGACCACCGACATTGAGCCATCTGTATTGAACACCACGTTGCGGCTGATGCTTGCCGGGCTTGACACGCTGAATCCCTGCATGAGGCCGTCGCCTCACCGGATCGGCATACAGCCGACTCGTTCATCGCACCACTTTGGCGTCAAACTGCGGATTCTCGATCATCCCGAAGCGATTGCCGAACGGATCCTGCACCGCGGCTACCTTGATCCCCTCACCGACTTCGGCCACGGGCTCCAATTCCGACGCGCCAAGTTCGATCAGCCGTGCACATTCCGCTTCGATGTTCGATACGCCCCAAAGTGCTTGTGGCCCGCTCGTGCCCGGCTGCGCGCTGGGTAACAAGCCCAATTCAAATCCACCCACTGCGAAGCCGACGTAAAACGGCTCGTCGAAATAGGGCAGCTGGCCTAACACCGTCGCATACCAGCGTTTGGCGGCAACCAGGTCGGGTGCGGGGTAAATGACAGTGCGTAGGCCGAGAATCATGGATGTGCTCCTGAGTGACAGATGAGTGATGGAAACAGGATGCGGTAACGATAGAGCGATAGCTTTCAATTGGCTAGAGTTGGGCAAGCTTCGTGATTATCATGGTTGTCCCATCGGTAGTGTTTACATGACATCGCATTCCAGCACCTTACCCATTGATTTGCTTGACGTTGACGACAGCCTGCTGGTGATCAACAAGCCGAGTGGCTTGCTCGCCGTACCGGGGCGCGGAATCGATAAACAGGATTGCCTGAGTGCGCGCGTACAGGCGCGTTATCCCGATGCGTTGATCGTGCACCGTCTGGATATGGCCACCTCCGGGCTCATGGTGATGGCGCGGGGTGCAGTTGTGCAGCGTGCGTTGAGCCAGGCCTTTGCCGCGCGTGAGGTGAGCAAGCGTTACATCGCGGTGGTGGCGGGGCGACTCGAAGCACCGCCAGACGCGTGGGGTGTCATCGATCTGCCCATCATGGCTGACTGGCCAAACCGGCCCCTGCGGATGATCGATTATCAAAATGGCAAGCCCAGTGTGACCCGCTGGCGCGTGCTGGGTTACGATGAAAGTGGCTTGAACACCCGCGTTGAGCTCGAGCCGGTGACCGGCCGCTCGCACCAGTTGCGACTGCATCTACGCGAATTGGGCCACCCAATTCTGGGCGATACCTTGTATGCATCGTCCGTCATTCAGGCTATGGCTGGGCGCTTGTTGTTGCATGCTACATCGTTGGGATTCGTGCATCCGGGCACGGGGGTGGAGCGGACATTCACATGCCCTGTTCCGTTTTAGCCGAGGCAGCGGTGGAACACAGGCCTGCTTGGCAGGATGTGTCACCGTGCCTTGAGGGCAGCCGCTTTGGGTACGATCAGGCGTTCGTAGTCCAGCGCTTCATAGTTCTTGATTTGCGTCGGCCCGGTCGGTGCCACGTCGATGTATTTTGGAAAGTTTTCAGCGCCAATCCCGCGCCAGCCGGCGTAGGTTTCGCAAACGTGTACCGGAATGCCATCACGGCTGAGAGATTCGGCAATTTGATGGACGCCCGGGTTATGAGTACGGCTCCCCTCCTGCAGCGCAAACATTTCCTGCCCGTGCGTCACCAATGCCATGGGCATGGTGGGGAAACGCTTTTTCAGGCGCTGCGACGCCTGCTTTACCCAGGGTAGCGCCACGTCTAGCGCGCGCGGGTCGCGGTCGACAATTTCAAATACCACGCCGTGGGGCGCAACCGACCGCGCCAGCAGCTGATCCAGTGTGAGCGGGGCAGCCGTGGCTGAGCCGGCAAGGGTTAACAGGCCGATCAACAGGGCTGGGAGGCGTTTGAGGGCAGCAATCATCATGTTTGAACGAACCATGTTTGAACAAACCATGGCTTCCGGATGGAGTGAGTAGTTTGGGATGAATTCCACGATACGTTAGGGAACGGGTGTTTCAAATGGTTCATTTGATGGCCGGTCCTGGTTACCCGCGGTTAATGCTTTTTCGAGATCAATTGCAGAAATTCCTGTCGGGTGCGGTCATTGTCGCGGAATTCGCCCAGCATCATCGAGGTGATGGTCCATGAATTCTGCTTTTGCACGCCGCGCATCATCATGCAGAAGTGCTGGGCTTCGATGACGACGCCTACGCCGGCGGCGCCCGTGACGGTCAGGATGGCTTCGGCGATCTGGGTGGTGAGTTGCTCCTGAATCTGCAGGCGACGGGCAAACATATCGGTGATGCGTGCAATTTTGGATAGCCCGATGACCTTGCCTTGCGGTAAATAGGCCACATGGGCCTTGCCTACAATCGGCAACAGGTGGTGTTCACACATGGAATACAGTTCGATGTCCTTGACGATGACCATCTCATTGTTGTCCGAGTCGAACACGGCTTCATTGAGCACTTCGTCGAGTGACTGCGTATAGCCTTCTGTCAGAAATTTGAAGGCGGCGGCAGCGCGGTCGGGTGTTTTGACCAGGCCATTCCGATTGACGTCTTCACCAGCGCTTTCGAGAAGCTGTTTGTACAGATTGGCTGTGTCCATTGCGGATGCTCGGGTAGGTTTAAAGTGCACCGACTGTGTCAGAGCATCCCGGCATCGTCAAGCGGGCCGGTTGAAATCTGCGCATGAATACCCTTTTGAAATCAGGGCTATAGACTTGTCAATCAAACAGCATTTGTGGCAGCCACAGGCTGATTGCGGGGATGTAGGTGATGATCAGCAGGAATACCAGCAGCACCGACAGCCAAGGCAGCGCGGCCCGCGTGACCGCTACCAGACTCATGCCGGTGATGCCGCTGGTGACGAACAAATTGAGTCCGACTGGCGGCGTGATCAAGCCGATTTCCATGTTGACCACCATGATGATGCCGAGGTGAATCGGATCGATGCCCAGCTGGGTGGCGATTGGAAAAAAGATTGGCGCCAGAATCAGGATGATCCCGGTGGGCTCCATGAAGTTACCGGCCGCCAGCAGAATGACGTTGACCACAATCAGGAACATCCACGGTGCCATGCCGGCGGCGATGATGTGCTCCGCAATGGTTTGCGGGATGCGTTCGGTTGTCAGTACGTGGGCAAACAACAAGGCATTGGCGACGATGAACATGAGCATGACGGTGGTCTTGCCCGACTCCATCAGTACTTCGGGTAATTGGCGCACGCCAATGTCGCGGTAGACAAATACCGCCACGAGCGTGGCATACACTGCAGCCACTGCGGCGGCTTCTGTGGGCGTGAAGATGCCGCCATAGATGCCGCCCATGATGATGCCCAGCAGCGCCAGGCCCCAGACCGAATCCTTGAAAGCGACCAGTAGTTCGCGTGCATTGGCACGTTCGGTACGCGTGAGCGTCAGCTTGCCCGCCCGCCACCACACCGCCAGCGCCAGCATGCTGGCCAGCATCAAGCCGGGAATGACGCCCGCCATGAACATGCGGCCCACCGATATCTCGGTGACAGAGGCGTACACCACCATCACGATGGAAGGCGGAATCAGGATGCCAAGCGTGCCGGCGTTGCAGATCACGCCGGCAGCAAATGGTTTGGGATAACCGCTTTTGACCATGCCGGCAATCACGATGGAGCCGATGGCCACCACCGTGGCGGGGCTGGAGCCGGATACTGCAGCAAACAGCGTGCAGGCCAGCACACTGGCAATCGCCAGGCCGCCGCGCAGGTGGCCCACCGCCGCAATGGCGAATCGCACCATGCGCTTGGCCACGCCGCCCGTGCTCATCATGGTACCGGCCAGGATGAAAAAAGGGATCGACAGCAGCGTGTAATGTTCGCTGGTTTCGTAGAGCTTGATTGACAAGCTGGCCAGCGAGTCGTCAGCAAAAAGCAGAATGGTCAGGATACTGGACAGCCCCAGCGAGATGGCCGCCGGCATCCCCATGGCCATCAACAGGAAGAGCGCGGCGAACAGGAAAGCGGTACTCATGACGCGGCCTCGTCGCTTTTGAGTTTGAGCGCGTCATCCGCCTCGTTGCCAAGGTGCAAGCTGTCGGAACGACCGGTAATGAGTGCCCACAGTACTTGGACGAAACGGAATGCCAGTAGCGCAAAGCCAAGCGGCAGGATGGCCCGCGCAACCCAGATCGGTATCGGTAAATCGTCGAGTTCGACGCCGATCATTTTCATCGTGCTGACATAGTTCCATGAGCCGTAAATCACCAGGCCTGCGTAGAGCAGGCATAGCAGCACGACGACGATGGATGTTGCACGGCGCAGTCCTGGCGGTAGCCGCTTGACCAGGGCATCCACGCCAATATGCGCGCCGACGCGCACGCCGTAGGAGATACCGACGAAGATCATCACGGCGAAAAAAATGGTGGTGAGTTCGAGTGCCCAGGTGTATCCGGAATTGAAACCGTAGCGCATGACAACCTGAAAAAATGTCATCAGGGTCATCAGCGCGAGCATGACAACAACAAGCAGCTCCTCGATTCGGTCGAGAATCTTCATGGTCACCTCCGGTCGGGCCGGATCAGTTTGACATCCCTGAAACGGGGCAGGGATGGGCCGGCTTGATTTGCCGGTCCTTTTTAGCGTTTGTTGGCCTTGAGCGCGGCAAAGATGAGGTCCCGGCCGATATCGTCCTCGAACTGCTTCCAAACCGGCGCCATTGCCTTGCGCCATTTGTTTTGCTGCGCACGGGTCAATGGCAGGACTTCAGCTTTTTTGTCGTCGATGACTTTCTGGCGGAAGTTGGCGGCTTCGTCATAGGCCACTTTATTGCCGAACTTGATCGATTCCACCATGGCTTCGCTCAGACCCTTGCGGATATTCGCGGGCAGCCCATCCCACCAGCCGGCGTTGGTGACCACCAGGTAGTCGAGCACGCCATGGTCGGAGTCCATGATGTATTTCTGCACTTCATGGAATTTCTTGGTGTAGGTGTTGGCCCACGGGTTCTCGGTGCCATCCACCACCCCGGATTGCAGTGCCTGATACACCTCGGCGAAAGCCAGCTTCTGCGGATTGCCGCCCACCGCATTGAACTGCGCTTCAAGCACGTCCGAGCTCTGGATACGGAACTTCAAACCTTTGGCGTCCTCGGGGTTGCGCAAGGGCTTGTTGGCCGACATTTGCTTCATGCCGTTATGCAGATAACCCAGACCCTTGATGCCTTTGTCTTTCATTGAATCCAGCAAGGCCTGACCCTGTGGGCCATCCTGAAAACGATCGACAGCCTGGATATTGTCGAACAGGAAGGGCAGATCGAAGAGCTGTAATTTTTTGGTGTATTTGCTGAATTTGGACAGCGAGGGCGCGATGATTTGCACATCGCCTAGCAGCATGGCCTCCATTTCCTTACCGTCGCCAAACAGCTGGCTATTGGGAAACACCTGCACTTCGACGACACCGGGGAATTTTTTCTCGGCCAGTTCCTTGAACTTGAGTGCGGCCTGACCTTTGGGCGACTGGTCGGCCACGACATGCGAGTATTTGATGATAATGGGATCGGCCGCCTGAACAGTCGGCGTCAGTAAAAAAGCAGTTGCAATAGCCAATAGACGCAATGACATGATGCTCTCCTTGATTAGAGTTAGGGTGCGACGCAGTGTCGATAGCGGGCATTTATAGTGTAACGCCATAAGCTTAGTACGTGTTTATGACGATGTCAGGGTGGCGCTGATCGGACCTGTACGGTTACAAACACGCTCGACGGCGACCAGAAGTGCTGTGCACCCAGGCTTGTGACATGTGTGGATGGCATCCCGGGGGCATGGCCAGCATGTAGCATGTCAGCGTCAGCGGGCTGACAGGTAGCGGGGGAAGGCGTGTTTGTCGAGCAGGATTTCGATGAGGTTGATGCCACCGGAGAGATCGGCATGTGAAAACGTCTGATCGAGTTCAGCCTCAGTTTCAATGCGGTAATGCGCGACACCGAACGATTGCGCGAGCAAGCCAAAATCCGGATTCACAAAGTCGCAGTCGATGTAGCGTTCGCCATACAACTGAAACTGGTTTTTGCGGATGAGGCTGAGCGTACCGTTGTTGATCACCACCACATTGAGCGGGATGCCGTAATTCACCGCCGTCATCATCTCCATGCAGCACATCTGGAAGCCGCCGTCGCCGAGGATGGCAAAGGTGGGACTGCCCGGCGAAAAACAACGTGCACCGATAGCAGCGGGCAGGGCATGGCCGAGTGACGAGATGCCGGTGTTGGGAAAGTAATGATTGCGATCGGACACGTCGAAATAGCTTTGTGCAAAGACGATGTTGTCGTCGAACACCAGCGCATTGTGCGGAAAACGCTGAGTGAGTGCGCCGAAGAACCGCTGGATCAAATGGAAGGGCTCGGTTTGTACAGCGCGATCATCATCGGCCGGCGAGGCGAGGGTGGCTCGATGGCTTTCCAGTTGGTCGAGCGACTTGGCCGGCATGTCGTCGGCTTGCAGTACGGCAAAAACGTCTTCCATCACTGCAAGCATGTCGCCGCAGATCGCCGTATCGGGATGGAATACGCGGCCGATCTGTGTGGCATCGCGATCCACCTGAACGATTTTCTTGTTGGCCAGCAGCTTGGCGTCCCACATGTAACTGGTGCGCTCGTTGAAACCGGCACCGAGAAAGATCAGCAGGTCGGCGTGCTCAACCATATAGCGATACGCATCACCATTGGAGGTGACGCCGAGGCAGCCTAGCGACAAGCTCGTGCCTTCAGCCACCACGCCTTTGGCCTTGAGGCTGGTGGTGACCGGGATATTGAAGCGTTTGGCAAACGCGGCAACAAGATCGCGTGCACCCGCCTGGATACAGCCATGACCCGCGATGATGACGGGCGCGTGTGACGCGCGTATCAGGTTGGTGAACGCTTCCGTTGAGGGCGCATGGCGAACCGATGCCGGGTGAGGGAAATGAATCTGATCGAGCACGGTTTCATCGACCAACTCTTTTTGCACGTTGTAAGGAATCGATAACAGCACTGGCCCCGGCTCACGTCCGAGCAGTGCCTGTGTGGCCTGATTCAACACCTGGCCGAGGTAGTCCGTGCGTTCGATCAGCTTGTGATAGCGCGTGATGCTGGCGAACAGGGCGCCCTGGTCGATGGCGCCGCCTTCGCCCGAGCTTTCCTGCAAACCGCCTTTGCCGAAAATGTAGGTGGAGGTTTCGCCGGTAATGGCCAGCACCGGCAGCCGCTCGGCATAGGCGTTGGCGATGCCTGTGATGAGGTTGGTTGCGCCGGGGCCAGCAGTCGCAATACAGGCAGCGGGCCGGTGCGCCACGCGGGCATAGCCGCCTGCCATGAAAGCCGCGCCCTGTTCGTGTTTGACCAGCACGCTCTTGATGCCCGAATCATGCAGGCGATCGTAGATGGGCAGCACGTGTGCGCCCGGCATGCCAAAGATGTGGTCGATTCCCAGGCGCGCCAGATATCTGACGATCAATTCACTGACGGAAATATTCATGTGTCTGATTTTTTATCGTGTTGGTCGTCTCACTCCGATCCGTCGCATCAATCAATGCAACCGGAACCCCCGGATTTGAGCACAAGACGCCGCGCGGGAAAACCTCGGGCGTTAGAGGGACACACAAAACGGGCGATCAATCGATTCGATTTCCCGTCAATTCAGGCGTGCGCCAGGTGTTGTTCGATTTCGGTAAAGGTGAGGGCAACTTCAGTGGTTTGCACCGTAATGCCGAGTTGTTTGCAAAGTTGCGACAATGACAGCAGGCCCCGCACCATTTTTCTGCCGTCCGTATTTTCGAACACCAGTGCATGCTGGCGGCCGCGTGACTTGAGCGTTTCCAGTACATGACCGACAGTGGCTTGCACCAGGTCGTCAAAGTCGACGGCCTCCAGCAGATCGACTGGCGTCATGATGTCGGCGGCGCGCACTTCGTTACGGTGTATGCCTCGGCTCTGCACAATCTGCATGGGTTTCTCGCCGTAGATGTCGGTGCTGGTGATCAGTCCGACCATGCGGTCCTCTGCATCCATCACAAACAGCAGGCGGACCTTGCGTCGGATCATGCGGGCTTCAACTTGCTGGAGCGTATCGCCAGGGTGGGCGATGAAAGCAGTCATGCGGCGAAAGTCGGTCATCACATCAATCGCCGGCTGCGTGAGTTTGACGCGATTGGGCAATACGCAGGTCGGGCGGAGCAGACCGGCAGATTGGTCAAGGTGGCTGGTGGGTAAACGGCTTATGTTCATGGTGTTTCTCCTTGCATCGATTTCAGAGATCCATCGCGCGCGGTGTAAACAATGGAGCGTGACCGCTCCATCCTCCCCTATCCTGCTGTCTATTCAAAGTTATTTTCGGAATATCAATACATACTGGATTGTGAACGTTGGACGGCGCTGGCCGGTCCCGTCGATCAATTGGCCAGCGCCCGTGCATGAAATGCCAGATGCTCGCCGATGAAGCTGGCGATGAAGTGGTAGCTGTGGTCGTAGCCGTCCTGCATCCGCAGCGTGAGCGGGATGCCGTGCGTTGCGCAGGCAGCTTGCAGATTTTGCGGATACAGCTGCCCGGCCAAAAACTCGTCGGCCGTGCCATGATCGATCAACGCAGGCGGCAGGGGTGCGCCGGCGTTGACCAGACACGTGGCGTCGTATGCTTCCCAGGCTTGTTTGTTATCGCCGAGGTAGGCGCCGAAGCAGCCTTGCCCCCATGGGCTGACGACCGGATTGCAGATGGGTGCAAATGCCGAGACCGAGGCATACATGCCGGGGTTTTTCAGCGCGCAGATGAGTGCGCCATGGCCGCCCATCGAGTGGCCACTGATGCTCCGCTTGCCGGGAATGACAGGGAAGTTCGCCTCGATCAGCGCAGGCAGTTCGCGGGTGACGTAATCGTACATGTGATAGTGCGTGGCCCACGGCGCCTCAGTGGCATTGACGTAAAAGCCGGCACCTTTGCCCAGATCGTAACGCTCAGGCACGTCGGGGACGTCATCGCCGCGCGGGCTGGTGTCGGGCATGACGAGAATCAGGCCCAATTCGGCGGCGTAGCGCTGCGCGCCGGCTTTGGTGCGCACATTGTCGTCGGTGCAGGTGAGCCCTGACAGCCAGTACACCACCGGCAGCTTTTGCGTCGCAGCTTGTGGCGGCAGATAGACCGAAAAGGTCATGTCGCAATGGCAGGTGTCGGACTCGTGCTGCCAGCGTTCGAGCCAGCCGCCGAATTCCTTGATGCGTTCAATTTGTTTCATCACAACCCTTAAAAAATGATGACCGATCGAATGCTTTTACCTTCGTGCATCAGATCGAATGCGGTGTTGATGTCTTCCAGCGGCATGGTGTGGGTGACCAGTTTATCCAGCTCGATTGTGCCCGCCATGTAGTCGTCGACGTAGCCCGGCAACTGGCTGCGCCCTTTGACGCCGCCGAATGCGGTGCCTTTCCAGGTGCGACCGACGACCAGGTTGAACGGGCGGGTGCAAATTTCCTGCCCAGATCCGGCGACGCCGATCACGGTGGCGACGCCCCAGCCCATGTGCGTGCATTCGAGTGCGTCGCGCATCACGTTGGTATTGCCGATGCACTCGAAGGAGTAATCGACGCCGCCCTTGGTCAGATCCCGGATGTATTCGACCAGCGAACCGTTGAGCTCGCGCGGATTGACGAAGTCAGTCGCGCCGAGCGCCTTGGCCATTTCGAATTTGTCGGGATTGAGGTCGATGGCAATGATGCGGCCAGCCTTGGCCATCACCGCCCCCTGGATGCACGACAGGCCGATGCCGCCGAGGCCGAACACGGCGACGGTTGAACCGGGTTCGACCTTGGCGGTGTTGAGCACCGCGCCGATGCCGGTGGTGACGCCGCAGCCGAGCAGGCAGACCTTGTCCAGCGGTGCCGCAGGGTTGATTTTTGCGAGCGCGATTTCCGGTACCACGGTGTATTCGGCAAACGTCGAGCAGCCCATGTAGTGAAAGATCGACTTACCGTTTTTGGAAAAGCGCCGGGTGCCGTCGGGCATGTAACCGGTCCACACGGTGGACGCGATCGACTGGCACAGATTGGTTTTGGGTGAGGCGCAATATTCGCAGTGGCCACACTCGGGGATGTAGAGCGGAATCACGTGGTCGCCGGGCTTGAGCGTTTTTACGCCCGGCCCGCATTCCACCACGATGCATCCGCCTTCGTGGCCGAGGATGCACGGGAAGGCACCCTCAGGATCGTCGCCCGACAGGGTGAAGGCGTCGGTATGGCAGACGCCGCTGGCGACGACCTGTAGTAGCACTTCGCCTTCGCGCGGGCCCTCAACGTCGACTTCTTCAATCGATAATGGTTTCTTGGCTTCCCAAGCGACAGCGGCACGGGTTTTCATAAACAGTCTCCTTAGATTGCGGGTTAAGTTGGGGGAGCCACGGAATGACTTGGCAGCTTGATGGTGCCTGGCTGCCGAGGCAGCAACTACGCATGCGGAGTAGGAGTATCTACCCGCTCACCCAGTTTGCTGCAGTAGTTTCTGAAACGCGTCTTCAAAAGATTTTACGCCATCGTCTTGTAGCGTGTTGCCGACGGCATCCATGTCAACGCCGCGTTGCGCCAGCTCGGCCAACTGAGCTTCTGCTTCGGCAATCCCGACTTCTACCTGCGCGCTGGGTTTGCCGTGATCGCGCAGGGCCGCGAGTGTCGCGTCGGGCAGGGTGTTGATGGTTTCGCGGCCGATCAATGGTTCAACATAGAGCAGGTCGTGGTAATCCGGATTCTTGACGCCGGTGCTCGCCCACAACAAGTATTGAGGCGTGGCCCCCTGTTTGGCCAGCGCGGCGAAAGGCTCGCCATGAAACAACTCGAGGTAGCGCTGATACGTGATCTTGGCCATGGCGACCGCTGCCTTGCCGCGCAACGATAACGCCTCCTGGGTGCCAATCTCGGTAAGCTGTTTATCAACCATCGTATCGACGCGTGACAAAAACAGGCTGGCGACCGATTTGCTGTGGCGCACTTCGGCACCCGCGCGGGCACGCGCGGTCAGTCCGCGGATATACGCATTGAATATCGCCTCGGTTTGCGCAACCGAAAACAGCAGGGTGACATTCACGTTGATACCGAGCGTCGTCAATGCTTCAAATGCACTGACGCCTTCGGGCGTGCCCGGCACCTTGATCAGCACATTCTGACGGTTGACTGCAATCGACAGTCGCTTGGCTTCTTCGACCGTACGCGCCGTGTTGTAGGCCCAGCGTGGCGCCACTTCCAGACTGACATAACCGTCGTTGCCACCGCTGGCCTCATACGTGGGCAACAGCAAATCGCAGGCGGCCTGGATGTCGGGAATGGCAAGGGCTTCATAACGACGCTCGGTATCCGGCTCGCTGGCCTTGAGCTTTGCAAGATCGTCAGCGTAATAGGGACTGGTAGCGAACGCCTTCTGGAAGATGGACGGGTTCGAGGTCACGCCCGATACGCCATCTTCCGCAATCAATTGGGCCAACGTTCCGTCTTGGATCAGGCTGCGTGAAAGATTGTCCAGCCAGAGACTTTGACCGAGTTCGGTGACTTTTTTCGTGGTGTTCATGGCGTTTCTCCCAATTGAATAGATTCAGCATAGCTGTTCGGATAGAACCACTCCACCCTAGCAAGTTCATACAGGCATGCCATAAGTCGTTCAATGCCGCGCCTGTGCTAGACTTCGGCGATTCTTTCGGCTCTTTTTTGGCTTAATCTCATGTCAGGCAGCTCTCTCGGCAAATTGTTCTGTGTCACCGTGTTCGGCGAATCGCACGGGCCCGCCATCGGCTGCGTGGTTGATGGCTGCCCGCCCGGGATGGCGCTGGCCGAGGCCGACATCCAGCATGATCTCGACCGCCGCAAACCCGGTACCTCGCGCCACGTCACCCAGCGCCGCGAATCCGACACGGTGGAAATCCTGTCCGGTACCTACGAAGGCAAAACCACCGGTACGCCCATCGGATTGCTGATCCGCAACGAAGATCAGCGCAGCAAGGACTACGGCAACATCAGCGAGACCTTCCGCCCTGGCCACGCCGACTACACCTACACGCAAAAATTCGGCGCCCGTGATCCGCGCGGTGGCGGCCGCTCGTCGGCGCGGCTGACCGCCCCCATCGTCGGTGCCGGTGCCATCGCCAAAAAATGGCTGAACGCGCAGTACGGCATCGTCATCCGTGGCTACATGAGCGCGCTTGGGCCGATCGACATTCCCTTTGAGTCATGGGACGAAATTAACAACAACGTCTTTTTTGCACCGAGCGCCGCCATCGTGCCCGAGCTCGAAACCTATATGGACGCGTTGCGTAAATCGGGCGATTCGGTGGGCGCGCGCGTTAGCGTGGTGGCCGAAAATGTGCCGCCTGGCTGGGGTGAGCCCCTGTACGACAAGCTCGACGCCGATCTCGCGCATGCGCTGATGGGATTGAATGCCGTCAAGGGTGTGGAAATCGGTGATGGCATGGAGGTCGCCCGCCAAAAAGGCACCGAGCATCGCGATGAAATCACCCCTGAAGGATTTTTGAGCAATCACGCCGGCGGTATCCTCGGCGGCATCTCCAGTGGCCAGGCCATCGTCGCGCACATCGCAATCAAACCCACCTCGTCGATACGCCTGCCCGGTCGCTCGATCGACCTGCACGGTCAGCCAATCGAAGTCGTCACCCATGGTCGTCACGACCCCTGCGTTGGCATCCGTGCCACGCCAATTGCCGAGGCCTTGATGGCCATCGTGCTGATGGACCATGCATTGCGTTATCGCGCGCAGTGTGGCGACGTCGCGAGCGGCGTGCCGGTGGTACCGGGCAAGGCAGGCTGACGCCACCCGGGAGTCATTCCGAATGGCTAGCAGGCGAGGCGCAACATGATCACAAGTCTGTTCAAACGTTTGATTGCCATCGTCCTGCTGTTGGGTTCCGGGTTGCCGGCATGGGCCGTTGACGCGCCCGCATCGATGGCAATCATCGACCAACAGATCGCCGCCCATCCGCAGCAAACTGGCGTCTATGTGCTGGATACGGGCGAAGCGGCATTGCGTGCCCGTGCCTGGCTGACCGATCACGCCCAGCACGCCATCACTGTGCAGTATTTCATCTGGAGCACCGACAACATCGGCATTCTCGCGACCGAGGCGTTGTTGCGCGCGGCCGATCGCGGGGTCAAGGTACGCGTCATCGTCGACGACCTGTTGATCGATGCGCCCGACAAGTCGCTGCTCGCGCTCGACAAACATCCCAATATCGAGATCCGCATTTACAACCCCAAGCATCATGTGGGGACGCCGTTCTATAAGCGCGCACTCAACGTGGTGACAGATTTTCGTGGCGTGAATCAGCGCATGCACGACAAGACCTTCGTCGTCGATGGCAAGGTGGCGATCACCGGCGGCCGCAACATGGCGGACGAGTATTTCGACTACGACCAGGACTACAACTTTCGCGACCGCGACGCGCTGCTCTTGGGCGAGGCGGTGAAGTCCATGCAGACCAGTTTTGATGCATTCTGGAACCACAGTCTCGCCGTGCCGGTGGCCACGCTCTACGATGGCTGGGGCCTGATGCAGAAGAACGTCAAGGTCGATGATGCCGAGGTGCAGCGGGTGTACCGGGAGCTGCATGGCTATGCGAGTTCGCCAGAGAACTTTGCCCCCCAGGTGCGCACGGCGATTGACACCACACCCGATAGCTTCGACCGGCTGGCGCGCGAAATCGTGTGGGGGCGAGTCGATTTCATACACGACACCCCCGGCAAGAATGGCAACCGCTGGCTGCTGGGCGGCGGTGGCCAGTCATCGGCTGCACTGGCCCGGTTGGTGAGTGATGCGCGTGAGTCCATCGTGATCCAGTCGCCGTATCTGGTGATGTCGGGCAAGGCGCTGGCGCTGTTTAAAGCGGCCGTGGCACGCGGGGTCAAGGTGCGCATCATCACCAACTCGCTGGCTTCCACCGATAACATCCAGGCGTTTTCCGGCTACCGCAACCAGCGAAAAAAATTGCTCAAAATGGGCCTGCAGATTCATGAATACAAACCCGATCCGGCCAACCGGCAGACGTTGATGTCGCGGGTGAATCCGCCTGAAACACCGCCGCTGTTTGCGCTGCATGCCAAGAGCATGGTGGTGGACGGCAAGATTGCCTACATCGGTACGTTCAATTTCGATCCGCGCTCTGAAAATCTCAATACCGAGGTGGGCGTGGTCCTGCATCACCCGGCGTTGGCCAGGCAGGTACAAACCCTGATCGAAACGGACATGCGCCCGGAGAACAGCTGGAACGCAGCTGATGCGCCCGACCAGTATGTGCCGTTGACCAAGCGCGGTTATGTGCGGCTGTGGCAGTTGCTGCCGCTCAAGCCACTGCTCTAACCTGGCCTGTTTGGGTTGGCGCGCACCAAGTCAGCGGCCTACACTGAGTCACCCGCTCCCGATTCAATCCGAACTAAACAGGAAATACCCATGCGCCTGCCCATCAGCCTGAAAATCTTCAGCATCACCACGGCGCTGCTCGCGCTGATGGTCATCGTCACCTGGGTTTCGGTGCTCAACTTCCGCCAGCTCAACAACCAGGTGCGGGCGCTCGCCGACTACTACCTGCCGCTGCAGCAGCAGGTGGCCAGCGTGGAAATCCTGATTCGCCAACAGATCGTGCACATGGAACGCGTACTGTCGGGCATGGAGGTGGCGCGCCCGGATGCTGAATATCTCGCCAAAGAATCGAATGGTTTCGACATGCGCGGCATCAATGCCGACCAGATCGTCGATTCATCGCTGCGCATGCTGGCTGAGGCCGAAGCAGAAAAGGATTTCGAACTCGACCGTGTCACGCTCGCGGTATTGGGCAAACAGCTGCCTTCGATCCAGACCGCACGTCAACATTTCCACATGACGTTCCGCCTGTTCCAGATCGAGGCGCAGGAAGGTACGCCCCGTTCGGAGAAAATCGTGCGCGAAGCCTTGTTGCGCGAGAAGGACACCGTCGATATCGAAATCGGCAAGACCATCGATCTGCTCAACAAACTGACCCAGGACACCGCTACCCAGGCCAAGGCCGAGGAGGAACGCGCGACGACGCTGAACTGGATCATCACCGCGATTGCCACCGTCCTCGGTTTGATCTTCGCCGGGTTCGTCACCCGTTCGCTGGTTGAGCCGGTCAAGCGCCTGCTGGGCGGCACGCGCGCAGTGGTAGCGGGTGACCTGGACGTTGAAATTTTGATTCAGACCCACGATGAACTCGCCACGCTGGCGCATTCCTTCAACCACATGGTGGTTGGGCTGCGCGAGAAGGAGCACATTCGGTCCACCTTTGGCCAATACGTCGACCCGCGCGTGGTGCGCACCCTGCTGGCAAACCGCATGCCGGCCGACGGCGGCGAACGCCAGGTGATGTCGGTGTTTTTTTCCGATCTGGCCGGCTTCACCCGACTGTGCGAAGGCCTCACACCGGACGCCGCCGTGCGTTTTCTCAACCGCTATTTTTCGCTGATGTCCGAGGTAGTGCGTAGCCAGCAGGGCATTGTCGACAAATACATCGGCGATTCCGTCATGGCCTTCTGGGGGCCGCCCTTCACTGATCCCGCCGACCATGCGCGCTTGTGCTGCATCGCCGCGCTGGAGCAGATGGCGCGCATGGAAACCTTTCGTGCCGGCCTGCCCGAACTGTTCGGCGTCCGCCACGCCCTGCCCGAAGTGAACGTGCGCATGGGCATCGCCAGCGGCGACGTCACCGTAGGCAGCATCGGCTCCGAAACCTCGCGCGGCTACACCGTCATCGGCGACACCGTGAACTTGGCCTCAAGGCTGGAACAGGCCAACAAGTTCTATGGCACCCGCATCCTTGTCAGCGAGGCCACGCGCAACATGGCAGGCGACACACTGGCCTTCCGCGAAATCGACAGCCTGCGCGTCTCCGGCAGACTGGAACCCGAGCGCGTGTTCGAGTTGATGGATTATTCAGACACCCAGACAGAAGCAGCTCGGCACTTGGCTCAGTCTTATGAAACCGCGTTGGCCTGCTATCGCAAGCAGGACTGGGATGGTGCCGAGGCCGCGTTCCGTGAATGTCTGGAGGTTGTCCCAGCCGATCGCCCCAGCCAGGTCATGCTGGATCGGATTACGGCGTTTAGAGAAACGCCACCGGATGCGGAGTGGGATGGGGTTTGGGTGGCGTTGAGTAAGTGAGGCGCGTGAAGTTACGTTAGACCTTACTACGGGACCGCCGCGTAACGCTTGCTCGCGGCTCTGTCAAAGTTTTCAAGTGCGGCAAGGAAGCTTTCGACTCCATTATTGCGCTGGGAGAAGCATGATGCGATGGGCATTTCCATTTCCGTCTTGGACACCCGACGCCTCATTTTTTCGACTCGCTCAGCCCAAGGCCCATCTAAGAGGACAAAGTCACAACAGTTCACAGGCATTGCTGCATGTAGAAGATCAATCACATCGTTCTCTGTTATCGGGGCGTTGGTGTCGAGATTGAAGCTGCGCATCAGTTCGCCGAGGATGAGCAGTGTTCTGGGGCGTTTGTCACTTGGATAGATACGGCGTGCTTTGGCAACGTACTCAACGTCATTGCGTGCTGCCGTAAATCCTTCCACGAGGATGCGCTTGAGGTCCTTGGTCGATCCAGATATTTGATCTCGAGTTTCGTGGGTAAGAGCCACAAAGCCTCGCATCATTAGCCTCGAAGATTGCCTGTTTGCTCGCTCCGCAAAAAGCTTAAGTTGAGGAAGATCAGCGGGCGGCCAAAAGCGCTTTGCATTGTTGTGCTCGTACCTTTCCTTTTGAAGGAGCTTGTCAAACGCAAAGTCTGTCAAATAGATGTTTGGTAGGAGCCGTTCAAAGAATGCTTCGGCTTGGTCACAGTGGCGGGCATCTGATAAGGCAGCGAACTCCGAGAATGAGATATGGGAAAGTAGAAGCGTCCCAGCCTTCGCCAACAGCGAGTGGACGAATCTATCTTGTAGGTCCAACTCTTCAGAGAAGAGGCGAATTGCCCAATGATCGAGATACACCGTTGGCGAGTCGAACGACTGCTTCGCATGCGTGCCGTCGAGTGCGTCAAAGAAGGTTATAGGCATTGATATTGAGTCAGCGTGGGTGCTTCGAGGAGTCCAATAAGGGGCCCATATCAAACCGTTTCCGCATGCAGCCGTACCCCGAGCGCATGCGCAACTTTGAGCACAGTCGCAAAACTAGGATTGCAGTTTTTGCTGAGCGCCTTGTAGAGGCTTCCGCGGCTAAGCCCGGCGTCTCGCGCAACCTGTGACATGCCCTTGGCGCGCGCAATGTCGCCCAGCACGCGAACTATTCCTGAAACATCGTTGGGCGTCTCGACCAGCCAGGCGTCGAGGTAGGCGGCAATTTCCTCGGGCGTGCGAAGCTGTTCGGCCACGTTGTAGGGCACAGTCTTCGTCTTGGCTGTTGCTTTGGGCATTTTCAGGGTGCCTGTCGATGATGCTTTTCTGGGAAAAGGCTATTCAATAAACCCGTTGTCACCATGACACGTACATGCCGGGTGCGTGCTCGGCTTGCTATCGCAGCACACGATCTTGCCGGCGCGGCAGCCGCAGATGCCTTTCTGGTCCTTGCAGCATTCGGTGGTGGCGATCTGGGCCAGTTTGGCGCCTTTGACGGCCGGCGGGCAGGCTTCCAGCGCGGTGGAGGCGGGTTGCGTTACCGCGGATGACTGCGTAGGCGCGGTGGTGTCGGCTGCGACGGGCAGCATGAAGAACGACTGGGCAAACGCCAGCAGGGCAAACAGGACAATCGGTAAACGGATATTCATGACGGGCTCCTTGGGGCAGTGCGGCTGGGTCCACTATATCTGATCGTGGCCGGTTGTTTGATGGGTGGGGGCGGGATGCGTTCCGCTGTTTACGCTTGTTTAAATCGCAGCCCCATCAGCAGCGCGGCGGCAAGCAGGATCGCGGCCAGCAGGGTGAAGGCGCTGCCGTAGCCGGCCATGCCGATCATCCAGCCGGTGAGCACCGGGCCAATCGACTGGCCGACGTCCATCACTGTGCGTAGCACACCCATCGACGAGCCATAGCGCCCATTCTGGGTGAGGTCGGCGACCAGGGCGACGGTGGATGAGGTGACGGTGGCAAAACCGATGCCGAACAGCAGGCTGAGCCCAGCCAGCGCTATGAAACTGGATGCGAACGGTAATAGCACCACGCTGACCGCGCCGATTAGCAGGCCGGGGATGATGACCTGCTTGCGGCCGACCCGATCCGACACGCGGCCCATCAGTGGCTTGGCAAACACGATGCTGACAAGCTGTACGCCGAGGATGACGCCGATCTGCCACGCCGGGATATTGAGTGAGGCGGCGTACAGGGCGATAAAGGCTTCGATGGCGCCGAACACCAGGTATTGGGCCGCTTCGACACCACTCACCAGCATGATGCCGCGGTCACGCAGCACAGTGTTGAGGCTGGCCCAGAAGGGTGGTTGCACTTTTTTGGCTGCGGGTGCGGGGCCGTCGTCGCGCTGCGCCAAGACCGCCCAAGGGGCGAGCGTCTGGCGGCGTACCCCTTGTGGGCGCAGCAGCAAACCCGCACCCAGCGCCAGTACGCCGCTGATGGCGCACGCGATGTAAACCGCATTAAAGCTCGCCAGCGAAATCAGAAAACCGCCCAGAAACGGCGCAATCGAGCGCCCGACAATCGTGATCGACGAATAGGTGGCCAGTTTGGCCGCGCGGTCAGTGGTGTAGTGCGACGCAATCGCCGCGCTCGCCACGGTGCCGAAAATGGCGGTGGCAAAGCCGTGATAAAAACGCACCGCCATCAGCTGCCAGGGGGTTTCGATCAGCAGATACAGAAACGGTGCGGTGGCAAACACCACCAACGAGGCCAACAGCAAGCGCCGCTGGCCCAGTTGGTCGGACAACGCCCCCGCCGGATAGCTGATGAGCACACCGGGTATCGTTGACGCCATCACGATCCAGCCGATTTCGGCCGGGCTGGCGTTGAGCGCATGGGCGAACAGCGGCAGCACTGGCGTTTTCGACAACGTGGAACTGAATATCGCCAGCCCGCCGATGAGGGCGATCAAAATGAAAAAAGTGCGCGGATCGGGTTTCATCAATTGATAGCGGGTCTTTTCACATCGTCCTGATTCTAAGAGCAAAGCTAACCGCGAACGCGCGATGGCCCGTGTGCCGTACCGAAATGTTTGCTTCAGTGCGATCACAAACGTGATCTATAGTGAAATGAGTTATTTCGCATTGGAAGGAGCCCATCATGAACGCAATGCATCGCATGGAACGTTTCCTGGACCAGCACATGATTCCGTTTGAGATTGTGTCGCACCCGCATACCCAGACCAGCGCCGCTACCGCGCGCGCAGCCAGGATTACGCCGGATCGCGTCGCCAAGGGTGTGCTGCTGAACGGCATGGATTGCCAGCTGGTGGCAATGATCCCCGCCGACCAGGAAATTCATCTCGGTCGGCTGGGTCTGGATAATGACGTGGAGTTCAGCCTGGCCGATGAAACCAGCGTGAGCAGCCTGTTCACGGAATGTTCACCCGGCGTGGTGCCGGGCCTGCCCAACGCCTGGGGTGTGGAAATGGTGTGGGATGACGCGTTGATGGCGCAGCCGGATATTTACCTGGAAGCCGGCGATCACGAGCGGCTGCTGCACATTGAAACCCGTTATTTGCGGGAAGCGTTTGGTGATGCACCGCACTGCCGGTTCTCCCAGCCGCGCGGTCAACACGGCTAAACGCTGAACATTTTTCATTCACGGCATGACGGAGCCATGTCGTGCATTTCCTTGTGCGTGAGACTTGATTTAGGCTAGGGTTTGAGGGCGATTCGCCGAACGATCCACCACCAGTTAGGTCTACACGCTGTGAATTCAGAAAGCTCAAACTCGTCGGAGAACCCGCATCGCCCGCTGGGACGCGGCATGGCCTGGATAGCCAGCCTGCTGGTGCTGGGGATGCTCTATCTCTATTTCGAAAATAGTTTGCAAGCGCGCAACAATCCCAATCGAGCATTGCAGGTCGCCCCCGGCGCCGAACTGGTGCTCAAGCGCAGCGGCGATGGTCACTATATTTTCCCCGGTACGATCAACGGTCAGCCCGTCACTTTCCTGCTCGATACCGGCGCCACGCTGGTGTCGGTGCCGGCGGGACTGGCGGGAAAACTGGGCCTGGAGCCTGGTGCCTACCAGCAGGCCATAACCGCCAATGGCACAGTTACCACACGGGCCACGCGCCTGGATGCGCTGGCCTTCGGACCCTTCACGCTGAATGGTGTGCCAGCCAGCATCAATCCTGGCATGGCGGGTAATCAGGTATTACTCGGCATGAGTGTATTGAAACATTTGGAATTCACCCAGCGGGGCAATACGCTGATGCTGCGCCCATTGAACGCGGATGGAAAAACGCTTTGACATCCGAATTTTCTGTGTTATCAATACGCCATCTGTTGGATTCAAGCTTTAAATTGCACTACCTCTGGTAAGCCTTTTTCCTTGAAATTCGATTGATAGAGCATGTCGCTCAATTTTTTTGATAGATAGGAAACAAGATGGAAACGGGTACAGTTAAGTGGTTTAACGATGCAAAAGGTTTTGGTTTCATTACCCCGGATAACGGTGGTGAAGACCTGTTTGCGCATTTCTCCGCAATCAACTCCAGTGGCTTCAAGTCCCTGCAGGAAAACCAGAAGGTCAGCTTCGAAGTGACCACTGGCCCCAAGGGCAAGCAAGCATCCAACATCCAGGTCGTATCGTAAGTTTTACGACCTGATGTGAAAAACCCCGGTTCGCCGGGGTTTTTTTATGGGTACCCATCGGGTATTCCTGTCATTCACGACGGTTTGCGTGGATACAATGCCACGCAGCTTTTCTCATATCGGGTTGAATCGCCATGGCGCTCAAAGCCACCATCTACAAAGCCGAGTTGCAGATCGTCGACATGGACCGGAACTATTACGCCGACCATGCGCTGACGATTGCACGCCACCCCTCCGAAACCGATGAACGCATGATGGCGCGGGTGCTGGCCTATGCGCTCAACGCACAAGAGGGTATCGCTTTCACCAAGGGGCTGTTCGATGTCGACGAGCCGGAAGTGTGGGTCAAGAGCCTGACGGACGAAATCACCCTGTGGATCGACCTGGGCCAGCCAGACGAGGCGCGCATACGCCGCGCCTGTAGCCGCGCGGAAAAGGTGGTGGTGCTGTGTTACACCAGCAGTTGTGAAATCTGGTGGAAGCAGATTGCCAGCAAGCTCACCCGCTTGACCAACCTGACCGTACTGCAATTACCGGCAGACATTAGCCAGGAACTTGCTGCCCTGGCGGATCGCAGCATGCGTTTGCAGTGCATGGTGCAGGACGGCGAAGTGTGGCTTAACAGCGACAAGGCCAATGTGGCGGTGAAACTCACTTCGCTTTTACCTGAAGCCTGAGTTATTTGGATGCAGGACAGTTCTTGATACACAGCGTTTCGACCAGACGCTGCCCGCCACACCCCACATAGCACGTATCGTAAGCCGGCAGACAGCTGCAGTCAGACTGGCAGCTTTCTTGTTCCAGGCGTGTCTGTACGCTCGCACGCGTGGGCATCACCGGCTCGTGGTAAAGAAATAGGCCGCGGTGTTGCAGCCAGGGGTCGCGCCAATAGGGACGGCGGTAGGGGTAATGGTTGAACCATTCAAATTGCAACTGCATTTCGTAATGGCGTAAAGCCGCCGCGTATTGCTTCAGCTCGTTTTCATACTGTTTCAACAATTCAGCATAGCGCGCTTCGACTTGCGGCTCGATGTCACGGGCGCAGGCCTGAAAGCGCTGTTTGCAATCGGACTGGCAGGTGGTTTTTTGGGCTTCGCAGGTCTGTGCGCAGGCACGCCCCTGTTCGCTGGCAGGCGGGATCAGGCGGACAGTCGTCTGGTATTGCGGAGTGGCACAGCCCGCCATCGCAGCGAGCACGACCACTCCCCAAATGGCATGGAATGGGGCGGGTAGCATGATGAATCCGTAAACGGGCCTATCTAGCGTATAGGCGTGAACCCAGTTTATTGCGGACCGAGGAAACGTCCTTCAAGTTCCTGCAGGTTGAGTTCCTGCAGGATCTGCTGCAGCCGTTCGCGTGCGTTTTTGCGCGGTGAACCGGTCTGCGTGGCAATGATGAGTTCGTTCTTCATCGAGTGCTCCCAGCCCACCAGTTCGGTCACGGTGAGCTGATAGCCATGCGACTCCAGTTGCAGGCAGCGCAACACATTGGTGAGCTGGCTGCCGAATTCACGGGTATGGATGGGGTGACGCCAGATTTCGGATAGCGGCGTTTTACCGAAGGATTCATTTTTGTGCTTGCGCAACACTGCCGCCACTTCGGCCTGGCAGCACGGCACCAGCACGATGTGGCGCGCCTGCTTGGCGAGCGCAAAGCGGATCGCGTCGTCGGTGGCCGTGTTGCAGGCGTGCAGCGCGGTGACGATGTCAATGCGCGCGGGCAGGGTCTCGGTGGTGATTGATTCGGCCACGGTTTCGTTCAGGAACGACATGCGCTCAAAGCCGAGTCGTTTGGCCAATTCGCGTGATTTTTCCACCAGCTCATCGCGGGTTTCAATGCCGTAGATGTGCGCGCCGGGGCGCGCTTTCAAAAACAGGTCGTAGAGGATGAATCCCAGATAGGACTTGCCGGCACCGTGGTCGGCCAGTGTCAGCGTGTCCTGCTGGCCCAGCACCTCGTCCAGCAGCGGTTCGATGAACTGGCACAAGTGAAATACCTGCTTGAGCTTGCGGCGGCTGTCCTGGTTGAGCTTGCCGTCGCGTGTGAGGATGTGCAGCTCTTTCAGTAGCTCGATCGACTGGCCGGGGCGCAAGACCTCGGCCAGCGGGTCGGTAAAGGTGGCTGAGGTCTTGCCGGCAGCAGCTTGGTTGGGACGCTTCATGGCTGCCCGAGCAGGCGTACTTCGCGTTGCGGGAATGGAATGCTGATGCCACGCGCGCGGAAGGTCTCCAGCACCGCCTGGGTGATATCGCTTGAGGTGTCGTAATAGTTGTCGACAGAGGTCCACGGGCGGATGGCGATTTCCACGCCCGAATCCGCCAGCGTCAGCACGCGGATCATGGGCTCCGGCTCCTGCAGAATCTTGGGGTGGGCCGCCAGCAATTCACGAATCGCGGTCAGCGCCAGCTTGATATCAGTGTCATACGCCACGCCAACCATGACATTGAGCTGCCGCAACGTGCCAAAGTTATGCAGGATCTCGCCGACGATCTTGCGGTTGGGAATCATGATCCGTGAATGGTCCGGATGACTCAGCACGGTGTTGAACAGGCGGATGCTCTCGACCGTGCCTTCCTCGTCGGCGATGGAAATATATTCGCCCACCTGAAACGGCCGCGTGAAAATAATCGTCAATCCCGCTGCCAGATTGCCCAGCACGCCCTGCATCGCCAGCGCAATGCCCGCGCCCGCCACACCCAGGCCGGCCAGCAGCGGCAGTAACTCCACCCCCAGATTCTGCAGCGCCATGATCACGAACAGGATCAACACCAGCACGCGCACAATGCGCGACAGCAATTTGCTCAGGGATGCTTCGATGCCCAGCTTGTGCAGCAACGATTCGGCGAGATTGCCGATCCAGCGCCCAACGTAAAAGCCCGCCGCCAGGATCAGCAGCGCCACCACCAGCTTGGGGCCAAACTGGATCGCGAGGTCGATTGCGGTTTTCTGGGCGTGTTCCAGGGTTTGCAAATGTTCGTCCATGATGGGAAAGCGCAGGGGGAGAAGCTCGAAGGGTAACAAAAGCCCCCGCAAGTCAGAACTTCTTTGTGTTTATGCCGGATGCACGGTTTCCGGGATAATGCCAGCTCGTTTAAAGGGTTTTACCGTGTCTGTCGTCAATATTTCCTGCTACAAGTTCGTGACGCTCATCGACCGTGAGTCGCTCAAGGCCGACCTCACCGCGCGCTGCGTGGCGCTGAGCCTCAAAGGCACCATCCTGCTCGCGCCCGAAGGCATCAATGTGTTTCTGGCCGGGGCGCGCGAGTCGATTGACGCCATCGTCGAGCATTTGCGGGCCGACGCCCGTTTTGCCGACCTGCAGCCCAAGGAAAGCCTCTCCAACGAGCCGCCGTTCAAGCGCATGCGCGTGCGCCTGAAAAAAGAAATCATCACCATGAAGCACCCGCTGATTCAGCCAGAAGCGGGCAGGGCGCCTTCGGTGACGCCTGCTACGCTCAAAAAATGGCTGGATCGCGGCACCGACGACGCGGGCCGCCCAGTCGTCATGCTCGATACCCGCAACGACTACGAAGTGGCCGAAGGCAGCTTTGAAAACGCGGTGGATTACCACATCGGCGTGTTCAGCGAATTCCCCGAGAAACTGGCCCAGCACCGCGACGACTACGCCGGCAAAACCATCGTGTCATTCTGCACCGGCGGCATCCGCTGCGAAAAAGCCGCCATCCACATGAAAGCCATCGGCCTCGACCACGTGTACCAGCTCGACGGCGGCATCCTCAAATATTTTGAAGATACCGGTGGCGCGCATTACCACGGCGACTGCTTTGTGTTCGACGAACGCGAAGCCGTCAGCACCGACCTCCATCCTGCTTCCGGGCGCGTGCATCGTTGAGCGTAAGCTGTCCGATGTTGCGCTTATCCCTTTTCCGGTCATCCAAATGAACCCTGTCACGCCCCGTCGCCCCGAGTTACTGGCCCCCGCCGGCTCGCAAACCATGCTCGAAACAGCCCTCGCCTTTGGTGCCGACGCCGTCTATGCCGGCCAGCCGCGCTACAGCCTGCGCGTGCGCAACAACAGCTTTCGCGATGAAGTGGCACTGGGCGTGGGCATTGAGTATGCACACAGCCGGGGCAAGCTGTTTTATGTCGTCAGCAACATCTCGCCGCATAACAGCAAGGTCAAAACCTATCTGGCCGACATGGCGCCAGTCATCGCGCTCAAACCGGATGCACTGATCATGGCCGACCCCGGCCTGATCGACATGATTCGCGAAACCTGGCCCGAGATGCCCGTTCACCTGTCCGTGCAGGCCAATACCGTCAACTACGCAGCGGTGCGGTTCTGGAAAAAACTCGGCATCAAGCGCGTGATTCTGTCGCGCGAACTCTCGCTCGATCAGGTCGCGGAGATCCGTCAGGAATGTCCGGACATGGAGCTCGAAGTCTTCGTACACGGCGCGCTATGTATCGCCTATTCCGGCCGCTGCCTGCTCTCGGGCTACTTCAGCCACCGCGACCCCAACCAGGGCGCGTGCACCAATTCCTGCCGCTGGGGGTATGACATCCACGGTGCGCGCATCGCGCCCGATGGCGACGTGTATCTGCTGGAAGAAAAACAAAATCCCGGCAGCTACATGCCGGTCGAAGAAGACGTACACGGCTCCTACATCCTCAACTCGAAAGATTTGCGCGCGATTGAATATGTGCAGCAGCTGACCGACATGGGCGTCGATTCGCTCAAAATCGAAGGCCGCACCAAGTCGCCCTACTACGCCGCACGCACCTGCCAGAGCTACCGGCACGCCATCGACGATGCCGTCGCCGGACGACCGTTCAATCCGGCGCTACTGCGCGAGCTCGACGGCCTCGCCAACCGCGGCTATACCGGCGGTTTTTACGAACGCCACCCCGACCGCGAATACCAGAGCTACCTGCAAAGTCATTCCGATTCCGACCGCAGCCTGTATGTCGGCGATGTCGCCGCCTACAACGCCGCCGGCCTGGCCGAGATCGAAGTCAAAAACAAATTTTCAGTGGGCGACCGCATCGAACTCATCCACCCCAAGGGCAATCTGGAGTGGACGATAGCCAGCATGCAAGGCAAGGACAGCACCCCGGTTGACGTTGCGCCAGGCAGTGGCCATCGGGTCAGCATTCCGCTGCCTGCGGGTTATGAAGGCGCGTTTGTGGCGCGGTTTGTAGCAGAGGCGGGCTGAGGCACGATTGGAAAGCAACGCCGCGGGTCCGTCTTGAGATTGAGTTTTGACTGCGTTGGGTTGGCGGATATAAGCTGCATCCAGCCTGCGTAACGCCGAACCGGGTGTCAGAGTGCCCATTGCTGCGAAACGATAAAACTGATGAAGATAGGGGAGTGGTATGCATCAACCTCGGGGTTTCATTCTGTTGCGCCTGATCAGCGGCGTGGTGATGGCCTTTACAACAGGGGTTGCGGGTGCCGCGATCACCCCGCCGAATCCAGCCTCGACCCTGCTCGCCACCTATGCCTCGTTAAAGCTGCCGCTTGCACAAAATCAATTCAAGCGGCAGCTGGTACTTGAATCGTCTGAGTCATCCAGCCGCTTGAAAAGTGATATCTATACCGTCGCGGACTACCCAATCGCGTTGGTAAAGGCCAACCTGAATAACCCGAAGAACTGGTGTGAAGTGATGATCCTGCACATCAACACTTAATACTGCCGTGCCGAAGTCGGGCCATCCGGCACGCTTCTGAAAGTGAACATCGGCAAGAAAACGCCCGAAGATCTGGCCGATGTGCCGCGTGTGGAATTCAACTACAGCGTGCCGGCGGTGGCGGCGAACTATTTCGAGGTGGATCTCAGCGCACAGGACGGGCCACTGGGCACCCATGATTTTCTGATCCAGCTCGAAGCCGTCGCGCTTCCAAATGCCCAAACCTTCCTGCATTTCACCTACTCCTACACCGTCAACTTTGCAGGCCGGCTCGCCCTGGAGGCCTACCTCGCAACGGTCGGCAGCGACAAAGTCGGGTTTACCGTCGTCGGCAAACAGCCCGATGGCCAGCCCGAATACGTGAGTGGCATACGCGGCCTGATGGAACGTAACACCATGCGCTATTACCTCGCCATCGACAGCTTTCTGGGTGCAACCCGCACCGCACCCGCAGCGCGTTTCGAGAAAAGTTTGCAGAACTGGTATACAGCCGCCGACCGGTATCCGAGGCAGTTACGCGATATGGAACGGCAGGACTATGTCGAGATGAAACGGGCTGAGTATGTGCGACAGCAGGCGGTGTATTAGTACTAGAGTGTTGGTGTTAAGCCCTTATATTGGGCTTAAGTAAGTGCAATATGAATAGTGTCTTATCCTATGTTCCCTACGTCTAGTTAAGTTTCTCTGGATTACTTTGGCTCCGCGATGAAGTTCAAAAGTGCTTCTCCGAGCGGCGACGTCCTGCCTTGAGCTAGACCATTGCCCGTCATCATTACGTGCAGACTTTCTGTGTTGACCAGCCCGCGAAGGTATAGGTCCTTCCATAGCTGATCGTAGAGAGTCCGTTCTCCCCGCAACGTTGGAATATTGTCCTCTAAGACATGACCTAGCCCACCCGCACTGATATTTGACTGTGGCTTTGGTGTTCGAGCGAACGCGAGTATTTGCAAGTGCATCTCAGAAAATTGATCAATGAACGAAAGTAATAGGTGTTGAATCGTCTCTTCCGGACCTTGGCTTGTAGCTACGTGTAGTACCGCATTGCGGAGCGCGGCGAGCTTCATTTCTTTATGCGTTCGCAATGCGGCGGCGGACGCTTGCATCACCGCGCTTATGAACTGCTCGTTGTTCTGAAGGTCTTCAAGGTTGAGTCCGTGAGATTCGAGCTCTAGAAGTTTTTCACCTATTTGTGTCATCCAGTCGTGGCGTCGCCGCTCAAGTGGCGGATGAACAAGGAGTTGGAATATCTCTGCTGCTGGGCCGCCAACGATAGGAATTGCCGAAAGCCCAGCTTTTACAAGGGCATGGGTTGTATCGCCTGAACTGGATTTTGGGGCTTTGATGACCACTAGTGCTCCTTGTAAGGCCTAACGTTTAATACTGGCCTACGCAGATTTTCGCGCTGGCCCGGAGGTATAGGGAATCAGCGTAAATGCAGTACTTTCAACTATCGCCGTGAAACATGGAAATAGCTATCAGAGACTTGCGTACGTATTCCATGAAGTCGGTGCTCGCGGTAGAGGAAAGAGTAACAACAGAGCCATTAATTGTTACGCCAGGAAGGTTCGCGTCGGTAACTTTTGCAATGCACGACTTATCATCGTTCTTCGCCAGGTCACTATCGTTGTGGGTAACTGCATTGCGAATACAAACTAGTGCCCGTACGCCTTTTTGAGAGATACCTGCGACAGCGAATGTGTTCTCGACCTTTGGTGGTAATTGCTGCAAGAATTGATCGAATGGTACTTGTCGTGGGGGTGTGGGAAGCCAAGGTTGCTTACCGTACTTCCCTTCCAGAAAAGCAAAACTACCAGCCAAATATATTCCACTTGCGTAGTGCTCGAAGAGTGGTCGCTCAATAGCGAGTTTGTCCGGTGCAACATCCATGTTTTCGATTGCATAGCGTAAAGCGTTGTGCAGTCGGCGCGCGTGAATAAGGAACTCACTTCTATCGACCATTCTCAACCCCTTCAGCCATCGTTTAACCCAGCGCGCGTATCGACTGCATCGGCGGCACCCGCGTGATGTGACGTGTGGTGAGCCAGCCACTCATGCCGACCAGCAGCGCGCCAGCCAGCGGCAGCGCCAGCCACAGCCAGGGGTGTAGGCGCGCGGGCAGTTCAAACAGGCGATCTGAAATCAGCGCCATGGCGATTTCGGCACAGGCACTGGCGAGCAGGCCGGCCAGCAAGCCCAGGGCAAGAAACTCGCTCCATAAACCTTTGGCCAGATAGGCACGTTGCGCGCCCAGGGTGCGCAACAGCACGGCTTCTTGTTGCCGTGCGTCGAGGCTGGCCAAGAGCGTCGCGATGACGACGGCCATGCCTGCGGCGAGCAAAAAACCCAACAGCAATTGAATCGCGCCAATGATCTGGTCGAACACGGCTTCGATGTTGGCGATGAGTTTGTCGAGCGCGAGCACGGTGACGCCGGGGAAGGCTTTGACAAAGCCGGGCAGCATGCTGGAGGCGCCGGGCGGCACATAGACGCTGGCGATGGCGGCGGCAGGTAGGGCGTCGAGCTGGCCGGGGGCAAAGATGACGAAGAAGTTGGGCTGCATCGAATCCCACTTTACGCTGCGGATGCTGGAGATGCGCGCGCTGAGAGATTGGTCGCCGATCTGGAAGCCGAGCGTGTTGCCCACCGCGAGGTTGAGCCGCTCGGCCATGCCGGACTCGATCGAGATTTCAGGCGCACGGCGGTCGCCATGCCATTGCCCTTGCAGGATGGCATTATTGGCGGGCAGGGTGGCGGTCCAGGTGAGGTTGAGCTCGCGCCGCAGGGTGTTGCTGTCGCGCGATTCCGGCGGCAGGGTGGAGGCGATGGGCGTGCCGTTTTTGGTGGCCAATCGACCGCGCACCATGGGGTACAGCTCGGAGGCCTTGAGCTGATGTTCGGCGAGATAATCGGCCACTGCGGCTTGCTGATAGGGCGCGATGTTGACCAGAAAGTAGTTGGGTGCTTCGGGCGGCAGCTGTTGTTGCCAGCCGGCGATCAGGTCGCTACGCACCAGGGCCAGCAGCGCGACGAGGAATAGCGCGAGCGTGAAGGCGCCGAGTTGTAACGTGCTGTCGAAACGGTGGCGCAGCAATTGCGCGAGGCCGAAGCGCACCGGGCCGTGGCTCATTTGCTGCACCCCGCGGCCGGCGAACAGTGCCAACCGGGCCAACAAGGCGAGCACCAGCACCAGTCCGGCCAGCGCGCCGACAAAGACGCCGACCAGTTTGGCATCACCCGCATACCAGGCAATCAAGAGCAGCAGCGCCGAGCCGCTGACGGCCGCGCTGATCCATGCGCCGAGCGGCAGCGGCGGCAAGTCGCGCCGCAACACGCGCAGTGGCGGCACGCGGATCAGCCGCATCAGCGCGGGCAGGCTGGCACCCGCCAGCGCCAGCAGGCCGCTGAGAACCGCGACGCCGACCGGCGCCAGGCCAAGCGAGGGCAGACGAGTCACAGCATCGGGCAAGACCAATCCCGCCAGCGCCTGCTGCGTCAGCGCGCCGATGGCGACGCCGATCAAACTGCCGAGCACGCCCAGCGTGAGCAGTTGCACGCCATAGAGCGTGCGCAACTGGGCCGTGGTGGCGCCCATGCAGCGCATCAACGCCGCCTGGTCGTAATGGCGCAAGGCATGGCGATGGGCGGCGATGGCAATGGCCGCAACTGACAACAGCAAACTGATGAGCGCGGTGAGCTGGATGTAGCTGTCGGCATTGGCAAACGCGCCGCGCAGGGTTTCAACGCCTTCGTGCGAGCCGATCAGGCGCTGGGTGCTGTCGAGCACGGGTTTGAGTTCGGCGCTAAATTCGGTGAGCGGCTGGGGCTCGCCGGCGAACTGGTAGAGATAGGTGACGCGGCTACCGGGTTGCAGCACGTGGGTTTTTTCGATTTCGTCGGCGCGCATGAACACGCGCGGCGCGAGGCCGAACACGCCGCCGAGCTGGCCGGGTTCTTCGGCCACCACGCCGGCAATGGTGAAGCTGGATTCGCCGATTTGTACGCGGTCGCCGACCTTGGCTGAGAGCAGCGGCAGCAGATCGGGTGCGACATAGATCGCGCCGGGTGGCGGCAGTGCCGGGCGCACGGCGCTCTCGGCAAAGGGCTGGGGTGCGATGCGCACGCTGCCGCGCAGCGGGTAGGCCGCGTCGACCGCGCGTAGGGTGGCGAGCTGGAAGGCATCGCCGTTGGAGACCATGCTGGCGAACTCGAGTGCAACGCTGGTGCGCAGGGCGTGGCGGGGCCAGGTGTCGATGGCGCGCGGGCTGGTGACCAGCAGGTCGGACCCTAAAAAGCTCGCGCCTTGATCGCCCATGGCGCGTTTCAAGCGGTCGCCGAGAAAACCCGTGGTGCTGACGCTGCCGACGCCGATGATCAGCGCCAGCAACAGCACGCGCCATTCGCCGTTGCTACGCTCGCGCCGCAACAACCACAGGCCCAGCCGAACAAACCTCATGCGACGGCTACCTCGCTGGCGTGGCCGGCCACCAGATGCAGGCGGCGCTGGCAGCGCGACGCCAGGGCTTCGTCATGCGTGACCAGAATCAGCGTGGTGTGCGCGGAGGCGTTGAGTTCGAATAGCAGGTCGATGATGCGCGCGCCGGTGTCGGCGTCGAGGTTGCCGGTGGGCTCGTCGGCAAACAGGATTTGCGGGTCGGTGGCAAACGCGCGCGCGATGGCGATGCGTTGCTGCTCGCCGCCAGACAGCTGGCGCGGCGTGTGGCTGCCGCGCGCCGAGAGACCTACGCGTTCGAGCCAGTGGGCGGCGCGTTCGCGTGCATCGGCGCGGCCGGCCAGCTCCAGCGGCAGCAAAATGTTTTCCAGTGCGGTGAGTGCCGGCAACAATTGAAACGACTGGAACACGAAACCGACGCGGCCGGCGCGCAGGCGGGCGCGGGCGTCTTCGTCGAGCGTGTTGAGTGCTTCGCCCAGCAGCACGATCTCGCCTGAACTGGGTTGGTCGAGCCCCGCCAGCAAGCCGAGCAGCGTGGATTTGCCGGAACCCGATGCGCCCGTGATCGCGATAATCTCGCCTGCTTTGACGTCAAGCTCGACTTCGCTGAGGATGGTCAGGCTGCCAGCGGCAGTGGGCACGTGCTGCGACAGGGCGCGGGCGCTGACGACACTCTGCAATTTCGCGGTACTGGAAGAACCGGCGGGGAACTGGGCACTGTCGGGAGGCGTCATTGAGTAGGGTTCAATTTAAGGTGAATGAATGAATTATCGCGTGTGGGTGCTTTTTTTGTGGCTGCTGCCAGGTTGGGCAGCAGCCAGCCAATGCTCTGTGTTGATTGTCGGCGACAGCTTGAGTTCCGGCTATGGGCTGGCAACGGGCACCAGCTGGGTGGATCGGCTTGATGCGCGATTGAAGAAAACGGCGCCCGACTGGCGCGCAATCAACGCCAGCGTCAGCGGCGACACCACGCAAAATGGTCTGCAGCGACTGAAACCCGCACTGAGTCGACAGCGTCCGCAAGGCGTGCTGATCGAACTGGGTGGCAACGATGCCCTGCGTGGCACGCCGCCCAAGGTGATACGCCAGAACCTGGTTACGATGATACGCCAGGCCAAGGCATCGGGTGCCTGGGTGGCCTTGCTCGATGCGCCGGTGCTGCCCAACTACGGTAAGCCCTATGCCGACGCGGTGGCGAAGCTGTATGTGGACGTGGCGCGTGAGGAGAAAATTATTCGTGTGCCGTGTTTTGTTTGCGGCGTGGGGATTACGGCAGGCCTGATGCAGGCCGATGGCATTCATCCCAACGAAAAAGCGCAGGCCAAAATGCTCGATGCGGTGTGGCCCTATATCCAGCCGAAGCTGACATGCCCATCCAAAAAGTGATGCGTGCGGCGACGTGTCCATGTGGAACGGGACGCGCGCTTGAAACGTGCTGCGGGGCTTTTCATGCAGGTGAGGCGGCTCCCGATGCCGAACGCCTGATGCGGTCGCGCTACAGCGCATTTGCGCTGGGCCTGGAATATTATTTACGGGCGACCTGGCATCCCGATACCCGGCCCGCTGAATTGGGCCTGGATGCCACGCCGTCGCCCCAATGGCTGGGGCTGGCGATCAAGACGCATACGCCGCTGGACGAGCATCACGCCACGGTGGAATTCATCGCGCGCTACAAACTCAATGGCCGCGCATTCAAACTGCATGAAACCAGCCGCTTTGAAAAGATGGACGGGCGCTGGCTTTACGTTGATGGAGTAATGCACGAATGACTGCTCAAACCGTACGGGTACACAAGCTCGGCCATGCCGTGCTCAAGGTGCGCAGCCTGAAGACCTCGGTTCCGTTTTATCGCGACGTGCTCGGGCTGAACGAAGTGGCGCGGCACGGCAGCCAGATGGTGTTTTTTTCGTGCGGTGAGAATCACCATGATCTGGCGCTGCTCGAAGTGGGTGGGCAGGCATCGGCGCCCGCTTCCGGTCAGGTCGGCTTGTATCACCTGGCGTTCAAGGTTGGCGGCTCACTGGATGAGTTACGCGCCTTCCGCGATCACCTGACGACTCATGGTGTGGCCCTGGCCGGGCAGTCGGATCATCGTGTCAGCCAGTCGCTGTACTGCCATGATCCGGACGGTATCATGATCGAGCTTTATGTCGATGCCGACCCCGCTGTATGGCGCGACGACCCCGGCGCGGTGGCCCACATCGGGGCGCTGGCGTTGTAAGCGCGCTGAAGGGGTAACGGTTTAACGCGCACTCAACATCAGCCACACCAACCGACGCGCCATCTCGCGCTTGCGCGCCTGCAGGGCTTGATCTGCATTTTCGCCTGGCGCGGTTTTCGCCTGGGTATTGTCTGCTGCTGACACCTGTTTGGAGGCCAGCCCCACCCGGTCATAACCCAATGCCGGTTTAACCGATTCGGCATGCGCCACGCCTGTACTCAGCAACACGGCCATCATCACCATTATTCCGATTTTCATTCTCCGCTCCTTGATTCTTGGCTCTGCGCACCATGCGTCAGAACATGGTGCAAGCGTAGGGCGCGAGGAGCGGCGAGATAAGCAACCGGGTTCAAACCGGGACGGCCAACCGGGTTGGGGTGGAAACATCACAAAGCCCGTTAGCGGGGGCATGGTGCATGTCGCTGAATTCAGCTAGTGCAGCTTTTCTGGGTGATCCCACGACGAGCGCACATCCAGGGCCAGTTCGGACAGCGAATCAAATCCTTCGACATCCGAACTCAAGCGGCCCGCTTTCGGGTGGCTGATTCGTGTGTGTTCGCTCATGACCAATGTTTGATGTTGCCCCGAGATATGCTGCGTTTGCTACGTGGATGCCGCCACCGCAGCACTGACAATGGTTTGCGCTTCTTCCTGGATGCGGTGGAGGTGATCCGCGTCACGAAAGCTTTCAGCATAGATCTTGTAGATGTCTTCGGTGCCGGATGGACGCGCCGCAAACCATCCGCTTTCCGTTACCACTTTCAAACCGCCGATGGGTGCGCCGTTGCCGGGTGCATGGGTGAGGATGGACTGGATTTTTTCGCCGGCGAGTTCTGCCGATAAAACCTGCTGGGGCGAAAGCTGGGCCAGTCTTTGCTTTTGCGCCGGGGTTGCCGGTGCTTCGACACGGTCGTAAACCGACTCACCCAACTCGCGCGCCAACTCAAGATAGCGCTCGCCAGGATCACGGCCCAGGCGCGCGGTGATCTCTGCCGACAACAAGGCCGGGACCATGCCGTCTTTGTCCGTCGTCCAGGCGCTGCCATCCATCCGCACAAACGAGGCGCCCGCACTCTCTTCCCCACCAAAGCCGAGCGAGCCATCGTGCAGGCCATCGACAAACCATTTGAAGCCGACTGGGACTTCGACAAGCGTGCGGCCGAGCCGGGCTGCGACGCGATCAATCATCTGGCTGCTGACGACTGTCTTGCCCACCGCTGCATCCTTGCGCCACCCCGGTCGATTCTGGAACAGGTAGTCGATGGCGACCGACAGGTAATGGTTGGGTGGCAGCAAGCCCGCGTTCTTGGTGACGATGCCGTGCCGGTCATGGTCGGGGTCGCAGGCAAAGGCGATGTCGAATTGGTCCTTGAGACCGATCAGGCTCTGCATCGCATAGGACGAGGAGGGGTCCATGCGAATCTGGCCGTCCCAATCGACTGTCATGAAACGAAAGGTTGGATCGACGGTTGCGTTCACTACCGTGAGGTTCAAGCCATAGCGCTCGGCAATCGCGCCCCAGTAATGAACCCCTGCGCCCCCCAGCGGATCGACGCCCAAGTCGAGGTTTGCCCCGCGTATCGCGTCCATGTCGAGTACGCTGGCGAGATCGTTGACGTAAGCATTGAGATAGTCATGCCGGTGCGTGGTCGCGACGCACCGGGCCTGTTTGATCAAGATTCTTTTCACGCCCTTGAGCTGGCTTTCCAGCAGCGCATTGGCGCGGGTCTCGACCCAGCTCGTGATGTCCTTGTCCGCCGGCCCCCCATTGGGCGGGTTGTACTTGAAGCCGCCGCTGTCGGGCGGATTGTGCGAAGGCGTGATGACAATACCATCCGCCAGCCCGGCATTGCGGCCGAGGTTGTAAGTGAGGATGGCGTGGGAAATCACCGGGGTCGGGGTGTACTCATCCTTGTCCGCAAGCATGACCTCCACCCCGTTGGCCGCCAGCACTTCGAGCGCACTGGTCAACGCCGGCTCTGAAAGCGCATGCGTGTCGATCCCCAGATACAGCGGGCCATCGATACCCTGCAGCTTTCGATAATCACAAATGGCCTGACTGATGGCGAGTACATGCCATTCGTTGAAACTGTTGTCGAACGCCGACCCACGATGTCCCGAGGTGCCAAACGCGACCCGTTGCGCGGGCACCATAGGGTCGGGCAGGTTGCTGTAGTAGGCCGTGATGAGCCTGGGGACATTGACCAGCATGGCTGGCTGGGCGGGATTACCTGCTAATGGACTGGTTTTCATAGTGTGTGAAGCATGCTGATCAATCGAGAAGGTTGCAAATACGGGTGAACCAGCCAGCACTCAATCAAAACGCTAACGTCATCGCGCTGCCTGCAAGTCAGGTGTGGTGATTTCCAGTCACATCGAAGTGCCGTTTACACACCATGTGTTGTATGCACGATGGTGTACGTCAACCGGATAAACATGGATTGGGTTCACTATAGACCCACATCAGCCGAGTGGCATCCAGTGTCTTCGGAGTGCGACCATGGGGAGCGATCAATCGGAGCTCATACAGTTGAATTTGTGTGACACCAGGCTCCATAATCCGTCGTTTGAATTCAGGTATGGCATCAGGCATGACTGTTTCAGTGTCCTGATCGCATAGGGGAATGTCATGCAGGCTGGCCTGATTGAACGCCGCGCCTTGCGGTACCAGACCCTGCCCGGCTTTGCGTGCCAAATAACGATAGGAGCCTTTGCGCAGGTTCTCAACGATGCCTAGAATGACTAGCTCGTCCATCCAAGCGCCCTGTCCTGATTGGGTAAAGGATGTCAGTACATGGCGACTTGGGCTGTGCGCCAGCACACATAGGGAATCGGGTGGTGGGTGCGTTACCGAACGGAATGGAAACCATTTCCGGTGCATCGTGTCTGCAGGCCTGTGGCGTTTAGCCTGTGCGCCGGGCCCAGGCCGGTTGATACGCAGCTATGCGTAGCGCTTACAAAGGTGGGGGTAGAGGTGTCGGATATGGAACAAATCAAAGAACGAATTGCAGGTAACCATGCCACTTGATCATCACTACGAGCCCAAGGATATTCGCGACCGGATGGCTTTAGCTTTGGTCAGGTTTATGCGGTTTTTCGCCGACACTTTTTTCGCCCGCCGTTATGGTCATCGTGCGGTGGTGCTGGAAACGGTTGCGGCTGTGCCGGGCATGGTGGGTGGGGTAATACAACATTTACATTCATTGCGTCGACTCGAAGGCGATCACGGCTGGATCCGCACGCTCCTGGACGAGGCGGAAAATGAACGCATGCATTTGATGGTCTTTACGCATATTGCCCACCCCACCGGGCTTGAGCGCCTGCTGATTCTGCTTGCCCAGGGCGCTTTTTTTAATCTTTTCTTTCTGCTGTACTTGATTTCGTCCAGGACTGCGCACCGCGTCGTAGGTTACCTGGAGGAAGAAGCCGTCCACAGCTACACCGAGTATCTGGCCGAGGTGGACAGTGGCTTTTGCACGAATGTCGAGGCGCCCGGTCTGGCCATCGAATACTGGAAACTCGCGCCCGATGCACGGTTACGCGATCTCATCATCGCAGTACGCGAAGATGAAATTCATCATCGTGACGTGAATCATGAGTTCGCAGACAAGCTGGCTTGATCCGAACCAGTCGTCATGGCTTGTGCTTACGCCATGTCGTTGATTTTTTGATCACCTGCCGCGGCCTGAATGACTTCGCATGCAATCGCCGTTTCCTGCTCTGTCCGGGTCTCCGCTACCAGCACGATCTGGCCGCTGGCAATCGCATCACTGATCAGATCGGACAACCAGCCATCCTTGTTTCCGGTACTGGATGTGGCGCCGGCCGTTGCGCCGATCAGGCCACCGATGCTGGCACCCCAGCCGAGCAGCATCAGTGGGGCCACCAATGGACTGGCGATGAACAGGCTCACGCTTGTCGCCGCCAGCGCCACGGCCCCCAGCGCACCGACGCCGGTGCCGACTGCGGTTCCAATGGTGGCGTCGACCAGCACATCCTTCAGCACGGCATTGCTGCCTTCATTGGGCGCGGTGTCTGATGCGGCCGGGTCGGTTTCGAAGAGTCGCAGCTGTTCACGCGGTAGTCCCCGTTCGACAAGTTTTGACAACACGATTTCGGCTTCTTCGCGATGGGCAAAAAAGCCCGTTACATGGTGGCGATATTCGTTCATGCTTTTTCTCCAGCAATCAATTTCGTAGGTAACGGATAAATCATCAAGACTGTCCGTAGGGGTTGAGGTGTCAGTGCGCCGTCATAGGGTTTGCATGGCGTAACTTATTTTGGGCGCGGACGCGACAGGTTCGGCTGTACTGCCTGCAGTCGGCCGGCACGCAATTCGATCACGGCCTTTGCTACTGCACGCGCCACATTGCGTGCTTCTTCCTGCACCGGCTGATCCTGGTCCAGGCTGTCGTGGCTGGTTGCATACGGTTCGTAGTAACCGATGAAACGGTCCAGTCGCGCTTGTGCCCCTGCGTCAATGAAACCCATCCAGTCGAGCCAGTCCGACAGGCCGCGGCGCGAGCCTTCTATCCCTGCCACATCCCCGTGGACGACCAGTCCGTAGGCGCGTCCTGCCAGATGCTTGGGGTAGTCCCAGCCGGCCATCTCGAGTGCTTTTGCCTTGCCGGGATTTTTGCCCGAGGTTGAGGTGGGATCGGGGTTGCCGCCGTCGGCGCATACCAGGCGGTCGATCATCAGTTTCAGCGGACTGGGACTCTGGTACCAATACACCGGCGAGACGATGATCACCGCATGGGCTGCGGTCCAGCGCTCGTAGATCTCGCTCATCCAGTCATTGGTCTGGTCGAGCGCATGATTGGGATAGCAACTGCACGGCCAGTTGCACAAAGGCATCGCGGTGGACACGCACCCCTTGCAGGGGTGGATCTTGCGGCCGTATTCGGAGGAGAGCCGGCTGAGGTCGAGCACATCGACCTCGATGTCGGCCTGTTCCAGGGTTTCGCGTGCCATTTCCAACAGTCGAAACGTTTTGGACATCTCGCCCGGGCAGGTGCCATCGTTGCGTGCCGATCCACAGATCAGCAACACCCGCGACGGGCTCGCCGCATCGGCCCAGCGCAGTTGTGCTGCGTCGATGCGCTGCTTGGTGGCAACCCACTCGGACGACAAATCGTAGTCCGGATCGGCATACCCCGGACCTGCCTTCTGCGTAAATGGGGATTTACGGTATTCGGTGTGGGCCTGCCAAGCGATTTCTTCAAGGCGGGCGATGGACGAGTCTTCAGCACGGAACGCCGGGTCGATGAAGGAGGCTCTAAACCGCTCACTGAACTCGGCACGTGTCAGGGGGGTAGGTGCCTGACCCTTGCGAACCTCAATCATGATGGCCTCCGTTGTCGTCCGGATTGTCGCCAAGGCGGTGGCGTGGGAATGCAAGTGTTTTCATTGGGTTTTCTCCTTGTTATGTAACGGTAATGGGCTGGCAGAGAGTCGTCTGTGCGGTGCCGAACGAAATGGACGTTACGCCCTCTGCCTGGAGCGGAGGCTGATGCTTGAATCTCTGTGGTGGCGATAATAAATGACGCGTCAGCGGCTAGATACTGGTGTTGTAGATAAGTATGGAAAGCAATCCAGCAATGCCCATCATTTTTGTGCGCGATTGCGTGACATGAAATCGTTTTCTATCACCGGTTATTGTTCGCCAGCACACAGACGCGGAGGTTTTGAAGATCCATAGTGCGATCCTCTATTCAACATTTCAAGGAAAAATCTAATGGGTAAATATTTGATAGGTTGGTTTCTGGGTGTCCCCGTCATCGTTTTAGTGCTGATTTACTTCTTTATGAATTGATGGTGGGTGAACGAAGCGGTAGAACCCAGCTTATTCCACCATCTGCTTCAGCTGTCCGCAGGCTGGCCCGAGTTCAGTGTGCGCTGACGTACAGACGCATGTTTTCATCTGCGTAAGCTTGCATGCAAGGACGTGCCAATGACAGCTTGCAGGCAATTCCGCAAGGAATGAATTGAACCTGGCCCGGCCAGCGTCACTGCATGTCCGCGTGTAAGAATCCTGATTGAACAATTGGAGAATGAACATGAATGAAGCAACAGAAAATTTCGAACGTCCGGGTCATGAAGTCGAGCCTATTGCGGGTTTTCCCCATGCGCCGCTCGATTGGACACTTGAACAGGCAAAGCAGGTTGCTGAAACGGAAGACCTGACGCTGACAGAAACACACTGGCAAGTGGTGCGTGCATTGCAAGAGCTGAGTGCGCAACATGAGGAACCTGCCCTGAACGCACGCGATCTTCACGATGCACTGGATGAGCATTTCCACGCCGAAGGCGGCCTCAAGTTTCTCTACGAACTGTTCCCCGAGGGACCTTTGGCCCAGGGCTGCCTGCTCGCCGGCCTGGAACCGCCCTCAGGCGTTCAGGACAAGGGTATGGGCAGCGCGGTCTAAGTATCCGGTTCCAGCTTGCGTATCGATAAGCTGCACTGTTTTCACTGCTGGGGCTGAACCTGACCGCCAAGATTTATCGCCGCAGCCTTTGCGGTGAATGCGGGGGGCAGCGGGTGCACAAGAATCAAGGTGAGGCGTCCTTGAGTGGTTGATGTGTTCCCGGCTTTGCGAACACCTCAACGGGACGCTTGTGTGTATGAGGTGGTGAAATAAATCCGAGCTATAGCCTGTCAATCAGGGCCATTATTTTTTGCGTGTAATTACAACAATTCCGGCAACGACCAAGGCCACGATCAGCACCATCCATAATCCGCCCCACCCGCTCATGTAGCCGGTCCCCCAGCCATCCATCCAGTTGCCTTGCATCATGGTCATCACCTCTTGTTTATTGGGAATGCCGCGTATCTCTACGGCAGCTCATTACGATTATCGTCTTCCTTGCAGATAGCTCTGTGCGCTGGCGTACGCAACGTTAAATAGCACCTATTCCGTTTTGGCGGGACTTACCCGCCACACGATGTTGCCTACGTCATCGGCGACCAGCAGCGCACCTGTCCGGTCGACCACCACACCCACCGGGCGGCCTAATGCCTGACCTTGCGCATTGCGAAAGCCGGTGAGTACATCCTCGGGCATCCCGGCAGGGCGTCCGGCTTCGAATGGCACAAAAATGACTTTGTAACCGCTGGGGGGTTGACGGTTCCAGGAGCCGTGCTGACCGATGAAAGCGCCGCCGGCATAGTGGCTCGGCAACAAGGTGCTCTCGTAGAAGGCAAGCCCGAGCGAGGCGGTATGCGTGCCAAGTGCAAAATCCGGAGCAATCGCCTTCGCTACCAGGTCGGGCCGGGGTGGTTTCACGCGCGTATCAACATGCTGGCCGTAATAGCTGTAAGGCCATCCGTAAAAAGCGCCGTCCTTCACCGAGGTCATGTAGTCGGGCACCAGGTCGCTGCCGATTTCATCGCGTTCGTTGACGGTTGTCCACAACGCACCGCTCTGGGGTTCCCAAGCCAGGCCATTCGGATTGCGCAAGCCCGAGGCAAAGATCCGCGAACGACCTGTGGCCGGATCAACTTCCAGAATGGCGGCACGGTTGACTTCGTTTTCCATCCCGTTTTCGCCGACGTTGCTGTTCGATCCTACCGTGACGAACAACCGTGATCCATCGCGGTTGGCGATTACATTTTTGGTCCAGTGATGATTGATCGGGCCGGCGGGCAGGTCAATCACGTGTATGCCGGGGGCGGTGATCCGGGTTTCGCCGCTGCGATAGGGGAAACGCACCAGACCATCGGAGTTGGCGACATACAGGTCGTTGCCGACCAGGGTCATGCCAAAGGGAGAATGGAGTCCCGACAGGAAAACCGTTCGCACTTCCGCGATGCCATCGCCATCGGCGTCACGCAACAGAGTGATGCGATTGGCGCTCGGCACGCCCGCTCCCGCGCGTTTCATGACCCATTTCATGATCCAGCCCTTGATGCTTTTTCCGTCTTCTGGCTTCGGCGGGGCATTGGATTCTGCAACCAGCACATCGCCATTGGGCAGAACGTAAAGCCAGCGTGGGTGGTCAAGACCGCTTGCAAAGGCATTCACCGCCAGGCCGGCGGCCGCCGTTGGCGTCGCGCCCGCAGGCCACCCTATGGCCGGGGCGATTTTGACGGTGGGTATGAGCGTGGGGTTCGGTGGCGGTAACGTCGGATGGGGGCCGACACCTGCCTGTTCCGGCAAGGTCGCCACCTCGCCACAGGCACTCAGATTCAGGATGAGCAGGCTGAGGAGGAGGGGGATTGCATAAGTGGGGCGCATAGGTGTCTCCCGTTTCGATTGGTTAGGGCGTGTGCCTGTTTCCAGGCATCCGCAACCTGTTACCAGGATATTCAAAAAGGCTGTTCGGTGCATCGACTATGCGATTCCCCGCTCAGAGTTTCGGAATGTGCAGGGTCCGGCTAATCATCAACGTGCCGGAAACGGCGAACATCAATACCAGTGGATGAAGTTGCCATGGCCCGATGTGGATCATCCCGAACCAGAGCTGGTCGCCGATGGCACCGTAGCCGGCGGCGATGGCAATAACGATCACGAGTATGAGTGAGCTGGGGATCGGCGTGCCCTCGAAATACTTCACCTTGCCGCTGCCTTGCGCCAGGGTCTCGGCGGTGATGTTGTAGCGGGCAAGGCGGCTCACGCCGCTTACCACGAAGTAGATCAGAATCACGCGATCCCACAGGCCGTCCATGCCTACGCCATAGGCGATGGCCGCCGGTGCGACGCCGAACGAGATCACATCGGACAGAGAATCCAGCTCGCGTCCCAGCACCGAACTTTGTTGGCGCCAACGCGCGACGCTGCCATCGAAAACATCAAATACGAATGCCAGGGCAACCAGCGCGCACGCAAAATACAGATGCAGCACATCCGGGGTCTGCAAATAGGTCATGACGGAGAACAGCGCACCGACGCCGCAGGCTGCATTGCCTAACGTAAACCAGTCCGCAAGATGAAAGCTGCGGATCATCGAGAGGTGTTTGCCTTGCTTCATGGCGTGAGGTTTCCGGTTCGTACTATCCTATTTCCACATGACGTTGGATTCAGCCTTCGCTGCCGCAGCCAGAAGCGCCATGAGCGGCAATGCGCGATGGGCCATGCTGACGACAGGCTCATCCGCATCCTTGTCTTCGACGGGTGGCGGAGTGGATTGGTCTGCCTCGATCGCAGCGGTTAACCGACTCAGGGCTGCGGGTACATCTTCTGCCAGAATTGCGCCGGGCACGGTTGCGCTGTGCCCCATCATTTTCAGCATGGCGAGCGCCACATCTCCGAACAGGGTGATGTCGGCGTAGGCCTTGGTCGTAAAAGTTACCAGCATGGTGTGTTCCTCAAAAAATAAATGAGCATCACTCGTCAGTTTGACGAAGTCATCTCGCGTATCGCTCCCGATTCCATATACCGCTAGCTCAACTCCACCTTGACGTGGTGATCCCTGCGGTCATCGACCAGAGGGACCATGCCTTGCGGCTGGCCTTTCCCTTCGATGTTGTCGCTACTGACTACAACGCCATCCAGCGTGACACGGGTGACATGCGCCGGCGTGTCGCCGACGCGCTTGATGGTGATGTGATAGAACGTGTCGTGAAAGCGGTATCGGATTGCGTAAGATTCCCAATCGGTCGGGACGCACGGTGCAATGCGCAGGCGGTCTCCTTCCAGATGCAGGCCCAGCAGGGTTTCCACGGTGAGCCGGTACATCCATCCCGCCGCCCCGGTGTACCAGGTCCAGCCGCCGCGGCCGGTATGGGGCGATACAGCGTAAATGTCAGCGCACATGACGTAGGGCTCGACCTTGTAGCGTTCGATCTCCGAAGGCTGGCTGCCGTGATGGATGGGATTGAGCATGCCGAACAATTCCCATGCACGCTCCCGGTCGCCCATCATGGCGAACGCCGTGGTGGCCCAGATGGCGGCATGGGTGTATTGGCCGCCGTTCTCGCGCACGCCAGGTACGTAGCCCTTGATATAACCGGGCTCCAGATCTGATGTATCGAAGGGTGGATCGAGCAGCTGGATGATTTGCGTATCACGCCGCACCAGATGATGATCTACCGCATCCATCGCCTGGCTGGCGCGGTCGGGATCGCCGCCACCTGAAATGACCGCCCAGCTCTGGCTGATCGAATCGATCCGGCATTCTTCATTGCTGGACGAACCCAGGGGCGTGCCATCATCGAAGTAGGCGCGCCGATACCAGCCTCCGTCCCACGCCTGGGCTTCTATGTTGCCGAGCAGCTGCGACGCCTGGCTGGTGCACATTTCGGCAATGGCTGCGTCGTTCCGGCTATGTGCCAGGCGGGCAAACTGCTGCAGGTTGTCATACAGAAACCACCCCAGCCAAACGCTCTCGCCCTTGCCATCACGACCGACGAGATTCATGCCATCGTTCCAGTCACCACTACCCATCAGCGGCAAGTGGTGTTCGCCAAAACGCAGCCCATGTTTGATGGCACGCACGCAATGTTCATAGAGGCTGGCCGTTTCGGTCGAACGTTGCGGCTGGTCGTAGTAAGCCTCTTCTTCCGGATTCAATTCACGACCTTCGAGAAAATGCACGGACTGGTCGAGTACGCCGGTATCGCCGGTCGCCAGCACATAGCGACAGGTCGCATACGGCAGCCACAAGTAATCGTCGGAGAAATGGGTGCGTACACCCTGTCCGCTGGGTGGATGCCACCAGTGTTGCACGTCGCCCTTGAGGAACTGGCGCTCGGCACAGCGGATCAATTGCTCGCGGGCCAGCCAGGGAGTTGCATGGATCAGGGCCATGGTGTCCTGCAATTGATCGCGAAAACCGTAGGCACCTCCGGACTGGTAATAACCACTGCGGCCCCACAGCCTGGAAGAGATGGTTTGATAAACCAGCCAACCGTTGGCCAACACGTCCAGCGCAGGATCGGGTGTTTTCACCTGCACCGCGCCCAGGGTGTGATTCCAGTATTCCCACACCGCTTCCAGTGCCTGCCGCGCGCCCGCGCGCCCGCCGAATCGCTGGATGAAACCCCGCGCTTCGTCGTCGTTGCGGGCTGCGCCAAACGTGAACACGATCTCGCGCGTTTCGCCGGCGGCCAGTTCGATTTGAGCCTGGATGGCGGCGCACGGATCCAGGCCCGCCCCGGTCTTGCCCGACAGGCGCTTGCGGCGCATGGCCGCCGGGCTGGCGAGTGAACCGTTGCGGCCGATGAATTCGGTGCGGTTTCCGCTCACTGAGCGGTCGCGCTGGTTGACCTGGGCAAATACCACCCGATTGGCGCATTCGTGGCCATAGGCATTACGGGCAAACAGCGCGCCGGTGTGTGTATCCGTTTCGGTCACAATGTGCATCAGGTTGGCATGTCGCCATTCACCCAGCACCAGCTCCCAATACCCGGTCAGCGACAGGCTACGTGCGCGCTTCGACTGGTTGCGCAGTTTGATCACCACGAACTTGACGGGCGCATCCATGGCGACATAGGTAAACATTTCCGAGACGATGCGGGTTTCGTAATGCTCGAATGCGCTATAGCCAAACCCGTGCCGGCACACATACCCGGATTGGCCCCGCGCAGGCAACGGCGTTGGCGACCAGAACACACCGGTTTCTTCGTCACGGATGTAAAACGCTTCGCCGCTGCTGTCGGAAAGTGGATCATTGTGCCAGGGCGTCAGCCGGAATTCGTGCGCGTTTTCCACCCAGGTATAGGCGCTCCCACCTTCGCTCACCACCGTGCCAATGTGCGGGCTGGCAATGACATTGGCCCACGGTGCCGGCGTGCTTTGCCCGGGTTCGAGGGTGATGACATATTCGCGTCCATCGGGTGTGAAGCCACCCAGACCGTTGCAGAAAATGCGCTCGCGCGGCAACAGCGGGTTGATCGGATCGTCGGGTGGTTGCTGTCTGGTTTCCAGAAGATCGGACACCCGCTCGCCCGATACGCGGCGTTCCGTTGGCTCGATCAGCGTCTCGGTCGTATCGGTGAACACAATGCGGGCGACCGTCTGCAGCAGGACACGCTCATCTTCTGAAAGCTCTTCTGCACGTCGCACGAAGACGCCACCTGGTTTATCGATGGTTTGCGCATCGGGCCCTGCGTTGATCAGCCCCATGATCTGGTCGTGCAGCACCGCCCGGTAGCCCGAAAAATCCTCGTTCACAATGACCAGGTCGGCAGCCAGGCCCTTCATTCGCCAATAGGCATGCGCTTGCAGTGCCTGCTTGACCATGTCGATTCGATTCAGGTCACCGATACGCAGCAGGACGATCGGCAGATCGCCAGAGATGGCAAAACGCCATAGCCCGGACTGCCCCAACTGGTTGCGGGCAATGACGTCGGGCGCTGCACGGCGCAAGGCATTGCCGTGAATGACGGAGCTGGCCAGGCGGCCATAGATCTGCGCCTCGGCCTCGCTGGCGTTGATGTGGCGTAGCACTTCCTGGCTCTGGAACCAGGCCATTTCAAAGGCACGCTCGACGAAGTGGCGGTCGCAATACTTTTCGAGCAAGACCAAGGCTTCCTCACGCGTGTCTGCGACACCGGAGATGATCTGCACCGTCGCCGATTCGTCGGGTAACAAGGTGAGGGTGCGGCGGATCGCCACGATGGGATCGAGCACTGGCCCTTCGGTGTTCGACAAGGTCTTTGGGCTGTCTGGGTGATCCAGCATGACGGGGTTGGCCGCAGTTCGTCCCCGCCCGATGAATTGGGCGCGGTCGGTTTCGTATGACGGCTCGTCGGTCACCGCCCCGGGAGCTGCCAGCAGGTGGAACATCCATGGCACCTGTTCACCCGGCGTGCGGCGACGTCGCGTGCAAAGAATGGCCTGCAGCTCGGGCAGAATTTCGGTTTGCACGAACAGGTTGCTGAACGCGCGGTGGGCGAGGTCGGCATTCAAGGGCGCCAGCACGATCTCCGCGTAGCTCGTGACCTCGATATGACGAAGTCGGGCTGAATGGTTGGTGAGCGTGACGCGGCGAATTTCGACGTCATCTTCGGGGGACACACTGATCTCGGTGTGCGTTTCGATGCGGTGATCGCGCCGCCGGAATTCGGCGCGCGCCTGCACGAAAATCGCCTCGTAGTGATCGGCTTTCTGCAGGGTGGGTTGATACGCGCTTGACCAATAACGTCCGCTGTCGCGGTCGCGCAGGTAGATGAAAGTACCCCGGTCATCGGAGGTGACGTCTTCGCGCCAGCGGGTGACGGCCAGGTCGCGCCAGCGACTGTAACCGCCGCCTGCATGGGTCGCCATGACGTGATAGCTGCCGTTGGACAGAAGATGAACTTCGGGTATCAGCGTGTTGGGATCGGTAAACACGCGCATGTTCGCGCCCACTTCTTCGGCGGGGTGTGCGGCGGCGCTGACTTCGGCCGCGTGCGGATGCAAGGTCGCGCCTTTCTTGGGCACATGCTCCTGCAGCAATAATTGCGTTGCCTGTGCAAGCGGGTCGGACATGAATCGGCGTTGCATCGGCTGGTTGAGCAGGACATGCGCAAAGGCCAGCAAGCTCATGCCCTGATGATGCGCCATGAATGAACGCACGATGGCGTGATGCTTGCCCCGCGGTACGCGCGACGGGGTGTAATCGATCGCCTCGTAGAACCCGTGGCTCCCGAGGAAACCGTTGCTGGCGAGTGTTTGCAGGTTGCGGCACGCTGCCTGCGGCATGACGGTCAACGCCAGCGCGCTGGCGTAGGGCGCGATGACGAGGTCGTCGCCCAGACCGCGCTTGAAGCCCAGGCCGGGCACGCCAAATGCGCGGTATTGATACACCTGATTCACATCGGTGGCGTTATAGCAGGATTCGGAAATGCCCCAGGGCACGGCACGCTGCCGGCCGTATTCGATCTGGCGCGACACCGCGGCCTTGCAGGTTTCATCAAGCAAGGTGTTTTCGTAACTCGGCATGATCAGTTGCGGCATGAGGTACTCGAACATCGAGCCACTCCACGAAATCAAACTCACGGCTCCACCATGGCTGGTGAGCAGCCGGCCGAGCGAGAACCAGTGCTTTTGCGGAACCTGTCCCTGCGCGATGAGCAGAAAACTGGCCAGTCGCGCTTCGGATGCCAGCAGGTCGTAGCAGGATGGGTCGCGACGGCGTTCGCTCACGTCATAGCCGATGGTCAGCAAGCCGCTCGACGCATCGTAGAGAAATTCAAAATCCATCTCCGCCAGTCCACGGCATTGATCCACTAGCGCATTGATCGTCTTGAGTCGTTCCAGCGCGCCCTTGAACCCGGATACGCTTGCCCCAGCTTTGTGGCTGGCTATGCTTGCCCTGACCAATTCCGCCAGGGTCGGGATCGTGCTGAAGTGCTGTGGCTCGGGCACCAGAAATGCAAGCTCATCTTGAAGCGCACGGGCTTGTTGGTCGAATGATTGCGCCCAGTAATAGAGTTCACCATCAATGTCGCAATCAGCAGGCAGCCATGCAACCAGTCCCCCTGCCGTTCGGTGGATTTCTTTCAGCACGTCTTCGGCGGCGGCCAGTGTCTCGGGCGGTCCGTCTACCGTGAAAGGATGGAGCGTGTCCTGCAGAAGTTTGATTTTGTTCTCAAGATCCGGAACGAGTTCTGCCGGCAGATGTTCGGCCAGCACCTGCAAGGTGTCGTGCAGTCCCTGAAACGCATTGGCGGGCAGTACGGGCTGATTCTTCAGCTCGGTCAGGCCAGCCTGCAAGGTAAGCAGGCTGCCAGCCAGGTTGCCGCTGTCTACCGATGAGACATATTGCGGGTGCAACGGTTGCAGCGTGTGGGTGTCGTACCAGTTGTAGAAATGGCCGCGGTAGCGTTCCAGTTTTTCCATCGAAGCCAGGGTGTTTTCAATGCGCAGCAGGCATTCTCCGGCTGACAGGTAGCCGAAATCGTACGCAGCCAGATCAGACAGCAGCGACATGCCGATGTTGGTAGGCGAGGTGCGTGAGGCGATGGCGGGCGCTGGATATTCCTGGAAGTTATCGGGCGGCAACCAGTTGTCGTCCGGGCCGACGAAATCCGCGAAGAAGCGCCAGGTTCGCCGGGCTGACATGCGCAGGAATGTGCGTTGATCGCCAGTCAAATCCGGAGCAGGGGTGACAAGCGGCAGGCTGATCCACCAGCCGACGACGGGCGACACGAACCAGAGCATCAGGACAGGCGCCCAGAACCCCCACTCGGCCGAACGATCCTGTCCCAGGGGCCAGACCCCAATCAAAACCGAAGCCAGCAGGAGCGCCAGCACCGGCCCGATCCACATCTCCTTGACAAAATCGGCCAGCGAGCGGCTTGCGTTGCGGGTTGAATAGGATGGCAGTTGCCACAGCAACAAGCCGCGTCGGGTAACCAACATCCGCATGCCTGAGCGCGCGATCGCACTCAGGCAAATCAGCGCGTCATAGGGCAGCAGCAGCACCGTCAGCAAAGCGTGTGCGAATGGGGCCCCCGCGGACTTGATGGTCAGGGTCAGGTGTACCAGCCAACTCCGTTCTTTGGGCTTGCGGGCGAGATCTATCACGGTCCCCAGCAAGGTGGGTACCACCACCACACTGATGACCAGCAGCGTCCAGAACCACGCTGAGCCAGGAGCAAACAGCCAACCCCCTGCCAGCAGGGCAAGCAGCGCCGGTGATACCAGGCTGCGTCGAAAGTTGTCAAACAGTTTCCACACCGACAACGCACTGAGCGGGTTGGGTTGGCGTTTCGATTTCGTTCCGGAGGGTGTGGCTGGTCCGGGCACGCGCGGAAGCAGCCAGCCGGCAAGTTGCCAGTCACCCCGTATCCAGCGATGCCGGCGGCTGGCTTCGATGGTATAGCTGGCCGGATGTTCTTCTATGAGATCGACATCGGTCACCAGCGCCGAACGGGCATAACCGCTTTCCAGCAAGTCGTGACTGAGAATCAGGTTCTCCGGGAAGCGTCCATCGACGGCCTGCCGAAAAGCATCCACATCGTAAATGCCTTTGCCGATGAACGATCCTTCTCCAAAAATATCCTGATAGACATCCGACACTTCGCGCGTGTAGGGGTCGATGCCTGATTCGCCCGCGAACAGTTTGGTAAAGCGTGACTGGCCGGCACTGGTGAGGCTGATCGAAGCGCGGGGCTGCAGGATCGCGTAGCCTGTGACAATGCGGCCCTTGTTGGCGTCATACACCGGCCGATTGAGTGGATGCGCGAGGTTGCCTATCAGGGTGCGAGCGGAGTCGCGCGGCAGTTGCGTGTCGGTATCCAGAGTGATGACGTACTGGATCGAGCCAAGGAGAGAGACATCACCAACTATCTCCGAGAATGCATTTTTCGCCCCGCCGCGCAGCAAGGCATTGAACTGCTCCAGCTTGCCGCGTTTGCGCTCATATCCCATCCACACGCGTTCGATTGGGTTCCACACCCGTGGTCGATGAAACAGATAGAAAATGCCCGGACGATCATCGCGATAAGTCTCGTTCAGTGTCTGGATGGCTGCGTGTGCATACGCGATTAAAGCCTCATCGTCTGGCAGGTTTTGCTCAGGCGCGTCATGGAAATCCGTCAGCAGTGCAAAAAACAAATTGGGATCGCGGTTGCCGAGATAGCGGATTTCCAGGGCTTCGAGCAGTTCATCAATATCGTGCGGCTGGCTGAGCAGGGTGGGCACCACCACCATGGTGCGATGACGATCCGGTATGCCCTTCGAAAAGTCCAGCCGTGGTAACGCGCGTGGTGGCAGCAGGAGTGTCACCAGCTGGTTCACCAGCGAGACCGCCAGTGCCGAGATGCCGATCAGACCGGCGAACGCAAAAAACCAGATGTGCCCGTCGCGCCACTCGGCCCCATTGAAAATGGAAAGCATCCCTGCGGTCGCAAGCACGGTGAACAGCAAGATCGGGCTGAGATAGAAAAACAAGCGAAAACGCCGGCTCGCCCGACTGGCCTGCAATTTTCGTGGCAAACGGAAGCCGATCGCACGCTCCAGGTCAGGTCGTCCGTGATCGATCAGGTAGTAACCGACATGCGCGCTGCGGTCGCGGGGACTTAATTGTGCTGCAGCAGTCTGCGCGAGCGCTATGGCTTCGCGAGCCACCGCACACTCGCTGAGCGAACCGCCTCTGGCCAGGTCTTCGATCACATGCCGGTAACGGTCGCGTGTGGCGAAATCCTGGTTGGCGTGCATCCCTGCAGGGTCTTCACGCAAGGCCTGTTCGACGACACTGAGCGACTCAACGAAATTTCGCCAGTCCATTGCGCCGATAAAGCGCAGGCTCCCGATGCTGTTGGCAATGGATATCTGGTTGGTCGCGGCCGTGCGGCCAGCCGCATCCGATAACTGCGTTGCGGTCACGCCCTGGTCGAGCAGTTTTTGCTCAACCCAGGTTTGAACGAACGCCATGGCGGGGCCATGTGCCTGAAGCCTTGCGTAAAACTCTTCCACAAATGGCGCGGTCAGCGGCACGTCGGCACTCGCAAATTCGGCGAGTAACTGGATGAGCTGTTTCGGTTCACTTTCAGCCGTCGCGAGCATGCGGTCGGCCCAGGTGATGGCGGCGTCGATATCCTCGCGCCGACGGGCAATACGCAAGCCAACACGGCGCAGGTTTTCCAGTAGCGCCAACTGCAACATGATGGGGAAAGCCCACAGTTCACCCAGCTTCAAGGGTTCTGCAGTCTGGTAGGCGGCGATGAATTGGGTGGCGTTATCGCTGTCGACGCGCCCGTCCATGTGCGAAATCAGCTCCAACGCCAGATCATAGATACGGGGGAAGCCCGCTGAGGGGCCACCATCCAGTCTTGGTAACTGTCGGCTGTAGCCGCGCGGCAGATGGCGGCGCGCCAGGCTGATCTGCTGCTCGATGAGATAAAAGTTGTCGAGTAACCAGGCCTCTGCAGGCACGATGCGTTGTCCTGGTGTGGCTGCGGCTGTCACCACGCCGTACGCTGCGCGCAGCACGCGCTCATTGTCTGCCAGTCGTGGCAGCAACTTGTCTGGCCCTGGATTCGGATCAATCCGATGCTGGTCGGCCAGCGTGACTGCATGCCGCTTTAATTGCTCGATACTGAACAGCTCAGCGCGCAGCAATTCGGTATCCCGCTCATTGCGTAGCGTGTTTCGTGTGCGCGGAGAAAATCCGAACTCTTTGATGGCGATGACACTCTCCTTGTGCATATACGACGCCAGCAACGCGGGATGGGTCTCGCGCTGGCCTATGCCTGGTGTTGGACGATCAGGGTGAGTTACAGACGGATCTGGCACAAACATTGTGCCTGTCGATAGCCGTCTCTTGAATACTATCTAGTTCTAGCAGGAATTACGCTTCCAAGGCAGGGGAAATGGAACCATGAAGCGGAATCGGGGTGCTGGCCGACATATCCGATCGATGTTTGCTGACACAACCTGTCTTTGGACAGTGTCGAACGGAAAAGTTTCAATACGTCGCGGTGAGGGTTTTGGGTCTTGAGCGGTTGCGCTGCACTTGCAGTGCACCACACTTGAAGTAGGTGTGGACTGTATCTTAACAAAAGCAGTCAGGAAAACATGGTGGGCTCACGTTGCCAGCGCTGTCGGCCAGAATGGCCGGTGTGACGAGACATGAGTGGGCCTGTTCAGAAAATCAGCCATGCTGTCGAAAGCCTTTACTGTATGGCCAGCCGATTTTTTGCTTTGTTTGTTGGCTAGTGTGCGCGTGATTGCTTCAAGTCGTCCTGTCACCCGCGTCTTGTCACACCTGTGTTCGGTAAAAGAAAAAGCACCCAGGCCGTAAAGCGCCAGGTGCTTGAAATAGATGGGGTGGACGATGGGGCTCGAACCCACGACAACAGGAATCACAATCCTGGACTCTACCAACTGAGCTACGTCCACCATTGGTGTTATCAGCATGCTGATAACGAAAACTTTGGTCTGCCCGACAGGAATCGAACCTGTAACCCCCAGCTTAGAAGGCTGGTGCTCTATCCGGTTGAGCTACGGGCAGAGATTCTTTCATCGGGCACTATTATATGGGGTGGTCGGGGTGAGGGGATTCGAACTCCTGACATCCTGCTCCCAAAGCAGGCGCGCTACCGGGCTGCGCTACACCCCGAATTCCTACTGAATGCATAACCGCTGCATTTCGGAGAAGCGAGACTATACATGCGCAAAGTGGTTGTGGTCAATTTTAGCTTGAGTAAAGGGGGTGGTTTCCGCGAAAATCACTCTTTTGCTTCGGGATTCTTTTGATGAGCGCACGTATTCTCGACGGTAAGGCCATGGCCGACACCATCCTCGCGGTGATCCACGACAAGGTCGCCGAACGCGGGGCGCAGGGTAAGCGCGCGCCTGGTTTGGCAGTCATTCTGGTGGGGGATGAAGCCGCCTCTGCGGTGTATGTGCGTAACAAGAAGCGCGCCTGTGAGCGCGCCGGCGTGACCAGCGTGTCACACGATCTGCCCAGTGCCACGACTCAGGATCAGCTGCTGGCGCTCATCGATACCCTGAACGCCGATACCGGTATTGACGGCATCCTGGTTCAATTGCCGCTACCGGCGCATATCGATGCGGAAACCGTGATCGAGCGTATTCGTCCCGACAAGGATGTCGATGGCTTCCACCCCTACAATATTGGCCGCCTGGCGGTGAAGATGCCCACGCTGAGACCGTCTACGCCGCGCGGCATCATGACGATGTTGCGTGCGACCGGTGAGGAATTGCGCGGCAAGAATGCGGTGATGGTAGGCGCCTCGAATATTGTGGGGCGGCCGATGAGCCTGGAGCTGTTGCTGGCAGGCTGCACCATTACCGTGTGCCACAGCGCCACCCGAGATCTCGAAAGCTTTGTGCGTTCCGCCGAAGTGCTGGTGGTCGGGGTGGGTCGACCGAAAATGATACCTGGCGACTGGATCCGTGAAGGGGCGGTCGTGATCGACGTGGGCATTAACCGTATGCTGGATGGGAAGCTGGTCGGCGATGTCGATTTTGAGGCGGCAAAAGAGCGTGCCGGCTGGATTACCCCGGTACCCGGCGGTGTCGGGCCCATGACCGTGGCGACGTTGCTGGAAAACACGCTCGAAGCTGCACTGATGCACAACCCCTGAGGTGAGTTGGGGGCTGGTCCGGATTAATCCTGGTGCAAAGCCTTTAAATACGCCACATCCACAAATGGCTGGTTGAGGTCGACACCGGCCAGTCGTTGATTGGGCTGACTGGGCTCGCCGAGGTCAGACAGCACGACCGTAGCGCCGGTGAAGTCGTGATCCAGCGTGTAATCATTCACCGTCACCAGTGTCTTCAGCCCTGCGCCCAGGCTGGAGCGCAAACCATTTTCAGAGTCTTCAAAAGCCAGGCATCCAGCCGGGTCCAAATGCATTTTTTCCAGCGCGTAGTGATAAATATCGGGCGCAGGCTTTTTGGACGGCACGATATCACCGGCAGCAATCACTTCAAACCAGTCCTGGGTGCCTGAACCCAGGCTGTGTTCCAGCAGCACTGTGACGTTTTCGGGCGTAGTGGTGGTGGCGATGCCAAGCCGCAAGCCTGCGGCGCGCGCCTCGTTCAGCAAACGTTTGACGCCGGGCCGCAGCGGGATGCCGCCCTGTGCCGCGAGAGCCGTATAGTGGCGCGTTTTGGATTTGTGCAGGTCGGCCACCAGATCGTCGAAATGCTCAGGCTTTTCGTAGTCCGGCCTGAAGTGCTCGACATAGTACTTCATGCGCTCCTTGCCACCGGTGACGGCGAGCAGCTTGCCGTACAGTGCAACATCCCACACCCAGTCTAGCCCGGCGTCCTGGAAGGCCTGGTTGAAGGCGGGACGGTGTCCGTCACGTTCTGTATCGGCAAGCGTGCCGTCGACATCAAAAAGCAGGGCAAGTAGGGTCATATGGGTTGCAGTTGGTAAGTGATTCTGATATTAAGTCGGGTCGGGTTTTCCCCGGGTTTTTGAGATCTGTATTTTCGGAGAGAGCGAGATGGCTGAAACTTTGATGCGCTTCGAGCCCTACAAGGCAAAAAAGAGCGAAGAATACATGAACACGAAACAGCTCGAGCATTTTCGCAAAATGCTCGAGGCCTGGAAAGCAGAGCTTTCACAAGATATCGATACTACCCTGCATTCCATGCAGGATGGCCAAACCGTATTTGCCGATCCCAACGACCGCGCCACACAGGAATCCGACATGGCGCTGGAGTTGCGCAATCGCGATCGCGAGCGCAGATTGATCAAGAAGATCAACGAGACCCTCGCCAAGATCAATAGTGGTGACTACGGTTATTGTGAAACTTGTGGCGTAGAAATCGGTTTGGAGCGCTTGCAGGCACGGCCTACTGCGTCAATGTGCATCGATTGCAAAACGCTCGAAGAGATTCGCGAGCGCCAGATCGCCAAATAATGACCAGATTGCCGAGTCCAGCCTGCGCTGTTTTATTTTCGGTGTGGCAGTTTTTAACCTTCATTGATTGATCCACCCATGGCTGATACCGACGATTTTGACCGCTACTACAATGGGATGCTCTACAGCGTGATGCGTTGGGATCAGCTGACTGCTTTCTGGCAAAAGGTTGATGCTGATGCGGGCTGGTATCTGTATGCAGTGGGGCAGCCGCTGCCGGAAGCACCCTCCAGCGCGGACAAGGTGCAGCAATTTACCCACCAGCTGGATGAATTATTACACCGTGAGCATCATGAAGATTATTGTGCAATTGTGTATGCAGACGATCTGGAAGCACCTAATTTCATCAAAATCTATGACCCCAATCATCTTGGCAGCTCGTGCGGTTCCAGTGCAACCCAATCCTCGGTGTTGCCGGGTTGGCTCATGAGTAAAACGCGGCCGCGTGAGCTCGAAATCAACGGTGTATTAACCGGCCAGCGAAATCGCTGGTGGCAAACCTTCCTGGGCTCTGCCGCATAAAAAACCGCGCCCGAGAGCGCGGTTTTTTATGGCCTAGAGCATTACTTCTTGGCGGGTGTAGCAGGCATGGCCGGAGCAGCAGCGCTAGCGGCAGCTTCAGCTTTCTTTGCGTCAGCCTTTGCGTGCTTCTTGCTCATCTCGGCAGCAGGTTTTTCAGCGGCTACAGCAGCAGGTGCTGCAGGTGCGGCTGCAGCTTTGGCTGCATCAGCAGCAACAGCGGACATGCTGAAAGCGCCAACAATCGTTGCGGCGACCAGGGATGACATCAGTTTGCTCATTCATTTCTCCAGTATTATCAATCAGGTAGGTATGCAACCGCAGGTGGCAGTGCATGGGCGCACTATGCGATTGAAAACTTACATGAACCTTACGGCAATCAAAAACCGCGCTTTCGGACGCGGTTTTTTGTGCCTGCAAGATTTACTGCTTGCTGCCTTCAGCAGGCATAGTCGGGGCAGCCGCTTCATGCGATTTTTTGGCAGTATGCTTTTGAGCAGCATGATGCTTGTTTGCATGTTTCTTGGGGGCGTTGGCTGGCTTTTCAGACATGTCTGGCGTAGCAGCGACAGCGGGCGCTGCTGGGGTAGCTTTTGCTGCGTCAGCAGCGATGGCCGATAGGCTGAAAGCGCCAACAATCGTTGCGGCGACCAGGGAAGACATCAGTTTGTTCATCAATTTCTCCTGTGGGGTAGTGAAGGGTATGCAATCGCGGATAGCAAGTGCATGGTGTTCACTATGTGATGTCATGCTTACATGAATCTTACGTGGCCTACTTTGGAGTACATTATTTGTGGGCCGTGCATGACATACTGAACTTCACTTTATGACAGATTCTGAACATGAAAATTTTGCTTGTTGAGGATGATCCGACTTTAGGTGAGGCCGTGGCGATGGCCGCGCGACAAGCGGGTTTTGCTGTCGATTGGACACGTGATGGAATTCAGGCAGACAACGCGCTATCAGGGTTTACCTATGATGCGATGCTGCTTGATCTTGGGTTGCCTCGACGAGAAGGGCTCGAGGTGCTCCGTAATTTGCGCAAACGTGGCGCCAAGCTTCCCGTCATGATTATGACTGCGCGCGATACGGTAGAAGACCGGGTGCGGGGTCTGGATGCCGGTGCGGATGATTATGTACTCAAGCCTTTTTCACTTGATGAGTTGCTTGCTCGCTTAAGAGCCTTGTTACGGCGATCGAACGGCGTGGCCGATCCCCAGGTCTGCATGGGCCGATTGTGTTTTGACAGCGTCAAGCGACAGGCACAAGTGGGTGAGGCGTTGCTGGCCCTGTCTGCCCGCGAAATGGAAGTGCTGGAAATTTTGCTGTTACATACCGGGCGGGTGACCACCAAGGAGTCTATTGCAGATCGACTGGCGGGGTGGGATGACGGTGTGGGTGAGAATGCAGTGGAGGTCTACATACATCGACTGCGCCGCAAACTGGAAGGGTCTGGCGTGGGGATTCGAACGTTGCGCGGGCTGGGGTATGTCCTGGAAGTTGAGCCTCCTGGACGATGAGCCAGAACAGCCTGCGCAAGCAGTTAATCGTTCGCATGCTATGGGTCATGCTGCCGCTGTTTCTGCTGTTATGGGTGATCGCCTTTTATTCCAGCCAGTATTTCATCAATGAGGCTTTTGACCGTTCGCTGATACGCCGGACGTATGCACTGGCCGATCGGGTGGAAGTGATTCGTGGACAAGTGCATGTGGATATTTCGGTTGCGGCTCGGGAAATGCTCGCGTTCGATCAGGAAGACCTGCTTTTTCATCGTGTGATGGATCCTCAATCGCGGGTCATCGAGGGTGAACGTGACATGCCCGCACCCCCTGGAGGCAAGCGGGTCAAGCCGGGTCAACTTGTTGTTTATGAAGGCTTCAAGGATGGCGAAAAAGTCAGAGTGGCGGCTTTTGCCTTGTCTTTGAAAGGAACCAGTGCGCGTGGCGACGTACTGGTGCAGGTGGGTGAGACACTGTCGCGGCGCACGGCGCTGGCCAAACGTGCCACGCTGGCGATCGTGATTCCCATGTTGCTGATGACGCTGGCCGCCGCCGCTGCGATTGCCTATGGCGTCGGGCGTGGCCTGGTGCCACTGAGTCGCTTGCGCGACCGGTTGTCGGCCCGGGATGCATTCGATCTGAGTCCGGTGCCACTCGATGGCGCACCCGCAGAGCTACGCCCTTTTCTGGATGAAATCAACTCATTGCTCGTGCGTTTGTCCGAAGCCGTCGATGCTCAGTCGCGTTTTGTTTCTGATGCCGCGCACCAACTGCGCACGCCGATCGCAGGCATTCGGGCCCAGGCTGAAGCCGCCCTGATCAACGCGCAACCCAATGACGCGCAACATGCCCTGACCCGTATTGCACAGGCAACCCAGACCATGGGTGAATTGGTTCAGAAACTGCTCATACTGGCGCGGGTCGATGCGGCTGAAAACACCCTGCGCCTGGTTCCACTGGATGGGGTGGAGCTGGTCAGGGACGTTGCACGGGAATGGGCTCTGCAGGCCCTAGCGAAAGAGGGAGACATCAGTTTTGACGCACAGGAGGCTGATGCATCCCTGATGGGCGATGCCCAGCTGTTGCGCGAGATGCTGTCCAATCTGATCGACAATGCACTGCGTTACGGTGGGACTAAAATTGCATTGTCAGTCGAACGTACTGAGGTGGGCACCCGGTGGCGCGTCGGCGATAACGGTCCGGGCATTCCTGAAGCACAGCGTGAGGCTGTTTTTCTCCCTTTCCAGCGGATTTCTGATGGGGTGGGTGGCGCTGGGCTGGGTTTGACAATCGTGCGACGCATCGCGCATCTTCACGGCGCAAGCGTGCGTCTGGATGCGGGTGAGGGGGGAACTGGACTGGTTGTCAGCGTGGCTTTCCCGGACATGCCGGTTTGAGACTACGCGTTCTGAATGCTGAATCAAAAAACGCGCCATCGGGCGCGGTTTTTGATGGGCGGTAGCTTGCCTTAATCAGCGTTTTCAGGCGTTTCGCTGTCGGTCGCTTCGGTCGCTTCGGTCGCTTCGGGCGCCGGTGCGGGTGGCGCTTCCAGCAGGGCCTTCATCGACAAACGCAGGCGACCTTTTTCATCGGCTTCCAGAATCTTCACCTTCACGACCTGGCCTTCTTTCAGGTAGTCGCCTATGGTGTTGACGCGCTCGTGGGCGATTTGCGAAATGTGCAGCAGACCATCGCGGCCCGGCAGCACGTTGACGATCGCGCCAAAGTCCAGCAGCTTGATGACCGGGCCTTCGTAGACCTTGCCCACTTCGACTTCAGCGGTAATTTCCTCGATGCGCTTCTTCGCCAGTTCGCCGGCTTCCATGCTGGTGCAGGCGATCTTCACGTTGCCGTCTTCCTGGATGTCGATCTGGGTGCCGGTCTCTTCGGTCAGTGCGCGGATCACCGCACCGCCCTTGCCAATCACGTCACGGATCTTTTCGGGGTTGATTTTCATCGCGATGATGCGCGGTGCGTAGGCTGACATTTCATGGGTGGTCGAAACCGAATTTTTCATGATGTCGAGGATATGCAGGCGGCCTTCTTTCGCCTGAACCAGCGCAGCCTGCATGATTTCCTGGGTGATGCCCTTGATCTTGATGTCCATCTGCAGGGCGGTCACGCCTTTTTCGGTGCCTGCCACCTTGAAGTCCATGTCGCCGAGGTGATCTTCGTCGCCGAGGATGTCGGTCAGCACGGCAAAGCGGTTGCCTTCCTTGATCAGGCCCATGGCGATACCGGCCACGTGCGCTTTCAGCGGGGCGCCGGCATCCATCAGCGACAGGCAGCCGCCGCAAACCGAAGCCATCGACGAGGAGCCGTTGGATTCGGTGATTTCGGACACCACGCGCATGGTGTAGCCAAACTCTTCCTTCGTCGGCAGCACGGCCATCAGCGCGCGCTTGGCCAGTCGGCCATGACCGACTTCACGGCGCTTCGGCGCGCCTACACGGCCGGTTTCGCCGGTGGCGTAGGGGGGCATGTTGTACTGCATCATGAAACGGTCGGAGTAGCTGCCTTCCAGCGCGTCGATGGTCTGTTCGTCGCGACCGGTGCCCAGCGTGGTGACCACCAGCGCCTGGGTTTCACCACGGGTGAACAGGGCGGAACCGTGAGTACGCGGCAGCACGCCGGTGCGGATGGTGATCGGACGCACGGTGCGTGTGTCGCGGCCGTCGATACGCGGCTGGCCGGACAGGATGCGGTTACGCACGACGCCGGCTTCCAGACTGTGGAAAGCGTCCTTGACGGCATTGGCGGCGACGGTATCCAGATCGGCAGTGATCAGTTCGGCGAATGCCTTGCTGCGCACTTCGTCGATGGCGATCATGCGCGCCTGCTTCTGCTTGATGTTGTAAGCCTGCTGTAGGCCTTCTTCGGCGATGGCCTTGAGGCGGCCGAGCATGGCGATGTCATCGGCTTGCGGCGCCCAGTCCCATGCATCGGCACCGGCTTCGTCGGTCAATTCGTTGATCGCGTTGATCGCAACCTGAAACTGCTGCTGACCGAACACGACGGCGCCCAGCATGATGTCTTCGGGCAGTTCCATGGCCTCGGACTCGACCATCAGCACCGCGGTTTCGGTGCCGGCCACGACCAGGTCCAGTGCCGAATCTTTCAATTCGGACGTGGTTGGGTTGAGTACGTATTCACCGTTGATGAAGCCCACGCGGGCGGCACCCACCGGGCCGTCAAATGGCAGGCCGGACAGCGACAGCGCGGCAGAGGCGCCGATCAACGCGGGAATGTCAGCGCTGACTTCGGGGTTGGACGATATCACCGTGGCGATGATTTGCACTTCGTTGAAAAAGCCATCCGGGAACAGCGGGCGGATCGGGCGGTCGATCAGGCGGCAAATCAGAATCTCACCGTCGGACGCTCGACTTTCGCGTTTGAGGAAGCCGCCGGGAATGCGGCCCGCAGCGTAGGTTTTTTCTTGGTAATCAACGGTCAGCGGGAAGAAGTCCTGGCCGGGCTTGACTTCCGTCTTGGCCACGACGGTGACCAGCACTACGGTGTCGTCCATGTTGACGATGACGGCACCGCCTGCCTGGCGGGCAATCTCGCCGGTTTCCAGGGTGACCTGATGACGGCCAAAAGCGAAAGTTTTCTTGATAGCGCTCACACGAGTTCCTTTCAAAACAAAAACGCCCCGCGAGTGCGGGGCGTGGGCAATTCAGGGGACAAGGCCCATCCACTGTGCAGGCGCGGCATGAATCCGGATCATCACAGTGGCCTTGACCGATTTACTTACGCAGACCGAGACGCTCGATCAGGGTTTTGTACCCTTCGAGGTGGGTGCGCTTCAGGTAGTCCAGCAGTTTGCGGCGGCGGCTTACCATTTTCAGCAGGCCGCGACGTGAGTGGTGATCCTTCATGTTGGCCTTGAAGTGGCCGGTCAGGTCATTGATGCGTGCCGTCAGCAGGGCAACCTGCACTTCGGGGGAGCCGGTATCGGCAGCAGCACGCTGGTAATTTTGGACGATTTCAGCTTTTTGAGCGACGGTAACAGCCATGGTGTACTCCTTCTAAATCGCGTGGCCTGCGGCTGTGCGGGACACGTTCTGGGGGAAACCGCGCATTTTACGCGTAAAGGGCGCGCAGACTCAAGCCTGTTGTGTGGTGATCAGGCGGCGCGGCACCAATAGGCCATCGCCAGCCTGGGCGAGTCCGAGAAACCGGCCGGAGGCGGTATAGAGCCGCATCAAGCCTGAATAATCGCCTGCGTAGGCCACGCTGCGGCCCTGGCAGATGGATTCTGCGTCGATTTCGTCGAGTTGCTGTGCCGGCAGATGGGCCACCAGACAGTCCGCAGGCTGGAGCCAGGATGGGCGCGCTGTGGCCTCCAATGCCTCCAGCGCGACAAGTGTATGGGCCTGCTCAAGGCTGAACCCGCCCGCCGCCGTGCGCGTCAACGCAGTGAGGTGCGCGCCGCATCCCAGGGCTGCGCCGATGTCCTGCGCCAGGGTGCGGATATAGGTGCCGGCTGTGCATTGCACATCGAATAGCACACGCGGCGGATCGAATTCAACCAGGTCCAGCGCACGAATGGTGACCTTGCGTGGCGGACGCTCGATTTCGATGCCGGCGCGGGCGTACTCGTACAGCGGGCGGCCCTGATGCTTGAGTGCCGAGTGCATGGGGGGGATTTGTTCAATTTCGCCCCTGAAACCAGGCAACACAGCCAGCAGGTCGTCGCGACTGACGCTCACCTCATGGGTACTGAGCACCTCGCCTTCCGGATCGCCTGTGGTGGTGGTGACGCCGAGTTGCATCACCGCGCGATAGTGTTTGTCTGCTTCGAGCAGATAGGCGGAAAACTTGGTGGCTTCGCCGAAACAGAGCGGCAGCAGGCCGTCGGCAAAGGGGTCGAGGGTGCCGGTGTGCCCCGCCTTCCTGGCGTTGAGCAACCATTTGGCTTTCTGCAGGGCGGCGTTGGAGGTGATGCCAACCGGCTTGTTCAGCAACAGCACGCCATCAATGGGCTGACGGGCGGGCTTCAACCTGGAAACCGTAGTTGAACGCGCCTGATGGTGCGTCTGGGCGGACGACTGCCGCATACGACTCCACATGGGCTTAAGCGCATAGTGGATCGGAGTCCTTTAGGGCGTAGCGAGGAAGTAGCAGGCCAGCGCCTGCAACGACGCGCGAGAGCGGGATCGTTGCCGCCTGAGCGGCTTTACGAATCCGGCCTACTCCTTGCGGGTACAAAGGCGGGCGCATGACCAGGCATATCAGCGGGGGCGTGGCGGACTTATGCGGCCGTTTAACGTGGTCGAAGGTGAAAGTGGCAATGCCCATGCGGAATACGATACGTTGACGAGCGGTCAACTACGGTTTCTAGGTTGATTCGTCTTTGGGATGTTTGGCGTCTTCGGCGACAGCTGCTTCGATCAGTTGGGTGAGGTGGATACCACGTTCGACGGATTGGTCGTACACAAAGGTGAGTTTGGGTACGACGCGTAATTGCATGCGATGCGATAGCTGTGTACGCAGGAAACCACTGGCCCGGCGCAGGCCTTCGAGGCAGGCATCATGCTCGGCCTTGCCGCCCAGAGTGGTGAAAAACACCTTGGCAAATTCCATGTCGCGATTCACCTCGACCTCGGTGATGGTCAGCATGCCGACGCGCGGATCCTTCACTTCCAGCCGGATCAATTCCGGCAGTTCGCGCTGGATCTGGTCGGCGACACGGCGGGCGCGCGGAAAGTCCTTGGGCATTACAGGCTACGCGCGACTTCCACGATTTCGAACACCTCGAGCTGGTCGCCTTCCTGGATGTCGTTGTAGTTTTTCAGGCTCAAACCACATTCAAAGTTGGCTTTGACTTCCTTGACGTCGTCCTTGAAGCGCTTCAGTGAGTCGAGTTCGCCCTGATGGATCACGACGTTGTTGCGCAGCACGCGAACGCCAGCATGGCGTTTGATCACGCCGTCAAGCACGTAGCAGCCCGCAATGGTGCCGATCTTGGAAATCACGAACACCTGACGGATTTCCACGGTACCGATGACGGTTTCCTTCTTCTCTGGTGCCAGCATGCCGGACAGCGCGGACTTCACCTCATCCACGGCTTCGTAGATGATGTTGTAGTAGCGAAGGTCGACGCCATTGGCTTCGGCCAGTTTACGGGCTGAGGCATCGGCGCGCACGTTAAAGCCGATCAGCACAGCCTTGGAGGCCAGCGCCAGATTGACGTCGGATTCGGTGATTGCACCGACGCCGCTATGGATGATGTTGACCTTGACCTCGTCTGTGGACAGCTTGCCCAGCGCGTGCGCCAAGCCTTCGTAGGAGCCCTGCATGTCGGCCTTGAGGATGATGGGCAGATGCTGCACTTCGCCCTCGCCCATTTGATCGAACAGCGACTCCAGCTTGGCTGCCTGCTTCTTGGCCAGTTGCACATCACGGAACTTGCCCTGGCGGAACAGCGCAATTTCACGTGCCTTGCGTTCGTCGGGCAGGACCATCATGTCTTCGCCAGCACGCGGTACGTCGGAAAGGCCTTGAATTTCGACCGGGATCGACGGGCCTGCTTCGTCAACTGTTTTGCCAGCCTCATCGAGCATGGCGCGGACACGACCGAAGGCCTGGCCGGCCAGGACCATGTCGCCACGGCGCAGGGTGCCGGACTGCACCAACAGCGTGGTGACCGGGCCCTTGCCTTTGTCGAGACGCGCTTCGATCACGATGCCCTTGGCCGGGCCGTCGACAGCCGCCTGCAGTTCAAGCACTTCGGCCTGCAGCAGAATGGCGTCGAGCAAGCCGTCGATATTGGTATTGGCCTTGGCCGACACCTCGATGAACTGGGTATCGCCACCCCATTCTTCCGGTGTGACGCCCTGTGCCACCAGTTCCTGACGGATGCGTTCGGGGCTGGCGTCGGGTTTGTCGATTTTGTTGATGGCCACCACCAGCGGCACATTGGCCGCTTTTGCATGGTGAATGGCTTCAATGGTTTGTGGCATCACGCCGTCGTCGGCTGCCACTACCAGCACCACGATGTCGGTCGCCTTGGCGCCGCGTGCCCGCATTGCAGTAAACGCTTCGTGGCCTGGCGTATCGAGGAAGGTGATGACGCCTTTTTCGGTTTCGACGTGATACGCGCCAATGTGCTGGGTAATGCCGCCGGCTTCGCCGCTGGCCACCCGGGTGCGGCGAATGGTATCGAGCAGCGAGGTCTTGCCGTGGTCGACGTGACCCATCACCGTGACTACGGGCGGGCGGGTGAGTGTTTCGTGTTCGGCCCGGTCACCGTTGTCGACAAGGAAAGCTTCTGGTGTGTCCAGGGCAGCAGGCTTGCCGATATGGCCCATTTCCTCGACCAGAATGATGGCAGTTTCCTGATCCAGCACCTGGTTGATGGTGACCATGCTGCCCAGTTTCATCAGGGCCTTGATGACCTCGGCGGCCTTGACTGACATCTTGTGGGCCAGTTCGGCGACCGTAATGGTCTCGGGTACCAGCACTTCGCGCACAACCGGCTCGGTTGGCGCCACGAAGGTCGTTTCTTCATTGCTCGAACGCGATTTGCCCTTGCGGCCGCGCCAGCCTGTATCAGGTGCAGCGCCGCCACGGGTCTTGAGGCCCCCTTTGCGGCGAGCTGCATCATCTTTCCAGCTGTCAGCTTTCTTGGCAGGTTTTTTGTCGCCTTTGGCGCCGGCCGGTTTGTCGGGCTTGTGCAGCGTTTTGACCGTGGGCGCAGCAGGCGCGGCAGGCGCGGCAGCTTTTTCAACCTCAGCCAACTTGGCGGCTTCGCGCGCAGCCTCGGCTTGCTTGCGCAACGCCTCACGCTGGGAGCGGTCTGCCGCCTGGCGGTCGAGCAAAGCCTGGTGACGGCGTGTTTCGTCAGCGCGTGCCTTGACCTCGGCCTCACCCAAAATAGACGCCTTTTTGATACGGGTGGTTTTCTTGGCAGCAGGTTCGGCTGCTGCTTCGGGTTCAGGCTCGGCTTCCGTGGCCTTTGCGGGCGTTTTCTTGGCAGGTTTGACGGGCGCTTCGGCCTCGACTGCAGCAGGTTCCGGAGTGACCTCGGGTGCAGGCTTGGCAGGTTCAGCAACAGGTTCAGGCGTAGGAGCCTCAACTCGGGCTTCAGTTACGGGGGCGGCTATGGCTTCCGGCTGTGTTGCAGGCTCTGGAATCTGCGCATCTGGAGTCTGCGCAGGCGCGGGAGTCGGCTCGGCTGCGGCCTGAGCTTCGGCGGCAATGACAGAGGCGTCCCGTTTGACGTAGGTGCGCGATTTGCGGACTTCAACCTGGATCGTACGCGACTTACCCGTGCTGTCCGTTTTGCGGATTTCACCGGTTTGCTTGCGCGTGATGGTGATCTTGGTTTTTCCGGGCTCGGATCCTCCGCCGTGCACCTTGCGCAGGTAGTCTAGCAAGTGGGCTTTGTCAGCCTCGGTCACCGAGTCAACAATATCTTTCTTGCTGACACCCGCAGCCTTGAGCTGTTCCAACAGGAGCTCTGGCGGGAGTTTCAGTTCTTGAGCAAATTGTTCAACGTTCATGCAATCCTCTTGGCTTTTTAGCCTTGGGCGAACCAGGGCGCGCGTGCGGCCATGATCAATTGTTTGGCGCGTTCATCATCCATCGCGGCGATTTCAGTCAGTTCGTCGACGGCCAGTTCAGCCAGGTCTTCGGTTGTGTGTACGCCTTTGCTGGCAAGCTGGCGCGCAGTTTCAGCATCCATGCCTTCCAGTGACAACAGGTCACCGGCAGAGGCCTCAACCTGCTCTTCACCTACGATGGCTGCGGTCAGCAAGGCATTACGTGCGCGGTTACGCAACTCATTGACCAGGTCTTCGTCGAAAGCCTCGATTTCCAGCATTTCGTTCAGCGGGACATAAGCCACTTCTTCTAGCGTGGAGAAACCTTCATCGACCAGAATCTGAGCCACTTCTTCGTCCACATCGAGTTTGTCGATGAACAGCGCGAGGTTTTGTCCGCTTTCGGTGGACTGCTTTTCTTCAGCAGCCTCACGAGACATGATGTTGAGCGCCCAGCCGGTTAACTCGGAAGCCAGGCGAACGTTCTGGCCACCACGACCAATCGCCATCGCCAGTTGCTCCTCGTCCACCACCACGTCCATGCTGTGCTTGTCTTCGTCAACCAGAATGGAACTGACTTCTGCGGGGGCAAGTGCGTTAATCACATACTGCGCGGGGTCAGCTGACCAATGAATGATGTCAACGCGCTCGCCGGCCATTTCGTTGGTGACGGAGGTGACGCGCGAGCCGCGCAGACCGATGCAGGTGCCGATCGGGTCGATACGCGGATCGTGAGACACCACGGCAATCTTGGCGCGCAGGCCCGGATCGCGAGCGGCTGCCTTGATTTCAAGCAGGCCTTCCTCGATTTCCGGTACTTCCAGCTCAAACAGCTTCATGACGAATTCAGGCGCGGTGCGCGACAACACCACTTGCGGACCGCGCGCGCCGCGATCGATGCGCAGCAGGTAAGCCCGCACGCGATCACCGATGCGCAGGTTTTCGCGCGGGATCATCTGGTCGCGGTGCAGGAAGCCTTCGACGCGGCCTGATTCGATAATGGCGTTGCCGCGGTCGATGCGTTTGACCACGCCATTGACCAGGTGCTCCTTGCGAGCCAGGAAATCGCTGATGATCTGCTCGCGCTCGGCGTCACGGATCTTCTGCAGAATCACCTGTTTGGCTGCTTGTGCGCCAATGCGCCCGAATTCGATGTTTTCCAGCGGCTCTTCGATGAAATCGCCGATTTCAATATCGGGAATCTTGTCCTGGGCATCGACCAGCAGGATCTGGTAGCCCTCGGATTCCAGTTCGGCCTCGGAGACAACCTGCCAGCGCCGGAACGACTCGTATTCACAGGTCTCACGATCGAGCGATACGCGTACATCCGCTTCTTCCTTGAAGCGTTTTTTGGTGGCTGAAGCGAGTGCCTGCTCGAGTGCTTCGAACACGACATCTTTGCCTACGTTTTTCTCGCGTGCCAGCGCATCGGCAAGCATTAACATTTCACGGCTCATAATCCCTCCAGAGCCTGCCTCAAACCATGGGTTTCAAGCGGGCAACATCCACATTTCTCAAGTCGACCGAAATTTCTTTTCCATCGACAATTAATTTCACCGCATCGTTTTCCAGGCCGATCAACTCGCCTGCCAGCTTGCGCCGGTTATCCATGGGTACCCGCAGCTTCAGTGTCACCGGATTGCCGGCGAAACGGACATAGTCCTGCGGTTTGACCAACGGCCGGTCGAGACCGGGCGAAGAGACTTCCAGTCTGTCGTAATCGATATTCTCAACCGTAAACAGGTGGGTCAGGTGATTGCTCACCGTCACGCAATCATCAACCGTAATACCGTCTGGCTTGTCAATAAACAGCCTGATCAGACCGCGACCCGCGCGTTCCAGCATCACCAGCTCGTATCCGAGTTCGGCAAGTACAGGCTCCAGGCGGGCGGGCAAATCCATCATTACTTATCCATCGTCGCACTACCACGCAACGGGAAGCCGCTCGCTGTAGCACAATAAAAAAATGGGCGAACCGCCCACTGTGTTAACCATAAAACGCCGGAATTGTACCATTCAGACCGTCGAACAGGAAGATGGTGCCCGGAACCGGAATCGAACCGGTACGCCATCACTGGCGAGGGATTTTAAGTCCCTTGTGTCTACCAATTTCACCATCCGGGCGATGCGGACAGCTGGCACTTGATCTGGAGGCGCGAGCCGGAGTCGAACCGACCTACACGGATTTGCAATCCGGTGCATAACCGCTTTGCTATCGCGCCATCGCGGTAAGCCACCAATCAGTGGTCAACCACGTAAACGAAAAGGGGAAAACGTCCGGACTAGTCCTTCTGTTTTCCCCGGAATGCTGGAGCGGGAAAGGAGGTTCGAACTCCCGACCTCAACCTTGGCAAGGTTGCGCTCTACCAGCTGAGCTATTCCCGCGTTGAAGGCTGCGCATTATGGGTATTCCGTGTTTTTCTGTCAAGAATAACGTTAAGAATTTTGCAGGGCTCGGGAGGCCATCACGAGGTAATAGGCCATCGACACCAGTGTGAGGAGGGCTGCAATCCATATGAGCCAGGTGCCAATTGCTGCGATGGGGAGCCCCGCCACTGGATAAAAATAGAGCAGCAGGACAATCGCGATCATCTGGGCCGTGGTTTTGAGCTTGCCCACGAATGAAACAGCTACGCTGGCCGATTTGCCGGCTTTGGCCATCCATTCACGCAACGCAGAAATCGTGATTTCGCGGCCGATGATAATGAGCGCAATCAGCGGCGCCACGCGATCCAGGTCTATCAGCACGATGAGTGCAGCGGCCACCATCAGCTTGTCGGCCACCGGGTCGAGGAAGGCACCAAACGCCGAGGTTTGCCCCAGTTTTCGCGCGAGCCAGCCGTCAAGCCAGTCGGTCAGTGCCGCTACACCAAAAAAGGCAGCGGCCAGCAAATTGGCCTCGTATGAGGTGACCCAGCCGTCGGGCAGATAAAATACCCCCGCCATCAAAGGGATGAAAAGGATGCGCAGCCAGGTGAGCAGGTTGGGGAGATTGAATGGCATTAATGCAAAGCGTTATAAATGGTTTCCGCCAATTCTCGACTGATACCGTTGGCTGTGGCAAGCGCGTCGACCCCGGCGTTGCGTACGCCTTGCAGTCCACCGAAGTGCTCAAGCAGCTGTTTCCGCCGTTTGGGGCCGATTCCAGGAATATCTTCCAGCGTGGATTGCACACGTGCTTTTCCACGTTTTGCGCGGTGACCGGTGATGGCGAAGCGGTGGGCTTCGTCACGCACTTGCTGGATCAGGTGGAAGCCGGGATGGTCCTTGGCCAGCTTCAGTTCGCGGCCGTCGGCAAAAATCAGCGTTTCCAGGCCGGGTTTGCGCGCCTCGCCTTTGGCAACACCGAGCAGCAGCACGTCGCCCAGGCCGAGTTCGGTCATGGCATCGACCGCCATCGATATCTGGCCCTTGCCGCCGTCGATCAATAGCAGATCGGGCAACACCCCATTTTCCTCGATGCTGCGGTGGAAACGCTTGATCAGCGCGGCGTGCATGGCGGCGTAATCGTCGCCCGGCGTGATGCCGCTGATGTTGTAGCGTCGGTAATCGGATTTCTTCAGATCGTCACCTTCGTATACCACGCATGAGGCCACGGTTGCTTCGCCCATGGTGTGCGAAATGTCGAAGCATTCGATGCGTTTGAGTTGTGGCAGATTCAGCGTTTCACGCAGCGCGGTCAGCCGTTGGGACTGGTTGGCGCGCTCGGTGCTGTGGCGCTCGGCGGATAGCCGGGCGTTGGCTTGTGCCATGCCAATCCAGACTTTGCGTTCGCCGGTGACGCGGTGCAAGAGGTTGATTTTTTTGTGCGCGCGTTCGCTCAGCAGGGTTTCCAACGCGTCGGTCTCGATGGCTTCGCTCATAAGGATGCGCGCGGGGATCGGGTGATCGAGGTAATGTTGAGCGATAAAGGCTTCGAGTGCTTCGGTCGGGGTGGCGCCTTCGCTGTGTTGAGGGAAAAAACTACGGTCGCCGAGGTGGCGTCCGCCACGGATCATGGTCAGATTGACGGCGATGATGCCGCCCACTTCTGCCACGGCGACGACATCGGCATCAGCTTCGCTGCCTGGGGTGTCAACGAATTGTTTTTCGCGCAGCACCGCCAGCATGTGCAGGCGGTCACGCAACAGCGCGGCGTACTCGAAATCGAGCGCTGCTGCAGCCTGGTTCATTTGTTGCGTCATGTGGTCGATCAGTTCGGTGGCTTCGCCTCTGAGTAATTGTGCGGATTCACTGACGTCGCGCGCATAGGCTTCAGGCGTGATGTGACTGACGCAGGGCGCCGTGCAACGCTTGATCTGGTGTAGCAGGCAAGGCCGAGATCGGTTGGCGAACACGCTGTCCTCGCAGGTGCGCAGCTGGAATACTTTCTGCAGCAGTTGCATGCTTTCGCGCACGGCATAGGCGTTCGGGTAAGGGCCAAACGCCAGGTCTTTCTTTTTGGGCGTGCCACGAAAATACGCCAGACGTGGAAAACGGTGCCCGGTCAGCAGCAGATAGGGATAGGTCTTGTCGTCGCGAAACAGGATGTTGAAGCGCGGTTTCAAACCCTTGATCAGATTGTTTTCCAGCAACAACGCTTCAGCTTCGGTTCGCGTCACCGTGGTGTCGATATGGTCGACGCTTTTCAGCATCAGGCGGATGCGCGGGCTCTGGTCGGTTTTCTGGAAATAGCTCGAGACGCGCTTTTTCAGGTCTTTGGCCTTGCCAACATATAACACTGCGCCGGCCACATCGATCATGCGATAGACGCCGGGCAAAGTAGGTAGCGAGGCGAGAAAGGCTTTGTCGATGCTCAAGGCTCAGTCTTCGTCGAGTAATTGGCCAGCTATAGCCCAGTTTTCCTCGGGCAGTTCCTCGAACGCAATATAGGTAAATGAGGCTGGCTTGTGGGCATGGCGTTCGAGCGTGGCGGTGACTTCCTGGGCAATCTTTTGCTTTTGGTCGCGGGTCAGGCTACCCGCAATTTTAATGGTGACTACAGGCATGATCAGACCTCCGTACGGATCAGTTCAAACACTGCCGCAAACACCTCGGGAGTGAGGCGGCGTGTCTGAGTATTGTAGCGGGACTGCTACCCGTGTTTCAGACAAATCATCTGCTCCATCCATTACTTTGATCGTTTAAAGGGATGCAGCGGCTGAATTTAGGCGTGCCAGAATCTCGGTTATCCATTCATGGTGTTCGGGTTTCATCAGGCAGACGCGTAGACAGATAATGCTGTCTTGATCCCAGATGCTTACAGGATGACAGGTTAGCAGCATGGCCTGCGGAATGGTGACAAGAGACATATGCAGGTCGTTTTTTCTGGCGGCAGCATGCAGCGCGCGTGCGCGTTGAGATGACAGGCTTGCAGAACTTGCCGGCATCGCCCAGACAACGATGTCGAGCTGTGGCGGAAAGAGTGGGGCGAAGCGGGTGTCCTTGATCAGGGCTTGATAAAAGATCAAAGCGGCATTGCGACCCGAAGCCAGATTTTGAGCGAATGTCCCATCTTGAACCAGTGGCAACAGTCGTTGGGTCGTCCAGAGTGCGACCGCTGATGCGCCGGGACGAGAGCACTCCAGGGAAATTTCCCCAAGGTGAGGGTCATCTGTATCGAAGTACGCATAAGGCGAGTTGTGTTGATAGTGATGCCTGACGGTCGAGTCGCGGAACAGCAGGCAGCCGCAGCCGTAGGGCTGAAGCCCGTGCTTGTGAGGGTCAATAGCAATCGAATCGGCCTGTGAAATGGCGTTGAGGGCGTTGCGGGTTACGGCATCAAGGTTGTTGGCAAGCGTGAAGTAGCCGCCATAGGCTGCATCAACATGGATGCGGAATGCGTAACGTGACTGTAAGTCGAGAATTTGATCCAGTGGATCAACCGCACCTGTTGCGGTTGTGCCGATCGTGACAACAACCGTGCCAATATCGCCATGCTGTAATACCTGCTCCAGTGCATTCACATCCATGCGGCCGGCCGGGTCTGTTGGAATGGCATGAAAAGGAACGCTCAGTACTCCCGATAAACGTTCGTGTGTGTAATGGGCTTGGCAGGAAGCGGCAATCCCTTTGTCAGGATGCTGTTCCCGGGCAATCCAGAGCGCTTCGAAATTTGCCAGGGTGCCTCCACTGCACAGATGACCCTGAAAAGAGGCCCAGCCAAACATGTGCGCAATTTCACTGATCGCTTCCTGCTCCATGTCTGAACTTGCTCGCCCTCCGTCATAGCCGTGGTTGTTGGGGTTGAGCAGGAGCGTCAGGCTGTACGCCAACCGGGCAATGGGGTGGGGCGGCTTTTGCATGTGCCCGATATAGAGCGGGTGATGGTAGGGATCGGAGTCTTGCAGCCGCAGCGCCGCAGCCATCAAGGGTTCGCGCAGCTGAACCAGATCGATTTGCTGAGTGTGCGGGGGGAGGTCTTTGTAGCGGTTTTCCAGTAAAGCCACAGCTTCATCCAGTAGCAAATGGCTATCACGATCAAATGACATGATTCGTTTATATCCTTAAATTGCACATAGCGAGCGTTGGCTGTACCGGGATGATCCAGATGCTCATGATGGTTCAGGTGTCGCACGCGACAGGGGGAAGAGCGGGCGCGCCCGATGGGAGAGGGAAGCCAGGTAAATAAAAGATTGTTTTGGTCATTTTTATCTTCAGCTTTATCTTCAGCGGCTATCAGATCGCGATTTGGTCCAGTGAGTATGGTTTTTTCTTAATATATCGATCAGGGAGCGTCAAACTACATCAAGCGGGTTGTTTTATCCAGGGCGCAGTGGTGGTGGCGGCTTGCATGTCCAGCACATGAATGGCCCCGCCAAATTGCTGGGCAAAAACAGGGAAGGCGCTGTCGACGTAACCAGACAGTGCCATAGCATCGGGGTCCAGGTTGGTATGGCATTCCTGCTTGATCAAAGTAAGATTGTCTGCAGCCATTTTGATCGCTATCCAGACTGCCAGACTATCAGAGGTTACGGTCCAGTTTTCGGGGATGTCAGGGGAATTCCGGCACATCCTGGCAGGTAGCCAGACCGGTGTAGCCCCCTCTGACAGGGCCTTCTCGATGCTTTTCAGGTTGTCGGCCGGAACCAAGCCGGGCTCCAGTGCACACAACATCAGACCGTATTGTTCCATGGCGAGCATTGCCATATGGTGAGCAGCGGCATCGCTGATGCCTGATGTCTGCTGAACAGTACGTACGGTGTCTGCGAAGGGTCCGCCGCCCGGCACCAGTAGAATGTCTTCATTCGCACGGGATAGTCCTTGAAGACAATGTGCAAGTTCGGGCGCTCGAATCAAACTGCCGCCCAACTTTACAACCCTGAGCATTTCTCTCCTTCCAGGCCGCCACCGCATTCTTGCATCATTCTCAGCATGGCAGATGCCTTGTCGAGGCATTCCTGGTATTCCTCATTCGCGCGTGAGTCGGCTACGATTCCCCCGCCCGCCCAGAAGCGTATGGAGTTGTGGGAGCTGACCATGGTGCGGATGGCAATATTGGTGTCCATGTCGCCATTGAAGCCGATCCATCCAACCGCTCCGCAGTATAGTCCGCGACGGTTTGGTTCAAGTTCATCAATGATTTCCATCGCACGTATTTTTGGTGCGCCCGTAATTGAACCGCCGGGGAAGGCTGAACGGAGCAGTCCTACAGCATCAATATTGTTGTCTAGCCGGCCGGTGACGGTACTAACCAGGTGATGGACTGTAGCGAAGCTTTCGATGTCAAATAGTCTGGGTACGGTTACCGAACCCGGGACACACACTTTCCCAAGATCATTGCGCAGCAAGTCGACGATCATGAGGTTTTCCGCACGATCCTTGATGCTGCCGCGCAGTTCGCGAGCGAGTGCTGAATCGGCTTCTGGGTTTGGGGCGCGGGGCCGGGTGCCTTTGATAGGCTTGGTTTCCACGACCCCTTCTTTTACTTTCAGAAAGCATTCTGGCGAGGAAGAAAGGATGCGGGTACCGGCCAGATTGAGATAGGCGGAGTAGTGCGCTGGATTGAGTCGGCGCAGTGTCTGGTATCCCAGCCAGTGATCGCCGTTGACTTTGGCTACGAAGCGCTGGGCAAGATTGACCTGATAGCAGTCGCCAGCCCGGATATAACGCTGAATTTCAGCGAACGCCTGGTGATAGCGTTCGGGCGTAAAGTTGCAGCTGACCGGACCTACTCGAAAAGGGGTACGGGTAACGGCTCGCGGCGATGTGCTGAAGAGCGCGATCAATTCGTTCCAGATCGCGTTTGTTCGTATATCGCGTCCGGCGCTCACAAGCCAACTGGTGTGTTGTTTGTGATCGACGATGACCGCCCAGTCATAGATGCCGACCGCCATGTCGGGGATGGCTTCAGCATCGCGCGCGAGATCGGGAAGCTTTTCGACGCGACGGGCAAGGTCGTAACCGAAATAGCCGATGGCGCCTCCTACAAATGGAAGCTCAGTCGGTTGGCCATCTACAGCAAGGTACTGGCGCAGTAAATCGAATGGATCAGCCGGGGAAAGCGTAGTTTGATCCCGCTCACGTACTTCTGTCATCCCTGCCCGGGTCACCAGGGTAATAAAGGGACGCGCCGACAGGATGTCGAATCGACCCATGGAGGTGCGCGGCTGTCCGCTGTCTAAAAAAACTGACCAAGGTTCGTCGGCGATGGCTTCGAAACGCTTGGCACTGTCCGGGAAATAGGGGAGTGAGGTTATCCGCATAATGGGCTCACAGATACCTGGGTACTTGTAAATCGAGTGTGCATTGCAAGCAGTTGTCCAACAGCGACAGCTGGCGCGCACCAATCAATCATGTGCTGAGAATCTTGGGCATCAATAATATGCGAGAAAGGAATGAGAGGCCGCTCGAATCTGGCTGCGATCCGTGACCCAAGAAATCCTCCGATGCCGGCAATGATCAGAGGCGCTTTGCTTGTCAGGTTTCCACGTGATAATACTTGCCTCATTGCACGTCCGATCAGTGACACCTGGGCATCGGCAAACCACGCGGCCAATTCGTCCCAGGCATTGTCAGGTAATTCAGCAGCATCCCGCCCAACCATGCGTGCAAGTCGCATACGGCTGGCTATGGGGGTTTTGGCGCTGCCATCCGCGCTGCTATGCAGATCCGCTTCTTCCGGCAGCAGGCCAAGAATCCGGTACACGTCGGAGCTGGTCGCAAAAAGCTCTGACATCAGCGGAGTAAAGTGGCCTGCCACAGGTGCTTCGTTTGCCATGGCCATTACTGGCGTCCGTGCGACGCCAGTGTAAACAAGTTCGCCGGCCGATAAGCGGTCATGGTCATTGTTGCTGGTGGTGGCGATCTGGTTGTTCTGGATAGGGATCAGGTCAGTGGTCGTACTGCCAATATCAATCAGCAACGCATCACTGATGCGGGTCGATATTAAATGAGCCGTGGCATGCCAGTTTGCCGACGCAATATATTGTGTTTGACGGCATGCTTGTTCAGCATGGAGCCAACCGAGCTTGCCCGCGTAAAAATGTACCCTGTCGTTGCCAAATCGCTGAACCAGCAGGGCTGTAAGCGCATGCACGCCAGCTTGTCGAGCTTCAAACAGATCGACCATTTCTCCGGTCATGGTGATGGCATGCCGAAGCGGGCGGCCTCCTTCTTTCTTTATGTCCGCTTCAATCTGGTCAATGGCCAGGTTTAATTGATCCAGGCCACGCCATAGCGGGCAAGCTGCAAGCGAGACGCCCGAAATTCGACCATCGCGTTCAATACGAGCGGCCTTAAGATGTGCTCCGCCAATATCCCATCCGATTATGGCTTCATTCATGGCGTGTATCGGGGTACATGGGTATGACTGTCCAGACTGGACAGAGAAAAATCGCGAGCAGGCTCTATATCGGGAAGCAGTAAAAGCTTTTCGGCAGGGTTAAACCCCAGCACCGCACTCAAGCCAGCATGAGAAACTGTCGCACGTGGATTCACTTCGAGAACGACCGATCCGATTTCCGTGTCTATCAGATCGATCCCCACATAGCCCCAGAGACCTGGCATGGCAGAGCACACACGCATTGCCAGTGCCGCATAGCGGTGGTCCTGATCGGAGATGGCATTGACCGTGACGCCACTGAAGTGTAGTAGACCGTGCTCCATCCGGATGTGCTGCCTGTTAATGGAGAGCAACTCGCAGCCCCGTTGGTGGCACAACAGGGAAAGGGATAGCGGTTCACCTGTCACGTATGGCTGAAACACAAACCCTTTTCCACCATGCTTCACGCCCCATTCCGCTGCCGCGGTCTGCGTTTGGAAATAGTGTGTTTCCTGACAACCCGCACCGTCATCGGGCTTGGCGACCACCGGGCCAGTTGTCGCCATGCGTGAAGGTGAGATGAAAGTAGGAATGACCGGGACTGCTGCCTGGGTTAGTTGTTGCGCAGTTGCAAGCTTGCTGGCTGCAATACTGACAGCCTGAGGTTGGCAACCCAGGAGGCGCTTGCCAGCATTCAGGACCCCACGGTTCAGTAATTCGAGTATTTCATTTTCTTCGGGCGCTACCGGCCAAACGGCATCGGACAAGGCGAGGCAGCGCTGGTAATCGTTTTCATAGCTACGAGCATTTGTCGTGACGATATGAACCCCTTTGATATTGAGCCGTGGCAGCCGGTCGTCACGCATGGTCGTCACATCGACGCCTTGAATGGCACTTACATCTTTGACCAGTGCTTGCCAAATGGTTTCGCCATCAGGTAAAAACGCGGGAAGCTCCTGGCCTGCAAAGCCCCCACCTGTCACATACTCGAAGACAAAAACATTCATGACTGAATCCTTAAGCCTTATTCCCGTGATTGATTTGATGGGTAAGCAGGTGGTGCATGCCTTTGCCGGCAAACGCGATACATACCGTCCGCTTGAATCGAATCTGTGCGGATCGAGTCAGCCTGAAGCGGTCGTGGAAGGCCTGCTTGCACTGTACCCTTTCCGGCACATGTATGTTGCTGATCTGGATGCCATTTTTGGACGGGGCAATCACAGTGACGTGATGGTGATGTTGCGTCGAACTTTTCCGCAGTTGGAATTCTGGGTAGATGGCGGGTTTTCTGATGGTGTTGCTGTCAAGGCCTGGCAGGCAGCTGACCTGGGACGACCCGTATGGGGTAGTGAGTCCATGGAGGTCATGCCTGAGTGCAGCGCTTTGCGAACGGAAGGTATTCTTTCGCTGGATTTTATGGGCAACAACTTTCTGGGGCCGGCTGCTTTGATGCAGCAAGCCGAATGCTGGCCGCTGGAGGTTATTGCCATGACACTTACTCGTATCGGCGTGAAAGCCGGGCCCGACTTGGAACGTCTGGAGCAATTGAGGAATATGAATCCTGCCTGCCGGCTGTTTGCTGCAGGCGGCGTACGCAATGCTGACGATTTGTCCGCACTGGTCAGGATTGGAGTGAGCGGTGTGCCTGCGTCCAGATGGCGGGTATTCACACGCAATTCGCATGAAAGGAATTCGGCTGCTGCATGGGCTTCGTTGTTTGAGACGAAGGGTAGAAATAAATAACCTGCATGCCACTCAGCGGCATGGGCCAGATATGTTGCGTATTTCAGATGTTGCTCCGGCGGAGGCATCCTGGCAGGAAGCCAGGAGCCGACCAGATTACGTTTTTGAGTGACCAAACGGTTTTTCGCCACGACCCGGTGTGTTCCAGGCGCGTAGTGAAATTCCTGCCGAAACCGGAAACCGTAGGGTGCGAGTTGAGCCAGATCACAGCACAGCAGATCCAACCAGGCAATTTCCCCCTCCACCAGGCACGTCGTACCAGACTCATGCACCTTTCCGGCCAGACGTAGACCGGCAAGAACGGCGCGTGCCGTCTCATCCGGCACAGCGACCGGCATGATGGGGAGATCGTTCTGAACTCGCTCAGTCTCGATCATGTCAGGGGTCACCAGCAGGTCAAGCGGCAAGGCGTGACGCAAGGCATACTCCTGTAATGTCAGGCCGCAACAGGCAAGCAAATGCTCATTGTCAAGCCCGCTTACGACGGATCCACATTCCTTGCAATTCATGCCTTACTCCTGATCAGTTATGTGCTGCGTAAGGATGGCCTGCGGTGGCTTTTTTGGACACAACTTCTGCAGCGGTAGGCGTGCCAGCGATAGCGCGCTTGATGGATTCCTTGGTCGCGGTGTAGTTGTAGTCCTGAATCTTGGTGTCATCCTCAGCCTCCCAGTGGATGAATACACCAACGCAAATAAAGAGATCGTCTGCTTCGTCAGCGGGGATCGTGCCATCTTCCACGCAATCCGCAACAGCCATAGCCACGCCGCGCTGTGCGGGCCCAAACATTTGTACGGCCTGTTTGGCACCCTTGATGGTCACTTTGTTGAACATCATGGTGTTGGGCTTGCAAGGGAGGTTGTCATGCTGGACACCATGGATAAATCCGCGGGCGGATTACTCAAGCACCAGCCTATCGAGCACCTTGCAGAATTCATCATTCAAGCCAGACGCGTCAATCTGATCACCGGTCTCGCGGGCTCCTTACGTGCGGAAGACATCCCTGTTCTCGCCACACTGAGTCCAGATTATCTGGGTTTTCGTGGAGCGCTATGCCATAACCATACCCGAGCCGATACATTGGACCTGGACGCTATTTCTGTTATCGCGCAAACCATGGCAGGGTGTATGGGTCACTCGAAGCATCAACCAGATCACCATTTTGTCAGTGATCAGAGTCGTCGCTGATTCAAGCTTGAATCGTCCGTTTCCTTCGATGCCGCTGACACGTTACTGGACCGTTGGTCTGCAGGTATGCGCTCCAACTTACTGCGCTACGTTGGATAGTCGACATCAAATGTTTAGCTGGCATTGACCTGGGTCAGCGTGGGCGGGGCAGAGTCTCAATGCTTCGTCAATCAACTTGTTAAGATTCTTCTACTATCATTTGTTGCATTCCGTTAGCGAATTTAGTCGCGCCACCATTAGCCGGGTGGCGCACAGCTCCCGCAACGCGAATGCCCATATCTTGCAAGAGTCCTTCTGCCTTTCGCCCCACGGCTACAAGCTTCGTGTCAGGAAACGCCTCAATCAGAATACGTATGGCCGGGGCTCCCAGTGATAGTTCGGCAGGAGTAGGCGTTCTGTTCGACCGAATGTTGCCACTTTTATGGGGATGCATTTGTAGCGCATTCCACAAAATAGTGTGCTTGGCGATACCAAGGCGAATTAACGTCTTCCAGACTATGGTGGCGGATGGTTCTGAAAACGGCAGATTGCGTGATGTTAGCCGGTCGAAAATAGGGTTGATACGGGGTATCACACCCTCGAGCAGCTGGCGTTCACTTGTAAAGGCAATGCCGCTATGTCGACAGCCCTGATAGCCCGCTGCTTCACCACAAATAATGAATGCCGGCTGACAGTCAAGATGTGCGGCCAGACGCTCTAATTTGATGGCAGGCCCATTGGTCTCCATATCTTCCGGGCATTGTTCCGACCATGGATTAAACAGGTCTTTCAGCCCGGTGGGTAGCGTTTCAACAAGCCGCATCGCCAACTTAAGGTTAGCCATGTTTTTCTGTCCTGTTTTTATTCCGAGTAGTTAAATTTTAACGTGGGTAAGCGGGTCTGGATGCTTCTTTGCATCCATCGTCCAGCGATTACTTTCCGTGATGGATATGCGGTATTCGCGGTCGGCGTCGATCACAGCTTGCCTTCGAGGCTCAGGAATACATTGCGTACGCCGCGTGATCGATCCGCCTCGATGCTGCCGCCTGTCCGATCGATGGTGTCGTTGCCCTGTTCGGCACGAGTGACGTTATCAATGGTCAGACGCAAGCTGAGTTTGCGATCCAGTTTATGGGTGGCGTACAGATCGAGCTGCTGTCGCGCACGCTGGGTTTGTTGCACGCTGTTATTGATGTCCCGCGTGATGCGTGAGCTCAGGCTGAGGTTGCCGCCCACGGTGAGTTTCCACGGCGCGTGCTCATAATCGAAGCCGAGGTTGCCGCTATGACGGGGGCTTTCCTGCCGTGACGACAAGGCTGTGTCTTCCTGCGTGAGCCGACTGGTGGATGCATTGCCGCGCAGGGTCAGTGCGGGGAAAGCGGCGAGCTTGGTTTTAAAGTCGGCAACCAGGCTGGTTTCGTGTGCTTGCCCAACGTTGACGGGCCGCTCGACATGGCGGCCTGCCTCCAGTTTGGACGTTCGCATCACCCTGTCGTCTATCTGTCGATAAAACAGATTGAGGCCTGCGCTGCCCCGTTTTTGGGGCAGAAAGTGTTCCACGCCCAATTGCAGTGTGGTCGTGCGCTCGGGGGCGAGCGATGCGTTACCCGCGCGGTCAGGGTTCGACAAACTGTTTGTGCCCGTCGTGGTGACGATGACGGGCGATAGATCCCGCACGCCCGGCGGTTTGTCGGTGAGGGCCACACTGGAACGGATATTCCGGCTGGAATTGAATTGCCACAGGTAATGCAGCGAGGGTAGCCAGGCCAGATGGTCGTTCTCGACCGTGGTGTTGAGTGCATCGGTGACCTGGCTGAGCGTGGTTTGCAAACGCAAGCCCGGTGTGAACAGGTGGCGTTCGGCAAACTGCCATTCGTCTTGCGCCCACAGGGCGAATAACTGCTCTTGCGTATCGGCACTGGCCTGTGCACCCAGGACGCTGGCTGCGCCGTTCACGGTTTGCCGCTTGTTGTCTTCCACCCCCTTGTGGCGTGCTTCCAGGCCCAGTGTGGCCAGATGGGTGGTGGCGAGAGGCAGACTACGCTTGGCTGTCAGGCTGAGCTCGATGCCATCGCTGGTGTTGCGTGTGCGGGTACTGTTTTGCAAGATGCCTGAAGTATTAAACGTATCGAGCAGGTGGGTCCGCCGTTCGCTTTCGCTTTGCAAGCTGAGTTTCGCGCTGGCTTCGCCGGCGCCGGGTTGGCGTCGCTTCCATTCGGCGGAAAATCGGCCGTTGAGACGCTGGGTTTGTTCGTGTTCGCGCTCGCGCCCATCGCCTGTCAGGCCGGTTCCCGCCAGCGGGTTGGTATAAGTTTGACGTTGGGTGTCTGTCACCCTATCGCGGTCATTAAACATCAGAAAAGGGCTGATGGTGAGACGGGTGCCCGCACCGAGGTCGCGGGTAAACCGTGGCGCCAGGTGCAGATAGTTTTCCCGGCCATGCTCGCGATCAGTTTCAATATCCCAGTCATTGCGTACGCCTGCTGCGAACCGTTGGGTTGCCGTGGTGCGCTCGCCTCTGAGAGGACGGCTGTTTGCGAAGCCCATCCACAACACGCCGTTTTCACCTTCGCGCGCGCCGTATACGCCCCCGACGCGAGCGCCCCAGGCATCCTCAATGTTGATGATCCCCAGGCGAAAGGTGCCCGTTTTGGTGGTGGGCACATCACGCATGATGAGATTGATGGTGCCACCCGCGCCGGAAGGGAATTCGGCGGTGCTGTTCTTGATGATTTCGATGCGCTCGATCAGTTCGACCGGCAAGCGCATGGCCATACGGTTGCCGCCGGGCAGGGCGTCACCATCGACCACGATGCGTGGCTCCAACCGATCGGCCGTCCGATCACGTCCGCGCCGGCCACTGCTCTCGGTGGTCAGACTGACACCGGGTAGTTGGCGCAGGATTTCGCCGATGGTTGCGGCATCAAGTTTTTCCAGGTCTTCACGGCTGACAATGATCTTGGCGCTGGACGATTCCTGGCGTGCTTCCTGCGCATCGTAGGTGGGGGCGGTCACCTGAACCGTTCCCAATGTGGTGGGCGTTTCAGCAGACGTTTGTGCAAAGCTGGGGAACGAAATCTGCAGGCAGGCCAGGGCGACAAGGCGGGATACAGTAGGTTTCACGAAGCGAGCGCCGTTCAGTTTGCAGCGGGTTGAGGATCGGTGGTGGCACGAGGATCGGTCACAAACCCGATGCGGGTGAGGCCGACGCGTGCCGCGTCTGACATGATGCGAACCACATGCTTGTAAGCAAGCTCACCATCGGCGCGGATATGGATTTCAGGTTGCGGCGTCTGTTGTGCGGCCGCGCCCATGTGGGCTTGCCAGGCAGCAGCGTTTACCGCCTCGGTGTTCCAGAACACTGAGCCATCAGCTTGAATCGACAGGTTGACGGTGTCTGGTTTGGGCGGGTTGGCGCTGCTGGTCGCCTGAGGCAGTTCGACCTTGACCGCGTGCGTCAGCAGTGGCGCAGTGATGATGAAAATCACCAGGAGCACCAGCATCACATCAATCAGCGGAATCATGTTGATTTCCGCCATGTCCTGCGCGCGTGCGCCCGAATTGAGTCCGCCGAACGCCATTACGTGCTCCTGGCTTGCGAGCCTGCCTGGGTGCGTTGCGTTTGCCCGTGGATACCCGTCGACATGAACGCAAACAAATCATGTGCAAAGCCGTCGAGTTCGTTCAATACCAGCCGGTTCGAACGGTTGAAAAAGTTGTACGCCAACACCGCGGGAATCGCCACTGCCAGCCCCAACGCCGTCATGATCAGCGCTTCGCCGACCGGCCCGGCCACCTGATCGAGGCTGCCCGAGCCGCTCATGCCGATATTGACCAACGCGTGGTAAATACCCCAGACCGTACCGAACAGGCCGATGAAAGGCGCGCTCGAAGCAATGGAGGCGAGCATGGTGTGACCATGTTCGAGTCGTGCCGTGTCCTGATCGATGGCGCGGCGCAGGGCACGAGTGAGAAATTCTTCCGCTGAGCCGGACTCAATCAGGCGCTGGCCAGTCTTGTTGCGGTATTGCTCGGCGGCATGGAGGCCGCGCTGGGTGAGGTGCGAAAACGGATCGTGCACGCCAGCATTCTGGATATGCTCGGCGACCGATTCCAGGCCCGGGGCGTTCCAGAATTTATCCAGAAAGACTTTTGCACTCTGGCGTATGCGCCGGTTGGTGATCGACTTGCTGACGATCAGATACCAGGTGATGACCGACATGGTCAGCATCACGACTAGCAGAAACAGCGCCAGTGCATCGGCCTGGGCCAGAAAATGGGTGAGGCCCAGTTGAACGGGCGCGTTGGGGGTGTCCATGCTTAACTCCTTAAACTGAATTGTATCGGGACAATGACCCAGGCTGTGATCGGTTGCTCCCCTTGACGAGCAGGGATAAAGCGCCATTGCTTGACGGTGTCCAGCGCAGCCTGGTCCAGACGCGGAAAACCGCTGCTGCGATAGATTTCGATCTGTTGCGTGTTGCCGGCGGGATCCACCTGCACACGCAGTCGTACTTCGCCTTCTTCACCCATGCGGCGCGAGGCGCTGGGGTAGGGCGGCTTGGGGTTGTCCAGATAATCGGCATTAAAGCGTGGTTGAGTGACGGCCAAAGGCGGCGGTGGAACAGGCTTCGCCATGTCGGTCGGGGTCGCGGCCTGGACTGGAATGGGTGTGGGTGCGGTAATCGGCGCGGGCAGTTCTGCACGAGTCGGTTCCTGGCGCACGGGTTCGGTTTTGTGAACAACGGGTTCTGGTTTGACCGCTTCCACCCGCGCCGGGGTCGGCGCAGGCGGTGCAACCAGCACAGGCAGGCTAGGTGTCGGGACCGCCGGTTGTGGCGGCGGACGGGTTTCGGTGTGCGGGGCAACTTGCCTGGCGGGTCGCATGTCAGGTTCGATCAGTTGGACAAACAGGGGCGTGGGGGCAGCAGGCGGCGGGACGCTACGGGTATAAGGCAGGGCGCCGGCCAAAACCACTATGACGAGATGCGCCAGAATCACGGCTCCCAGCACGCCTTCTGAAAGGCGCGGGTGGGCAAGGCCTGATTCGGGGGTGATCGTGTGCATGAATGGCTGGCAAGGTGGTGCGTAGCCCGTATTTTCTCATGATCCGTTGTGACGTGGCATGATCCAAACGGGTGCTTGGCCCGGTAGGCGGGCAATCGCCAGACATAAAAAAACGTCCCGAGTGGGACGTTTTTCAGGGCCAAAGGCGTAATCAGCCTTCGATGGGACCCGCTGCCGTTTGCATGTAATTCTGTTCACCCATGCGCTTCAGCAAATCGATCTGTGTTTCCAGATAATCGATATGCTCTTCTGTGTCGGATTGAATACCGACCAGGATGTCGCGTGAGACGTAATCCTTGACTGATTCGCAATGTGCAATGGCCTCTACGTAGAGCGCACGGCCAATATGTTCCAGCTTGAGATCGCATGCCAGACACTCGGCAACGTTTTCGCCGATCATCAACTTGTTCAGATCCTGCAGATTGGGCAAGCCTTCAAGGAACAGGATGCGTTCGATCAACTTGTCAGCGTGCTGCATTTCTTCGATGGATTCGTCGTACTCGTGTTTACCGAGTGCAATCAGCCCCCAGTTCTTGTACATGCGTGCGTGCAGAAAATACTGATTGATGGCGGTGAGTTCGACCGTCAGTGATTTATTCAGAAACTGGATGACTTTTTTGTCGCCTTTCATGGCTGGACTCCTGATTGTGGATTGGGGCCCGCGAGAAGCTTTTTGGCTAGGCGGAATATTGGCTATTGGCAAACGGGCTGGTTGTCATTGTATGAAAAAACCCGCGCCGAACAAGTCATGGCGCGGGTTGCAGAGTAGGGATGGGAATGAGAATGAAGCGGATTATTGATCAGGCACGCTCAAGCCGCTGCCATCAAGCCGTTACAGGTCGCCTCACAGCGCGCTTCTGACACCGCTTCGCGCAGTACATCCTTTGCACATTTCGCACATTTTCCACATTGCGTGGCGACGCCAAGTTGATCGCGTAATTCGCGCATCGAGGTCACCCCTTTGGTTTGCACCAGCTGGTGGATGTGTGCATCGGTGACGCCGTGACAAAGACATACATACATGGTGCGGCCTCATGGCTGTTGCATGGATGTACGCATCATGGCGCGAATGAGAATAATTGTCAATAACTATTTAAGTGGGCATTTAAGTTTAAGTGGGCGCGCTTGACTCATGTCACCCTGTTTTAACACACGGTGCGGGCAGGATTTCCGCCCGCACCGTGCTGATTAGAACTGGTAGCCGACCCCTAGATTGAAGCCATTCTGGTTCTTGCCATCGTCGTTGTCCTGCTTCTGGTAATCCGCCTTCAGCACAACGTCGGGGTGAGGCTTCCAGCTTACGCCCGTGTCCACTTGCTTCTTCTTGCTGCCGACATTGTCGCCGGCCTTGTTATCCCACAGGCTGTAACGCGCAAAGACACCCCATTGCTCGGACAGCTTGTAGGAAGGCTCGACGTACCAGCCGTTCTGCTTGTCCGCGCCGATGGCTGCCGGGCCACTGCCGTCCAGATTCCATTGGGCGTACAAGGCTTTGAGCGCGAATGGGCCCTTGTTATAGATGCCGTGCAATTCATACAGATTGGCGCTGCCTGCCGCCGCGTCCAGGCTTTGTGTAATGTCGGATTGATGCTGGATGCTGCCGGCGATTTCCACACCCGGCAGGCCGGTCCATTTCAGGCGCGCAGTGGTGGCCAGGTTCTTGGCTCTGGATTCGCTGGTTTTCTGACGACCATTGCGCGGTTTGTAGCTGTTGGCGGCCGTGGTGGAGAGGCCTTCATGCACGGCCAGGTCGTAGCTGAAGCTGTCACCCAACTGGCCGGACAGCGCCGCACCACCCGCCCACCAGGTTGCGGGGATGATGTCTTTTTCAACCGAATTGCGCTCGACGCCATAGAACGCAGGTGGCTCGTGGGTCTCGTTGATGATGCCGACTGGCAGCAGGAACAGACCCGCCTTGCCGCGATGATTGGGCGTGAAGTCATGTTCGATGTAGGCTTGCTCAAGCTCGATTTCGCCCTTTTGCCCTTCGCCCGCAATGCTGTGCTCGACTTCCAGTTCGGAGAAGAAACGGGTGCGTTCGTTGAAGGTGTGGCCGAAGAACAGTACGAAGCGATGAAAATCGATTTCGTCCTTGTCGGACGCGCCGCCTTTACCTTCCAGGTTGTTGTAATGGAGTTCACCGTAGCCGCCGATGCGGGTCCGTTCAGCCCACGATGCCAGTCCGCTGGTGGGTTTGCTGGCAACTTTTTCGACTTGCTCATTCGTGGCGGCCACTTGCTGCTCGGTGGTCTTGATTTGGCCCTTGAGTGACTGGTTTTCTGCTTCCAGCGCATTCATGCGGGTTTCCATGGCTTTGAGGCGTTCTTCCACACTCATGTCGGCAGCAGCCTGTGTGGCAAAGGTCGATAGTACGGCGGCCGCAAGCGCGGCACGGATAAATGGGTGCTTCATGGTGGGTCCCTTAAGTTCAGTTGAGAAAAAGGGCTGGCTGAGGGCGAACGCCCGTGGCTGGCGGGTTAAAAATCAGGCGGCGTTTGATGGACGCTGCATGTTGGGTGTAGTGGGTGCGCGGCGGCGGCCGAGGCGGATATGCAGCAATCCACCCAGAGGCAGCGCGAGCCCGGCGATCCAATGTGCGAGGGGTAGCCAGGCTTCATTGGATTCGGATAAAAAGTAATAGAGCGCGTAGCCGGTGAGCGCGAGCCAGAGCAGATACGCTTTCATCGCCAGACCGGAGCGTCGGTTCTTGTTGAGTTGCCAGGCACGGCGCGCGTGGATGGGCAGCACCGAGCCAATGGCGACCAATGAGGCGAAGGCCATCAGGCCATGCAGGCGCAACCACCAGGATTCAAGCGGATGCGCCATATCGCCAAAGTCGCCTGGTACGCGCAAAAAATAATGGAACAGCAGCCAAAGCGCGCCCGACGCCCACAGCGCGAGCATGATCGCGTACAAGCTGCGTTTCTGGCGTGACCCCATGCGAATGGGTAAGGGAGGCTGACGACTCATGCAGCGGCCTCAGACAGGGCATCGTGCCAGCCAGTTGAATCGGACAGGCGCACGCGGCAATGCGCAGGCAAGTTTGAGTCTGCGTCGATCATGACGGCGTGCGCACCAAACTGATCGAGCACGGCAATGGCCTGATCGGGGTCGGCGAATACCACCTTGCTGAGCGCGTCGGCCAGCATGCAGTGATTGGCCAGCACACTCACGCTGCGGGTGTCGGTGCAGGGCTGGCGCGTGGTCGGGTTGATCAGTGGCGTGACCACGCGGTCTGGGTGTAGGCGCTGGCTGTAATACGGCGCAGAGGTGGCCACGGCGCCGTCGCGCAATTGGCAAAGTGGAAGCAGTTGAGTGGCCGCTCCGGGGTGGCGTACGTGGATGGTTTCCGCCACTTCGCCAAACAGCCGTAGATCGCCGCCTGCATTGACCCGACCTGCCGGTATGCCGGCATTCTGCAGCGCACGTATGGCGCAATCAACCGCATAGCCTTTGGCAATGCCGCCCAGATCAATGTGCAAGGAGTGGCTGAATCGCACGCGATGATCGGGCAGCAGTTCGATGTGCTGCCAGTTCGCTGCAGGATCAACCGGGGCGAGATCAGCGTGGTGCGGTAGATAGCCCTCGCGCACCAGTTCTGGCGCAATGCTGATGTCGAACAGCCCGTTGCTGGCCTCGGCGATGGCACGCGCGGTATCCAGCACGAACCAGGTATGGGGGTCGACCGTGATACCTGTTGTACCGCTGCGGTTCACGCGCGACACGTCGGATTTCGGATCGTGATAACTCATCAGGGCCTGAATGCATTGCACTGCTGCAAAGGCCTGTTCAATCGCAGTATTCAGTGCGGGTGTCGATGCACCGCGCACACTGATTTCCACCAGCGTGCCCAGCAAAGGTCGCGCGCGCGTCAGCGTGTCGCCATGTTGCGGAGAGGCGGCGGTGATCGGGTTCACTTCAATGCGGTCTCGTGCAGCGCGAGGATGCGGCGCACCCCTTCGCTGATGTGTTTGCACGAGAGCGTGGCGCCGCTGATGTTCTGGATATCGTTATCCAGTTGTAGCGGCGCGCCGTGCTGCTTGCCATGGAACTGCGCACGCCAGTTGGCGTTGCGCACTTCGCGGCCATGGGTTTCACGGTATTCAAGTATCTCCACACCCATTACGGTGCCGGCCATGTCGAGGGCGACGGCATAGGTGATGAACTCGTGCTTGCCGAACACCTCGTCCTGCACCACCCAGCCAACCTGCTTGCCGTTGGCGAGGGCTTTCCAGATGGGCTGCCTGGTGTAGCGCATGCGCACGCCTGCTACTTTCTCGACAAAGGCTTTTTGTTCGCTTGTGAGAGCCAATGGGGACAAGGCAAAGCTTTCCGCTTGCGGGAAAAACTGTTTTTGTGCCTGCTCGATGTTGAGGTACTGCACGGCATAGGCCGGTGCAGCGACAAAGGCGGCAAGTGCAGGGGCGATCAGCCACACGGGTGGATGCTGCATGGTCGTGTCCTCAAAAGTTGTAGCCGAGCTTGAAGCGCAACTCGTGCCGGGTTTTTTCGATCAGGTGCAGATTGTCAGCAGCCTGGTTGATGTATTGCTCTTTGCCACCGGCAAGCTGCTCGAACCAGGTCAGCGTGGCCCACCATTGTTTGCTGCCGTAGTGGATCGAGGGGCCCGCGAATACGCTCCAGCGCTCCTGCCCCACTTCGGTTTCGAATTCGGTTTCGTACAGTGTTTCCAGGCCGACCGACCAGTTGCGTGCAAAACGATACGAGGCACCCGCCCCCAACTTGAATTCGATTTCCATTTCGGGCTCGGTGGCCCATTCGAAGCTGCTCGATGGGTCATTGTTCAAGGCCTGGATCGCCGAGTCGGCACGGGCCTGGGTGGCCGCACTGAGTGGTGCGCGCTTGGCGTAGGTGGCTTCGATGCCGGTGTTGGCCATCAGCGTGAGCTGGTCGTCCAGCAGCAGCTTTTGTAACTGCAGACCGAATTCGGCCTTGGTGGTGTCCTTGTCCAGGCCTGAGTGGGGGTCACGCCAAAGCTGGACCAGGGCGAAAGTGCCGGATAGTCCGACCGGGTCTTTGGCCGCACTGAGAAAGTTGTATTTGAGCTTGCCCTCCACACCCGATGGCTTGAGCCCGTAGCGGTTCGCGCCCGGCAGATAACCGTCAATGACCAGCCCGCTGGTGTCGATGGATTGACCCTTGAGTTCGAATGAAGCGGTCAGTCGATGGGTCAGGCCATATTCGTATTCGACACTGACATCGTTAGCCTGGTATCGACCTTGTCCTTTATCCCAGCGATGGGTCATGAACAGATAGGCTTCACTTGCACCTTGGGGCAGGGTTTCGGCACCCGACACATAGCCCAGCAGATTTTCATCCGCAGATGCGTGGAATGAGACGAGCGAAGTGAAGAGTGCCACCATGCGAAGTTTGAATTTGGAGTCCATTTGGCTTTCCTGCAGGTTGAGGGATGCTTCGATCAATCTGGCTGGCGGAAAGCGGGCTGGTATTGAGTTCAATAGTTAAAAGGGCGATCGGGTGGTGGATGTAGAGACCCGTGCAAATGGGGGAGTCATATCGGCCGTGCGTTCATTGTCGGGTGACCCACACATGGCGGGCTACGCTGTTTTCAAGCGCGAGCTCGACTTCATCCACCATGAGCAAGGTCATGGGGTGTTGCTGGAGCACAGTTAACATGCGCCCCGGCGACAGGCCATAGGCGATGATTTGTTCGCGCTGGGTGGCGTCGATTGCTTCGCCGAGTGTATCGACTTGCGCGCGTGCTCCGGCCAGCAGGAAGGCCAGCGGAATGCGTGCATTGAGATCATGCGTACTCATATCCACACCGCCCGCAGCAGATGGTTCAGCAAGCCGCCGATCAGAAAGGCGAAGGGGACAATGAAGGCAATCATGGCGGCCGCGATTTTCCAGCCCTGTTCTTTCACGATCATCATCACGCTGGCGATGCATGGCACGAACAGGGTGATGGTGACCATGCCGACCACGGCCTGAATCGCGGACAACTGATGGCTGAGTGCAAACAGGCCGGTGGCGCCAAAATCGCGTCGCAGAAATCCCATGACGAAGGCCGCGCTGGCTTCCGGGGGTAGCCCCAGCCATCCCGACACCAGCGGTTCGCCGGCACGAATGATGGCGGGCAGCGCACCAAACTGATTGAGCAGAAACATGATCAGGGTGCCCAGCAGAAACAATGGAATCACTTCAATCAAATACCATTTGATTCGGCCTACGGTTTTTTTGGCGACGTTGGCGAATAACGGCAACCGGATCGGCGGCATTTCGGTCACCAGCGGAATACGTCGGCCCGGGATGAGTTTGGCAGCCAGAAAGCCCGCCAGCATCAACACGCCGACCATCGACACCACCCAGATCAGCGTGGCGGTAAATGAAATGCCACCCAGCAGACCGAGCACGACGCCCAGTTGGGCCGAGCAGGGGATCGCCAGCGCCATCAGGAAAATGGTGATCAAGCGCTCGCGCGGGCTGTGCAGAATGCGTGTGGTGAGTGTGGCCATCGTGACGCAGCCGAGCCCCAGCACCATCGGCAATACGGCGCGGCCATTCAGGCCGATCAGCTTGAACAGACGATTGGCCAGCACCGACAATCGTGCGAAATACCCAGAGTCTTCGAGCAAGCCAAAGATGATGAAGAAGGTGGTGACGATGGGCAGGATGAGCGCCAGCGCATAGGTCATGCCCATGGTCCACAGACCGTATTCTCCGACCAGCAGGTCGACGATCCAGGGGATGCTGATGTGCTCTTGCACAAACTGCGTCACGGCGGGGTTGAGGATGCCGCCGAACAGATCCTCTTCCATCAGCCCGACCAGCGTGCCGGCGCCAAACACACCGACAAACTCATACAGGGCAAACAGTACGCCCAGCAAAATCGGCCAGGCCCAGAAGCGGTGAATAATCAATTGCCCGATGCGATGCGCAAGCAGTGGACTGGCCCGGGCCGTACGCATGGTGACGCGATTGGTGAGCGTGTTGGCCGCTTCGCCGCGTTCGTGTGCGAGCGCAGCCGGGGTGATGCCTTGGGCGTGAGCGGCGACGCGGAGGGATTCAAATGCCGGATAGGCATCGCCCGCGGTTTCCTGGAGCCAGGTTTCCACTTCACTGTCCTGCCCCAGATAAAGGATGGCCAGGCCGCGTGCAGCCAGCCGCGGGTGAGGGGCGTGGGCGGTCATTTCCGCTACGAGGTCAGCAAGCGTCGTTTCGGTTGCGGTGTCGTAACGTAGTAGCGCTTGCGGCGTGCGCGCATCGTCAAGATTGCGCGTGAGCTGGGCAATGCCTTCGCCTCCGGTCGCCACGGTTGGGACAACCGGGATGCCCAGCGCATCAGACAGCGCGTGTGCATCGACGGTGACGCCGCGTGCACTGGCTTCATCGTGCATATTGAGCGCCAGTACCGCAGGCAAACCGAGTTCGGCCAGCAGCGCGGTCAGCGTCAAGGTGCGGCGCAGGTTTTTGGCGTCACCGACCTGGATCACCGTGCGCAGCGGCTCGTGCAGCAGCGCGCGCATGGTGGCGCGTTCGTCATCGCTGCGAGCCGGGAGCGTGAGCACACCGGGGGTGTCGATCAGGTCGATTTCAGTGTCAAAACGCGCCACAGCGCGTGCTACCTCCACGGTGGTGCCGGGGTAGTTTGAAACGTTGACATATGCACCGGTCAAGCGGTGAAACAATACAGATTTGCCCACGTTGGGGTTGCCGACAAGAGCGATGGCAGTAGCGGTCATGGGTGGGAGTGGGCGGGCAAGAGGTTGGTTAAAAAGCCAGGCAGACCCCATCGGGGCCAGATAATATTTACGCAAACGATAATGATTGGCAATAACATTGTCAATACAGTTATCATCACGAACCGAAATGAATGTGTCTCATGACTCAATCTGGCACGGTCTCAGGCCGCTTGCCCGCCTGTCTGCTCCAGACTGAGGGGGTGCTTGACGTCTGTCTGGATTGGCGCAGTCAGGGCGTCGGGTGACAGGCCCATTCCGTTCACCAGCCAGACGCCAAACCAGGTGCGGGTAAAGAGATCGAAACATGCGCGGCTATGCCAGATCAGTCGCAGCGTGAAAGCGTCATGGCGGCCCTGCGGGGGCGAGAATCGATGGGATGCCAGGCCAGCAATCTGCTGCAGGGTGAAATGCGTGGTCTGGTAAGCGTGACGGAAATGCGTGTGATGTCTTGGCAGCACGTAAAAGTGATAGGCAATTTCAAGCATCGGTCACGACCTCGGTTTGGGCATGGCATCTGGCAACGGGGCTGATGGCCAGGTGGTTGGGTGTCTGCGTGGTCTCGTGCTGGGCTGCTCTGATCGGGTGAAAGGGTGCGTGACCGCGTGTCTTGGATAGCGTGACTTCGGGACGTTCCATCTCCAGTTCGTCAGCCAGGCTGAGACAGGCTTCACGTTCGGAGGCCGTCAGCCCCGGATATTCGGCTGCCCGGAGGAGTAATAGCTGGGCGGTGGCCTGGTTACGGGCGCAGGGTCGACGCAGCATGACCAGTGCGGCAACCAGAAGCGAAGCGGGTTGTGAGGTTGGCATAGAGGTCCTTTCTTCAATGAATGGCCATCACGCTGCAGCAGCGAGGGGCGATAAGAGATGCAATTGGGCACGGCTGCAGCAAACGCTCTACCCGTGGTGGGAAGGGTGTGCGAGTTTGAGTCCACCATTGACGTCCTGTGGCCCTACTTTTGCCGTTGGCTGGGTGAGTCGGATAGCGTGGTATCCGCACGAAGCGGACGGTGGTGGCGGCGCGGTAAAGGGGTGAGGGAATCATGCCAGTCTCCTTGGTTGGGGTGGCTGGCTGGCGCGAGTGCGCGGGCGGGCTGGGGGGTGGGTATTACTTGGTCAGAATCAGCTTTCCGTTTTTGGTGATGCGCAGACGATAGTGCTCGCCGTTATGACTGATCAGGATTTCCTGATTGCCGTTAAACAAGGCATCGGTTGCAATCACGCCGGTTGGGCGTGGGGTGCTTGCTGGTTTGTCAGTTGGTTGGGCAGCGTGAGTAGGCGGTGTTTGCATGGTTTCGATATCGGAATAAAACCGTTTGGGTTTCAGTCCCCAGGGTAATTAACATTTATAAGAATAATAACGATTCTCATTTGCATGTCAAGATCGAAATAAGGGATCTTGCAAAAAAAATACCAAAAGTTTCAGATGCAAGGTTGTGGACGGCGGATGGGAGGCTTGGTCTGTTGCGGCATCTGTTTTTCATGCAGCGATGCGCTGCATGAAAAACAGAACGGTCGCCCCACAGGGCGACTCGGGTGTGCGCTGGTCGCCACTACGCAGTCGTTGAGTAAAAGCGCATTGTCACGTTGTCAGGTATCGCGAGGCGCCTGACCAGCCGAACAACGTCTGCCTAATGATCCTTGACTGGAAAGGGTTGGCGTACAAGTGGTTCTGCGACCAATGGTTCCGGTTGCAACGTGACATGACGAATACCGTGTTGTGTATCCATCGTTTGGCGCGCTGTGGCGAGAATGTCCGGCCAGTCGGACAAGTTGCGTATTTCCAGATGGGCTGAGAGCGCAATGGTGCCGGAAGACAGTGTCCATACATGCAAATCGTGTACGCGGATGACGCCATTGATGGCCGCCAGATCCTGACCGACCTGATACAGGTGGACATTGGCGGGTACGCCTTCCATCAGCACGTGCACGACCTCGCGCAATAAACGTAGCGCCGAAACCAGAATCAGGGCGGCAACCAGCAACGAAAGCAGGGGATCGATCGGGGTCCAGCCGGTGGTGACGATGACGATGCCGGCGGTGATTGCTGCCACCGAACCCAGTGCATCGCCCAGCACATGCAGCAAGGCGGCTCGCGTGTTGAGCGTATGTTCGCCTCGGCTCAACACCCAGGCTACAACCAGGTTGATCGCCAATCCGATGACCGCGACGACGATGACGGTGTTGCCCTGGATTTCACGTGGTGCGCCCAGGCGGTCGATGGCTTCATGCACGATGTAGCCGATTAGTACCAGCATCAACAAACTGTTGAAGAGCGCTGCCAGCACTTCGGCGCGTACCAGCCCGTAGGAATGCCGGGCACTGGGCGGGCGTCGGGCCAGCCAGGCGGCGCCTGCAGCAAGGCCAAGCGCGGAACTGTCGGTCAGCATGTGGGCGGCGTCAGATAGCAGCGCCAGCGAACCCGACCACCATCCTGCCAGCGCTTCGACGCCCGAAAATGACAGCGTCAACAACAAGGCGATGATCAGGGTGCCACTCTTGCTGTCGTGTCCGACATGATGGTGCGTATGGCTTTCGCCCCGCTCGATCGAGAGTCGCGAATCGTGGGTGGGTGTGTGTTTATGAGCGTGCACAGTAATCAGTTGGGTCAGGTTGCAGATTGAGATTGGCCGAGTCCATGCCCAGCCCGGCAATGTGATGCAAAGCGTTGGCATAACGCGCTGATTCGCGTAATGCCGTCATCGATAGCGGTTGGGGGTGGCCGTGCATGCGAGCAAGGCGCGCGCGCGCCGTAGCGGGCCAATCCACTTTCAGGTTGGCCAGCACTTCATCCGCGAGGTCGGGCCGGTTGCACACCAGAGCCATGTCGCAGCCTGCTTCAAGTGCGGCAAGCACACGCTCGACGACACCACCCGCCACGCCTGCGGCTTCCATGCAGAGATCGTCGCTGAACACGGTGCCATCAAACTGCAGTTCATGGCGCAGGATCTGCTGCAGCCAGACAGCCGAGAAGCCGGCGGGCTGGGCGTCGATGTGAGGATAGATCACATGCGCCGGCATGATGGCGGCGAGCCCGGCTTCGATCATCAAACGGAAAGGCACCAGATCGGTTGGTTTGATGCTGTCGAGCGGGCGGTCATCGACAGGGATGGCGACATGCGAATCCGCCACGACATAACCGTGACCGGGAAAATGTTTGCCACACGCGGCCATGCCGGCGTCCTTCATCCCCAGCATCACGGCTTGCCCCAGTTCGAAAACGGCATGCGGGTCAGCATGGAATGCGCGGTCGCCGATGACGGATGAAGCGCCGTAATCCAGGTCGAGCACGGGGGAGAAGCTGAAATCGACGCCATGCGCGCGCAACTCGCTGGCCAGCACATAACCCGTTTCGCGTGCCAGTTCGCGCGCACGTTGTGGATGTTCGTTCCAGATGGTGCCGAAGGTGCGCATCGAAGGCAGGCGCGTAAAGCCGTCTCGAAACCGCTGTACCCGTCCGCCTTCTTGGTCGACACCGATCAACAGGGGCGCAGGCTTGAGCGCATGGATGTCGGCGGTCAGCGCGGCCAGCTGAGCGGGGTCACGATAGTTGCGGGTAAACAGGATGACCCCGCCAACCAGCGGATGCGAGAGCCGCTGACGGTCCTCGTCAGTCAGTTCGGTACCCGCTACATCGAACATCATGGGGCCAAGTGTCATGTGCACTCCTTGTTAAAGTCGGGTTTCAGAAGGCGGCGCCTCCGGGTGAGCAGATGCATCCGATTGTTCCAGTACCACAAACGCCAGCACAAGATCGCCCTCGTCAGATAGCGAGACATGATGTGCGGTAATGCCGCGCGTGGCCAGCCAGTGTGCCAGCTCGGGTGCACATTCGATATGCGGTTTGCCCTGCGCATCGCGCAGCACGGCCATGTTGCGCAGCGAGACCGGGGCGCGCAGTCCGGTTCCGGCCGCTTTTGAAAATGCTTCCTTGGCTGCGAAGCACTTGGCCAGAAAGCGGGCCGGATCGCGGCTGGCAAAATAGCCTGCGTGTTCGGCCGGTGCAAGAATGCGGTCTGCGTAGTGCTCGCCAAAACGCGCCAGCCCATTACGGATGCGGTCGGCATCCAGAAGGTCCGTGCCGATTCCATGAATCATAACGTCACCTTGACGGGCAAACCGGCGGCTCGAATCTGGTCGGCAAAATGGTCCAGCCACTCGATCGGCAGACTGGACAAATGGCTGGCCTGCGGCTGCATCGACGGACGCGCCAGGCCATACAGCAGCACGCCTTTGATCGGGATGCGCTGATCCACGATGCGCTTGACGACGTCGAGATAAGCCGTTTGTTCAGATTCGGCGGGGGGTGCGCCATCTACTGCCAGTACACAGGTTTGCAGCCAGGTGGGACACAGCTGTGCGGCCATGTTCAGGCGCTCGAATTGCTTCTCGGGGGTGATGCGGGTCTGGTTGATCGAGCGCATGCCGCTGGCCGTCGCGCTGTCGAACTTGAACCAGACTTCGCCATTCAATGCGGCCATTAACCGCAGACCCTCCTGCACGCGCGGCCGATCGACCTGGCTGCCGTTGGTGATCAGCACCAGCTTGATTGTGCCGGTCAGATCAAAGTCAGCCATGACCTGGCCAATCAATCTGATCACGTGCGGAAAAGCCTTGGCAGTCGTGGGTTCGCCGTTACCAGATAGCGCAATATCGTTCAGTCGCCTGACCGCTTCCGGCACGCGCGTCTGCATGAAATCGCCATGGAGAATATCGGTGAGCATCGCGCGCAGCTCGCGCTCCAGTAATGTCAGGTCGATATCCGGCGCCGTACCACGGATCAGGTCCGGTACCTGGCAATAGACACACGCCCAGTTGCAGGCATTGTTGGGATTGAGATTGACGCCCACCGAAACCCCACCCGCTCGTCGTGAGACCACGGGATACACATAAATCATCCCCGCTGTGTCGCGGTTATGGTCTTCGGGGGTGAGGGGAGCAGTCAGTGCCATGGCTCAATTTTCGCATCAAGTGCACCGGCACGACAAAAAAACGCCCTGGCGGGCGTTTGGCGGGATGAATCTGGCGGAAGCGGTGAGATTCGAACTCACGGAGGACTCACATCCTCGCCGGTTTTCAAGTAACTGGTAGGCTGATTTTACGCTACTGTGTGCTTCTTGCGTAAGCTTTACGAGTTCCATGGAAACAAGCATTTGCGCCGGATTTACATTTTGTGTAGCTTGTCATAACTTTACCGGAGCTGCTTACGCGGTACTTACCGCACCTTCCGGAGAACAAAAATGGCAAAGCTCACAAAGACCTACATCGACAAAATTACGCCACCGGCAAGCGGGTATGACCTGCATTGGGACGAGCAAGACCGAGGGTTCGGCTTGCGAGTCACCAAGGACGGGAAGCGCACCTACATCGCACAGGGGCGCGTCAATGGCAAGGAAGCCCGCATCAGCATCGGGCCGCATGGTGTATTCACCGCCGACCAAGCCCGCGATGCTGCACGCGAACACCTGCGGAGCATGAGGCAGGGCATTGACCCGCGAACCGTTGCCAAGGAGCGTGCAGCCGAGACAGTGAGCCTCCGCGACGTGGCAGACGCATACAAGCGCGACCGCCCGCTAAAGGACAGCAGCAAGGCCGAGATTGAGCGCCATGTGACCACAACCTTTGAGGCATGGCTCAAGAAGCCTATGGCGAGCATTAACCGCGAGGCGGTCACAAAGCGGTTCAACGAGATTAAGAATCACGGTCTGCGAGGCGACGGCCCCGCACCAGCGCAAGCCAATCAAGGTTTCAGCGTGCTTCGCGCCCTGTTCAATTACGCGATTCGGGAATACCGCAGGCCTGACGGCACAGCGATTATCAAGGACAACCCTGTCGAGGTACTGCATAAGAAATGGGCACCGATCAAGGCCAAGACGACCCGCATACCTGACAGCAAGGTCGGTGCAGTGTGGTCAGCACTTCAGCAGTGGCGCGAGGTCGCCTACAACCGCGACACCCTAGCCAGCATTGACCTAGTCATGTTCCTAATGCTGACCGGCGCACGCATTGGCGAGGCGTCCGCGCTGACATGGGACAGGGTCAATCTGGACGAGGCATGGTGGCATCTGCCCGACCCCAAGAACCGCAACCCCGTCTGGCTTCCGCTGTCGTCGCAAGCGCTGGAACTGCTCAAGAGCCGCCCGCGTGTCAAGGGTAGCGACTTTGTTTTCACCAGTTGGGGCAAGTGCGGCCATATCCGCGACCCCCGCGACACCATGAACAATCTTAGCGAGGTTGCAGGGCTGCACCTGTCGCCCCACGACCTGCGCCGTACCTTCACGACGATAGGCATTGCCAACTGCGGCATTGACTTGTTCAAGGTGGAACTGCTGACGAACCATGTGCCCAAGACCGTAACCGAACGCCACTACCTTGAAACGCAGCAGCTTCAATACCTGCTGCCGCAGGTGCAACAGATAGCCGATTGGATCGAGGCGCAAGCTGTGGTCGCCAAGGTTCAAGCGGGGACAGCGCAGCAGCCCGAGGCGGAGCTGGTCGAATAACCATACTGGCGAGATAGCTATTTCATTCCGCGCCCGATTTGCGCCCACACAGACAGAGGCATAAAGTTCGCCTCACACGCGGCCCGGATGGTTTGATGAAAGTAACGTGCGTCAAATTGCATCATCAAACTTAGGCCAGTAAAGTTGCCGCAAGTGCAGTGCAGTTACTCACAAGTTCCCGCATTGCACTGAAAGACTCAAGGGCATCCCGCCCTTGGGCCGGTTGAAAAAACCGGCACGCCGACGTCATTGGCAGCGCTACCAGACGAGTTCTGGAGCCATACCAAATGACCACAGCATCCAAGCTGCTTACGACTGCCGAAGCCGCCGCACATATCGGCGTGAAGCCCAACACCCTCGAACGCTGGCGCACTTACGGCACCGGCCCCGAGTTCATCAAGATCAATCCGCATTCCTTGCGCTCGCCCATTCGCTACCGCGAATCCGTCCTTGAGGCGTGGCTGGCAGAGCGCACCTGCACCAACACCAGCCAGTATCCGCTGCCAAGCCGCAGCCCGGTACATGCGACCGTTTAGCGACCAGCGTACATCCAAAACGATGGCCTTGAACGATCAAACCCAATGCAGCCGCAGGACTTGCGTGAGTCAGTACGGCACGCAAAAGCCCAGCGTAAGGAATCAGGAAAAACCATGAACCGTAATCAAGAAAACAGCGGCGAGGGTCGCAACACCCTGCCGCTGAAAGAGAACCGCCCCCTGAAAGAGCTGAACGCTAGTTTAGGAAACCTTGCCTCGGTGGGCTTTGACAACTTGCAGGCGACACAGCAGGCCGCGCAGTGTGGTCAGTACCCTACTGGCGGCGCAGTGCAGATCGTCGCCCCAGCCGACGCTGTGCAGCCCGCAGTCGGTGAAAAGCACAAGCGCAAAGACCCATTCTCCGGATTGTTTGGCGGTAACGAGCAACCAGCCGAACCCGCATGGGAAAAGCCGGTGGCGCTGCGTGCTGAGATTAGGGCGCTACCGTACCCGCTGGAAGTGTTGCCGCCTCTCATCCGCGATGCCATCAAAGAAGTTGAGCAATTCACCCAGGCACCAACCGCACTGATTGCGGCATCCGCACTGTCCGCAGTTTCGGCAACGGTGCAAGGGCTAGCCAGCGTTGAGCGCGGGACAGGTCTGCGCGGCCCTGCCTCCCTGTTCTTTCTCACGCTTGCGGTCAGCGGCGAACGCAAGAGCAGCGCCGACAAGTATTTCACGCAAGCCATCCGCGAATGGGAAGCGCAGCAGGCTGAAGCGGCAAAACCGGCGCAAGCGGCATATCGTGCAGCAGTTACCGAATGGCAATGCACCGAGGAAGGTTACAAGCAGGCTATCAAGCAGAGCGCGAAAGGTGGTATGCCTGACAAGTACGTTGCGGAGCAGCTAAAGCAGCTTGAATTCAACAGGCCGCTTGAACCACGCACCCCGACGATCCTTCGCATGGACGACACACCCGAAGCGCTTGGTGTTGCGCTAACCCGCTGGCCTGTGGCTGCTGTGTTGAGCAACGAGGCGGGGATTATCTTCGGTGCCCACGGCATGAATCCTGAATCGGTCATGCGGAATATGGCGGGCTTGAATGTGTGTTGGGATGGTGGGCACCTCCGACGCGACCGCACCTCTACACAGAGCATCAACGTTGAGGGGATGCGCCTGACGATGGGTTTGATGGTTCAGCCCGATACGCTGCAATCGTTCTTGAGCAAGCAAGGTGCATTGGCGCGGGGCATCGGCTTCTTTGCTCGGTTCTTGGTCGCACATCCAGAATCGACACAGGGGACGCGCTACTACCGCGAGCAAGCGCCGGGGGAGCCAGCGCTGACAGCGTTCAATGCGAGAGCCACGCAACTGCTCAACATCGGCGCTCAGGTAGATGTAGAAGGCAGGCTGGAAACAACCTATTTCGCACTATCACCCGAAGCGAAGAAAATCTGGGTCAGCTTCCATGACGAGGTGGAGGAAGAACTAGGCCGGGGGCGCGATTACTACGACGTTCAAGACGTAGCAAGCAAAGCGGCTGACAACGCCGCACGCCTCGCGGCCTGCCTGCACGCCTTCTGTGACCACACGCACACCATTTCATCTATCGGCGTGGAAAGCATGGAAGCCGGTACGGAGTTGATGCGCTGGTACTTGCATGAGGCGCTTCGGTTCTGCCGTCAGGTGGCGATTCCCGAAAGCCTGCGGAAAGCTGAACGGCTTGAGGAATGGCTGATTGGCAAGCTCTACAGCGGAATGGCGCTGGTGCCGACCCGCGAGGTTAAGCAGTTCGCACCGAGCGAACTACGCGGCGCGGCAGGCTCCGAAGCCTTCGCGGTGTTGGAAGACCATAACCGCGCCAAGCTCATTACCCAAGGCCCGAAGAAGTTCTATCGCTTGAACCCCGAGGTGGCGAATGAGTACCGGCGATAGGTGTAGCCGGTGTAGCGACTGTAGCTGTAGCAGGTGTAGCGAAAACGGTACGGGGGATTCTGAAAGTCCTAAATCTTCTTTATTTTGTACCTGCATTGGGCAACCTGCTACGGCTACACCTGCTACAGCCGCTACACCCTGCAAGGGGCAACGGCCAGCGCTGCAAACCATAGTGACGCAACAGACAAGTGCGCATGACGTTTGTTAAGATGTGCGATGAAAATCAAAGCTGAAAGTTAAGAACATTCAATTTCTTAGAAAAAAGGAAGGTTCATGCAAGAAAATACAACAAAAGAAATTGTGGCAGAAATTGTCAAGAAATATGCAGCTCGTGAAGGAAAGATAACTTCTATTTCTATAACCAAAAAATCCCTACCCGGTAAGCCATGGGTTAATCCGCTGCTCAGAAAATTGAATAAACTCTCCAGCTTATTCAAAGTTCGTTTTACTTTTAGCCGATATGAGTCGACTGTTTATGCCTACTCGTCAAATCAAGACGACGACCTCTATAGTGAATACGGCAAAAATGAACTAATGATAAATTTTGGTTCTGGTGCATTTATGCACCCAAGATGGATTAATTACGATTTTCCGGGGCAGAGTTCTTATTACAAGAAACTACAAGGATTGCCAGGCAAAGACTTTATCCCGATAGATCTAACAAAAGACCTTCCACTTCAACTTGAAAGCGGCTCTGTTTCATTAATCTATTGCTCCCATACCATTGAGCATTTGCCGGAATCCACTGCATCAATATTCTTGTCTGAGTGCTTTAGGTTACTAAAGAAGGGCGGGTGCTTACGACTTGTTTTTCCAAACGTAGTATCTGACTATCAATTTGCTGAAATATGTTCAAGTCAGTCAAGCATTGACCAGAATATGAAAATTGAATCAATAGTTGCTGCTGCCTATAATTCGTTCTCGCCGAGTGCAGAATATGAGATTCCAGAATTGCTTGATTTATTTGAGCGAGAAAACTACTCATATGAAAAAATCCCAGAAGCCTTGAGACTCAAGGACTCGCTCCATGGCTCATTTAGGCCAGGAAACCCAGATTTTCATTTATCTTTTTGGTCTCACTCAAAATTATCAAATCTATCTCGCGCCTGTGGTTTTGAAACTTATTTGCCCGGGCAACGAGGTAGGTCTTCTTACAAGCCATTCAACAACACTTGTGTCTTTGATACAACCGAGCCTCAATACTCTCTATATGGAGAATTGATCAAGTAAATATAAGTACTTTCAGAAGCGCTCGTGTTGAGCGCTTTTTTGTACCTAGGCTTATTTTATGCTGCGAGCCACCCCTAAGAACTTCCGGCGAGCGTAAAACTCGCAGCTCACATTGTTGGGGTTCCAGCCGTGGGCAGGTGCAGCCGCCTTCGCTTCCTTGAGCGTAGCGGCAGGGTTCGCATCGAGCCACGCCCACACAGCAGCGCACGCCCCGCCAGCCTTCGGACGCTTCACCCCGTTGCATTCTTCCTGCTCGACCTTCGGCCTTTTGCTTGCTGTGGTCACTTTCTTGACGGGTGCCACGCTCTCCTTCCAGCCGAACCGCACTTCGTCGCCGTTCTTATGCACCGTCAGGGCGACCCGTTCGCTCGGGATGCCAGCGGCGACACCAGCGCGACGGGCATTCACTCGCTTGGTGTAGGTCGTTGTCGATTGCTTCATGACGTTCTCCTGTGTGTTGTTGATGACAACGCAATTACAGGATGCATCTCCGAGAAGCGGCAAGCGATTAGTCCAGCAACCAAGGAACAGCAAATACCTTATTTGACGGACTGCGCCCGTAAGCGATTGGAACTGTTCCTGATATTCAGCGAGGGACGGCAGCGCGTAAGCCTATTGCACGCAAGCCGCAGGAATCGCCAGCAGCGCCAGCACACCGGCAAAGGACGACGCGACACACTACCTGTAGTGACTTTGACGGAATCAAACACTAGATGTAGTGCTTACCGGGTAAGACCGTCCTACCATGCGCTCATGGCTACCAACGCTCAACACCAAGCAAGCTACCGCGCCCGGCAAGCATCAGCGGGCAGCGTTCGGCTTGATACCCATATCTCGGCAGATGCCCATGCCGCCCTTGCCACGATGGCAGAGCGCAAGGGTTTGAGCATTCGGGCAGCAGTCGAGACAGCGATTTTCACTTCCTCCACCACGTCACGAAAGGACGCAAGCATGAACCCCTCCCGACCAACCCAAATGACCGCAGGCGAAGCCGCTGAACTTGAATCGTTCAAGGCTGGACTGCCCAACGCAATCATCAGCGCCGAGCTTGACCAACGCGCCCAAGCAATGAACGGCGGCGCGGCTGGTGTAGCCCAAAAGGAACGCGTCACCGCCATGCTGCAAGCCAACAACCAGCATTTCAAGAAGTAACCCGAATCACCAACCAAAAGGAACCGATATGAACACCCCTGAACTCCGCGAAACCCTTGCAGACGTAATCGCCAAGCACAACGAAGCCAATGGCGAATACACCCTGCTTCACGCTGACTGGCACAGTGCAGCCGCCAAGGGTGAGGACGCGAAAGCCGACAAGCTCGAAATTGAAATTGAACGCACCCGCCGAATGATGCAACGCCTTGAACTGCGCCGCGCTGCACTTGAGAAAGACATTGGCAGCGCCGAAGCAGTCGAACAAGCCGCCCGCGCTGCGAAGCTGAAACAGACTGCGGACAGCGTGCTTGCCCGTGCTGGAAAGCGCATCAGTGACATGCAAACGCTGGCAGCTACGCTCGCCAAGCTGACCGATGAACTGGAAAGCGATCTGCATCTTTGGAAGGAAGCGCGGCACTACTCCACGGCAGCAGGTGCAACCCCGGAAAGCTTCGCCACGCAGGCGAACGAACGCCAAGTGAGCCAGATTATTGAATCGCTCGGCATGTCAAAGATACGCACCGCGAACATTGCTAAAGAAATGAGCCGCATCAGCGTCCAGTAACGAACCGAACGGCGAAACCTGCGGCAGCTCAACGCTCCGCATAAGTGCCTGTCTCGTTGGAGCAACCAATGACACGAACAGGCAAAGATTCCAGAAACATCACATCAGCACGCGCCGTCCGCGATGCACAGCGACGGGCTGAAATGCTCTCCCTCCGCCTTGAGGGTTTGACGCTGGAACAAATCGGCGAACGCATGGGCGTAGGCAAGCCTACCGTGTCGCGTGTCATCAGTAACGCACTGACTGCCCAAACCCGCGAACCAGCCGAAGAACTGCTAACCCTTGAGCTTGGGCGCTGTGACGTTCTGCTGACGGAGGCGATGCAGACCGTTAAGGCGTTTCACCCGCTGGTGTCCGCTGGTCGTGTGGTCAGCGCACCCATGCTGGACAACACGGGCCAGCCTGTACGCAACCCCGAGAGCGGCGACGTATTGACGCGGGTACTTGAGGACAAAGCGCCGAAGCTGGCAGCGATTGCCACAGCAGTTCGCGTCATGGAACGACGCGCCAAGCTGCTCGGCCTTGATGCTGCAACCAAGCTCCAGCAGGAAGTGCATGTCAGCACCGACGAGAAACCAGCGCACGACCTCCAGAAGCTGGACATGGACGAAATGCACCTCTACGGCTACCTGCTGGAGAAGATGCACAACCCCGACAGCCCCGACCGCGTAGAGCGTCCCACGCTCCGCGACGAAGTGCGGGCCAAGCTGACCCCTGCCGAGATTGGCACTCTGCAAGTGATATTCGAGAAGCTGGATGTGCAGTACATCGCAGCCGACACCGTTAGCGGCCTGTATTCCCAACGGCCAGCACTACCCGCCCCAGAAGAAAAGGAATGACCATGTCCATCACTACACACACCGACCAAGACAAGCGCCTGTATGTTGTCTTTGACGACGAGCGCACCGCGCCGGTAGAGCGTTACACCATCTGGCTAGTCAATGGGAGCAGAGATGTTCTTGCACAGCCCTGGGAGTCGCCCGGCGCAGTATGGAAGCGCGTGCTTGATACCGTTGCCGCAATGCGTGTGGCTATCACATTGAGCAGCGGCCATCTGTACTTCGCCACCGTCTTTGCGGACGTACAGGCCACCGAGCAGCACATGCAGACCATCATCAAGGATCGAGTTTCCGTCAAGCTCTATGAGATGGCAGATCCGGCCAACAACAAGAACGCCCACGCTCGGGTGAAGGCGCTTGCCGCGCTTGCAGAACTGCACGGCCTGTACCAGCCCGAGCGTTACACCATGCCCACGCTGGAACAGCTCAACGCCGCTATCGCCGACCACAAGGGGCAGTAATGAGCGAGGGGCGCGACATTATCGAACCGGCCCAATGGCCGCAGCGCGACGACAGGCGGGTGCCGGTACTCGATACGAACACCAGCCCGCCTCGTGTGGTTCGTTACGTTGGCTGGCGTCCCTGCATACGGTGTGGCCGTAAGTTCTTCTCGCGTGACGTGGCAGGCGTGCGAATGTGCCTGCCCTGCAAGGACGGCCGACGCGTCGAAGAATGGTAATCCCTCAACAACCACAAACACCACTCAGGCCGAGGCATAGCAAACCGTTCCTCGATAATCCAACGGGCGCAGCCGCAGGGCATCTCCTCCTTGCTTGATGCGACACTCAGTCCCGCCCAGCCTCACCGGCTCAGGCGGGATTGTTTTGCGCTACCAGTTGCCGGGATTACTCGAAGAATTCGATTTCCTTACGGTCGATCAAGCCACCGCTAGAAATGCAGATTTCAAACCGTTTGAACAGCCCGAAGAACTCGTTAAGGTGCATGTCGAAGCGAACCCGGCGCACCTGCAACGGATTGCCTGAATCGACCGCCGCCTTGACGTTCTCGTAACCCTCGGCCTTCGTTAAGATGGCGGTGACATAGACCGTTTCGTCCTGCGTCCGCTCATGCACTTCCCCTGACCACATGGAGATGCCGACAAGCATCTCGTCAGCCTGAATCAGTCCCTTTTCCTCAAGGTACTTTTCCATCGTGTAGTTGTCGTGGCGGTCGGCAGAAGCTGTGCCTTTCATGTCGCCATATTGAACGCTTGCGTAGAACTTTTCTTGTGCCATGTGTCCTCCCGGTTTTTCGTGTTGATGAAGCTGGCATGGTACATCGCGCAATATCATTCTGAAAATCATCCGGCAGCAATCGGGCTAAATGGCCGCGTAAGCCGCTTTGAACATCATCAAGGCAAGTGTATTGAGGATTAGTCGAACGTCGCTTATACGAACTGTCGATTGCTGGCGGCATAGCGGGCGGCACAGCCAACGATCACCGCAAGGGTGCCGCACTGGTATTGGCTCGGGTGCTGCGCGGCCTGTAGCGGCGCTGTGTGCCGGGTAGTCGTGGGGCTGCAACGCTGGCCGCTGCTGGTGTTGCGGGAAGGTGCGCCATGCTTACCGAGGCGCTTACCGCTTCGCTGCGGTGCTTACTATCTGCTTACCGCTCGGTTTTGTTCTCGGCACTGAATGGCGCTGAAATTGCCCTTGCATGTGGTCAGTTGCGGGGCTTTTCTCTAGCTGCTTTGCTCTGCGCCGAACTGCGCTAAGTTGTTGTATTTATTGGCGGAAGCTCAGGGATTCGAACCCTGGATACCTTGCGGTATGCTGGTTTTCAAGACCAGTGCAATCGACCACTCTGCCAAGCTTCCTACGTGCTACCTACAACAAATTTCAAGACCGGTGCCTTAAACCACTCGGCCACGCTTCCAAGGCGCGCATTGTAACGGTTTCATCCCTATTTGTGCGAGCGGAGCATTGTTTTGCATGATGGTTTTCGCTGCTGCAATTTCGTCAAAGAGTGTCGGTTTTTCATTGTTATGCATGAGGCATCTTTGCCGTGGCGGACGGAATGCAACATAAATTGGTGTAAAACCAATGTCTTGAAAATCAGACAGCGCCCTGCATAACTGGCATAAATGCTGCTGGACAGACGGTACGATAAAAATCTGGCACCTGACAATGACTGAGTTGTTTGAAATGCTGAGTTCGATCACCCGTCGCAGAAAAAGTGTGGGCGGCTCTCCTTTTGCGTCGGTAAAGGCCACCGAAAAATGGTTGAAAAATTTGCCATCCGATTCGGATTACGATGCGCATCATGGCCTGGTCGAAGGGCTCGAGCGTTTTAACGCCGATCACGGAGACGCTTCACTGGTCCGGATGAAGTGCCTGATGAAAATTGAAGCGGCCGGCTTGCCTCTGCAGCATGGAATCATCGAACAGTATTTGAAAAACCAGGCTGCATTTCGACTGGCTCGCCAAGCCTTGTGGCGCGAGTCGTGGGTGTTTTGGTCGCTGTTGTCAGAAGCCTGGTTGTTCATGTTGAAACAAGCCTATCGCGGTACGGCAAGTGCCGAACTCAGGCCGCATGCAGCCGAAATGGCGGCGCGCGCCATCCACTACGCGCGACTGGTGATGCGCTGGGATTATCATCAGGCGCGCACCCCCCCCGGCTCGGCCTGGCGACGGATACACAAGGTTTATCGTTTGGTTGAACGCGATGGCTTTGCCACCCAGGAAGTTCTGATAGGTGGCGTCAAGACGCATTGTGCACGCGAGTATTCCCTTGCAGTCCTCATGGGCCTGGTCCATCCCGTGGGCTATCGCGCGCAGGAAATCGAATCCATTGCGGACATTGTTCAGTCATACCAACCCTTGCCACTGCCGAATCTGGTGCCGGAGCGGGACGTTCATACTCATTTGGTCGACTTGTCGTTAAGCGAAGGCGCTTGTGTGATGGAAGACGACTGGGTGCAGGGTCGGCGCTTGCGTTATTTTGATTTGAGCACGCTGGTTTCCTACCTCAAAGACTTTACCCACGATACCGAACCGGATGGGGATAGCCTCCTGATGCGCCAGGTCGCCAGCCTGATCGAGCGCGGCGGGATTCGCCGCAATCGCGAGCGTACCCATCGGTTTGGTCGTGTATGGGTGGCAGCCGGCATGAACAATATCCTGACCGCCCTTGCGAGCCCAGATCCGGAAAAAACACGCCCCGCACTTGAACCCTGGATGTTGCGCGATGAAAGCACCGAGGGCATGGGCTTTGCGTTGCCGGAAGAGCCGAATATGCCGCATGGACGGCTGATCGCCGTAAGTTGGGACCCGGCCGAAAGTGTCTGGCAATTGATGGCGATTCGCTGGAACCGCCAGGAAGATGGCCAGCACATGATCGGCACGCAGCGCCTGTCACGGCATCCCAAACGGGTGGAAATTTCACATGAATCGCAGGTGCCGCAGGCGGCCAGCGAAAAAATCTGGGCTGTTTTCCTGCCTATGACCCACACCGAGCAGGGCGTCAGCAACTTGCTGATACCGCAGAGCCATTATTTATTGGGTGCACCGATGGCGCTGCGTGATGGCGATGTGGTGTATCGCTTGCGCTTGGGCGAAATTCAGGAAAGCCATGAAGGCTGGCTGCGCGTGGGGATGGATATCATCGGGCGTGAGCAATTTGCAGAGGCGGCCTGACCTGTTCCGTCGTCAACGGGTACGAATATCGCCGAAATGAAAGTCAAATGAACCGCTTCGGCGGTCATTGAAATATTGCTCCAGCGTGGCCCGAACCGTGCGGAACGCAATGTCGTCCCAAGGAATTTCAGCTTCGGTAAACAAGCGGGTTTCGAGCGACTCGACGCCGGGCTGAAAGTCCAGATCGAGCAATTGTGCCCGAAACATCAGATAGACCTGATTGATGTGGGGCAGGTTATACAAGGTATACAGCCCGCCCATTTCAATATGGGCGCCGGCCTCTTCCCAGGTTTCGCGTGCCGCGCCTTCCAGCGTGGTTTCACCGTTTTCCATAAAGCCGGCCGGCAAGGTCCAGAGGCCGTATTTCGGTTCGATGGCCCGACGGCACAGCAGGACCTTGTCTTCCCATTCCGGAATGCAGCCCACGACCATTTTCGGATTCTGGTAATGGACGACGCCGCAATCCGGGCACACATGGCGTGGCAACTGATCACCTTCAGGCACGCGCAAGACCACGGTGCTGCCACACTCACTGCAAAATTTCATGCTGCTTCCAATCGGTAAGTTTCAAGGCACGGTAGCAAAATCTCCCCACCTTGATCAAGGACGAAACTTGGACCCCAGTGCGCGAGCGTTTATTATCGGGGATCACCTATCGATGTTTTGATTGTCATGCGTCCTTTCCATATTGAAACCATCCTCGACCGCGAGTTTGAAAGCGCTGCCGACGGCCACCATACGCCTGTCATGCTGTGGGGCCCGCCGGGGGTTGGCAAATCCCAGATTGTGGCCAAGATCGCCCGGCAGCATGGCGTACCGCTGATTGATATTCGGCTGTCGCAAATGGAGCCTACTGATTTGCGCGGTATTCCCTTCCGTAACGGCCAGCTGGTTGAATGGTCGATTCCCTCCGTGCTGCCTGATGCCGAACGTCACGGGCCAGCGGGCATTCTGTTCCTTGATGAGATTACCTCGGCCCCGCCTACGGTGTCGGCCGCGGCTTATCAGCTGATTCTGGATCGTCGCCTGGGCGAATATCAGGTGCCCGAAGGCTGGGTGATCTTTGCCGCAGGCAACCGCCAGGGCGACAGGGGCGTGACCTATGCCATGCCCGCACCGCTGGCCAACCGTTTCACCCACTATGAAGTCGAAGTCAACCTCGATGACTGGATCGTCTGGGCAAACAGCGAAAACATTGATACGCGCGTGATCGCTTTCCTGCGCTTCCGTCCCGACCTGCTGTTCAGCTTTGACCCGGCACACACGCCGATTGCCTTTCCCAGCCCGCGTTCCTGGGGATACGCTCATCGCGCGTTGCAAAAATTCGACAAGACCGATTTGCTGGCCGATTCGCTGATGGCCTGTGTGGGCCAATCAGCCGGCCTGGAACTGAAAACCTTTGTCGACAACATGGCGCAGATGCCGGATATCGATGCCATCATCGCGGGTGCCGACGCCGAAGTCCCCGAAGGCATCGACCTGCAATATGGCGTGGCCGCGGCGCTGGTGCGCAAGGCCATGCAGGCTACCGATAACGGCAATGCAACGGCGGTGTACGGCAACATCCTCAAATACGCGCAGCGTTTCCCGCAGCGTGAGATGGGCGTGATGCTGGTGTCCGACCTGCATCGCGCCGTAGGCCGTCCGCTGTTTGCCGTGCCCGCGTTTGCCGATTGGGCCAACAGCATTACTGATCTGGTTTTGTACGAGCACTAAATCCATGCCGGAACAGGAACAGGACGCAGCCCTTCAACCCATTCTGATCAAACTCGCGGCTGCGCGTACCCGCCTCATCATGGAGCGGCCGTTCCTCGGCTCGCTGGTCATGCATTTGCCACTCAAGGTCGGCGGTGAGTGGTGCACGACCACCGGCACCGATGCGAAGGCGTTTTATTTCAACCCCAAGTTTGTCGACAACCTGTCGCTGGCGCAGACGCAATTCATTCTGGCTCACGAGGCCATGCACTGTGCGATGGGTCACCCGCATCGCCGTAACCATCGCATCAAGCGGCGTTGGGATGTGGCGTGCGATCACGCGGTGAATCTGATGCTGATCGAAGAAGGCCTGAAGCCGCCGCTGCACGGCATTCTGGCGGACCAGAATTTCATGACGCTATCGGCGGAAGAAATCTATCCGTTGATCCCGGAAGACACGCCGGAAGAATCATTCGACCAGCACCTGTTCGATAGCGACAACGAGCAAGGCGGCAGTCCCGACGAAAACGAACGTCAGGATGATTCCGAGGGCAGTGAAGCGGGGGGGCAGGGCAAGGAAGGCCAGAGCGAGGCCGAGCAGCAGCAGGGCAGCGGCAGCCAGGCGTCGCAAAAACCCAACGAGATGTCGCCCAGCGAGCGCGAAGAACTATCCGAACAATGGAAGAACCGTCTTGCCGCTGCAGCCCAGGCCGCGCGCCAGGCCGGCAAATTGTCGCAGTCGATGATGCGCTGGGTCGATGGCTTGCTGGCCCCCAGCTTGCCGTGGCGTGCGCTGCTGGCGCGGTTCTTTGCGGTCAATCAGCGCGACGATTATTCGTGGCGCCGGCCCTCGCGGCGCGAAGGCGATGCCTTGTTGCCACGCTTGTCGAGCGAAGGCCTGGAAGTCATTGCCGTCATCGATACCAGCGGCTCGATCGGTGACGAAGAACTCCGTCAATTCGTGTCTGAACTCGACGCCCTTAAAGGCCAGGTGCGCGCCAAGGTTACGCTGCTGGCCTGCGACAATCAGGTGGCTGAAAAAGCGCCGTGGGAATATGAGCCGTGGGACACCATGGAGTTGCCCACCGATATCGAAGGCGGCGGCGGCACCGATTTCCGCCCGGTGTTCGACTGGGTCGAGCACGAAAACCGCAGCCCCAACATGCTGGTGTACTTTACCGATGCTGCCGGTGAATTTCCAAAACTGCCGCCCAATTATCCGGTGATCTGGCTGGTCAAAGGCAAGGGCGTCGTGCCCTGGGGTGAGCGAGTACAACTGAACTGAGCACCGAGAATTGAGCGCAGCGCATTGAATACAGCAGAGCCCTTTCCCCCAACCGATCTTCAACCCAATCGGGTGCGCAGCTTTTTATTTGAGCAGCTCGATATTCGCGGGGCCTGGGTGCAGCTCGGCCCGGCCTGGCGCGAGATGGCGGCGGGCCGTGATTATGCCGAGCCGGCGCATGCCTTGCTGGGTCAACTGGCGGCGGTGACCACCCTGATTGCAGCCAACCTCAAGCAGGCCGGTCGGCTGACTTTTCAGCTGCGGGGGAATGGGGCGTTATCGCTGATGATGATGGATTGTGACGAGCAGTTGCGCTTGCGCGGCATGGCGCGCGCCGAACCGGAGTTGGCAGAGTCAAATTTGCCTGGCTTGCTGGGCGAGGGCTCGCTGACCCTGACGCTGGACCAGGCCGGCATGAGCCAGCCCTACCAAAGTCATGTGCCCTTGCAGGGTGACACGCTCGCAGCCGTGTTCGAACATTACCTGGCGCAGTCCGAACAGGCCCCCACCCGGTTCTGGCTGGCGGCCGATGGCGAAACCGCTGCCGGACTGTTTCTGCAAGCCTTGCCGGGCGCCGCCCTGCGCGATGCCGATGGCTGGAATCGGGTTCAGGTGTTGGCCAATACCGTTCGTAACGATGAGTTGCTCAGTCTGAATTCGATTCAGCTGATCGAGCGTTTGTTCTCCGAGGAAGACGTGCGCGTCTACGATCCACGGCCAGTCACCTATCATTGTCCCTATGACCCGGACAAAATCCATTCCATGTTGCGAAGTGTGGGACAGGCCGAATGCGATGCCATCATCGCCGAGCTGGGTGAAATCCGGGTGCACGACGACATCTGCAATCATGAATACGTACTGGACGCGGTAGCAGTGGCTGGGCTGTTCAGCTAGGGTTATTGAGCAATGGTTAAATTAAGAGATTACATAATAAGTGACGCGGATCGGTTTGCCGATCTTGCTAACAATGAAAACGTATCGAGATATTTGATCTATACGTTCCCCTACCCATACAAAAAACAAGACGCAGCATGGTGGATAAAAAGCGGATCAAAGACAAATAACTCAGTGGCTAAGGCTATCGAATACCGAGGGGAGCTTGTCGGCACCGTCGGTATTACGCCTCAAACAGGCTGGAAGGGGCACACAGCAGAAATTGGTTACTGGGTTGGTGAAGAATATTGGGGGAAAGGTATCGCCACTGAAGCGCTAAATATAATGAGTGATCTCGTATTTTCGACCATGAAATACAAAAAGCTATTCGCCCCCGTTCTTGACCCAAACAAAGCCTCAATGAGGGTGCTTGAAAAATGTGGTTACAGTTTGGAAGGTGTCTTCAAGCATGAAGTTTATAAGGGCGGCAATTTTTTCGATGGACATTACTATGCCAAGTTTTGCTCATAACCTTGCGAAGCGGGACTGCGCAAAAGCGTGCAGACCCTTACTTTTACAACTTGCTCACCAACCAGACTGAAAGGAAGCCAGATGCGAACCAGATGGATGCTGTTGGGAGGGTTGTTGTTATCGGCCAGTGTGCTGGCCGAAGACGGGCGATACCAGGCATTGCCATTGGCCGGCGCGGACGGAGGCAAGGGCGGAGGCCGCGCATTTGTGCTGGATACGCGAGAGGGTCATGTCTGGATCTGGAGTGAAAATGAACTGATCACGGCTTCGGATGGCCGCCGCCGCTACGGCTCGGGCTTCATTTATCAGGGCAAGCTGCGTCCGGGTAGCCAGCCGGGCGAAATGATCGAGCAACAAGGCAAATAAACAGCCGATTTCGGTCCCGCTGAGCAGATTGTTTGGCCGGGATCGACGCTCAAGGCTTAAGACCGGGCCGGACATTGCCGCTATGTGCAGTTACGTTAAGCCATCTGATACCTGATTCCACCTAGCATGCCGACAGAATCGTCCCCCCCCGTAACCGCGCGTCCCATTCCCCAGAAAATCCGGCTGGGCGATCTGCTGGTTGAGCAGAAGGTGATTTCCAGTGCCGATCTTGAAATTGCACTGGCGACCCAGAAAAAAAGCGGTCGGCGGCTGGGGCGTGTCATCGTCGAAAGCGGCATGGCCGGCGAAAACGATATTGCCCAGGCTCTGGCGCGGCAACTCGCCATCCCCTTTGTGGACCTGCGCAAATTCAGCCCGGATGCCACCATTCTGCAAATGTTGCCCGAAACCCAGGCGCGGCGATTCCGTGCCATTCCACTGGCGCGGAAAAATGGCGAAATCTTCGTCGGGATGGCCGACCCCACCGACCTGACCGCTTACGATGAAGTGTCACGGCTGTTCCAGGGGAGCATCCAGCTTGCCGTGGTATCAGAAGGCGACCTGCTGTCAGCCATTGACCGGGTCTACCGCCGCACCGACGACATTCATGGTTTATCACAAGAGCTTGCGCGCGACATGGGCGAGGCCGAGGCCAGCATCATTGGCCTGGAGGCGCTGGGCGAGGGGCAGGCCGATGCCCCGGTGGTGCGCCTGCTGCAAACGCTGTTTGAAGATGCCTTGCAGGTTGGCGCGTCCGACATGCATATCGAGCCACAGGAAAAACAGCTGGCGATCCGTTTCCGCATCGACGGCATGCTGCACCCGCAAACCCAGGCCGATCTCAAAATTGCGCCCGCCCTCGCGCTACGCCTGAAAATCGTTTCCGGGCTGGATATTTCCGAGAAACGCTTGCCGCAAGACGGCCGCTTTGCGGTCAAGGTGCGCGGAAAAGCGGTTGATGTGCGTTTGTCCACCATGCCCACGCAGTATGGCGAATCCGTGGTGATGCGTTTGCTGAGCCAGGGCGATGATCCCATTACCCTCGATGGCCTGGGCATGCCGCCCGACATGCTGGAACGCTTTCGCGCCATTTTGCATCGCCCCAATGGCCTGGTGCTGGTCACCGGCCCGACGGGTAGCGGTAAAACCACCACGCTGTATGCGGCATTGGGCGAGCTCAACGACCCGGCGACCAAGATCATCACCGTCGAAGACCCGGTGGAATATCGTCTGGCGGGCGTGAATCAGGTTCAGGCCAACGAAAAAATCGACCTCAGTTTCTCGCGCGTATTGCGTGCCATGTTGCGTCAGGACCCGGACGTGATTCTGGTCGGCGAGATGCGCGACCCCGACACCGCGCAGATTGCATTGCGCGCGGCCATGACGGGTCACCTCGTGTTATCCACCTTGCACACCAATGATGCGGCCTCCACGCCGGTGCGCCTGCTCGACATGGGCGTGCCCGCCTTCATGGTGGCCACCTCGGTGCAAGGCGTGCTGGCGCAACGACTGGTGCGCAAGGTGTGCGCGCAGTGCAAGGCGCCGCATCGTCCTACCCCGCAGGAACAGGTATGGCTGAGTCGGGCGAATATGGAAACCACAGAGAGCTTTCAGGCCGGAACCGGTTGCGACCGGTGCCACGGCACCGGCTACGCGGGGCGTCAGGCTATTCATGAGCTGCTCGAAATCAACACCGCCCTGGCTGAATCGCTGGCGAATAACGACCCGGCCAAATTCGTGCTGGATGCCCGTGCCTCGCTGGCAGGGCAGACCCTGCGTGATCAGGCCATCCGCCTGGCTCGCAAAGGCGTCACCTCGCTGGCCGAAGCCATGCGCGTCAGCGCGCAGGATGACACCAGCTGATGGCGCGCTTTACCTACACCGGGCGCTTTAAAGGGGGCGAACAGACCCACGGCATACTGGAGGCCGATAGCGCGGCTGCCTGCGCCAGCAAACTGCTGCAAACAGGGGTTGCCCCGGTCAGCATCCGTGAGACCGAACAGGCCGAACGACGCGACGTTCAACCCGCCCTGTCCAGCCTGTTCGCGCCCAAGGTCCAACCCATCGATGTGCAGTTGTTTTCACGCCAGCTTTATACCCTGATGCGGGCCGGCGTCCCGATATTGCGGTCGTTGGGTGGATTGATCGAGTCCAGCACCAATCTTGCGTTTGCCCAGGTGATCCGCTCGCTGAAAGAATCGCTTGAATCGGGTCGTGATCTGTCGAGCGCCATGCGGCTACACCCCAATGCGTTCTCGCCGTTTTACGTCGCCATGGTGCGGGTAGGCGAGGCCACCGGCCGGCTGGACGCGATTTTTCTGCAGATGTTCACCTACCTGGAGTTCGAGCGCGAAACGCGCGCCCGCATCAAGGAGGCCCTGCGTTACCCCACTTTTGTCATGATCGCCATGGTGGCCGCCATTGCCGTGATCAACGTGTTTGTCATCCCCGCCTTTTCCAAGGTGTATGCCAACATGAACACCGAATTACCCTTGATGACGCAAATCCTCATGGGTGCTTCGCGTTTCACCCTTGCCTACGGCTGGTATATTTTTGTGGGTGCGGTATTGGCCATTATCAGCTTCAGGCTCTGGCGGGCCAGCGAAGCAGGCCGCCTGATCTGGGACCGCTTCAAGCTGCGGCTCCCCATCACCGGCACCATCGTCCTGAAAAGCACGCTGGCCCGGTTTGCGCGTACTTTTTCGCTTTCGCTCAAGAGCGGCATTCCGGTGGCGCAGGCGCTTTCCATCGTGGCCGAAGTCACCGACAACGCCTGGGTGGCTTCAAGGGTCGAGCAGATGCGCAATGGCATCGAACGGGGCGAATCCATATTGCGCACCGCCAATGCGGCGGGCGTATTCAACTCCGTGGTGTTGCAAATGATCGCCGTGGGCGAAGAAACTGGCAGCATCGACGAACTGATGCAGGAAGTGGCCGACATGTACGACCGCGAAGTGGATTACGAAATCAAGACGCTGGCCGCCCGCATCGAGCCGCTCATCATCGTCGCCATGGGCGGCGTGGTGCTGGTGCTGGCCTTGGGTGTATTCCTGCCGATGTGGGATCTGGGCAAGGCTGCCATCAAATAACGGGGTGCAAACCCAGTCTGGGGCTCAAGTTGGGGTGAAATTTGTCGATATGGCAGTCATGGGTCGTCGAGTCAGGCGGCTAGTGCAGACAAAACTATTCAAACTTGTGAGAGAACGCAATGAAAACCAGACAACACGGCTTTACCATGATCGAATTGATCGTCGTCATCGTCATCCTCGGCATTCTGGCCGCGGTGGCACTGCCGCGATTTACCAACATTTCTAGAGATGCACGTATTGCCAAGCTGAATGCGGCACGCGGCGCGGTGCAAGCAGCGGCAGGCATGGTCCACGGAACGGTACTGGTTCGCGGTGGTGTAGCGGATGGAGCTGCCTGCCCCGGCGGCGGCGGTACAGCAACCAACGCGACAACTGCGGCTGGAACCGTGTGTACTGAAAATGGCATCATTAACGTGATAAACGGTTACCCGACGGCAGCAATCCCCGCAGCAGCGGGCGTTCGCAGCATTGTCGATGCGGCTGGATTGGCTTCAGCATTTCCGACGCCGTTAGCTGGACTTCAGGCTGAGGGCTATAACGCTACCGGTGGTGGCACTGCGATCGGTTCCACTCTAACGATCCTGGTTACCGGCGGTACTGGCGGCGCTGTCGGCACCAACTGCTCATTTACCTACAGCCCTTCAAACGGCACAGCACTCTCGGCCGCGGTGATCAGTGCAGTCACCACTACGGGTTGCTAATTCAATCCGATCATGGCGCCTTTCAACCGCGGCTCTAGCCGCGGTTTTACCATGGTAGAGCTGATCCTGGTGATGGTTATCGCCGGGATTCTTGCAGCGGTGGCCATGCCGCGTCTGGTCGGGACCAATAGCTTTGATACCCGGGGCTTTACCGACCAGCTGGCAGCGACGGTGCGCTTCGCGCAAAAGCTGGCGATTGCGCAGCGCCCCGATCCCGCTTCGGTTCCTGTTGGCCGTGTCTATGTTCACCTGACCGCCAACAATGCCACGCTTTGTTATGTGGCTATTGTTCCGTGTCCGGTGGCCAGTTTGGCGCCGGGGCCGGGTGGCGAAACGCCGTATACGATCACGGCCCCGAATGGGGTGACCATCGCCCCGGCGATGGCGCTGGGGTTCGATGCCAGTGGGCGACCCAATATCGCCGCGCCGCTCCAAATCCAGGTTAACGGCGCCGGCGTATACAGCGTGTGGGTCGAGCAGGATACCGGCTATGTCCACGACTAAGGCTCAGTCCATGATCCGGCAGCACGGCCTCAGCCTGATCGAGCTGCTGGTGTTCATCGTCGTGGTGGGGGTGGCGGTGACGGGCGTGGTGTCGGTCTTTAGTCTCAACGCGCGCGCGAGCGTCGACCCGGCGATCCGCAAGCAGGCGATGGCGATTGCCGAGTCGCTGCTGGATGAAGTGTTGTCGAAGCCCTATACCTATTGCGACCCCGACGACCCCATGACCGACACGGCAGCCAACGTGGCCGCCTGCACGATTCCTGAGGGCTTGGGGCGAGAAGTCGCTCAAAATGAAACGCGCTATTCCGCAGCCAATCCATTCGACAACGTCAACGATTACAACGGGTTTACGATGAACCCGATCAATGACATTACCGATACGACCGTGACCGGGCTGGATCTTTATACCGCGACCGTGACGGTACAACCGGTTGCGAACTTCAATGGCATCGTCCCGGCTGTAGCGGGTGACAATGAAACCCTGCTGGTGACGGTGACTGTCGATGCGCCCAATAACCAGACCTTGAGCCTTTCTGGCTATCGCACCCGTTATGCGCCCAACTTCTAAACACGCCGGCTTCACACTGGTCGAGATGATTATTGTCATCGCGATCGTCGGCATCGTGGGTTCGATGGTGGCCGTATTCATGCGTGCACCCATTGAAAGCTATGTCGCCCAGGACCGCCGCGCCCGCCTCGCCGATACCGCCGACACCGCCTTGCGCCGCATGGGGCGCGAGGTGCGGCTGGCCTTGCCCAACAGCGTGCGGGTGACGACGGTGGCGGTGGGCGCGGTGAATGTGTCGTACCTGGAGTTTCTGGGCACGCGTGATGGCGGGCGGTATCGCACCCAGATCGATCCCGCTGTGGCGGGTAGTGACCCGCTGGTTTTCACGGTGGCCGACAGCAGCTTCGACGTGCTGGGCCCGCCGATTACGATGCAGGCGGGCAATCTGATCGCGGTCTACAACCTGGGGATAGCCGGCGCCAACGCCTGGGCGGTCGGCACGCCCGGCGACACGCTCGCTGTCTACTCAGGGGCGGCGGGCGCCGTGAATACGATCACGCTCGCGCCCGCCAAGCTGTTTCCGCAGGCCTCGCCCGGCAATCGCTTTCAGGTGGTCACGGGGCCGGTAACCTACGAGTGCAATCCGGCAGCCGGCACGTTGACGCGGTTTTGGGGTTATGCACGTGCCGCTGCCCAGCCCACGCCACCGGCCGCGCCGGCGTCGAGCGCGCTCCTGGCCACCGGGGTCAGCGACTGCAATATTACGTACCAGCCTGGCATTACCGAGCGCGGCGGTCTCGTCAGCATGACGCTGGATCTGACGCGGGAAGGCGAGACCGTGCGGCTGTATAGCAGCATGCAAGTGGAGAATCAGCCATGAACGGGATGCGACTGAATTGGCGCGCGATCCGTCTTGGGCACGGCTTGCCGCGTCGCGCTGCCGGTTTTGTGCTGCCGGCAGCCATTTTTCTGATGGTGATCCTGGCGTCGTTGGCGGCCTACATGGTGTCGTTGTCGCGCACCAGCCATATCAGCAGCGCGCTGGATATTCAGGGGGCGCGGGCCTATCAGGCGGCGCGCGCAGGGATCGAGTGGGCCGCCTGGCAAATAATACAAAACCCCGCACCTGCATGTACGGCTGTCCCCACCAACCTGGTCTTCCCGGCAGGAACGCTCGCTACATTTAATGTAAATGTGAGCTGTGTTCCCTTTCCGTATGTCGACGGAGCAGACCCGGTTGTCGATGCGGTTACGGTCTTTCAGGTCACGTCGACGGCCACGTCGGGCGCGGTTGGCGGGGTGGATTTTGTGCAGCGGCAAATTCAGGCAAGTTTCTCAAGATGAAATCAGCGTGCAAATTGGGTGTGTTTTTCAGGGCGGGCCGCACGGCCATGCTGGCCGTATGGCTGTTCCTGGCATTCAGCCCTGCGGCCTGGTCGGCGATTACGCTGGCGAGTGTGGGGAGCCCCGCAACCGTCTCAGCGGGTTCGATTACGTTGTCGTTTCCGGCCGGGTTGGCGGTCGACGACGTGCTGATTGCCCAGGTGGCTGTACGAGGCAATCGCACCATTTCGACCCCTGCGGGTTGGACCTTGATACGCCGTACCAATAGCAGCACTGAAATGACCCAGGCGGTTTTTTGGCGCCGATCTGTCACGGCCAATCCGGCCAGTTCCACCTGGAGTTTCAGTACGTCCGATCGCGCGGCCGGTGCAATCGTGGCCTACCGTGGGGTGGATTCGGTCGCACCGATCAATGCTTCATCTGAAAGTGCCAATGGCAGCAGTGCCAGTGTGATCGCCAGTTCTGTTACGCCGACCGTGGCCGGGACCAAGCTGGTGGGATTGTTTGCGCTGGCGCATGGTAACGCCACGTTCACTGCGCCCACCGGCATGGCCGAGCAGATGGAAACCAACACGGCTGCAGGCCCCAACGGCGCGGCGATTGAGCTGGCCGACGAATCCTATACCGGCGGCACCGCCGCAACGGGGAGTCGAGTGGCAACGGCAAGCACCGCAGCCAGCAGCGTGGCGCACTTGCTTGCCCTGCGACCGTTGATCGGCGCGACGGCGACCCTGTTGGGCGAATATCGCCTCGATGATATTCAATGGACAGGTGCAGCCGGCGAGGTTCGCGACACCAGTGGCAACAATCGCCACGGCCAGGCGCTTGGCCCACCCTTGCCGATACCCGTCGCGGATTTTCCGGCACGGCCGGGGAGTCCGGGTACCTGTAGTTATGGCTCGTTTGCCGGTGGTGCGCTCAATCTGCCGGTGGCCGCCAGCACAGCGTCCGGCGCCAAAACCTCGGTTTCATTCTGGATGTACTGGGATGGCACCAATAACGTGATGCCGATTGGCTGGGCACGCCACGATCTTTGGCTGGTGAGCGGAAGCTTTGGCTTTAACACGGGCAACAGCGATGTGTACGGCATGAGTTCGGCTGGACTGGCCAATCGCTGGGTACATGTTGTAGCTGAATTTACCAATGGTGGCGTGACAACGAACAAGCTCTATATCGACGGCGTTGAGCAGGCGTTGACCCAAAGGCAGGGCTCGCCCAGTAATGCCAGCGCGGTGGTCAATGCCAATCTGCGTGTGAGCGGTTGGCAGAACGATACAAACTATCGTTTCCGGGCACGCGTCGATGAGATCAAGGCGTTTAGTGGCGCTTTATCGGTTTCAGAAGTGGCTGCATTGTTCAATGAAACACACGCATGTGCACCGCGTTTGGTACAGGAATGGCGCCTCGATGAGTGCGCGCTCGGACTCTTGGCGGGCGAGGTGGCGGACTCCAGCGGAAACGGCAATGAAGGCACGCCGGAGGGCGCGACGACCACCGGGGCGGGCCGGGTCTGCAAGGGCGCAATCTTTAACGGAGCCAGTCCGACACGAATCAAGGCGGCCACCAATTACGCCGATGCCATCGTGAACGATTTCACCATGGCTTTCTGGGTCAACCCGAACACCACCCACCAACTGGATGCGCAATCGACCAGTGGTACTGCCGGCACTTCGGGGCAGCGTTATGTTGTGTATCCCGCGCAAGGCACCGCTGCCTGGGGAGCGGGCCATGCCGGCGCGGGCGTGTCGGTTGGCACCAACGGCATTTCGGTTTATGAGCATGCAGCCAGCTACATGCCGCCATTGTTGGTGTGGTCGGGTGCGGTGAGTGGCTGGACGCACGTGGCTGTGGTGTATCAGGCCAAACAGCCGCGTTTGTATGTGAATGGTGCGCTGGTCGCGGTGGGGCTGACCAGTACGTATGCCAATGTCCACCCCGGGCTGCGCACGTCGGGCGGGACACCGACCAATGACGGCGGCCTCGGCGGGGGAAACTGGGGCTGGTTTAGCGGTGGACTCGACGAGTTTCGCGTCTATGACGGCGCGCTGAATGCAGCCAGCATCGCTTCGGTTGCCGTGGCCTCGACGCGTGCCTGCGCCTCCTGCGTCACGCTTGCCAAGTATCGATTGGAAGAGTCCAGCTGGACCGGTGTGGTCGGAGAAGTGAAAGACGTGAGCGGTAATGCGCGCCATGGCCGCGCGCTCGGCACGCCTTTCCCCGTTCCTCAGATCAGTGCGCCGGCCCGTGTCGGTGATCCCGGTACGTGCGGCTACGGTTCATTTGCAGGTGGCGCGCTCGATCTGCCGGTGGCGGCGAACACGGCATCAGGCGCCAAAACCACGGTTGCATTCTGGATGTACTGGAATGGTGCCAATAGCGCGATGCCGATTGGCTGGGCACGCCATGATCTTTGGCTGGTGAGCGGCAGCTTTGGTTTTAACACGGCCAGCAGCGATGTGTTCGGCATCAGTTCGGCCGGGTTGGCCAATCGCTGGGTGCATGTTGTTGCTGAATTTACCAATGGCAGTGTGACAACGAACAAACTCTATATCGATGGGGTTGCGCAGACGCTGACCCAAAGACAAGGCTCGCCCAATAACGCCAACGCAGTGGTCAACGCCAATCTGCGCGTGAGCGGCTGGCAGGCCGATACGGGCTACCGTTTCCGCACCTATATTGACGAGGTCGAGGTCTACGATGGCGAGTGGACCTTGAGCCAGGTGCAAGCGCGCTACAACGAAACGCATGCTTGCAGTGCCACGCCACCGGCTGCGCCGAGTGGGTTCAACGCTTTTGAGACCGCTACGCCATCCGGCAGCGTGACAGGCGTGATCAAGACCAAAATCGCTGCGAATGCATTCAGTCTTGCTGTCGTCGCGCTTAAAGCAGGCCCAAGCATCCAAACAGCATTCGCCGGCAATGTGAGACTGGAGCTGGTCAATGCATCAAGTGGATCAAGTTGCGCGGCCTATCCGCTGATCCGCAGCCTCGGTACGCTGACGTATGCCGCTGCAGATCAGGGCCGCAAGACGCTCACCGGGATCAGCGAGCCCAATGCCTGGCCGAATGCGCGGATACGCATGAGCTATCCGGCGACGGGTACGCCCACCGTCGTTGCCTGCTCGGCCGATAATTTCGCCATTCGACCCGCCAGCCTGGCCGGCATCATTGTGAGCGATACCAACAGCAGCACCTCGGGTGCGGTGCGTACGCTTTACAACACGGGTGTATCGGGCGGCAATGTGCACAAGGCCGGTCGCCCGTTTCAGATGACGGCTACGGCGCGCAATGCCTCAGGCGCGGCGACCACGAATTACAGCGGAAGCCCGGCGGCCACGCTGACAGCATGCGTGCTACCGAGCGTGGGCTGTACCTTGGGCACATTCACTCCAGGCACATGGGCAGCCACGGCCGGAACGGTCGTTGCCACCAATGCCAGCTATTCGGAAGTCGGTGCGTTCTCGATGAAACTGGTGGACACAAACTTTGCCGCGGTGGATGCGGCTGACGGCTCAACGGCGGCGGAAAGAAATATTGAATCGATTGTCTTTAATGTAGGCCGGTTTGTGCCCGACCACTTTGTGCTTACCGCGGCCAGCACCCCTGAATTCATCACCTTCAACGACGCCGCATGTGCAACACGCTCGTTTACCTATATGGGTCAGCCGTTCGCCTATTTCACACCGCCTCAGGCCACCATCACGGCCCAAAATGCGGCTGGCGGCACGACGCTGAATTACTCGGGTGCATTGTGGAAACTGGTATCGACTGATGCGGTGCAGAGCTATACCGCGGCCAATCCCCTGGACACGGGTTTGATTGGAGCGGCCGTGGTGACAAGCACCGGTGGTGGGACCGGAACACTGTCTGCTGATCCAACAGACAGACTGGCGTTTCTGCGCACTGCACCCATTGCCCCATTTGCGGCAGCCATCGACCTGACGATGAGCGTGAGCGACAGTTCTGACTCGGGCCCATCAGGAAACCAGCCGGTCAACACTGCCACGCCTGTGCTGTTTGCCAACATTGCGTTCGACGCCGGCGATCAAATCCGTTTTGGTCGTTTGGCGCTTGCCAATGCGCACGGCTCGGAGCTGCTCGGATTACCTATTCCGATCGAAACCCAGTATTGGATGGCCGCAGGATTTACGCGCAACACGGTTGACCACTGCACCCAGCTGATTCAGGACAATGTGGCCTTATTCAACTGGCAGCGAAATTTGGTTGCCTGCAGAACCTCGGTCACGTTGGCGGGCCGCTTCAATGCGGGGCGCGGTAATCTCAGGTTGTCGGCGCCCGGCGCGACCTTTACGGGCAGTGTCGATCTGACCCTTAATTTGGGCGCGGTGGGGGCGGGTAACACCTGTGTGGGTGGCGTGGTAACTGCCGTGACGGGCGCCGCACAGACGTGGCTGCAAGTCGGCGCGACTTTCAATGAAAATCCGGTTGCACGCGGAAGCTTTGGCTTGTTCCGCGGCAGCAAACCTTTGATTTATATGCGAGAGCTGTATTAAAATCTTTTGACAACAAGAACTTATTTAACTAAGTTCAGAAAAACTTTAAGGTCTGACACATGCGGTTTTTCCGTCGAACGAGCGAACAGGGTTTAACAGCCTACCTGCGCCTGCCAGGGCGATTGGTCTATGCGCGTGTGGACCGTCGGGTGGCGATCCCCAAATTGCTGGATGTGGGCATGGTGCCGGTGGAAGGTGAAAACTGGGCAAGCGCCCTGGGCAGCCTGCACAAGCGCGGCCCGCTGAGCCTGGTGCTGAATCCCGCAGATTACAAGCTGCGGGTGCTCGATGCGCCCAACGTGCCGCCCGAGGAACTCAAGGCGGCGGTGCGCTGGCAGATCCAGGACATGCTCGATTTTCATGCCGACGACGGGACGGTCGATGTGCTGGAGGTGCCCCATCCCGAGCACCTGAACCACGCGCGCCAGATTTTTGCCGTGGCCGCCAAAAACAGTTTTCTGGCCGAAGAAACGGCACTCGCAGCCAAGGCTGGTCTGACGCTGTCCATCATCGACATTATCGAAACCGCCCAGCGCAATCTGGTAACTCGGCTGGAAAAACCCGGCCGCGCCCTGGCGGTATTCTCGTTTATTGAAACCGGCGGATTGCTGACGCTGACGCTGGATGGCGAGCTGTGCCTGGTGCGCACCCTGGGTGTGAGCCAGGCACAGCTGGCGGGCGCGGACCGGGACGGTGCGATCGAGCGCCTGACGCTGGAATTCCAGCGCACGCTGGATCATTTTGATCGCCAGTTTGGCGGGGTGCCGGTCGACCGCATGCTGCTGGTTCCCATGGAAGGCGTCGACAGCCTGCAAGCAGGACTGGCGGTAAACCTGGCTTTGCCGGTTGAGGTGCTGGACCTTTCAAGTGTGCTGGATGTGTCGTCGATTCCGGATATGAACGCCTTGCCTCCGGGATGTTTTCACGCCATAGGCGCGGCGCTGCGGATGGAAGACACCAAGCCATGAGCCAGCAAATCAACCTTGCCAGCCCGCAACTGCTGAAACCGCGCTATGCATTGGGTCTGCGCGAAATGGCGATTGGACTGGGTGTGATTCTGGCAGCCATGCTGGCCTGGTCCGCTTACGTTTATTACCAGGCCGGTGTACAAGAACAGCAGGCCGAACAACAGGAAGCCCTGCTGGCAAGTACACAACAATCGCTGGACCAGCTGACGGCAGCCGCGCAACGCGGGGTGAGCCCGTTGCTGACCGAGAAAATCAAGTTCACTCAGGCTCAGCTAACCCAGCGCGAGTTGTTGCTGGAAGCGGTACGGACTACGCTCGATCAAACGTCCAGCGGATTTTCACCCCGTTTGCGCGCACTGGCGCACAGCAATATCGAGGGGGTCTGGCTGAATGGACTCACCCTGACGCCGGGTTATGTTGAGATCAAAGGCTCGGTCCTCAATGCGGGATTGCTGACAACGTATCTTGACCGCCTGGGCAAGCAAGCGTCGTTTGCGGGTACGAGCTTTTCTGGCATGACGGCCACCCAGATCACCTCGACCGACAACACAACGGCCACCGACAACACAACGACGGCTAACAAACTGCCCGATCACCTCGATTTTTCGTTGTATGGGGGCAGTGCGCCCGAAAAAGTCGCCAGCCCGGGAGCACGTCCATGATCAAGAAAAAGTGGGAAGCCCTGAATACGCGCGTCAGCGCCATGAGTACGCGTGAACGTGCATTCATTTTTGTCGCGCTGGCCGTGGTGACATTGGCCCTGTTGCAAACCCTGGTGGTGGACGCGCTCCAGCTCAGAAAAACCACTGCGGACGCGCGGTTGCAAACGGCTCAGGCGGCCTTGCAGGAAATCGAACAACAGCAACATCAGTTTGCGGGTCCCGGCATGCATGATCCTGACCAGATCGCTCGAGATCAGGTGACCGCGCTAGAGGCACGGTTGTCGGCGCTGAATGCTGAGCTGGAGGAACGCGAGCGCTCGCTGATACCGCCTTCACGCATGGCCCAAGTGCTGAAAGATGTGGTGCAGGGCTCCAGCAACGTCAAGATTGTGGGGATCAAAACGCTGAGTCCTCAGCCGGTGACCGTGGCCGGGGCAGCAGAAGGGATGCCGCCGGGCTTTTACCGCCATGGATTTGAAATCACGGTGAAGGGCCGATACTCGGATCTGGTTGCGTATCTGTCGAAACTGGAGGCCTTGCCCTGGCGTTTGAACTGGGTGGAAGTATCGCTCGACACCGCGGATCGCCCCGAACTGACGCTGACGCTCACCGTGCACACATTGAGTCTGGAGGAAGCATGGCTACGCGTATGATGGTTTGGGCACTGGCAAGCTGGATGGCCCTGCCGGCGCTGGCTGAGACCCTTCCAGATCCGACCGCACCGCCCTCGACTGTTTCTGCGGAGCAGGGTGAATACCGCACGACCGGGGCGCTCACTGCAATCAAATTAAGCCGCAAGCAGAAAATAGCCGTAATAGACGGTCAGGAGGTCTCGGTCGGCAGTCGATACCTGGGTGCGCGCGTCGTTCGCATCAGCGAACACGAAGTTGTCCTGCGACGGGGCCGGGAAACAACCGTGCTCAAACTCTATCCACAGGTTGAAAAGAAGTTGCGCAGCAAATGAGAATCAGGAGTAATTGGGGATGAAGAAGCAATTAAGCATGTTGGTCGCGTTTCCGCTCATTTTGGCGGGATGTGCCGCACCCTTGACCCCGCGTGCAACCCAGCAAGCGATCCAGGAAGAGGTGGCTCAGGCGGCCCGCCCTCAGTCCGCGGTCAATCCGATGACGGAAGAGCAGGCGCGCGCTGCGTTGCTGCCGCCAGCCAAACTGGAATTGCCCAGGAATGCGCTTGAACCGATTGAGCAGCGTTTTGATTTGTCAGTTAAAAGTGCGCCGGCACAGGATGTGTTCATGGCGATTGTGTCGGGCACGCGCTACAGCATGCTGGTGCACCCCGAGGTAGCAGGCGCGATTTCTGCCAATCTCAAGAACGTAACGGTGCCCGAAGCCATGTCGGCGATTCGTGAACTCTATGGGTATGACTACACGATTGAAGCTCGTCGTGTAATTGTGCAACCACTGACACCGCAAACCCGTATTTTCAAGGTGAACTATCTGGCAGGCACTCGCACGGGCGCCTCCGATACGCGTGTCATTTCCGGATCGGTCAGTTCGACTTCCGGCGGATCGGGTTCAGCGGGCAGCACCAGTACGCAGAGCGCGCTGGAGACCAGCAAGATCAGCACCACGATCAATGCCGATTTCTGGGGCGAGTTGAAGCTGGCGCTGGATGCCATCGTGGGCGAAGCGGGCAAGGTTGTGCTCAGCCCGCAATCGGGCGTGGTGGTGGTCAAGGCTGCACCCCGCACCATGGCCGATGTGGAACGCTTTCTGAAGGCGACTTCACTGGCGGTCGAGCGGCAGGTCATGCTCGAAGCGAAAATTCTGGAAGTTCAGCTCAATGATGGTTTTCAGACCGGTATCAACTGGTCGGTGCTGAAAGACGGGCAACATAAATATTCGTCCGGCGCGAATACAAGCAATTTCGATTTGCTGACCGGGGCGGCGTCAGGTTCACTGGCGACGGTGCTGGGCAGTGGTCTGCCGGCAACGAATGGCACATCAAACGGTTTGTTTGGCTTGGCCTTCCAGACCAAAAGTTTCTCGGCGCTGATCAATTTTCTGGAAACCCAGGGCTCGGTGCACGTGTTGTCCAGCCCGCGCATTGCCGCACTGAATAATCAAAAATCCGTACTCAAGGTTGGCACGGATGATTTCTTCGTTACCAATGTGTCCACTACCAGCAATACCGGCGGCGCGGGCACAACTACGACGCCTAATGTGACCTTGCAACCTTTCTTCTCGGGTATCTCGCTGGATGTCACCCCGCAGATCGACGAAAAAGGACGCATTACCTTGCATGTCCGGCCATCCGTGAGCGTGGTAACCGAGAAAATCAAGAATATCGATGCGGGTGCAGCGGGCAAGCTGACACTTCCGCTGGCTTCCAGTGCGGTGTCCGAAACCGACAGCGTGGTGCAGGTGGAGGATGGGCGGATTGTGGCCATCGGCGGCATGATGAAACAGTCTTTTGATGGCAGCGCCAACAAGATTCCTGGCTTGGGGAGCATCCCGATACTGGGTTATCTGTTTGGCAACACCAATCAGAGCTCGGTCAAAAGCGAACTGGTTATCCTGATCAAGCCTACGGTCATCAACAGCCAGGATGACTGGCAGGCCGATGCTGAGGCGACCCGGGCGCGTATCGAAAAACTGGACCGGCGCCCGGCCACGCAATGACCGATATGGCACTCCCCACGGCTGAGCATTCGCTGCCAGAGGCCAGTGAACGCTCAGTGAGTGGGAAGCCGTCTGGTGCCACGACCCCTTCGCTTTCCTACCTGGCTCACTTTGGGCTGAACGAGGCCCCTTTTGGCTTAACGCCCGACACCGATTTCTTTTACGCGTCTCCCCCGCACCAGGAAGCGCTGAACACGTTGCTCTATGCGTTGGAAAGCGGCGAAGGCTTCATCAAGGTCGTGGGTGCTGTGGGCACGGGTAAAACGCTGTTGTGCCGCACGTTGCTGTCGAGACTGCCCGCGCACATTCACGCCGTCTACCTGCCCAATCCGGCGCTTGATCCTGCGGGGATGCTGTTTGCCGTGGCCGAAGAACTGGGTTTCAAGTTGTCAGGTAAAGAAGGGATTTTCCGGGTTCACAAAGCGATTCAATTGCGCTTGCTGTATTTGGCCAAGCGCAATATCCATGTGGTGATGGTTGTCGACGAGGCTCAGGCCATTTCGCTCGACAGCCTGGAGTCGGTACGTCTGCTATCCAATCTGGAGACCGAGAAACGCAAACTGTTGACCATTATCCTGTTTGGTCAACCTGAGCTGGATGACCAGCTGGAATCGATACCGCAATTGAAAACGCGCATCAGCTTCCACGACCGGTTACGCCCTTTGAATCGCGATGAACTCCCTGCGTATCTGGCGCATCGCCTGACGCGTGCCGGCTATCATCGTGCGAACCCGCTGTTTACGCCTCGTGCAATCGCCCGGCTGTATCAAGCCAGCGCGGGGGTGCCCCGCGTCGTCAACGTCATCGCGCACAAGGCATTGATGCTGGCGTATGGTCGCGGTCTGCTCCATGTTGACCTCCGGGAAATCAAAACAGCTGCCAGTGATACGCTGGCAGCCCGGTCCGGGGCCCGTGCAAAAAAATGGGTTGCCATCGGGCTGATGGTGTCGGCAGTGGTCGCAGCGGGAAGCGGGCTTTACTTCTGGTTTGGTAATGAATTTTTTGGCTGACGAATCCTGATCTATGAGCATTATTAACCAAGCCTTGCGCGATCTTGACGCGCGTAAAACGGATGCCGAGATGCCGCCAGATTCGATACAGCCGGTTTCGGTTTCAGCGCACCCGGCTTCCAGGCGTCGTCTATGGATCGTGTTGAGTGTGCTGTTCCTGATTGCAGGTATGGCAGGTTGGTTTGCCATGCAATTCAAACTCACCGTGCTACCCCAAACGGAGAGACTTGCTCAAGTCGAAGTTGCAAGTGGAGCCGTCACACCTGTTCAGGTGCCCGCACCCTTGCCAGAAGCCCCTGCTGCTGAGCCGGTAGACATTCCAGTCAGTTCTGCAATGTCGGTGGATGCGTCTCTGCCTACGCTCAAGATGGCAAAGCACATACCGCCGGCCTCTGAGCAAAGCCAGCATCAAGCGCTGCAACTGCAACCAGGTGCAGAAACGCCGGTGGGCAGCATGCCATCAGAGATCAAGCCGCTGAATGTGGCGGCAGCGGGATCAACAGGATTGAAGGCCGTCAATATTTCGAAAGAGCTGAAGAAGTCGACGCCGGAAGAAGATGCAGAGGATCGTTATCGTAAAGCCATGAGCCTGGTCAACAAGGGGCGTGAAAATCAAGCGCAGCCTTTGCTGGAAGAAGCACTTCGACTATCGCCTGGACATGTGGCCGCCCGTCAGGTATTGGCCACCTTGCTGAACGAGGCGGGTTTGAACCGTGAAGCAGAGGGGGTGTTGCGGGAAGGGCGCAAGGTGAGTCCGGATAGCGCCTGGTTTGCCCAGAGTCTGGCTCGGCTGCAGACGGCGCGGGGCGACTATGAAGGTGCTGCCATCACCATGCAGAACGGACTTGAAGCCAAAGGGGTCAACGCTGAATACCGCGCGAGCTACGCGGCTTTGCTGTCGCGACTCAAACAACATGCTGAGGCCGCACATCAATACGAAATGGCACTCAAGTTACAACCCGACAAAAGTGCCTGGTGGCTGGGGCTCGGGCTTGCCTTGTCAGCACAGGGGCAATCGGCCGAAGCACGCGCCGCGTACGGCCGGGCGCTTGCGGCGGGAAACCTGCCTGAAAAGCTTGAAGATTTTGTGCGCGCAAAATTATCTGGACCATAGTCGGGCGCAACCATGCAATTCATTGCAAACGCTGTATCTGGCTAGGGGCGGCGCCTCGTCTGGGATCAGCGTGCACAAATGCTTGTTGTAATTGAACAACGCATTCCGCCCGTAATAGAAGAAATTTCATAGATAGTGGTTTTCTTTTGCCGATTTGTTAAAATTCCGCGCGTCGGCTGGATTGCTAAGTCCTGGACCGATCTCTGGTGTGGGTTTTTATATTCGTAAGTAAAGGGAAATCAAATGAAATATTCCGTTCTGTTGGCTGCTCTACTGGCTGTGTCCATGGCCGCTTGTGGCAAAAAAGAAGAAGCTGCTGCTCCTGTCGATGCTCCTGTTGTTGAAGCTCCTGCTCCAATGGAAGCTGCTCCAATGGAAGCCGCTCCGATGGAAGCCGCTCCGATGGAAGCTGCTCCTGCTGATGCAGCTCCCACTCCTGCCCAGTAATTCCGGGTTAAGGAACGAAGAACCGGCCTCTGGCCGGTTTTTTTACGTCTGTAAAAATCGATCAAGCCGCGTCATGGCTTCGATCAGTCGAGGCAGAGGTTGGGTGTAGGCGAAGCGCAGGTAGCGTGCAGCCTGGTGAGTGCCGAAATCGAGTCCCGGTGTGACAGCAATGCCTGCCAGGCTGAGCAGTTGATTTGCAAACAGGTGGCTATCGGGTGCGAAACGGCTGCAATCGGCATAAAGGTAGAACGCACCTTGCGGGGTGACCGGGATATCAAATCCTCGTTCTTGTAACGCAGGCAGCAAAAAATCGCGACGGCTGCGCAGTTCGGCTTTTCGCCCTTCGAGTATGGCCACCGTGTCAGCCGCGAATGCCGCCAATGCTGCATGTTGGGCGGGGGTTGAGGCTGACAGAAACAGGTTTTGTGCCAGGCGTTCCAAGGCGGGCATGGCCCGGGCGGGCGCGGTCAGCCAGCCCAATCGCCAGCCTGTCATCAAAAAATATTTGGAGAAGCTGTTGATGACAAATACGTCATCCCAGCGTGCGGCGCTGTGTTCGACGCTGTTGTAGGTTAGCGCCAGATAAATTTCGTCGACGATCAGGGACACGCCTTTCGCACGACACCAATCGTGTATGCGCGTGAGTTCGGCGAGCGGAATAGCCGTGCCAGTGGGGTTGGATGGGCTGGCGATCAGAACGGCACGCGTGGATGGGGTCGCGTGGCGTTCAATCAACTCAAGCGTGAGTTGAAACTGGCTGTCGGCATCAACCGGTATGGTAATGGCATGGGCGTCGCAGAACTGGGCAAAGTGCCGGTTGCAGGGGTAACCCGGATCGGCCATGAGCACGTCGTCCCCCGGCCCGACCAGCAGCCCCAAGGCCAGTAACAGTGCGCCGGAAGCACCGGGGGTGACGATGACACGTGTCGGGTCGACCGCCGCATGCCAGCGGGTGGCATAAAACCCGGCGATTGCTTCCCGCAGGGCAGGCAGGCCGAGGGCGCTGGTGTAGTGCGTGTGTCCGGCCCGCAGCGCAACGACGCCCGCTTCAACAATCGGCGCGGGTGTGACGAAATCCGGCTCACCGATTTCGAGGTGAATGATGTCATGGCCGGCTGCTTCCAGTGCCTGGGCTTGCGCCAGGATGGCCATGACGTGGAAGGGTGCAATGCCTTCCATTCGCGCTGCGATGCGGTGTTTACGCTGACCCATGGGCCATCAGTCTTGCCAGTGGATGCTGACGATAAAACTGTTGCAGCTGGCGGTAAGCGTCCGGGTACTCGGTGTTGAGCACATGGGGCGTTTCAAAAAACACTTCGGTCAGCACGGCAAAAAACTCGGCGGGATTGGTGGTGGCGTAGGGATCGATCGTGGTGTCCTCGCCTGCCTCAACCCGGCCGGACAAATCGGCATAGGCCGCGCTGAAGTCATGTGCCCAGGCGCTTGCATCCATCCCGCGGTGCAAGGGTGGGAAGCCATTGGCATCGCCGCTCAGCATGTCGAGCTTGTGCGCAAATTCATGCAAAACCACATTGACGCCATCGGTCTGGCCGCTCTCGACCACGTTGGGAATGGATAAAACAAGCGGCCCGCCGTGCCAGGATTCGCCAGCGAGAAGGTCGCGTGAACGATGCACCACGCCGGCTTCGTCGACTTCTTCACGTTGCCGAAAAAACGCATCGGGGTACAGGATGATTTCGCTCCAGCCCCGGTAGCTGTTTTCATCCAGATTCAGCGTCAGCAGACAGGCTTGCAGCGCAATCGAAAGTTGAATCGCTTCATCGACGATCGCTCCGCCCGCTGCCGAAAAAGTTTTGTCATGGATGAACAGACTGGCACGTTCGCGCAATCGGCCACGTTCGTCCGCATTGAGACCCTGCAGGAGTGGCAGGCGCGCGTATGCGGCATCGAACGAACTGGCCGGAATACTGTGCCGCTTGAGTATGCGGGCGCGCCACCAGCGGCTGATCCAGTTCATATTGCCCCGACCGCGTCTAATCGTCTGTGTCGAGCAGACGCGCAGCATCAGCGTCCGGGTGCTCGAGCTCGACACGCTCGATTTGCTGGAAACGGCGGCTGATCTTGTCGCTGGAAATGCGTACTTCGCTGACATCCTTGTTGGCCTGTTCGATATGGGACGCGAGCTTTTTCATACGCTCGTCGAAGCGAGAGAAATCCTTGGCCAGTTTGGAGAGCTCGTCCTTGATGACATGCGCCATGCGACGGGTTTCGGAATCCCGAATCACCGCGCGTGCAGTATTGAGCACAGCCATCAAGGTGGTGGGCGAGGTGAGCCACACACGCTTCTTTTGTGCGTGCTCGACAAGATCCGGATGGTAGGCGTGAATCTCGGCGAATACGGCTTCGGCTGGCAGGAACATCACTGCGCCATCCGAGGTTTCACCCGTAACGATGTATTTGGTGGCAATGTCGTCGACGTGTTTTTTCACGTCTGTTTTGAACTGCCGCCGTGCTGCATCGCGCTCTGTCTGCACCATGCTGTCATCGAACATGCGGCTGTAGTTTTCCAGCGGGAATTTGGAGTCGACACAAACCGAGCCAGTGGGCTCAGGCAGGACCAGCACGCAGTCGACACGCGTACCGCTTTTGAGCGTGTGCTGGAAGGCATAGGCATCGGGCGGCAGGCTGTTGCGCACCAGGGCTTCAAGCTGAACTTCGCCGAAGGCGCCGCGTGAGCGTTTGTCGCCCAAAATTTCCTGTAGCGACACAACGTTGGAGGCCAGGCCTTCGATTTTCTTTTGCGCTTCGTCGATCACGGCCAGACGCGTCATCACTGAAGTGAAGGTCTCGTTGGTTTTCTTGAAGCCTTCGTCGAGCCGTTCAGCGACTTTGCCGGAGATTTCGTTTAGACGGCCGTCGACGGTTTGCGACAGCTGTTGCACGCGCTCGTTGAAGTGGGCGGTCATGCCCTTCAACGTTTCTTGTAACTGGCTTTGTTCGGCGCGGCCTTGCTCGATGAGTTTTTCCAGCATGGCAGTCTGGAATTGGCCAAACTGGTTGGTGACGGTTGCGCGTGTTTCGGCCAATCGTTCAGTCTGCGCAATCTGAAGCGCGGATAACTGTGTCTGCATGCGGTCGGACTGCTGCGACAGGCCCGCATGCAAGTCGGTCAGCACGGCGCGATGACGGCCTTCCATGTCCTGGACCAATAGGGTGGGGAGGTTGGATTGTGACCGCTGCTGCAGCCGCAACTGCCAGAACAAGGCGATGCCGAGCAATAGCAGAAGGGTGAGGCCGGACAGTAGGGCGATGTCGACGAAAGTCATGGCCGGATTATACGGCGGCAGCATGTGAAAACGCCCCGCATGAGGCGGGGCGTTTCAAGGGCGCGACGGGTTTGCGGGTGAAGCTCAGGCTGCTGCGCGCGAAGCTTTCTTGCGCTCGTGTTCCTGCAAATGACGCTTGCGCATGCGGATCGACTTCGGCGTAATTTCAACCAGCTCGTCGTCGTCGATGAATTCCACTGCGGATTCCAGCGTGAGCTTGATCGGCGTGGTCAGGCGCACGGCTTCGTCGGTACCAGACGAGCGCACGTTGGTGAGCTGCTTGCCCTTGATCGGGTTGACCACCAGGTCGTTGTCGCGGCTGTGAATGCCAATGATCATGCCTTCGTACAGCTTGTCGCCGGGGGAGACAAACATGCGGCCGCGGTCTTCCAGCTTCCATAGTGCATAGGCGACGGCTTCACCGTTGTCCTGCGACACCAGCACGCCGTTGTGGCGACCGGGCAGGTCGGCCTTGACCGGACCATAGTCGTCGAACACGTGGCTCATCAGACCGGTGCCGCGTGTCATCGTCATGAAGTCGGACTGGAAACCAATCAGGCCGCGTGCGGGAATGTGGTATTCGAGGCGGGTACGGCCGTTGCCGTCGGATTCCATGTTGGTGAGTTCGCCGCGGCGGCGGCCGATCTCTTCCATGATCGTTCCCTGGGTGTCGTCTTCGAGGTCGATGGTGAGGTTTTCATACGGCTCGCACTTCTCACCGTTGATTTCCTTGTAGACGACGCGCGGTTTACCGACGGCCAACTCGAAGCCTTCGCGACGCATGTTTTCCAGCAGGATGGTGAGGTGCAGTTCGCCACGACCCGAGACGCGGAACACATCGGCGTCGCCGGTTTCATCAACGCGCAGGGCCACGTTGACCAGTAGCTCTTTCTTCAGACGCTCGCGGATCTGGCGGCTGGTGACAAATTTGCCTTCGGTGCCAGCCAACGGGGATGCGTTCACCATGAAATCCATGTTCAAGGTCGGCTCGTCGACAGGCAGTACGGGCAGCCCAACCGGTTTATCCTTGTCGCAAATCGTGACGCCGATGCCGATGTCGTCCAGACCCGAGATGATGATGATGTCGCCGGCTTCGGCTTCGTCGACCGCGACACGCTCCAGGCCCCGGAAACCGAGCACCTGGTTGATGCGGCCACTGGCGACCTGGTCTTCGTGGTTCATCACCACCACCGACATGCCGGGCTTGATGCGGCCGTTAAGTACACGACCGATACCCATGCGGCCGGTGTAGGTGGAGTAATCCAGGGCGGCGATTTGCAATTGCAGCGGGGCGTCGGGCGAGCCGGGCGGGGTGGGGACGTGTGCGATCACGGTGTCGAACAGCGTCGTCATATTGTTAGCGGAGCCCCCTTCAGAAGGCGCGTCCTTCAGATCCAGGCAGGCCCAGCCATTGAGACCCGACGCGTAGATGATCGGGAAGTCGAGCTGTTCGTCGGTGGCGTGGAGCTTGTCGAACAGATCAAAGGTTTGATCAACGACCCAGTTCGGACGCGCACCTGGGCGATCCACCTTGTTGATCACGACGATCGGCTTCAAGCCCAGCGCCAGTGCTTTCTTGGTCACAAAACGCGTCTGCGGCATCGGTCCTTCGACTGCGTCAACCAGCAGCACGACACCGTCGACCATGCCGAGCACGCGCTCGACTTCTCCACCGAAGTCGGCGTGGCCGGGGGTGTCGACGATGTTGATGTGGTACTCACCATAATTAATGGCGGTATTTTTCGCCAGAATGGTGATGCCACGCTCTTTTTCGATTTCGTTGGAGTCCATGACCCGCTCGTCAACCGCCTGGTTGTCGCGGAAAGTGCCGGATTGCTTGAGCAGCTGATCGACTAGCGTGGTCTTGCCGTGGTCGACGTGCGCGATAATGGCGATGTTGCGGAGCTTGCGGGACATGGTGGGAAACCGGAATGCATAAAGCCCAACATTATAGCATGGTTGTTTACGCCTACTGTGTCAGGGGATGTACGGCGAGGCGGGCATTGATGCGGTCGATGATTTTCTGGTAACGCGGGCTGCCGACGGGTCCGAAACGACGCTCGAACTCGGATTGGCCCATGAACTCTGGCAGGTTGCGGAAATCAGGCAACAAGTCCGAGTCGCTACGAGCGGCAGCGAGCTGTTGTTGAATACGTAAGGCCGTTTCGGAGGTGGCGCGTTCACCCAGCCGGACGCCAGCATGGTTGGCGGCAAGATCGGTAAAACTGAATCCCGACCCTTTGGTGGCATCTTCTTCTTCCTTGATCAGGCCGAGGGCATTGGCCAGGCGACTTCCTCCATTGACAGCCAACGCGGCTGAAATCATGAAGTGCTCCGCGAAGTCACGTCGTCCGTGAACCGACAGCAGTACACGCGGGGCGCGGCGTATCGATTTGCTGTCGCCTTCCAGCAGTCGGGTCAGGCTGATTCCACTCAAATAGGCTGCCACGGCAGTCAGCGCCGCCCGATTCTCGCCGGCCGCATGCTTGTCCAGAGCCTTGGCATGCGAGAACAGCGGCGCCAAAATTTCTACCAGGGGGACGATGCTACCTTGCGGGTAGCGTTTGACGATGGCATCCAGTTGCTCAGCGTAAGCCAGCATGCGCTCCTGGTCTTCGGGTGCGATCAGCAGTTCGGCGCTTTTGCGCTCAATGCGGGTAAGCAGCTCGGGGTGCCAGCGGTAGTCGAGCGTGGCCTGGTTTTCCTCGAATCTCACCCGAGCGAAGGCATTGGTGAGCGCAGCGTAGGTGGGGTCCCGGCGCAGCCATTGATGGGCGAGCCGGGCAGACCAGTCCGCGAGTATGCCGGGTAGGGGAAGGCTGCCCAATTGCAGGCTTCGTATCCGGATGCCATCAGGTGCCTCGGCGACTTCGGCTGTGATGTTGAGGTACCGGCCAAAGGGGTTGTCCGGTACGGTCAACGTGGCCGTGAGCGTAGCCAGATTGGGCGTTAATTCAGCTGACATGCCACTGACACGGCGCAGTTCTACGGCATAGTTCAGCAAGCGGTTGAGCTCGGTTTCGTTGAGCAGGATGCTGTACACCACATCGGGTGTTTGTTTGCGGGGATCGTGCTTTTGAAAAAGCGATTTGATCCATGCGAGATCTGTGCGGTGAAAAGCAGAAGGGGGTTCGATGGTGGGCTTGGAATCCAGCATCAGCCAGGGCAGGACGATGAGGCCTGACAGCACGGCGAAAAGGATGCCCCAACCCAGGACGCGTTTCATGATTATTGTTGTTGATTACGCATGAAGTCTGCGGTTTTGAAAAAAGCAGCCGTCAGTTCTTTTTGCATCGCTTCATCCACACCCACGTCCTGCATGGCACGTATCATGCAGCCCATCCATTGGTCGCGTTCGGATTCGCCGATCACAAAAGGCATGTGGCGGCGGCGCAGAAACGGGTGCCCGAAACGATCCGTGTACTCGGGCGGGCCGCCGGTCCAGCCGCTCAAAAACCAGGCCAGCTTGTTGCGTGACTCGGTGAGGTCTTCCGGGTGCAGTTTGCGAATACCGTAGTAATCAGGGTCCTCATCCATCAGGTCATAAAAGCGGTCGACTATTTGACGAAGGATTTCAGCGCCGCCGAGGCGTTCGTAATGAGTTTGCATGGCTTGCTTTTGAATGGCTCAGACTTTCACAGGTTGAACAGCCGCCGCCGCAGCTCTGGCGCGAGTACGTGCTTCATCAATACTATCAGCGGTGGCAAGCGCGACGCCCATGCGGCGATGGACGAAGGCTTCTGGCTTGCCGAACAGCCGGATTTCGGCGCATGGGGTGCGCAACGCCTCATCCACCCCTTCGAAAGCGATGCCGGCCGCATCCATGCTCCCGTAAATGACCGCCGAGGCGCCGGGCTCGCGCAAGCTGACGTCCACAGGCAGGCCCAGAATGGCGCGTGCATGAAGCTCGAATTCGTTCTGCCGTTGTGTCGCCATCGTCACCATGCCGGTATCGTGGGGGCGTGGACTGACCTCGGAGAACCAGACGGTATCGTCCTTGACGAATAATTCCACCCCGAAAATCCCGCGGCCGCCAAGGTTGTCGGTAACAGCGGCGGCTGTTTCCTGTGCGCGCTTGAGTGCTGTGGCAGACATCGGATGTGGTTGCCAGGATTCAACGTAGTCACCTTTAACCTGTAAGTGACAGATGGGATCGCAAAAATGGGTTTCCACCTGGCCGGAGCGCCCCAGTGCTCGCACGGTGAGCAGGGTGATTTCATAGTCGAAATCGACCAGGCCTTCCACAATGACGCGCCCCTTGTTGACACGCCCGCCGCTAGCGGCGTTGTCCCATGCGGTTTGCAGCTGGTCAGTACTATCCACTCGCGACTGCCCTTTTCCGGATGATGACATCACCGGCTTGACGATGACTGGATAGCCCAGTTGTTCGGCGGCCCGGGTCATCTCTTCGAGACTGTTGGCAAACACGTAGGGTGAGGTCGGTAAATTGAGCGTTTCTGCAGCCAGCCGGCGGATACCTTCACGGTTCATGGTGAGATTGGCTGCGCGCGCAGTGGGGATGACTACAACCTGACCGGCGGCTTCGATTTCGAGCAGTGTTTCGGTCGCGATGGCCTCGATTTCGGGAACGATCCAATGCGGTTGTTCGGCTTCAACCAACTGGCGCAGTGCTGCACCATCATTCATGTCGAGTACGTGCGCGCGATGGGCAAGCTGATGTCCGGGGGCGTTGGCATAACGATCCACGGCGATGACTTCCACCCCCAGGCGCTGCAGCGCAATGATGAGTTCCTTGCCGAGTTCGCCCGCGCCCAGCAGCATGACTCGGGTGGCGGAAGGTGAGAGCGGAGTGCCTAGACGCATGTAATCATCCTGCAGCGAAAAGTGGGATTTTACCGTGCCCTGCTAGAGATGCTCTTCGATAGGCAAGGCTTGTAAAAATCGGAGCAAACCACGCTGGATCAAGGTGGTCTCAGGTTCAATATCGGAAATGCGCGGCGCACCTTGATAGACATCATGCCATTCCAGGTGTTTAACGGTGGCTTTGTCGATTTTTTCAGTCACCAGACGCGGTCGATAGCTGCGTTCGGGACGCATGGCGTCCTCGACAAGCGCCGTGACCTGGCGGGCAAGCTCATTTGAGTGGATCACCAGCCCCATTTCGGTGTTGAGCAGAGCCGAACGCGGGTCAAAGTTAAAGCTGCCGATGAATACATGTGCGTGATCGAAAACAAACGTTTTGGCGTGCAGGCTGGCTCGGGACGAACCACTGCCCAGGTTGCGCAGGCGGCCGCCGGTGGGTTCAGCGGTCGGCTTCAGTTCGTAGAGATTGACATGGGTTTCTAGCAGGGGGATACGGTAATTGGCATAGCCGGCGTGGACCACGGGCACATCGCTGGCGGCATAGGAATTGGTCAGGACATCAATTTGTACGCCCTGATGGCGCCAGTAGCGGAAATAAGCCATGCCGAACGGGCCGGGCACAAAGTAGGGTGACACGATCAATGCGCGCTGTGTCGGGTCGACCCATAAACCGGCGAGCTGGCCGACCATCAGAGTCGAGGTTAACTGGTCGGGATGCAGCACTTTTTCGGGCGGGTCGACGATCAGGTCGGCGTGGGCAATCAGCCACGGCGTTTTGCCGGCCAGGAGTCTGGGGATGGGGTCGCTTGATTGAAGCTGTTGACCATAATCGTTGTCGCGTTGCTGAATGCGGTATTGCCGCAAAAACTGACTGGTTTGCTTGAGCTGGGCTGACTCAGGTGAAACCGGCAGCGCCGTTGCAGGGACTGCTGCGTCGTTATTCCAGTATTGATCAAACGCTTTGGATAATTGATCGACAATGGCGCCCGCAGCGAGCACATCCAGATCGATAAATGAAAATTCGCCTTTGGCGTCAAAGTATTCGTCACCAATGTTACGGCCGCCCGTAATGCCCAGCTGGTTGTCCACAATAAAGACCTTGTTGTGCATGCGTCGGTTGAGTCGAACGCTTTCTCGCATGGCCTGCCATCCTCGAACCAGCGGGTGCGTGCTGCGTACGTGAAATGGATTAAATAGCCGGACCTGGATGTTGGGATGGGCATCCAGAATGGTCAGCCCGAGCTCCTTGTCTGCGGTGTCGATGTCGTCAATGAGCAAGCGGACACGTACACCCCGATCAGCAGCGGCCAGTAATTCCGCCGCCATCAGCTTGCCAGTCATGTCATTGTGAAACAGGTAATACTGCACATCGATCGAATGAACCGCGCGCTGGGCCAGTGACAGGCGGGCGGCCAGCGCGGCGTGGCCTTGGTGGAGCAGGTAAAACCCCGATTGACCGGCCTGAATTTGCGTCGACAAACGTGTTTTTAACGGGCTGCTGGCCTGATTTGAGGACGCATGAGATGGCGGGCGTGCCGTATCGAGATTGAGCATGGGCGCACAGCCGCTCAGGCCTGGCAGGATGCTCAACGTGCCCCAGAGAACAAGCCGTTGTCTAACCAGTTTGCGCATGCAGGCGATGCCAATCGAAATGGGGGCCGGGATCGGTTTTACGGCCTGCCGCAATGTCGCTATGGCCCACCACGGACTGAATCGGATAAGCCTGCTTTAATTGCCGGACCAGGGGCATCAACGTGGCATATTGCGCTTCGGTAAAGGCTTGGTCGTCGGTGCCCTCGAGTTCAATTCCGATGGAAAAATCATTGCAGCGTTCGCATGCCTGCCATTTCGAAACGCCCGCATGCCAGGCACGCAAGCTGCAGGGTACAAACTGGATCAGGCTGCCATCACGGCGAATCAGAAAGTGTGCCGATACCTCAAGGCCGCGCATACCCTGGTAATACGGATCGGCATCCCAATCGAGCTGGTTGGTGAACAGTTCAATCACCGCATTGCCATCGAACACGCCGGGCGGGAGTGAAATGTTGTGGATGACGATGAGTTCAATTGCCCGACCCTCGGGTCGTGCATCACAGTTGGGTGATGGGATGTGAGTGGCAGAGGCTAACCAGCCATCAGCACTGAGGGATTCAGATTCGGGAACGAGCATGGTGCAAGCTTACTCGACCCGCGCGCAGTCTGGAACAGCCGTTGGCGGGTGTCCGGTGGATGCTTGCGGGCTGTGCCGTACGGTGTTGCCGCTTATGCGGCTTACCGCCACGGCCTACTCTTTACGCCCTCAGGGTGCTTGCAGGTAAACTGCTGCTTTTTCCTGAATGACGGACGCGACATGACGCGGCAAGAAGCCCAGCAGTTGCTGGACAATTCGGATTGCATAGCATCGGCCGAGCAGATACAGGTCGTACTCGATCGCCTGGCGGGTGAAATTGGACAGGCGATGGGCCATACCTTTCCACTGGTGCTGCCTGTCATGGGAGGGGCGGTGGTATTTGCGGGCCAGTTGTTACCGCGCCTGCAGTTTCCCTTGGAGTTCGATTATCTGCATGTGACGCGTTATCGTGGCGACACAACGGGTGGCGAAATGGAATGGCGGGTGTTGCCGGGACAAAACGTCATCGGCCGCGATGTGCTGGTGCTGGACGACATTCTGGACGCGGGAGAAACCTTGGCAGCGGTGCGTGACAAACTGCTGGATATGGGCGCGTCGCGCGTCTGGTCGGCCGTATTGACCGACAAGGATAATGGCCTGGATAAACCGATCCAGGCCGATTTTGTGGGGCTGAGTGTGCCCAATCGTTATGTGTTCGGCTGCGGCATGGACGCCTACGGACTATGGCGCAACCTGCCGGCTATTTACGCTTTAAAGGATCAATAACATGCTAGGCATCATCGGAGGCACCGGGTTGACGCAACTCGCCAATCTGGAAATCACCCATCGCAAAGTGGCACGCACGCCTTATGGCGAAGCATCCGGTGCGCTGACCTTTGGTCATATTTGCGATCAGGAGGTGATTTTCCTGGCGCGCCATGGCTATGGCCATACCATCCCGCCGCATGAAGTGAACTACCGCGCCAACCTGTGGGCGCTCAAGGATCATGGCGTCGACCGTGTGGTGTCGGTGGCTACTGTCGGCGGCATCCATCCTGAGCTCATTCCTGGATCGCTGGTCATTCCCGATCAGATCATTGATTACACGTATGGCCGGCCCACCACGTTTTTCGTGGGCAATGACAAACCCGTCACCCATCTGGATTTTACGTTCCCCTATTGCGACGCAATGCGCGCAGCCTTGTTGCAGGCTGCCGCCAGCGCGGGGATCAGTTTGCGCGATGGCGGCGTGTATGGTGCCGTACAGGGCCCGCGCCTGGAAACCGCTGCCGAAATCAATCGCATGGAGCGTGATGGCGCCGATATGGTGGGTATGACGGGCATGCCCGAAGCCTATTTGGCGCGAGAACTGGAGCTCTGCTATGCCACCGTGAGTACGGTGGTGAATTTTGCTGCAGGCCGTGGTTTGTCGGCTGAAGGGATCCATATGGAAGAAATTCAGCCGTTGCTGGGAGAGGTGATGATGCAGGTGCGGCACTTGCTTGAACAGCTGGTGACGAATGATTCGGCGGGCTTGTATACTTTTTGACGGCTTGATTGGATGGATGCATGAAGTTATTCAAAGCCCTGCAGTCGCAGGGATTGGGGTCGCGCAAAGCCTGTGTGGCACTCGTAAGGGAGGGTGTCGTTGCTGTAAATGGCATGGTTTGCGATGACCCCGAGACCGAGGTCGATCCGATGGATCTTGAGCTTACGGTCGACGGCGAGGCCTGGCGCTATCGCGACAAGGCTTATGTGCTGGTACACAAGCCGGCAGGTTATGAGTGCTCGCATTATCCCAGCCACCACCGTAGCGTGTTCTCGTTGCTGCCACAGCCGTTGTTGCAGCGCGGCGTGCAATGTGTGGGGCGACTCGACCAGGACACCACCGGATTGCTGTTGTTTTCGGACGATGGCCAGTTTATCCATCGCATGATTTCACCGAAAAAAGGCGTAGCGAAGATATACCGTGCGCGTTGCGCGGAACCCGTTGACGATGCCATGTTGGGCGCCTTGCGGCAGGGGGTGTTGCTCAACGACGAACCCGCGCCGATTGCCGCACTGTCGTGCGAAGCTGTCGATGATCACACCTTGCGTCTATCTTTGAGTGAGGGCAAGTACCATCAGGTCAAGCGCATGATCGCAGCAGCGGGGAACAAGGTGAATCAATTGCATCGCGAAGCGATCGGGGAATTTGTCTTGCCCGACTCGCTGGCGCCTGGCGAATGGCGCTGGCTGGATGAGACCGAATTGAAACAACTGGAACAGCCATGGCTATCCGCGATGTCCTGAAAATGGGGGATCCCCGCTTGTTGACGCCTGCGCGCCCGGTCGAGGATTTTGCCTCGCGCGAACTGACTCAACTGCTGATTGACATGCATGACACCATGCGTGCGCTCAATGGGGCGGGCTTGGCCGCCCCGCAGATTGGGGTGGGTCTGCAAGTAGTGATTTTCGAGATGGGCAGCAATCCGCGATACCCGGAAGCTGAAGTCGTGCCGTTCACCGTTCTGATTAACCCGATTCTGACCCCTCTGTCCGACGTGATGGAAGACGGCTGGGAAGGGTGCTTGTCGGTACCCGGTATGCGTGGTCTGGTACCACGCCATGCTGAATTGCGTTACCAGGGCCTGGATGCGTCCGGTCGGGCGATTGATCGCAGCGTGAGTGGATTCCATGCCCGCGTTGTGCAGCATGAGGTTGATCACTTGAATGGCGTGTTGTACCCCATGCGAATCCGTGATTTACGCAATTTTGGTTACACCGATACCTTGTTTCCCGGACAAAACCTGCAGGACGACTGATTTCTGTGCTGGCCAGCCAGCTGGCATGTATTGAGCCTATCTAAAGTTGTGCGGATCCTGTCCGCTAACCTGTTGCGGGGTCGTGGGCAAGGTGCCCGGGCATAGGTTGCGAGGATCACAATGAACCCAGAACAACAAATAAAGCAAGCGCAGCAACGTATCCGAGCTGCTTCGGGGATGATAGACGAAGTGATGCTGCTCGAAGATATCGCTGCCCAGTTGATGATGGTGCAGCGCTACTGGAATGCGCCTAGCCGTGATACCTACCTGGCGCTGGCTTTGGCTGAGAGCCGCACCGTTTGGCATGGTATCCAGACCGCCTTGGCAAATAACAAACTGGCGCTACCCTTGGAAGTGCAGCAGAATTTGTTGATTCTGTCGGTCTACGCCGATAGCAAAATCAGTGTATGTGAAGCCACGCCCAGTGCAGAAGTGCTTAGCAGCTTGATCGCGCTGACGCATACGCTGGCCGGCAGTCTGAAAGAATGGCAGGTGGCAGCATGAAAAACTTGAAACGCGCTCAGCGCGGGATCAAAGCTGAATCTGATATGGACTTGAGCCTGGCCAGTGGCGTGAATGTGGGCACGCCTGTGCGTCCTGGTCGTGTTCGCAATCGCAGCAAGACGGAACCGGACGACAAAGTCAAAAAGCCTGCGGATGAATCACGTAAAAAATCGTCCCCCACACGCAAGGCACCGGCTCGCGGACGCTACGTGGACGAATACGCCCGACCCGCGTAGTCATCACTTGAGCGCTGCGCGGAGATCTGCTTCCAACGCTGCAATGCCTGCAGGCGTATTCAACGCCTCACCCAACACCTGAAACGTATCCTCTGCGCGCTCGCCGAGCGTGTCGATCTTGGCGGCGTAAACATTCACTTGATGCTGCATCAGCACCTCAGCCACCGCAAACAGCAAGCCAGCCCGGTCTGCGCAGGTGATTGACAGCATATGGCCATGGCCAGGCGCGTCCGCCTGGATCCGGATTGAGGTGGGATAGGGGTGGTGACGCTGGTGGCGTGACAAGCGGCCGCGCGGAGTCGCCTGCATCGGGTTTGTAGGATTCAGGTCGCGAGTCAGTTCATGTTCGACAAAACTCAGGAAATCGCGGTAATGGATGCCGCGATTGGCCAGATCCATTACCTGGAAGCTATCCAGCGCGTAGCCATGCCGTGTGGTGTGGATCTTGGCTTCGAGAATGTTGTACTGGATGCGGGCAAAAAAACCGCAGATGCGCGCGAACAGATCCGGACGATTGGGGGTGTATACCAAGACCTGGATGCCTTCTCCTGCAGTGGATAGTCGAGCGCGCACGACCGCGTCGGGACTGTTCGTCCGTCGCCACAACATGCGTGCCTGCCAGGCCATGTCGAGGGCCTCGTAACGGGCGAAGTAGCGGTCGTCGAGGTGTTGCCACAGGGAATCGGCTGCTGAGCTGGGCAGGCCGTACAACGCCAGGTTGACGCGCGCCTCCTGCTGCCGGGCAGCCACATCGGGCAAGGCCGCTTCATCGCCGCCAAGATGCGCGCGCGCAGCCTTGTACAGGTCTTCCAGCAGCTTGCCTTTCCAGGCATTCCAGACATGCGGGCTGGTGCCGCGAATATCGGCCACAGTCAGCAGGTATAGCGCGGTCAGGCGGCGCAGGCTACCAATTTTGGCGGCAAATGCAGCGATGACGTCGGGGTCACTGATATCTTCTTTCTGCGAGGTGCGTGACATGACCAGATGCATGCCGACCAGCCAGGCGACCAGTTCGCTGTCGGTTTTGTCGAGTCCGTGTTGCGTGCAAAAGCGTTGGGCGTCAGCCATGCCGAGTTCGGAATGGTCGCCCCCCCGGCCTTTGGCAATGTCGTGGAACAGTGCAGCCAGATACAGCAGCTCGGGTTTCTCGAACGTGGTGATCAGTTTGCTGGCAAGCGGCAGTTCATGCGCGTGCTCGGTCACGGTCAGACGGCGCACGTTGCGCAGTACGGTCAGGATGTGCTCGTCGACCGTGTAGACGTGAAACAGATCGTGCTGCATCTGGCCCACGATGCGGCCGAATGCCGGGATATAACATCCCAGCAAGCCGTAACGATGCATGGCGCGTAGCGCACGGGTGATGCCGCGTTTCTGGCGCAGCAGCGACATGAAGAGGGCACGGTGGGCGGGGTTGGCACGGAATGCGGCGTTGATGCGGGTGCGCCCGCGCCACAATGTGCGCAACGTGGCGGGCTCAAAACCCACCAGCTCCGGATGTTGGGCATACAAAATGAACGCCCGCAGCAGGGCATCGGGCTTGCGCTTGAACAGGTCGGCGGAGCAGGCTTCCAGCAGGTTGGCGCGAACCTGAAAATCCTCGTCTATCGGCTTGGGTGGGGCAGTCACCGGAAACAGACGTACACGAAGCGACTGCAGCAAAATATCATTGGCGCGCTGAATCAGCTTGGCTGCACGATAGTAGCCCTGCATCAAATGTTCGCTCGCCCGCTTGTGTGCGGTGGCGGTCAGACCAAGTTGCGTAGCCAGCTCGATCTGGTAGTCGAATGCCAGCCGGTCTTCGCGCCGATTGGCCAGCAGATGCAGGTGGATGCGCAATCCCGATAGAGCCGTTTCGACGTGCGCAATGCGTCGCGCCTCCAGTCGGGTCAGCAGGTTGGCCTGCGCCAGTCCGGTCCAGCCGCCGGCAATGCCGCACGCCTGCGCCAGCCAGTGGATGGTATGCAGATCACGTAGCCCGCCCGGGCTGTCTTTCAGATTGGGCTCAAGCTTGTAGGCGCTGTCGTCGAAGCGTGCGTGCCGCGCCTGCTGTTCGACCCATTTGCCTTCAAAATAGCGCTGGGGATTGAAACGGGCCATAAAGCGTCGTTTGAAATCATCAAACAGGGCATTCGCTCCCCACACGAAACGCGCTTCAAGCTGATTGGTTTCCACCGTAAAGTCGGCATCGGCCTCGGCAATGCAGGTTTCAATCGTGCGCACGCTATGGCCGATTTCCAGTCCTACATCCCAGCAGGCCTGCACCCAGCTTTCCAGTGCGCCTTGCTGTTCGGGGGTGGGCTCACCCGGCAGCAATAACAACACATCCACATCCGAGCCGGGGAATAGTTCGCTGCGCCCGTAGCCGCCGACTGCGGCAAGGCTGAAGTGATCGGGTAAACCCACACGGGCACTGAGCTCGACCAGCACGCCGTCAACCAGCGCGGAATGGCGGGCCAGGTAATGGGCGACTTCGGGTTTCTTGAGATAAGCCGCCGCCAGCGTCGCGCGCCCAGATTTGAGTTGGGCGCGCAGGTCAGCGAAGGGGGTATCGCTCACGCGACAGTGAGCACGCGTTCAGGAATGGCCGGGCTGCCGGCTGATACGGTCAGAACTTCATAGCCGGTATCCGTCACCAGCACCGTATGTTCCCATTGTGCCGACAGGCTCCGATCCTTGGTGGTGATGGTCCAGCCGTCTGGCATCTGGCGGATGTCGCGGCGCCCGGCGTTGATCATGGGCTCGATGGTAAAGGTCATGCCGGCCTCCAGCACCAGACCAGTGCCAGGCTTGCCGTAATGCAGCACCTGGGGATCTTCGTGGAAATTGAGGCCGATGCCGTGGCCGCAAAATTCGCGCACCACGCTGTAGCCGCTATTTTCGGCAAACTGCTGGATCGCGTGGCCGATATCACCCAGTCGCGCTTTCGGCTTGACGTGTGAGATCCCCAGCCACATGGCTTCATAGGTGATCTGGATCAGGCGTTTAGCCTGTGTGGTGATGTCGCCGACAGCAAACATGCGGCTGGTGTCGCCATGCCAGCCGTCCTTGATGACCGTGATATCGAGGTTCACGATGTCGCCGTTCTTGAGCAGCTTGTCGCCCGGTACGCCGTGGCATACCTGGTTGTTGACCGAGGTGCAGATCGATTTGGGGTAGGGCGCATGGCCAGGTGGCGCGTAGTTGAGCGGCGCCGGGATCGTGCCTTGCACATTGACCATATAGTCGTGGCACAACTTGTCGAGCTCACCCGTGGTGACGCCCGGCTTGACGAAAGGCGTGATGTAATCAAGGACTTCCGAGCCGAGTCGGCCGGCGATACGCATGGACTCGATTTCGGCGCTCGTTTTGATGGTGACAGTCATGGTGCGCAGTCAGAACTAAATGACCATTCTATCGCGCCCCCCTCGGTGCAGAGCAACCCTGCAGTCTTTGTGGACAATCGTGGCGGCTTTGGACTTGGGGCAGGCCTGGCTTGAGGCAGGGAAATCGAGCGCTTGCTCCGGATTGCGTACTCAGCCTGTTGAGGCGTGGTTCCCCTTGAAAAATAAGCCTTATCGCATTAGAATCGCGGGCTGTCTGAAATGGTTCGGACAAATACGCACACCTGTCATTAAAGGGTGGTTACACGTTATAGACTACAAACGTGTGGCTGCTGACGGGTGGAGGCTCAACCCTTTAGGAGTTTTACATGTCTGTCACAATGCGCCAAATGCTGGAAGCCGGTGTTCACTTCGGTCACCAAACCCGTTTCTGGAACCCCAAGATGGCGCCGTTCATCTTCGGTCACCGCAGCAAAATCCATATCGTCAACCTGGAAAAATCGCTGCCGATGTTCCAGGAGGCACAAAAATTCGTCCGCAAGGTTTCGTCGAACAAGGGCACCGTCCTCTTCGTCGGCACCAAGCGTGCTGCACGTGACATCGTGCGTGAAGAAGCCCAGCGCGCCGGCATGCCTTACGTCGACAACCGCTGGCTGGGCGGCATGCTGACCAACTTCAAGACGGTCAAGCAATCGATCAAGCGTCTGAACGATCTGGAAGCCTCGCTGGCCGAACCGGGTCGTCTGTCGAAAAAGGAAACGCTGACCGTTCAGCGTGAAGTCGACAAGCTGGAACGCAGCCTGGGCGGCATCCGCGAAATGGGCGGCCTGCCTGACGCGCTGTTCATTATCGACGTGGGCTACCAGAAAGGCGCCGTAGTCGAAGCCAAAAAGCTGGGCATTCCGGTGATTGGCGTGGTGGACACCAACAACAGCCCCGAAGGCCTGGATTATGTGATCCCGGGTAATGATGACTCCGCGCGTGCGATTCGTCTGTATGCACGTGGAATGGCCGACGCGGCGCTGGAAGGCCGCGCTCAGGTCATCAGCGAAATCGTTGGCGGCGAAGAGTTTGTCGAAGTCGAAGAAGAAGAAGGCGGTGTGGCCGCTGAATAAGCGCCCATCACTGCAAGATCGCCGGCATCTATTCCCGGCGAACGATTTCGAGGAGGGGCGTCTGCCCCTCTTTCCGTATTGAAACTGGCTGGTTTGAGATTGAATTAAGGAGTGCAACATGGCAGAAATTACTGCGAGCATGGTGAAAGAGCTGCGCGAAAAAACCGACGCACCGATGATGGACTGCAAAAAGGCGTTGTCAGAAGCTGAAGGCGACATGCAGAAAGCAGAAGAAATCCTGCGCGTGCGTTTTGGTAACAAGGCTGCCAAAAGCGCCAGCCGAGTGGCTGCGGAAGGTGTGGTCGCAATCGCGATCAGTGCGGATGGCAAATCGGCTGCGATGGTTGAAGTCAACTGCGAAACCGACTTTGTGACCAAGAACGATGATTTCCTGGCGCTGTCGAATGCGCTGGCTGAAATGGTGCTGAACCAGAATCCGGCCGACGTGGCGGCGTTGTCTGCACTGCCCTACAAGAATGCTACGGTTGAGGCTTTCCGCACCGAACTGGTCGGCAAGATCGGCGAAAACATGTCGGTGCGCCGTTTTGCACGCCTGGACGGTCAGGGCAAATTCGCCAGCTACATACACAGCGGCAAGATTGGCGTGCTGGTCGATGTGACCGGTGACGAAGCGCTCGCCCGTGATGTCGCCATGCACATTGCGGCTTCCAAGCCGAAGTCACTGGATGCTTCCGGTGTGCCGCAGGAATTGTTGGATACGGAACGCCGCGTTGCGATTGAGAAAGCCAAGGAAGCCGGCAAGCCGGAAGCTATGCTGGACAAGATCGCCGAGGGCACGGTGCAGAAATTCCTCAAGGAGGTCACCCTGCTGTCGCAGCCGTTCGTCAAGGATGACAAGCAGACCGTTGAGCAAGTGCTCAAGTCGAAAAATTCGCAGTGCCATGGTTTCATGATGTACGTGGTGGGCGAGGGCATCGAGAAGAAAGTGACCGATTTCGCCGCTGAAGTGGCGGCAGCTTCCCAGGTCTGACCGGATATGGCGCAAGCGCGACGCATCCTGTTGAAGTTGTCCGGCGAGGCCCTGATGGGCCCGGACAGCTTCGGTTATCACGCCGAGACCATGGCGGGGTTTGTTGCCCAGATTCGTGAAGTGGTGGCGCTGGGTGTGCAGGTGGGAATTGTGGTGGGTGGCGGCAATCTGTTTCGTGGCGCCACGGGCGCCCTGTCCGGAACGAATCGCGCTACGGCGGATTCGATGGGTATGCTGGCCACGGTGATGAATGCGTTGGCAATGAAAGATGTATTGCAGGCCGCCGGTATCGATGCACGGGTGCAGACCGCAGTGCATATCAGCCATGTTGGCGAGGCGTTCGATCGCGATGTCGCCGTGCGTCATTTGGAAGCCGGGCGGGTCGTGATTTTTGGTGGTGGCACGGGCAACCCGTTCTTCACCACGGATACGGCGGCTGCGCTGCGTGCCGCCGAGATCGATGCCGATCTGTTGATCAAGGCGACCAAGGTCGATGGTGTGTATTCGACCGACCCCAACAAGGATGCAAGCGCCACGCGTTACGAAACCCTCGGATTTGACGAGGCTATTGCCAAAAATCTAGGCGTGCTGGATACGGCGGCGTTTGCCTTGTGCCGAGAGCAGAAGCTGACGCTGGTCGTGTTCAATGTGTTCAAGCCCGGTGCGCTGAAGCGTGTGGTGATGGGTGAAAACGAAGGCACGCGCGTGTCTTTAAGTTGAGGAGTTGAAATGGCTGAAATGAGCATCGCCGAAATCAAACAATCTGCCGAATTGAAAATGGGTAAAACGCTGGATGCGTTGAAAAACGATCTGGCGAAAGTGCGTACCGGGCGCGCGCACGTGGGCATTCTTGATCACGTCATGGTCGATTACTACGGCAGCCCGACCGCCATACCGCAAGTCGCCAGCGTTTCATTGAGCGACGGCCGCACACTGGGTGTGCAGCCGTACGAAAAAAGCATGGTGGGCAAGATCGAGAAGGCTATCCGTGACTCCGATCTGGGCCTCAACCCGGCTTCGCACGGCGACATCATTCGGGTGCCAATGCCGGCACTGACCGAGGAGCGCCGCCGCGACCTGATCAAGGTGGTGCGCAGTGAAGCCGAAGGCACGCGCGTAGCGGTTCGTAATATTCGCCGCGATGCAAACGCCACGGTCAAGGACATGGTCAAGGACAAGACCGCGACGGAAGACGAAGATCGTCGTACCCAGGACGACGTGCAAAAGCTCACCGACAAGTTCATCGCCGAAATCGACAAGTTGCTGGCGGAAAAAGAAAAGGACTTGCTCGCTGTCTGAGCATCTCTGTGAGCATATTCGGCGTGTCTGATCGCACGAAGCAAACGATTCCCTTTAACACGAATGTGCCGCGGCACATTGCCATCATCATGGATGGCAATGGCCGCTGGGCAAAGCGACGGTTGATGCCGCGCGTGGCGGGACACCGCAAAGGGGTCGAAGCCTTGCGCGGCGTGATTCGAGCGTGTGCCGAGCGGGGTGTCTCGCATCTCACTGTCTTTGCGTTCAGCTCCGAGAACTGGCGTCGGCCTCAGGAAGAAGTGACTTTACTGATGGAATTATTCATGCGCGCGCTTGAAAATGAAGTGACGCGGCTGCATGAAAATAACATTCGCTTTCGTGTCATCGGTGATTTGTCCGGATTTTCCGGGCGTATCCAGAATCTGATCCATGATGCCGAAACGCTTACCCAAACTAATACGCGGCTCACGTTTACAGTCGCTGCTAATTATGGCGGGCGTTGGGATGTCGTTCAGGCAGTCAAGCGCATCATGGCATCCGGTGTGGCTGCTGAAGCGGTTGACGAAACATTGTTGGCGCAACATTTAAGTGTTGCGGATGCGCCTGAGCCGGATCTCTTTATTCGAACGGGTGGCGAGCAGCGCATCAGTAACTTTTTGCTGTGGCAGCTGGCCTATACTGAATTGTATTTTACGGATGCGCTGTGGCCCGATTTTGATGGCCAGGCACTGGACGCAGCGATAGCGTCTTACCGTAACCGTGAACGCCGGTTCGGACGGACCAGTGATCAGGTTCGCGAAGCGTCATGATACACATCAAGATGTCCCATCCATGACGCCATTATTGAGACGAATACTGACCGCCCTGATCATGCTGGGCGTGTTTGTAGCAGCCGTATTGTGGGCGCCGGCGTGGTTGTGGTCAGTCATGATGGCAGGCGTCCTGGGATTAGCGGCTTTTGAATGGGCGCGTTTGAGCGGCTTTCCGCAACTACCAGCACGCATGTATGCTGTTTTGCTGGCTTTCTGTGCACTGCTGTTACCCCATTTGTTGACCGGAGCGTGGTGGCAAGCATTGCAATTCGCACTTGTCCTGCTTGCGCTGGCGTTCTGGCTTGTTTTGGCACCATGGTGGCTGTTGAGTAAATGGCGTGTTCAGCGAGTGTTTATTCGATCTGCTTTGGGGGTTGTGATATTGCTGCCAACCTGGGGGGCTTTGATTGATTTGCATGCGCGTGGCCCCGCCGTGTTATTGGGGATTCTTGCCATAGTCTGGATTGCAGATACCGCCGCCTATTTTGCTGGCCGGAAATTTGGGCGGCGCAAATTGGCGCCGACAATCAGCCCGGGTAAAACCTGGGAAGGTGTCTTGGGAGCCTGGTGTGCGCTTGCTTTGTATGCAGGCGTTCTCAGTTTATGGGCGGGCTTGCATGTTGTGTCGCTGATTCTGGTGGTATCAGGCCTATTGTACTTTTCGGTATTGGGCGATTTGTTCGAATCCTGGATCAAACGTGTAGCCGGCATGAAAGATAGTGGGAACACCCTGCCAGGCCATGGTGGCGTGCTTGATCGTATCGATGCATTGACATCCACTCTGCCCATCGCGATGGCCATGCTCATGTGGCTGGAGTATTCGCTATGAGCTCAAATACGGCGACGCCTCGCGTGCTGACCGTATTGGGATCAACCGGTACGATAGGCGTGAATACGCTGGATGTTGTCGCCCGCCACCCAGGACGCTTTCAGATTTTTGCACTGACCGGGGCCACTCAGGTAGAGCGTATGGTCGAGCAATGTCGCGCTCACCGACCCCGCATCGCGGTGATGAGTGAACCGAAGGCGGCGGCGGCTTTGCGTGCGCGCATTGCTGAAGAAAAGTTGCAGGTGATGGTACTCGAAGGCGCTGATGCACTAACAGAAGTGGCCGTTGCCGCCGAAGTGGATACTGTCATGGCGGCGATCGTGGGTGCAGCAGGGCTTGCTCCCACATTGGCAGCCGCGCGTGCGGGCAAGCAGATCCTGCTGGCCAATAAAGAGACGCTCGTGGTGTCAGGTCAGTTGTTTATGGATGCGGTGGCTGAAAGCGGAGCCGAGCTGTTACCGATCGATTCCGAGCACAACGCGATTTTTCAGTCGCTGCCGCGTGATTTCAATGGCGATTTTCAGCGCGCTGGCGTCAAGGCATTGTGGCTGACCGCATCCGGTGGGCCTTTCCGTACCTTGACGGCCGAAGCGATCGCCGCAGCCACTCCCGAGCAGGCCGTGGCACATCCCAATTGGGTGATGGGTAAAAAAATCTCGGTTGATTCAGCCAGCTTGATGAACAAGGGGCTTGAAGTCATCGAGGCGCGCTGGCTGTTCAATGCGCGAGCGGACCAGATCAAGGTACTGGTGCATCCGCAAAGCATCGTGCATTCGATGGTTGAATATATAGACGGTTCGGTGATTGCGCAGATGGGTACACCTGACATGCGCACGCCCATTGCTTATGCACTGGGTTTTCCCGAGCGGATTGAGGCCGGGGTATCGCCGCTTGAGCTGATGGGAACACAATTGACTTTTGAAGCAGCCGACACGGCTCGTTTCCCCTGTTTGCAATTGGCTTTCGATGCGCTTGAAACGGGTGGCAATGCAGCCGCCGTGTTGAATGCGGCGAATGAAGTGGCCGTGGCCCGTTTTCTGGATGGTGCGATCCCGTTTGATTCGATTGCGGCCAGCATCGCGCACACCCTGAGTCAGCTCGCGGATGGTGCGGTGCGTACCCTGGATGAACTGCTCGACGCCGATCGCCAGGCGCGTTTGGTCGCGGATGCGTATTTGAGGCAAAGCGTATGAGCATGCTGCATACCGTACTGTGGTTTCTGGTGGCGATTGGCATCCTGGTGGTCGGGCATGAGTTGGGCCACTATTTTGCTGCCCGCCTGGCGGGCGTCAAGGTGTTGCGCTTTTCGGTGGGATTCGGCAAATCTTTGTTCAGTCGGCGGTTTGGACGTGACCAGACTGAGTGGTCGCTCGCCATGTTGCCGCTCGGCGGCTACGTGAAAATGCTCGATGAGCGTGAAGGTGATGTGCCAGCCGCAGACTTGCATCGTAGTTTTAACCAGGCCAGCGTGTGGCGACGGATCGGGATCGTGGCAGCAGGACCCGCGGCCAACTTTCTGCTGGCGATCATCTTTTACTGGGCGTTATTCATGCATGGCCTGCCTGCGCTCAAGCCCATGATCGGCGAACCGCCAGCCGGCACGGCTGCAGCCAAGAGCGGTTTGGTTGCAGGCGACGAAATTCGTGGCGTCAATGGCCGTGAAACGGCTTCTTTCCAGGATTTGCGTTTGAATCTGCTGCGGGCAGGAGTGGCGGGGGATCCCATCGTGCTTGAATTGGCCGATGGGCGGACCGTTCGGCTAGCGACCGACCCGCTTGAAACAGACAATCTGGAGCAGGACACATTGCGTCCATTGGGAATCGTGCGCTATGACCCGGATATTGAGCCCGTCATCGGCGAAGTGCTACCGGATGGCGCGGCAGCACGGGCAGGCTTCCAGACGGGAGACCGTCTGGTATCGGCTAACGGGCAGACCATAGCCAGCTGGCAAGCCTGGGTGCAACTCATACGACAACATCCCACGCAGGCGGTAAACATAGAATACGAGCGCATGGGCCAGCGCGGAGCATTGACCGTCTCGCCTGATGCGGTGGAGGAAGCCGGTCAGCGTATTGGCAAGATCGGAGCCGGGCCGTTGGTCAATGAGTCGATGCGATCGGCCCTGATGACAGAAGTCCGTTATGGGCCGATTGAAGCATTGGGCCGCGGCGTAAGCAAAACCTGGGATATGAGTCTGTTCACATTGGAAATGATGGGCCGCATGGTCGTGGGCCAAGTGTCATGGAAAAATCTCTCGGGTCCCCTGACGATTGCCGATTACGCAGGGCAGAGTGCAGCGCTGGGGTGGATAAGCTTTGTGGGCTTTCTGGCGCTGGTCAGTGTAAGCTTGGGCGTGCTGAATCTGTTGCCCATCCCGTTACTGGATGGGGGACACCTCATGTATTATGTTGCGGAGGTTTTTACGGGGCGGTCCGTGTCTGAGCGAACGATGGAGATTGGGGCCCGGATTGGTATGGCATTCCTGTTGTTGCTGATGTCATTTGCGCTATTCAACGATTTGCAACGCCTCATAAGCGGGTGAGACAACCATGATTTTGAACCGTTTGACGCTTGCTCTTGCTGCCGTTTTGGTCGCGCAGCCCGTGTTTGCCGAGGAGCCCTTTGTCGTCAAGGACATTCGAGTAGAGGGCATACAGCGTACCGAGGCTGGCACGGTATTTAGCTATCTCCCCGTCAAAGTCGGTGAAATGATGACCGACGAAAAGACTGCCGCCGCGATCAAGGCGTTATACGCCACGGGCTTTTTCAAGGATGTTCGCCTGGAGGCGCGCGATGGTGTTGTCATCGTCACCGTAGAAGAACGTCCCTCTATTGCCAAGATCACAATTCTGGGCATCAAGGAGTTTCCCGAAGATGATTTGAAAGCCGGCCTCAAACAGACGGGCCTGGCTGAGGGGCGCGTGCTGGATCGTGCCTTGCTGGACAAGGCTGAGCAGGAGTTGCAGCGTCAGTACTTCAACCGCGGCAAATATGCAGTTGAAATCAAATCCACGTTGACACCTCTGGAGCGCAATCGCGTGGCCGTGCAGTTTGATGTGGTTGAAGGCAGCAGCGCAAAAATTCAGCAGATCAGCATTGTCGGTAACAAGAAATTCAAAGAAAAAGAACTGCTGAAAGAATTCACTTCCACCACACCGGGCTGGCTGACCTGGTATACCAAGAATGACCAGTATTCCAAATCTCGCTTGAGTGGAGATATTGAAGCCCTGCGCTCGTTTTATCTCAATCGGGGTTATCTGGAATTTGCCGTTGATTCTAATCAGGTGTCGATTTCACCAGATAAGCAAGGCATCTACATCACGGTCAACGTGACAGAAGGGCCTCAATACAAAGTGTCGGACATCAAGTTTGCGGGCCAGATGCTGGTGCCGGAAGCTGAATTGAAGAAACTGGTCACATTCAAGCCGGGTGAAGTGTTTGTGCGTGACCGCTTGACGGAAACCACCAAAAAAATTGGCGACCGGCTGGGCAACGATGGGTATGCCTTTGCCAACGTGAATGCCGTGCCGGAGCTGGATCGAGAAAAAGGGACGGTCGCTTTTACTATGTTTGTCGACCCAGGTCGGCGTGTGTATGTGAACAGGGTTAACGTTGCAGGTAATACTAAAACGCGTGATGAAGTCGTGCGTCGGGAAATTCGGCAGATGGAAGGGGCATACTATGACGCCGAGAAAATCAATCTTTCGCGTGACCGCCTGAATCGTCTGGGTTATTTCAACGACGTCAATATCGAGACGCCCAGCGTATCGGGTACGACCGATCAGGTCGACGTGAATGTAGGTGTGACTGAAAAGCCAACGGGTAATGTGATGCTGGGCGCGGGATTTTCGTCTTCCGAGGGTTTGATTCTCTCGGGTGCGGTGTCACAGAATAATGTGTTCGGCACTGGAAACCGCTTGTCCGCACAAATCAACTCCGGCAGTGTCAATACTGTCTATGCCCTGTCTTACACCAATCCTTATTTCACGCTTGACGGCATCAGTCTGGGCTATGACGTATACCGTCGAGATGTGGACGCAACTTCGTTAGATAATGTCGGGGAATACAAAAGCTCAACGTACGGTGCAGGCATGCGTTTTGGCTTGCCGCTCAACGAGCGGGATTTTATATCCCTTGGTTTGACCTACGAGCAAACGTCGATTACCACGACAGCGAATAGTCCGATTCAATATCAAAACTACGTGAACACCTTCGGAAAGGATAACGATACGGTTCGCCTGGATTCATCGTGGGCACGTGATACCCGGAATAACTTCCTATTCCCGACCAAGGGCATGCTGCAGCGATTAGCCGGGGAAGTGGGGACGCCAATAGGGAGTCTGCAGTACTATAAATTGTCTTTTCAGCACCAGCAGTTTTTCCCGTTGAGCAAGAGCTTTACCCTGATGTTGAATGGTGAAGTTGGAATAGGTGGCGGATTGTCAGGTAAACCGTTGCCGTTCTTCAAGAATTTCTATGCGGGCGGTAACGGTTCCGTACGTGGCTTCAAAAACGGTACTTTAGGTCCACGAGATGCGAATGATGATGCGCTGGGTGGAGATAAACGTGTCATCGGCAATGCGGAACTCTTTTTCCCCTTGCCTGGCCTGAAGGATGACCAGTCGCTCCGTATGTCGACTTTTGTCGATGTGGGTGCGTCCTTTGGTCCGAATGATGCTCAGGGCCGGTACAAAGAGTTTGATGTTGGCGACTTGCGTTATTCGGCAGGTATTGCGATGTTGTGGGTTTCTCCCTTGGGCCCGCTGAAATTCAGCTTGGCGCAACCGATCCTCAGCAAGTCTGGGGACAAAAAAGAAGTGTTTCAATTCACTCTCGGCAACACATTCTGAGAGTTAGGTAACCGGAGTATTTGAATATGAAGTCGAAACAGTATGTGCTTTCACTGGCAGTCATTCTGGCCTCAACTCTAGTTGTGGGTAGTGCGTGGGCCGATAAAGTGGGATTTGTGAATACCGAACGACTGATCCGCGAAGCGCCGCTGTCTGTTGCGGCGCAGAAAAAGCTGGAGCGCGAGTTTGCGTCGCGCGATCAGGAACTGCAGAAACTGGCCCGCCAGGCCCGTGATTTGCAAGCGCAGTTAGATAAGGATGGCGTAACCATGTCTGACAGTGAGCGTAAAGCGAAGGAGCGTGATTTGGGTAACCTGAATCGGGACCTCCAGCGTCAGGGCCGCGAATTCCGTGAGGACCTCAATCTACGCCGAAATGAAGAACTGGGCCAGATTCAGGAACGCGCCCGCAAAGCCATTCAGGATATCGCACGGGCGGAAAAGTATGACCTGATTGTAGAGCAGGCGGTTTATATTGACCCCAAGAGTGATATTACAGATCGCGTCATGAAGGCGCTGGGCGGAAAGTAATTCTGGCGTGACTTGGCACGTTGACCAATGGAAGTAACGCTATCAGAACTGGTCGCTCGATTTGGCGGCGAACTGGTAGGCGATGGTACTCAGCTTGTGCGCCAGGTGGCGCCGCTGGACCGCGCCAAGATTGACGAGATCGGGTTCGTTTCACAAAGCAAGTACCTGGCCCAACTGAGTTCAACGCAGGCCGGGTCTTTGATTCTGCCGTTGGATGCGCGCGATGCTATTGATTTGCCGCGTATTCTGACACCCAATCCTTATTTGTATTTCGCGCGTGTATCAGGTTTGCTGAACCCTTTGCCACGCCCGCAGCCAGGTATCCATCCAACCGCTACCGTTGCAGCTGATGCTGAGATTGCCCCTGACGCGCATATCAGCGCGGGTGTGGTGATTGGTGCAGGTGCGCGTATCGGTTCAAAGGCTATCGTGGGCGCGCATAGTGTTATCGGGGATCACGCGCGTATTGGGGCTGATTGTTTATTGCATGCACATGTGACGATTTATCCGGCTTGCGAAGTGGGCAACCGATGCATACTGCATTCGGGTTGTGTCATTGGTGCTGACGGGTTTGGATTTGCGCCTGACGAAGGCCAGTGGGTCAAAATTCCGCAAATCGGACGTGTGCTCATCGGGGATGATGTCGAAATCGGCGCGTGCACGACGATCGATCGAGGTGCACTTGAAGATACGGTCATCGAGAACGGCGTCAAAATTGATAACCTGGTCCAGATTGCGCATAACGTGGAAATTGGCGCGCATACAGCCATAGCCGCCTGTGCGGGCATTGCGGGCAGCGCCAAAATTGGGAGTCAATGCCTGATAGGCGGAGCGGCCATGATTATCGGACATATCCATATTCCTGACGGCACGCGCATTTCGACCAATACGCTGATTACCAAGTCGCCTCCCAAGGCTGGAACCTATACATCGCCCCCGCCCTTTAGCGAACACAGTACCTGGCAAAAAAATGCCTCGCACATGCGCAATCTCGACAAGCTGGCCAATCGCGTCAAGCAACTCGAAAAACGACTTAACGAACTCGAAAGCAAATCATGATTATGGATATCGAGCAGGTCATGCAGTACCTGCCGCACCGTTACCCCTTTCTGTTGATCGACAAGGTAACTGAACTCGAAATTGGCAAGTCCATTACTGCGATCAAGAATGTCACCATCAATGAGCCTTTTTTTCCAGGCCATTTCCCGGGTGCCCCCGTCATGCCCGGCGTATTGATTTTGGAGGCCATGGCGCAGGCTGCAGCCATCTTGTCGTTCAAGACCAAGGGTTACGCGCCGGAAGAAATCGGCATTGTGTATTTTGCAGGCATCGATGGCGCGCGTTTCAAAAAGCCGGTGAAGCCGGGTGACCAATTGGTATTAATGATCGAAATCGTGCGCGAGATGCGCGGCATCTGGAAATATCGTGGGCGTGCCGAAGTCGACGGCGTGCTGGTGGCCGAAGCCGAACTCATGGCCACCCTGCGCGACAAACCCTGACATGGCGAAGATTCACCCTACCGCCTTGGTTGATGCAGGCGCTCAACTCGCCGACGATGTCGAGGTTGGCCCTTACAGCATCATTGGCGAGCATGTATCGATCGGTGCAGGCACCACGGTGGGTGCGCATGCTGTCATCACTGGCCATACCACGATCGGTGAACACAACCAGATTTTTCATTTTGTCTCACTCGGCGAAGCGCCTCAGGATAAGAAATATGACGGTGAACCGACCCGCCTGGCGATCGGCGACCACAATGTGATTCGTGAATTCTGCACCTTCAACATTGGCACAGTTCAAGATCGTGGCGTGACGACGATCGGCTCGCACAACTGGATCATGGCTTATGTGCATATCGCGCATGACTGCGTGGTGGGCGACCGTACGATTTTTGCCAACAATGCCTCGCTGGCCGGTCACGCTGAAGTGGGCGACTGGGCCATCCTGGGCGGCTTTACGGGGGTGCATCAATTTTGCAAGGTTGGCGCGCACGTGATGACCGGTATTTCCAGCGTGGTGTTCAAGGACATCCCGCCTTTCATCATGGTATCAGGCCAACCGGCCGCACCGCATGGCCTGAATAGCGAAGGACTTAAGCGTCGCGGGTTCACGCCCGAAGCACTGGCGGCATTAAAGCGCAGCTATAAAATCCTGTATCGAGAAGGCAATACCCTGGCCGAAGCGCAAGCCAAGCTCGCACCTGAAGCAGCCAGCCATGCTGAAGTGCAGCAATTGCTCGATTTCCTGACACGCGCCGAGCGCGGCATCATCCGGTGATGGATCTGGGCATGGTCGCCGGAGAAGCTTCTGGTGATCTCTTGGGCGCGCATTTCATCAACGCACTGAAACAAAATCATCCCAATTTGCATGCAGCCGGCATCGCCGGCCCGCGCTTGATCGAGGCCGGCGTTCAGGCCATCTATCCGAGCGAGAAATTAGCTGTCAACGGTTATATTGAAGTGTTGCGCCATCTGCCGGAGTTGCTGTGGATACGCTCGCGGATCACGCGCCATTTCCTGAACGAGCGACCACGCGTGTTCGTTGGCATCGACGCCCCGGACTTCAATTTCGCATTGGAAGCGAAGCTCAAGCGTGCAGGCATCCCCACCGTGCATTTCGTCAGTCCATCGATCTGGGCCTGGCGACCCGAGCGTATCCATCGCATCAAGCAAGCGGTATCACACATGCTGGTGGTGTTTCCGTTCGAAGAGCGGATCTATCGGGAGGTCGGTATCCCTGTCACCTTTGTGGGCCATCCGCTGGCCGATGTCATTCCACTGGAGATTGATACAGCTGCCGCCCGTTCGGCTTTGGGATTGGCAAGCGGTCCGGTCATCGCCTTGTTGCCGGGCAGCCGGATGGGTGAGGTGACGCGTCATGCGCGGCTGATGCTCGATGCGGCTGCGTTGATTTTGAAAGCACACCCGGATGCCCAGTTTGTGGTGCCCGCCGCAAATGAACCCGCCGCGCAGTTGATGCGTCAGTCGGCTCAAGGCCGGGATCTGCCTCTGCACATTCTGTCAGGACAATCGCATACAGCTTTGGCCGCATGCGATGTGTCGATCGTGGCGTCGGGTACCGCCACGCTGGAAGCGGCGCTGTTCAAAAAACCCATGGTCATCACGTATCGCATGCCGGCGATGACGGCGCGCATGATGCTGAAAAAAGCCCTGCAGCCCTGGGTGGGCTTGCCCAATGTGCTGGCGCGTGACTTTGTGGTGCCGGAACGTATTCAGGATGCGGCTACGCCGGAAGCGCTGGCCCAGGATGTATTGGCCTGGCTCGACGATGCGCCGCGCCGGCTTGAATTGCACGAAACGTTCCGCACCATGCACCTGAGCCTGCGGCAGGATGCCAGCGCGCGCATTGCCGAAGCCGTTCAACCTTACCTGGGCGGATGACGATGGAGCTGCATTGGGGACCACTGGGCTTATGTGGCGTAGACGAAGCGGGGCGTGGCCCATTGGCGGGCCCCGTGGTGGCGGCAGCGGTCATGCTGCATCCCGATCAGCGTATCGAGGGCCTGCGTGACTCGAAAAAACTCTCTGCTGTCGCCCGTGAACGTTTGGCCATCGAAATACGTGAACATGCTCTGGCCTGGTGTGTGGCTGAAGCCAGTGTGGAAGAGATCGACCAATTGAACATTCTGCAAGCCACCATGCTGGCGATGCAGCGCGCCGTGGCCGGTCTGGGTCGCGCGCCGGATGATGTGTGGGTGGATGGCAATCGCTGCCCGCCTTGGGCCTGGCGTTCACAGGCCGTGGTCAAGGGCGACGACAAGGTGGCCTCGATTGCCGCAGCCTCCATTCTCGCCAAAACCGCACGTGACCAGTACATGTGCACATTGCACGAAACCTATCCCGCTTATGGTTTTGCCAAACACATGGGCTATGGTACCGCCGTGCACATGGCCGCTTTAAAGGCGCACGGTGCCTGCCCGCAGCATCGGCGCAGCTTTGCACCTGTTAAGCGCCTATTTAAGTAGACATCATGTCCCGCGTTGAGACCAGGATCGGATGGATGCAAGGCGCAGCGCTTGGCAATGGTGGCCATCCATTGCCAAGCGCTGCAACGCCGCAGACGCCGATCCCGGTCTCAACCCGAAGGGCCGGTTGCCGGCGGGCGCATTGCGGTGTTGCGGGTGACTTGTGGAGAATGACTCCACTTCGCCCCCCGCGCCTTGCACTGCAACCCGCAAGCAACCGGCGCGGGGCATGATGTCTACTTAAATAGGTGCTGCTGTTCTCGATCAAGTCACTTTGTTATGAAAGGAAATCCCGTGAGTCTCTATCTGTTGCTGCACGTACTGGGTGTTGTTGTTTGGGTGGGCGGTATGTTTTTCGCCTACATGGCTTTGCGGCCGGTAGCGGCCACTGTGCTTGAACCGCCGCAGCGGCTCACGTTGTGGGCCGGCGTGTTTGGCAAGTTTTTCCCATGGGTCTGGGCGTCAGTTGTACTGATTCTGCTGACCGGCCTGATCATGCTGATGAAAATCAGTGGCGCCGGCATACCGCACTACGTGCTGGCCATGCTCGTGCTGGGCGTGGTGATGATGCTGCTCTTTGCCCATGTATTTTTTGCACCCTACAAAAAACTCAAGCGTGCAGTGAGTGAGCAGAACTGGCAAGCAGGCGGGGCCGCCTTGGGTCAAATCCGCATGCTGATCGGCATCAATCTCAGCATTGGCTTGATCACGATAGCTGTGGTGTTCCTGGGCCACAGTCTGGTTTAAACCGAAAGGGGCGCTTAGGGCTCTTCCTGGGCGGGTCCAGATAAAAGCTGGTGCGCGGTTTCCCGAATGCGCTCCAGCCGGGCCTCGCACTGCAGCTCGGCATGAAAATGTCCGTCGCGGTACAGATACACCGTGGGCAAATGAAAAATGCCGAAATAGTGCGCAATCCCGGTTGCCTCGCTCACGTCCACTTCGTAAAACGCCTGGGCCTGATTGAATAGCGCTGCGGGTAGCAGTTGCTTCCAGGCACGGCAAGCGCCGCATTGTGGGGCGCTAAACAGCACGACCGACACCCCGGATGAGGTAATGAGTCGGGCGTGATACGCGCCTTCAGCTACGCGTTCAAATGCCGCCATCGGGCTTTCATGCTTGCTGGTAGTATCACTTTTTTCCTCTGGGCAGACGGGCATGCTGTTTCTCGAACTCTTCGGCTATCTGCTCGTCATCCTCGTTGCCGCAGAAATCTTTGTCAACGCGCTTGAACACCTCGGCGAAAAACTCAAAATATCCGAAGGCGTCACAGGCTCCCTGTTTGCCGCGGTCGGCACCGCCATGCCCGAAACCCTGGTGCCGCTGCTGGCCATCTTTGCCGGCACCGGCAATAGCGCAGTCAATCAAGAAATCGGCGTTGGCGCCATCCTCGGCGCACCGCTGATGTTGTCGACCTTGTCGCTGTTTCTGTTGAGTGTGGCGGTATTCAAGAAACGCGGCATCCAGGGCCATTTCAACCCGGAGCGCACCGGTATCAAACGCGACCTCGATTTCTTTCTAATGGCCTTCACCCTGGCCTTCATTGCCATGTTCATCCCGCACGGCGAAGGCTGGGTGCGCGCCGCACTCGCCTTTGTCATGGTCATGATCTACTTCATCTACGTGATGCTGACCCTGCGCGCATCCAGCAAGCTGTGCGAAGACGGCCACGCCACCGAGGCGGGCTCCCCCATGCTGCTAGCCCGCCTCGGCCTGCCGCAAAACCTGTTCTTCATCATCGTGCAGCTTGCCATGGGCCTGGCGCTGCTGATCGCCGGTGCCAAGGGCTTCATCCATGGCGTCGAAGCCGCCGCGCCCATCATCGGTATCTCCGCCCTGCTGCTGTCGTTAATGATCATCCCGATTGCAACCGAACTGCCGGAAAAGGTGAACTCGATCCTGTGGATCCGCAAGAGTAAGGACACGCTGGCATTCGGCAATATCACCGGCGCCATGGTGTTCCAGGGAACCCTACTGCCCGCCATCGGCATTTCGCTCACGCCGTGGGCGCCGCAAAAGGAAGTGCTGCTGGGCGTGTTGGTCACTTTGATTGCAGCGTTCTGGCTGCGCTGGGCCGTGTTGAACGGCGGCCTGCGGGTGTGGCACCTGATTGTGAACGGTGTCTTGTATGTGACATATCTGACTGCGGTGCTGGTGTAAGGGCGCGGAATAAAGGCGCGGGCGTTCCGGCAATATGCTGCGCGTAATGCAGGGAAGGGAGGCTGGGATCGTGATGCTGAATGTTGTGAATTATTTGAGCGCGTTGACCTTGAAACATAATAAAAGGCAAGGCCTGCCCCAATACTGTTTATCCGAACGGACTACTGCCCGAGCAGTATTAGCGTGTTAGGATTTTGCCTCAAAATCATTCGCGGATTTGGCAGTGTCCGACTTTTATAAATACTTCAAAGAACACATGGAAGGTTAGAACCTTCCCGCGCGAAATGCCATGTTACGCAGGCTGAGCAGTGGGGTAGCAACGGCTTCTACCATCCTCAGAGACATTGAGACGTTCGAGAAGTCTGTGATAATCAGCGAAATCATCGGGGCCGAGACAAGGCTCGAAAAGTTGGGTGGCCTGTCAGCCGCGTATTATGCCGGCGCTGTGGTTGGTAGCATTGCATTCAAACCAAGGAAAAGCTCATGGATTTTAAAAGAACAGAAGCGAAGATAACCATTGCAAAACTTATTGAACTGGCTTATTCCAAAGATAAAGGAATGACAGTCAAACTCATGGCTCAAAAAGGCGGTGCAAAATTGACCGTAGACCAAGATGGAAATGCCACGCTATCAGGCTCGGCAGGAATTCTGACATTTAGTGGAACACCTGTACTTGAGAAGATAGGAACTAAAATCAAACGAGTTAGTGTTAGTTTCGACCACAAGGATGGTATGAAAGTTGACTATACCGCCACCTTTGATTTGGAATACATAAAACTATCGCTATTAGATGATTTTGACTTGGAGGAGTTAATAACATCTTGTTCTGGCCTCTTGTGTCAAACTGCTCGAGCTTTAAAAGGCAGGAGTCAGGCATATGATATGGAATTGCAGAGAATTATGGGATATTGAGCATGAGAAATATACTTCTCGGCCTTGTGTTCTCTCTGTTTGTCTCAGGCTGCGCTTCTATAAACAATGCTTCTTCTGTTGTGTTGTATCAAGAATATTCTCAGTATGAGAGAGGCGCCAATAGAGGCAATATCATTGAAGTAGGTAGTCGTTTCTTTACTCAGTCTTTACTTGGCAAGGACTATCAAACTAATCCAGACGCAACCAACCAGTTATTGTTTAAGAACTATATGGTTTCTACAGATAGCCACCATGAAAAAACAAATGAACAAGAGGGTTGCCTTACTATCAATGGGTATGACGAAGACCGTTCTCCCTTGATTTTTAATCTTAAGTATATTTCAATCAATGGTCGTTGGCTGATCGACAAGATTCACGTTGTTTTTGTTGAAAACTCAAATGATTTTGTTTACAGCGCTAAATGTCCTGACGAATATCCCCAATGATGCTAAAAATGGGGGGATTGCCGGCGCTGTGGCCGTCACAAACCCGGCTGGGCCGGGTACTCAAACAGGCGGTTGCACAGACCGGCCCGGCGTTTACAACACAAAGGATATACCCGAAAAAAATCGCGGGGTCAGATTGAGCTAACCCGGGTTTCACGGACACTTTTGAAAGTAGACAATACTACTGGAGGTGTCAGATGGGTAAAGAAGTCCAGAAGGTCAATGCGGAACGTCAGCGTTACAGCAAGGAATTCAAGCTTGCGGCGATCAAGCTGCTGCAGTCCGGGACGACGACGTCTCCCCGTATTTGAGTAGCACGTAGCTTTGGAGTCCAATCCCATTATCAAGGAGATTGGACATGAAGAAGCGTTTCACCGAAGAGCAGATCATTGGCTTTCTGCGTGAGGCAGAAGCAGGCCTTCCCATCAAGGAGCTGTGCCGTCGGCACGGCTTTTCTGAAGCCAGCTACTACCTTTGGCGCAGCAAGTTCGGAGGCATGAGCGTCTCGGATGCGAAGCGGCTGAAGGAGTTGGAAGCCGAGAATACCCGCTTGAAGAAACTGCTGGCCGAGTCGGTTCTGGAGAACGAGATCACCCGCGAGGCCTTGAGAAAAAAGTGGTAAGCGCACCGTCACGCCGCGAGTTGGTGCGCCACATGACCACGCGCGGATTGAGTGAGCGCCGATCACTGCAGGTTATCGGCATGAGCGCGAGCTCCTTCCGCTATCAACCGGCGCCAGATCACAACCATGCCTTGCGCGAGCAGATCATCACCCTGGCCCAGCGGCATCGCCGTTACGGATCAGGCATGATTTACCTGAAGCTGCGTCAGGCTGGGCAGCCGGTCAATCACAAGCGGGTGGAACGGCTGTATGCCGAAGCCCGATTGCAAGTGAAGCGGCGCCGTCGCAAGAAGGTGCCGGTTGCGGATCGACAGCCTTTGGGGCGGCCGCAGGCTGCCAACCAGGTCTGGTCGATGGACTTCGTGTTTGATCGCACAGCCGAGGGGCGTGTGATCAAGAACCTGACCGTGGTGGACGATGCCACGCATGAGGCCGTGGCCATCGTGCCGGAGCGGGCGATCGGTGGACAGTCATTGACGCGCATTCTCGATCAGGTTGCAATACATCGCGGGTTGCCACAGGCGATCCGTACCGACAACGGCAAGGAGTTCTGCGGCCATGCAATGCTGATCTGGGCACACATGCGAGGCGTGAAGCTGTTCCTGATCGAACCGGGCAAACCTAACCAGAATGCCTACATCGAGTCGTTCAACGGGCGTTTCCGCGACGAATGCCTGAACGAGCACTGGTTCACCAGCCTAGCTCACGCCAAGGTGGTGATCGAAGCGTGGCGACGGGAATACAACGAGGAAAGACCGAAGAAATCGCTGGGAGGCATGACGCCCTCAGCCTATGCCAGACAACTGGCTACCAAAGCAGTTATATTAACCACGGACTCTAAAGCCGAGTGCTACTGAAAGTGGGGTGACGTCG